>NZ_CYSB01000001.1 GCF_001458255.1 Thalassovita autumnalis
GTATCCGTCCGGTATCGGGGCGGTTTCAGGCTTTTTCGGGGCGCCAGTTCCATGGCATGAGTTCGTCGATGCGATTGATCTTGTGATCGGGTAGGCGCTGGAGGACCCATGTTAGCCACGCCTCGGGGTCGACGCCGTTCAGCTTGCAGGTTTCCATGAGCGTGTAAGCGATTGCAGCGGCGCTCCCGCCGCCAACGGACCCCATGAATAGATAATTTTTTCTGCCCAATGCAACGGGTCGCATTGTCCGCTCGCAAGTGTTGTTGTCCAGCTCGAGGCGCCCGTCGCTGAGATAGCCACGGGCCTTTGGCATCCGGTTCAACGCGTAACGGATCGCTTCGGCGAGCTTGGTCTTACCGGAGATCTTGCGCAGTTGCCCCTGCAGCCAAAGCTCTAGGTTGTCGAAGTCAGGCTTTGCCTTGGCTTGCCGCAGGGCCACGCGCTCTTCTGGGGATTTTCCCCGCGCCTCCTTCTCGACAGCGTAAAGCTGCGCGATCTGTTTGATCGCATGCTGGGCAATGGGAGAGCCGGTGCGCTCGACCTCGTCGACGAACTTGCGGCGCACGTGAACCATGCAAGCCTGTTCGTCAGCCTTGTCCTTGCCAAACAGGCCATTGAAGCCGGCAAACCCATCGGCATGGACCGTGCCGGTATAGCCCGCAAGATGGTTGGCGGGGTGCTCGCCCTTCCGATCGACGCTGAACTGATACCAGGCGCAGGGTGGTGCTGCCCCGCACCACGGGCGTTCGTCCCTGACATAGCTCCAGAGCCGGGCAGTTTTGGTCTTCGTTGTGTTAGCGCGCACCTGCAGTTTTACGGGGGTGTCGTCCGCAAACAGGGCGGGTCCCGCCCGGACCAGTTTGCCGATGTGCTCTGCCAGAGGCTCCAGCAGGGCCGTCGTGCGCCCGACCCAGTCGCTCAGCGTGGAGCGATGCAGATCAACCCCTTCACGTGCGTAGATCTTGGACTGCCGCTCAAGCGGCAGGTGATCACAATATTTGCCGACCAGCATGTGCGACACGAGGCCGGGGCCGGGCCGCCCGCGTTCGATCAGGCGGGACGGCAGCGGGGCTTGGGCGAAAGCTTCACAGCAGGTGCAGGCCATGCGTGGGCGGATAAACCGGCGCACGACGAAGTGACCGGGGATGTAATCCAGCTCTTCGGTCACGTCCTCGCCCACCTGGCGCAGGGTGCCACCGCATCCATCGCATGCCTCGCCCGGCGACAGGATCTCATCTTCCCGATCCAGATGGTCGGGCAGTGGCTTGCGGCTGTGCTGGCGCTTCGCCTGAGGCTCATCATTATCCGGCGACTGCCCCGCGTGCTGATCCTCTGCGGCTTGCGCTATCTCATCGTCTTCCGACAGGTCGAGCGCCAGCTGATCCATGCACTCTGACTTTGCGCCGAAGCGCGCTTTGCGATGGCCGTGCAGTTCGGCCTTCAGCTTCTCGATTTGGTAGGCCTGAGACTGGATATGCTGGAGCATTTGCTCGCTGACAGAGCGCAGCTCGTCAGGGTCTTTGGGCAGAGATTTGAAGGCGTCCAGCATGGGGCATACTATACCAAATCGTCCCATAAGAGGGAACGCAAAACAGCGTCAAAGCCCATGTTTTGTTGGGTATCACCCCCTATCCCGCGACCAGCGGTCGCCAGGTCTTCTGCGGTGTCCGCCAGTCGATCCCTTCCAGTAGCATCGACAGTTGTGATGGGCTCAGGCTGACCTTACCTTCCTTGGCCGCCGGCCAAACAAACCGGCCCCGTTCCAGCCGCTTTGCAAACAGGCAGGCCCCCTGGCTATCCCACCAGATGATCTTCAAAAGATCGCCCCGGCGGCCCCTGAAGACGAACATGTGGCCCGAATAAGGATCCTCGGCCAAAACCTGTTCGGCCTGTGCCGCCAGCGTATTGAACCCGCGCCGCATATCCGTGACGCCGGCGGCCAGCCAAACCCGCGTGTTGCTCGGCACCGGGATCATCGTGCCAGCCCCTCGACCATCGCCACGATCGCCGACAGCGCGGTCGCACCCTCCAGCAATATCCGTCGACCATCCGACAATGTGATGTCGACGCGCTGCGCAGTGACGGAACCTGTTGAAGGATTGAACGGAATGGGTGCCGCTGGGGCGGGCGTCATGCCCACAACCTCGATTGGAAGAAACGATGCGCTCTCAGGCTCGGGTAAATCCACAGCCTGATCAGTTGATGAAAACCGAGGGTCGCGAAGCCATTTGTGGATCAGGTTGGTGTTCATCGCGTAGCGCCGGGCAACCTGCGCAACCGAG
>NZ_CYSB01000002.1 GCF_001458255.1 Thalassovita autumnalis
GATTACTCGATGATTTTGGAAACAACACCGGAACCAACGGTGCGGCCGCCTTCACGGATGGCGAAGCGCAGGCCTTCTTCCATCGCGATCGGGGCGATCAGCTCGGCCGACAGTTTCAGGTTGTCGCCAGGCATAACCATCTCGGTGCCCTCGGGCAGGATGCAGGTGCCGGTCACGTCGGTGGTCCGGAAGTAGAACTGCGGACGGTAGTTCGCGAAGAACGGGGTGTGACGGCCGCCTTCTTCCTTGGTCAGGATGTAGACCTCGGCTTCGAACTTGGTGTGCGGGTTCACCGAACCCGGGGCACACAGAACCTGGCCACGCTCAACCGAGTCACGGTCAACGCCACGCAGCAGTGCGCCGATGTTGTCGCCGGCTTCACCGCGGTCCAGCAGCTTGCGGAACATTTCAACACCGGTACAGGTGGTTTTCGAGGTGTCTTTGATGCCAACGATTTCGATCTCGTCGCCAACATTGATCACGCCACGCTCAACACGGCCGGTGACAACGGTACCACGACCCGAGATCGAGAACACGTCTTCGATCGGCATCAGGAACGGCATGTCAACCGCACGCTCAGGCTGCGGGATGTACTCATCAACAGCTGCCATCAGCTCTTTGATTTTCTCTTCGCCGATCTCAGGCTTGTTGCCTTCCATCGCCGCCAGAGCCGAACCTGCGATGATCGGAATATCATCACCCGGGTAGTCATACTCGGACAGCAGCTCGCGGACTTCCATTTCCACCAGCTCCAGCAGCTCTTCGTCGTCTACCTGGTCAACTTTGTTCAGGAAAACAACCATCTTCGGGATGCCAACCTGGCGGCCCAGCAGGATGTGCTCACGGGTCTGCGGCATCGGGCCGTCAGCAGCGTTCACAACCAGGATCGCGCCGTCCATCTGGGCAGCACCGGTGATCATGTTTTTCACGTAGTCAGCGTGACCGGGGCAGTCAACGTGCGCGTAGTGACGCGACTCGGTCTCATACTCAACGTGTGCGGTCGAGATGGTGATGCCGCGGGCTTTCTCTTCAGGCGCGCCGTCGATCTGGTCATATGCCTGGAAGTCACCGAAGTATTTGGTGATTGCTGCGGTCAGCGTGGTCTTGCCGTGGTCAACGTGGCCGATGGTGCCGATGTTAACGTGCGGTTTGGAACGCTCAAACTTTTCCTTTGCCAT
>NZ_CYSB01000003.1 GCF_001458255.1 Thalassovita autumnalis
CCCGATACACCTTAGCAAAGCTGCAAAACTGTCCGAAAAGGTGGGACCACTTCACACCTCGAACAGCGAAGATGTGAAACCGCACGGACCCTCCCAACCGGAGACTTGGCAGGACGCCCTCGCGTGCCCAATTTCGAATGGTGGCTGGGGTGCAGCCACATTGAACGGCCAGGTCGTTAGCTGTCGCCAACGGTTCAAGAAGGTCGCCGCGAAGAGAGGTATCTAACGCGACAGTGTGCGGGATCCCCTCGATCCGCCAGACATCAAGCATGCTGTATCGCGCGCGCTTCCAGGGGCCGGGAACGGGCAAAAGATGGTGCTCCCGGCTGATCTTTCTCACAGTGTCGGCATCCAGCCGCCACCGTTGTGCGATTTGCGATTGCGAAAGCGAGGGGAGATTTGATGTCGTGCGTGCAGCAGCGCGAAGATTTGCCATGACTTGTTTCATGACAAGAAAGTGGGGTCGTTTGGCCGAGCGAGAAAAAATTAACCGAAAGAGGTTTGGCAGCGGGTAAACACCAAAGAGCCACATTGCTGAGCTCGCTCAGCCATTTAGTCGCTGACGTTGAGTGCCACCCACATAGAAAAAGGCTCTTGCAGGAGCCTTTTTCTATGTGGGTGTCTTCAATCTGGGTGCATAAGAAAAAAGCGAAAAAGGGATTCAAACCCCCTGTCTGGAGCGAGATTGGCGCCCTTATGTCCTGTTCAGCAGCTGGGAAAACCTCAGCAAGAACTGAAAGGACCTTCCGTGAAAATGACACTGCAACCCAAGCCCGAATTCATTTTCGAGCGTGCCAATGACCATATCCCAAGCCGGGAGTGCAACTATGTCATCCGAGATCTCTGCAATCGAAAAGAGGTTGGCATGCTCGTCGCCCCCAGCAATGTTGGCAAGACAGCGGTGGCAGTGGCGCTCGGCGCCCATGTGGTGCAAGGAAAACCCATTCTTACGATGAATACCAGACGTGGCGCCGTTCTGCATATCTGCGGAGAAGGCGGGGATGGTGTTAAAGACCGCGTTTATGCCCTGCTCAGGGATGTTGAGGATGCCGAAGACTATCTCGTGATGAAATCACGTTTGAATCTTGGCGATCCAGATCATGTGCCTGAATTGATAGATCAGCTGAAAGAGCACCTGCCGCGCTGTGAAACTGCGATCAGCATGATCATCATCGACACGTTCATTCATGCGATCGCCGACCTGAACGAGAATTTCTCGAACGAAATGAGCATCGCCACGTCAGGCGCTCAGACAATCGCGGAAGAATTGGATGCGCATGTCCTTCTGGTCCACCACACAGGGCGTGACGAGGACAAAGGTGGGCGGGGCTCATCGGCGATCAGAACGAATGTCGACTCTGAGTTCACAATCAAGAAGAATGAAGACACTGGCGCTTGCGTCGTCAACACCACAAAGCAGCGCAACATGGCAGGTGACCTGCGGTTTTCATACCTGCTGGAGAAGGTCAAACTTTGCACTGATGTGGAAGGCTTCGACCGCTTTACTGTGAAGGCTACGCTTCTGGATGGGTCGCTTTCGACCGATGATGTGGCACCCGCGAAGTTTAGCCCCCTCCAAGCGGCAGCCTGGACGGCCTTGAAGGGAATTCAAGCGGACGAAAAGACAGGGGCGATGACATCCGATATTCTCAAGGCCATTCCTCCTGAGCTTCATCCGAAGGGGGTGAATCCAAATGCAAAGGTAACCACATTGCGAGGTGCCCTGACAAAGCTTGAAGTGGCTGGCAAGCTAAATGGCGTGAAAAACGGGAGTGGGAACTACTTTTGGTCTCTGACTTAAAAAAGTCGCCACACGCGGCCAATTTGCGTAACTATCCTTGGGCATTTTGGGGGGGAGGTAAAATTTCCACCCCCATGTGCCGGACCTTGGCCAGCACTCACCAACTCGCTACCTTCCTTCTAACCGCATCCAAGTCCAGCACGTTTGCGACTGGAAAAGAACTCAATTTCTTTCGAAGTCGGTGCAGACATCTGCTCGCAGAAGCACTCGAGCCAAACCGCGTTCTCGCTTTCTGTCAGTTCGGCGACGCCCATTTGCCCGCTTAGGGTCAGGACCCATTGATTTCCGCGTAGGGGCGTGATTCACAGTTCGAAAAAC
>NZ_CYSB01000004.1 GCF_001458255.1 Thalassovita autumnalis
GACATCTAGCAGGCACTCCATCACGCCGTCAGAGCGGGGACACCGGACGGATACGTTTCCTCCCATCCATGTGGTTTTAGTTTTGTGGCCACCTCCTTGTTGACCACGGCCTGCGAGATTGCAGGTTGGAGGTCAGAAAACACGAGTCCAGCTTCTCTGTCAATTAGTTTGTAAACTTTACTAACTAAAAGGTGACTGCTACCTTCCCTTTGCAAACAGAGGGAACTATTGTGCAGGGCATGGACGGTGATATCATTCCAACTCAACGCGCAGGCGTGAACCAAAGCGGTTTGCGCGACCATAACGAACGCCTGATCCTTTCCGTCCTGCAACGCCACAGAACGGTGCCGGCGGCAGAGTTGGCGCGTCGTACGGGCCTTTCCAAACCCACCGTTTCCACTATCCTGCGCAACCTCGGAGAAGACGGGTTGGTACGACGCGGCGAACCGGTACGCGGCAAGGTAGGCAAACCATCCATTCCCATCGAGCTGAATCCGGATGGCGCCTATTCCATCGGCCTAAAGATCGGACGCCGTAGCGCGGATTTGTTGTTGCTGGATTTTGCAGGGACCGTGCGGGGGCAATTGCACACCTCCTATGATTACCCCATGCCCGATGCCGTATTTGGCTTCTTGGAACAGGGTATTTCGGACCTGCTTGGGAACCTTTCTCCTGCCCATCAAAAACGTGTCTGTGGCATTGGGATCGGCACCCCGTTCGAGCTTTGGAAATGGCACGACCTTTCCGGCCCGGCAGCTGAAAAGTTCCGTTCCTGGAAAGATGTGAACTTCACCCAAGAAACTGCCCGTTTCAGCGATCTGCCGGTCTATGTGGTCAATGATGCTACCGCTGCCTGTCATGCAGAACACCTCTATGGCCGCGGCAAGGAGTATCGCGACTTCGCCTATTTCTACATCGGATCGTTCATTGGCGGGGGCATCGCCCTGAACGGTACTGTCTTCGAGGGCAACCAAGGCAATGCAGGCGCACTGGGCTCTATGCGGACAACCGGCCCCTTGGGGGAAAGCCAGCAATTGATTGACACGGCCTCGCTGCATCTGCTTGAGGCCCGTCTGATCGAAGCAGGTCTTGACCCGGATCTGATGTGGCAGAAACCTCAGGAGTGGAGCGGACTTTCCCGCTATGTCGCCCCATGGGTCGGCGAGACAGCGCAGGAGCTGGCCAAGGCGTCCCTGTCGATCTGTTCGGTCATCGATTTCGAGGCCATCTTGGTCGATGGGGCTTTCCCGTCTGAAATCCGCGAAGAATTGGTCGAACGGATTCGTCGGTATTTGGTGAACCAGGACAAACGTGGGCTGATCGCGCCAAGGGTTGAAACCGGAACCGTCGGAGAAAATGCTCGTGCAATCGGTGCTGCAAGCGGCCCGATCTTCGCTGAATTTCTGCTCAACACCAATGCGGGATTGTCATCGATCTGACATACCCTTGCTGTTTCGCCACAGCAGACATTTGAGAGAATGCAGCGAACTCACACGTTGTCCAGATTAGCGACATTTGGGCCCCTCAATGAGTGCGCCCGCTTTGGGCTGGAAGCGTTTATATGGCACCCAGACCATAAACGACCGTATTGGTGTGGCAGCCAATGTCGCAATGAAAAAACTGGTGGCCGCCTTCAGCAACGGCCTAGACATCACAGGCGCAACATCGAGTGTGTCAGACGTTTGTGGATCGCCCTTACTTGGATCTCCAATCTGCGACAATAATTTGATATCCGCTGAGACAAGCGCGCTTGCGACAGTTTCAAGGCTGGCGTTCGTACTCGCACCGAAGGCAAATTCACAGGTGGGGGTATCACTAGAGGTACCTCCGCCCCAGGTGTGAAAATTTCCATATTTTTTATTATAGATTTAACAACTTTTTTTGACTCCGTGTGGGGCACCATTTTCCTGAAATTTCTGCCTCTTCAGGGTGTTGCTGACCGAGCAACCACTCAAACGCATATTGTTCTGTGGAGACGAACACGTCGGCCCAAACGCTCTCATGTATTCCCCCCTAGCCCCGCACAACTTGAAACGGAGGCAGCGGTAAATTACTGAAAATAAATCACTTTCCCCAGGGACAAAGGGCTTCGACCTGAGAACGTCCAAGTTTTTTCAACGTTTCGATGTTGTCTAGGTAGATCTTCTCAGGGTTTGCAACATGGGTGAGGATCCGCGCCATGTGATCCTGACGCAGCAGGTGTATCGTCGGATAGGGCGACCGATTGGTGAAGTGACTGAGATCCTCTGCAGCCACGCCCTCAAATTGATAGTGCGGATGAAAGGACGCCAGCTGCACGTGATCGGTCAGGTCCGCGTCCTCCAACAATTGCTGAAACCAATCGAGGAGGTCGAGGTAATCCTCAAACGCCTCCACACCCTGGGTGAACATGAGCAAGCTTGTGGCAACATCGTTTTCGTTGGCCCCAAGCAGGCGCTGCAATTCATCCAAAAAGAACTGCCTCAGCTCTGCATCAGCGGTGGCATCACAGACGGCATAATGGACTTGGTTTCGGGCGATGACGCTCAAGGAAAACGGGCATAGGTTGAGCCCTACGACCATTTGATCAAGCCAAAGACGGGTGGTATTAACCACGTCTTGATGGGCTTTGGAGAGCGTCTCTGGGTCGAACATAGTGATGCAACGGGTCCTTTCCTGCTGGGCCCGCTTAAACCACGGTTCCCCGGCAATTCCAAACTGTTCGCCCCCTCTCAACGGTCCGGTTAGAGTGCCATCGAGAAGATAGTTTCAGCCCCTGTCGGGCAGGTAGCGATCTTCAACGGTATCATGGCGCCGTTTTCTGGGGTCAGGGATCATGACAAAGGTCGCAATCGCAAGGCTCAGGCAGGCCGCCATAACCGCAAAGGACCACCAGCCGCCGAAGCTCTGCGTGAGCCAGGCAAAGACAAATGGCGCCGAAGCGTTCAGTCCCAGTGTGATGACGGAGATCCAGCCCAGCCGCGCGCCGTAGCCTTTGGCGCCGAACAGGGCCAAGGGCAGCGTGCCCCGTGCAATGGTTTTGATCCCGTCGCCCATGCCATAAAGCGCTGCGGCGATCATCAGGCCCGTCAGGGTGAACCCCAGCGTCAAAAGGGTTACAAATCCTGCCAGCATCAGCCCGAGGCTCAAGGCATAGGTCACCAGCGGATACATATTGCGGCTGACCAGCATTTCGAAAAAGCGGCCAACGGTTTTAAAAGGGCCAATCACAGCGCCGGCGAGCGCCGCGTATGCTGCCGTGTGTCCAAGATCCTGCACATTCGTCACCCAGAGGGTCATGACCGCCCCCATGAGGTAACCGCCAAAGATGAAGGACACCACCATCCACAACATGCCACGCTTGCGATCCGCCCCTTGCAGTTCGGGCCAGTCGTTGGTTGCGGCGTGACTGGCCTCGCTGTGGTCTTTCAGCGGATGTGACAAGCTAACCGCATGCACAGGGACGCAGATGATCAACAGCAGCCCACCCAGGATGATCCAGGTGGTCTGCCAGCCCTGCGCGTTGAACAGCCACAGCGTAAACGGCCAATAGATGGTCGAGGCGACACCCCCGAACAGCGTGATCACTGAAATGGACTTCTGTGCTGGCAGATTGAGATCCAGGCGGGCCACGCTGGCAAAAGCCACGTTGTACAGCACCAGCATCCCTGCGGCCTCGGCGCAGAGAATGGCAACAAACAGCCCGTATGCGTTGGTGACAAGGCTCAGCGACATCACCGCAAGCCCCGCAAGGAGTGAGCCGATGGTCATGACCCAGCGGCCGCCGAACCTGTCGACCAACATGCCAGATAGCGGGGCAACCACACCGCCAAAGAACAGACCAAGCGAGAGGATGCCGAACGCCGTTGAGAGCGACAAACCCAGATCTTGGGCCATATGCGGCAGCAGCACCGCATAGGTATACATCAAGGTGCCGTAGCCCACGATCTGGGTCAGGCCCAGACCAACCGCCGGCAGGTAGTCAGGGTTCCACCTGATCATCCAGCAGGCCGGCCCTGATAGGCGCAGCGCCCTGCAACCCATGTGCCCAGGATCGCCGGGGCCTGCCCTTCGGGCCAATCCACCAGCACCAGATCCGCACGTTTGCCCTTCTCAATGTCCCCGCGATCACCAAGCCCCATCGCCTGTGCAGGCCCTGAGGAGACAAGACGCCACAGGTCATCACGCGGCGCACGTTTTTCCGCATCCAGCCGCGCAACGGCAGACAGCATGGCCGGATAGAAATAATCAGAGGCCAAAACATCGCACAGCCCGGCTTCGACCATGTCCCCTGCCCCAAGTGATCCGATATGGCTGCCCCCGCGGGCCGCATTGGGTGAGCCGAAGACGATCAAGTCACCGTTTGCCCGCGCGGCCTCTGCCGCTTCCAGAACCATTGGAAACTCGGCGACCTGCGCCCCCAAGCCACGGAAATAGCTGCGGGTTTCGGCGCGGGTGTCGTCATGCGACAACATCGGCGCCCCGGCAGCGCGCCCCAGTGCCGCGATATCCGCAATCTTGTTGGGCACATCACCGCGCCGTTCCCAAACCTTTCCAAGCTGGGCAATATAGTCATCCTCAGACAGGCCCGCGCGTTTTGCTTTGGACGCAGTGCGCTGTTTCATCCGGGCATCATCCAGCGAGGCGATGGAGAAATCCGGCGACAGCTCAAAGGGGCGTTCCTGAATTGGCACGTCATAGGCGCGCATCGTCATCGAGGTGTGGTCGTTGAAGGCGATCGACGGGGTCAGCGGACCTGCCAGCGCCCATTCGATGGTGTCCAGTGCCTCAAAGGCGAAGGTTTCCCAGCGCAGCTGCACCCGGTTTTCGACCAGAAGCCGCGGCGCCAGAGTTTGCATGGCCTGCATCAGGTCCTTGCCGCGAGCCACATCGCGCAGACCCGGTTCCCAGCCCAGCGTGATGGCGTGATAGGCTGTTGCAATCCCGTTTGCCGCCAGCTGTCTATCGGTGTCGATCACGGCAGCGTCTGTTGGAAAAAACACGCCGGGGCGCGGCATCAGTTGCCGCTCAAAGGCGTCGCCATGCACATCGATCAAAGCGGGGGCAAGGATCTTGCCTGTTGCGTCGATCTCGTCGCCATGCACGGGGCCGCCGATCTCAACAATGTGGCCGTCGCTGATGGTTACTGTGGTGTCTTCGATGCTGCCGGGCAGATACACCTCTGCGCCAACAAAAGTACAAGTCGTCATTAGGAGAGGCGCTCCATCTTCAGGTGCCAATGGTAGGATCCGGGTTTGTCGTGCTCACGGTCTTCAAGCCAGAGCGTTTCAAATCCGGTAAACAACGCCAGCAGTTCAGCGGCGTTACAGAAATAGTGTGGGTGGATCTTATCTGTGCCGGGCGCGTCAAAGACCCAGGCGTTTCGGCTGATTTCGCGGCCCGGGTATTTTGCCTGTTCAAATGGCAAGCGCCGCTTTGACAGCATAGTGCCCAGAAACGTGCCGCCCGGTTTCAGAACCCGGCGGATTTCATTGATGGTGTTCAGCAGGATCGTTTCATCACCATGATAGATCACATTCCAGCTGAGCAGGTGATCAAAGCTGCGATCCTCAAACGGCAGTTGGTCCATTCGGCCCAGAACGGTGGCAACCTCCGCCCCCGTCGCGTCAATTGCAGATAGGCCTTCGGGTGCGGCGTCCAGGGCTGTGACCTGATGCCCCTTTGCGGCCAGCGCCAGGGCGTGACGCCCCACACCCGCGCCCAGATCCAGAACACAGGAACCCGATTCAAACTCAGCCGCCCAACGCATCACGTCAGCTTCAGGGCGCAACCATTTACTATCGTCCTCAATCCCAGCCCATTGGTCATTCCAATGCTGGTCTGCGGTATCTGCTTTCATCGTTGTTCCCCAATGATCTTCTTGCGCGCCCAGGTGCTCAGCGCTTCGATAAGAATAACCACAACAGCTATCATCAAGATGACAGTCATGGCCGTTGGATAGTCAAACAGATCGAACCCCACCTTCAGCTCAATCCCGATACCGCCAGCGCCCACCAGCCCAAGGATGGTTGAGGAGCGGACGGCCTTTTCCAGTGCAAATAGCGATGTCGAAACAAAGGCCGGGGCCGAGGCAGGCAGGGTTGCGCAGGCGGCGATGTCCAACTTGCGCGCGCCGGTTGCGGTCAGGGCCTCGGCGGAGCCTTTGTCAACGGCTTCCATGTCGTCTGCGAAAAAGCGGCCACAAAACCCGATCGTATCGATCATAATCGCCAGAACCCCGGCAAAGGGACCAAGCCCGACGGCGACCACAAAAACCAGTGCCCAAGCAATGTCGGGCACCGCGCGGATAAAACTCAGCGCGGTGCGGGTCACCGTGCTGGTGATGCGCCCCACAACAAGCCCCTGCGCGGCCAGCAGCGCCACAGGCAGGGACAGGATCACGCCAATTGCAGCGCCCGCAAAGGCGATTTGCAGGGTTTCCACCATTTTCCAGCTCAGACGTTCCAGAACCTTTGGATCCAGGTTTGGCGGAAAGGCGCGGGAGGCAAAATCAGCAAACCGTGGCGGCGACGACAGGACCTTCTCCAGCGAAAATCCTGCACCGTTCAGGGCCCAGAAAAACAGGAGGATGCCTGATGCATAGCCCAGAAAGGACAGGGCTGACGGGCGTTGATAACGGGCGGGGAGTGATAGGTCAGTCATAAAGACCTCTTAGGTCGGACGCAGCTAGCGAGGCTGCGGTGGCGTCAAGTTTCAGGCGGCCCTCAGCAAGGCCAAGAACCCGATCGCCATAGGTCAAAGCATGATCGATGTGGTGTGAGGTAAAGACGACGGTCACCCCCTCACTGCGCACCAGATCAAAGAACATCGCCATAATCTCCTCACCCGCCGAGGGGTCGAGTGAGGCGCAGGGTTCGTCGGCAATCAACAGGCGCGGACGTGCGACCAAAGCACGGGCAATGGCCACACGCTGGGACTGCCCGCCAGACAGGCGATCGGCGCGACGGCTGGCCAGATGGGCCAGGCCCACCTTGTCCAGAGCCTCCATCGCGGCCAACCGGGCCTGCGCTGGCGCGAAGCTTTGCGACCAGTAGCGCGGCCCGCTGTGTTGCCCCAGAAAACCGTGGATCACATTTGTCAGAACGGACAGGCGTGGGACAAGGTTATGTTTCTGCGCAACCAAACCCGTCTGCGCCCGCAATGTGCGCAGGCCAGCCCGGTTGGCCGATGCAATGTCATGGTCCAGCAGCTGGACAGATCCCGCATCAAACGGGATCAACCCCAGCAGACAGCGCAACAGGGTGGATTTTCCGGTGCCATTCCCCCCGACAAGTGCCACCGCTTCGCCCCGAACCAGCCGGAAGCTGACGTCCTTGAAGATTTCGTTTTGGCCAAAGGACTTGGTGAGGCCACTCGCTGTGACATCATGGTCCTGCAACGCGTGAAAGGTCGGGGCGCTGGTATGCGCCCCGGCCTGATCCACCCCTTTTGACAGCGGTGGCGTGGCTGTCCGAAGATCAGTCACCGATAAAGTTGTCAAACTGCGGGAAGCCCGCGTTGGAATACATCGAGCGCACGTAGTCGTAAGCGCTGTCCTCGATGGCAACCAGATCCATGCCGACATATTTGTCGTTTTCTTCATGGGCGGTGATCCCTGCGATCACGGCGTCTTTGTTTTCCAGGATCGCGGTTTTGACCTCTTCGGCCTTCTCGGCGGGCACATGGGCGCCGACCATGATCATGTCGTTTGGCAGATCACCAGACCGCGCCAGCATCTTGAAGAAACCATAAGGCAGATCGGTTTCCTTGTTACGCACATTCAACCACGAACCGGCATTTGAACCCAGCGCGTCCACATCACCCGCTTTCAGCGCTTCATGTGCAATGTTGCGCGAAGTGTGGGTTTTCTCGATGTCATTGATCGGATCCAGACCGTAATCTGCCAGCACCTGCATCGGGCACAGCATGTTCGAGGTTGATCCGATGTCACCGAAGGCAACCTTTTTGCCTTTCAGGTCCGCAACGGTGTTGATGCCGCTGTAGGCACGCACAACGATTGCACAGTGGTAATCAGGACGACCAAGACCGATCAGCGGTGTGGCTTGGGTCAGCTTGTTGATCACGACATATTCGGCTGGACCGGAGACAACGAAATCCACGGTCTTGGCGCGCAGCGCTTCGGCGGCTGCCGTGCGCGAGTTCACGGCAAAGAATTCAAAGCTTTCGCCGGTAGCCGTTTCCAGCGCTTCTTTGAACGGACCCCATTCCAGCTGAAGACGCTCCATGCCTTCAACATCGGTGACAGCCAGTTTCCAGGTATCAGCCGCAACTGCAAAGGCAGAGGCCGCCGCAAGGCCAAGGCCCAGTACAACAGATTTGAGTTTCATTGTTTCCTCCAGATGAAATTCATCCGAATGATTTCGAGGGAACACAAAACTCAAGTGACCCAAGTGCGAAGCTTTGATGAAATTACTTTGCTCACCAATGGCGGAGCTGGCTTGAGGTAACAGACACCACCGCCCCCCATGGGAGTCAGGCCGAAGGTAATGAAGGTTTCATATGACCGTCACGTAGCTTTCATATGAAACACCCATGCATCCCGCATGACCAATGAAACCACCCCTTCCCCAGCAAAGGCCTCCGTACAGGGCGCGGACCGTCAGGCCCAGATTGCCGAGATCGTGCGCGATCAGGGTGAGGCCAAGGTTGATGATCTGGCCCATCGTTTTGGTGTTTCCTCCCAGACCATTCGCAAAGATATCAATGTCATGTGCGAAAAAGGTCTGCTGCGTCGGGTGCATGGCGGGGTTGAACTGGCCCATGCCAATTCGCAACATTACGATCTGCGCCGGATCCTGAATTTCAGCGCCAAGATGGCCATCGGGCAGACCGCCGCCAGACTGATCCCCGATGATATAACGCTGGCCGTTTCCATCGGCACCACGCCAGAGCTGACCATCCGCTGCCTGGAGCATCATCGCGGGTTGCGGATCTTCTCCAACAATCTGCACGTCGCCCTCACCGCCCATGAATTCGACACCACGGTCACGATACCGGGTGGGCAACTGCGCGCGGCGGAAGCTGATATTGTCGGACCCTCCGCAGTCACATTCTTTGAAGGCTACCGCTTTGACATCGGCTTGTTCGGCGTTGCCGCTGTGGCGCCTGACGGGGCCCTTTTGGATCTGTCGGATGAGGACGCCCACGCGCGCGAAGCCATCACCCGCAATGCTGCAACGACGATCCTGGTTCTGGACAGCACAAAATTCACACGCCGCGCCCACACCTGCAGCGGGCACATCACCCAGGTTGACCACGTCGTATGCGACCAGCGCCCACCCGAGGCGATCTGCGCGATGTTGGACAAGGCTGGCGTTTCACTCACCATCTGTAACGAGGCCACGCTGTGACGACCGGCAAATCCATTACCCTGAACGCCCTGCGCAAATCCTGGGGCGACACCGACACGCTGAAGGGCATCGATTTGACGATCCCCGCCGGTCAGTTCACGACGATCCTCGGGCCATCAGGATGCGGGAAGTCCACCACATTGCGCATCATTGCAGGTCTGGAAGAGGTCACCTCGGGCACGGTTCAGATCGGCGGTGAGGATGTCACCAACCGCCCCTCCTCCGCGCGTGACATCGCGATGGTGTTTCAGTCCTACGCACTGTTTCCGCATCTGTCTGTGGCCGAAAACATCATCTTCGGTCTGCGCGTACGTCGCATGCCCCGCGCCGAACGGGACCGCAAACTGGCGCAGGCGGCGGATATGCTGGGGCTTGGCCAACTGCTGGATCGCAAACCCAGCCAGTTGTCAGGCGGGCAGCAGCAGCGTGTTGCGCTGGGACGTGCGATCGTTGCGGACAAGTCGATCTTTTTGATGGATGAACCGCTCTCCAACCTCGATGCGAAACTGCGCGCTGAGATGCGGGAGGAAATCCGTGATCTTCAGAAACGGCTGGGGGTCACCATGGTCTACGTGACCCATGATCAGGTTGAGGCCGTGACCATGGCAGACCAGATCGTGTTGATGAATCAGGGCCAGATCGAACAGGTCGCCAGCCCGCGCCAGATCTACAGTACCCCAGAAACCCTTTTCACCGCCAAGTTCATCGGAACCCCGCCCATGGGAACCTGCGCCGCGCCCGCCCTTGGGATTGCGCGCGATGACATCACCGTGGGCATTCGCCCCGAAGCGCTGAAACTGGACAATGCCGGCGCCATCAAAGCGACCGTTGGCCGGGTGGAATACCTGGGCGCCGACGCGATGATCGACTGCGTTGTTGCGGATCAGACCCTGGCCTGCCGGTTGCCCGGCCAGACCGATTTGACACCGGGCACCGCCATTTCGCTGCGGGTTGGCCCCGAGGACCTGCACCTCTTTGACCGGGACACCGGTCAGAGGCGCGCAGATGTTCCTGCCGAATTTGCGCCGTTGTTTGCGTCGCAAGACACTGCCCCACAGGGGCCACACACATCCTCAATCGAAAGGTAACACTATGTTTGCCAATTTTCTGAAAACGGCCAGCGTTGCGGCCCTTGCTACCGTGGCGTCTGCCGGTGCTTCGCTGGCGGTTGACCTTGAATTTTACTTCCCTGTCGCCGTTGGCGGCGCCGCGGCTGACACCATTGAACAGCTGACCGCAGAATACGGCGCAGCCAATCCCGATGTGAACATCACCGCGATCTATGCCGGTTCCTATTCGGACGCAGGCCAGAAAGCCCTGACCGCAGCACGTGGCGGTACACCGCCGCAATTGTCGGTTCTGCTGTCGACCCAAATGTTTGCCCTGATCGACGAAGACGTGATTGTGCCTTTCGATGCCTACCTCACCGATGAGGAAAAAGCAGAATGGATCGGCGGCTTCTACCCGTCCTTCATGGAAAACAGCCAGACCGGTGGCAAGACCTACGGCATCCCGTTCCAGCGCTCGACCCCGGTTCTCTACTGGAACAAAGAGGCGTTCAAGGCAGCCGGCCTCGACCCTGAAGTGGCCCCGGCCAACTGGGACGAAATGGTCGAAATGGGCAAAGCCCTGACGCTGAAAGATGACGCGGGCAACGTGACCCAGTGGGGCGTGCGGATCCCTTCGGCCGGCTTCCCCTATTGGCTGTTCCAGGGTCTGTCGACCCCGGCGGGTGCAATCCTGGCCAGCGCCGACGGCAACAAGGTGAACTTCAACGACGCCAAAGTGGTTGAGGCGCTGGAGTATCTGGTCGATCTGTCCAAGACCCATGAGATCATGCAGCCCGGTTCCATCGAATGGGGCCCCACACCGAAAGCCTTCTTTGAAGGTGAAACCGCAATGATGTGGACCACCACCGGCAACCTGACCAACGTCCGCAGCAACGCACCGTTCGATTTCGGTGTGGCAATGCTGCCGGCCAAGGAACGCCGTGGCGCGCCGACCGGCGGTGGCAACTTCTACCTGTTCAAGGACTCCACCGACGAACAGAAAGACGCGGCTGTAGATTTCGTGCAGTGGATCACCGCCCCTGAGCAAGCCGCAACCTGGTCGATCGCAACCGGTTACATCGCCCCGCGCGCCGAAACCTGGGACACCGACAAAATGAAGGCCTACACCGCCGATTTCCCGCAGGCGCTGGTTGCCCGCGATCAGCTGGAATTTGCGGTTGCTGAGCTGTCGACCTTTGAAAACGGCAAAGTGACCCAGGCGTTCAATGACGCCCTGGCCGCAGCCATCGCCGGTGAAAAGACCGCACAGGACGCTCTGGACGAAGCGCAGGCGAAAGCTGAGCGCATCCTGAAGCCTTATCAGTAAGCCCTGAACACGCCAAAGCCCTGTCCGGTTTTCCGGGCAGGGATTGCCCCAGAAGGAACCACAAAATGGACACCGCGCGCCGCCAATGGATCTATGCCTGGCTGATGCTCAGCCCGGCTATGGCGTTTTTGATCCTGTTCACCCACTACCCGGCGGTGCAAACCATCTTGAACTCCTTCTATTCAACCCCGCGCGGGCGACGCGAAGCGGTTTGGATCGGGTTGGACAATTACCAGACCTTGATGCTGGATGACGTGTTCTGGAAGGTCCTTGCAAATAACTTCTGGTACGCGGTTTGGACCATCCCGCTCTCAATCATTCTGTCCCTGGCGATGGCGCTGTGGGTGAATGACAAGATCCGCGGTCGTGGCTTCCTGCGCATGGCCTATTTCACCCCCACGGTTCTGCCCCTGATCGCGGTCGCCAATATCTGGCTGTTTTTCTACACCCCCGGCTTTGGCCTGATTGACCAGATCCGCGGCCTGTTTGGCCTGCCCGAACAGAACTGGATGGGATCGCCGGACACCGCCCTTTACGCCATGATCGCCGTGGCCATCTGGAAAGAGGCCGGGTTCTTCATGATCTTTTACCTTGCCGCCCTGCAGACGGTTTCACCCAGCCTGAAAGAAGCTGCTGACATCGAAGGGGCGTCACGCTGGTACTACTTCCGCCGGGTGCTGTTTCCCCTGTTGATGCCGACCACGTTGTTTGTGTCGATCAACGCGGTGATCAATTCGTTCCGGCTGGTCGACCATATCTTTGTCATGACCGAAGGCGGGCCGAACAACGCCTCTTCGCTGCTGCTGTTCTACATCTACGAGGTGGCGTTTGATTATTGGGATACCGCCTACGCCGCGACCTTGACGGTGGTGATGATCGCAATCCTGATCTTGCTGGCGATTGGGCAATTCTTCCTCTTTGACAGGAAGGTGCATTACAAATGACCTATGATCGCCTCTTGAACACGGCGGCCGCCTGGATGCTGGCGCTGTTCTGGCTCTTGCCGCTGGCCTATGCGGTCTGGACCGCCTTTCACCCCGCGGCCTATGAAACCCGCTTTGACCTTCTGGCGCCGCTGACGCTGCAGAATTTCGCACAGGCCTGGTCCGAAGCGCCCTTTGCACGCTACTTCCTCAACACAATGATCCTGGTCACCGGCATCGTCGCGGCACAGTTCACGCTGTGTACCTTTGCTGCATTCGCCTTTGCCCGCTTCACCTTTCCCGGCAAGTCGATCATGTTCGCGCTGGTGCTGATGCAGCTGCTGATCATGCCCGACATCCTGATCGTCGAAAACTATCGCACGATGAGTCAGCTGGGCCTGATTGACACCATAGCCGCCATCGGCCTGCCCTATGTTGCCTCTGCCTTTGGTATCTTTCTGCTGCGCCAGACCTTCATGACCGTACCCAAAGAACTGGATGATGCCGCGCGGGTCGAAGGGTGCAGCTATCTGGGCATTCTGTGGCGGGTCTATATCCCGCTGGCAAAACCCACATTCCTGGCCTACGGTCTGGTGTCCGTCAGCCACCACTGGAATAACTTTGTCTGGCCGCTGATCGTCACCAATTCCGTAGAAACCCGCCCCCTGACCGTGGGCCTGTCGATTTTCGCTGTCACGGACAGCGGCATCCAATGGTCCATCATCAATGCGGCCACGCTGATGACCTCAGGGCCTTTGCTGATCGCCTTCCTGCTTTTCCAACGCCAGTTCGTGCAGAGTTTCATGCGCGCCGGCATCAAATAACCCTCACGCCTTGTGGCCGTTTTCTGGGCTCTGAAAGGATATCTATATGACCGACCTCCCTGTTGTTGGCGCCGCGCTGCCGTTGAACCAGTTCATCGAAATGCGCGATGTCATGTTTGGCCATGACCGCGATCTGGAGCTGCAGGATTTCCACAATCCGCAGCTGCTGGACAGCGATTACAGCGCGCTTGTGGACCGCGCCAAAGCCGCGCTGACGGGATATGGTGGCCGCCACGGCATTCACGGCCCTTTCTGGGATCTGCCGTTGGCCACCTGGGATCCGCAGATCCGCGGAGTGATCCATGACCGCATGTTCAAGGCGCTGGGGATCTGTGAGGCCTTGGGCAGCACACATATGGTGGTGCACAGCCCCTATCTGGAATGGGACCACCGCAACATCATGCATTACCCCAACGCCAAAGAAGGCATCTTTGAGCGGTTCCAGGAAACCATGGCCCCTGTGGTGAAACGCGCAGAAGAGGTTGGCACAACCCTGGTTCTGGAAAACATCGGTGATATCGATCCGCATTTCCGTGTCGAACTGGCGGCCTCGCTGGGATCAGATGCCTTGCAGATCTCCGTGGACACGGGCCATGCCCATTATGCCCACGGTGCCTGCGGTGCGCCGCCGGTGGATTATTACATCAAGGCCGCTGGGGTCCGGTTGCAGCATGTCCATCTGCAGGATGCCGACGGCTACGCCGATCGCCATTGGGCACTGGGCGAAGGCACAATCCGCTGGGATGCGGTATTCCGTGCCATCGGTCAGCTGAACAGCAAGCCGCGCCTTATCATTGAGGTCTACGGCGATCAGAGCGTTGCACGGTCAATCGCCTACCTGCAAAGCAAAGGCCTGGCGCAATAACAATACAGGGTGGGGCCGAAAGGCCCCGCCCGACATGCGAACAAATTGATCTGGATCTGCTTGCGTCGCTGGCACCAGTGTTTGCTCATGGACCCATCCCGCAGCCTCCGCCGCGGGATGAAGGTCACACAGAAAGCTAACGATACTTCTCGATAAAGGCATCAATCGGCAGGGCGCGGATGTCCGGCAGGGCCGCCTTATACGTATCGCGGTCCCAGTTCCAGACCGCGATGTCCTGCAGGGCCTCGGCCTGTTCTGTGCTGAACCTGCGTTTGATGACCCGCGCGGGCACACCGCCGACCACCGTGTAGGGATCTACATCGCGGGTCACAACGGCCCCTGCCCCGATCACCGCCCCCGTCCCGATGCGCACACCGGCCGTCACGGTCACCCCATGGCCGATCCAGACATCATGGCCGATATTCACCCAGTGATCCTTGCGCCAGTCAAAGAAATCATGATCGTCGGCACCCAGTCCGTAGGCCTCGGCGCGATAGACGGAATGATGCTGCACCGCGCGCCAGGTCGGGTGATTGCCGGGGTTGATCCGGGTGGCATTGGCGATCGAGCAGAACTTGCCAATCGTGGCCCACACAACGTGGCAATGTTGGGTGATGTAGGAATAGTCCCCCATCTGCGCGGACTTCATCACCGTGCCTTTGCCCACCTCTGTCCATTGACCAAGGTCACAGTCGGTGACATCGGCCTCTGGATGGATGGTCGGGGCTTCGGACAGACGTTTCTTGGATCCTGCACCACTCATTTCGCACCATCCCATTTGCCGATAATGCGCTGACGGATCAGGCCTGACAGGTAGTCGATCAGATAGACCATCGCGATGATCAAAAAGATGATTGACCAGGCTTCATCCCATTTATAGGCCGCGATCCGATCCGAGAGCAGGAAGCCAATCCCCCCGGCCCCGACAATCCCCAGGATCGTGCCCGAGCGGACATTGGATTCGAAGTTGTACAGCAGGATCGACAGGATCACCGGATTGACCTGCGGGGCAATGGCATATCGGATCTGCTGCAAACGGGATCCACCTGAAGCCTTAACCCCATCCACGGGCTTTTTCGATGTGTTCTCAATCGCTTCGGAAAACAGTTTGGCAAAGGTGCCGATTTCTGAGACCGCAATCGCCAGGATGCCCGGCAGCGGACCAAGGCCAAAGGCGCGGATAAAAATCAGCGCAAGGATAAGGGTTTCAAAGGCACGGATCACATCATAGCCCCGGCGTGTGGTCTGGCGCAGCAGGCTAAAGCGGTTAATGTTCTTGGCCCCCAGGAACGACAGGGGAAAAGCCACGATCGCGCCCAATAGGGTGCCAAGGAAGGCAATCGCCAATGTCTCCCCCAGGCCGTTCAGAACCTCGGAAAAGTCGCGCCAATTGTCCCAGACATGGGGCGGAAACATGAAGCTGAGAACCGTGCCGAGACGCCCCAGTCCCGTCCAGATCCGTTCAGGACTGAAATCAAAGGCCCAGAGGCAGTAGCAGAACAGCCCGATAAACCCGGCCCACAGTGCCGCCCGGCGCAGACGCACCGGCAAGGGCGCCTGAAAGGCCAACGGCACACGCTCTTTGGCTGCGGCGATCTCTTTTGCTGTTAGGGTCATACCCGGTCCTCCAGGCCAATCACGCGGTGGCGCAGTTTTTCTGAACCGTAGTCAATGATCACAACGGTCACGAAGATGATGATGAAGAGAGCCGACAGGTCAGTGTATTCCTGAAAGGACATCGCGGTGCGAAACTCCTGCCCCAGCCCACCGGCGCCGACGTAGCCAATGATCGAACTGGCCCGAACGTTGATCTCAAACCGCAACAGGGTGTAGCTGAGGATGTTCGGCAGAACCTGCGGCACAGCGCCGTATCGGATTTGGTCAAACCAGCTGCCGCCCGCGGCCTTCACGCCCTCAAGGGGGCGCATATCGATGTTCTCATTCACTTCGGAATAAAGCTTGCCCAATGCGCCCGTTGCATGCAGACCAATAGCCAGCACACCGGCCATTGGACCAACTGAGAAGCAGAAAACAAAAATCAGCGCCCAGACCAGTTCCGGCACAGTGCGCGCGATTTCCAAGTAGCGGCGGGTGATCCACAGCACCCACGTGTTGGGTGCCAGATTGCGTGCCGCTGGAAAGGACAACAGGAACCCGCCGAAGACGCCAAAGACCGTCGCCATGAAGGCGATCAGGATGGTTTCAAACAGCAGGTTCATCCAGATCTTCCAGCGCCAGAACCAATTGGCCAGATCTGCCCCCAGAGTGTCCCAATGCAGGGTCGGGATGGTCTGCGAAATGTATTCCCCCAGCCGCGGCAGACCCGCCGGAATGATCCAGCGCCAGTCCCGCGATCCGTCAGGCAGGGTGATCTGCGTGACCTTGAAGAAATCGCCCAACCAACTGGACAACGCAAAGAGGATCAGGAACAGCGTGGTTCCCAAGGTCCAGTTGCGCAGAGAACGGCGGCGTTGCGCGGCATAGGCACGCTCGAATTCAGCAAGGGTATCTGCGCCGCCGCCAGAAGCAGCCGCCGCACCCGCTGACAGATCAGCAGACATGGTCATGAAAGGTCTTCCCAACAAAGAAAAAGGGAGGGCGACAGCCCTCCCTCCAGATCGATAGATCAGCTGTTGCTGCGACGTGCGGCCTTGATCCAGGCGCGCATGTCCACGATCCACTGATAGCGGTCAGCGTCCACGCGGGTGAAGCCAACTTTGTTGTTGTCATCTTCCGGGTCATAGGACGAGTACAGCTTGAAGCCCTCAGGATCTTCGGCCGGGAAGGTTTCGATGACGGCGGTCACCTCTTCGATCATCTCGGCAGGCAGGTTCTTGCGGAACGTCCACGGGCCGGTGGTGATTTCCGGGCTCTGCCAGATTTTGCAGATTTGACCGGGTTCGATCATGCCTTTGGCTTCCATGCGCTGATAGATGCCGTTTACGTCGTTGTTCTGATAGGTCGAGGCGGTGTCGAAAGTGCCGTTGTAAACGCCCTGCACGTCCGCTTCGTGGCTGCCACCAAAAGTTACGGTGCCAAAGTGCTCTTCCGGCTTGAAGCCCTCTTTGTTGACCATGTTCCAGTAAGGAACCGCATAGCCCGAGGTCGAGTCCGGATCGGCAAAGGCGTGAACCTTACCTTTGGCATCTTCCAGCGAGGTGATGCCCGAGTCACAGCGGGTCACAACGATCGAGTAATAGCCGGTGGTGCCGTCTTTCTTGATGTCGGTCAGGGTCGGAACAACGCCACCGTTGGTCGCGGTATAAGCCGCCGCGTAGGACGAGGAGCCCAGACGCGCGATTTCGATCTGATCGGCGGCCAGCGCCTGGATCACACCGTCATAGTTGCCTGCGGTGAAGATCTCGACCTCGATACCCAGCTTTTCTTCCAGGTATTTTTCCAGCGGCGTGTAGCGCGCGATCCGGTCTTTTTCGTTCTCGCCCGACAGAACGCCGAACTTCAGAACCTGATAATCGTCTTTCCAACCATCGGCCATAGCCGGGGCTGCGATGAGAGCCGCAAGAGCGGTGGCAGTGATAAAACGCATGTGGATGTCCCCTTGTTCGCGTTTTCGGAAGCGTTAAGCCGGCACGGGTGTGCGGATTGCAGTAGAGGTGACGGCTTCGTTGAATTCTCTCAGCCCCTCGAGGCCATAGATGTCGCGGACGACATCGTCGGTCAGCTGTGCGGCGGTGCCGTCAAAGAACACGCGCCCCTGGCGCATGGCGATGATGCGGTCACAATAGGCGCGGGCAGTGTCGAGGGTGTGCAGATTGACCAGAACGGTGATCCCATCCTCGCGGTTGATGGTCTTAAGCCCATCCATAACGAGGGTGGCGTTTGCCGGATCCAGTGAAGCGATAGGTTCATCGGCCAGCATGATCTTTGGCTGCTGCACCAGCGCTTTGGCGATGGCGACACGCTGCTGCTGCCCGCCCGAGAGGGTGCCCGCCCGCTGCAGGGCCTGCGGCACCAGATCCAGACGGTCCAGCGCCTGAATGGCCATCGCGCGCTCTTCATCGGAAAACCGCATCGCCATCGAGGACAGGAAGCCATGTTCGGCCAGCCGCCCGATCAGCACATTTGTCAGAACATCCAGACGTTCAACCAGATTGAACTGCTGGAAAATCATCGCGCAGTCACGCCGCCACGCCCGCAGCGCCTTGCCCTTGAGCGCGGTAATGTCCTTGCCGTCAAACAGGATCGATCCTTCGGTCGGATCGGCCAGCCGGTTGATCAACCGCAACATAGTGGACTTACCGGCGCCGGACCGGCCAATCACGCCGACGAACTGGCCGGGGCGAATATTCAGCGTTACATTGTCCACGGCACGGGTGTCACCAAAATGGCGCGACACGGCTTGCAGGGATAGCTCAGAACTCATCTAAATCGCTCCGGATCAATTCATTCGAATGTTTCCAGAGCTTTCTATGCGTCCAAGCTAACGGCCAACGAACAATTGGGTGACGCTGTTTTGATTGTTTTATGACCCAACCATGACAGGCGTCTCAGCGCTGCAGCCCGCTCAGGCGGGTTGCAGTATTGGCTGATCCAAAAGGGCAACATCGCCCACAGAATGCACGAACCGACCGGCCCGCATTGTGGCTGTGACGCGCGGCAGCTTGCCCGTTTGAACAAAGGCAAGGTCGGCCAGCAGTCCCGGTTTGATCTCCCCCCGGTCTGTCAGGCCCAGCGCCTTGGCGGGGTTGCGCGTCACCAGCGCCATTGCGCCGGGCAGTCCAGCCGGATCGCTTTGCGCCAATGTCATCACCGCGGTCAGCATCGCCCCCGGATGATAGTCCGAGGCCAGAATGTCCAGCAGCCCGTTTTCATGCGCCAGACGGGCCGATAGGTTGCCCGAATAGCTTTGACCGCGCATCGCATTCGGCGCGCCCATGGCTGTCATCATGCCCCGTTCCGCACCGATCTCAGCAGCCTCCAGCGTGACCGGGAATTCGCTGATCACCGCGCCGATGTCCGCCATCAGATGCGCTTTCTCGCGGATGTCATCGTCATGGCTGGCCAATGCAACTGCGCCAGCACGACACAGATCCGACACGGCCTTGAGGTTGCTCAAAATGACCTGCTGCGGGCGACTGCGCTCAGCAATCCGGGTAGTGACAATCTGCCGGGCCTGGGTTTCAGACACGCCCTCACGCTTTGCGAGCTGGCGAATGTGTTGTTCCAGATCGCGGTACTGCCCCTGCCCCGGCGTGTGATCCATGACCGAAACCAGATCCACCTGCCCGTCCCGGATCAGATCGCGCAACACTTCAACGGCGTTATCAAAGGTAATGTCGAACCGGGCATGAATACGGTGATCCACGGCACAGTGAGCACGCAGCGCATGCAGACTGCGGATCACCTGACTGGTGTGCTCAAAAGAACGCCGTTCGCCGCTGCGCACCCCGCGCGAGAAGCTGACAGCCGCATAGGCTGTCGTGATCCCACAGGCCGCAAGCCGCGCATCCAGATGGGCAAGGGCCACCTCCATCGGGAAATCGACGTTTGGACGTGGCTCCAACTCGACCTCAATCATGTCACCATGCATGTCGATGAACCCGGGTGCGACCAGCGCGCCACCACAGTCGATGCCATGGTCCACGGGGGTTTCGCGCACCTCGGCAATGCGATCCCCGTCGATCCGCAACGCCCCGCTGCTGATCACCCGATCCGATAAGACAAGGGACAGATTAGACAACCACATCTTCGCGCTCCTCATTTTCCAAGCCTGGTGTCAGGTCGATCACACGGTCAATCAGCTGCGCCACATCATCGGGATGATGAAACACACCGATCATCGCGGTGCCGGCCGCCTTCAGCTCCCTCAGGCGGGCAACCAATGCGGCGCGCGCTTTCACATCCAGCGAGGCGGTCGGCTCATCCAGCAGCAACAGTTTCTGTGGCAGGATCAACGCCCGTGCCAGATTGACCTTCTGCTGTTCCCCGCCTGAGAAAGTCGTCGGGTAGGCCCGCCACAAATCTTCCTTCACGCCAAATTCCGCCAGCCATTTGCGTGCTTCCTTCAGGGCTGCCTCAGCCGATTGGCCCGCCAACCTCAGAGGTTCCGCCACCAGAGCCTCGGCAGAGACGCGGGGGCGTGCGACAAGAAACTGGGTGACGAACCCGATCTCCTCGCGCCGCAGCAAGGTGATATCCACATCAGCCGCCCGCAAGAGGTCAATCGCCCCATGGTTTGAATGAAAGATCACCTGCCCCGCCTGTGCGATATAAGACCGGTAAAGCGTGCGCAGCAGCGTCGATTTCCCGGCGCCGTTTTGGCCTTTCAGCAGCAGAAACTCCCCAGCCCTCAGATCAAAAGAGATCTGATCAAAGGCCGCCAAGTGGTTGCCCAGATGGTGCATCGTGAAGCCTTTGGTCAGGCCCTGAACTTCGAGAACGGTTGTCATAGCTTTGCGTGCACCAATTGTTGCGTATAGGCATGTTGCGGATCTTGGAAAATCTGATCGGCCAGTCCGGCCTCCACCACTTCGCCGCGGCGCATGACCATCACGCGGTCCGCCAGCGTGCGGATCACCCCAAGGTCATGGGAAACGATCACCATGGTGATCTTGCGGTCCTGTTGCAGCCGTTTCAGCGTGTCCAGCACCAGGGCCTGAACGCTGACGTCCAGCCCGGTAGTCGGTTCATCCAGCAGCAGCAGCGCAGGCTCCAAAGCGATTGCCTTGGCCAGTTGCACACGCTGTTGCATCCCCCCTGACAGTTCTGCCGGAGGCGCATCCAGACGATCCAGTGGAAACTCCGATGCCTCCAGCGCATCGCTGGCTTTTTCGCGCAAGACCGCAAAGCGGCGCTCCCCAGCGACCAGCAGGCGTTCGGCCACATTGCCCGAGGAGGAATGTTTCATCAGCAGCCCCAGATGTGGGTTCTGATAGACAATCCCGATCCGCGTGGCACAGAGCATCCGACGGGCGAACCGGTCCAGATCGAACAGATTACCCTCAACCTCGGGCAGATCCAGCGTGTAGCTGCCGCTGTCAGGTGTTTCTTCCAGATTAAGCATCCGAAGGAAAGTAGATTTCCCCGATCCGCTTTCGCCAACAATGCCCAGTACTTCGCCCGGGAAGACCTCGACCGAAACACTCCGCACCGCCTGAACCGCTCCATAGGTCTTGCTGACGTTCTGCGCCCGCAGCAGCGGTGCGGCCTTTATCAGTTTGGGTGCATCTATCGTGATAGTCATGACGGCATCTCCCCGTCGGTATACCAGGTTTCGCCAAATTCAACGCGCTCACCTTCGGCTTGTTTGATGGTTTTGACGCCGAACTCGCTATCCGAAATCTCATAGGTCGAAGATCCGTCATCCTGCGGAATTTCGTTCATGAAGAACCCCTTGGCGCCAGAGCGATTGCAGGTCAGACCCCCATGGTCTTCGACCTTGTAGGGCACATCGTCAAAGACCAGCGGTTCAACCCGTGTGAAGGGCGGCACCGCGTGAATACGTTTTTCGCGCCCCGCCGACAGGATGGTCAGATGCTTGGCCATATGCAGTTTCGGCACATCCCAGCGTGGGATCGGCGATGGTGTCATCACGTGACGCCCGTTCACCAGCGACGGGTAGCTAGCCCCCTGCATCACCCGGCCTGAACGCACGATCTGTTCATAGAGCTGCAGCCACATACGGCCATAATCCGCATCCGCATGCATTTGCCGCGCGATTGACATATTGGGCTGCACCGGGCGCAGCGGTTCGGGGTTAGGCACCTGCAACACCAGCACCTGATCCTCACGCAGCTTTTCTTCGGGGATGCGGTGGCGTGATTGGATCAGATCCGCCTCAAGCGTGTCCAAAGTGGTCGGCGCACCGGACACCCGCGCCAGAAAACGGCGGATGGAGGCGGCATTGACGGAATCATCGGCGCCCTGATCGATCACCTTGACCCGTTTGGACGGGTTCATCAGGGTCAGTGACACCTGCAAGCCCCCGGTGCCCCAGCCGCGTGCCATTGGCACCTCACGGCTGGCATAGGGCATCTGACAGCCGGGCACGGCCACGGCCTTTAGCATTTTGCGCCGGATCTCACGCTTGGCTGAGGCATCGAGGAAACCATAGCTCATCGGCTCCCAGTTTTTGGTCAATGTTGCAAGGCTCATTCGGCTGGCTCCTTCCGGGATGCGGCTTTCGCTTTGGCGTCCCGCATTGCGTCCAATGAAGATTGGAACGTCACGTAGTGGGGCAGTTTGAAGTGAATACAGAAGCCCGAGCTTTCGACACCTTCGGTGTGGTAGATGAAGAACTCTTCTTCGGTGGCAGATCCCTTTTCAGCACCAGCGCTGTTCAGATCCAAAGTTGCGGCAGAGATGCATTTGACCTCATTCCAGCCCAGCGTGGCGGCAAACCCCAACTCCAGCTTTTCGCCTTTCTTGGACACCACTTCAGCCTGGCTCACCTTGACGCGACCTGCCGAAAACGCGGTGCCATTGGGGTGGCGCACCATGATATCGGCCTCAGCAAGGCGCAGCTCATTCACAGTGGGATGGGCCTGCCCGTAACCGCGCATCGCTGCATAGCCCAGCGCCAGTGCGCCGCCTGTTTCAGCACGGGCCAGACTTTGCAGCGTATGCGCCCGCTTGGCTGGAAACAGCAGCGGTTCGCGGGTCACATCCGGGATATCTTCGGGCGCGGTGTCATCAATTGGCGGCAGGTCCACCAGATCGTTATCCGCCTGCCATGCCGCGACTGAGGGCTGATAGGCCGGTGCGGGCTGTGCCGCAGGCTCCACCTCCGCCGGTTTGAAGGGGAACCCGTTTAGAACATCCGTGGCCAAAATCCGGTGCGAGTAGTCCAGCGTTGGCCCCAAAACCTGCCCCCCCGGAATATCCTTGAACGCGGCCGAGATCCGGCGATGAGTAAACAGCGCGTCCTGCGTGATGGGATCAGCGACCTGCAAACGCGGCTGCGTCGTACGCCAAGCCCGCAGGACCAATACCGCCTCAAACAATTCCCCCCCGGTTTGGGCGAGCGCCAAAGCAGCCAGATCCTCATCATAAAGCGAGGCTTCGCCCATCACCCGGTCAATCAGATAGGGCATGGCCGCTTTGATTTCGGCCACGCGGGCTTCGGTAATTTCGCCCATTTCAGCACGGAACAAACGCTCTGCCTGTTCAATCGCGCGTTCACCGCCACGGGTTGCAACATAGGCCATTACAGCACCTCCACTTGGGTGGAACGCGGCATGCCCAGCACCCAGTCACCATCCACCAGAAACAGATCAAACCCCATCGGATACCGGATCCGCTGCCGCCGCAGGTCCCAGAACCCCTCGGGCAAGCTACCAACAGTGACCTCAACCGTGGTTTCGATCCCCGGCCCTGTCAGGCGCAGCTTTGGGCCTTGGCCAAGCACCGCGCGCACCACAAGGGTTGCGCCATCATCGGGGTAAAGGTGACTGCCCAGATCAAGGCCGTTCACAACGTCCAAATCCTGCAGAGCGCCCGCGAAAACATGATCCGCTGCGGGCAAGTCAGCAACAATCGCGCCGGTGGCAAGAACTATCGGCATCAGTAGCGGGTCGGCACAAAAGACGCGGCATTCACGATCGAGCAACGCCTCAATGATCGACGCTTCACCGGGTTGGGGCAGCCTCTGGATCGAACCCGGTCGGCTAAGCGCGGTCAGCAAGGCGTCGAAAGCTTGGTTCGAACGGCGCTCCGCCTCGGAGGGGATGGGTATCGCAGTCATCAGAACGTCTCCATATCGACGCGGGTGGCTTCCACCTGACAAAGGCGCGCGTGGTCTTCCGCCGCCTGTGTGCGCTGCTGGGCGTCAAGGAATGCCTGACACTCGGCAGACGCAATGCCGCTTTGCAGGGCCGCATCGATCAGGGCCATGGCCATGGCCGCTTCCAGATCGCGACCACGGCGCATGCCGTAACCTTCGATGTCACCACATGTGATATGCGCCTCACTGACCAGCGCCTCACCAAGGTGAAAGGCTGTGCCCTGCGCCGTATCGCGCATGGGCAGCATGACCAGACCGGTCTGGCTTTTCAGCACTTCGACGTCGCCCAACAGCGGGATCAGCGTTTCCGCAAAGGGCTTTATTGCCTCCGCTCCGCTTCTTGCCAAAATGCTAAGGTGTGAGGAGTGAGGCGTTTCCATTTCGCTACTTCCTGTCAGTGGACATTGAGAATTTCACACGCAGCGCCGACCAGATCACTTCCTTGTAGCTGAGCGCTGTGCCCTCCAGCGTTTCATCCAGGGCGCGGATCACCACGACGGGGCTGTCGACGTGCTGCTTGAGCATCTTGGCCTCTTCCGGGCGTGCCAGACGGCTGTGCAGGGTGGTTTCGGCCCGCAGATAATCGTGGATCCCGTAGGTCTTATAGGCCTGCGTGGTTGAGCCCAGCACATCGCGGCGGGCTGCAAAATCAGGGAATTTTTCCGGGTCGTGATAAGAAGCGCCAAAGGCAATCGGGACAGCGTTGCCATAGGTGATGCGGCGGCTTTCCAGCACTGGCGCCCCGGGGATCATCCCCAGCGCCTGTGCCACACGCTCGCTCGATTTGACCAGCTGCGCCGACAGCAACGCGCTAGACATCTCAACACCCTGAGCGCCGAGGTTTTTGCTTAACCTCGTGCGTGCCCCGATCTCATACTCCAGCAAAGGAGCCGTTTCGACAAAGGTGCCCCGCCCCTGCTCGACACTTAGCGTGCCCTCTTTGGACAGCTCTGAAACGGCGCGGCGAACCGAATGACGCCCGGCCCCGAACTGCGCTGCAAGCTCCGGCTCAGTAGGCAATTTTGCCCCGGGTTGGAATACGCCCGCTTCGATATCCTGTTTCAGCTGGTCACGCACCAACCGCCATTTTTCTTTCACCATCAGACCGCTCATTCATTCGAATGAATCCGATCTAGCTTGTGGCGGTAACAGAGAAATGACGATTTTCTCGTCAGATTATTTTCGGATACCAATTTCCCCCGCAGGGTTTTCTACCCGGCACCCAACCCCCAAAACAACACCGGCCCGCTAAGGTGCGGGCCGGCGGTTGGGTTAGATGTGCAACGCATGCCCCAGTGCGCGTAAACAGGCCTCTTGCAGGCCTTCGGACTGGGTCGGATGGGCGTGGATCGTCGATCCGATGTCTTCCAGACAGGCACCCATTTCGATGGCGAGCGAGAAGGCTGCGGAAAGTTCAGAGACCCCGGCGCCAACTGCCTGCAGCCCCAGCACCGCATGATCGGCCTCACGGTAGACCACCCGGATGAAGCCATCTTCGCGTTCGCAGGTCATCGCGCGGCCATTGGCCATGAAGGGAAATTCGGACGCTTTGGTGCCCTCAACCTCGCCCGGCAGGGCGCCGCAGGTGACAATCTCAGGGTCGGTGAAGCAGACCGCCGGAATGGCGCGCTTGTCCCATTCCACGGCATGGCCAGCGATGTGCTCCGCCACCATTTCGCCCTGCGCCATCGCCCGGTGGGCCAGCATCGGCTCCCCGGTGACATCGCCGATCGCATAGATCCCGCGCATGGAGGTCTGGCAGGTCTGATCGATCCGAATGAACGGCCCGTCCAGCGTCAGTGCCAGTTCCTCCACGCCGATGCCCTGCGTCCGTGGACGGCGGCCGACGGTGACAAGCACTTTGTCGGCCTGAACAGCCCCCTGATCGGCGGTGAGTTGGCCCTCGGCAAAGCCTTCGGCCTTGGCCCCGGTCATCACGGTCACACCCAGCGCCGCCAGACGTTTGGCCACCGGCGCGGTCAGCGCCTTGTCATAGGTTGGCAGGATCCGATCCGCCGCCTCAACCACGGTGACCTTGGTGCCCAGTTTGGCAAAGGCCGTGCCCAGTTCCAGACCGATATAGCCGCCGCCCACAACGGCCAGTGTCTCCGGCACGCTGTCCAGTGACAGCGCCTCGGTCGAGGAGAGGATGTCGCCGCCAAACGGCAGGAAGGGTAGTTCAACCGGGGCCGAGCCTGAGGCGATCACCACATGTTCCGCGCGGATCTGTGTGACCTCATCGCCATTGCTGACGGCGACGGTTTTGCCATCAAGGAAGCGGGCCCGCCCCTGCACATACTGCGCGCCCGCGCGTTTCATCAGCCCGGCAACGCCGCCTGTCAGACGGGAGACGATGCCGTCTTTCCAGGCAACGGTTTCGGCCAGATCGATGCTGGCACCCGCGGTTTTGATGCCCAAGGGACCATCATTCGCATGGGTGATCTTGTGGAATTCATCCGCCGCATGGATCAGCGCCTTGGAGGGGATGCAACCGATGTTCAGGCAGGTGCCGCCCGGTGCGGCCTCATCCACCACAATCGTGTCAATACCCAGCTGGCCGGCACGGATCGCACAGACATAGCCGCCGGGACCCGCGCCAATGATCAGAAGTTTACATTTCTTATCCGCCATTTACCCCTCCACAAACAGCATCGCTGGGGTTTCCAGCAGGGTCTTGAGTTTCTGCACGAACACCGCCGCGTCCCAGCCATCGATCACCCGGTGATCAAAAGAGCAGGAGATATTCATCATCTTGCGCGGCTGAAATTGCTGCCCGTCCCAGACCGGGCGGATCTGCATTTTATTGACGCCGACAATGGCCACCTCGGGGTGGTTGATGATTGGCGTGGTTGCCAGCGCGCCAAGCGGACCCAGCGAGGTGATGGTGATCGTGCCCCCCTGCAATTCATCAATCTTGATGGTGCCATCACGGGCGGCATCGGCCAGCCGGCCAAGCTCGGTCGCATTGTCCCAGAGGCTGCCTGCCTCAGCGTGGCGGATCACCGGCACGTTCAACCCGTTGGGGGTTTGCGTGGCGATGCCCACATGCACCCCGCCGTGGCGATGGATCACACCGGCCTCATCATCATAACGCGCGTTCAGCTCTGGCTGTTCGCGCACCGCTTCGACGATGGCGCGCATTAGGAACGGCAGGATGGTCAGCTTGGGGCGATCGCCCTTGTGTTTGGCGTTCAGCGCCGCGCGGAGGCTTTCAAGCGCCTCCATCTCGACCTCTTCGACGATGGTGATATGCGGGATCTGCCGTTTGGAGATCTGCATCTTCTCGGCGATTTTGCGGCGCATGCCGATGACGCGCACCTCTTCGATGCCGGTGTTGGCAGCGCGGGTCACGCCGCCCTGCTGGATGCCGCCAGAGGCGATCCAGCGGTCCAGATCCTCATGGCTGATCCGACCGGCAGGGCCGGACCCCGTCACCTGACGCAGATCGATGCCTTCGTCACGGGCGCGGCCACGCACCGAAGGCGACGCCAGCGGTTTGGTGCCCTGCGCGCGTGCCACGATATGGGCTGCGGAGGGCGCAGGCGCCGGTGCGGGTTTGGGCGCAGGGGCGGCTGCGGGTTTTGGCACCTCCGGCTTGGGGGCCGGCGCGGCGGCGGGCGGTGTTGCGGCGTCTTCAGCGATGTCGCCTTCGTTGCCTTCGCCGTCCACTTCGATCCGGATCAACACGGCGCCAACGGCCATCAGCGTGCCAATCTCACCGCCCAGTTCGACCACTTTGCCCTCAACCGAGGACGGCACTTCCACAGCGGCCTTATCGGTCATGACAACCGCCAGGATGTCGTCTTCTTTAACGATATCGCCCGGCTTCACCTGCCATTCGGTCAATTCGGCCTCGGCAATGCCTTCACCGATATCGGGCAGTCTGATTGCGTGAATACCCATGGCTTACCCCTCCATCACTTTTTTCAAGGCTTCCCCAACACGGGCCGGACCGGGGAAATATTCCCATTCCTGCGCGTGCGGATAAGGTGTGTCCCATCCGGTCACGCGGATCATCGGCGCCTCGAGGTGGTAAAAACAGCTTTCCTGCACAAGGCTCATCAGCTCAGCACCAAAGCCCGAGGTGCGGGTTGCCTCATGCACGATGACGCAGCGGCCGGTTTTTTGAACGGAGGCCACAATCGTGTCCAGATCCAGCGGCATCAGGGTGCGCAGGTCGATCACCTCAGCGTCAACACCGGCCTCTTCTGCGGCGGCCTCGGCGACGTAAACCATTGTGCCGTAGGCCAAAACCGTCACATCCGCGCCTTCGCGGGTGATCTTGGCCTTGCCCAGGGGAATTGACACATCCCCATCTGGCACATCGCCCAGCGGGTGTTTCTTCCATGAGGTCAGGGGCCGGTCATGGTGGCCGTCAAACGGGCCATTGTATAGCCGTTTGGGTTCGAGGAAGATCACCGGATCGGGATCCGCAACCGCCGACAGGAACAGCCCCTTGGCATCGGCTGGGTTTGAGGGGATCACCACCTTTAGCCCTGACACATGGGTAAAGATCGCCTCGGGCGATTGGCTGTGGGTCTGCCCGCCAAAGATGCCGCCGCCGGTGGGCATGCGGATCACCAAGGGACAGGTGAAATCCCCGTTTGAGCGATGCCGCAGGCGCGCTGCCTCAGACACGATCTGGTCATAGGCGGGATAGACATAGTCGGCGAACTGAATTTCGATCACCGGTTTCAGCCCATAGGCCGCCATGCCAATGGCGGTGCCCACGATCCCGCTTTCGTTGATCGGGGCATCAAAGCAGCGTGCGCTGCCGTATTTTTCCTGAAGGCCAGCGGTGCAGCGGAACACGCCGCCGAAAAACCCGACGTCTTCGCCAAAGACCACCACTTTGTCATCCGCAGCCATCGCCACATCATGGGCGTCCCGGATGGCTTCGATCATTGTCATCTGTGCCATGGTTAATACCCCGCTTCCTGACGTTGCCGGATCAGATGAGGCGGCATGGTTTCATAAACCCCTTCGAACATGTCGCGGGGGCTGGGGGCCTGACCGTCACCAAGGGTGCCGACCGCTTCGGCCTGTTTCTGAATGGTAGTGACCTCATCCAGAATTTCCGCTTCGGCCTGTCGGTGACGGTCCTCAGTCCATTCACCGATAGCGATCAGATGCGCCTTGAGGCGTTCCAGCGGATCGCCCAGGGGCCAGGCGTCGGCTTCGCTACCGGACCGATAGGCCGATGGATCATCCGAGGTGGAATGCCCGCCCGCGCGGTAGGTCACATATTCGATCAAGGTTGGCCCATGGCCCAGACGGGCCCGTTCAGCCGCCCATTTGGCCACCGCATGCACCGCCAGATAATCGTTGCCGTCCACCCGGATAGAGGCAATGCCAAAGCCATGGCCGCGCGCTGCAAAGGTGCCGACACCGCCACGTGCGATGCCCTGGAAGGTCGAAATGGCCCATTGGTTGTTGACGATATTCAACACCACCGGCGCCTTATAGGTAGAGGCAAAGACCATCGCAGAATGGAAATCGCTTTCGGCGGTGGAGCCATCCCCGATCCAGCCGGTGGCGATCTTGGTGTCGCCCGAAATGGCCGAGGCCATGGCCCAGCCCACCGATTGCACAAACTGGGTGCCAAGGTTGCCTGAGATCGAAAAGAACCCATGCGCCTTAGACGAATACATGATCGGCAGCTGGCGACCGTGCAGTGGATCTTCGGCGTTGGAATAGATCTGGTTCATCATCGTCAGCATCGGATAGTCCGAGGCGATCAACAGACCGGCCTGACGATAGGTGGGGAAGTTCATGTCCCCCGGCTGCAGGGCGCGGGCAAAGGCGCAGCTCACCGCCTCTTCACCCAGATGCTGCATGTAAAAGCTGGTCTTGCCCTGCCGCTGTGCGGTCTGCATCCGCGCATCAAAGGTCCGCAGCGTCATCATGTGACGCAGGCCTTGGCGCAGCTCCCCCGCCGTCAGGGCCCCGGCCCAGTCCCCAACGGCCTGACCGTCCTTGTTCAGGACCCGCACAATGGAAAACGCCATATCGCGGATCGTGTCGGGATCCACATCCACAGGGGGGCGTTTGACCTCCCCGGCGCGCGGAATTTCAAAATCCGAAAAATCAGGCGTGTCGCCGGGTCTGCAGCCCGGTTCCGGCACATTGAGTGAAAGCGGTTCATAGGTAGATGTCATCCGACCCCCCTCCGGTCTGGGTGAACGCAAGGGGCATGCCCTGCGGTAAGTCTGAGTCTTCTGCCACCAGCATAACAGATCATGGCTGGCGCAGGCTCGGCTGCTCAGTATTCTAGGGGCAACAGAGTAGTTGCTTAACGCAATTCTGACAGCTATCCTGACCTAAGTCAGCGTCAAATCACTAAGGATCTGCGGAAACATGGCCAAAATCACCCTAGATCATCTGGATCGAGAGATTTTGCGTGCACTGGAGGCTGACAGTCGGATTTCACTGGTTCAGCTGTCTGAACGCATTGGCCTCTCCGCCACCCCCTGCAAACGCCGTTTGGCGCGGCTACAGGACAGCGGGCTGATCGCCCACTACGGTGTGACGCTCGATCGCAAGGTCGCGGGCCATGGCATCACCGCCTATGTCTCGGTCGAATTGGAGCGTACAGACGCCGCACAGATCGCCGATTTCCAACGACAGGTCAGCCTGTTTGAAGAGGTGGTGACCGGCACGCTGATGACCGGAGCTCAGGATTTCCTGTTGGAAGTCGCCGTCGAAAGCCTTGAGGAATTTGACATGTTCCTGCAATCAAAACTGATGCGCATTCCCGGCCTGCGCAACGTAAAATCCCGGTTTGCCTTGCAAAAATTCATCAACCGCAACCGGTTGCCGTAATTGCTCTCTGCCGGTGATGCTTTCAAAAGCTTCTCCATTATTGGGCTGGCAAACCCTCGGGGATTGCGCTCTAAATCGGTGCCCTTGCCAAAAACCGACAGGGACGAAAATCGCGACAGTGATCCTGAAACAATCTTCCTTTTTGGTTGGAGGCTATTATCCTTGGCAAGGTCATGATTATGAACCGACGTCATTTCCTCGCAAGTAGCGCTGGGCTAGCCCTGTCCGCCTGCGTGGCCGGCAGGTCCCCGACGGCAACGGGGGCTGGTGTCAGCAGCCTGCCATCAGACCTCAAACCAGTAGCCAACCCGGCATTTGCAAATTGGATCGCGAATTTCAGACCACGCGCGCGGGCCGCAGGCATTTCCGAAACTACCCTGCAGGTGGCTTTTGCAAATGTTGGCTATCTGCCCGGGGTCATCACCCGGGACAGAACCCAGATCCAAACTCGGCGCACTTTGGAAGAATACCTGTCGATTGCCGCGTCAGATGACAGGCTGACAAAAGGCCGCGCCGCTTTGACGAAACATGCAAGTACACTTGCCGAGATTGAACGGAAATACGGTGTCAGCGCGCTGATCACTGCGGCGATTTGGGGCATGGAAAGTCAGTTTGGCGAAAAGCGTGGACAGATCCCGGTGATCTCCGCCACGGCGACGCTTGCCTTTGAAGGCCGCCGTGGCGCCTTTTATGAAACGCAGCTGATCGCCGCCTTGCGCATACTTGAGCGTGGCGACATCTCAGCGGCCAAACTGACCGGCAGCTGGGCCGGGGCGATGGGGCACACGCAGTTCATTCCCACCTCCTACCAATCTTTTGCTGTCGATTTCACCGGTGATGGCAGGCGCGATGTCTGGGGGCAGGATCCAAGCGACGCGCTGGCCTCCACCGCCAGCTATCTGGCGCGCAACGGCTGGCAATCTGGATTGACTTGGGGGGCGGAAGTCGGGCCTGGCGCACCGGCAGGGCGCACTCTTCAGCCGCAACAGGGCGGCGTCAGCTTTGTGGTCACCCGCAATTTCAATGTGCTGAAGACCTATAACAATTCCGATTTCTACGCGCTCGGGGTGGGCCATCTCGCCGATCGCCTCGGCGGGGCGGGACCCCTGCGCGGAACCTTCCCGCCGGATGCCAATGGGTTGACCAAAGAGGATCGGCTGGCACTCCAACGTGGTTTGCAAGCCAAAGGGTACGACGTTGGTACGGTCGACGGCGTGATCGGCGCCAAAACCGAAGCCGCCATTCGGGATTTCCAAAGACGGCTAGGGCTGGCAATCACCGGCACCGCAAACCGCGATCTGCTTGCCCGCCTGAGCTAAACAAGCCTCATCCCAGCTCACACCTTTGATTGGCGCAACGCTGTGGTCAGGGCGTCCCATTGGCGGCGGCGGATGGCGCGTTTGGAGGCGAGGAGCCAATAGGTTTCGCCATGTGGCAGCACCTCAGACCCCAGTTGCACCAGCCGCCCTGCCCGCAGATCTGCGGCGCAGAGCGGCAGTGAGGCCAGCGCGACGCCGAGGCCGGATTTTGCCGCCTCAAGCGTGGCATGAAACGTGTCAAAGCGCAGTGCCTCGGCACCGGGGGAGGCGGGCAATCCAAAGGCGCGGGTAAAGGCGTGCCAGTCCGGCCGCGGGCCGGTGCAGGCGATCCGTGGCAGGGCGGTCCAGTCGCCCAGTTGCTTCACCGGCCCTTGCCCTGCCCCCTGCGCTAGCAGTTGCGGTGCGGCAACCGGCGCCAGCACCTCATCATAAAGCGGCATTTGATAGTGATGCGGCCAGTTCCCAGTGCCATAGCGGATCTGGATCACCTCATCCAATGTCGCACTCTGGCCGCCAAGCACATAGGATTGCACGGAAATTGATGCCCCCGTGACGCGCTCAACCTCAGACAGGCGGGGGATCAGCCACAGCGCAATCACCGACTGGCTGGCGGAAAAGGTCAGATGGGTGCGGTCGCGCGCAAACAGCATCTCCGAGCTTTCGCTCAACTCCTGCAGCGCCGCCTGCACATGGGGCAGCCAGGCCTCGCCTTCAACGCTCAGCGTAATGGTGCGCGCCTGCCGCAGGAACAGCTGTGCGCCCAGATGCGCCTCCAGTTGGCTGATGCGTTGGCTGATCGCGGGCTGGGTCAACCCGGTTTCGCGGGCAGCGGCGGTAAAACTGCCCAGCCGTGCGGCCGCCTCAAAGGCGCGGATCCATTCCAGTTGCGGCAGTTGAAAGCTAGGCTCTTGCATAAATCAAACCGATACTCAGAGGGCTTTTTTCTGATTTGAGTTTATAATGGGAATGGCTGACAAGGAAGCCACAGATGACTGAGCCAGCCTGAAAGGTGCCCCATGCAAGCTCTTCTCGACGCCAGTGGCGATTTCCTTACACTTGATAGCAATGACGGCGCTTTGCGGTTCCATGCCATTTGGCTGCGCGACAATGCGCCGGATCCTGAGACCCGCGCGCCGGGCAATGGCCAACGGCTGATTGCGCTGCGCGACATTCCCGCCGACACCCGGATCAGCGCCTGCGCGATCACCGCCGCCGGGCTGGAGGTCAGCTTTGCCCCGGAAGGCAAAACCGTGGTTTTTGATCCCAACTGGCTGATCGCCCATGCCTATGATCGCCCGGCACCTGAGGCACGCGGCTGGCTGCAACCGGATATCGCCACCTGGGACAGCGGCCTGCAAAACGACGTGCCCACCGGCCATTTCGCCGAGCTTTCCACCCGTTGCAGTGCCTTTGACGGCTGGATTGACGCCGTGGCGCGCTATGGTTTTGGCAAGATTGAGGGCGGGCCGATCGCCGATGGGGCGCTGTTTCAGGTTGTTGATCTGTTCGGCCATGTGCGCGAAACCAACTATGGCCGCCACTTTGAGGTCCGCACTGAGGTGAACCCCACCAATCTGGCCTTCACCGGGCTGGGGCTGCAGGCCCATACTGATAACCCCTACCGTGATCCGGTGCCTTCCATGCAGGTGCTCTATTGCCTCGAAAGCTCGGCCGCGGGCGGGGAAAACATGGTGGTTGACGGTTTTGCCTGCGCCCGTCGTCTGCAGGCGGAAAACCCGGCCTATTTCGATGTGCTGGCCAACCACTGCGCCCATTTCGAATATGCCGGCGAAGAGGGCGTCTGCCTGACCGCGCGCCGTCCGATGATCGAACTGGCGCCTGATGGCGAACTGGTGTGCGTGCGGTTCAACAACCGCTCCCTCGCGGCGGTGACCGACATTCCGTTTAATCAGATGGCGCTGTGGTATGCCGCCTATCGCCGGTTGGGCGAGATTATCGATGACCCGACGATGGAGGTGACATTCCGTCTGGAACCGGGGGAAGGGTTTGTTGTCGACAACACCCGCGTGCTGCATGCCCGCAAGGCCTATTCCGGCACCGGCACCCGTTGGCTGCAGGGCTGTTACGCCGACAAGGACGGCCTGCGTTCCACCCGCGATGCCCGCCGTCGCGCGCTGCAGGAGGTGGCAGAATGAGCGTCACCGTAAACGATCTAAACGCCGACAACATTGTGGAATTCCTCGCCTCGATCTTTGAACGGCGCGGCGCCGAGGAATATCTGGGCGAGCCTGTGACCATGGGCGAACATATGCTGCAGGGTGCCACAATCGCGGAGCAGAACAACCAACCGGATGAGATTATCGTGGGCGCGCTGCTGCATGACATCGGCCATTTCACGTCTGAGTTTGGCACATTCACCATGGATGACACCGAAGACCGCCATCATGAGGATGCCGGCGCTGAGGTGCTGGAACAGTTCTTCCCCACAGTGGTGACCGATTGCTGTCGCTATCACGTTGCGGCCAAACGATATCTCTGTGCCACCAAACCCAGCTATTTTGACCGCCTGTCCGAGGCCTCCATCCACTCGCTGAACCTGCAGGGCGGGCCGATGTCCGCCGAAGAGGTGGCCGAGTTTGAAAAGAACCCCAACCTCAAAGAGATCATTGCGGTGCGCTATCTGGATGAGGCGGGCAAAATCGCTGATATGGAGACGCCGGATTTCCGTCACTTTGCCCCACGGGTGCAGCGGCTGGTCGATGCCCATATGCGAGGTCAGTCATGAGCGCGCCTGAGTATATGTTTGAGGCCAGCAGCAAACCGTCGCTGCCCTGGCATGAGGTGCCGCTGATCCGCGCCACCAACGACAGCCTCAAGGGTTATGGCCAGCTGGTCGAAGACCCTTCCACCTTTGACATTGAAATCACCCGTTGGCCGCAGCAGGGCTGGCGGCCAATTGATGAGGGCACCGGCGATGAAGGCGGCTATGTCGAGGGCACGTTCAAATGCGACTGGCGCGGGGATGTGCTTTATGGCGAAAACGAAGCGGTGAAAGGCAACTATGTGCTGGGCTGGTCCAACAATCCGCAAAAAGCCCGCACCGACAGTCAGACCGCCCCGCGGGATCAGGTGCTGTTGTGGCATATGAACTACCACCCCGATGGCGGGCAGCTGTTCTTTCCGCTGGACCGCAAACCCTTCATCGTGCCCGCCGCCCTGCCCGGTGACAATCTGGGCCCGGAAAAGGTTGTGGCCTTCTGGAGCGATGGCAGCGTCGGAATCTATATCCATGCCGGCATCTGGCACGAAGGTGTCTTCCCGGTCGAGGACAGCCAGCGGTTTCTGGACCGTCAGGGCGCGGTACATGCCCGTGTCAGCGCCGATATCGGCAAGGAATTCGGCGTCTACCTCAGCTGCCCGTTGACCGCTGACAAGGTGAAGGATCTCTGAGCGATGACCAAAACCTGTCTGATCATCGTCGATGGGCTACGCGATGACACCGCGCGCAAGTGTTGCAACTGGCTCATGGGCTCGGTGGCCCAAGGCGATGCCCGCCTCTGGACCATGCAGGCCTGCCTGCCCACCATCTCGGCCCCGCTTTATGAAACGATCCACACCGGGTTGGCCCCGGCAGATCATGGGCTGATGGACAACGAAGGCCTGCGCCCCTGCCCCCACCCCAATGTGTTCAGCACCTTGCAGGGCGCTGGCAAAACCAGTGGCGTAGTGGGCCATAGCTATTTCCACAGCCTGTTCGCCGGATCCACCTTTGACCCGTTTGACCATGTGGAGGTAGACGATCCGCACAGCCCGATCACCCATGGCCGCTACTACAGCATGGATGGCTATGACGCCGACAATGCGGTGCAACCGGCGGAGGTGGACCTTTGCGGCCAGCTCTGGGGCATCGCCAAACGGCATGCGCCGGACTACCTGCTGCTGCATTCCTCCAGCTGTGACACGCTGGGGCACACCCACACCGGGTTGGGGGCGGCCTATGAACGGCAGGCCGGCAAGGTCGACAAGGCCCTGGCCCAGCTGATCCCGCGCCTGCGGGAGGCCGGTTATCAGGTGCTGATCACCGCCGATCACGGCATGGATGAACACGGCGATCACGGCGGCGATGCGCCGTCTTTGGTCAACGTGCCCTTCTTTGCCTTCGACACGGCCATCACCGCACCAGAGGGGCAGGTTCTGGATCAACGCGCCCTTGCGCCAACGATCCTGTCTTTTTTAGGGGTTGCCGCGCCGGATACCATGAAGGCCGCGCCCTTGGCCTAGGTTCAGGGCCCATTCATGGTCCCGCAGCGGCGTCAAAAACGCAAAATATCAAGGGTTTGAGGTGCGCCGAAAATAGTGGTTCTATTTTCAAGCGCCTCACGCCATTGAGATGCAGCGGTTTTGGCGTCTTCGATTTGGCGGATTTTCGAACGAAGGCGCACCGCATTGCCTTGAAATAATTCACTATTCCTGCGACCACCGCCGTTGTCTAATTTCAGGGTCATTTCGAAAATCCGCCACACCGGTGCTGGAACATGAATGGGTCCTGAGCCTATCCCAGACCGCGCCCCATTCGGCAACGCATGGGGCGCAGAAAAATATACGCTTTTCATTGAATACCTTCTGAAAAACGATATTTTAGCAGCATGGACAAATCCACGCTCGCCCCGACCCAACCCGCCGAAACGGCCAATACCTCAGCCACGCAGCTCGCCTATCAGGCGTTGCGGCGCATGATTGTGGTGGGGGAGTTGCCGCCGGGCGAAAAACTCAAGATCGAACGGCTGCGGCAGGTGCTGGATACCGGTGCCTCCCCCGTGCGCGAAGCGCTGAGCCTGCTGACCTCAGATCAGCTGGTGGAACGGATTGACCAGCGGGGCTTTCGCACCGCCGCCGTCAGCAAAGCCAACTTTGAGGAAATCCTGCGCCTGCGCTGCTACCTGGAAGAAATGGCGCTGCGCCAATCCATTGCCGCCGCCGATGAGGCCTGGGAAGGACGCGCCGTTCTGGCCCATCACCGGATGGTGCGACAGCCGCGCGAAGATGTTGAGGTGTTTGAACAGCGGCACAAGGATTTCCACATGGCCCTGCTGGAGGCCTGCGGATCCCCCATTTTGCTGAAGTTCTGCACCCAGCTTTATGATCTGAACATCCGCTACCGCTATCTGGCGGAACAGGCCAGCGGCTACAAAAAGCGCGACATTGGCAAAGAACACGCGGAAATCCTTGAGGCGGCCATCAACCGCGATGCGGATCTGGCGGTGGAGCGTCTGCTGCATCACTACCGCCAGACCGGTGCTTATCTGACGGCCCAGTTCCCCGAATAGGGCCACTCCCCCATGAGATCGGAAAACTGGGCCAGGGATCTGGCCCAGGCCACCTGTGCGGCGGCTTAGTCGGCGGCCAGCACCAGATCAAACTCAACCCGCGAATAGGCCTCGGCCACCTGCCCTGACAGGGCAAACCCCTCAGGGAAGCTGCCGGCGGGTTGGGGTTCATAGGTCATCACCAGATCGCTGCGGACCCCAAAGACCGTGTCTTCGTCAAGGTAGGGATCATCATCCGGGAAAACCTCAGTCACCAGATTGCGGAACCCTTTGGCGGACACGATGTAATGCAGATGCGACGGCCGCCACGGGTGGCGCCCTGCCGCGCGCAGGATGTCCCCCACCGGCCCGTCATCAGGCACCGTATAGCTGACCGGACGCACCGTGGTGAAGGCATAGCGGCCGTTTTCATCGGCCTTCATCAGACCATGGAACGAATGAATGTCCTGATCCGGGTCCTGACTGGAATACAGCCCGTTTGGCGCGGTCTGCCAGATATCAATCTCAGCCCCGGGGATCGGGTTGCCCTCGGTGTCGCGCACCGTGCCTTCGACCAGCAGTACCTCACCCTCAAAGTCACGCTTCATGTCACCGCCGATTTCCAGCGGCGGCGGGTTGGACACATGGAACGGCCCCAGCACCGAGGAACTGGTCGCATCCTCACGCGAATGCAGCATATCCACCAGTGAGGACAGGCCCAGCACATCCGACAGCAGCACAAACTCATGCCGTTCAGGTGTGGTGATGTCACCGGCGCGGGTCAGGAAATCGATCCCCACCTGCCATTCCTCATGGGTCAGCTTCACCTCGCGGGCAAAGTCATGGATGTGACGGGCCAGCGCCCCCAGAACTTCACGGACCCGCGGATCTGTATCCTCGCCGAAGTAAGCGGTGAAAACCTCAGTGATATTGTCTTTGGTGACGGAACGCATCTGCGCCTCCTAGTTCAGAATTGCGAGGCTGAGCGCCGGATAGCGGATCAGCAGGATCAGCACGACCAGCATCACAGCCGCGAAGGGCAGCGCGCCAAGGAAGACATCCTTCAGCGAAATACGGTCGTCGTTCAGCGTGGCTTTGATTACAAAGCAGGAAATGCCCAGCGGCGGGGTCAGCAGACCAATTTCGGCGCCAACCACAGTGATGATGCCAAACCAGACAAGGCTTAGGCCCATCGGCTCCACCAGCGGCAGGAACAGGGGCACCACGATCAGAATGATCGAAGCCGTGTCCAGAAGCGTGCCAAGGAAAAGCATCAGGAGCACATAAAGCACCATGATCCAGAAGAAGCTCACCTGACTGGCCGCCAGCATATCGCCCAGCTCATTCGGCAGACCGGCAAGGCCCAGCATCCGGCTGTAGATTGAGGCAGCGGTGATCAGGAACAGGATCGATGCGGTGATATGACCGGTTTCCAGGAGTGCCTCCCAGAACCCTTTCAGGGTCATGCGGCCACGCGCCATTGCGATCAGCAAGGCCACAACCGATCCCGCTGCACCGGCCTCCACCGGGGTCAGCCAACCGGTGTAGATGCCGCCCAGAACCACCGCGATGATGATCAGGGTTGGCAGGGTTTTCAGCGCGATCTCGCCCCAGGGGATGGGCCGGAAATCATCGGCAGAGCGCCCGCCCACAAAGGCCGGGAAAAACCGCCCCATGAACCAGATCGCCGCCACATAGGCCACCGCCAGCATCAGCACCGGCACCACACCGGCCAGGAACATTTCGCCCACCGACTGTTCGGCCACGAAGGAATAGATGATCAGCCCCATGAAGGTAAAGAGCGGCACGGTGGCGAAAGTGTATTCCATCACGCTGTCAGACACCGCAACTTTCAACAGGTTCATCGCCAGATCAAAGTTGTCCCGCATCAGCTCCCACCGTCACCGCCGCTTCAAGATCCGGCGCCACCGGGTTTCTCGGCGCTCCGCCCGTTTGATCCACAGCCGCAGGCGGGTGTTATCCTCCCAAACCTCCAGCGCTTGGTAAAACAGCGCAAGCGCCTCCTCAAACCGGCCATGTTGCGCGTAGCAAATGCCCAGTTCCAATTCCAACTGCGCTTCGCTGCCCCACTTGGATTGTGCTGCCTCCAGCACCTTTTGAGCGGCGCGCACCTGCCGCAAATACAGAAGTTTACGGGCGTAGTTCACTTCAAGATCATAGATCGGTTCACACTCTTTCCGCGCCCGTTTCAAGGCCAGGAAACACCTCACGTGTTGGCCAAGCTGATCATAAGCATCTGCGCGTCCCGAGTGCCAACACAGCGGCTCCACCCCTTCAGGCACAGACCGCGGTGCCTGCGCCAGCCAGCGCCGCAACACCGCCCGACCTTCAGCCCCACGGCCCAGACCATCAGCCAGACGATAGGCGCAACCCGCCTGCCAGGGATGCAAAGGATAGGCCTCAACCAGCGCACGCAACTGGTCAAAGGCAGCATCTGGTTTGCCATCGGCGATAAGATGGGCGACCTCCCGGCGCGCCTCCGCCCCCGGTTGGGGGTGCAAGACCGCCAGTGGCGGGACAGAGCGTTGCACAGCACCCGCCAGATCCTTCGCGCCGCCGGTCAACAGGTTGGAGTGGCGGGCAATCGCGGTATAGATCGTGACAGTGCCGGTCGCGTAGTCTTCCCAACCTTTGGCCAGCATCGACATCCCGTAAAGGCCGCCGCTGCTGCGGAAAAAAGAAATGTCGCCCTCTACTGGGTGAAAGTGGTGTGCGCTCCTCAGGCAGTTCGCCCGATCTTGCTGTGAGGCGGTGAGGAAGTCCGGGCGGTCTTGAACCTTCAGCCCCAGGCCATGGTCCAGAATGGTCAGTTGCGGCCGATGACCAAGGGCCTGCAGGGCGCGCACGGTTTCCACCGCCACCCCACCGCCGTGGGAAAACCCGCAGACATGGATCTCGGTCTCACCAAACACCTCATCCGCAATCTGCGCATAGTGTTTGGTGTGATCGGCAAACTCCACCAAGGGACCGATATAGGGGATCGGTTTGCGGTGGAACTGATAGACGCTTTGATCCTGCGGCAGCATCTGCAGCAAAGACACCAAGTTTGGGGAGATGGGCATTACACCAGGCACAAAGACCAGCGGTGTTTTTGTGGTTTCAGAGGCTTCGGCCTGCCGCGCCACGACCAGGGGATCGGGCAAACTCAGGCGTTTTTCTTCCCGCAACAGGTCAGTCAAAGCCGCGGGGGTGGGCCGCTCAAAGGCGTGATCCACCGGCAGATGTGCCTTGGTTTGTTCCCGCAAAGTGGCCAACAACCCGATGAACTGTGCAGAATTGCCGCCCAGATCAAAGAAGTCCACATCGGCCGCAACCGGGGCGGTGCCCAGCGCTGCGGTCCAGGCCTGCTGCACCACGGGCGCGATATCAACCGTTGTGGCGGCCGCGTCTGGGCTCGTCTCAGCGCTACGCAGTTCCTCTAGGCAAAGGTTCTGCAAGGCACGACGGTCCAGCTTGCCCGCGCTGTTGACAGGTAGGGCGTCGATTTCAAACAGATGGCTCGGCACCCAGGTCGCCGGCAATGCCCGACGCAGATGACGTAACAGATCCGCCTTCAGGGTTTCGGACGGGTTTTCAAACGGGGTGTCTGACGCCGGCACAATATGCATGGCAAGCGTCTGGCGCCCCTGCCGTTCAAAAACGTAAGCACCCGCAGCCTTCAGCAAACCCGACGCGATGGCCGCTGCCTCCACTTCGCCCAACTCGATGCGCTGCCCGGAGATTTTGACCTGTGCGTCGATGCGCCCGGCATAGCCAAGCCGACCGTCCAATAGGACGCGGCCCAAGTCGCCCGTCCGATACCAGCGGCCCTTGGGCAATCCGGGCGGGTCCTTTGGAAAACTGACCGCGCTGCGCACCGGATCGTTGTGGTAGCCCAAGGCAAGCCCTTGACCATGCACCCAAACCTCCCCCATTTGGCCGGGCCAAACGGGCTGCCCGTCGGGGTTGACAACGGCCACCAGATACCCCGGCAGCACATATCCGACCGAGGAGGCCGTGGCGGCATGGGTCGGGGTCAGTTCAGCCGGTCCATCGATCAGGTCCATTGAGGTTGCCACCGTCGCTTCGGTTGGGCCGTACCCGTTCAGCAGGCGATCGGTGCGTTGCAACAATTCATTCTGGATGGACGCAGGCAGGGTTTCACCACCGGTCAACATCGTCAGCCTGTCATGGCCGCGCAGCCCCGCGTTCAACAGCATTTGCCACAGGGTCGGCGTGGCAGAGAGAACATCAAAACGCCGCTCCTCAGACATTTCGACAATTTTCCACGGATCGCGCCGGTAGCGATCTTCCAGCATCACCAGCTCGGCGCCAGCAATCAGCGGCAATAGCCACTCCAGCAGCACCACATCAAAGGTCACACTGCACCCTGAAAGGAACCGCCCCTTGGGCCGCAGTTTGAAAACCTGGCTCTGCACGCACAGCTGGGCAGAAAGCGCATCAAAAGACACCGCGACCCCTTTTGGGGTGCCGCTCGAGCCGGATGTGAACATCACATAGGCCAGTGTGTCGGGCGCCAGATTAGGCGCGAAGTCTTTTGCGGCCATGACCGTCTCGGCAGCATCGGGCGCGGCCAGCACCGCCAGTTCCTGCGCATTCTTGCCCGTTGCATTCTGAGCCAACTGAGCGTTCAGCTCTGCGCCCATTTCGACCTCTGCGATCAACACCTTTGGCTGAGCGTGGCGCAGCATCTGCGCCAGACGATGGGGCGGATCCTCAGGTGACAGTGGAACAAAGGCGCAGCCTGCCCGAAAGGCGCCGATCACAGCAGCCAGAAACGCTGGCCCGCGCGGCAGTGCAATCGCCACCAGATCCCCCGGACCCAGATCGCGTTGCATAAGCGAATACGCCCAAAGCGCACTGTGTCGATCCAGATCAGCGTAATCCCATTCCAGATCCCCATGGCGCAGCGCAACGGAGCCTTTATTTGACTCAAAGGTCCGTTCCAGCTGCGCGCGGACTGGCACAATGCCCTGTGTGCTGGCCCAAAAACCGCTATCGCCATTGAGCAGACGCGCGTCCCGCTCCGCCTCGGTCAAGTTAAGCGGCCAAATCGCGGCTTTCGACCGGGCCAACCCAGCCGCCAGCACCTCGCGAAACTCCGCCGCGATCCTGGCGACGGTTTCTTCCTGAAAACAGGCGCGTTGCCACAGCAGCTCAATCGCGTAGCCTGCCCCATCGGGTTCGACGTTGAAGCCAAGCGGGAATGCGGCGGTCTGTGCCTCCAGCGCATATTCTTCGCAATTGCTGCCCTCCAGCGTCAGCCCCCGGGTTGGATAGCCGCGATAATTGAAGGTCGCTTGAAAACTGTCACGGGACAGATCGCCATCCAGAGTGCCCTCCTGCCCCAAGAGGTCTGCCGACGCCCCCTGCTCGGCCTGACACAATTGGCCGAACGTCATGCCTGAGCGCAGCGGAACCTGACTGTTCGCGGTCTGCACAAAGCCCCCTAGGAGCGACTGCACCTCTGGTGCGTTGCGGCCAAACAGGACGGTACCAAGGGCAAACTCTGCCTGTCCCGAAATACGGGCCAGCGTCAGACGCCATGCCGCCATCAGCACAGCGGCAGCGCCCACGTGCAAATCGGCAGCCAGCGCTTCGATACCCTGCCGTTCCGCTGCGGTGAGATGCAGCCACAGGGCCCGACCCGACAGATCAGTACCCCGCCGCTCATAGTCATAAGGCAGCTGCAAAGGCTCCAATTCGCCCGACTGGGGGCCCGGGGCCGCAGACCTGTCCGCAACAGACAGGGCAGACAGATAGGCCCCCCAACCGTAGCTGGGCGGGGTGAGCGCCTCACTGGGGGCGCCATAGGTCCGGCGCAGATCTTCCAGCAATCGGGTGACCGACCAGCCGTCCAGCACGGCGTGGTGGTGCACCAGCAGCAACACCCAGTCCTGCGCCCCGATCTGATACAGCCGCAACCGCATCAGGCTAGGCGCCTCAGGTGCAAAAGCCATGCGGCGACACTCAGCGATTTGCGCGTCCAGATCGGCCGGTTTCTGACGCAGGTCCAGCGTTTCGAAATCCACCTGAGCGCTGGCAGCGACCTCAACCTGCAGGCACCCGTCCGCCAGAACCAAACGCGACCGCAGCGCGTCATGCGCCATCACAAGCTGCTGCGCGGCCTGATGGAGCTGCGCAACGTTAAGCTGCCCGCTGATACGCCAGGCCCGCGATACCAGCGCCGCGCCGCTGTCTGGGGCCAGTTCCTGCAGCGCCCACATCTGCTGCTGCAGAGGTTGCGCCGGAACACGCCCGACAAAAGGCGCAGTTTTTGTGCCTGGTACAGGCGTCGTCGATGCCGGCGCCGCCGAAGTTTGAGAGGCGAGGTGCTGGCGTAGCCGGGATCGGCGCGCTGACGATGGAACCGAGGTCTGGGTCATGAAAACACGGTAGTCTTACAATCTGGTTAAGCGGTTTGGGGGTTCGTCCGGTTCGGATGCGGGCCCTGGCCTATCTGCCGAAAGGGTGACGGAGATAACCTGTGGCCCGGCTTGCGTTTTCTGCGCAGTAAGGGCTGCGGAAAGGGCATCAAGCAAAGCGGCGGGACCGGCAATTTGCTGCGCAGGTACGCCCCAGCCCCGGGCGATATCAGCGTAGTTTACAGATGGGGTGAAGCGCAGCGTATCGTGGCTGCCTGGGGCCATCCAACGGTCCTGAAACGCCCGGCCGCTGATCGCGCTGTTGTCGGCGACCACCACGATCAGGCAGGCCTTGTGGCACAGGGCGGTTTCCAGTTCGGCAGCGGCAAAGCCGAAGCCAACGTCGCCGACCAAGGCAACCACAGTCTGATCAGGATCGGCCAGCGCGGCGCCCAAACCCTGTGGGATGCCCACCCCCATGGTGCCGTTCTGGCCCGGGGTCAGCCGGGTAAACGGTTGTTTGGTCGACCAGACCAGATGCCCCCAGGACAGCGCCAGCCCGCCCTCAATCACGCTGACCACCCCATCGGGGCACAGCGTTTTCAGCGACTGGTCCAGTGCGGCGCTCAGTTCAATGATCCGTGCGACGTCATTTGGCTGACTGGCCCGGGCGGCAATCTGCGCCATAATCTCAGCCTGCCGCTGCTGCATCGCTTGCATCCAAGTTTGATGTTGGGGACGGCGCGGCAGCGCCTTTAGCTGCGCGACCAAACTGGCGCCCTCAGAGGGGATTTCTATCGGGTCCAGCCGGGCCAAGGCCGCCGGGATCCCGGCAAATCGCCAATCCGCCTGCGCGCCGCAGAGCAGGATCTGATCGCAGGCGGTCAGCACATCGGGGCCGGCGGCAAAGACGTTTTGGCGATGATCGTCGGGCAAGATCCCCCGCGCCATAGGGCTGGCAAGGACGGGCAATCCGGTGGCCTCCAACGCGGCGCGCAAGGGAGCTGTGTCACCGGCGGTCCAACGCAGACCCTCCCCCAGTAAGATCACTGGCCGATCCGCGGCGGGAATGTGCTGCAGCTCTGGCGTTGTGGTCTTGGCGGTGTCCGTGCTGGCCGCAAGCACATCCGAGGCGCGCCCGTTGAGCGCTGCCGGCGCAACCTCAAGGCAGACCGAACCGCAGGGGCCGGTGCCCGCTAACGCAACCGCAGCGTCCAGATCTGCGCTCAGCTGAGGGCGGTCTTTCACTGCAAAAACCGCCTTGGCAAAAGGGGCCGCCATACGCGCGGCATCTGACAGTTGAAAGTTCCAGCTGCTCTCCTCCTCGCCGCCCGCGATGAGTATAAGCGGCCATTGGTTGGCATAGGCATCGTTGAGCCCGGTCAGCGAATTTGTCAGACCCGGCGCGGGCGAACAAAGCGCTACAGCCGCCAATCCCCCTGCCCGGTAGTTATGGGCCAGGGCCGCGTTCATGGCACCGTTCTGGGTGCGGCAGCCCACCGTGACCAACCCCGCATCGGCAAAGGCGGCAATGGTGGCATAAACCGGATTGCCGGGCAGAGAATAGACATGGGTGATGCCGCGCGCCTTCAACCCCTGCGCCAGCGCCTGATGGCCGCTAAGCAACTGCGGATCGCGGGCGGCGGTGGCTTCGTCAGTGCTTGGTTTCAACCGGTCGCGCAGCCCGGCGCGCAATCGACCGCGTGGCTTCTTTGGTGGTCCCAAGACGGTCATCTAAGCATCCTCAGCGCTGTCTTGCACCGCGGCCTCCAGCCGGTCCAGATTGTCCTTTGACATCTGCGGGCGCAGGTGATCCGCCAGGGCCTCAGCCGTGGGGAAGCGGAACAGGGCTGAGGGCACGACGTGGCAGCCCAAAAGCCCGCCAAGCGTAATCGACAACTGGAATCCGATGATGGAGTTTCCACCAAGGTTGAAGAAGTTGTCATCGCGCCCGATCTCTTCAAGACCCAGCGCCTCGGCGGTGAACTCACAGAGAATAAATTCCAAAGCGTCGCGGGGCGGCTGCGGTGCGACGGCAAAGGCGCCTTTCAGCGCGGACCACATTTGCAGGCGTTGACGTTTGCCGGTGGCCCCAACCGGGATGTGATCCACCACCGCGATCTGGCTGGGCACCTTGTAATCGGCCAGCCGTTCAAACAGACGCAGGCGAATATCTTGCGCGGAGAGAGCTTGGCCCCGCTGCAGGATCACAGCGGCCACCAGATCTTCGCCGAGGCTGTCATGCGGCATGGCAAAGGCGACCGCATCGGCAATGCCCGCGATGTCCATCAGGGCCTCATCCACCTCACGGGGGGAGATTTTCTGCCCGCCGCGATTGATCTGCTCTTTGCTGCGCCCGGTCAGCGTCAGATAGCCCTCAGGGTCCAGAAACCCGAGGTCCCCGGTCCAGAAGGAGCCGCCGCGGAACCCTTCGGCATTGGCCTCAGGGTGGTCGATATAGCCCGGTGTCACCCCGGCGCCGCGGATCACCACATGCCCGGTCACGCCCGCCGCCAGCGGGGTGCCCGCGTCATCAACCACGTCAATTTCTGTGCCACTGGCCGGACCGACGGTGCCCGGTTTGCGCTGTGCAGGTGGCAGCGGGTTGGCGGCGATCTGGTGGCTGGCTTCGGTCATACCGTAGGCTTCGATCAGCGGCGCGCCGAAGGTGGTTTCCAAACGGGCAATCACCGACGGCGGCAAAGAGGCCGAGGAGGAGCGGATCAGCCGCAGGCTGTGGTTAGGGATCTGGCCGATGCCCTCAAGATGGTTGATCAGCGCCAGATGGATTGTCGGCACCGCCGAATACCATGTGGGCTGATATCGGCTGAGCGCATCGGTGAAACTGACAGGGTTGAACTTGCCCGTCAGCACCACCGATCCCCCCGAGAGCAGCGGGGCACAGAGACTGGCCATCAGACCATGGATGTGGAAGAGCGGCATCGCACAGAGCGATCGATCCTTCGCCTGCAATGACAATGAGGCCGCGATATTGGCGCAGGAGGCTGCCAGATTGGCCTGGGTCAGCGCCACCATCTTCGGCCGCGCCGTGGTTCCAGAGGTGTGCAGGATCATCGCGACATCATCCAGCGCGGCGGGCGCATGTTCAGATGCGAACTCGGCCCCTGCCAGATCCGCAAAGCGCAGGGTGTTCAGACCCATTTGAGCCACCGCAGCCTCAGCAGCGGCGCTGGCGCCCTGCCCCAGAAGCACAAGGCTGGGGCGCAGATCCTGAAGGTAAAACAGAAACTCATCAGTGGTGTAATCAGGGTTCAGCGGCGCGGCTGTGTGGCTGTGCATGGAGGCCAGAAACCCACGCACCGCCTCCTCGGGTTGGGGTGCAATCAGGGCAACACGGCTGCCTTCTGCCGCCCCTGCGGCAATCATCTGTCGGCTGAGGCACAGCAACTGGTCCGCAAACTGATCCCCGGACTGATCCCCCCGTTCGGTGCAGATCAGCGCGGCCTCCGCCCCCTTCTGCCGCAATGCCGCAATCAACTGTTGACCAAAATTCTTCACGAGCGTCCCCCGAAACTCAAATAACAACCGGCAACCTACCGGTTGACCCAATAATATCAAGGATTTCTCAATTTACCCAATTAGATGTTCCACAAAACAAAAGCCCCCACCAAAACGGCAGGGGCTTTCAGGGGTCAGGCAGTCAACCCAACGAAACTTGGTTCGTGAACCCTTAGTTTACCGTCACCCAGCGCAGGATGAAGAAGTTGTCCGGGCGCTGAGTCAGCTCGATGTTGTCCTGGGTGCCCCAGACCAGCGGCTGCACGTAGAGCGGCACATAGGCATGTTCACCCTGATAGATCGCAACGGTCTCATCGATCATCGCCTGACGCTTGGTGTCGTCGATCTCAGACTGGATCATCGGCAGCAGCTCATCCACACGGGCGTTGGAGAAGGCACCGAAGTTCCACGAACCCAGTTTCTTTTCCGAGTTCGGGGTGGTCACCAGGAAGCGCACGGGGTGCTCATGGTCAAAGGTACCCGGGCTCCAACCCAGGAGGTACATGTCGTAGTTGTCAGCCCGCAGTTCCGGCCAGTAGTTCGACACCGGCATCGCATCCAGCTGCGCCGTGATGCCGACCTGTGCCAGCATGCCGGTCACAGCCTGACAGACCGCTTCGTCGTTCAGGTAACGGTTGTTGGGGCATTTCAGACCGAAGGAGAAGCCATCGGCGTAACCGGCTTCGGCCAGCAGGGCCTTGGCGCCCTCGGGATCATAAGCGGTGCGGGCGGCGTTGGCGTCGGAATAGCCGCGCATGGCCGGGCTGACCAGCTGGCTGGCTGCCTCGGCGGAACCGCGCATGATGGTCTGACGGATCGCATCAACGTTGACCGCCTTGGCCACCGCTTCACGCACACGCACGCCCTGGAACGGGTTCTTTTCACCCGCGTTTTCGCCGTATTTCAGCAGGTCTGCCTCATGGCCAAAGCCCAGCATGATCACACGCGCTTCGATGCCGCGGATCACTTTCACGCCGTCGCGCTGATCGACACGTGCCGCATCCTGGATCGGCACCGGGTTGATCATGTCAACGTCACCCGACAGCAGCGCCGCAACAGCGGTGGCCGGGTTGTCGATCGGGGTGAAGGTGGCTTCGGTGATGTTGTGCTCTGCCTCATCCCACCAGCCGTCGAACGGCACCAGCGTAGTGGTCAGGCCGGGCTGACGGGCGCTGAGTTTGAAGGCGCCGGTGCCATTGGCGTTCAGCGTGGCGTAGTTGCCGGCTTCTTTATCAGGACGGGCGGCGCTGTTGGCTTCGGCCCAGCCCTTGTCCATGATCATCCAATTGGCAATCGAATCCGGGAAAATCGGGTTCGGCGCTTTGGTCATCACGTCCACGGTGTAGGCATCCACCATTTTGACGTCCGCAACAGGGGCAAACCAGCTGCGGGTGTCCGAGCCTTCGTCCGAAGCCCGTTCGTAGCTGAAGACCACATCTTCAGCGTCAAAGGTTGACCCATCGTGGAAGGTCACACCCTGACGCAGGTTGAAGCGCCAGCCTTCGCCGTCGCCGATCGGCTCCCAGCTGGTGGCCAGCGCAGGCTCAATCGCCATGTCTTTGCCACGGCGGACCAGACCTTCGTAGACGTTGTTCAAAAACCCCAAAACCGGAGCCGAGTTCACAGCGTGTGGATCCATTGTCTGAGGGTCGGTGGTGCCTGCCCAGCGGAAGGTTTCCGCTGAAGCGGCAGTGGCCATCATCAAGGCCAGTGCAGAAACAGTAACGAGTTTCATTCGTGTTCTCCCCGCGAGAATTTTGTTAGCGCCAGGGCATACAACATGATGCCTAAAGGGCCTGTGTTTTAAGATCAGACCTCTGGGTTAGGACATGGAGCACACTGACAGGAAAACAAAAAAAGGTGATCTGTCAGCACTCTGCATCCCCTTGACGGTGAAATTGATAGCGCTCACAAGGCAGAATGTCGATATTTTCGACGGCTCCCTAAGTGCGCGTAGATGCGCAAAGCACTCGCCGTCTTCGCATCATTCGCCGCCTAAAATGCCCCCACATCCGGTATGATCCTTGCAAGGCTCCGGTGATGCGACCTGAAACACATCCGCAGCAAACCTTAGGCAGGTGAGGTAGAATTTATCTCTCTTCCATTGATTGCTGGGCAATTTCAGATATGTATCCACATCCCTAAGCCTACGCGCCCTAGATGTCTGCCATACGCTGGGGAATGCCGGGTGCTCTGCCCTTTCGTCTGTTTCGGTCCTGTCTGACCAGTTTGGAAGCTCGTGATGATTCAATACGCGTTGAAATGCAGCAACGATCACCGGTTTGACAGCTGGTTTCAATCGGCCGAAGCCTTTGACAAGCTGCAGTCGCGCGGTCTGGTCAGCTGCAGCCATTGCGGCAGCACCGACGTGACCAAGGCCATCATGGCGCCGCGGGTGCACTCCGGCCGCAAAGCGGAAGCCGCCAAAAAAGAAGCCGCCGCACGGGCCGCCAAAGCCTCAGCGGATCAGGCCCAAGCGCCCGCGACCCAAGCGGGCCCAGCGGCCCCGCAGCCTGCCGCAGCCCCCGCCCCTTCCCTCAGCACCCCCGCCAATGAGCAGGAGCGCGCCCTGGCCGAGCTGAAAAAGCAGGTTGAGGCCAATTCGGAATATGTCGGTGACAGCTTCGTCGATGAGGCCCGCGCCATGCATGTGGGCGATGCGCCAGAACGGGCCATTCACGGTGAAGCAAAGCTTGACGAGGCGAAACAGCTGATTGACGATGGCGTGCCGGTAGTGCCGCTGCCGTTCCGGCCGGGACGCAAGGCCAACTGAGCCGCAACAGTTTCAAATCAATCCGCCCGACCCAGGGGCCGGTAAACGCCTTGCGGTCATTCTAAAGGGGGCCCTCATGCAGATCGTCATCACTGGCGCCAACCGTGGCATCGGCCACGCCATGTACCAATCCTACCTTGATGCAGGCCACGATGTCCTGGGCACCGCGCGTGGGCGCGAAGGGTTCCACAACCTGGATGTCACCAAACCGACCGATTTTGCCTCCCTGGGCGCCGCGATGGACGGCAAGGCGGTGGATCTGCTGATCTGCAACGCCGGTGTGTACCTCGACAAACATCACTCGCTGGCCGATGGCTATGATGCTGACACCTGGGCGCAAAGCTTTGCCGCAAATGTCACCGGGGTGTTCCAGACAATCCAGACCCTGCTGCCCAACCTGCAGATGGCCGATCAGGGCAAAATCGCCATCATCTCCTCACAAATGGCCTCGGACACACGCGCGCCGGGCGGCTCATATGCGTACCGCGCCTCCAAAGCGGCGGCGCTGAACCTGGGCCGCAACCTGGCCGCGGACCTCAGAGGGCTTGGCATCGCAGTGGGCATCTACCACCCGGGCTGGGTGAAAACCGACATGGGCGGCGATGCGGCCGATATTACGGTGGCGGAAAGTGCCAGCGGGCTGCTGGACCGGTTTGCCGATCTCAGCCTCGACAGCACCGGCTGTTTCAAAACCTGGGACGGGCGCGATCACGCTTACTGAGCCGGATCTGACATCCGCTCAACCAGGGACGATTGCAGATCTTGCGCACCCCGCCCTTCACTGTTTCAAAAATACTCAAATCCCATGCCTTCCCCGCAACACCACGTCGCGGGGGAGCATTGCGCCCTTGCGCCCCTGCCCCCCTTTCTCTAAACCCGCCTCGATCAAAGACGCTTAGGACAGACCATGCCCGTTCTCGTGATGAAATTCGGCGGCACTTCCGTCGCCACGCTCGACCGGATCAAACGCGCCGCCAAACGTGTCGGCCTGGAAGTTGCCAAAGGCTATGACGTCATCGTCATCGTCTCAGCCATGTCCGGTAAGACCAATGAGTTGGTCGGTTGGGTAAATGAAACCTCGCCGCTTTATGATGCGCGCGAATATGACGCTGTTGTCTCCTCCGGTGAAAACGTCACCGCGGGCCTGATGGCGCTGACCCTGCAGGAAATGGGCGTTCCGGCGCGCAGCTGGCAGGGCTGGCAGGTGCCGGTGAAAACCACCGATGCCCATTCGGCCGCCCGGATCGAAGAGATCCCGCCGGAAAACATCACTGAGAAATTCGGCGAAGGCATGAAAGTGGCGGTTGTTGCAGGGTTCCAGGGCGTCAGCCCCGAAGGCCGCATCACCACGCTGGGCCGCGGGGGGTCTGACACCACGGCTGTGGCCTTTGCAGCCGCCTTTGATGCGGAACGCTGCGACATCTACACCGATGTGGATGGCGTCTACACCACCGACCCGCGGATCAGCCCCAAGGCCCGCAAGCTCGACAAGATCTCCTTTGAGGAGATGCTGGAGCTGGCGTCGCTCGGCGCCAAGGTCCTGCAAACCCGATCTGTTGAACTGGCAATGCGCTACAAGGTGAAACTGCGCGTGCTCAGCTCTTTCGAAGAACCATCTGACGAGGCAGGCACTTTGGTCTGCGACGAGGAGGAAACCATGGAAAACCGTCCCGTATCCGGCATCGCCTATTCCCGTGATGAGGCGAAGATGACCCTGATCTCCGTCGCTGACCGTCCCGGCATCGCCGCGGCGATCTTTGGCCCGCTGTCCGAGGCCGGCGTGAACGTCGATATGATCATTCAGAACATCGCCGATGAAGGTCGCACCGATATGACCTTCTCCTGCCCCACAGATCAGGTGATGCGCGCCACCAAGGCCCTGCAAGAGGCCCATGACAGCGGTGAAATCAACTTCCGCGATCTGGTGGCTGACACCGACGTCTGCAAAATCTCGGCCGTGGGCATCGGCATGCGGTCGCAGTCGGGCGTGGCCGCGACCATGTTCAAAACCCTGTCGGACGAAGGCATCAACATCAAGGTGATCGCCACTTCGGAAATCAAAATCTCGGTTCTGATTGACCGCAAATACCTGGAACTGGCCGTGCAATCCCTGCACGACGCCTTTGAGCTGGAAACCGCTGGCTGATCTGCCAGCTGCCAAGATGTCACAAAGCCCGCGTCTGTTACGCGGGCTTTTGTGTTTGGGGGTGCCCGCAACCTGTGTTGGGCAACTAGGATCTTTCCTTGCAAGCCGTCATGAGACAGTGTCGCAAGCTGAATATCTGCAGGAGTAAGCGTTGATTGAGAAAAAGAACTGGCAGACGTCCCCTGCTGCACCTGCCCCGGCGTTGAGGAAAGTGGCCTCGGTATCTCCATTTCCACTGCCTGAAAGCTATTTAGAGTTCTTGTCAAACAGCAATGGCGGAGAGGGCGCGCTTGGCGTTAGCCCAGATTGGCTCATTCTATTTCCGGCCGAGGAGGTTGCGGAGATTGAAGAGAACGCCACCTTTCATGAATTTTTCAAAGGCTATTTTGTGATCGGCGGCAGCGGAGGTGGCGATGCAATTGCATTGACCGCCAACACCGAGGGTCAGGTGAATGTCGTTGCCTTTGACATGACAAACATCGATTTGAAGGAAAGCGTCGTTTTGCTTGCGCCGACCTTTGATGCCCTTATTGAGATGCTTGAGGATCGCGAGGCCTAGCAAAGCTATCGCGGACCGTAAAACTGGCCTAACAAGTCAGGCAGCGTAACCATATGGTTCAGCCCCTGCTCACGGATATATCTGCCGGGATATTTCGTGGCTGATCCGCAGGATTGTCAGATGAAAGCAGGTTAGCGCGCATAGCGGAAAATCGCGTTTTGGAGGTGATATCTCCCTTCGCAACCGCAGCATTTTTTCGCCCTCACGGCGGCGCTGCTCAATCATCTGGCATATGGCACGCGGAAACGCACCTATTGCGCTAACAGGCTTGCGATATTCGTTTTGTTCTCCGCCAACATGTGGTCTAACCACCGTGGTGACAGTGAGGAGGGCCGCCGCAGATGAGTGATGCGACGGAAACAGAAAGCCGCAAATTGCTGCAACGGCTGCGCGATGCGATGGCCGAAGACAGTGCCGGTCAGGCGCGGCTGGATAAGATCACCCATCTGATCGCCGATTCCACCGGCTCTGAGGTGTGTTCGATCTACCTCTTCCGCGATTCCGAAACGCTGGAGCTGTGCGCCACCGAAGGTCTGAACGCCGAAGCGGTGCACCAGACCCGGATGAAACTGGGCGAAGGTCTGGTGGGCCGCGTCGCCCGCTATGGCCGGGTGATCAACACGGCTGATGCACCCTCGGCCAAAGGGTTCCGCTATATGCCGGAAACCGGCGAGGAGATCTATTCCTCCTTCCTGGGCGTGCCGGTGCAGCGGCTTGGCGAAAAACAGGGTGTTCTGGTGGTGCAGTCCAAAGACGCCCGCGAATATTCCGCCGATGAGGTCTACGCGCTGGAAGTGGTCGCCATGGTGCTGGCCGAAATGACCGAGCTGGGCGCCTTTGTCGGTGAAGGCGCCGCCTTGGCCGCGCCGCACCAGAACCCGGCCCTGATCCGCGCCACCACTGCACAGGAAGGCGCTGCCGAAGGCCACGTCTGGCTGCATGAGCCGCGCGTCGTAGTCACCAACCCGATTGCCGAAGATCCCCATGCCGAACTGGTCCGCCTGCGCGAAGCGGTGGATGAGCTGCGCGTCAGCGTTGATCAGATGCTGGCGGGCGCCTCGGGCGGCGACGCCGAACAGGTGCAGGTGCTGGAAGCCTACCGGATGTTTGCCAACTCCAAAGGTTGGTTACGCCGGATGGAGGAAGACATCAGCCGCGGCCTTTCCGCCGAAGCCGCGGTGGAGAAAGAACAATCGCAGGCGCGTGCACGGATGAACATGGCCACCGATGCCTACCTGCGCGAACGGCTGCATGACCTTGATGATCTGTCTAACCGCCTGCTCAGGATCCTGACCGGTCAGGGACAAAACACCGGCGCTGATATGCCCAGTGACCCGATCCTGATCGCCCGCAACATCGGCCCGGCCGAATTGCTGGATTATGGCCGTTCGCTGAAGGGGATCGTGCTGGAAGAGGGCTCCGTCGGGTCCCATGCTGCCATTGTGGCCCGCGCCCTTGCCATCCCGCTGGTGGTCCATGCCGGTGGCATCACCACCGATGCCCTCAACGGCAACCACATCATGGTGGATGGCGATCAGGGCATTGTTCACCTGCGCCCCGACGACACTGTTGTCACCGCCTTCCGCGACAAGATCGCGATGCAGGCCAAGGCGCAGGAACGCTACGCCTCAATCCGGGAAAAACCGGCCACCACCAAATGCGGCAAAACCATTTCGCTGCAGATGAACGCGGGCCTCATGGCGGATCTGCCCTCGCTCGAAGGCTCCGGCGCCGAAGGCGTGGGCCTGTTCCGCACCGAATTGCAGTTCCTGGTGCGCAACCAGATGCCGAAACGGTCTGAACTGTCGGCGCTTTATGCCCGCGTGTTGGATGCGGCACATGGCAAGCGCGTGGTCTTTCGCACGCTCGACATCGGGTCCGACAAGGTGCTGCCCTACATGAAACCCAATGATGAGCCGAACCCGGCTCTGGGCTGGCGCGCCATTCGGGTGGGTCTGGACAAACGCGGCGTGATGCGAATGCAGCTGCAGGCGCTGATCCGCGCGGCCGCCGGGCGCCCCTTGACCATCATGTTCCCCTTTGTGGCGCAGTACGAAGAATACCGTCAGGCCCGCGCCGAGATGGAAAAGGTAATGGAGCGGGAGCGCAAGCTTGGCCATGTGCTGCCTGAAAAGGTTGAGATTGGCGCCATGCTGGAAACGCCTTCCCTGGCCTTTGCCCCGGATAAATTCTACGAGGAGGTCGATTTCCTCTCCATCGGTGGCAACGATCTGAAACAGTTCTTCTTTGCCGCTGACCGGGAAAATGAACGGGTGCGCAAACGCTACGACTCGCTCAACGTCAGCTTCCTCACCTTCCTCGAAGGCATTGTGAAACGCTGCGAGGCCTCGGGCACTTCGCTGTCCTTCTGTGGCGAAGATGCCGGCCGCCCCGTCGAGGCGATATGCCTCGCCGCCATGGGGCTGCGCGCCCTGTCGATGCGCCCAGCCTCCATCGGGCCGGTGAAAAACATCCTGCGCTCGGTGGATCTTGACGGGCTGCGCCGGGTCATCGAGGAGGGCAAGCTGCGCGGCGATCAATCCGTGCGCCCGGCAGTGATGAACTACCTGCGCAGCAACAGCTGATCCGCTTTCATCGTTCCCCAAATACTCCCGCCGGAGGCAGCCAAAAAATACTGCGCGTCCCGGCAGGGGCGCACCGCGGGATTAGCCTCGCCTGCCCGCCTTACAGATGGCTGATCGGTGGCGCGACGCGGCGGCGCAGATCCTCGACCAGCACCTCAGGCTTGGTGTCCGTCTCAATCGCCAGTCGGCGCAGGCGGAAATGCACATGGGCGATGTCTTGATAGTAGCTGGTGTAGGCATAGTTGGTCGCCGCCCCGGCAACCGCACCCAGCACCGGCACGGTTTGGGCCGCCAGTTTCTGCCCCAGCACTTGCGCCAAGCGGGGGGCAACCTTGGCCACCAAGGCCTGCATTGAGGCGCCGCGCAGCGCCATGCGGGTCGCCAGAAAGGCCATATCCGCCCCATCGTCATGGGCCAGCGGCCCGGCCGAGGCAAAGACCTGCACACAATCAAACTGCACGTTTTCCGCCGCCGCATCAAAGCCATGTTCCACCGCCACGCCCTGAATGGCGCGCAGCAGCACCGCCGTGGTCACCGGCAGTTCCGCCATCGCGGTGGGCAATCCGCCAAAGCCGCCAGCCGCGCCCATGGCTGTGGTCACGGTGGTGTTCAGCCACCCGGGTTGATCCGCCAGCCATCCGCGCGAGCGATGGGCCGCTTTCATGGTCAGAAACAGGGCCTTTTCGGTGCCTTCATCCAGCCGGTCCCGCACGGTTTCCGGCAGCCGGTCCAACAGCCCCTCAGCTGAGGAACCCAGCAGGTTCAACACCTGAATGCCGGGGCCAGAGGCCTTGCGGTAACGCTCAGCCAGCGCGGCCATTTCCGCGTCCAGATCCAGGGTCACAGGCGGTGCGTCTTCGACCAACATGATTTGAATATCCCTCCAACAGGGCGCTAATAGGCCCCTGACATGTCAGGTGGGCGTGCTACTGCCCGGTTTCAAGTCAGGCCGGATCAGGGGGTGCAGACGCAGACGTCAGACCTCATAGCGGGTGACATCACCCTGCACGCCGTCCCAGATCCCATCGGCCAGCCCATGCCCCAGCACCCGGTCGGGGTTGGTGGGCGGCGGCATCACCACGCCTGACAGCCGCTGAAATCCAAACCGACGGTAATAGGGTTCATCGCCCACCAGCATCACCCGGTGCCAGCCAAGGCGCGCGGCGCGGGACATGCTGTCATGGATCAACGCCCCACCCAGGCCTTCGCCCTGATGGGTCGGGTGCACCGCAACCGGACCCAACAGCAGCGCCACATCGGTCCCGATGTGCACCGGCCAGTAGCGAATTGCGCCTGCCAGAATGCCATCGCCATCACGTGCCACAATCGACAGATCGGCCACCGGATCCACATCTTCGCGCAGACGATAAGACGACAGCGCCGTGCGCCCCGGGGCAAAGCACAGATCATAAAGCGCCTCGACTTCCCACCAGTCGTCTTTGGTTTCTACGTCAAAGTGGAACACGGCCGCCCTGATCCTTTAAGCTGCACATATTGAACTGGAAATGGCCCTAGCATGTGGTTAGGTCTGATACAAACGCGAAACCATATGCGCCGCCAGCGGGCGCGCCTTTGAGGTCCCATGTTCTACCGCCCCCAAGATGGCCACGGCCTGCCCCACAACCCGTTCAACGCCATTGTCACACCGCGCCCGATCGGCTGGATCTCCACCCGGTCGGCGGATGGGATCGACAATCTGGCGCCCTATTCCTTCTTCAACGCGGTTGCCTATGAGCCGCCGCAGGTGATGTTTGCCTCCACCGGCGCCAAGGCGGATCAGGACAACAGCAAAGACACCGTTGCCAATATCCGCGCCACCGGCCTTTTTGCCTGCAACGTTGTGTCCTACGCGCTGCGCGATGCGATGAATGCCAGTTCTGCTGCCTTGCCGGCCGCAACAGATGAATTTGCCCATGCCGGTTTGGACAAAGGCGAATGTGACAGCATCAACTGCGCCTATGTCACTGCCGCCCCTGCGGTGCTGGAATGCAAGCTGACCCAAATTGTTCAGCTGCCCGGTGCCTCCAACACCGCTGTTTTTGGTGAGGTCACCGGCGTGCGCCTACAGGATGACTGCCTGGTAGACGGCACCTTTGACATCACCCGCTACCAGCCGCTGGCCCGGCTTGGCTATCGTGACTATTCGGTGGTGCGCGACCTCTTTGCGCTGACGCGCCCGGATGATCGCTAAACCATTCCCCCGCAACAGAGTTTCAGACAGGACCACATACCATGGACACATATATCGGCGTGATCGGCGGATCGGGCATCTATGAAATCGACGGGCTGGAAAACGCCGAATGGGTCACGGTTGAAACGCCCTGGGGGGCGCCTTCGGATCAGATCCTGACCGGGGTCTATGACGGGGTCAAAATGGCCTTCCTGCCGCGGCACGGGCGCGGCCATGTGCATTCACCCACCACGGTGCCTTACCGCGCCAATATCGACGCGCTGAAACGTCTGGGCGTCACCGATGTGATTTCGGTTTCGGCCTGCGGCTCCTTCCGCGATGAAATGGCGCCAGGCGATTTTGTCATTGTGGATCAGTTCATTGATCGCACTTTCGCACGCGAAAAGAGCTTCTTTGGCACCGGCTGTGTGGCCCATGTCAGCGTCGCCCATCCCACCTGCCCGCGCCTGTCCGAGGCCTGTTTCACCGCCGCAACGGATGCTGGCATCAAGGTCCATAAGGGCGGCACCTATCTGGCGATGGAGGGACCGCAATTTTCCACCCTGGCGGAATCCAAAATGTACCGCGAAAGCTGGGGCTGTGATGTGATCGGCATGACAAATATGCCCGAAGCGAAACTCGCCCGTGAGGCCGAGCTGTGCTACGCATCCGTCGCGATGATCACCGATTATGACAGCTGGCACCCCGACCATGGTGAGGTCGATGTGACCGAGATCATCAAGACGCTGGTGGGCAATGCCGACAAGGGCCGTGATCTGGTCAAACGCCTGCCCGCCCTCTTGGGGGCGGAACGGGACGACTGCCCCCATGGCTGCGACAAAGCGCTGGAGTTTGCCATCCTCACTGCCCCGGAAAAACGCGATCCTGCGCTGGTGGCGAAACTCGACGCCGTCGCAGGCCGGGTTCTGGGCTAAGCTGGAACTGGCACGTTTTCGCCACTCATGGCCGCCTCCTCCGGGGCGGCCTTTTATTTTGCGCCCACCATGTCCAAGTCTTTGGCAGATTTTGGTTAAAGCGGATTGATCTCATGCGGCTTGATGGCCTTGATATTGCGCGTTTCCTTGCCTTCTTGGGCATGGTTCTGGTGAATTTTCGCATCGCGGCTGAGGTGAGCGCGGGGGGCGATTTGGCCTCGCTTCTGACAAACGCACTGGAGGGGCGCGCGGCGGCGCTGTTTGTGGTGCTGGCGGGCATCGGGCTGGGCTTGGCGCGGGCCACGGCGCCACTGATTTTCCGACGGGCGTTGTTTCTGATGGCGCTGGGGCTCCTCAACCTCACCATCTTTGAGGCGGACATCCTGCATTATTACGGCACCTATTTCCTCTGCGCGCTGCCCTTCCTTGCGGCCTCAGCTCGTGTGCTCTGGGGTGCGGCCGCTGCGATTACCCTGCTGGCCCTGGGCGCGCTGATCTTTGGCAATTACGATCAGGGCTGGGACTGGGACACGCTGAGTTACACCGGGTTCTGGACGCTCAGCGGCTATCTGCGCCACACCTTTTACAACGGCTGGCACCCGGTGCTGCCTTGGCTGAGCTTCCTGTTTATCGGCATGGCGCTGGCGCGGCTGGATCTGGCGGCGGCGCGGGTTCAGGCGCGACTGGCGATCTGGGGGGTGGTTGCGATGATCGCTGGCATGATCCCGGCTACGCTGATCACCAGCGGTGAGCTGGCACCGCTTTTGGGCACCTCCCCAATCCCGCCAACACCGTTCTACATCCTGTCGGCCAGCGGCAGTGCGGCCCTGATGGTGGCGCTTTGCCTTTGGGCGGGGCCGATGCTGATGCGGTTTGCCCCCAGCCGCGCGGTGGCGCTGGCCGGACGGCAGAGCCTGACGCTCTACCTCGCGCATATCCTCCTTGGCATGGGTCTGCTCGAAGGGCTTGGCCTGCTCTCAGGTGTGCTCAGCCCCGGTCAGATCTTTGCCTATGCGCTGGGGTTCTGTGCGCTGTGCCTGATCTACGCTAGCCTGTGGCAACATGTGGCCAAACGGGGCCCGCTGGAGGCGCTGATGCGCCGTGTGGCGGGCTAAACCCCCGCCGTTTTCGCATCAAAGCTTGCATGAACGCCGCAGCCTTGCCAAACACCGCAGGTAACAGATTGCTATGAAAGGTCCCGCTGTGGCGCCCAAGGACAAAACCGTAAAAGACTACATTCGCACCATCGTCGACTTCCCGCACGAAGGGATCATGTTCCGCGATGTGACCACTCTGTTTGCCGATCCGCGCGGGTTCCGCATGGCGGTGGACCAGATGCTGCACCCCTATGCCGGTCAGCGCATCGACAAGGTGGTGGGTCTTGAGGCGCGGGGCTTTATCCTGGGCGGCGCGATCGCGCACCAGCTGGGCACCGGGTTTGTGCCCGTGCGCAAAAAGGGCAAGCTGCCCGGCAAAACCATTTCCGAGGCCTACACGCTGGAATATGGCGAAGCGATTGTGGAGCTGCATGAGGACGCGATTGAGCCCGGTGAAACCATTTTGCTGGTGGATGACCTGCTGGCCACCGGTGGCACCGCTGAGGCGGGGATCAAGCTGATCGAACGTCTGGGCGGCAAGATCCTCAGCTGCGCCTTTGTCATCGATCTGCCCGAGTTGGGTGGCCGCAAGAAACTGGAAGCCATGGGCATGGACGTCAGCGTTCTGTGCGAATTCGAAGGCCTCTGATCGCGGCCATCACCTGATTTTCAGGGGCGCCGGATGCTGGCGCCTCAATTCTCTCAAAAGAGAGACTTGCCGCCCCCGCCCCCACACCCTATCTAAGGCCTCGGCGGGTGCTGCTCTTCTCGATACACGGTTGCATTCCGGTGGCCTTAAGCAATTCCGAGGGAGCTGGCTCTGTCTAGATCCTGGTCTAGTTACCTGGCGCCCACCTGTACATACAGGTCCTCGGGAATGAGATAACCAAACGGTCGCTGCGGGCCCGCCGCCCTTCCCCCTTTTTGTCTGCTCTGAAATCGGGTCGTATTGCGTAGAAATGCGGAATTTCCCTTTCCCCTGTCTTGCGCCATCCTGAGCGTCGGAAAGAGGAGGCCCCATCATGTCCCAGCCCATCGCGCTTGTCAGCAACGCCGCCGGTTTCGCCGGTCCCGGCGCGGTTCTTGGCCTGTTGCAGGGCGGATTTCAGGTCTGGGCGCAGGATGCCAGCTTTGCCGATCCCGCGGTGTCTGAAACCTATGCCGCTGGGCGTGCGGATCTGCATCTGCTGTCAGAGAGCGACCCCGCGCAGCTGGTCAAGACGGTGGTGGCTGCCGCCGGTCGGATCGATGCGCTGGTCAGCAATGATCACTACCCGGCCCCGCCCCACCTGCCCCATGACGCCCCCGCGTCCGAGTTGACAGCCAACCTCGACACTTTGATCACAGCCCCCTTTCAACTGATCCAAGCGGCGCTGCCGCAACTGAAGGCGCAGGGCGGTGGCAATATCGTCATGGTGACCTCAAACCGCACCAACCTGCCGCTGTCTGGCGGTGGCTTTGCCGATGCAGCGCGGGCCGGGGTGAATGCGCTGCTGAAATCACTGGCGCGGGATCTGGCGGCGGATCAGATCACCGTCAATGCGGTGGCGCCGAACTTCCTCTACTCTGAGGCCTACTACCCCAAAGCGATCTATGAGCAGACCGAACTGGGCCGTACCTATGTGCGCCAGAATGTGCCGGCTGGCCGTCTGGGCGATCCGTCTGAGATCGGCGAGGTGATTCATTTCCTCGCCTCCGCCAAGACGCGGTTCATGACCGGCGCGATCCTGGAGTTTTCGGGCGGCTGGCCCTGGGCCGGTGCGCGACCCGAGTTGTAAGCCGCTGTAAAATATCCACAAAACCAGACCCGCTTTGACGGGGGTGTTCGTGTTTTAGGCAGGGGTTGACAGGATACCAAAAGGTATCACAACATAAGAGATACCAAATAGTATCGCTTGAGGCCCGCCATGCCCTTTGACCTACAGCCCAGTTTCCGTGCCCTGTCTGATCCCAGCCGCCGGGACATTCTGCGCCTGCTTGGCGCGCAGGAGATGAGCGTCGCAGATGTGGCGCAGCATTTCGACATGACCCGCGCCGCGGTGAAAAAACACCTGAACGTGCTGGACGAAGGCGGGCTGATCACCACCCGCAAGCGGGGCCGTGAGCGGCTGAACCGGCTGAACGCCGAGGGGTTGCGCCCCGTGGTGGATTGGCTCAGCTGGTTTGACCAGTTCTGGGATCAGCGTCTGGACGCGTTGAAAGCCGCCATCGAAGAGATTGAAGACCCCAATTTGACCCCAAAGGAGACTGAAGATGACTGACACCACCATTCGCAAATCCGTCTTTCTGGCCGCGGACAAACCGCGTGTCTGGGATTTCCTGACCAAGACCGATCTGTTGACCCAATGGTTCCACCCGGCCCAATCTGACCTGAGTGAAGGGGAGGACTATCTGCTGACCAGCCAGAAAGATGGCGACCGCATGTGCTGGGGCACCGTCGAGGTGATGAAGCCGGTCGACTATATGAAGTGGTCCTTCACCGTTGGTCCGATGCAGGGCAAAATGTCGACGGTGGAATGGTGGCTGGAGGAAGCCCCCGGCGGCACACGGCTGACGCTGGAACATTCAGAGCTGCCAAATTCACCGGATGGCTACGGTCTGGTTCTGGCCCTGGATAAGGGCTGGCATGGCTTCATGGGCAATCTGCACGATCTGGCCACCGCCCCTGCCCCAGCGTGAAACCAAGCAAAACCCCGAAAACACAAAAGGCGCCCCCTGGGCGCCTTTTCATCTGCTCGCTAGACCGGTTTAACGCAGCTGCGTCCGCTTGGCCGGTGCTTCCTGACGCACGCGCACGGGCTGCGAATAGTCAACGCGGATCGGACGGCCCCGGCCGGTTTTCGGCTCATCCTCTTTCAGGCGCATCACGGCGATCCCGAACTGCACCCCGGCAAAGACAATGCCGTTTGAGAACCACAAGAGGAACACCGCCAGCAGCCCGACATCCGAATTTGAAACCAGCGACCATAGGTTGCCAAGGTTGAACCACAGCAACATCGCAACAAAGGCGGCGGCAACGGCAAAGCCGATCAAAACGTTGGTAATGTAAAGGCGGACGAGTTTGGGCATGGCAGCGACTCCGTTAAGGCCTAAGGAGAAGGGTATGCCTCAGGCCAGAATGTTCAAGCCCAATATGAAAACCCGCGGCGCTTTCTGACGAAATGCCGCGGGTTCTATTCATAAATGCATCCTAGGCGCGTTATGGGCGCGTTCAGAACGCCTCTGGCTTGGCTTCGCGGGCCATATGGTCCAGCACGGCGTTGACGAACTTGGGCTCTTTGCCTTCCGGGAAGAAGGCGCGCGCCACGTCGACATATTCCGTGATCACCACCTTTGGCGGGGTCTCGGACTGGGTCAGCTCAGCGCCAGCCGCACGGAACAGCGCCCGCAGGGTCGAGTCGATGCGGCCCAGCGGCCATTTTGCCACCAGCGCCCGGTCGGTCATCTGGTCCACCTTGGCCTGCCAGTTCACCGCCTCTTTCACCAGCTGTTTGAACAATGCGGTGTCGCCTTCCAGCCACTCCACATCTTCAACAACCGCACCGAAGCGGTGGTCCAGAAACTCCAGGATGACCTGATCAACGATCTGATCGCTGACCTCCATCTGGTAAAGCGCCTGCACGGCATAAAGCCGCGACGCAGATTTCATCTTGCGCTTCTGGTTGTTCGAAAGCGGTTTACGCTCTTCTTCTTGGCCGGTGCTCATGCGGTTCGCAGTCCTAAAGATGCCGTGACACGACAGGCGTTTTTACGGTTACGCCTTGCCTGCCAGCTGGATTTCATCGGCGGGAACGAATCCCACGCCTTTGCGCTGATCGCCCCATTTACGGGCCAAAGCGATCAGGTGCAAGGCCGCAGCCGCTGCGCCGCCGCCTTTGTTCTGATCAGCCGGATCTGCGCGCACCTCAGCCTGACGGCGATTTTCCACGGTCAGAATGCCGTTGCCAATGCAGAGCCCCTGCAGGCCCAGCAGCTGAATGGCGCGGCTGGAGTCATTGCAGACCGTTTCGTAATGGGTGGTTTCGCCGCGGATCACGCAGCCCAGCGCCACATAGCCGTCAAAGTTGCTCATCCGTTCGGCAATGCCGATGGCGGTGGGGATTTCCAGCGCGCCGGGCACTTCGACCACCTCATAGGTGCCGCCGACGGCTTCGATCTCGGCAACGGCGCCTTTCAGCATGTTGTCTGCGATGTCTTTGTAGTAAGGCGACATCACGATTGCCAGCTTCACCGGTTTGTCAAACTCGGGGCGCGGCAGAATATAGTGTTGCTCATGTCCAGCCATGTCTCAGACCTCCTTCAGGCGTCGCCAAGGATCGGGCGGGTGCCGACGATTTCAATATCATAGGCATCAAGGCCCACATATTTGGTGCGCGGGCTGTCGGTCAGCAGGATCAGCTCGGACAGGCCCATCTTGGACAGCATCTGCGCGCCAAGGCCGATCTGTTTGATCGTCTTCACGCCCTCTTCCTCTTGCGCGTAGAGCGCATGACGGGGCTGGCGGAACAGGCAGACCACACCGCGGCCCTCTTCGGCGATCAGTTTCATCGCGCGGGGCAGCTCATCTGCGGGTTTCGGGCCAAGGCCCAGAATATCGGTCGCCTCATGCAGCGCATGGGTCCGGGTCAGAACCGGCGCGCCATCGGTGACATCGCCCTTGATCATCACCACATGTTCCACACCGTGGATCTGATCGGTGAAGATCCGCATTTCCCAGTCACCGCCAAATTCGGACTGAACGGTTTCGCGGCTGGTTTCCACCACGAGGTTGTCGTTCTTCGAGCGGTATTTGATCAGGTCACTGATGGTGCCAATCTTCATGTCATGTTCTTTGGCGAACTCCACCAGATCGGGCAGACGGGCCATGCTGCCGTCTTCTTTCATGATCTCACAGATCACCGCCGAGGGGTGGCAGCCGGCCAGCCGCGAAATATCAACCGAGGCTTCGGTATGACCGGCACGCACCAGCACACCGCCACGTTTGGCGCGCAGCGGGAAGACATGCCCGGGTGTTGCGATATGGGCCATGGTGTTCTGCTCATTGATCGCGGTCGCAATGGTCAGCGCCCGGTCCGCGGCAGAAATCCCGGTGGAGACCCCTTCACGCGCTTCGATCGAGACGGTGAAGGCCGTTTCATGACGAGAGGAGTTGTTGACCGCCATCATCGGCAGGCCGAGGAAATCGATGCGATCTGCCGTCATCGGCAGACAGATCAGCCCGCGGCCATGGGTGGCCATGAAGTTGATCGCCGCAGCATCGGCAAATTCTGCCGGGATGATCAGGTCACCCTCATTTTCGCGATCTTCATGATCGACGAGGATGTACATTTTGCCCTGACGGGCGGCCTCGATGATCTCTTCAATCGGGCTGATGGCATCACGCAGCTGGGCCTCTACAGGACCAGGTGTTTCAAAGGCAGAGCTTTCGGGCATAGGCTTCCCCTCGGGTCACGGTTTCCTGCCAGATAGCGCAGCGCCCCCTTAAATGCCAGAGGGGACGCGGCGTTTCACACCTCCTGTGCGACGCCGCAGAGCCCGCTGAGACAGCTTAAAACTGCCAGAGTGCCGGCACGAAGCTGAATTGATCCCCCTCGCGCAGCACATGGCCCACGCCCGGGAAGGGGAAATGATACCCCAGAACCGCAATGCGATCCGCGCTGCACATATCCAAAAGCCGCTTGCGGGTGGCCACGGTCTGATCGCCATCAGCGTCAAAGGCATTGTACCAATCAGGCCGACGGAAACTCAGCCAGGAATGGCTCATCGAATCGCCCAGCGCGATCAGCTGCTTGCCGTCGCTGTCCAACATCACGGACATATGGCCGGCAGTGTGCCCAGGCGTTGCGATCAGCCGCACACCCGGCACCACCTCATGGCCATCTTCGGCCAATGTCCACTCCACACCGTCACAATTGATCGAGTTCACCGCCCCCAGCACAAACTGCTGGTCGGTCGGATCCACCAGATTGACCAGATCATCCTGCATCCAATAGGCGTGCTCTGCTGCGCCCATGATGTATTCAGCGTCAGGAAACAGCGCCTCATCAAAGTCATCACGGATGCCCCAGATGTGATCGGGGTGGGCGTGGGTGATCACCACATGGGTGATGGCGGCGGGATCGATGCCTGCGGCCTCCATATTCGCCAGAAGCCGCCCTGCGGTGTCAAAGAACCGGTGGCCCGATCCGACATCGACCAGCACCACGGCCTCACCGCTTTCGATCAGCAGGTGGTTGGTGTGGGAATAGCCCGCCTGAGGATCCAGGAAATGCCGCGTCAGGAACGCCTGCACATCGGCCGGGTCCGCGTTGACGCCGACGCCGCTGGTAGGGGCGGAGAAATAGCCGTCCGACAGGATCGTCAGCCGTGCCTCCCCAAGGGTGAAGCGGAAATAGCCCGGGTTTTCATCGCTTGGGGCCCCCAGCTGTGCCTTGGCCGCGGCTGGCAATGCCATGGCCGGGGCGACGGCGGCAAGTTTCAGGATGTCACGTCGACTGGGGGTGATCAGGGCCATGTGGGTTCCTCCTTCGCAGGTCCTTCGCGAGGCCACGAAGGTACTCCAGCGCTGAAGAAACGCAACATCATTTTTGAATATTTAAATTCGAAGACGCGGCTTTGGCATCCTGAGTTTGCTGCGGAGGGGGCGTTCCCCCTCCTCCCGCTGACCGGCAAAGGGCCGGGTCAGCGTCCAGATCAGGCGAAATCGCGCAGACGGGCAACGTAACGTGCCAGCGTGTCAATCTCCAGATTGATGCGGTCACCCACTTTGGCCTGGCCCCAGATCGTCACCTCTTTGGTGTGGGGAATTACATTGATGCCAAAGGTGCAGCCAGCCACTTCGTTCACGGTCAGCGAGGTGCCGTTCAATGTGACCGAGCCTTTGGGCGCGATGAATTTGGCCAGCTCTTCCGGGGCTTCAAACACCATACGGGTGCTGTCGCCCTCTTCATGCATCTCAATCAACTGCGCCACGCCATCCACATGACCGCTGACGATATGGCCGCCCAGTTCATCGCCAACCTTCAGCGCGCGTTCCAGATTGACCTTCCGGCCCACCGCCCAATCGCCAAGGTTGGTCTTTGACACCGTCTCGCCCGAGATTTCCACATCATACCAGTCGTCACCCTTGGCCACCACGGTCAGGCAGACCCCATCACTGGCGATCGACGCCCCCATATCGACGGTCGAAAGGTCATATGAGGTCTTGATCCGGGCGCGCAGATCGCCGCGCTGCTCCAGCTCGATGATTTCACCTAGATCGGTCACAATGCCGGTAAACATGAGGGGCTCCTTCTAAAACCGCCCCCAGACCTAGCCGTTGAAGAACAGAAGAACAAGGTGCGCGCCCCCCTTGTGCCCCTCTTGTCCCCAACGAGCAAAGGGCAGGTGCAATCTCGTGCCTTAATTTTGCCGAAACCCTACGCTAGGATAGGACACAACCGTTAACCTATTGAGCCAATGAGGATTAAATCCGCGCCATGAGTCGCCCCGTGAACCATAGCGATCACCAGAACCGGGTGTTTCTCTGCCTGCAGGGGCCGCATGGGCCCTTTTTCCACCAGCTGGGCAAGATGCTGCGGCGGGCGGGGGCGCAGGTCTGGCGGGTGGGCTTCAACGCAGGCGACCGGGCCTTTTGGTTCGATCAGGCCAGCTACATCCCCTACTGCGGCGCCGCCGAGGACTGGCCTGACCAGTTTGAAACGCTGGTCGCGGAAAAGGGCGTCACCGACATTGTGCTTTACGGCGACACCCGCCCGATCCACGCCGAAGCGGTGAAACGCGCCAAGGCTGCGGGGCTGACGGTGCATGTGTTTGAAGAGGGCTATCTGCGCCCCTTCTGGGTCACTTATGAACGGGGTGGATCGAACGGGCATTCCCGTCTGATGGACCTCAGCGTTGAGGAAATGCGCGATGCTTTGGCCCAAAGTGACATGGACAGCCATCTGCCGCCCGCCCATTGGGGGGATATGCGCCAGCACGTGTTCTACGGCGCGCTCTACCATTGGTTTGTGATGTTCCGGAACGGTGATTACCGCAACTTCCGCCGCCATCGCGATCTGCCTGTCAGCCGGGAGTTCTACCTCTACTTCAACCGGCTGATGCTGACGCCGGTGCAGATCCTTGAGCGGAGCCTGGCCACCTTCCGTATCCGCAACGGCGGTTTTCCCTATCATATTGCGCTGTTGCAGCTGGAACATGACAGTTCCTTCCAGATGCATTCGCCCTTCACCACCATGACCGAGTTTCTGGAGCGCACTATTACCGGCTTTGCCAAAGGGGCGCCGGGGCATCATCATCTGGTGATCAAAGCGCATCCACTGGAAAACGGCCGGGTGCCGCTGAAACGGGAAATCACCCGACTGGCGCGTGAAACCGGTGTGGAAGGACGGGTGCATTTTGTCCGTGGCGGCAAACTGGCCCGCCTGCTGAATGAGGCACGCAGCGCCGTCACCGTCAATTCGACCGCCGGTCAGCAGGTGCTGTGGCGTGGCATCCCGCTGAAGGTTTACGGCGATGCGGTTTACGCCAAACCGGAATTTGTATCGGACCAACCGGTGGCGCAGTTCTTTGCCAGCGCCCGGCGCCCGGATCTGCCCGCCTATCGCGATTACCGCCGCTTTCTGTTGGAAACCAGCCAGTTGCCGGGCGGCTTTTATTCGGCACGCGGCCGCCGTCAGCTGCTGCGCCATGTGGTCGATATGATGCTATCTGCCGAAGATCCCTATGACGCCTTGGCCAGCGGCACCGCGGCCCCGAGGCAACAGTTGCGTCTGGTGACCTGACCGACACAAGGTCTAGCGCTGGATTTTTATGTCCGATTCCGATAGGTTGGACAAAAGACTTGAGGCAGATAATACAGGTCGAGGAGACCGAGCAGTGAAATTCTTTAGCTCCCGCCGGGCGAAGTCCGTCGCCCTTTTGGCTGCTGTGGCGCTGGTTGCGTCCTGTGGCCTGCCGCGCGTTGGCCCCACCAAGAAAGAGATCTTTGCAGGCTCCGTCCTGCGAGAGGGCGACGCCTATATCGTGAACGTCAATGACCGGGTGACCCGCGCAACCGCCGTGACCCCTGCCCTTGGCTTCCCCGAAAAATTCCTGAAGGCTGGCCAGCTGGGCTCTGACATTGTGCGGCCGGGCGACACGCTGAGCCTGACAATCTGGGAAAACGTCGATGTTGGGCTTTACACCCGCACCGGGGCCAACTCGATCCTGACCGAAATTCAGGTTGATGGCGCAGGCTTCATCTTTGTGCCTTACGCGGGCCGCATCCGCGCCGCGGGCAACACGCCTGAGCAGATCCGCAACATCATCACCCGCAAGATCGAAGATCAGACCCCGGAACCTCAGGTCGAGGTGCGCCGTGTGGCCGGTGACGGCTCAACCGTGTCGCTGGTTGGTGCCGTTGGCGGTCAGGGTGTCTTTGCCATTGAACGGCCGACCCGGACCCTGTCGACCATGCTGGCCCGTGCCGGCGGCGTGACCATCGATCCCGAGATTGCCCAGATCACCGTGATCCGCGGCAACGAACGTGGCCACATCTGGTTCCAGGACCTCTATGAAAACCCGGAGCTGGACATCGCCCTGCGCGGCGGTGACCGCATTCTGGTTGAGGGCGACACCCGCAGCTTCACGGCGCTTGGCGCCACCGGCACCCAGTCGCGCATCGGGTTTGAAAGCCAGACCGTTTCCGCCATCGAAGCCATCGCACAGGTCGGTGGTCTGCTGGCCTCCGCCGCAGATCCCACCGGCGTCTTCATCCTGCGCAACGAACCTGCTGAGATTGCCAACACCGTTCTGGGCCGCAATGACCTCGAAGGGGCGCAGCGTCTGGTCTATGTGCTGGACCTGACCCAGCCCAACGGTCTGTTCCTGGCGCGTGACTTTGCCGTACGCGACGAAGACACGCTTTACGTGACCGAAGCCCCGTTCACCCAGTGGGATAAAACGATTTCTTCGCTGACCGGCTCGCTCACCACCGCCAACTCGCTGTCCACGCTCGGCGGCAGTTAATGCGGCCGTCCGATTGGATGCGTCATAGCCCCGCCGAGGCCCAGCCTCGGCGGGTTTCCTATTTCAACGCAGGCTTCTGGCGGCAAAAACAGACCCGGCGCATCCTGCAGCTTGCGGGTTATGATCTGCGGCTGGGCAAACCAGGTAAGGATGACCTGATCGCCGTTTGGGGCCATTCGCCCTACGCCAAACGCGGTGCGGCCATGGCCGAGAAGACCGGGGGCAGCCTGATCCGCGTCGAAGATGCCTTCCTACGCTCCCTGCACCCCGGCCGCAGCGGTGAGCCGCCTTTGGGGCTGGTGGTCTGCAAACGCGGGATGCATTTTGACATCACCCAGCCCAGCGACCTTGAGGCGATCCTGAATCTGCAGCCGCTGGATGACGGCGGCCTGCTGGCCCGGGCGCGGGACTGTATGGCCCGTATCCAAGAGGCGCAGCTGTCAAAATACGCGGCCTTTGATCCCGACGCCCCCCTGCCCGATCCCGGCTATGTGCTGCTGATCGATCAGACGCGCGGAGATGCCGCGATCAAGCTGGGGCGTGCCTCGGCCCATAGTTTTGCTGAAATGCTGATGCAGGCGCAGGAGGATCACCCCGGCGCCCGCATCGTGATCAAGGCCCATCCTGAAACCCGCGGTGGTCACCGTGAGGGCCACTATGATCCCGCCACATTGCCCGACGGTGTCACCCTATATGATGGCGCCGCCAGTCCCCATGCCCTGCTGGAGGGCGCGATTGCCGTTTACACCGTGACCTCCGGACTGGGGTTTGAGGCGATCATGGCCGGTCACCGCCCCAAGGTGTTTGGCCAGCCTTTCTATGCCGGTTGGGGGCTGACCGATGATGTCTCCCCTCTGCCGCGCCGCCGCCGTCAGCTGACCCGCGCGCAGCTCTTTGCCGGGGTGATGATGCTCTACCCGATCTGGTATGACCCCTACCGCGACCGACTGTGCGCCTTGGAAGATGTGATTGATATACTGGCCGCCCGCGCCCGCGCCTATGCCGAGGATCAACATGGCTGGCAGGCCGCAGGCATGCGGCTGTGGAAACGCCGGCCGCTCAATCGCTTCTTCGGGTCCGTCCGGCCGGTCCGGTTTTCAGCCAAGCCCACAGATGCCCCTGCCCCCCGCCGTCAGATGATCTGGGCCCGCGCGGCGGAAACGCTGCAGGCGCCCCCTGCGGGCCTTGTGCGGATTGAGGATGGTTTCCTGCGCTCCCGCGGTCTGGGGGCAGAGCTGGTGCCGCCCCTATCGCTCGTCAGCGACCGGCAAGGGATCTACTACGATCCGAACCAACCCAGCGATCTGGAGGATATGATCCGCAGCCGCAGCCAGCTGCGCGAGGATCAACGCGCCCGCGCGGGCCAGCTGCGCCGCAACCTGATCAAGGCGGGGCTCAGCAAATACAACGTCGGCCACCCGGTGCAGCAATTGCCCGAAGGCCATCGCATTCTGGTCCCGGGTCAGGTGGAGGATGATGCCTCGATCCGGCTGGGTACAGGAATGATCAAGACCAACCTCACCCTGCTGCAGGCCACCCGCGCCGCAAATCCAGAGGCGGTGATCCTCTATAAACCCCACCCGGATGTGGAGGCCGGCCTGCGCCCCGGCGCCCTGACACAGGAACAGGCGCTGAAATTTGCCGATGCGGTGATCGAACAGGGTGACCCGGCCCCCCTGCTGCAAGAGGTGCAGGAGGTTTGGACGATGACCTCCCTCCTGGGGTTTGAGGCGCTGTTGCGCGGCGTCAAGGTCACCTGTCTGGGCGCGCCCTTCTACGCCGGTTGGGGCCTTACGGTGGATCGTGGTGACGTGCCGGCCCGTCGCGGCACGCTGGTGCCGCTGGAGGGGCTGATCCATGCCACGCTGATCGACTATCCGCGCTATCTGGATCCGGTCAGCGGTCAGCCCTGCCCGGTGGAGTTGATAGTGGAACGTCTGGCCGCAGGCATTTCCCCGGCGCCACCCAGCCTGCGCCTGCTGGCGAAACTTCAGGGGCTGCTGTCGTCTTACGCGCACCTGTGGCGTCGCGGTTGAACAGCCGCGGCGTAGCCAATTCTGTGCGATGGATTAGCCGCGCCGCCAGCGGTGCAGCACATCGGCCCCGATCGGCCGGGTCTCCACCAATTGATAGCGCGGCGCCTCCGACAGGCGTTCCAGCCCCATGGCGCCAATTCCCGGCAGGCCTTCGGCGCCAATCGCCAAACCGGCGGTAAACCCGATCAGATCATCCACCAGATCCTGCGCCAACAGGGCCGCCGCCAGCGCGCCACCACCTTCGCAGAACACCCGCGTCAGCCCGCGCTGCCCCAAGGCTTGCAGGGCAGCGGCAGGATCAATCTGCCCCTGCGCCAATGGGCAGGCGATCAGCTCCGCCCCCAGGTCGCGCCAGCTGCGCTCCAACAGCGGATCCAGATCCGGGCCGTGGCAGATCCACACAGGCACGTCACGCGCCGTGCGGGCCAGATTGCCCATCAGCGGCAGATCAAGGCGGCGCGACAGCACCACCCGCACTGGCTGACGCTCCACCCCCATGTCCCGCACGGTCAGGCTGGGATCATCGGCCCGCGCTGTGCCGCCACCAACCATCACCGCATCATGAGTGCCCCGTAAGCCATGGACATACCGGCGCGCCTCGGGCCCGGTGATCCACTGGCTTTCGCCGGTGGCGGTGGCAATGCGCCCGTCAAAGGAATTGGCCAGTTTCAGCGTCAGCGCAGGGCGCCCGGTTTCCACCCGTTGGAAAAAGCCCGAAAGATCCCGCGCGGCCTCTTCGGCCAGCACACCGGTAGTGACCTCAATGCCGGCATCACGCAGCATCTGAAACCCCTGCCCCGAAACGCGCGGATCGCTGTCAGTCACGGCGGCCACCACACGGGCGACGCCCGCAGCGATCAGCGCTTCAGCGCAGGGCGGTGTTTTGCCGTGATGTGAACAGGGTTCCAGCGTGACATAGGCGGTGGCGCCGCGCGCGGCAGCGCCGGCCTGCGCCAGCGCCACAACTTCAGCATGGGGGCGGCCCGAGGGTTGCGTCCAGCCGCGGCCCACGATGCGGCCTTCTTTGACGATGACGCAGCCCACAGCGGGGTTTGGCCAGGTGTTGCCCTGACCGCGCCGCCCCAGTGACAGGGCCAGCGCCATGTAACGATGATCCATCGCCTAAAATCCCGGTTTGGGGTTAAGGGTCAGTCTTCGCTCGGGTAATCCGGGCGCAGCTCGGAGACGAATTTATCAAAGTCGTCCGCCGCCTGGAAGTTCTTGTAAACCGAGGCGAAGCGCACATAGGCCACGGTATCGATGCGGGCCAGCGCCTCCATCACGATCTCACCGATGGTCTTGGAGGGGATATCCGTCTCACCCATGCTTTCCAAGCGCCGCACAATGCCCGAGATCATCTGATCAATCCGATCAGGTTCCACCGGGCGTTTCTGCATCGAGATGCGGATCGAGCGTTCCAGTTTATCGCGGTCGAAGTCTTCGCGGCGGCCATTGGATTTGATCACCACAAGGTCGCGCAGCTGCACCCGTTCATAGGTGGTGAAACGGCCCCCACAGGCCGGGCAAAAGCGCCGCCGACGGATCGAGACGTGATCTTCGGCGGGGCGTGAATCCTTCACTTGAGTGTCGATATTTCCGCAAAACGGACAACGCATGAAAGGTCCCCTCTTTCGCTACACTGCGCAAGTCTGGGGATAAGTCCCCAGTTATCCACATCTACTATAGGTCGCCCTCTAGGATTTGGGTAGGGGTAAATCATCACCGCAACTGATTGTTGCAAAAGCCTCAGTCCAGCAGGTTCGTTTCGATATCAGCACTGGCATGTAGCGTCTTGTGTACAGGACACTTGTCCGCAATACGCAGGATATCGGCGCGCTGGCTGTCACTCAGATCGCCGCGCACATGGATGTCCCGTCGGAACACATCACGTTTCGTAGGCGCCTGGCCCTCCATTGCCTCCAGATGGCGTTTGTCGTGGTAGACATCCACCGCCACATGCTCCAGCGGGTAGCCTTTGTGGCGGGCATACATGCGGATGGTCATGGTGGTGCAGGCCCCGAGCCCAGCTGACAGATACTGATAGGGGGTTGGCCCCAGATCACTGCCCCCGACCGAGGCCGGTTCATCCGCCAGATAGGTGTGACGGCCCGCAATGTTGACGTCCTGCAGAAAGCCCATAGCGTCTGCCTCAGACACATGCACCGCGCCATCAGGGGCGGCCTTGGTCACAGGTTCCGCCGCCAGATCCACGTAACGCGCGGCCCAGGCCAGGATGGTATCCGCCGCATATTCCGCGTCTTTGATCCGGGTCACCAGATGATCGGCGTCATCCAGGGTGACAAAGCTCTTGGGATGTTTCGCCGCTGTAAAGATCTCCGCCGCGTTCTCAATCCCCACCACATCATCCAAAGGCGCATGCAGCACCAGAAGCGCCTTGTGCAGGCTGGCGATTGCCGGTGCCATCTCCTGCGCGGCGATATCTTCGAGGAAGTGTTTGCAGATGGTGAAGGGGCGGCCAGCCAGTTCAACCTGAGCACCGCCCTGCTCTTCAATCTCTTTGACTTTGGCACCAAAGTTATGGGCGACATGTGCCGGATCAAACGGTGCGCCAATGGTGGCCACCGCGCGGGCAGAAGGGATCTGACCCGCCGCTTTCAAAACCGCAGCACCACCGAGGGAATGGCCGACCAGCAGCTGCGGCGCGGCGAACCGTTCCTCCAGCGCTTGGGCGGCCAGAACCAGGTCCGCCACATTGGTGGTGAAGTTGGTGTTGGCAAATTCCCCCTCAGAATGGCCAAGCCCGGTGAAATCAAACCGCAGCACCGCCATGCCCCGCTGCGCCAGATGCTGGGCAATGCGTTTGGCGGCCGGAATATCCTTGGAACAGGTGAAGCAATGCGCAAACAGCGCGGTCGAGGTGATCTCTCCCTCGGGCAGATCCAAACGTGCGGCAAGGGTGCTGCCGTCATGGCCGGTGAAGGTCAGGCGTTGGGTTTTCATGGCGGTTCCTCTGGGGTAATGTCTGCGTCTGCCCCATCATCAAAGCCCCAAGGCCATTGAAACAAGAGGGATCACAGAAACGTGCCTGCACGGACCGCTGGCGTGATCTACGTTACAGCCCCGCCCCCGAAACAACGCTTACTGCCCGGCCAGATGCGCCACCACCTGGCGCTGATGCGGGGCATCGCGATGTTCAAACAGGTAGATCCCCTGCCAGGTTCCCAGCGCCAATTGACCGGCCACCAAGGGCACCGACAGGCTGACCGGCATCATCGCGGATTTGATGTGGGCCGGCATGTCATCCGGCCCCTCGTAGGTGTGGGTCAGATAGGCCATGCTGGGATCGGTGGTGGGCGGCACCAGACGGGCGAAGAAGTTGCGCAGGTCCACCTGCACCTCAGGATCGGCGTTTTCCTGGATCAGCAGTGAACAGGAGGTGTGGCGCACAAACAGCGTCAGCAGCCCTGCCTGCATGTCCTGATCCTGCGCCCAGGCTGCTACATCACGGGTGAACTCATATAACCCCTGCCCGCGGGTCGACAGGTTGAACTGCGTCTGTGCCAGCTGACTCATGTGGCTTAGCCTCCGATCAGGGTTTTCACGAAAGGCAACAGGCTGGCCGCCAAGATACCCACCACCGCGCCGATCAGCATGCGGGGCACCATGCCACCAAGCGACGGCGCAAAGAGGCTGAGCAACCCGCAAATCGCGGCGTAGAAGGCAAGGGCAATCGGATCCATGCCCTAGCCTAACAGCAGTCTGGCCTTAGCCAAACACCCCGTCGCCCATCTGGTCGATAAAACTCTTGGCCTTTTGCAGGCTGATCTGGGCGGCCTCCTCTTGCGAGGCAACGGTATCGGCGCGGATCATCATGTGGGACTTCAACTCCCCATCGATGACCTTTTCGATGCGGGCACCGATGCGGTAGCTGCCACCTTCGCGGATCGGCTCCACATAGATCAGGAAACCTGCGTGATCTTCTGGCTCAGCGCCTTTCGGCTCTGATTTGCTGGCACCGCCACCGAAGAGTTTGGAAAATAGGGCCATGGGTCGATCCATCATATTTGGGTTTGATGCAGTGTGGCGCTTGCCCCCATCAGGTGCAAGAGGGCGTGCTTGCACTCAGGTAAAACGCGCGCCTTGCGCCTTGAAGAAAGGCACCAGCATCTGGCGGAACGCCGTCACCTTGGCCGAGGGCCACAGATCCGCATGGGCCACCACCCAGATATCGGCGTAGGGCTGCGCTGGCATCAGGTCCAGCGGCTGCAGCCCCAGCGCCCGGCCCAGAAACACCGGCATGCGCACCACACCCAGGCCCGCCTGCGCCGCGCCCGCCATTGCCACCATGTCATCAAAGACCATGGCGATCCGCGATTGTGGTGACTGCGCCTTCACCGCTGCGGGCAGCTCTGCCATCGCCTCATAGACCAGCCAGTCAATCGGGGCCTCGGGCGCCTTGGCCATTGCCTCCACATAGCTGTCCGCGGCAAAGGCAGCCGATTTCTGCGCCGTCAGCCGCCGCCCCATCAGGCTGTCGCCCGGTGCGCGGCTGATGCGGATCGCCAGATCAGCCTCACGCCGGTTGAGATCCAACAGATCGTTCGAGGCCCGCAAATGCAGGTCAATATCGGGATAGGCCTTGGTAAAGTCCTGCAGAACCGGCGCCAGAACATGGGCGATCAGCAGTTGCGGTGCCGTGATCACCAGTGGCCCGCGCAACCGGCTGTCCTGCCCGGAAAGCTGGCGCAGCATCGCGTCGGCCTCCGCCTCCATCCTGGCGGCATGTTCACCGATCAGCTGCGCGGCCTCGGTTGGATGGTAGCCATCGGCCAGACGTTCAAACAGGGTCAGATCCAGCGCCTGCTCCACCCGTGCAATGCGCCGCGCCACAGTGGTGTAATTCACCCCCAGCGCCTGCCCCGCCGCGGCCAGGCTGCCATGACGCAACAGCGCCAGCACGGTTTTCAAATCGCCCCAATCGGGGTCATCCACTCTCTGCATGACATGCACTATCGCATGGCATGAATGCAAAGTCGCGCGTTTTCGCGCGCCATGACAGATGCCACATAGGGTTCACACATTTGATGGAGAGAGAAATGATCTACGCCTATGCGCAACTGACCGTGACCAACCCTGATGCCCTGAACGCCTACCGTGAAAAGGCAGGCGAAGCGCTGGCCCGCCACGGTGGCAAGGTCGAAGCGGCCAGCAAAGACTTTACCACATTGGATGGCAGCCCTGCGGCGCCTGATACGGCGGCGCTGCTGTCGTTCCCGGATCGTGACGCGGCGCTGGCCTGGGCCAATGACCCGGATCTGGCCGATCTGCACGCCCTGCGCCGCAGCGCCGGGGGATCGGACATCCTGCTGCTGGGCTAATCCCACCACATTACAGTGTGAGACAAAGAAAAGCGCCCTGACCGTTCGGTCAGGGCGCATTCATCTCCCGTTGCACTGCTGCCTGGGCGCTTAACGCTCCACACAGGTGGCGGCCAGCTGCACCAACGCCTCCTGAGCCTCGGCGGAGGTCATGCAGGGGGCGGCAAGCTGGGCGGTGCCACTGTCAGAGCCAACCCAAATGTCAGGGCTGGGCTGCGACAGCACCATTTGCGGCAGAGGGAGGGGGGTCACGTGATCCAACGTCAACTCATAACCAGTATGCGCAAACAGGGAGGTTGGGATCAGCAGTAACAAGACGAGCACTCTCATGGCTCACCTCCTTTCCTGCCGCTATAGATTGGGTGCCTTAGAAAAACGACAAGAGCCGCGCGCGCTTTGGTGAAGATCAGTCGCGCAAATGTGTTTGCGCCGCGTTGCCACCCCTCAAAGGCATTGGAGTCTGGGGTGCCAATCCAGCCCCTTCAGTCAGACCAGGCCTGTGCCTCCAGCGAATAGACCTGCCCCGCAGCTTCCTTTGCCTCATAAAGCGGTAGCGGATAGCCTGATGTGGTGACCTTGCCCAGATCGCAGTACAGTTCGGCAAGCACCTTGCCCCCCTGTTCCACCGCAACACCACCGGTCAGCTTCCCCGCCCCTTCAGCCATCTTGTCGATGCCGTAGAAGACACGATAAGACGTAGCACCATTGCTGAAGGTGAAATCCTCCCAGATATAGCGCCCGATGCCCGGCCAGGGGGTCATGGCGATATCCGTCACCGGACGTGCCAGATGCAGATCAGGTGTCTGGCCCACCTTGCCAAAGGCATAGGTCGCGTGATCACCAAGGAGGCAGGTTTGCAGAACCTTCGTGCCGCCTTTCAGCGGACAAGAGACGAGCGACGTTGCGCCGTCGGGGCAGGCATGGGCTGGGGTGGAGCATAGACATAACGCCGCAAAAGCTGCCACTTGTACGGAAAGGTTATTTTGGCACTCTAACATTCAGTTTCTATTTCCAACGTAACCGAAGTATCAATCTTTGTATGTTTTCCAATCAAACGAGATGGCACGCGCTTGCTCTTGCCGCAGCGACGTCCAATCGTTGTACTTGGATGCAGCTTTTGTTGAAGGTTTGACTTCGCCACCTACGAGGCTTTCCTTGGAAACAACCATGGTTGCTACATCGGGTATCTGACGTTTTTGACACTCTTCACGTACGATATCCAACGGCCTTGCAAGCAATCGCTCTTGCCCAGGGCGCCCCAAGCGGATTGCAAGGTCTTTGTATGTCAGGAAGACAATATCGTTCTCCTGACAACGCAAGTCTATATAGACCTGAATAATTTCGTCAGCCCATTCTTCATTTGTTGGCATTAACTCAAATCCCAAAAACAAAAAACGCCCCCGAAATCGGGGGCGTCTTATAAATCACTGATCCAAGAAACTGCGCAATTTGCGGGAGCGGCTTGGGTGCTTCAGCTTGCGCAGGGCTTTTGCTTCGATCTGACGGATCCGTTCGCGGGTCACGCTGAACTGCTGGCCCACCTCTTCCAGCGTATGGTCCGTGTTCATGCCGATGCCAAAGCGCATCCGCAGCACACGTTCCTCACGCGGGGTGAGCGAGGCCAGAACGCGCGTGGTGGTCTCTTTCAGGTTTTCCTGAATGGCCGAATCCAGCGGCAGCACGGCGTTTTTGTCTTCGATGAAGTCGCCCAGCTGGCTGTCTTCTTCGTCGCCAATCGGGGTTTCCAGCGAAATCGGCTCCTTGGCGATCTTCATCACCTTGCGGACCTTTTCCAGCGGCATCTGCAGCTTTTCGGCCAGTTCTTCCGGCGTCGGCTCACGGCCGATCTCATGCAGCATCTGACGGCCGGTCCGCACCAGTTTGTTGATCGTTTCGATCATGTGAACCGGAATACGGATGGTACGCGCCTGATCCGCGATCGAGCGGGTGATCGCCTGACGGATCCACCAGGTCGCATAGGTCGAGAACTTGTAACCGCGGCGGTATTCGAACTTATCCACCGCCTTCATCAGACCGATGTTGCCTTCCTGGATGAGGTCCAGGAACTGCAGGCCACGGTTGGTGTATTTCTTGGCGATCGAGATCACGAGGCGCAGGTTGGCCTCAACCATCTCTTTCTTGGCCTGACGGGCCTCTTTTTCACCCTTTTGAACCTGCGCCACGATGCGGCGGAATTCAGGAATGTCCAGACCAACATATTGACCCACTTGGGCCATATCGTTGCGCAGACCTTCGACCTTCTCGGTCGAGCGTTCGATGAACATCTGCCAGCCACGGCCCGGCTTTTCAGCCATACGGTCCAGCCAGGTCGGATCCAGTTCCGAGCCACGGTAGGCCTCAATGAACTCACGGCGGTTGATGCGAGCCTGATCCGCCAGTTTCACCATTGAGCTGTCGATCGACATGATCCGGCGGTTGATGCCGTAAAGCTGGTCGATCAGTGCCTCGATCCGGTTGTTGTGCAGATGCAGACCGTTCACCAGTTCGACAATCTCGGAGCGCAGCTTCTGATAACGCGCTTCGTCTTCTTCCGAGAAGCTGCCGTCTTCGTTCAGCGTGGCCGAGATCCGGGCGTCCTGCATTTCCGACAGGATTTCGAAGTCTTCAGCGATGTTGTTGAGGGTGTCGAGCACACGCTGCTTCAGCGCGGCCTCCATCGCGGCCAGCGACATGTTGGCCTGTTCGTCCTCATCATCATCGTCGTCATCGTTGCGGATCGGGTTACCGTCCGCATCGTATTCCTGCTTTTCCTCTTTCTGCGCCGGTTGCGCGGAGGGGGCAGCGGTGACGTTGGCGGCGCCAACGATGCCTTCTTCGTCGTCTTCGCCGTCCTCACCCATCTGGTTGCCAAAGGTGGTTTCCAGATCGATCACATCGCGCAGCAGAATATCTTCGGACAGAAGTTCGTCCCGCCAGATGGTGATCGCTTGGAAAGTCAGCGGGCTTTCGCACAGACCCAGGATCATCGTGTTGCGGCCGGCCTCGATCCGTTTCGCAATCGCGATTTCGCCTTCGCGGCTCAGCAGTTCGACCGAGCCCATCTCGCGCAGGTACATGCGCACCGGATCGTCGGTGCGGTCCAGCTTTTCGGTGGTGCCCGAAGACAGCGCCACTTCGCCCTTGTTGGAAGAGACATCCACAACGGCGGTGTTTTTCTGTTCTTCTTCTTCGGCTTCTTCGTCTTCGATGATGTTAATGCCCATTTCCGAGAGCATCGACATCACGTCTTCGATCTGTTCCGAGGACACCTGATCGGGGGGCAGAACCTGGTTCAGCTGGTCATAAGTGATATAGCCCCGTTCCCGCGCTTCGGCGATCATCCGCTTTACGGCAGCCTGGCTCATGTCCAGGGATACCTCGGCGTCCTGATCGTCGGGCTTGCGGTCTTCGGTGTCTTTGGCAGCCATGTAACTCTCCTGCAGGCGGACGGATCCGGGCGTGGCATGATTCGTTCAGAGCGAATCAATAACGCGATTCCATGATTCGGAAACCCGTTTACCCGGAATTCCTTCTGTTTTCTTCACCAAAACGCCCGATATCAGCGTCTGGAGAAATTGATCTTCCCCAAAATGGCATCAAAAGCGTCACGTTCATCCCGATTGATTCGGGCACCGTTCTCTCCGACGTCATAATGGGCGCGGTCTTCTTGTTCACTGCGCAGGGCGCGGTTTCGGGTTTCGGTGGCCTGATGCAGACGGCGGGTCAGCGTGTCATCGTCGCTTGCGCCCAGCTCCTCTGCGGCCTCTTCGATCTCAGCGTCCAGGCCCCGTGTGGCCTGCAGTTTCGCCAGTTCCTCGGCCACCGACATGCGCACGGTTTCCAGATCACCGGCACGGCGCACCGCGGGCGCTATCGCCACATGGGGCAGCGCAAAGAGGCTTTCAAGGGCATAGGGGCCCAGCGCCTCAAAAATACGCCCCTCAACATCGCCCAGTTCCCCCCGGTCACACATCTCCAGCAGCAGATCGCGGATATGGGCGCGTTCGGCATCGGCGCAATGCATGCGCTCAACCTGACTGTCGAATTCCGGCAGCAACTCAGGTGTGCGAATCAGGCTGGCCAGGATCACCGCTTCACGCAGGTGATCATCTGCGCCCTCCCCAGCGGCCACCAGCATTGAGGATTTGGTGCTGGCCATCGGCGTTGGGGCAAAGCCGCCTTTGCGGAAGCCGTTGTAGCCGCCCTGAAACCCACGCTGGAACCCGCTGCCTGCTTCGCGGAAGCCACCGCCCTGCCCGCCTTGACCGCCGCCACGGCGCGACTGGCCAAACAGGTCCCAGCGCATATCCTTAATCGCCAGCCCGTAGTGTTCCCGGATCGAGGGATCGCGGATCAGCTTGATCTTCTCGCGCAGGGATTTGTCCAGCGCCGCCTTACGTTCGGGGCTGTCAAACACCTTGCCTTCGGTTTCACGCTGCCACAGCAGATCCACCATCGGCATGGCGCCATCCAGGATCTCTTGCAGTTTTTGCGGGCCTTCCTGACGGATCAGATCGTCTGGGTCTTTGCCTTCGGGCATCAGGGCGAACCGCAGCGATTTGCCTGCCTCCAAAAGGGGCAGCGCCAGATCAATGACCCGCATGGCCGCGCGCAGGCCTGCCGTATCACCATCCAGGGCAATGATCGGTTCCGGCGCGATGCGCCACAACAGCTGCAGCTGGTTTTCCGTGATCGCCGTACCCAGAGGCGCCACCGAAGCGCCAAAGCCACCTTCGGCCAGGGCGATCACGTCCATATAGCCTTCGGCAACAATCAGCGGCTGGCCTTTGCCGGCGGCCTCACGGGCGGGGCCGTGGTGATAGAGGTTGCGCCCCTTATCAAACAGCGCGGTTTCCGGGCTGTTGAGGTATTTGGCGTTGTCATTTGGGTCCATCGCCCGGCCGCCAAAGGCGATGCAGCGCCCGCGCGGATCGCGGATCGGGAACATGATGCGGTTGCGGAAGGTGTCATAGGGCTTCTTGCCCTTGTTGGAGGGCTTGGCCAGACCGGCGCCAAGGATCAGCTCTTCGTCCACGCCTTTGCCGCGCAGGTGGTCCCACAGGTGCTGCCAACCTTCGGGGGCAAAGCCGATCTCAAAGCGGGCCTGCGTTTCTGCCCCCAAGCCACGTCGCTGCAGGTAGGCGCGTGCCTCATCCGCGACGCCGCGGCTGAGCTGCAGACGGAAGAACTGCACCGCCATCTCCATGACCTCAGCCAACTGGCTGCGCTTATCGGCCTTTTTCTGCGCCTGCGGATCGCGCTGGGGCATGGTCATGCCAGCCTCCCGCGCGAGGATCTCCACCGCCTCCATGAACTCAACGTTTTCGGTTTCGCGCACAAAGCTGATGGCATCGCCTTTGGCGTGACAGCCAAAGCAATAGTAGTAGCCCTTGCGGTCATCGACGTGGAATGAAGCGGATTTTTCCTGATGGAAGGGGCACGGCGCCCACATGTCGCCCTTGCCCTGATTGGACTTGCGCATATCCCACATGACCTTGCGCCCCACCACCTGTGAGATGGAGGTGCGATTACGCAATTCGTCAAGAAATCCGGGAGGCAGGCTCATAAGGGAAACTATAGCGCTGAAGCGCGCTGGTGGCAAAGCCCGCGCGCGAAGAACAAACGGAGTAGCGGCTCAGCTTTGGAACTGATTGCAGGCGATCTGAAACGCGGTGGAGGCATCTTCGCCCAGCTGCGCTTCGGGCAGTTGGTAGACCCAGTTCACCAAGAGGTCGACATGCTGCTTCAGCAGCGCCTCATCTTCGGCATAAAAGCCGGCTTTCAGCGCATCGTTTTTCAGCAGCAGCTTGCGGGCGCGACGCTCACGCTTCTTGTCAAGACGCAGATCCACCGCTTGGGCCACGATCCCGGCCTGAGCCTCACAGCGCACCCCGCGCTCTTCTTCGGTTTCGCTCATGGCTGGCGTGGCCACCACAAGGCAGGCGGCAAAGGCGGCAGGCAGAAGGGTACGGAACATCGGGCAGCTCTCTGTTCGGATCATCTGAAAGGTAAGGCTCTCTTGATGCCAGCCCCTGCCCCCTGACGCAAGCCCCGCGAATGCCGCTGCCGGGGCCGCGCAGAAACGCCTGAAAACATCGCATCGGCTTCGGCTAAAGCCGCAAATTGTCTGCCTCCCCCCTCTCAAAAGGTGGGGAGAAGGCCGCGAATCCCTACGGCACAGGCCAAAATCAGTTTTAATTGCCTGCTGCGATTGGGGACGGTCGCGAAACAATTGTGGTTAATGAAACGTTATTGCCGCACAGCCCGGAACCAAACCCCAGCATTTCCTCGGGCATGCCTTTTTTTCGCCCCGATTGAGCGTGAAACCCAACTAAAGAACGCCCCCTAGCCATAAGTGGACCCTAAGACGGCTCTGCTCGTCGGCGTTTATTTGATGTGAGGGACTCGGCGTTGATTTGACAGAGGTTAAGAACATGACACGTTCGAAAAGACTGCATATGGCATCGTATGTGATGCAAGGACCCACCGCCCTGCGGCGGGGTCTGCATCGTTTTGGCCGCGACGAAAGCGGCGCGGTGGTCATATTCTCGATCTTCATGTTTATCTGCATGCTGATGGTGGGCGGTGTTGGCATCGACCTGATGCGCTTTGAGCGTGACCGGATGGCGCTGCAGAACACGCTGGACCGCGCTGTTCTGGCCGCAGCTGACCTTGACCAGACCCAACCCGCCGAAGAGGTTGTGCGGGACTATTTCAACAAGGCAGGCGTTGGTGCCTACCTGCAAAGCGTCACCGTGGACGAAGGCATCGGCTACCGTTCTGTTTCGGCCAAAGCCAAATCGGACCTCGACACCTACTTCCTGAAACTCTTTGACATTGACACGCTTTCGGCCCCCGCTTCCGGTCGTGCTGAAGAACGTATCGATGGGATTGAAATCTCTTTGGTCCTCGATGTGTCAGGCTCAATGGGCTCAAACTCACGCCTGACGCGCCTCAAGCCGGCAGCGAAAGCGTTTGTTGACATCGTTCTGGCCTCAGCGGAGCAAGACAATGTTTCGATTTCGGTCGTCCCCTACTCGACCCAGGTTGCGATTGGGGAGCAAATCCTCAGCAAATACAACGTGTCGAACGAACATAACTACTCGCACTGCGTAAACTTCATTCCAAACGAGTATTCGCGCACCGATCTCAGCCGGGTCGACCCGCTGGAACGTACGGCTCACTTTGATCCATGGTACACCCGCGAGCTCAGTCAACATGGCGAAAGCCGGTTCATGCGCGTCTGCCCCCCCTCCCCGCATCTGCAAGTCATGCCGTTCTCTAACACGCGACTGGACCTGCACGACTACATCGATGGCCTGACGGCGGGCGGTAACACTTCGATCGACATCGGCATGAAATGGGGCACGGTTCTGTTGGACCCCTCAACCCAGTCGGTGGTGACTGAGCTGATCGCCGAGGGCGAACTGGCCGCCTCCTTCGAAGGGCGCCCGTCATCCTACACCGATGGCAAAACGCTGAAGGTGATTGTGCTCATGACGGATGGTGAAAACACCAACCAATACATGATCAACCCTTCCCTTCGCGATGGCCTCTCGGACGTATGGTACAATGCTCAAGAAGGTCGCTATTCGGTTCAGCACGATCAGGGCGGCAACACCCTCTATTGGTGGCCAGAATCGGAGCGCTGGGAAAGCCACCCTTATGGCAACGGCACCCGGTCGGTTTGTGGTTGGAAGTGGGAGTATAACAACTGGTACTACCGCTGCTCAGAACAGGAAGAGCCCGGCGATGCCGTTCGGTTGAGCTATCCTGAACTGTTCAATCGCGTGTCACTCGCTTACCTGGCCAGCTACATCTACACCTACCAAGGGAACGCCTGGTCCGTGTGGTATCACAATGCCCGCACCTACATGAACGGCACGGCCAAAGACCAACATACCAACCACATTTGCGATGCAGCCAAAGATCAGGGCATCGTGGTCTACACCGTTGGCTTTGAAGCGCCCAAAAGCGGTCAGCGTGTTCTGAAACGCTGCGCCAGTTCCGACAGCCATCATTTCGACGTAGATGGGCTTGAGATTGCGGACGCCTTTGCAGCAATCGCCGCATCAATCAGCAAACTTCGCCTTGTTCAGTAAGGGTAACCCAATGAAACGTTTGTTTTCCACATCTCCGCTTGGCGCGCTTCGGCGATTTGCCAAACGTGAGGACGGCAACGCGACGCTGGAGTTCGTCGTCGTCTTTCCGATCTTCATGCTCATTATGGGATCAACGTTTGAACTTGGCACCCTGACGATCCGCGAAACCATCCTGGAACGCGCCTTGGATTTGACCGTTCGGGATATTCGCCTCGGGACCGGGTCTGCGCCACAGCATGATGAGTTGAAGGCCAGCATCTGTGATCGCGCACCGCTGCTCATCGATTGCGAGGATAACCTGCGGATCGAGATGATCCAGTTGGACCCGCGGGCGTGGGTCAGCCCTCCGGACACCGCCGATTGCACCGACCGCAGCCAGGAGGTGGACCCTGTGCGTGAATTTGTGCATGGCCAGGAAAACGAAATGATGCTGGTGCGCGTCTGCGTGAAGGTGCAGCCGCTGTTCCCGACCACCGGTCTGGGGGATGCATTGGCCAAAGACGGTGCCGGGGATTATTCGCTGATCGCCAAATCCGCCTTCGTACAGGAGCCGCGTTAATGAGTGTTCTGACTGTTCTGCCCCACCGCCTGCGCCGCTTTGCCCGGCAGTTTGCCAAAGACGGTAGCGGGTCCGTCGCCGTCGAGGCGGTGCTGATCCTGCCCTTCCTGCTCTGGGCGTTTTTGGCCAGCTTTGTCTACTACGATGCGTTCCGCCAAAGCTCGATCAACCTTAAAGCGGCCTACACGATTGGCGATATGCTCAGCCGGGAAACGGCCGCGGTGAATGATGCCTATGTCAATTCACTTCAGTCGCTTTTCGCCTTTCTCGCCAAGGACGGGTCCGACCCTGCCGTGCGCGTGTCAGTGGCCCGCTGGGACGAAGATGATGACCGGTACGAATTGGATTGGTCGGAGGGTCGCGCCGATCGCCCGCCTTTGAGCGAGGAAAACATCAATGCAATGCGCGACCGTTTGCCGAACCTGCCGGACAATGAGCGCGTCATTCTGGTCGAAACCTGGAGCACCTATAAGCCCACGTTCAATGTCGGGCTGAAAGAGGATCTGCTGTACAATCTGGTTTTCACCAGCCCGCGTTTCGCCCCGCAGCTGGTTTGGGAAAATTAAACCCGCCCCGACTGACCTAGGCTGATTTGATACAAAAACGCCCCGTCCAATTGGCGGGGCGTTTTGTGTTTTCTTTGCAGTTATCGGGCAGCATCAGCCGCGTTCAACGATGAGAGCCTGCAAAAGTTCAGCCATGATCTTGGTCTGATTGCCGGGGGTGACCCCGCCGACGCCAATCCGGCGGCCCAGACGCCACCACAGGCCCGGCCGCCAGACGCGCGGCAGATCTTCCTCAGTCGCGTTCAGATCCAGCCGCACCAGAAAGCCGTTGGAGGGTTTGAAAGCGAAGGCGCCCCGCTCGACTGCTTGAATGGCCTCAATTGGTGCGATGAGGGTGCCGTCACTGTCACGCAGCCCGGCGCGGGTCAGATCGATCTGCCCGCTGGTCCCGGCATGCATTTTCATCATCAGCGCCAGCGACAGACCGCCCAGCACAATCACAAAGGCCTGCAGCGCAAAGTTGGCAGGCGGCGTGGCGAAGGCGAAATAGATCAGCAGGACGCCCAGCCCCCCCAGCATGCTCAGCGCCAACCAGCGGCGGGTGGCGGAAACGGTCACCGTCGCCAGAACTTCGTTTTGATCTTGCTGCGCCATGCCCGGTCTCCCTGCGGTCCTCTTTGGTCTGGCAGCGCTCATAGCCTTGTCTGCCTGCAGATGCGAGTCCCTTCGCGGATTGCGCCATTGCTTGCCACCTGCGTCCTGCCCCGCCCGCACCGCTTGCCAAGTCGCGCCTGCCCTCCTAACGGGTTGTTCGAACAGACAAAGATCCGCCCCAAAGGCGGAACAGAAGACCAGAGAGTAAACCGTGACAGGCTGGGGCACACGAGCGTAAGAGGCCGCGCGCCGCGACGCCGATCATCAGGCCCAGAAATCCATTATGCCGCCAGCCGGTTCCTGCATCCCCCGGGGCCTGCAGACAACTGTCGGTGATCTGGATAAGCATTTGAAAACGAAAGGCGAAACGCGCGCCACCGTTACAAATCCGTTGCAAAAATTTCATACTTCATGGCGGTACATCGGCCGCCTCCTCAACCGTTGTAAGAAGGGCAGCCGGCGACACAGGTCGTTGCGGGCTGCCCCAAGTGCCCTGCGCGGACCCACCCGGTCTGACGCACATGTTCATGAGTCAGAGGCCCCAAAATGACCCTTTCCCTGAAAGCCCAATTGATTGCCGCATTTGCGCTCTTAGTGTGTCTGTTCACCGCCACCGGCGTGACCAGCCTGCATGAGCTGAAACAGATTAAAACCCGCGGCGAAGAGATCGTCCGCATAAATTTCGAAACCCTGCATCTGATCGAAGAGGTCGCAAAGATCCAGGAAACCATCCAGTCCGAAATCAGCACCTACATCCTCGTTGGCACCAAAGAAGAGCGATCAGCGCTGCGCGCCACGCTGAAGGAATTAGGACAGCGCAAAGAAGAATTGATCGCCGCCGCGCAGGCCACTTCCTCCGCCAATACTGCCGCCTATCTGGACGAATATCTGGTGCTGAAGGAAGGTATTGAAAAGGTTAACAAAAAGATCCTTCAGGATCTGCTGTTCGGCTCCAAAGGCAAGGCGTCCAAACGTCTGGCAGAAGGCAAGGAAACCTATCAGATCCCGATGGCAGCGCTGATCACTCAAGTGACCGAGCTGGAAACCCGCAAGATGTATGAGGAGCTAGCGCAGTCTGAAACGGCCTATGCGCAGACCCGGAATGAGATCATCGTGATGATGACCGCCGCGCTGGTGATCAGCCTACTGGCCGCATGGCATATTGTGGCGACCCTGTCGCGCGGGCTGCGACAGGCCGGTGCCCTCAGCCAGCGCGTGGCCAGTGGCGACCTGACTGAAACCGCCGATCATGGGATGAGGAACGAAATTGGCGCGTTGCTGGACAATCTGAACACCATGGTGGTCGACCTGCGCGGCATTGTCGGTAATGTGCGCACCGGCGCGGCCCATGTGGCCAGCGGTGCGGATCGCATGGCCGCGACCTCCGCCGCGATTCAGACGGCGGCGAAGGAACAGGCCACGGCGGCAGAAGAGGTGGCAACCTCGGTGACGGAGATGAGTGCAAACGTCAGCCATACTGCGCTAAGTGCCGAGGAAACCAAGGAAACCGCCCAACACGCCGCGGAAAACGCCCGGGCTGGCGGTGAAACGGTGGCGGCGGCAATGTCCTCGCTGGCCACCATTGTCGACAAGATCCAAATCATTCAGGAAATCGCCCGTCAGACCGACCTCTTGGCCTTGAACGCTGCGGTGGAGGCCGCGCGTGCCGGCGAACATGGGCGCGGTTTTTCGGTTGTGGCGGCTGAGGTGCGTAAACTGGCCGAACGGGCGCAGGAGGCGGCCGAGGACATCGGCGCATTGACGCAAGGCACGGTCAGCACTGCCGAAGAGGCCCGACTGAAACTGGCGGATCTGGTGCCCGAGATTGAAGCAACCGCGCAACTGGTTGGCAATATGGCGGCATCCAACACTGAGCTGTCAACCGGGATGCAACAGATCACCGATGCCATCGCGCGGCTGGATCACAACATTCAAACCAACAACACCGCGTCCAAAGACATGTCTGCCACCTCTGAACAGCTGGCGGCGCAGGCACAATCGCTGACCGATGGGATTGGAGCCTTCCAGCTGAGCAAGGATGAGGCAGAGCGCTGTGAAGACCCTACGGAGGAAGTTACACCTGCGCCGGAGGCGATCCAGTTAGAGCAGCCAGTGGCCAAGGAGCAAACAGCACCTGATCTCCCCAAGGCTGCTTAACCACACTCAGATTAACAAAAGAGGACGCCCCATTTGGGCGCCCTTCCGGTTAGACAGACACCGACTTGCGCACCATTTCCCAATAAAGCCCTTCGACCTCATCCACCGACAGGCGGCCGGCGGGGCGGTACCAGGTGGTGACCCCGGTCAGCATCGCAATCACCGCCATGGTGGCGATGCGGATATCAGCCGGGGCGAACACACCTTCGGCCACGCCATCGCGCAGGATCTCTTCCAACTCAGCCTCATAGCGGCGGCGCAGTTCCTCGATCGCTTCAAAGTTTTCAGGCGTCAGGTTGCGCAGCTCCATATAGGCGATGAACACCTCATCGGGGCGCTTCAGGTGATAGCGGATGTGGAAGCGGGCGAAATCCTCCAACCGTTCCAAGGGACTGGCCGAGGTGTCGCGATTGGCCCGCTGGTCCAGCAGGTCTTCCATGTGGCGGCGCATCAGGTTGAACAACAGCGCCTGTTTGTCGGGCGTGTAGTTATAAAGCGCGCCGGCCTGCACCCCAACATCGCGGGCAATCTGGCGCATGGAGACCGCCGCAAACCCATGTTGCGCAAACAGCCGCAGGGCCGCATCCAGGACGCGGGGGCCGGTGATATCAGAATGGGAGCCTGCAGTTCTTGCCATGGGCTCCACGGTAACTGAACAGATGTTCAAATCAAAGAGCGAAACGGCAACCCTCTGCCGATCAGGCGGTTTTAACGGCACGAACCGGGCAAGACCCTTGCCAAGGGCCTATCTGACAGGCAAGACGGGGGCGTCTGTTGCTGCTGCCCTTAAGTCACATTTGGTCTGCCATGTTTTTTCGCCTGCCTCTTTGCGCCCTTGCCCTGTCGCTGACAGCTGTGGCCTGTAGCCCGATTGAACTGCAGGACCATTCAACCGCAGCGGCGCGGCTGGCCCCCTACCCCGCGCTGGTCCCGATTGAGACCGCACTGGCCGAACATAGCGAAGCCCGCACAGATGAAGACAGCGCCGCAGCACTGACCAATCGGGCCAAGGCCCTGCGCGCCCGGGCCCGGGCGCTGGCTGCCCAAAATGGCGGCTAAATTGCAACATCCCCGCTGATCCCCCCTGCCCCATAGGGGCTGATCGGCATTTGCCGCGTTGCACAGCGACGCAAAGCCCGATACATCGCCAAGACGAAGATCTGTCAGTTCAGGAGGGCCAGATGAGCCAACCCTTGCGCCTTGGTATTGCAGGGCTCGGCACCGTAGGTGTCGGCGTTGTGAAAATTGTCCGTCAACAGGCTGCCCTACTGACTATGCGAACTGGTCGCGAGGTGACGATCTCGGCCGTTTCGGCCCGCTCACGCGGTAAGGATCGCGGTGTGAACCTGGACCACTACGGCTGGGAAGATGATCCGGTCAAACTGGCCACCCGCGATGATGTCGACGTTTATGTTGAGCTGATGGGCGGCGAAGATGGCCCTGCCAAAGCCTCGATCGAGGCGGCGCTGAAAGCCGGCAAAGATGTGGTCACCGCCAACAAGGCGCTCCTGGCCCATCACGGTCAGGCGCTGGCCGAACTGGCCGAGGCCTCAGGATCGGTTATTCGCTATGAAGCCGCCGTCGCCGGTGGCATCCCGATCATCAAATCGCTGACCGAAGGTCTGGCCGCCAATGAGATCACCCGCGTGATGGGCGTGATGAACGGCACCTGCAACTACATTCTGACCCGGATGGAAGCCACCGGCCAGGGCTACAACGCCCTGTTCGAAGAGGCCGACAAACTGGGCTATCTGGAAGCGGATCCAAACCTTGACGTGGGCGGCATCGACGCTGGTCACAAGCTGGCCATCCTGTCCTCATTGGCTTTTGGCACCCAGGTGGATTTCGACGGGGTTGAACTGGAAGGCATCCAGCGCGTCACCATCGAAGATATCCGTCAGGCGGCCGATATGGGCTACCGCATCAAACTGCTGGGCGTCGCCCAGATGAGTGGCCGCGGTCTGGAACAGCGCATGTCACCCTGTCTGGTCCCGGCGCAAAGCCCGCTGGGTCAGCTGGAAGGCGGCACCAATATGGTTGTTGTCGAAGGCTCTGACGTGGGTCAGGTTGTGCTGCGCGGCGCCGGTGCCGGCGAAGGCCCCACCGCCAGTGCGGTGATGGGGGATGTCTGCGACATCGCCCGCGGCATCCGTTACCCGGTCTTTGGCCAGAAAGCCGACAGCCTGAAACGCGCCCCCCGCGCCCAATCCGCCCTGCCCGCGCCCTACTACCTGCGTCTGGGACTGAAGGACAAACCGGGTGCCATGGCCAAGGTCGCGGCTGTGCTGGGTGAGGCTGGTGTATCGATCGACCGGATGCGCCAATACGGTCATGAAGATGACAGCGCGCCGGTGCTGATCGTCACCCATAAAACCACCCGCGCCAATCTGGATGCAGCCCTTGCCGGCATCGAACAGACCGATGTTGTCACCGAAGCACCGGTTGCGCTGCGGATTGAAGCGGTGTGATCTGAGCCCATGCGGCGCGCCCGTCGTGGGGGCGTCGCAGCTTGAGTATTTTTGGATCATTGAAAGGCCGCTGTGACTGCTGAGACCCGTGCATTTCTAGGTGTAGAGGCATCGCTCAACGGGCGGCGCTGGATTGGTCCCGGGATCGAGGTGGAGCGTCAGGCCGAATTCATGCGCCAGCAGACCGGCCTGCCGATGGCGGTTTGCCAGACCTTGGCGCGACGCGGCGTGCCTGCGCATGAGGCACAGGCCTTTTTGGAACCGCAGCTGCGCGACCTGCTGCCGGACCCGCAGAAGCTGAAAGATATGGAAGCCGCCGCCGCGCGGTTCCTTTTGGCCGTAAAACAGCGCCAACGCATTGCAATCTTTGCCGATTACGACGTGGATGGCGGCACCTCCGCCGCCTTGCTGATCGACTGGCTGCGCCAGATGGGGCGTCAGGCCACGCTCTATGTTCCAGACCGCATTGATGAAGGCTACGGCCCCAATGAGGCTGCCATGGCGGCGCTGGCGGCAGATCATGACCTGATCGTCTGCGTCGATTGCGGCACCCTCAGCCATGAACCGATTGCGGCGGCCAAAGCGGCGGACGTGGTGGTGCTGGATCACCACCTGGGCGGTGAGACCCTGCCCGATGCTGTCGCGGTGGTGAACCCGAACCGTCAGGATGAAGATGGAGAGCTGGCGCATCTGTGTGCGGCGGGCGTTGTCTTCCTGATGCTGGTTGAGGCCAACCGCCAAATGCGGGCCGAGGGCGCCAAAGGCCCGGATCTGATGGCGATGCTGGATTTGGTGGCACTTGGAACCGTGGCGGATGTGGCGCCGCTGATCGGGGTGAACCGGGCGCTGGTGCGTCAGGGGCTGAAGGTCATGGCGCGCCGCGATCGCCCCGGCATTGTGGCGCTGTCTGATGTCAGCCGGATGGAACAGGCGCCAAACTCCTACGCTTTGGGCTTCATGCTGGGGCCGCGGGTGAATGCCGGTGGCCGCATCGGCAAAGCGGATCTGGGCGCGCGGCTGCTCTCCACCGACAACCCGGCTGAGGCGCGCGCCATGGCCGAACGGCTGGATGAGCTGAACACGGAACGCCGTGACATTGAAAACGCCGTGCGCGCCGCCGCATTGGAACAGGCTGAGGACCGTGGGCTGGATCTGCCGCTGGTCTGGGCCGCTGGCGAAGGCTGGCACCCGGGCGTTGTGGGCATCGTCGCCAGCCGCCTGAAAGAGGCCACCAACCGCCCCGCCATTGTCATCGGCTTTGACGGTGAGATCGGCAAAGGCTCCGGCCGTTCGGTCAGCGGCGTTGATCTTGGCGCCTCAATCCAGCGGCTGGCCAGTGAGGGCCTGCTGGTCAAAGGGGGCGGCCACAAGATGGCTGCCGGCCTGACGGTGGAACGTGACAAGCTGGAACCGGCAATGGCGCGGCTGTCCGAGCTCTTGGCGAAACAGGGCGCGGGGGACGCCGGCCCTGCCGATCTGAAACTGGACGGTGTATTGATGCCCGGCGCAGCCACCATCGAGCTGATCGAGCAAATCGAAAAGGCAGGCCCCTTCGGCGCCTCCGCCGCCGCGCCCCGCTATGTGTTCCCCGATGTGGAGATTCGCTTCGCCAAACGGGTGGGCGAAAGCCACCTGAAAATCTCCTTCACTGACGGGCTGGGTGCACGGATCGATGCCATCTGCTTTGGCGCCTTCGACACCCCCCTTGGGGAACGTCTGTCAAACCACGGCGGCGCCCGGTTCCATCTGGCCGGGCGGCTGGAAATAAACAGCTGGGGCGGGCGTCAACAGGTCCAGCTGCGGCTGGAAGATGCAAGCCCGGCAGAGGCTTTGGGCTAAGCGATAAAAATCGTCACAACGGGGTCATTTTCCGCTTGCGCCCCACGCGCAGTTTGCCTAAAATCCGCCTCACCAAACGGCTTGTCCCGTTCGTCTATCGGTTAGGACGCCAGGTTTTCAACCTGGAAAGAGGGGTTCGATTCCCCTACGGGATGCCATTTTGGATCAAAAAGCCGCTCCTCTGGGGCGGCTTTTTTGCATTCTAGTTTGCATTCTAGGAATGGAAAAATCCCGACAAAATACCTTATACATTTTGCGAATGAAAATTTGTAATTCTGCGTTTTTTCCGCTTGCGCGCCCTGTTCTGTTTGCCTAAAAGCCACCTCACCAAACAGCATGTCCCGTTCGTCTATCGGTTAGGACGCCAGGTTTTCAACCTGGAAAGAGGGGTTCGATTCCCCTACGGGATGCCATTTGGTCCGAAAAGCCGCCCCTTCGTGGGCGGCTTTTTCGCATTCGGATCCGTCTAAAAACTTGCGAAATACGCGCCGAATATTTGCTTTGATCAAATCGCAAATCGATGACGTTTTCTGCTTGCAGCCAACTGGTGCTTTGCCTAAAAGCCAGTTCACCACACGGCTTGTCCCGTTCGTCTATCGGTTAGGACGCCAGGTTTTCAACCTGGAAAGAGGGGTTCGATTCCCCTACGGGATGCCACTTTTCTCAGTCACAGCTTAAGTTTACCCATCGAATTTTGGCCCGAGCCACGCTTGGTTTCAGGTGCTTTGGACAAACTTTTCTCACAAGAAAAAAGCCGAAGCTTTCGCTCCGGCTCTCCGTTCTCTCGTACTGAGGTGAGGCAGCTATCAGCTCGCCTCATCATCAGGTGCGTTGGGATCGGCCTGACCGATGCCTTTGAACACTGTCTTCAACGGCACCGCCCAAATGACCCCAAGGCCGATGTAGACCATCAGTTCGACCAGAATGGATGGACGGTCAAACAGGCTGACGATGCTCACCGCCGCCACGATATAGGCCGGCAGCCCCACCAGCAGAACCAGCAGGGACAGTCGGCGACGTGCTTTGTAACTCAGGGCCATGAGGGATACTTAGTCCGCGAAGGGGTCGGTGACCAGAATGGTGTCTTCCCGCTCGGGCGAGGTCGACAGCAGCGCCACCGGGCATTCGATCAGCTCTTCCACCCGTTTGACGTATTTCACCGCATTGGCCGGCAGATCGTTCCAGCTGCGCGCGCCTTCGGTGGTCTCGGACCAGCCGTCCATTTCCTCATAGATCGGGGTGCAGCGGGCCTGCTGATCGGCGGCAGTCGGCAGATAGTCCAGACGCTCCCCGTCCAGATCATAGCCAACGCAGATTTTCAGCGTCTCAAACCCATCCAGCACGTCCAGCTTGGTCAGGCAGATGCCTTTGATGCCCGATGTGGCGCAGGTCTGACGGACCAGGGCCGCATCAAACCAACCGCAGCGACGCTGACGCCCAGTGGTGGTGCCAAACTCATGACCGCGGGTGCCCAGACGTTCGCCATCCGCATCCGGGGTGCCGTCCTCTTTCAGCAGTTCGGTCGGGAACGGACCTTCGCCAACACGGGTGGTGTAGGCCTTCACGATGCCCAACACATAGTCGATCGAGCCCGGGCCGATGCCCACGCCCGTCGCTGCCTGACCGGCAATCACGTTTGACGAGGTCACAAAGGGGTAGGTGCCAAAATCGATGTCCAGCAGGGCGCCCTGGGCGCCTTCAAACAGGATCCGCTTGCCGGCTTTGCGCTTTTCGTTCAGCACCTTCCAGACCGGTGCCGCATAGGGCAGGATTTCCTTGGCGATGTCTGTCAGTTTTGCAATCAACGCTTCGCGATCAATCGGCTCCACGCCCAGACCTTTGCGCAGCGGATCATGGTGCTGCAGCGCCCGATCCACCCGGGCCTCCAGCGTGGCCGCATCGGCCAGATCGGCAACACGGATCGCGCGGCGGCCAACCTTGTCTTCGTAAGCCGGGCCAATGCCACGGCCGGTGGTGCCGATCTTGGTCCCTTTTGAGGCCGCCTCTTCCCGCGCGCGGTCCAATTCACCGTGGAACGGCAGGATCAACGGGGTGTTTTCGGCGATCATCAGCGTCTCAGGGCTGATCTCAACCCCCTGCTCGCGCACGGTTGCGATCTCATTGATCAGATGCCACGGATCCAGCACCACGCCGTTACCGATGACCGAAAGCTTGCCGCCCCGCACCACACCCGAAGGCAGCGCATGCAGCTTGTAGACCTTGCCATCGATGACCAACGTGTGGCCCGCGTTATGGCCACCCTGAAAACGGGCGATGACGTCGGCACGTTCCGACAGCCAATCCACGATCTTGCCTTTACCCTCATCGCCCCATTGGGCGCCGACGACGACGACATTTGCCATTGCTGGTCCTCTTGTGATGTCTGGATCGGTTTGCAAATTCAGTCAAACCGGCGTCCGTATAGCGATACCAGCGGTGTGAGGGAACCGAAAACTCACCGAAAACAGGGCTGGGTGGGTGGAAATCCAACCTCAACCCGTGGTGCGCGCAGCATTGATGGCTTTTGTCTGCACTTAATGCCGTTGTGGCACAGTGTCGAATGCGGAGTGGGAAAACGAGCCCCTCCGTTACATCCTGAGTTGAGATTATTGTGCCAGTTTCACCGGCGCCCCGTGTGGCGTGGTCAAATAGGCCTCTTCCCAGCGCGCCCGCGTGTGTTCCACCTGCGCTGAGGAGGCTGCGCCGATCTCCGCCAGAAAGCTTTCTAGCGTTTCCAACCAGGCGGCAAAATAATCCTCTCCCCCGTTCAGCGCCCGATCATGGCCATGTTCCTTCAAGGTGGCCGAGAAGCGCTTCACCCAATCGGCCCAGCTAAAATGCCCGGCCTCGCTCAGGCCGACCGTTAAGGCAAAGGCCTGGGCATGCCAGGGCTGTTCAAAAACAGGTTCGGGCGCGGCAATTGGCCCTTCACCCTCTGGGGTATCGACCTGCGGCAAGTCCAGACAGCTGCTCATGCCACTTCCTCCGGCAAAAGGTAGCTCTGCCACAGATCGAGCACCACCTGATCGCCCGGGTGCTCCGGATGTGCCCAAAGTTCCGACGCGGCAAAACGCACGGCGTAAAGCGGCTCCGGCGCCTCCCCCAATCCATGGGCGGCACTGTCGGGCAGCACATGGTTGCCATGGTAGCGCTCAATATGGCCCACTGCTCCAGCGGCATAATTCGGCAATCTGGTGTGACCACCATTGACCAAAGCGCTATCACTCAAACGCCGTGTCCGCACCTTCTGCCCCGGTTGGAACCGCGCGACAGGTCCCTCTTGCCGATCGGCGGGACCACCTTTTGCCAGCACTGCTGCAACCTGTTCGGGCAACAGCCGACGGGAGGACAGCGGATGGCTCTTCTGTATTTCCTCAGATCCCCCAGCCTGATCCTTTGCCCTCTCAGCGGCCTGCTCCAGATCCTCAAGTGTCAGAACCCCAGTCTCGACCAGCAAGTCAGCAAGCGCCGAAATCCACTTTTCATAGTAGCTGAAGCGGCTGTAATCCTTTGGCGAAAGCCGTTCACGTGCATGGCGCGAGGTGTCGATGTTCCACTGGCCGAGGCTACCACAGGCAAGGGTCACAGCCAGCGCGCGGGCGTGCCATTCCGTTGCAAAAACAGGTCCATCCTGCGGTTCAGGCAAGACCGCACCATCGCCAAAACGCCCGCCCATGTCGTGCACCCGGCTCATTCTGCGGTGCCTTCCACGGACTGATTTGACGCCTCAACACCCTCGATGACTGACGCGGCAGCAAGCGCAAGGCCTGTGCCGATCATACTGTCGCGGCTGACCAGGGCGACCAGCTGATCCTCAGTCCATCCTTCGGTCCCTTCAGGGCGCATGGGCAACACGAGGTAGCGCACCTCTGCCGTGGAATCCCAGACCCGGACCGAGGTGTCAGGCGGCAGAGTAACCCCGAACTCAGCTAGAACCTTACGTGGCTCCCGCACAGCGCGGGCCCGATAGGCATCGGATTTATACCATCCGGGCGGAATGCCCAGCAGCGGCCATGGATAACAGCTGCACAGGGTACAGACGACCATATTGTGTTGCTCTGCGGTGTTTTCCACCACGACCATATGTTCGCCCTGGCGTCCGTAGTACCCCAGATCGCGCACCACTTCTGTGGCGTCCTGCAGCAACGCCCGTTTGAAGTCCGGATCCATCCATGCCTTCGCCACCACACGGGCACCGTTTTGTGGGCCAATTTTGTTTTGATAGGTGTCAATAATCTCCTCTAACGCGGCGGGGTCGATAAGCCCTTTGTCGCAGAGAATCGTTTCCAAAGCTTTAACGCGCAGAGCCGGTTCCGGCGGCAGCAACGCATGGGGATGGTCGTGATGATCATGTGGCATGCCGGCATGCCGGCATGCTGGGCCAGAGCGCGGGCACTGTCCACTTTTTATTAATCATTCAACCCAACAATACGACCAACGCGCGATTCCCTGAGGTCAGACAAAGAGGAGGCTTGCAGGCACAACACCCGAAAACACAACACAAAGGCACCTAGACAGACCCGCGGGAATAGGCTCAGCTGTCACCAACGATGTGACAGAGGAGTATGGCTCGAATGGGGTTTCTGATCAGATGGCTACTGGCCTTCGTGCTGCTGACAGCAACGTTCAACCCGACAGAGTGGAACTACAGCAGTTGGGTCTGGCAGAATTTCTCTGATCAGATGCCGATGGCTGTCTTGCTGGGGCTATTGCTGTCGGTGGGCTACATCATCTATCTGCGCGCCACATTGCGGTCGATCGGCGGGCTCGGGATGGTGTTGATTCTGGCCATATTCAGCGCCCTTGTCTGGGTGCTTTATGATTATGGTATTCTGAACCTCACGGACGGGGACAGCTACACTTGGCTGGCACTCATCGCGCTGTCACTGGTGCTTGGCATTGGTCTGAGCTGGAGCCATGTGCGCCGCACCCTGAGCGGCCAATCCGATATGGATGATGTGGACGAGTAAATAGCCTGACGTTGATTACCCTTGGTTTCCACACTAGGGGTCAGCTCGCATTAGGGTCAAAATCTTCGAGTCAAACCGGGGTTCAACGGGGCAGTCGTGGGCCAAGACAGTCTCATTCCCAGCGGACACATTGGTTTTGCTGACACCCGAGTGGCCCACTCTTGTGCCCAGCCATCCCAGTGAGGAACCCGCTGTGTGACACACAAGATCCGCGACGCCTTCCCTTGGCATTTTTAGCGCCCCACAAATGACCTAACCTGTCCCGTAAACTTCTCCGAAATAGGCTCAACACACTCCGCTTTGTACACCCGATCCACCGGGCCGACGCCGCATCATTGCGCCTGTTCGGCAACACCTCGCAGCACGGAACGGAATGGAACGCAGATTTGCAGCGCCCAAAGCCCCTTCGGGGTTGCACGACCCCGCGAGAGACCTTAAGTAGCCGCATCGAACAAATCCGAAGGCTGCCTCATGGAAAACGTCGTTCTCATCATCCACCTTCTCCTCGCACTCGCCCTGATTGGCGTGGTGCTGATGCAACGGTCTGAAGGTGGTGGGCTCGGCATGGGTGGTGGTGGCGGTGGTGCCGTCAGTGGCCGCGCGGCGGCAACGGCACTGGGCAAAGTGACCTGGATCCTGGCGATCGGCTTCATCATCACCTCGATCTCGCTGACCATCATTGCAGCAGATAAATCTTCGGACAGCTCGGTTCTGGATCGCGTCGGCGCAGGCAGCGCAGCCAGCGATGCCCCGGCAACCGAAGCGCCCGCGGGCAGCGAATTGCTGCCGCCGTCGGCGGGTGACAGCGCACCGCTGGTGCCGCGCGCCGACTGAACCAAACCCTGACTTTCTGCAAAAGACCGCAACAGCATCTTGCGGTCTTCTTGCTAATTCTTCGCGAATCTAGTATGGCTTGAGTCCCGTGATGCTACGGTTGTGCGCAACCGTATGGGCTTAGCTTGTGGCGTGTGAAATCGCCGAACGGACTGCACGGGAGTTGCCAAAACATGGCTCGTTTTATCTTTATTACCGGTGGTGTTGTGTCCTCACTGGGCAAAGGTCTGGCGTCGGCGGCGCTGGGATCATTGCTGCAGGCGCGCGGCTATTCAGTTCGCCTGCGCAAGCTGGACCCCTACCTGAATGTTGACCCGGGCACGATGAGCCCGTTTGAACATGGCGAGGTCTTCATCACCGACGACGGTGCGGAGACCGACCTGGATCTGGGCCACTATGAGCGGTTCACCGGCGTGCCTGCGCGGATGACCGACTCGGTCAGCTCGGGCCGGATCTATTCCAACGTGCTGGAACGTGAGCGCCGCGGCGATTACCTGGGCAAGACCATTCAGGTGGTGCCGCATGTGACCAATGAAATCAAAGACTTCATCTCGATCGGCGAAGATGAAGTTGATTTCATGCTATGTGAGATTGGCGGCACGGTGGGTGACATCGAAGGCCTGCCCTTCTTTGAAGCGATCCGCCAGTTCACCCATGACAAACCGCGTGGCCAGTGCATTTTCATGCATCTGACCCTGCTGCCTTATCTGGCGGCCTCGGGTGAGTTGAAAACCAAACCGACGCAGCACAGCGTTAAGGAATTGCAGTCCATCGGCATCGCGCCGGACATTCTGGTCTGCCGGTCTGAACAGCCTATCCCGGAAAAAGAACGTGAGAAAATCGCGCTGTTCTGCAACGTCCGCAAGGAATCGGTTGTCGCCGCATACGATCTGAAATCGATCTATGAGGCGCCGCTGGCCTATCACCGCGAAGGGCTGGATCAGGCCGTGCTGGATGCCTTTGGCATCGCACCGGCCCCGCGCCCGGACCTGTCCAAGTGGGACGACGTTGTGGACCGCACCCACAACACCGACGGCGAAGTGAAAATCGCCATCGTCGGCAAATACGTCCAGCTGGAAGACGCCTATAAATCGGTGAAAGAGGCGCTGACCCACGGCGGCATGGCCAACCGGGTGAAAGTGACTGTGGAATGGGTCGATTCCGAGGTCTTTGACAACGAAGACGCCGCGCCCCACTTGGAAGGGTTCCACGCCATTCTGGTACCCGGCGGCTTTGGCGAACGCGGCACCGAAGGTAAGATCAAAGCGGCGCAATTCGCCCGTGAGCGCAAGGTGCCCTACCTTGGCATCTGCCTTGGCATGCAGATGGCAGTCATTGAGGCGGCGCGCAACGCGGCCGGCATCACCAGTGCTGGGTCGGAAGAATTTGATCATGAAGCCGGCGCAAAGCGGTTTGAGCCTGTGGTCTACCACCTGAAAGAATGGGTTCAGGGCAACGCCACCGTGCGCCGCAAAGAAACCGATGACAAAGGCGGCACCATGCGCCTTGGCGCCTATAACGCGACGCTGGCCGAAGGGTCGAAAGTGGCGCAGGTCTATGGCGGCACCGCCATCGAAGAGCGCCACCGCCACCGCTATGAGGTGGACATCAAATACCGTGAACAGCTGGAGGCCTGCGGCCTGCAATTCTCGGGCATGTCGCCGGATGGCCGCCTGCCTGAAATCGTCGAATGGAAGGATCACCCGTGGTTCATCGGCGTGCAGTTCCACCCGGAACTGAAGTCGAAACCCTTTGATCCGCATCCGCTGTTCAAAGACTTCGTTCGGGCCGCGGTGGAAACCTCTCGTCTGGTCTGATCGGTAGGCATTCTGTCAAAGGGCGTCCCTTCGGGGGCGCCTTTTTCTATGTGCGCCAATATATTAGCAGCTAATTTGCCAGATGGGTCCGGCCGCCCTACCCTATCTGGCATGCGACATCTGCTCCCAGCCCTTCTTGTGATCAGCTTTGCCAGCCAGGCGATGGCCTGTGGCGCGCCGGTCTGCCAAGTACCGCAGGCAGAGCTGAGCTTTGGCCAGGTGATCACCTTTGATAATCTGCCGTCCTCGCCCGGGGTTGGGCGTGAGGTGGAGGGCGTGCTGGATCAGCCCGGCGCCCAATTTGGCGAGCGGTTTGCCGGCCAGCTGCTGCTGTCTGAGGGTGGTTTTGACCGCATTGAGGGGCGCGCCTTGGCGCCGTTGAGCGTTCTGGCCGGGCAGACCGGGCAGTCCCTGGGCGTGATGCGGTTGACCCAAACCTTGGTCCTGCAGGGCTATGGCCCGCGGGGGTTTCCGAACGTGGATGCCATCGGCGAAGGGGCTGTGGCGATCGTGTTTGACCGGGACCAAGGCGCGATTGGTCTGGACATCCGCGGGGGTGAGGCCGGAATGGCCCGGGTGGTGTTCCTGCGCCGCGACGGGTCTGAGATTGCCGCGCTGGAGGTACAGCCCCTGGCCGAGGACAGCTATGGTTTCCGCCGCAATGCTGCCGCGCCCGACATTGCAGGGATCCTGATCCTAAACCGTGATCCGCAGGGCATTGCGCTGGACAACATCCGATTTGACGGGCTGGATCTGTTGGGCTGACCCCATGCTTTGCCCATCTTGACCTCCCCCGCTGCAGACCGCAGGGTCGCCACAACATCTTAAGGGAGAGAACAGATGACCAAAGCCTATTGGGTGGCCCATGTCGATGTCCGGGATCCGCAGGCCTATGAGAAATACCGCGCCGCCAATGCTGCGCCTTTTGCCAAATACGGTGCCAAGTTCGTCGTCCGCGGTGGCGCACAGGAACAGATGGAAGGTGCCAGCAAATCCCGCACCGTGGTGATCGAGTTCAAGGACTATGACACCGCCAAAGCCTGCTACGAATCGCCTGAGTATCAGGCGGCCAAGGCGCTGCGCGATCCGGTCTCGACCGGGGATTTGGTGATCGTTCAGGGCTATGATGCCGAATAAAGGCTGTTTGAGCACGCATCATAGCAACCCAAAGGCGATCAAACGTCCCCTCAGCGCAGCAATGCGTTAAGAAATCTTTGCGACAACGGCGCGGGCATGGCTAAATCAACCCATGTTCCGCAGTCTGTTCACCGCCCTTCTGGGCCAAGAGGCCCGGAAGACCACAGCGACGCTGACCGAGGCATGCTGTGATGATCCCGACGCAGCGCATGCGCTCGGGGCACTGCTGGTTCGTGTTGCGCGCGCTGATGTGGCGGATGCAACGGCCCAGCTGGACGCACTCAATCACGAATTGGACCGGATCGAACGGCTGCTGTTACAGCTCTACGGCCTGAGCGCACGGGATGCTGCTGCGATGCGGGCAACCTGTGAGGCGCTGGAACAGCGCGCGCCGGACACTGAGATCTTTACTGAGATGATTCGACAGGGCGTCGATTTCGATGACCGCCTGCAGGCGCTTGAGACGCTCTGGCAACAATCGCTGAAAGAAGGCGGCGGCGATCAAAGCAGCCGGCGGCGTCTGACCCGCGTGCAATCCGCCCTGGGGCTAACCGATGCCGACAGCGTGTTGGCGCGCTCACAGGCGCTGGAACACGTATAGGCCGATCACCGCAATATTTGGCGCAAGCATTGGACCCGGCCGCCCGGCGTGATTATATCCCCCATATGTTTGCAGATTTCCTGAAACGGCTGACCCAGCCGAGCCCCGCCCCGCTGTCTGAATTTGATGCCCGTCTGGCGCTTGCCGCGCTTTTGGTTCGGGTGGCGCGTGCCGACAATGACTATGCCCCCGAGGAAAAAGCCCGCATTGATCGGATCCTGGCGGCACGGTTTGATCTGGACGGCGCTGCCAGCGCGGCCCTGCGCGCCGAAGCCGAGGCCCTGGAGGCCGAAGCACCGGACACCGTCCGCTTTACCCGCGCGATCAAAGATGCGGTGGCCTATGAGGATCGCCTTGGGGTGATTGAGGCGCTGTGGTCGGTGGTTCTGGCGGATGGCGCCCGCGATGATCATGAGGATGCTTTGCTGCGCATGGTTGCAAACCTTCTGGGGGTGAATGACCGCGACAGCAACCTGGCCCGCCAGCGAGTCAGCACCGGCTGATTGCCCCAGTCGGCAGCCTGTTGCGCAAGGCGGCTGTCAACTTGATCATATCCGCCGCTAGATATTGCCTTTTCGCTGCCATTTTGCGACTGACATTGGGTCAGATTGTGCGATTCCTTGGAAAAACTGCCGTTTTGCAAGTTGCACTGACCAAGAATTTGGTCCCTATTGTCTGGCCTAAACGGGGATAAAAGTCAGGGGCACCCTTGTCCGAACAGGATCCAGTTATCGAAATTCGTGGTCTGCATAAGGCCTATGGCGACCTTGAAGTGATCAAGGGCGTCGATATCACTGCGCGTCGTGGCGATGTGGTGTCGCTCATCGGGTCTTCGGGCTCGGGCAAGTCGACCATCCTGCGCTGCGCCAACCTGCTGGAAGACAGCCAGCAGGGCGACATCCTGTTCAAGGGGGAGCCGGTCACCTGGAAAGGCGACGGCGCACATCGTCAGCCGGGCGATCCCAAACAGGTACTGCGCATCCGGACCAACCTGTCGATGGTGTTCCAACAGTTTAACCTCTGGGCCCATATGACCATCCTGCAAAACGTGATGGAGGCCCCGGTGACCGTCCTGGGCCGGGACCGCGATGAGGTCGAAGCCTCGGCGCGGCGCTACCTGGAAAAGGTGGGCATCGGCGACAAATGTGACGTTTATCCAGCGCAGCTGTCCGGTGGTCAGCAGCAGCGGGCCGCGATCGCGCGTGCGCTCTGCATGGAGCCTGAGGCGCTGCTGTTTGATGAACCGACATCGGCCCTGGATCCTGAGCTGGAACAGGAAGTGATCAAGGTAATCAAAGACCTGGCCGCGGAAGGGCGCACCATGCTGATCGTGACCCATGACATGAAGATGGCGTCGGACATTTCCAGCCATGTCGTCTTCTTGCATCAGGGTTTGATCGAAGAACAGGGCAGCGCCGAAGCGGTTTTTGGTAGCCCCAAGAGCGAACGTCTGAAACAGTTTCTATCGGCCACCGTCCACGCCTAACGCAGGCGGTGTACGATCCAGAAAAAACAATAACACTAACCAACCAACGGGAGAGATCCATGAAGAACCTGATCCTGAGCACCGCCGTTCTGGCGCTGACCGCAGGCGTAGCCGCCGCAGAAACCGTACGTCTGGGCACCGAGGGCGCCTACCCTCCGTACAACTTCCTGAACGACGCTGGTGAAGTCGACGGTTTTGAGCGTGAGCTGGGCGATGAGCTGTGCAAACGCGCCGAGCTGACCTGTGAGTGGGTCACCAACGACTGGGATTCGATCATCCCCAACCTGACATCGGGCAACTACGACGCCATCATCGCCGGCATGTCGATCACCGACGAGCGTAAAGAAGTTGTAGACTTCACCCAGGGCTACACCCAGCCGTCGCCGTCGGCCTATGCTGCGCTGGCAGAAGGTGTGGATGTGAACTCGGCCGCTGTTGCGGCTCAGTCCTCGACCATTCAGTCGGGCCACGTTGCCACCACCGGCGCGACCCTGGTTGAATTCCCCACCCCGGACGAAACCGTTGCCGCGGTAAAGTCGGGCGAAGTTGACGCCGTACTGTCGGACAAAGACTACCTGAACCCGATCGTCGCCGAAGGTGGCCTGGTGTTCATCGGTGACGTTTACCTGGGCGGCGGCATCGGCATGGCCTTCCGCAAGTCGGACGCAGACCTGCGCGGCAAGTTCGACGCGGCCATCGCTTCGATGAAAGCAGACGGTTCGCTGAACGCCCTGCTGGACAAGTGGGAGATCGAGGGCAAGTTCTAAGCCCTCCGTTTCTTAAAAATCTTGAGAGCGCGGGCCCCGGCCCCGCTCTCTTCTTCTTCGCCACGGATCGCGATGATCCGCGCCAGTGAAAGAGGCCCACCATTTTTTCCTATTGCGCTGATCCCGCCACCCTGGAAGGCCTCCAGTGGTTGAGCTGCTACCTGACCACAGGCAAGCACATGGGCTTTTACGTGTCCTTTGGCACGGTCCTATTGCTGCTGGCTGTCACCGCCCCGGTTTCGCTGAGCTTTGGTTTCTTCGGAGCCATGGCCGCCCGGGCCCGCTTCGCCCCGCTAAGCTGGCTGGGCAAAGGCTATATCGCCATCGTGCGCGGTGTGCCCGATATCGCCTTCTTCCTGTTTTTCGTCATTGCACTGGATCAGGGCATTGAATACCTGCTGCATTCTGTGCGCTGCCCCGACTGGACGGATCCGATCCGTCAGGGATCGGACTTTGTGGTCTGTGACAGCGCCAAGATGCCGCTCAACTCATCGCCGCAGTGGATCCATGAGGTTTATGGCTTCAGCCTTGCGGTGCTGACCTTTGCGATCGTGTTTGGTGCCTTTGCCGGCAACGTTCTCTTTGGCGCGATGAACTCGGTTCCGCGCGGCCAGATTGAGACGGCCGAAGCTTACGGCATGACACACCGCCAAGCCTTCTGGCGCATTCTGGTGCCGCAGATGTGGATCTACGCCCTGCCCGGCCTGTCAAACCTGTGGATGGTGCTGATCAAGGCCACCCCACTGCTGTTCCTCTTGGGCGTCGAAGATATCGTCTACTGGGCGCGTGAACTGGGGGCGTCGAAAACCGCACGTTTCACCGATTACCCGCATGGTGACTGGCGCATGTGGTACTTCCTGGCGCTGCTGATCTTCTACCTCGCCTTCACCAAAGTCTCCGAAGTTGTTCTGGAGCGGATCACCAAGAAACTGTCCCACGGTCAGGCGACTGTCGGCGGCGAAGCGCAAAGGAAAGCGGCATGAGCTGTTGGCAGACCCTTCAAGACTACGCATTCCGCTCGCTGGGCTATGGCGAACGCCTGCTGCCGCGCAATGATTTCACCCTGTGTGAACAGTTTGTGCTGATCGGCTCAGGCATGATCTGGAATGTCTATTTCGGCGTGCTGGCCGTGATCACCGGCTTCTTCTTTGCCAACCTGCTGGCGGTGGCCAAACTGTCCGGCAACCGCTGGGCGCGCAAACCGGCGGAATGGTTTATCTTCATCTTCCGTGGCTCGCCGCTGTTCATCCAGTTCTTCTTTGCCTACTTCCTGTTTTTGAACCTCAAGAGCGTCTCGCCGATCTTTGATCCCTTCTCAGCCGCATGGCTGGGGGCGCTGATTGTGCTGTTCCTGAACACCGCCGCCTATTCGGGTGAGATCTTCCATGGCGCACTGCTGTCGATCCCGCGTGGTGATATGGAGGCCGCAGATGCCTATGGCTTCTCGGGCTGGAAGAAGTTCCGCAAGATCACCTGGCCCACTATGATGCGCCTGGCTTGGCCGGCCTACACGAACGAGGCGATCTTCTTGTTCCACGCCACCACGCTGGTCTACTTCTCAGGCTTCCCCGCCTGGCGCCAGCAGGGGGATGCCCTCTACTACGCGCGCTACTTCGCGGATAAGACGTTCAACCCGTTCATCCCCTACCCGATCCTGGCCTTCTACTTCATCCTGCTGACGCTGGTGATCATTAAGGTCTTTGGGCTGGTCAACACCTACCTGAACCGGCACCTGCCGCAGGCCAACCGTCGTAAAATTCGCTTGCGTCCTAATCTGATCCGGTAGTAGACAAGATTTGATCAAATTATTCTGATCCCCGTGCCCCCTTCCAAAGAGGGGGCACGCTGCTACACTGGGGTCCATAACTGGCGTTTGGTTTGATCACTGATTGGGACCAAGGGCATGGACCACAGCGCGGCGGGCCGCCACAGACCCGCACCGCGGCGCCATCCCTTCGAAGGCAAGCGATGGTGACGATGAAAGACTGGCTCTCCACCCACCCTGAAATCCGCTCGATCCGTCTGGCGGCGGCTGACCTGAACGGCGTGCCACGCGGCAAACGGATCCCGGTGAAATTTGCAGGCAAGGTCGCCGAAGGCACCGCGCGCTTTCCCTATTCGGTTTTGAACCTTGATATCTGGGGCGCTGACATCGAAGACTCCCCGCTGGTCTTTGAAAGCGGCGATCAGGACGGGTTCCTGAAAATGACGGACCGCGGCCCATTGCCGATGCCCTGGCTGGAAAACGCCGCGGCGCTGGTGCCGGTCTGGATGTTCCATGAGGATGGCACCCCCTTTGAGGGTGACCCCCGCCAGGCGCTGCAGCGGGTGCTGGATCGCTACGCCGCCAAAGGCCTGTCGCCGGTTGCCGCGGTGGAGATGGAGTTTTTTCTGGTCGACGACAAAGGGCGCGATCTGAACATTCCGCCCCTGCCCACCTCGGGCAAGAAACGGGCCCGCCCCGACATCCTGTCGCTGGCCAAACTGGACGCTTTTGATAGTTTCTTCAGCGATCTCTATGACGCCTGCGATCTGATGGACATCCCCGCCGATGCCGCAATTTCCGAAGGCGGCATTGGCCAGTTTGAGATCAACCTGATGCATGGCGATGCGATGAAGGCGGCAGATGATGCTTGGCTCTTCAAGATGCTGGTCAAATCACTGGCCCGCAACCACGGCTTTGCCGCCACCTTCATGGCGAAACCCTACCCTGATGAGGCCGGCACCGGGCTGCACACCCATTTTTCGGTGCAGGATCAGGACGGCAACAACATCTTTGACGATGGCAGCGCCACCGGCAGTGACCAGCTGCGCCATGCGATTGCCGGCTGCATGGCGGCGATGCACGACAGCACACTGATCTTTGCGCCGCATTGGAATTCTTATGAACGGATGGTGCCGGGGGCCCATGCGCCGACCTCCATCTGTTGGGCCCATGAAAACCGCACTGCGGCCATCCGGGTGCCGTCAGGCCCGCCCAAGGCGCGCCGGATCGAACATCGCGTCGCTGGCGGCGATGTGAACCCCTATCTGATGCTGACCGCCATTCTGGGCGCTGCCCTCAACGGTATCGAAGACGCGGTGGAGCCGCCCGCCCCGATCAAGGGCAACTCCTACGATCAGGAGCTGCCGCAGATGATTGACGGCTGGCAGCAGGCCATCGACGTCTTTGAGACCAGCGCGCCGGTTGCGCGGATTTTCCCGGCGGAACTGATCCGCAATCTGGTCATGACCAAACGCCAGGAGCTGCGCGAAATGACGGAGATGAGCGCGGAAGAGCGGCGCGACACCTATCTGGAGGCGGTGTGAGCCCCTGCTCAGGCGTCTTTTGGCTTATTTGGCCGCGCAACCTGCGGCCCACCCTTCCGGGGGACTTGTTCCCAGAACGACGCCCCCCTACCCTTAGAACAGTGACAAATTTGGTGTTCCATGAAGATCGGCATCCTGCAAACCGGCCACGCGCCCGACGAAGTCAAAGGTGAACTGGGCGATTACGCCACGATGTTTGCCAAACTGTTGGAGGGCAACGGGTTTGACTACGTCGACTACTACGTCGTTGATGGTGTTTTCCCCGCCTCGGTGGATGAGGCCGACGGCTGGCTGATCACCGGCTCAAAACACGGGGTCTATGAGGACCACGATTGGATCCCCCCGCTGGAGGCCCTGATCCGCGACATCCGCGATGCCGGCAAACCGCTGATCGGTGTCTGCTTCGGTCACCAGATCATCGCCCAGGCCCTAGGTGGCAAGGTGGAGAAATTTTCCGAAGGCTGGTCCGCCGGACCCACCACCTATGACGTGCAGGGCCGCGAGATGACGCTGAACGCCTGGCATCAAGATCAGGTCATCACCCCGCCCGAAGGGGCTGAGGTTTTCGCCAGCTCGGACTTTTGCGCCAACGCCGGTCTGGTGATCGGCAAGCAGGTTCTGACCATCCAGCCACATCCTGAATTCACCGCCAAGATGATCGACGGTCTGATCCGCTACCGCGCGCCCGGCGTGCTGCCTGATGAGATGATCAAAGAGGTGGCCGGCAATATCGACGCGAAAGTCGACGATCATGAGTTTGCGGTGATGATGGCCAAGTTTTTCCGCGGCGAAGACATCAAAGGGGATCCTGCATGAGCGACTGGAAGGACAACCTGCCCGAAGCCGCCCGCAGCTACCTTGAAGGCAACCGGCTGGATGAGGTCGAATGTGTGATCTCAGACCTGCCTGGCATTGCCCGCGGCAAGGCGGTTCCGGCCAAGAAATTCGCCAAGCAGGACAGTTTCTTCCTGCCCGACTCGATCTTCTATCAGACCATCACTGGCGACTGGGGCGAAGCCGCCGGCGAAGAAGGCTTCATCGAACGCGATATGCTCCTGCGCCCGGACATGAGCACCGCCTCTGCCGCGCCATGGACCGCGGACTGGACACTGCAGGTGATCCATGACGCCTATGACCGCAAGGGTGAGGCCGTGCCCTATTCGCCGCGCAACGTGCTGAAACGGGTGGTTGAGCTTTACCGCGCGCAAGGGTGGGAACCCGTTGTGGCCCCTGAGATGGAGTTCTTTCTGGTCGCAAAAAACACCGACCCGGCCAAATCGATTGAGCCGATGATGGGCCGTTCGGGCCGCCCGGCAGCGGCGCGTCAGGCCTATTCCATGACGGCGGTGGATGAATTTGGTCCGGTGATCGATGACATCTATGACTTTGCCGAGGCACAGGGTTTTGAAATTGACGGCATCACCCAGGAAGGCGGCGCTGGCCAGCTGGAAATCAACCTGCTGCATGGCGATCCGGTGAAACTGGCGGATGAGGTCTTCTACTTCAAACGGCTGATCCGCGAAGCGGCGCTGCGCCATGACTGTTTTGCCACCTTCATGGCCAAACCCATCGCGGATGAACCGGGCAGCGCCATGCATATCCACCATTCGGTGGTGGATCGTGAAACCGGGCAGAACCTGTTTTCAGGGCCGCAGGGTGGGGAAACCGATGCCTTCTTCCACTTCATTGCCGGGCTGCAGAACCACCTGCCCTCGGCCATCGCGGTGCTGGCGCCCTATGTGAACTCCTACCGGCGCTACGTGCGCGATCATGCAGCACCGATCAACCTCTCCTGGGCGCGGGATAACCGCACCACCGGCATCCGCATCCCAATCTCGGGACCTGAGGCGCGTCGGGTTGAAAACCGCATCGCCGGCATGGACTGCAATCCCTATCTGGGCATCGCCGCCTCACTGGCCTGTGGCTATCTGGGGCTGATGGAGCAGAAACGCCCCAGCAGCGCCTTTAAGGGGGACGCTTATGAGGATGAAACCGATCTGCCCCGCGTGATGGGTGAGGCGCTGAACCTCTTTGAGGAAAACACCGCCCTGCATGAGGTGCTGCATCCGGAATTTGCCCGCGTCTACACCATCGTGAAACGCACCGAATACGAAGAGTTCCTGCAGGTAATCTCCCCCTGGGAGCGTGAGCACCTGCTGCTCAATGTCTGAGCAACAAGCCTGAGCGCACCGACAATAACAACTGAAAGCCCCGGCCCGCGCCGGGTTTTTTCCTTTTGTCCCCTGCGCGTTGTTCCTGCGCGCCAAACCGCTGCAATCGATTGAAAACACGAACTGTCGTCACAATTTCATTTTGCATTCATAGAATATTGTTTTAGATTTTCCGAAGAGACATTTCAGGAAAGCCGAAGAACTGATGACACTGCCGCCAAACGTCTATGACGCCGAGCCGATCCCCGAAAGCGCCCGCGCTGAAATTGAACGTCTGCTGAACTCCGGCGATCTGTTCCGCTACACCTCTGGCCAGGACGCCCCGGTATCGCTGCTGGAGCGCGACTTTGCTGAGGCGCTGGGGGCGAAATACGCCTTGGCGGTCTCCTCCTGCTCGGCGGCGCTGTTCCTGTCGCTGAAGGCGCTGGGGCTGAAATCAGGTGCCCGCGTGCTGATCCCGGCCTTTACCTTTGCCGCCGTACCTTCGGCCATCGTGCATGCCGACTGTGTGCCGGTGCTGTCTGAGGTTGGCGACAACTACCGCATTGATATGGAAGACTTCGCCGCCAAGCTGGATGACAGTATTGATGCGGTGATGATTTCCCATATGCGCGGCCATACTTCGGACATGGATGCGATCATGGCGCTCTGCGCCGAACGCGGCAAACCGGTGATCGAAGACGCAGCGCATTCACTGGGCACCAAATGGCACGGCAAGAACATTGGCACGCTGGGACAGATCGGCTGTTTCTCGTTCCAGAGCTATAAGCTGCTGAATTCGGGCGAAGGCGGCATTCTGATCACCGATGATGCCGACTTGCTGGCCCAGGCCACCATCATGTCCGGCGCCTATGAACACAATTGGAAGGCCCACCTAGCCCGCACCGCCGAAGATGAGGCCGAGCTGAAAGCCGCCTTTGACCGCTGGCAGAACAAGCTGCCGCTCTACAACCTGCGCCTTGGCAACCTGTCGGCCGCCGTGGTGCGTGCACAGATCCCCGAGTTGATCCGCCGCGTCCAGGACGGCCGCCGCAACCACGATCACCTGGCCGCACAGCTGGAGCTGTCGCCCTGGATCACCGTGCCGGACAAACTGGCGCCAGAAGAGCGCGCCCCGGATTCGATCCAGTTCAACCTTGTCGGCATGGAAGAGGCTGAGGTACGCGCCTTTCAGGATGCCTCCAACAAACGCGGCGTGAAGGTGCAGGTCTTTGGCCTGTCGACCGACAATGCCCGCGCCTTCTGGAATTGGGAGTTTTTGGGGCAGGCCCCCAGCCTGCCGAAAACCCGCGCCATGCTGATGCGGGCCTGCGATGTGCGCCTGCCCGCGCGCCTGACCCTGCCAGAGGTCGACGTGATCGCTGAGGCGCTGATCAAGGCCGCCCAGGACGTGCGCGGCAACAGCCGCGCCTTCGGCACCTGATCGCAACATGGATTTAGACGGCCCCTCTGGGGCCGTTGCCTTCGGCGAGAGTATTTTTGAAAACGATGAAAGCGCTTTCAATGTTCCCGAAATACTCAATCTGCCCGCTGGCCATCGCGCGAAGGGTCAGAGCAGTTTCACCACATCTTTCATAAACGGATAGGCGGTGCAGGCCGGATCGATCACCTGGCGTTGCAGGATCGGTTTCAGCACGGCGGCGGCCTGTTCCGGCATGTCCTGCAGGCTGCCGCGCCGTGCCAATAGGGAAATCCGCCGCGACAGTGGTTGGAACGGCAGTTCAAAGACATCCAGTTGGGCAGCAAACCGGCGCGCGCGCATCAGCGCCAGCGGGGTCAGGATGGTCCAGCCCATGCCCTGCGCCACCAGCGCCAGAATGGCGTGGTAACTGTCCAGTTCAAAGCGATGTGCAAGCGTCAGGTTCTGTCGCGCCAGATGCGCCGACAGGATACGGCCCATGTGGTGGCGGGTGGTGTAATGAACCAGCGGTTTGGCCTGCAGCTGTGGCAGCAGATCGGTATCCGGGTCAAACATGCCTTTGCCGGCTGCCACCACAAAACCGTCGCTGATCAGCGGATGCACCTCCATCCAATCCGCCTCCTGCCCCATTTCGGCGGCGACGATCACATCCAGGGCCCGCGCTTCCAGCTGATCATAAAGCGTATGGCTGGCCCCGGTTTCCAGCTGGAACTGACACTGCTGCAGCTCATCCGCCAGATGGGTCAGCAGCCGCGGGGTCACGTCGGCCTCAAAATCCTCAATCATGCCGAGGCGGAACCGGGTCAGCACCGCCATATCCGACATCGCCAATTCCGAGCGGGCCATCGCGGCCTCATTCAGGATTGTGCTGGCGCGGCGGCGAAACAGGTCCCCCGCCGGCGTCAGTGCCAGCGGCCGTGTGTTGCGCAAGAGCAGTGTGGTGCCAAGCGCGCCTTCCAGATTGGTGAGTTGCTGGCTGACCGCCGAGGGGCTGGCCCCCAGCCGCCGGGCAGCGGCTGAGATTGATCCCTCTTCGGCGGTGGCCACAAAGACCTCGACGCCCCAAAGCGTGATGCGGCCGGGGCTGTCGACCATCTTACTTGCCCAGTTTGCTCAGCTTGTCCTGCAGGTCGGCAAGCTGCTCTTTGATGGCGTCCAGATCTTCGGCCTCCTCGGCCTTAGCTGCGGGTTTCTCTGCCGCGCCGCCGCTCCAGCCACCGGCAAGCCCCTGGCCCAGACCCTGGGTCATGGCCTTCATGAAGGCCTCTTGCTGCGCCTGCAACATTTCAAAGCCGGGCATATTGGCCATCGGGCTGGCCTTGGTCATGTTTTCCATCATCTTGGACTGACCATCGCGCAGCATCTCAAATGAGGCCTGCAGGAACTGCGGCACCATGGATTCCGCCTGACTGGTATAGGTGCGCACCAGATCAGTCAGCACATTCACCGGCAGGATGTTTTCCCCGCGGCTTTCATGTTCTGCAATGATTTGAAGCAGATACTGACGGGTCAGATCGTCGCCGGATTTCAGATCCACGATCTGAACCTCACGGCCATCACGGATGAAACCCGCGATATCTTCCAATGTTACGTAGTCGCTGGTCTCTGTGTTGTAGAGACGACGACTGGCGTAGCGCTTGATCAAGAGCGGCTTGTTATCTTCTGCCACTTGTTTCCTCCCCAAAATGCAGCACTGCAAAAAACTCTATGCGAGCGCAGAAAAAAAAGAAAGAGCGGGCTTCGTTAGCCCGCTCTGGACACATCTGGGAGGGAGGAGCGATGTGTCAAAGTCTGTCTTTGGGAGGACAGATTATTTGGCAGCTGCCTTTTTGGCAGCGGCAGTGGCGTCTTTGGCGGCTTTTTGAACCGCGGCCGAGGCCTCTTCGCTCATGTCTTTGCCGGCAGCCATCATCAGCTCAACGGTTTCGGTCTGCAGTTTTTTCGCGATCTCAGCGAAAGCAGCCATGTTTTCCGCAGCGGTTTCTGCCTGAGCCGAGGCAAAGTCACCCAGAGCTTTGGCGTAATCGGCCGGCTCTTCTTTGACTTTGGCAACGTCACCCAGTTTGGACAGGGTGTCTTTGGTCCATTTCGAGGACAGCTCCGAGGATTTTTCGGCAGCGGCCAGCGCGGCGCTGGTCAGCTTTTCGTTCAGCGACGCCTGGGTTTTGAAGGCATCTTCAACGGCTTTGGTGTCCACCGGGAAGGCACCCATCATGTCTTTCATGATCGCGGTAAAATCTTGCGCTTTGGTCATAATTCAAATCCTTTGCCTCGCCCCGCAGGGCATCAGGGTTTCTCTGCACTTGCAAACAATATGAATGCTGCAACGCAGCAAATCAAGCATTTTTGCTGCGGTGCAGAAAATCCCTATTTGAGATTTGAAATCAGATACTTGCCTTAACGGCAACGTAGGTTCCCGGGGCCGGCTCCATCGCGTCATATCCCGAATCACCGGGGATCCGGGCCGGAACCATCTTGCCTGACCGTTTCTTCAGCCAAGCCTCCCAGCGGGGCCACCAGCTGCCCTGATGGAACTTGGCCTCGGCCATCCAATCCTCAGCATCCTTGCTGAGGTCGGTGTTGGTATAATGGCCGTATTTCTTCTTGCTGGGCGGGTTCACGATGCCCGCGATATGGCCCGATTGGCTGACGATGAAGCTTTTGTTTTTTGACCCCGTCTGCTGGAACCCGCGATAGCAGTCTTTCCAGCGGGCAATGTGATCGGTTTCGCAGGTGATCGACATCAGCGGCACCTCAACATCACGCACATGCAGCGTTTCACCCAGGATCTTATAACCGCGGGTGACAAAATCGTTTCGCTGACACAGCGACCGCAGATATTGCATCACCATCTTGCCCGGCAGGTTCGACCCATCACCGTTCCAATAAAGCAGATCAAAGGCCGGTGGCGCCTCGCCCATCATGTAGCTTTTGATGGCGGGGCCGTAGATCAGATCGTTGGAGCGCAGGAAACTCATGGTGCGCCCCATGATGAAGCTGCGCAAGATGCCCTGCGCCTCCACTTCCAGCTCGATCCCGTCGACGAAGTCATCCTGCAGGAAGGGCGTGAACTCCCCCTGATCGTCAAAATCCGTAAGCGCGGTAAAGAAGGTGGCCGATTTCACCGAGGTGTCACCGCGTTTCTTCAGCAACGCCAGCGTCAGATGCAGCGTGGTCCCGGCGATACAATAGCCCACGGCATTCACCTGTTTTTCGCCGGTGATCTCTTTCACGACGCGAAACGCTTCCAGATAGCCCTGCTCAATATAATCCTCCATCCCCACGTCTTTGTCTTCGGGGCGGGGATTGAACCAGCTGACCACAAACAGCGTGTAACCCTGATCGGTGATCCAGCGGATCAGGCTGTTTTGTTCTTTCAGATCAAGTACGTAGAACTTGTTGATCCAGGGCGGGAAGATCACCAGCGGCGTCGCATGCACCTGATCTGTGGTCGGGGCATATTGGATCAGTTCCATGATGTGGTTGCGATAGACCACCGATCCTTCGGCCGTGGCGACATTTCGCCCCAGCTCAAAGGCGCTGTCATCGGCCAGCCGCACCAGCATCTCACCTTCATTGGCTTCCAGATCCGCCACAAGGTTTTCCAGCCCCTTCACCAGGCTTTCGCCTTCGGTCTCCACCGCGCGTTCCAGCGCATCGGGGTTGGTGCCGAGGAAATTGGTCGGTGACATCATGTCAACGATCTGCTGCGCAAAGTAATCCAGCCGCGCCCGATCCGTGGCGGTCAGCCCATCGACGTTTTCGACGGCGGTGCGGATCGCTTCCGCATTCAGCATATATTGCTGTTTTACATAGTTAAAATAGGGGTGCGTCTGCCAAAGGGGGTTGGCAAAACGGCGATCCGTCGGGGTGGAATCTTCGGGCGCTTCCAGCTTGCCTTTGGCCAAGGCTTGGCTGGCCTCAAGGTAGTGTTTGACCGAGTTACCCCAGAACTCCAGCTGGTTTTCAAACAGTTTCGCCGGATCCTGCAACATGCCCGACCAGTAATGTGTCGCTGCTTTGACAAAGACATCCTGATCCGGGCCGCTCAGCTGTGCATTGGCCGGATTTCTCTTGGACAGGGCACTCATAAACCGGTGCGAGAGGTCCTCAACCTTGGCCAGGTTGGCCTCCAGACGCTCCAAATTTTCGCCCTGCAGCCCCTCTTTTGTTGTCATATTAACGAATCCCCCTTAACTTCGCTGCTATGCAGCATTTAATGTTCGCTGAAAATGTGTCGTTGTTATAAACATCCGCAGGGTTGGGATAACGACCACAGGCACCGGGGAAACCCGCACCGGACCAGCTAAGGAGACGCGCATGCGCTACATGGCCACGTATGATCTTATGGAAACTTTCCGTAATACGAACCAATGGCTTGGTGCCTCCGCCTTGTCCCTCGCATCCTATCCGGTTTTTGCCATGGTGCCAAATCCCGCGCTGCAATGGATGGCAGCTTGGGGCGAAGTCACCGAGAGGACATTTCAGCGCATGGTGACCAAGCCCGACTGGGGCATCCATTCCTTCACCTGTGAAGACGGCAAGGACCATCTGGTCAATATTGAGACGGTGGTCGAGGGTGATTTTGGCGATCTGATCCATTTTCAGGTCATGGGCCGGGACACCAAACCGCGCAAAGTTCTGCTGGTCGCGCCGATGTCGGGCCACTACGCCACTTTGCTGCGCTCCACCGTGATCTCCCTGCTGCCTGACTGTGAGGTCTATATCACCGATTGGCACAATGCGCGTGATATCCCGGTTTCGGCCGGTAAGTTCGATATTGAGGATTACACCCTCTATCTTGTTGATTATATGCGCCATTTGGGCCCAGACACCCATGTAATCGCGGTTTGTCAGCCGGCGCCGCTGACGCTAGCCGCCACCGCCTATCTGGCCGGTGAAGAACCCGAGGCACAGCCGCGCTCGCTGACCCTGATCGGTGGGCCGATTGACCCGGACGCCACCCCGACCGATGTGACGGATTTCGGCAACCGCGTCACCATGGGCCAGCTGGAAGAGACGATGATCCAGCGCGTGGGCTTCAAATACAAAGGTGTGGGCCGCATGGTCTACCCCGGCCTGCTGCAGCTGGCCTCGTTCATGTCGATGAACGGTGAACGGCATTCCAAAGCGTTTTCCGATCAAATTCAACGCGTTATGAAGGGGGAAGCCTCTGATCATGACGCCCACAACCGCTTCTATGATGAATATCTCGCGGTGATGGATATGACGGCGGAATTCTACCTTTCGACGGTGGAGCGGATCTTCAAAAACTGTGAAATCGCCAAAAACGAATTCACCATCGAAGGCAAACATGTCGATATCGGCAAGATCACAACGGTGGCGGTGAAAACCGTTGAGGGGGCGAATGACGATATCTCCGCCCCTGGCCAATGTGTTGCTGCGTTGGATCTATGCACCGGCCTGCCGGATGAGAAAAAGGCCAGCCATGTGGAACCGGGTGCAGGGCACTACGGGATCTTTGCCGGCAAGAGCTGGCGCAACAACATCCGACCTCTGGTGCTGGAGTTTATTGACGCAAATGCCGGCCCAAAACCGGGTGGCGGCGCCAAAAAGAAAACGCCAACTGCGCAAAAATCTGGCAAGTCGCCCGCACAAAAGGCAGCCAAGTAACGGCCTGGCATCAAGATTTATCCGAATTGCATTAAGGTCAGCCTGCGCTGGCCTTTTTGCTTGTTACTCTTTTTTATTCCAGACCTTTTCGCGCAGCCAAGTCCAGACCGGTTGAATATCCAACATGGCAATCGCCACCCCCAGTGGCAGCATCCAAAAGCCAACAACCGGTAAAAACCCAACCACTCCGCAGGCCATCAAGAACAGCCCCAGCATCAAGCGTACTCCCGGGGGAATGTTCATGCGCACCCAGTGGCGAAACGCATCGAATCTGTCCCGCCAGGATTTAGGATCGTCCGCCAAAGCGTTCCTTTCCGGCCCATTGGCTAGCCACGCGGCCCATTTACGCTGTCAACACAAACGGTTGCCCCATCCAACTGCGCAGCGCATCGGTCACCTGATCGGGTTGCTCCCAGGTTGGCAAGTGCCCTGCCCCTTCGATGATGCGCAACTCGGCATAGGGTATCAACTCCGCCATAAACTGGTGCCGTTTCACCGGGGTCAAGCCATCCTCAGCCCCGCACATGATCAACGCCGGGCATTTACAGCGCCGCAGTGCGGATTGCAGATCACGCCGTCGCTGCAGGGCACGCGCCTGTCGAACAAAAACCTCAGCCCCTTGATCGGCAGCCATCGCATAAAACCGGTTGAGCACCAACATCCGTTCAGGCCCCTGCGCCAAAAACTCTGCTCGCATCATTTCACGCAGCACATCGTCCAACCGCCCCGAACGCGCTGCAATGATCCAGGGTTCATAGATCGTTGCGGACTGCGGTGTTTCCGCCAGCGGGTTCGTATCCAACAAGGCAATGCGACTGACCCGGTCCGGCGCCCGCCGCAAAATCTCCATCGCGACGATGCCACCCATGGAAAGCCCAACAAGCGCAAATTTCTCTGGCAGCTGGGCCAACAGGCCCTGCGCTATCGTTTCGATACTGTCGCCAACAGTGATGGGCGCAACGGTGACGGCACGTTCACGCCCCAGAGCAATGATCTGAGGTTCAAAAACGCGTGCATCACACATCATTCCGGGCAGAAAAACGATCGGTTCAAGCGTCATAAGCAACCAAGATTTTCATCATCTTTCCCTAGTGTTACGCATGCACACCTCGTCACGCGCGTTCAGCCTGCGCTGACACCCTGCTACTGTCAATGGCGCAATAAGTGCCACAGGCTACACCTTGCATCTTCCGAGTGAATGCCCCCCTTTCGAAACTCGGGAGACATAGTTAGATCATCACCCGTCCGGGTAGCCATTCCAACAGAACGCGCCTTCTGGCGACAGCGATGAAAAGGGATTATGCGCAACCTCCCAAAGGTGGCCCTCAGGGTCAGCGAAGTACCCGTGATATCCGCCCCAAAACACCTCAGCCGGCGCTTTTACAATTGTCGCGCCCGCTGATTTTGCCGCAGCAACCACGTGATCCACCTCCGCCCGGTCGCGCGTGTTGTAGCCCAATGTGACAGCGGAATAGCGTGGCTCATTCGGGTCAGCGTGTGCAGGCTGCAGTTGCGCCTCATCAACGCCTAAGTCCTCTGCAAGCGCGGCGATGGGATAAAGGCCAAGCACCTGCGATAGCAGGTCAAAAGCAACAATACCCTCCTGTGTTTGCACCCGGCGCCAGCCAAGTTTTTCATAAAACTTCGTCTGTGTTTCAACGTTCTGACAGCCAAGCGTTACCAATGAAATGCGCTGTTCCACAACATCCTCCGATTCGAAAATATATTGGGAACATTAAGCGAACATTAATGATTCGGCGATAGGGTCACTCCAAGGTCAGCGCCCAGTTGATCAGGGCTTCTGTAACCGCGGGCGTTGCATCGGGGCTCATAATGTCACCGGCAATCACATGGCGATCCGGATCGTCCTGTGGGCCGGGTTGAGGATGAAAAACTGATACGGGCCCGCCCCAACGGGTGGTGACCTCAGCGGTGCGATCCGCCCGCACCACCTGGTCATCTGGGTGGAATACAAACAACGCCGGCGTTGCGATATCTGCGTGGTCCACCTGCCAGGCCGCACGGGTCACAGCAGCCATCGGGAAGACTGCAGTACTGGGATACTTTGTCGTCCAACCCGCGGCTTGCGCGTCATTCCGGGGTGCAAACCCGCGCTCGCGCCCGGCCAAGACTGGCAGCCAATGGCGCGCAGCTGGCCAAGTTAAAAGAGGTGCGGCGGCGTTATTCACCCCGAAGTTTGGGGAGACAAACGCCGCAGCCGCCAAAGAGTGAGAGTGCTCCGGATCAGCCGCAATCAAGGTTGCCAAGCTGCCCCCGGTCGACGTGGAAAGGAGGAGAACCTTTGCCCCAATGCGACGCCCGATGGCCATCGCTTCTTGCATGTCATATATCCACTGATCCGCCCGTGCAGCGCCCAAGGCCGCGCCGCCACGGCCATGACCACGCAACCGGGTGTAATAGAGATTTGCCCCAAGCGCCTGCGCGAGCTTTTCGGGAACGGGCTGAATCTCAGCAGCAGAGGCCGAAAACCCATGCACGTAGACAATGGCCCAAGGCGTCTGCTGCTCTGACGCAGCCGCCCAGATCACCCGCTTTTCTGCACCGGGGCGGATGCCATCGACCTGCACTTCGCCCGCCTTCAAATAGGTATCAACGCCGTTTTCCAAAACGCTGGCATCAAAAGCGCGCTCCGGTGAAAGCGACTCGTAGGGCCCAAACATCCAAAGAGCCGCCACAACTGCGGCGCCCCCCGTTAGGAATTTTGCGCCGCGTTTCACTGGCCGCCGTTCAACACGTCTGCGACCGAGGTCTCAATCAGCCTCAGGCATTCTGGCGTCGAAAACCGGTGGTCCGCCCCTTTGACAAGCGTGAGGCGCATGTCGTCTCCGCTGGCGTGATCCAACAGTTTGATCGCAGTTTCGGTGGAAACGGCGCTGTCATCCGTGCCTTGCAGGAACCGCACTGGGAACGGCAAATCAAGCGGCGCGCGCAGAACCAGCCGATCGCGGCCTTCTTCGATCAACCGTTTCGATATGATGTAGTCCTCATCATAATCCGACGGCATGGCGACGAAGCCTTGGCTTTCCAACAGTGCTTTCTGGTCATCCGTGAAACTGGCCCAATAGCCGTCCTCAGTGAAATCCGGCGCCGCGGCGATTGTGACCATACCTGCCAGCCGTTCCGGCCGGGCGCGCGCGAGCAGGAGCGCCTGCCAACCGCCCATGGAACTGCCCACCACCACGATCGGCCCGTCGATCAGCTGATCGATCACCGCGAATGTGTCCTCATGCCAATCCCCGATGGCGCCATCCTGAAACCGCCCTGAACTGACTCCGTGACCTGAGTAGTCAAACCGCAGAAAGGCCTGACCACGGGCTTTGGCCCAGGCCTCCAGATGGACGGCTTTTGTGCCTTCCATGTCGGATTTCAGTCCCGAACAGAACACCACGGTCGGACCAGTGCCGGGGGTGTGATGATAGGCGATCTGACGGCCCTGTTCAGTTTCGAAAATTTGCATAGTGGTCTCCAAGTCTTTGGCAGCCAAGATAGTCTGATCGCCCCTTATGGGAAGCGGTTTCTGCGCCTTTGACCCAACGACGTCTAACGCGGGCCTTTTACAACGGTGCGTTCTTTAAAGAGCCGCTCAGGCTGGCCACTTCATAGGACTAACGCAGGGCGGCGTGAGGCAACAGCGTTGGATTTCGCAACGCCCCATTCAACGCCTCTCTACGCGCATCAAAACGGAACTGTCGAAACCTCATTTTTGTAGCTGCGCAGCGAGAAGGAGGAGCGGCTCTGACGGATGCCGCTGATCTTATAAAGACGTTCCCGCAGGAAGGCCTCGTAGCCACGGGTGCCGCTGACCACTACTTTGACGAAGATGTCAAATTCACCGCTGGTCATGCGCACCTCCAACACTTCGGGAAAGCGGGCAAGCTGACTGCAGACCGCGGCCACCTCGAACCCTTCGTTGCGGTCCAGGGCCAGTTCGATCAGCACCGTTTCGGGTGCACCCAGCGCTTCGTGATCTATGCGCGCGCCGTAGCCCTGAATGACCCCACTGTTTTCCAGCTTCTTGACCCGCTGCCAGCATTGTGAGGCGGAGAGGCCCACCGCCTCGGCCAATTGTGCATTGGATTGACGCCCGTCACGGATCAATTCACGCAGGATCCGCAGATCAACCTCCGGCATATTGGGCATGATCAACCAAACTTTCTTTTGAAATTTTCGTCTTTGGCAAAATATCTATCACCATTTTTACACATCACAACAAAAGTTGAAAAAGAATTTTGCGCAAACCTGTTAAACTTAACTTAACCGCTGCGCGATAATGTGACCCCCACGGCATTCCTGCCCGCGCGGCCCCCAACCAGCCTGACGAGAGGAGAGCCCATGGCAGTCGGCAAAGGTAAGGTTTACACTTGGTTTGAAGGGTCCTGGCAGGACGGCAATACCGCGATTATTCGCGCCGCAGATCATGTGGCCTGGCTGGGCAGTCAGGTGTTTGATGGCGCGCGCGCCTTTGAAGGGGTGATGCCCGATCTGGATCTGCATTGCGCCCGGCTGACCCGTTCAGCCGAAGCATTGGGCATGATCCCCACCACCAGCGGGGAGGAGATTGCAGCGCTGGTACGTGACCGGGTGAAAGCCTTCCCCAAGGAGGCGGAGCTTTATATTCGCCCCATGATGTGGTCGACCGAAAGCGGCGCCGGCGTGATTGATCTGGATCCCGAAAGCACCGCCTTTGCGATCTGCATTGAGGAAATGGCGATGCCGTCGATCGAAGGCTTCAGCCTGACCGTGGCCCCCTATCGCCGCCCGCGCCAGGACATGGCGCTGACCGAAGCCAAGGCCGGGTCACTTTATGCAAACAACGCCCGCATCATGGCCTACGCGCGCAAACATGGCTATTCCAACGCGCTGTCGCTGGATGTGGATGGCAATGTGGCAGAAACGGCCTCGACCAATGTGTTTTTGATCCGCGACGGCGTGGTCTTCACCCCGGTGCCGACGGGATGTTTCCTGAATGGCTTGACCCGGCAACGGGTGATCGGCCTGCTGCGCGCCGATGGCTATGAGGTGGTGGAAACCACCCTGACGCTGGACGATTTCCGCCAAGCGGATGAGATCTTTGCCACTGGCAACATCGCCAAGGTGATGCCAGTCTCCAAGCTGGAGGATCGCGATCTGGGTATTGGTTCTGTTTCGCTGCGCGCGCGTCAGCTTTACTGGGAGTTTGCCCATAGCGCCCCCGCGCAGGTCAGCGCGGCCTAAAGACCACAGGCCGAAACACGCAGCCCGAAGCACGCTGCGTGATGCGCCATCCCGGGCATCTGCCTGAAAACCCGCAACATCCCGAAAGGCCCCGCCATTGGTGGGGCTTTTCTGCATCAGGTGGTTTCCGCCGCTTGACTTCCCCCCCCCCCCGCCGCAAAAGAGGCGCACACCATAACCCGCAACCGGGCGTTCCGTGGGCGCCAAACTGACGAGGAGGCCAAAAGAATGGCTCAAGTCTCCCTTACTTTTCCCGATGGCAATGCGCGTTCCTATGAGGCAGGCGTAACCGCCGCCGAGGTCGCTGCCGATATCTCCAAATCGCTTGGCAAAAAGGCCATCTCAGCCACTGTAAACGGCGCCCATTGGGACCTGCAGTGGCCAATCAACGATGATGCGCAAATCGCCATCCACACCCTGCAGGATGATGAGCAGGCGCTGGAACTGATCCGCCACGACCTGGCCCATATCATGGCCCGCGCGGTGCAGGAAATCTGGCCCGATGTGAAAGTGACCATCGGCCCGGTCCGCGATCACGGCTGGTTCTATGACTTTGACCGCGAAGAACCGTTCACACCTGAAGACCTCGGCGCGATTGAGGCGCGGATGAAAGACATCATCAACGCCCGCGACGCTGTGAAGACCGAAGTCTGGGACCGCGCCCGCGCCATCCAGCATTACACAGACAACAATGAGCCCTTCAAGGTTGAGCTGATCAACCGCATCCCCGAAGGCGAAGACCTGCGGATGTACTGGCACGGCGACTGGCAGGATCTGTGCCGTGGCCCGCACCTGCAAAACACCGGCCAGGTGCCCGCAGATGGCTTCAAGCTGACCCATGTGGCTGGTGCCTACTGGCTGGGTGACAGCGACCGCCCGATGCTGCAGCGGATCTATGGCGTGGCCTTCAAGAACCGCAAGGATCTGAAGGCCCATATGACCATGCTGGAAGAGGCCGCAAAACGCGACCACCGAAAGCTGGGCAAGGAAATGGGTCTGTTCCACATGCAGGAAGAGGCCCCCGGTCAGGTCTTCTGGCATCCGAACGGCTGGCGCATCTACACCACGCTGCAGGACTACATGCGTCGTATGCAGGACAAGGACGGCTATGTGGAGGTCAACACCCCGCAGGTGGTGGACCGCAAGCTGTGGGAAAAGTCCGGCCACTGGGACAAGTATCAAGAGAACATGTTCATCGTTGAGGTGGACGAAGATCACGCCCGCGAAAAGGCTGTGAACGCGCTGAAGCCGATGAACTGTCCCTGCCACGTGCAGGTGTTCAATCAGGGCCTGAAGTCCTACCGCGACCTGCCGCTGCGCATGGCCGAGTTCGGCTCTTGTGCGCGTTATGAACCCTCAGGCGCGCTGCATGGCATCATGCGGGTGCGCGGTTTCACTCAGGACGATGGTCACATCTTCTGCGCAGAGGATCAGATCACCGCGGAAACGGCCAAGTTCATTGCCTTCCTGTCCAAGGTCTATGCCGACCTTGGCTTCCACAACTGGACCATCAAACTGTCGACCCGCCCTGAGAAACGGATCGGCAGTGATGAAACCTGGGACAATATGGAACAGGCGCTGGGTGATGCCTGTAAGGCCGCCGGTTATGACTTTGAGATCCTTGAAGGCGAAGGCGCCTTCTACGGTCCCAAGCTGGAGTTCACCCTGACCGACGCCATCGGCCGGAACTGGCAATGTGGCACGCTACAGGTGGATGCCAACCTGCCCGAACGGCTGGAGGCCAGCTTCATCGGTGCGGATGGGGACAAACACCGCCCCGTCATGCTGCACCGTGCCTGCCTGGGGTCCTTTGAACGTTTCATCGGCATTCTGATCGAAGAACACGCCGGCAAGCTGCCGTTCTGGCTGGCCCCGCGTCAGGTGGTTGTGGCGGCAATCGTTTCGGATTGTGATGACTACTGTCTGGAAGTTGTCGAAAAGCTGCGTGCGGCTGGTATCCGCGCCGAGGCTGATCTGCGCAATGAGAAGATCAACTATAAGGTCCGCGAACACAGCCTGGGCAAAGTGCCGGTCATTCTGGCCTGCGGCATGAAAGAGGTTGAAGAGCGCACCGTTTCGACCCGCCGGTTGGGTGAAAAACAGACCAAGGTCCAGACCTTGGACGAGATTGTTACACAGCTGACGAAAGAGGCGACCCCGCCCGATCTTCTGTAACATTCCAGCGCTGGAATCTTGCGGCCCGTGACGGAAACACCGTTGCGGGCCGTTTTTATTGAAAAAATCCCGGCTTTTTTGGCCGAAATAATCACGCTCACACACGCACCCGTGATGCACAGGCTCGTGAGTGGCGTGTCAGACCGCCGCACGGTTACCTTTTCCCTGTCGCCGATGAAGGCTGACCTGAAATTAAAACCGAAAGGGAAGAGAGAAATGTCCGATACCACCATCAAGACCCTGGCCGTCGCTGGCGCAGTTGCAGCAGCCCTGACCGCAACCACCTCCACCGTGGCCCACGCGATGGAAAAAGAGAAGTGCTACGGCGTTTCGCTGGCCGGTAAGAACGACTGTGCCGCTGGCCCCGGCACCACCTGCGCCGGCACCTCGACCGTTGACTACCAGGGCAACGCCTGGACCCTGGTCGACGCAGGCACCTGCATGGACATCGAACTGCCCGCAATGGCGGACGGCAAAGCCCGCAAAGGTTCGCTGGAAGAGCTGGACCGCGACCTGCCGGCATAAGGCATAGGCAGTATCCCTCTGCCGAAACAGGGGGCCTGCACCGCCCCCTGTATTCCCCGCCCAAGCTATCCCCAGAATGGGCGGGGCATTTGTTAAGAGTATCTATGGTATGCTGGTTCCGTCCTGTTGTCCGGCGGGACCAGCACTTGGCTTTTAGGCCGTTATTTTGCGCCCAACCCCTCGCGGAGCATTTGCATGTTTGATCAGTCCAACCACCTCCCTGCCCTGCCCGGCGTTGGCTATAAGCCCCAGCATTACAGTGACTTGCTGGCAGATCCTGCACCTGTGGGCTGGTTGGAAATCCATGCGGAAAACTACATGGGCGCTGGCGGTCGTCCCATCGCGCAGCTGAAATATCTGGCGGAACGATTCCCCATCTCGGTGCATGGTGTCGGCCTGTCGATCGGTGGTGAGTGCGACCTGGATCCCGACCATCTGGCGCGGCTAGAACACCTCTGTGACTGGTTGAACCCTGCAAGCTTCTCCGAACATCTGGCCTGGTCTACCCATGAAAGCGCCTTTCTGAACGACCTGTTGCCCCTACCCTATACCGAGGCGACGCTGAACCGCGTTTGCGCCCATATCGACCAGCTGCAGGATGTGATTGGCCGCCGGATGCTACTGGAAAACCCATCGTCCTATCTGGCGTTTGATGAATCGACCTATGAGGAGCCTGCCTTTCTGGCTGAGGTCAGCAAGCGCACCGGCTGCGGGCTGCTGCTGGATGTGAACAACATCTTCGTCTCCGCCACCAATCTGAACTATGACCCACGCGCCTATGTTGATGCCTTCCCCCTTGATAAGGTTGGTGAAATCCATCTGGGTGGCCATGATGAGGATGAGGACGATCACGGCGCGCCGCTGCTGATCGACAGCCACGGCCGTGAGGTGGCCGATCCGGTTTGGACGCTGTTGGATTACACACTGGCCCGCTCCGGACCGCTGCCGACGCTGATTGAATGGGACACTGATGTGCCCGAATGGCCGCTGCTGGCGGCGGAGGCGCGGCGCGCGCAAACCGCGCTGGCCCAGTTGGACAGCAAGGTGACCGCATGAGCCAATCCGCCTTCAACGCCGCCCTGCTGAACCCAACCGCCAACCGCCCCAACGGGCTGTCAGATGCCGGGGGACGCCCGGCGGGCAAACGGTTCGACGTCTATCGCAACAATGTCACCGTCTCACTGCGCGAAGCGCTGGAAACCGGCTTTCCCGCCACGGCGCGCCTGCTGGGTGAACAGAACTTTAACACGATTGCAACGGGTTACCTGCGGGCCAACCCGCCATCCTCACCTTTGATGATGCTCTATGGCGGGGGCTTCCCGCGCTATATTTCGGCCATTCCGGCGCTGGCCAAACTGGCCTATCTGCGCGATGTGGCGCGGCTGGAATATGCCATGCGGCAAAGCTATCACGCGGAGGATGCGCCTGCCCTGGATCCCGCACGGCTGGCCAGCCTGCCGCCTGAGGCGCTGAACAATGCGCGGCTAACCTTTGCGGCGGCGACGCAACTGGTGTTGACCCCCTGGCCAATCCACGCCATCCGCGCCAAAGCCCTGGGCGAAAGCGGTGAAAACCCGCCTGCCCATGCCCAGCCCACCCTGGTCACCCGGCCCGAATTTGATCCGATCCTGACGCCGCTGCCTGCCGATCAGGGCGATCTCTGCGGGGCGCTGATGGCAGGCAAAACACTTGCTGAGGCCAGCACATTGCATCCCGCCGCTGACCTGGGTCAGCTGCTTGGCACCCTTTTGGCCTCTCAGGCCCTGACTGACATTCACGTGGAGGAGAGAACATGACCGCCCTTCTGAACCGCTATTTCCGCATCGCCGATGGGCTGGACCGGGCCGATTGGCTGCTGCCGACCTTCGCCCGTTTCCTCTTTGCCGCCAGCCTCTTGGGGTATTTCTGGGCCTCGGCCAAGACCAAGCTGGGCGATGGGTTTGTTGGATTGTTTTCGCCCTCAACCGGGGCCTATGCACAAATCTTCCCTAAAGCCTTTGAAGCAGTGGGATATGACAGTTCGAAGTTCGGGATCTTCCACTGGCTGGTGGTGATGGCCGGCACCTATGCCGAGTTCATTCTGCCCGCATTGATTGTGCTGGGCCTGTTCACCCGACTGGCCAGCCTGGGCATGATCGGCTTTGTTGCCGTGCAATCGCTGACCGATCTTTATGGCCATGGCGGCATACAGCATATCGAAACGCTGGGCGCCTGGTTTGACCGTCTGCCGGATGGTGTGATCCTGGATCAGCGCGGTTTCTGGGTGCTTCTGCTGCTGACGCTGGTTATCAAGGGGGCCGGGCCGCTGTCGCTGGACCGGATCCTGACCCTTAGAAATGTGCTTTCGGCGCGTCCGGCTTCCCAGCCGCAATAGCCAGTAGCCCGCCCATGCCCGCAAACCCAATCGGGAACATGGTAAAGACGTTAAAGCCAAAGGCGTGATACATGCCCGCCGCTGAAACCAACATCAGCCCGCCGCCCCACAGCGCGCGGGCTTTTGCCATCGCGCCGCCGGTCAGCGCCAATAGCGGTGCAAAGAAGCTCATCGCGCGAATTAGCCCTGGGTTTTCAAGCTGTTCTTCCAGAACATCGGCTTCGCCCAGCCATGCCATGAACTCGGTATAGCCGAAGCTGAAGAACCCAACGACCATGCCGATCAGACCGGCGATAATCCCCAAAACCAGAGCTGCATTGCGCATTTAGCTGCCTCCTTTGCTGATCTTCAAATGGGCGATCACCGCCACGATGGCAAGAGGTAAGCCGAGGGGGAGAGATGCCCGCCCCCTCCCCCTTGACGAATGCGATGCCGGTTACGCCACGCCCAGCGCGGCCTGCACGGCCTTGGTCCAGCCCAGATGCATCTCATCGCTGTCGGTCACGATCAACGGCCGTTTCATCAGTGCCGGATGGGCCGCCAGCAGCTCCAGCGGGGCGCCCGCGCGCTCCGCCTCACTCAACCCACGCCATGTGGTCGAGCGGGTGTTCAGCAAAGCATCCCCAAAGGCCTCATAGGCTTTAGCGCGAATCTCTTCCCCCATTGGTTGAGCGCGGATATCCACCAACTCCGCCCCGGGCAATGCTTTGGCCGCCTTGCGGCATGTATCGCAATTTTTCAGTCCGTAAATTCGCATAGTGACCCTCTGTTGCAGTTCAAAATCAGCAATAACCCGTCAATGCGCGCTATTCATCCTTGTTTTGCTTGATTTTTTAAAAAGCGGTGCAATCATCTTAGACATGGCCGCGGATCATTGGTTCCCGCTTAGTTATTTGAAGACGTCATTGATTTGGAATCCCGTCCCGTCGGCGCTAATGGACCCCGCGTTTTCCGGGGAAGGAACGGAAAAGAAGGAGACACGGAACATGCCAACAGGCACCGTGAAGTGGTTTAACACCACCAAAGGTTACGGCTTCATCGCACCGGATGATGGCGGCAAAGACATTTTCGTACATATTTCAGCGGTCGAGCGATCCGGTCTGACCGGCCTGGCTGATGAACAAAAGGTCAGCTTTGAGTTGATCGATGGCCGGGACGGCCGGCAGATGGCGGGCAGCCTCGCGCTGGTTTAAGCGATCTGGGTGACGGGCAACCGTCACCCCCGCATTCCCCTAGCCCGCCTTCCTCTAGTTGGTGAAGCAGCCTTTCTGGCCTTCCGGGCACACCGCACCGGTGGTCATGGATTTGCTGCCAGTCATGGTGCGTGCTTTGCCACCGCCATGACGCATCATGGCCTGATAGCTGGTGGATTGGTTTGGCACCCCGCAGCAAATCACACCGTTGATGGTCACCGGCTGCTCGCCACTGGGGCAAAAGTTGGCGACCCCATTATAGGGAAAAACCCGTGGTTCGGCCTGCGCAGCGGCAGGGGCGCACAGCAGTGCGGCGGCAATCAATTGAACAATAGTTTTCTGTTTCATGGCGTCCCCCAAAGAAGCCCTGCGGGGAGGATCCCCGCGCAGATCAGTGATGAGATATTAATCTTGATTAACGACAGCTTACCCGAGCAAGCCCCGGAGCACCAAACAGAAAAACAGCCCCAACAATCGAACCGGCAAAAGAAAAGGCCCACCGGTGGAGCGGCGGGCCTCAGCGCGATCTAAGTGCAGGTGTCAGTGGGCGGACAGTTTGCCGAACTCACCTTCCAGCCGCTGGCGCAGCTTTTTGCTGGCCGCTTTGACCGCGTGGGAAATGTCGGTGCCGTCATGGTGCACCGCATAGGGGCGCATGCCTTCGGGGCGTGCCTCAACCGTGGCGCGGATATCTTCGCCGCCTTTGGGGCCGCGCATATCCTTCACATGAACCTCCACCCGGGTCAGACGGGACGCAATCGGCGCCAGGGTCGCGCTGACCAGCTGTTCGCACACTTCGGCCAGCCGCTCGTCACCTTGGATGTTGTGGTCTGTGTTGATCTGAATATGCATCAGAGCCTCCTTCTTGTTTTTATAAGAGCCTATGGTGATTCACCTATGGTCGTTTTGATCTGGGACAAGTCCCGTGCCAATTTCTGCACTGCAGCTCGGCAAAAAGGTGCCGCAGGGGCAGGAGTGCTTGAAAATCAGGGCAGGAATGCAAACATTAACCAGGCACGTGGACCAGGGATGAGAGAGCTAACCGCATGATTTGGAATATGTTTCGTAAACTGACCGGCCGGGGATCTGGCACGGGGTCGGGGCCGAAACTGACCATTGTCGGCGCGGATCGCAAACCGGTGCAACGCCCCCGCCCCCGTGCCACAGCCCCCCGGTTGTCAGGCTTCCCCAAGCTGGGCCGCCGCAATTGCGCCTGGGTGTCTGAGGGGGCAAAAAACGCCAGTTTCACCCGCTACCGCTGCACCAATTGTGGGGTTGAGGCCTTCAGCCGCGATGGCAAAGCCCCGCGGCAATGCAAACGCGGGGTGGATGGCGGGTTATGATCCGCTGAATTCTCGGCGAATGTAGCGCCCTACACGAAGGGTGGCGCAGAATGCGGCCGCCCTTCGTGTCGGGCGCAGCCAAATCAAGGATTTGGCCACATTAGGAGTGAAATTCCGGATCTTCAAAGGCAGACTGAGCAAACAGCCTGCCTTTTCAATCAATCATATTTCCCAACCAGCAATGGATCGGGGGGCCTGACGGTTTACCCCTCCAGCACCTCTTCCAGCTCACGCCATTCGCGGGCGCTCATGCCGCAGTTTTCTTTGGTGACCTCTTCGCCTTTCAGCATCCGGCGCACGCAGTCCAGCGCGCCGGCGCTCAGCGCTGCGCCGCCCATGCGGTAGTCCTCGAACGCTTTGAAGGCAAAGGGCACCCAATCAGCAACCAGCTTGCAAATCTCATCCGCGTAGACGCGGATTTCATACTGCGCGTGGCTGTCCGCCCGCAGACGCAGGAAATGCAGCAGGTTGTGCAGATCCACCTTCCAGTACCATTGGGTATAGATGTTGGCAGGCAGGTTCATCCGCGCCAGTTCACGCGCCAGCCCCTGTTTGCCCTCATCCGAGATCATCTCTTCATAGTGGTCATAGGAGCGGGCGGCGTCGCCCTTCAGGATTTCCAGCACCCGCTCGGCCTCAGCCCCGGTCAGCGCCTCCCCCCGGCCTTGGTTGTTGATGACGGATTGTGCCGCCAACTGTTCGGGCTGCGGGATATAGAACTCACGGTCCAGGATCGAATAGCGGGCCGAATATTCGTTCACATTGGCCGTCCGGTGGCGGATCCACTGGCGGGCCACAAAGACCGGCAATTTGACGTGCAGCTTCAGTTCACACATCTCAAACGGGGTAGAGTGCCAGTGCCGCATCAAGTAGCGGATCAGCCCCTCATCGTTCTGCACGGATTTGGTGCCTTTGCCATAAGACACCCGCGCCGCCTGACAGATCGCAGCGTCATCGCCCATGTAGTCAATCACCCGAACAAAGCCGTGATCCAGCACGGGATAGGCTTTGTACAGATGCTCTTCCATCCCCTCGGAGACGGCGCGCAGGGTTTGACGCGGGCTGGCGCGGAGCGCATCGATTTCGGCCTGCTGTTCCGGGGTGATCGGCATCTGGTCCTCCAAATTGCTGCTAAGGCGAGTCGCGAGCCACTATATCTAGCGTTGATGTGATAAAAAACTGCAATATGGGCTTGCATTTTCAGCTTTTCCCTTACTGCAACAGATTGCCGCTTTTTTCCCGCAGCAGACGCATCAATCGTTGACTTTTGGCCTCTGGCCTCGGATTCTGAAAGCTAACCGGCCAAAAGAGCCGCATTATTCGAGGATTGAGGCAGATGATCCGATACGCAAGCGCCCTTCTGGCGCCGCTCTTGGTTGTCGCTTGTGGCGAAGACCCGGGTGGAACCAACACCGATTTCGGCATGACCACGAACACCGCGGATGCCACGGTTGCAGGCAACCTACGGGCGGTGAACTATGATCCCGTTACGCAAGAACTTGTTCTTTCAATGCGAGCGATCCACGGGAACCAAACCAATGTGACCTATGTGCGCCGCGCGGATCTTGATGCGTCTGTTCCGGGCTATGAGGTCTATATGCTGCAGACCACCCCAGCAGATCGCCACTACACAGCTGTCTTTGCCGAAAGCAACGACAGCCACGTGATCGCAGGCGCCGTAATGGACGGCGGTAACAACAACCAGTTCTTTGGCGGATCGTTCTATGGCCGACAGGGATTGGATGTCTATTCACCCTATACCGAAACCAGAAGAGGCGAAGCGCAGTATTACGGCACCTATGCCGGCGTGACCAACCTGGACAGCAATGGCGACCAGTTACTGGATCAATCGGGTCTCCCTAGCGGATCAACTGGGCCCAGTCAGTCAGACCGTATCACTGGGAAAATTGAGTTGAACGTCAATTTCAAAGAAGGTCTTCTTGACGGAGAAATCTTTAACCGAACACTAGTGGATGACGTTCAGGGGATCGGGGCCCTTCCCGTGATCGCCCTTAAGGATGGTACCATTACGGCCGAGGGCACTTTTGTTGGGGTCGCAGAGTACCTCACTGTTGAAAATGCCCAAATCGGCAGTTTTGGAGGGATATTTGGCGGATCGCAGGCTTCTTCGGTTGCTGGAACCGTCTATCTTGAAGAGTATGACGGTACAACAGGCACAATTTCCAACGAAGCAGAATATGGTGTCTTCGTCTTGACCCGGTGCGGAGCAGCTGGTGCAGATCCCGATTGTGGCACAAACTGACACGATACCCCAAGTGCTCCGGCGTCTGATCGCCGGGTCCTGTCTGATGGCCCTGCCTTTCGCGGCGCAGGCAGAGGATCTGCGCCTGTCCGCGGATGCCGCGCGGGCCCTTGCATTGCAGGCACTGCAACAGGGGGATCCCGCGACGGCAGCGCAAATTGCCCAAGGTCTGTTGCAACGTGATCCCGATGACGGCATGGCGCATTTCACGCTGGCCCGGGCCTTTCAGCAGATGCGCCAACCCGGCAAGGGCCGCCGGTCTGCACGCTTGGCCTTCCGCCATGCCGGGGGGGAAACGGACAAGTTCCACGCCGCCCAACTGGCCGCACGTCTGGCTGTGGAGGATAACAGCCCCACCGCGGCCCAGGTCTGGCTGCGCCGGTCACTGTTGCATGTGCCCGATCCCCGGATGCGCCCACGGATTGAGAAGGACTACCGCATCCTGCGCCAGCTCTCCCCTTGGCAGTTTGGCCTCAGCCTGTCCTTGGCGCCCAGCAGCAACCTCAATAACGGGGCAGACAGCCCTTATTCACTGATCGATGGCGTGCCCGTAGTGGGTTACCTCAGCGGCTCCGCCCAGGCGCTCTCGGGCCTGCGGGCCAGCGCAGATGCCAGCGTCAGCTACCGTCTGTCACAGTCAAAATCACAAGCCACCCGGGTGAGTTTTCGCGCCTTTGGCCAGCGCGTCCACCTGTCGGACGAGGCGCGTGATATCGCCCCGGATGTCAGCAACGGCGATCTGGCCTTCAACTATCTTGAGCTGGGCCTGAACCAACAGCGCAAAGCCCATAACGGCGGCTGGGCCTTTGGCGCCGCCCTTGGTCAAAGCTGGTCCGGTGGCGAAAAATACCAACAAAGCAAACGCTTGCACCTCAGCCGCCACCTGCCTGTCGGTGATGCCTCCCTGCTGGGGCTTACCGGCCAGCTGGAACATATCCGCCATGACAGCGGGCTTGCCGATATTCACGGGCTGACGCTGAGCACCCGACTGTCGCATCGCAGTGACGCCACCGGCGACTGGCAGGTTAGCCTGAGCCTGAAAACCGAAGACAGCGACAATGCCAATGCCGCGCGCAACCGCGTTGACGGGCAGATCAACTGGTCCCCGCGCAAGAGCAAGGCAACAGCAATGATCCACCCCACGCTGTCGCTTGGGGCCAGCTGGCAACACTATGCGGATTTCACCGTCGGCCTGCCTGTGCCCGGGGGGCGTGAGGATGAAACCCTCTTCGGTCAGGTGGAATTTACCCTGCAAGCGCTTGACTATGGGGGATTTGTACCATCTCTCAGAGTACAGGCGCGCAAAACGGATTCAAACGTCAGCCGATATGATACCCGCGAAACCACCGTTTCATTTGGGATCAAATCGGCCTTCTGAGCCGTTGCCGCGCCCGTAACTGAGGGAGCGCTTATGCATTTGAAATATCTACACACCATGGTTCGGGTGAAGGATCTGGAAAAAAGCCAGGCTTTTTATGAGCTGCTGGGCCTGAAAGAAACCCGCCGTCATGACAGCGAAGCGGGCCGGTTCAGCCTGATCTTCATGGCCCCCGAAGGCCAAGAAGACTGCCCGGTTGAGCTGACCTACAACTGGGATGGCGATGACGCCCTGCCCGATGACAGCCGTCATTTTGGCCACCTGGCCTATGAGGTCGGCAATATTTATGAGATGTGCCAACATCTTATGGACAATGGCGTCACCATCAACCGCCCGCCGCGCGATGGCCGTATGGCCTTTGTGCGCTCGCCTGACAATGTCTCGATTGAGCTGTTGCAGAAAGGTGAGGCGCTGGAACCAGCAGAACCCTGGGCCAGCATGGGCAACACCGGCCACTGGTGAGCCGGATGGGCCGTTTGCTGACAGTGATCATGATGCTGACCGCCGCTCCGGTGGCAGCGCTTGACTGTCGGCTGGCCCTTGTTTTGGCGATAGATGTCTCCTCTTCAGTGGACCCGCGGGAGGACACATTGCAACGTCAGGGGCTGGCCGCGGCGCTGCTGGCCCCTGAGGTGCAACAGGCGTTTTTCGTGGCACCCCAACCCGTTGCCCTGTCCGCTTTTGAATGGAGCGGGCGTACCAATCAGAAAATCCTGCTGGACTGGACGCTGATAGACAGCCCTTCCAAACTGCTGGGCGCGGCAGAATCGATTGCCTATTCACAACGCTCCACGGATGAGTTTCCCACCGCGCTTGGCCATGCGGTCGGCTACGGCTGGAAGATGCTGGACCGCGGTCCGCGCTGTCTTTTTTCGACCATTGATGTGGCCGGTGACGGCGAAAATAACGAAGGGTTTGGCCCCCAACATGCCTATCGCGCTTATGGCTTTAATGACATCGTGGTCAATGGGCTGGCGATCCTGTCAAAACGCGATCATGAGGATGACAAGGTGGTCGCACATTATCAAAGCGATGTTCTGCGCGGCCCCGGCGCCTTCCTTGAGATCGCCGAAGGGTTTGAAGACTATGAAAGCGCAATGCGACGTAAGTTGGAGCGGGAGCTGCGACCATTGATGATGGGTGAGGTCACCGAGTGAGACGCGGAAAATTCGGCTGGAGCACCCTGTCTGCGATGCTGCTGGCGGCAGTAATTGGCACTGTCTCTTCTGCGGCACAGGCGGCCTGCCGGCAGGCGCTGGCCCTGGGTTTGGATGTGTCCGGCTCCGTTGATGCGCAGGAATATCGCCTGCAAATGCAGGGGGTTGCGGGAGCCTTGCAACATCCCGATGTGATCGCCGCCCTGCTGGGTCAGCCCGGCGGTCATGTGGAGGTGATGGTCTTTGAATGGTCCGGCCCGCGTGACCAACATGTGGTGTTGAACTGGCGGGCGCTGCGCACCGAGGCTGACATCGCCGCCGCAGCAGAGGTGCTGCGCAACGCGGCGCGGGTGGGCGGCGATCCCTCAACCGCATTGGGGGCGGCAGCGCTGATGGGGGCCGGGGCCTTGCAGCAGCGTGATTGCACCCGGCGGGTTCTGGATCTGTCGGGTGACGGGGTTGCCAACACCGGCCCCCTGCCCCAATCGGTGCGACACAATCCACTGCTGCAGGGCATTACGGTCAACGCGCTGGTCATCCCCGATCCTAACGCACAGCCCGGCGCAAAGTCCGCCAGCCGCCATCCAACCGACCCTGAGGGGTTGGTCAGCTATTTTCAGGCCAATGTGCTACATGGGCCAGATGCCTTTGCGGAGATGGCGCTGGGGTTTGAAAACTATGAGGCGGCCATGACCCGCAAGCTGATCCGCGAGCTTTATGGGATGGAACTGGTCATTGGCCCAAAGGCCAGCCTGCATATAGCTGGTCAGTAGATATAGCGGATCTGATCCGTCCAATAGCGTTCCACCCGGCGCAAGGAATTGGTGATCTCAACAATACCGTCGGGGCCCAGCACCCCTTTGGATTGCAGCCCCTCGGCATGGCGGGAAAACAGGGCTGCCACCACATCACGGATATTGCGCCCCTTCGGGGTCAGGCGCACCCGGACCGAACGGCGATCAATCGCACAGCGCTGGTGGTGCATATAGCCCATCTCCACCAGTTTTTTCAGGTTATAGCTGACGTTGCTGCCCTGATAATATCCGCGGGTTTTCAACTCCCCGGCGGTGACCTCATGATCGCCAATATTAAACAGCAACAGCGCCTGCACCGCGTTTATTTCCAGCACCCCGATGCGTTCGAATTCATCTTTGATCACATCCAGCAGCAACCGATGCAGCCGTTCGACCAGCGCCAATGCATCCAGATAGCTGCTCATGAAGGCGGCGTGATCACCAGTTTTTAAAGGGTCATGAAGGCTCATCACCGTCTCCATCCGATCTAAGTCGCAAGAGAGACTGCGCAAAAAGTCCCAATATTAGGTTAAGTCAAAACCCTATATGACTAAAATGCGATTCAACTTCGCTGAACCAGCCCTACCGGCGCCTCAGGCGCCGGTGGCCACGGCGCGGATGTCGGCGATTTGGTCGCGCAGATCTTCGGGGGCGTCCTGCTGGCCTGAGACCCACTGGTAAAGGTCCTGATCGTTTTCGCTGAGCAGCGCGTCATAGGCATCAAGGGCGGCGTCATCCATCGCCTCCAGCCGGGCGGCGGCATAGCGCATCAGGATGATGTCCATTTCCTTGATCCCGCGCCGCATGGAGCGCATCTGCAAACGTTTCAGACGGTTTTCGCGGGTCTCAGCCATATCCCTCAGGAGCCTTTCAATTTCAGCCGCAGCTGCTTTTCCAATCGCCCCAGCCGATCCGCCGATGCGGTCATCTGCATCTTGAGATCCCGCAGTTCCGTCAGCAGGTCAGAGATGTCCGGATCCATGCCGCTGGGGTCTGCGGGTTCGGTAACGCCCTCCCCTTCGCCCGTCAACAGCCAGCGGATCGAGACATTCAAAAGACCGGCAATCATATTGAGCTTGTTGGCGCGCGGCTCGGACAGGTCATATTCCCAGCCCTGCAGTGTCTTCAACTTGACGCCCAGGCGTTTGGCCAATTGGCGCTGTTCCATCCCGGCCTGTTCCCGCGCTGCGGCCAGACGATCGCCAAAGGTCGCCATATCCGGGCCGTACCAGTCAAAGTCCTGTTCCTCGGCAGGGGCATCCGCCAATTCGGGCAGCAGGTCATCTAACCCGGCTGTGTCTTTCTGATCCTGCTTATCCTGCATAAATATCCTTTCTGCCGAAGGTTCTTGATCGGCACTGCGCCTCAACCTAAGACATGATCCTGTTAAATAACAACCACCCTACTACCGCATTGAGGTCACCCGATGTCTTTCCTGTCCGAGACACTTGCCCGCGTAAAACCGTCGCCCACCATCGCCGTCAGCAATCTGGCCGCAGAACTGAAGGCGCAGGGCCGCGATGTGATCGGCCTCTCCGCAGGGGAGCCGGACTTTGACACGCCCGAACATATCCGCGCCGCCGGGATCGCTGCAATCAATGAGGGCCACACCCGGTATACGGCGGTGGATGGCATTCCGGATCTAAAAGAAGCGATCTGCGCCAAGTTCAAGCGCGACAACGGGCTGGAATATACGCCCAAGCAGGTCACCGTCGGCACCGGCGGCAAGCAGGTGCTGTATAATGCGCTGATGGCCACGCTGAACCCCGAAGATGAGGTGATCATCCCGGCGCCCTATTGGGTCAGCTATCCCGATATGGTACTGCTGGCGGGGGGCACGCCGGTGTTCATTGAGGCGCAGCTGGAAAACGACTTCAAGATTACGCCGGAACAGCTTGAGGCTTCGATCACCGGCAACACCAAGTGGTTCCTGTTCAACTCGCCCTCAAACCCGACCGGTGCAGGCTACAGCCGCGAGGAGCTGAAAGCGCTGACGGATGTGTTGCTGCGCCATCCGCATGTGTGGATCCTCAGCGACGATATGTATGAACATCTGGCCTATGACGATTTTGAATTCTGCACCCCGGCGGAGATTGAGCCGCAGCTTTATGACCGCACCCTGACGGTCAACGGTGTGTCCAAGGCCTATGCCATGACCGGCTGGCGCATTGGCTATGCTGCAGGACCTGAGCCGCTGATTGCTGCGATCCGCAAGGTGCAGTCGCAATCGACCTCAAACCCCTGTTCCGTCAGCCAGAAGGCCGCCGTGGCCGCGCTGAACGGCACCCAGGAGTTCCTGGCCCCCAACAATGAGATGTTTGTGCGCCGCCGCAACCTGGTGGTTGAGATGCTGAGCGCCATCGACGGCATCACCTGCCCGGTGCCGGATGGGGCGTTTTACGTCTACCCCTCGATTGCCGGCATCATTGGCAAGACAACACCGGGTGGGGTCGAGATCACCTCGGATGAGGTGTTTGCCACCGAACTGCTGAATGACACCGGTGTTGCCGTGGTCTTTGGCGCAGCTTTCGGGCTTTCGCCCAATTTCCGCGTCAGCTACGCTACCTCGGACGCCTTGCTGACCGAGGCCTGCAGCCGCATTCAGGCGTTCTGCGCCAAGCTCAGCTAAGCATCTTCCCCGTTTCGCGCCGATGTGAGGCGGGGCGTATTGAGTATTTATGGAACATTGAAAGAGGCCCCCCATGTCCGTCGACCTGCCAGAATATTACTTCCGGGTGCGGGACAATGGGGCCTTTGTCTTCCGCGTAGATACGGAAAACCGCCAGCGCCGGATTGAGCTGGACCAGATCGCAAACGTCAACATCCGCAATGGTGAGATCAAACCCCATGGCGACCGCAAACTGTCTGAGGCGGACCTGCTGGCCATCCGCCATTGGATGGATGACCGACGCGCGGTGCTGGCCGAACGGGACATCGATGACATTTTCCGTGCCATCGACCATCTGAACCTGACCACCCATTGGGCGCAAAGCCGCGCCTCAGAAGAACAGCTGGAGGCGGTGACCGATCAGCTGTTACTGACCATGCATGATCTGCGGTCGGTTCTGGTGCGTAAGAAGGCGGATCGTTTGATGAAAGCGGCCGCCAAAGCCGAAGGTGGCAAGGGCTGAGCCCGCCCTGCCCTGATGTCATGTAAAAAAAGGCGCCGGGACCGGCGCCTTTTTGTTTTCGGGTTGCCTGCTGCGGCTTAACTGGCCTCTGCTTTGGCGGCGGTCTGCCGGTCGATCCGCGCCTGGGTCTGCACCATCACCGGGCCCCAGAACCGCGCCATCAGCAAGACACCGGCGCAGGCCAGACCAACCGCCAGGCCTGCCCAGACGCCAACCCCTTCCCAGCCCAGCACAAAACCCATGCCGTAGCTGATCGGCACACCAATCACCCAGTAGGAAATCCCCGCCATGATCATTGGCACCCGGGTGTCCTGCACACCCCGCAGCACCCCCAGCGCCAGCGCCTGTGCGGCATCCGCAAACTGGAACAACCCAGCCGCCGCCAATAGCGGCACCCCCAGCGCGATCACGATGTCACGCTGCGGATCATCAGGCGACAGGAACAGGCCCAGCAGCGGTTCGGGGAAGACCAGAAAGGCCACCAGCGTCAACGCGGCAAAGATCGCCGACAGGGTGATGATCAGCTTCGCGCCCAGCCGCAGATCGCCCATGCTGCGCCGGCCCACCGCGCGGCCGGCCCGCACGGTGGCGGCGTTGCTGAGCCCAAGATGCACCATGAAGGTCACCGCCGTGATCTGCAGCGCAATACCATGCGCCGCCAAAGGCAAGGTGCCCAGCCACCCCATCATCAGTGAGGCGGCGGCGAACAGTCCCACCTCGGCCAGGCTGGTCAGCCCCATCGGCCAGCCCAGACGGGTCACGGCGCGAAACGCCTCCCAATCCGGGCGCCAGAAGCGGGCGAAAATCTCATGTTCAGGGGTCACGAAATGCAGATAGGCCCCGAGGAGCGCCATGGAGGCGATATTGACGATCAGCGACGCCACCGCCGCGCCGCGGATGCCCATTTCAGGGAAGCCCCAATTGCCGAAGATCAGCGCATAGTTGACCACGATGTTGATCGCAACAGCCGCCAGCGTCACCCAGAGCACCACACCGGCCCGTTCCAGCGCTGAGAGGTAGGATTTAAACACCATCACCATCAGCGCCGGCAAAATCGACCAACCATTGATCCAGAGGTAGTCTTCGGCCAGCCGCGCCACCTCGGGCGTTTGGCCCGCCAGCAGAAGGATCGGTTCCGAAAACAGCATCACTGGCACGGCGAAGACACAATAAAACAGCGACGCCCAGATCGCCATCCGGGTCACCCGGCGCACCTGCGTGCCCTCGCCCGCGGCCTCTGCCTCGGCGACCATGGGCATGACTGCGCCGGCAAAGCCCGAGCCAAGGATGAACAGCACAAAAAACGCCGTGCCCGCAATCACCTGCGCGGCCAGCACCTCGACGTCATACCACCCGAGCATCAGCGTGTCGGTCATGTTGATCGAGAATTGCGCCACATGGCTACCGATCAGCGGCAGGCCCAAAGTGGCGATGTTTTTCAAATGTTGTTTTGCTGTCAAATCTGTCGTCATGACCCAGCCGTAGACCCGCGCGCAGAGCGTGGCAATCCCCTATCTTCGCCTCACAGGTGACCCTGCGCCAATGCACATGCCTAAAAAACAGGCGGAATAATCCGCAACTTGCCGCCGATCCGTCGCGCTGAGGCTTTCCCTTACGGCATGGGCTTGGCTACTGTCGGACTTCAGCCAGTGAGGAGACCGCGATGCCAGCCCCGCAACCTTTTGACGCTCTGATCCCTGATGCACGCGCTTTCTTAAGTGAGCTGAATGCCAACAACACCCGCGAATGGTTCCTGGACAAATAAGGATCGCTACGACAGTGAGCTGAAAGCCCCGGCACTGGCCCTGTTGGATGTGGTGGCCGCGGATCTGGAGCGTATGACCGGCCACCGTGTCAGTCCGAAACTGTTCCGGCCCCAGCGTGACATTCGATTCTCCAAGGACAAAACGCCCTATAAGACGCATCTGCATATGCTCTGGGATATTGATGGCGGATCCGGCAGCGGTCTGGATCGCAGTGCCTTCTATTTCGGGATTGAGCTGGATCGCATCGTCCTTGGTGGCGGCTGCATGGGCATGGACAAAGCCAAGCTGGCGGCCTTTCGCAAACGGGTGGCCAGCCCCAAAGGCAAGGATCTGATGCGTGCCATGGCAGCTGCCTCCACCGAGGGCACCCGCTTTTCTGACCCCGATCTGAAACGTGTGCCCGCCCCGTTCCCAACTGATCACCCACAGGGCGAGCTGTTGAAGCACAAAACCTTGACCTTTTGGCGCGAAGTTGATGCCGACACAACGGATCTGCACAAAACTCTGCAAGGGGGCTTTGCCAAACTGATGCCGCTACAGGAATGGCTGCTGGCGCTGAGGTAAGCCCAGATCACCATCCCATGCGGTCATTGAATGGCTCCTTGACCCTGCGTCATCCTGGGGCGGACATCACATTCCCGTTGGGAACGGTATATTTTTAGCGCTGATATCGCTACAATGGGTGCTTAAGATCTATTTTTTACAACGCATAGTGGCGCTTTTGGCTTAACGGCCTTGGCGCAACCATTCGCGCGACCTACCGCGAGCCCTGCAGTTTCCGCGGCTCCTTCGAAGAGGATCTCTTTCGGCCAAAGGATACATACTTTGGGATTGGTTTGCCATAATCGGGCTTTAATTTTCCGCCGAAAGACCGTGAATATAAGACAAGTGAAAGTGTATCGATTTCCAATTTCAATCAGTTTGTGAGAAGTAACGAATCCGTCTTTTGGTCAACCAGCGGTAGATGAAGTTAACATGCGACGCCACGACACCCTCAGACGCCTCGTCGTAGAGGAAGAGGCCCCTGTTTCTGACAAGGCAGGAGCCGATCAGGGATTCGTTTTCCGGGATTTCGAAGTGTCGCGCGTTCAACACATCACCGAGGCCCTGCGAAACTATCCGCTGCGCAACAGTCTGATCTTCATCGGCGCCGTGCTGGCCTGGACCGTCTTCATGTCCTACGGCGCCGCGACCCACGGCGCGAACTCGCTGGCAATCGATCTCAGCCCACATGTATCGCTGTTCACGCTGATCATCGGTGTGCTGATTTACCCACGTGCCTTGCTCTGGGTGCCGCTGGCAACGCTGGTGGTGATGTTCTTTGTGCCCTTTGTGCTGCCTTTTGGAGATCAGTCACCCTGGGCTATGCAACCGGGAGTTTCCTTCCGGCTCGTCTTCTTCTTGCTGGTCATCAACGTGATGACAGGCTTTGGGATCGGCTTTGTTGTGCGCACTCTCTACCGGCGCACCACACAGAACATGCAGCCGTTTGAAGCTGACCTGCTGATCGCCGCCGTGACCTTTGCGGTTTTCATGCTGTCCGGCCTGGTCATGGTCAACCTGATCAGCCTGTTTGTCTCGACCCTGCCGGCGGTGGAACTGACCGCGCTTGGTTTTGATCAGAACTATTTTGACTTCGCAATGACCCGCATGGTGCGGGGCGCTGTTGTGACCTCGGGCTTCCTTATTGCGATCCAGCAGACCCCTCGGCTAGAGGAGTTGCGCTTCTCACTGCCGTTTGTGGCGCTGTTTCCGGTGCTGATGATCCTTCAGGGAATGGGCTTTGGTGGCTACCCTATGTTGGATGTGGCCGTTCTGGCCGCTCTGTTGGCAGTGTCGCTGCCCGTCAGTGCCGCGCCGATCGTGGTCATCATTGGCGTTTCGCTTTACGCAGGGCTGACCGGGCATTTCCTCAGCGATACTGTGTTGTCAGATCCGCGCGAAGCAATGCTGAGAAACTATTCGCTGGGAATGCTGGTTCTGGTGGTGCTTATCTTGGCCCTGCGCGGCCGTGGCCGCCATGAACGCGAACAGCGCGTCGCCTCAATCCGGCGTCTGTCCACCGTACGTGGTTTTGCCGGGGTCGGCCTGTTCACGGTGAACGTACCGCGTGACACCATGCGTCTGGACCCGGCCGGTCAACGGCTGGTGGGCCTGCCCGCTGAGGCCCATCTGGATGACCTGATCGGCCGCTTCCGCGCCGACGAACAGTACCTGCTGCGCCACGCGATTGAGAGTGACAGCCACGCCTCGATCACCCTGCTGCTGCGCCTTGCCGATATGCTGGACACCGGCGACAACCGCGTCATGCGCCTGCACCTCTGGGCCGAAACCACAGTGCGCAACGAACGGGTGGTCTATGGCCTGATGGTTGAGGTGACCGAAGAGCATCTGCAGGAACGTGCCCTGACCAACGCGCTGAACGAACTTTCGCTGCGTCAGGACAAGCAGAAGCAGCTGTTCTCGATCGTCAGCCATGAAATCCGCACCCCGGCCTCGGTCCTGTCGATGCTGATCGATGAGATGGAAAACGGCCATGACAGCCAAGAGGTTGTCACTCAGATGCGCGAAGCCTCCACCCAGCTGCTGAGTGTGCTGGATGACATGCGTCAGGCGGTGAACCCCGAAAAGAACCAGCCGCTGTCGATCAAACCCTATGTGCCGGCAGATGTGGCCGAACGGGTGCGCAACACCTATCAGCTGCTGGCCAAAGGCAAATCGATCCGCATCAGTCTGGACTTGGGCCCGGATTCGATCCGCCCGATGATGGGCGACAGCAACCGCCTGAAACAGATCCTCGGCAATCTGGTGCGCAATGCGATCATCCACTCCGAAGGGTCGGAAATCCGCATCTGCTATCAACCTGATATGCCCGGTCTGCCGCAAAGCCCCACCCCCGGCACCGCCTTCTGGTCGGTGACTGACGATGGCGTGGGCATTCCGCAGACCGAGATTGAGCGCCTGTTCCAGCCGTTCGAGCGCGGTTCCGCCGATGCGCGCAATCAGGCCGAAGGGTCGGGCCTTGGGCTTTATATCGCGAAACAGGCGGTTGAGCTGCTGGGGGGCTCGCTGCAGTATTTTGATGCGCCAGAGGGCGGAGCAGGCTATCGTCTGAATCTATCGGACAAACCCGCCAGCAAACAGGATATGCAATCTCAGATGCCGGCCAGCAAAGCGATTGAGAACAAGAAACTGGGTGAGCTGCGTGTGCTTCTGGCCGAAGACAACGCGCTGGTGGCTCAGGTGACCTCAAAACAGCTGGGCCGGATCTTTGGTGAGATTGAGCTGGCAGAAAACGGCCGCGAAGCGCTGGAAATGGTGCGCGACAACCCGCCGGATCTGCTCATCACCGACCTCTTCATGCCGGAAATGCCAGGTGATGAGCTGGTCCGCGCCTTGCAGGCCGAAGGCATCGACATCCCGATCATCGGCCTGACCGCCGCCGTGGTGGGCGATGATATCAAACGCTTCGAAGACGTCGGCGCCACTGCGGTTCTGCCCAAACCCCTGGACGTCAAACGCCTGGCTGGCCTGCTGGAAGACAAAGTCGCAGTCTGATCCACCCACTCTTGGCAGAAATCCCAAACGCGCCCAAATGGGGCGCGTTTTCCTTTCGTACCAGAAATCATTGCCAATCTGATCACAAAAGTAATCCCAAGTGGCGTCCAGCTATCACTCAAAAAATTACTCAGTATTTTCTTTCTGAACATAGCCCACATGGCCAATTGTGGTATTTGGGCCCCAATCACGGTGTCTAAGAATACCGTCTTCGATGTAGAGATTTTCAATATCAAAACGATTTCTTTTCAATATATTACCATCCTCATCGAAACTGGTCGCGAGCAAAATATAGCCAGTTGTCGAACTCTGCTTGTGCAACTCGAAATGCCCGCTTTCGCTCTGTGCATCCAAATTCTCTAAGATGGGCATAAGCGCAGCTGGATCTTCGATGCGCTCCACCGAGAAATAGCACGCACCTTCATAGATCGCTGTGCCGGCACCGACCACCAAGCCCGCGATAATCGTCGCAGGAGCCATTAAGATCGAACCGATCGTACCTGCCACACCCGCGCTTCCGCCAATAATTCCGACAGTGCCCGCCGCTGACGCACCGGTCGCAGTAGAACCTAGCATGGTTGCACCTGAGACCGAATGGGTGAGGGTGTAAAAGCCAACCGTCTTTGCACCGATACCCGCCGCTGCAGCGCCTGCACCAGCTGTACCAACGGCACCAGCCCCAACCCCACCGATCAACGCACTTGGCCGATAATCACATACATCAGCCGCCACCGGCGTGGACAGAAAAAATGTAGTGGCGGCAACACCCAAAAGCTTTTTCATGTAATTCCTCCTCAAATAGAACAATCTATGTATGCTCAGCAATCACCCTGTTCAACTAAAGAGAAAATGTGGGGCCTTCGTATACCAGAAAAATGCATATCGGTTTCGCGCCCATAAACCAAAAGCGCGCCCCATTGGGACGCGCCTTTTTTGTCTCAGACTGGGAGCCCTCAGCCCCGGCGGCTGTCTGGGTGCAGCGCGGTGCCGAGGATATGATCGGCGCTGGAAATCACGTGGCTGGCGGTGGACACGATCAGCGGATCCGGCGTGCCGACCACATCGTGGTCCTTGCCCGGATAATCCAGCGAGGCCAGGAAGTGTTTCATACAGTTCAGACGCGCCCGTTTCTTCTGGTTTGACTTGATCACCGTCCAGGGCGCATCGGCGGTATCGGTGTAGAAGAACATCGCCTCCTTCGCTTCAGTGTAGTCATCCCATTTGTCCAGCGACGCCTTGTCGATTGGCGACAGCTTCCACTGTTTCAACGGATCGGTTTCGCGCGATTTGAACCGGCGCAGCTGTTCGTCCTGGGTGACCGAGAACCAGTATTTGTAAAGCTGAATGCCCGAGCGGACCAGCATCCGTTCCAGATCCGGGGCCTGGCGCATGAACTCCAGATACTCGCCCGGTTCGCAGAAGCCCATGACCCGTTCCACCCCGGCCCGGTTGTACCAGCTGCGGTCATACAGAACCATTTCGCCGTCCGTGGGCAGGTGATCGATGTAACGCTGGAAATACCATTGGCCGCGTTCCTCATCGCTGGGTTTGTTGAGCGCAACCACCCGTGCCTGACGCGGGTTCAGGTGTTCGGTAAAGCGTTTGATGGTCCCGCCCTTGCCCGCCGCATCGCGGCCCTCAAAAAGCAGCACGAACTTCTGCCCGGTCTCCTGCGCCCAAAGCTGCACCTTCAGTAACTCCGCCTGCAATTTCGCCTTTTCGGCCTCATAGGCGGTGCGGCTCATTTTCTTTTTGTAGGGGTACTCCCCACTCTCAAAGGCGCGCCGCACCTCTTCGGTGGACGGGGTTGGCGCCGTCAAAGCCTCCGGCCCGCCATTCAGCGCGCCGTTGCTTTGGATCGGGTCTTGCTGCTCAGGTGTCACAACGGTATCGGGCGCATTCACTGCGGTCATCGGCTTCTCCTGTGTTTGACTGTTGCGGCAAGTGTATCCCGAGTGGCAGCTGAGGGCCTTGATGCACGTCAAAATGCGTCACCGATCTGTCACATTCCCTTGCCCGCCCATCGCGAGGGACAGCCAAGCCATCTTGACGCCAGTGCCCGCAGACAGCACTTTCCCCCCTCAACAACTGCTGCCATAATGCAGCCCCAAAGAAGCACAAGACGAGCAGCCAGAAAGCAGCCCAGACTATGGCCAACGACCTCCTCTCCGGACAGCAAGACGACTATAACGCCTCCTCGATTGAGGTGCTGGAGGGGCTGGAACCCGTCCGCAAACGCCCCGGCATGTATATCGGCGGCACCGATGAACGGGCGCTGCACCATATGGTGGCGGAAATCCTCGACAACTCGATGGACGAAGCGGTGGCCGGCCACGCCAACCGGATCGAGGTGGAACTGAACGCGGACTATTCGCTGACCGTTCGCGACAACGGCCGCGGCATCCCGATTGATCCGCACCCCAAGTTCCCCGACAAATCGGCGCTTGAGGTGATCCTGTGTACCCTGCACGCGGGCGGCAAGTTTTCAGGCAAGGCCTATCAGACCTCGGGCGGTCTGCATGGGGTTGGCGCCTCCGTCGTAAACGCGCTGTCGGATTCGATGGTGGTGCAGGTCGCACGCAACAAGGAACTGTTTGAACAGCGGTTTTCACGCGGCAAACCCTTGGGCGGGGTCGAGAAAATCGGTGCGGCCCCCAACCGGCGCGGCACCACGGTGACCTTCCACGCCGATGAGGAGATCTTTGGCAAGCACCGGTTCAAACCGGCACGTCTGTTCAAATCGATCCGTTCCAAGGCCTATCTGTTCTCGGGCGTGGAAATCCGCTGGAAGACCCATATCGATGATGGGGAAACCCCGACGGAGGCCACGTTCCACTTCCCCGGTGGCCTGTCGGATTACCTGAAAGAAACCATGGCCTCGGCCTCGACCTATGCCGATCAGCCCTTTGCCGGGGTGGTCGATTTTCAGGAACGCTTCAACGTGCCGGGCAAGGTGGAATGGGCGATCAACTGGACGCCGTCGCGCGATGGCTTCATCCAGTCCTACTGTAACACCGTTCCGACGCCAGAGGGTGGCACCCATGTCGCCGGCTTCTGGGCGGCGGTACTGAAAGGCATCAAAGCCTATGGTGAGTTGGTCAATAACAAGAAGGCCGCGCAAATCACCCGGGATGACCTGATCACCGGCGGCTGCGCGCTGGTCAGCTGTTTCATCCGCGAGCCAGAATTCGTCGGCCAGACCAAGGACCGTCTGGCTACTGTTGAGGCGCAGCGTCTGGTGGAAAACGCCGTGCGTGACCACTTTGACAACTGGCTGGCCACAGACAACAAATCCGCCGGTGCGATCCTTGATTTCCTGGTGCTGCGGGCCGAAGAGCGCCTGCGCCGCCGTCAGGAAAAGGAAACCCAACGTAAATCGGCCACCAAACGGCTGCGCCTGCCCGGCAAGCTGACCGATTGTTCCGCCACCAACCGTGAAGGCACTGAGCTGTTCATCGTGGAGGGCGACTCGGCCGGTGGCTCTGCCAAGATGGCGCGCAACCGGAAGAACCAAGCGCTGTTGCCGCTGCGCGGCAAGATCCTAAACGTTCTGGGCGCGGCCTCGTCCAAACTGGGGTCAAACCAGGAGATCAACGATCTGACTCAGGCGCTGGGTGTGGGTCTGGGCACCAAGTTCAACGTTGATGATCTGCGCTATGACAAGATCATCATCATGACCGATGCGGATGTCGACGGCGCCCATATTGCGGCGCTTTTGATGACCTTCTTCTTCACCCAGATGCGGCCGATGATTGATGCCGGTCACCTCTACCTGGCCTGTCCGCCGCTGTTCCGCCTGACCCAGGGGGCCAAGCGCGTCTATTGCGTCGATGAGGCCGAGCGGGACGAGTGGCTGGAAAAAGGTCTGGGCGGCAAGGGCAAGATCGACGTCAGCCGCTTCAAGGGTCTGGGGGAGATGGACGCCAAAGACCTGAAAGAAACCACGATGGACCCGGCCTCGCGTACCCTGATCCGGGTGACGATTGATGAGGATGAACCGGGTGAGACCGGCGATCTGGTGGAACGCCTGATGGGCAAAAAACCCGAGCTGCGGTTCCAGTACATCCAAGAAAACGCGCGGTTCGTGGAGGAGCTGGATGTTTAAATGAGGGTGGGTGGCCCAGATGCGTTTATACTATTTCACGGGATCTCAGTTTGCTCTCGACAATATCGCCAATCGCCGCTTGAAAGTTTCATTCGCGGATCAAGTTAACGATATATTCGAGCTAAATCCTTTTGATTTTGGCGAAGAAAAAGACGTCGCACGCGCAGCGCGCCTTCAATGGCAGCGCTCAATTCGAAACCACGCAAAAACACAAGGTTTTATTAGTTTCTCTAAAAGCTGGAATAGCCCCGCCATGTGGAGCCACTATGCTGAAAATCATTTGGGTGTCTGTTATGGTTTTGACATTCCTTCGGGGCCAAATACTACTTTGGTGGAAATGAAATACCCCGACAAACTCAAAAAGTTTGACCATGCCGCACTCTCCGACAGAAATGTCCTCACAGAGATGATCAATTATGCGCAGCGGCACAAAAGCCAAGTCTGGGAGTACGAACAGGAGTGGCGCACCGATGTATCCTTGAACAAAGACGAACAGGAAGCTAAAGCTCGCGGCGCAAGCATATTCTACCTACCATTCTCTGAAAAACTTAAACTCAAAAAAATTATTATCGGAACTAGATCAAAGATCACCTCTACGCAGATAAACAATGCACTTGGCCCCATGTCAGGTTGCGTGGAGATAGTGACCGCGCGCGCTTCATTTAGAGAGTACAAGATTGTTGAACAGAAACTTAGCCGGTTGAAAAAATAGCGACACGCAGAGACGTTTCGCGCCCGAGCCCGGGGGCGGCTATCAGCTTGCTTCGTGGTCACAGTATACTGCAATCGCATCGGCAAGCGGACAGCTATGAAATTCGCGCCCGCCCTTGGGGGCGGGGTCGGGCGCGATCCGAAGCTACGCTTCGGAAGGTGGTGGTGGCACCCAGATCTCTGAAGTAACTTACGCCTGCCCCTACCCCTCATGCAGGCGGGACAGCGCATCCTCACACAGGCCCAGTTCCAGCCATTGGCAGCCTTCGCAGAGCTTTGACAGATCCCCCGGCATGACGTTCTGGCGGATCCGCTCCAGTGCCTCACCCCAGGTCAGTTCTTCGTGCGGGTCAAATTTCAGCGCCATGGCATGGGCCCGGTCGAGGCGGGAAATGCCCTGTTGGTTCACGCAAGCCCGCCCGCGCCGTTTTGGACAGGGGCCGCAGATGTCATCGGCGTAGCCGACCACCTTCATCGGTGTCGCCTCGCCCCCCGGGGCGCGCAGCCGGTCCAGCACGATGGCGGTCATATTATCGGTGAATTCACCCGAATAACCCTTGCCCTCATAGCCGATGGCACAGAGGAAATGATGCGGGCGGAAACGAACGGGCTGGCTCATGGCGCGACGTTAGCCGCTTTGATCTGAAAGCACGATCCCCGAAGCCTGAAATTCCCCCCGTTTTTTGCCCCGGTGATGGGGCGAAAACCGGCCACCAAATGCAACACTCAGACCCTTGGTAGCCAAGGCGACCAGCAGAAAAACCAATGGGTGCAGCGGGATTGGCATCGCCGTTGCATATTCAGGAGGAACGCGATTCCCCTTTCGACCCAATGGGTGCTTATGACCAAACGATTTGATGTCTCCCTTGAGATTTCCAAACTGTTGATCCTCCTGTGCAGTGCCAAGCTGGTCGGGGTGTCGGCCCTGACCCGGGCGATCCTGCACAATGGCGGTCACCCTTTGGTCACCACGGCGCTGGTGGTGCTTTATACCGCGCTGGCGCTGTCGATCTTTGCCGGCATCCTGCATCTGGGCGCCATCACCCGGCTGGTCGAGACCAGTGAACATCGCCAGCATGTCGCGGATGCCGCAGATGCTGCCCAGCCGTGGGAGTTTGTCTCCCTCGGGGAAGGCACGGCGGCGCGGCACAGTGCCTTGGCGCAGAAGGCGATGTTTCTGGTGGCGATCCTGGCGCTGATCCTTGCCCTGCTGGTCGACCGCAATCTGGGCGGGCACCCGACAGGCACCAGCCAGATGGCAGCCTTTGCCAGCGACCTTTAAGCGTAGCCGGGCCGTTCCACCGCGGCGATCAGGGCGAAAGCGGCCTCCTCCACCTCGGCCATGCTGACATCCAGATGGGTCACCACGCGGAACCGGCCGCGCCCCTCACTGTTCAGGCGGATGCCGTGGCGGGCAAGTGTCATGGCGATCTGGTCGGTGCTCTGCCCCGTGGCGGAGACATCAACAAAGGCGATATTGGTTTCCGGCGGTGTGGCGCTGAGCCCCAGCCCCGGCGTGCCGCGCAGCAGATCGGTGAACCGGCGGGCCTTTTCATGATCCTCGCCCAGACGCGGCAGGTTATGCGCCAGAGCGTAAAGCCCCGCCGCCGCCAGCACACCAGATTGCCGCATCGCGCCGCCCAACCGATGTTTCCACCCCCAGGCCCGGCGGATGAACTCGTGTGATCCGGCCAGAACAGCGCCCACCGGGCATCCCAATCCTTTGGAAAGATCAATCCAGGCGCTGTGAAACCCCTGACAGAAATCCGCCGCCGGCACATCCGCGCCCACTGCGGCATTCATCAGGCGTGCCCCGTCCATATGCAGCACCAGCCCCTCGGCCTGCGCCAGATCGCGCAGATCCGCCAGCACCTGCAGCGGCCAGATCGCGCCGCCACCAAAGTTGGTGGTCTGCTCCACAGAAATCAGCCGTGACACCGGTGAGCGGTCGCGCGGTGCGCGCAGGCGGTGGGCCACATCCTCGGCCGTGAAGATGCCGCTTTCGGTTTCAATCGTTGCGATCTGCGCCCCGGCCAGCGCCGCAGCCCCCGCCCCTTCGGAGCGGAAGATATGCGAATTGGCAGCGGCCAGAATTTCATCGCCCGGGCGGCAATGCACCAGAAAGGCAATCTGATTGCACATGGTGCCGGAGGGCAGGAAAATCGCATCCTCCATCCCCAGCATCCGCGCCACCTCAGCGCAGAGCGCCAGGGTTGTCGGATCTTCGCCGCGTTGTTCGTCACCGGTTTCAGCGCCCGCCATAGCGGCCAGCATGCCAGCGCTTGGACGCGTGGCCGTGTCCGAAATCAAATCAATTGGAAAGGCACTCACGCGGGCAGGTCCAGCTCATTCAGCAGAACGGCCGCCTGCGCGCCGTGCATATCGCGGTCAAAGCGTGATCCCTGCACCGTGGGGCGCGGGACCGAGATCTTGATCACATTGAGCGCGGCGATTTCAAACCGCTTCAGGCTGCTGGGATCCACCTTGAACAGATCAGCGACCACCGTGTTCTGAATACGCGGGCACAGGGCCTCAAATGCGGTGGCGCTGTTGCAGAACACATCAATGGTGACCCAGAACGGACCGGCGTTTTTGGACCGTGCCTTGGCCCCGAAATCATGCAGCTTTGCCATCTCAGACCTCCGTCACATCAAGGCGGAAGGCCGCCATGGGATCATCCAGTTCCATCACATGGTTGAGACAGAATTCATAAAGCGCGCCGCGATCCGACTGGGCCGGGGAATAGGGGAAGGCAAAGCTGGGCAGCTCTTCTTCCTTGGTCAGCGGATGGTGCAGCAGGAAGGGGTTGATCAGCTTGCCGATCTCAGAACAGGTTTCCGGGCTTTCAGCGGTGATGATGCCCATCACGCCAACCTCAACCGGGTTGCCTTCTTTGGGTTCCAGATCACCAAAGACCGAGTTCACGCCAATCAGGCGGAACTCAAGGTCATAATCCTCCGCGCCAAGCTCCATCCGGGTGGAGATCAGGTCGCGCACAAATGCTTCGAGGCTGGCCGCCCACTCCCGGGCGTTTTTCACGTAATGCTCGGCCCGCAGCATCGCCATGATGGTGGCCTGATAGCCCGCCATCCGCGCGCCTTCCAGTTTCACGGTGTAGCGGTCAGACGGCACCCATGTGCCGCCCTCCACCCGCACCTGACGGTCATTGAGCGCGGTGTATCGCGCCGCAGTCACATCCAGATGCCCGCCCGGTTCATAGAGCTGGAAGGGGTCGGAATTTTCATAAAGCATATGGGCCGAAACCGAATGCGGCGTGCATCGCGCGCCTTCGGCCATCGGGGTCACGGTGAAGCCGGTCTTGTCAAACTCCACCATAATCACGCCCGAGGTCGGCATGGTCGAGCAAAGCGCGCCACATTCTGCGATCTTGGCGCCATGCCAGGCGCCGCCTGCATGATCGCCATTGATCAGCGGCAAGGCGGCGACAGTGGCGGTGTCGGTGGTGCGACCGGCAATCACGATATCGGCACCAGTGGCCAGCGCGGCGCCGATTTGCTCGGCGCCGGCCAGTGCCACGATATTGGAACATTGCGCCAGAGTTTCGGCGGAAATCTCAGGTGCAGGATCGAGGGGGGTGATGCGATCCTTGTCCAATGCTTCAACCACCCGTTCCGCCGGCTGGCTGGAATACAGGCGGGCAATTTTCAGCGACTGGCCCAGTTCGGCCGCCAGTTCAGTGGTGATCTGATACATCCACTCAACCGTGCTGTCGCTGCCGCAGGTGCCTGCGGAGCCGATGACCAGTGGCACGCCTGCCTTGGCGCGCGCCTGCATCAGCTGCTTCCACTCGGCCTTATTGGCCGCGCGGGAGTATTTTGAGGTTCCCGTACCCAGGTAGAAGGGCCCGCTGTCCGTGGAGCCACCATCAATGCAGATGATGTCCGGCTGTGCGCTGAGGCCCCGCTCCAGCGCCTCGGGGTCAAACCCAAGGCCCAGAACACCAGCGGGCACGAGAACTTTGGTCATGGTCTTAGTCCGATACGCGTTGAGGTTTCTTCAGGACGCCGCGCAGGAACATCGGCGCAACGAAGCCAGCAATTGCCACAACCCACAGACCAATCGCAATGGGCGACGACCAGAGGTAAGTGATATTGCCATCCGACAGAACCATGGCACGGCGCAGCGCGTCTTCCATGTGCCCCCCCAGCAGGATGCCAAGGATGATCGGCACGGTCGGCACGTCCAGCTTGCGCAGAACCCAGCCGAGGACACCGAAGGCCACCATCAGCAGCAGATCGAAGTAGCTGCCCGAGAGCGAGAAGATACCAACGAAGCTGATCATGGTCACACCCGGCAGCAGGATCCATGGCGGTACTGACAGCACCTTCACGAAGACCTTTACCATCGGCACGTTCATCAGAAGCAGCACGAAGTTGGCGATCAGAAGCGAGGCGATGAGGCCCCAGACCACTTCGGGACGTTCGGTGAACAGGGTTGGACCGGGGGTGATGTTCAGCGTCATCAACAGCGCCAGCAGAACCGCCGTGGTGCCCGAACCCGGAACACCCAGCGTCAGCATGGGCACCAGCGCACCACCTGCAGCCGCGTTGTTGCCCGCCTCAGGGGCCGCCACACCGCGCGGCACACCGGTGCCGAACTTGCCTTCTTCGCCGGCAATGGATTTCTCACCCATATAGGCCAGGAAGGAGCCGAGCGAGGCACCCGCACCGGGCAGAACACCTGCAACAAAGCCGATCAGCGAGCCACGCAGCTGGGTCCAGCCGGTGGAGATGATGTCTTTGAACGGGATCCGTACCTTATCAAGCTTCACACCGATTGAGGTGTTCTTGCCGTGGCTTTCGATGAAGAAGAACACTTCGGCGATGGCGAACAGACCGACGATGGCAACCAGGAAGTCGATGCCGTCAAAGAGGTGCAGGTTGCCAAAGGTCAGTCGCGGCAGACCCGAGTTGTTGTCCACACCGATCATCGCGATAGCCAGACCGATACAGGAGGCAATCGCCGCTTTGGCCTGGTTGTTTGATGCAATGCCGCCCAGCGTGGCGAAGGCCAGCATATAGAGGGCAAAGTACTCGGCCGGACCAAACTGGAAGGCCACGCGGGCCAGCAGCGGGGCCAGCAGCATCAGGCCGATGGTCGACAGGAACGCCCCGGTGAAAGAGGCCACACCCGAGATTACCAGCGCGTCCCCTGCCCGGCCCTGTTTGGCCATTGGGTAGCCATCAAGGGTGGTCATCAGCGCCGGTTCATCACCGGGAATGTTCAAAAGGATGGATGAGATCCGGCCACCATACATGGCGCCGTAGTAAACAGCCGTCATCAGCACCAGCGCCGAGGTGGCATCAAGCCCCATCGAGAAGGTGAGTGGGATCAGGATGGCAACGCCGTTGGACGGGCCAAGCCCCGGCAATGCGCCGATGATGGTGCCAATGAAACAGCCAAACACCGCCAACATCAGGGTGAACGGACTGAGCGCGATGCCGAAGCCGATCGCGAGATTAGCAAATAGGTCCATGTGGGGGTCTCCCTAGCCGTGGAATGCGGCGGGCAGTGCGAAGAGGCTCAACCCCAGCGCAAATTTGAAGATAGCGAACAGTCCCAGCGACAATCCGGTGCCGGCAAGAGCGGCGGGCACAGGGCGGGGGCTGATCTGATAGCTGAGGATGGCAGCCGTCACAGCAGTGGGCAGCAGGAAGCCAAGAGGCTTCAGCGCGTAGGCGTAACACACAAGCACGATTACCGAGAAAACAAGCGCGCCGAGCGTTTGCAGCTGCGGCCATTCCGGGTCTTCATCGGGGCGCAGGACCACAATGATGCCGCAGATCGCCGCAACAGCTCCAATCAACATCGGGAAGGTTTTAGGACCCACCGGATCCGAGAGGAAGCTCGTCTGGATCTGCGTGGCACTGGCGATATACGCCAGTGCCACCAGAGTGACGACCGCTCCGAAGATACGGTCAGAGATCATTACTGAATCACCCCAATTTCTTTCGACAGGGTGCGGATTTCCGCAACCACGCCGTCAACGTAAGACTGGAAGTCGCCGCCAACTTTGGTGAAGGGGGCCAAGCCGTTTGCGGCCATGGCTTCCTGCCACTCAGCGCTGTCAGCAACCTTCTGCAGGCGGTCTGCCCACATGTTGAAGGTGTCGTCGCTTACGTCCTTGGGAACGTAGAGACCACGCCAGTTCACAGCAACAACATCGATGCCCTGCTCCTTGGCGGTCGGGATGTCTTCAAAACCCGGGACACGCTCTTCGGTCAGAACGGCCAGCGCACGAACGTCGCCCGACTTCAGGAAGCCAACGATTTCCGACATGTCGCCCGACATCGCCTGGGTAAAGCCACCAACGGTCTGGGTGATCGCATCCGCGCCACCGTCAACACCGATGTATTTCACGGCGCGCACGTCCTCGATACCTGCACGTTGCAGGATCATCAGCGGTTTCAGGTGGTCAAAGCCGCCCACAGCCGAACCACCGGCAAAGGCCAGCTCGCCCGGGTTTGCTTTGATGGCGTCAACCAGATCGTTCAGCGACTGGTAGGGGCTGTCTGCAGCCACAACCACAACACCCGGATCCGCACCGATGGCACCCACAAAACGAACCTGATCCGCGGTCATGCCAGCATAGGCGTTCTGGGCCAGACGGGTCGAGGTTGCTGAAGAGGCCGCCACGATCAGGTCAGCATCGTCCGAACGTTCCGTCACAACGTGGGTAAACGCCAGACCACCGCCGCCACCGGCCATGTTGGTCACCTGAACAGGTTTATCAACGGCACCGATGTCATGCATGATCTTGCCGATCTGACGGCAGGTGAAGTCCCAGCCACCGCCCGGGTTTGCCGGGGCGATACATTCAGCAGCCGATGCCGCACCGGTGACGCCAAAGCTCACCACAACGGCGCCTGCGAGGGACGCAAATTTGCGATTCATAATTTTTCCTCCCAATGTGCATTGCACATAGATTTCATTTCAGACAGAATCCGAGCAGCTTCTCCTCCGCCCGCAAATCTGACGTCGCCCAGCTTAGGGTGTGAACCTGTCACCGACCTGTCGCAGAGGAAAATTGATGCGTTTTCTCCTTGTGGAAGATAACGAAAACCTGGCCGAAGCGGTCAGCACCCGCCTTGGGATGGACGGCCATGCCATTGATACGGCTGGTTCTTTAGCGGATGCCTGGGAATACCTGGATTACTCCAGCTACGATATTGTTTTACTGGATTTGACCCTGCCAGACGGCGACGGACGGCGCTTTTTGGCGCAGTGTCGGGCCCAGGGGAACGATGTACCTGTCATCGCGGTGACCGCTCAATCGGATGTGTCCAGCCGGGTTGAGGTGCTGGATGCAGGCGCGGATGACTACATCTCAAAGCCGGTCAACTTCTCTGAGTTGGAGGCCCGCTGCCGCGCGGTTCTGCGCCGTCGGGGGGGATCGTCACATAATGTTCAGCGCTTTGCCGATCTGGAATTTGACACGCTGCGCGCCGAATTGCGCTTCGGCAATGAGGCACGTGAGCTGCGCAATCGCGAAATGCGCCTGCTGGAGATTTTCTTTTCAGGCCCCGACCGGATCTTTTCCAAGGTACAGATCGGCGATCGGCTGTTTACCAGTTCTGAAGAAATCTCGGACAATGTGATTGAGGTTTACGTCGCCCGCCTGCGCAAGAAGATCGAAGGCTCAGGCGCCCAGATCGAAACCGTGCGCGGCCTTGGCTATCGCCTGTCGGAGCGTGGCTGATGGTGCGCAAGCCCTATGCCGCCCCCTCGGCCGGATCCATTCACCGGCGCATGGTGCTGTCACATCTGGCGCTGGGGGCGCTGGCCTCGCTCTGCCTGTTTCTGGCGATACGTTTTGTGGCCTTTCAAACCGCTGAGGCGACGCAGGACAACCTGCTACGGGCCGCCGCCAATGCCATCGGCGAACAGATCAGCTCCTCTGGGGAGGAGGTGATTGTGAAGCTGCCGCATTCGGCCTTCGCCATTCTGGAAACCCCCAGTCAGGACCGGATCTTTTACAACGTGCGCCTCAATGGCGTGTCCATCACCGGATATGAGGATTTCCTGCCGCCCGAGGAAACATCGCGCCTGCGCGAACCCTTTGCCTTTGCCGCCAGCTACCGTGGCTTTGACCTGCGCGCGGTGGTGTTGAACACCTCGGCCCCGGTGGGCAGTGAACAACAAGCAGTGTCGATCCTTGTGGCACAAACGCAATATGCCCAAGGGGAGGTGGCGGATCGTTTTGCCGCCTGGGCGATCCTGATCAGTGCGGGGATTTTCCTGGGCTTTGCCGTCCTTGGCGTGTTGGCCACCAGTTCCGCCCTGCGCCCGCTGCACCGGGTGACCGAGGCGGTGGCGCGACGTGGTCCCAATGATCTGCGCCCGCTGAAACACCCCACCCCGGTGGAACTAACGCCACTGACCTCGGCCCTTAATGAATTCATCCGCCGTCTGCGCCATTCGCTGCGCCGCACCGAAACCTTCATCGCAGAGGCCGCGCATCACATCCGCACCCCGCTGTCGACGGTGCAGACCGAAACCGAAATCGCATTGCGCAATAGCCCCGATGACGCCACCCGCAAGGTGCTGCGCAAGATCCTGTTTTCGGTTGAGGAAAGCGCCCGATCAGCCAGTCAGCTGCTGGCCTATGCAACGGTCACCCAACGCTCGGACTCGACGCCGCTGGAACGGGTGGACCTGCGCGCCAAGGTGCAGGAGGCCTATGATGCGCTCTACCCGACCGCGGATCTGAAAGACATCGACATCCAGTTGCAGACCGAAGGCGAAGGTTTCGACATTCAAGGCGATGTGCTGATGATTGAGATTTCGCTGCGCAACCTGATCGACAATGCGATCAAATACTCGCCCCCCGACACCACAATTTCGCTGCATCTCAGCAGCGACGGCGATCAGCATTGCCTGACCGTCCGCGATCAGGGCCGGGGCCTGGGGCAAGGCGATCCGCAAAAGCTGCTGGACCGGTTCCAGCGCGGCAGTGACACTGCAGGCATCGTTGGCACTGGCATGGGCTTGGCAATCGTGAATGAGGTGGCGCGTTCGCACGGCGGCCAGTTGAGCCTCAAGAACAACAAGGAGGGCGGCGCATGCGCAAACTTGTGTTTTCCAAACTTCCCCTAACCCTGTTGCTTCTGGTGCTGTGGCTGCCAGCCCTGCCCGCCCGCGCCTTTGAGGTGGAAGATCATGTCCGGTTTGAAAGCGCGTTGGAGATGGAGGTGCTGAAGCTCCTGTCGATCACCGATCTGGCCACGTTTGAGCCACTGATCAAAGACTATCAGCGGCTGAACCCAACGGTGACGGTGGACTACACCCAGGTGTCTTCGCGTGAGCTTTACAAGGCTGTGAGCGCGCAGGAAGAACCCTTTGATCTGGCGATTTCCTTTGCAATGGATCTGCAGATGAAACTGGCCAATGACGGTCTGAGCCAGCCCTATCAATCCCGCATCAGCCGCGCCGCACCAGCCTGGTCGCGCTGGCGGCATGAAGTTTTTGGTTTCACCGCAGAACCCATCGTCGCAGTCATCTCAGAAAGCGGTTTTGACGGCCTCACCCTGCCGCAGACCCGGCAGGAGCTGATTGCGCTTATGCGGGAAAATCCTGACCGTTTCAGCGGCAAAGTGGGCACCTATGACATTCGCACCGTCGGCACCGGCTATCTGCTGGGAACGCAGGACGCCAACAGCTCCGAAGCCTATTGGCGTCTGGCCGAGGTCATGGGATCGCTGGATCCGCAGCTCTACTGCTGTTCCAGTCAGATGATCGATGACATCCGCGATGGGGACTTGCTGCTGGCCTATAATGTGCTGGAAAGCTACGCGCGGTCGCGCCTGCAGGAAGAGGATGACGCCCAGATCCTCAGGATGCAGGATTTCACCCATGTGGCGCTGCGCTCTGCGCTGATCCCGGTCAATGCCGAAAACCCCGATCTGGGTGGCAGCTTCATTGACTATCTGCTGGGCCCCAATGGCCAGGCGATGCTGGAGCGTGAGACGGATTTTCCACCGCTCAGCAGCTATGATGCAGCCTCCAGCGGGCCGCTGCGCCCGATCCGCTTTGGCGTCACGCTGCTGGCCAATCTGGACCGGCTGATGCGAGACCGGTTCATCGGCGCATGGGAAGGGGCGCTGCGGTTAAAGTGACCAGCTAGATGCACCTCCGGACGCCTGGGTGATTGGCATCATGGGGCTAGAAGCCACCGCTCCTCAAGAGCGATGGCAAACTTTTAGTGGTCAGAGTTGCAATTTAAGCTGGTCAAATTGCAAACTGATGTGGGCTTTCACAAGGACACACTCACACGTCGCCTCACCCACACTTGGAGTGACCGCAGCTCATGCAGGTCATGCAGCCTTCGACCATTTGCAGATCAAACTGACCGCAGCTGGGGCAAGCTTTGCCACGGGGCGCTTCGCCTACGGCCATAACTTCGGCCTGAGGGTCCGTTTTCAGCCCCATGCCTTCACCTTCGATAAAGTTGATGCGGATCAGGTGTTCCTCAATCACGCCACCAATCGCGGCCAGGATCGAGGGGATGTACTTGCCCTGCATCCAGGCGCCACCGCGGGGGTCAAAGACCGCCTTCAACTCTTCCACCACAAAGCTGACATCGCCGCCGCGACGGAACACCGCCGAGATCATCCGGGTCAGCGCCAGCGTCCAGGCGTAGTGCTCCATGTTCTTGGAGTTGATGAAGACCTCAAACGGGCGACGGTGGCCGCCGATGATCACATCATTGATGGTCAGGTAGATCGCGTGTTCCGAATCCGGCCACTTCAGCTTGTAGGTATGGCCTTCCAGCGCCTCGGGACGGTCCAGCGGCTCGGCCATGTAGATGACATCCGCGCCGGCATCGACCTCAGGTGTTTTCTCTTCGCTTTCGCTGACCGACAGAACCGAACCGGTGATGTCGTTGGGGCGATAGGTGGTGCAGCCCTTACAGCCGGTTTCATAGGCCTCCATATAGACCTCTTTGAACTGCTCAAAGCTGATGTCTTCGGGGCAGTTGATGGTCTTGGAGATGGAGCTGTCGACCCATTTCTGCGCCGCCGCCTGCATTTTGACGTGGGCCAACGGGGCCAGCGTCTGGGCGTTGGTGAAATGGCTGGGCAGTTCGGCATCTTCGCCAAACTTGTCGCGGTACATTTTCACCGCGTAATCCACCACTTCCTCTTCGGTGCGCGAGCCGTCTTTCTGCAACACCTTGCGGGTGTAGCTATAGGCAAAGACCGGCTCGATCCCCGAGGATACATTGCCCGCGTAGAGCGAGATGGTGCCCGTGGGCGCGATGGAGGTCAGCAGCGCGTTGCGAATGCCGTGTTCGGCAATCGCGTCTCGCACATCCTCATCCATCATCTGCATGGTGCCGGAGGCAAGGAATTTATCCTTGTCAAACAGCGGGAACGCACCCTTTTCCTTGGCCAGTTCCACCGAGGCCAGATAGGAGGCACGCGCGATCTGACGCAGCCATTCCTCACATTGGGCGGCGGCTTCATCGGTGCCGTATTCCAGACCAACCATCAAGAGCGCGTCCGCCAGACCGGTGACACCCAGACCAATACGACGCTTGTTCTGCGCTTCCTGCGCTTGTTCGTGCAGCGGGAACTGCGACACGTCCACAACGTTGTCCATCATCCGCACGGCGGTCTGCACAAGCTCATCCATCTGCTCCAGATCCAGCGCCGCGTTCTTTTCAAACGGGTTGGCCACCAGACGCGCCAGGTTGATCGACCCCAAGAGGCAGGCACCATAAGGCGGCAGCGGCTGTTCACCACAAGGGTTGGTCGCTGCGATGGTCTCCACGTAGCTGAGGTTGTTGGCCTTGTTGATCCGGTCGATAAAGATCACGCCGGGTTCAGCAAAGTCATAGGTCGACTGCATGATCTTGTTCCACAGATCACGCGCCTGAACGGTGTGATAAACCTTGCCGCCGTATTTCAGTTCCCACGGGCCATCGGCCTTCACCGCTTCCATAAAGTCATCGGTGACCAGAACCGACAGGTTGAACATGCGCAGCCGGGCGCTGTCAGATTTGGCGGTGATGAAATCCTCAACATCCGGGTGATCACAGCGCATGGTGGCCATCATCGCGCCGCGGCGCGAGCCCGCCGACATGATGGTGCGGCACATGGCGTCCCAGACATCCATGAAGGACAGCGGGCCAGAGGCGTCAGCAGCAACGCCCGCCACCGGTGCGCCTTTGGGGCGGATGGTCGAGAAGTCATAGCCGATGCCACCGCCCTGCTGCATGGTCAGCGCGGCCTCTTTCAGCATGTCGAAAATGCCCGACATACTGTCAGGGATGGTGCCCATGACAAAACAGTTGAACAGGGTCACGCTGCGGCCGGTGCCAGCACCAGCGGTGATGCGGCCTGCGGGCAGATATTTGAAATCTTCCAGCGCGCTGTAGAACTTGTCTTCCCAGATCTCAGGTTTCTTTTCCGCCTGCGCCAATGCGCGCGCGATGCGCCGCCAGCTGTCTTCCACGCTCCGGTCAATCGGGGTGCCGTCCTGTTCTTTAAGACGGTATTTCATATCCCAGATCTGCTCGGAAATGGGCGCGGCGAAACGAGTCATAGGCTGCTGTCCTGTCTGTACGAGTATGGCGCAACTGCGCGTTGTAATCGGAAATGTCCCCAGACCCCGGCACAAAGATCACGCGTGACAGGGGCCTCTAAAACTAGTGTGAAGCCCCATTGCGGTCAACGGCATTTTATGAGCAAAAACACTTGATCTGGCGTCTGGCCGGGTTATCTTCCACAACCTGTTGGGGGTAAGTCATGTATAACTTCACAAATCTCATCAAGCTCAGCGTCGGCACCGAGAGTGTTGACGGGCTGGCTGAATGGCAAAAAATCCCGCAGGTTCAAACCCCTGACGGCCTGCCGCGGCATGTCACACGGATGTGGCCGAAGCGGGAAAAAGAGATCCTGGCAGGTGGGTCGATTTATTGGGTCATCAAAGGTGTGATTCAGGCGCGCCAGCGCATTGTGCGGCTGGATGAGGTGACCGGTCAGGACGGGATCCGCCGCTGCGCGATTGTTCTGGACCCCGAGCTCTTCCGCACCGCCCCTGCCCCACGCCGCCCCTTCCAGGGCTGGCGCTACCTTAAACCCGAAGACAGCCCGCCCGACATGTCCGCACAGCGCAGCAGCGATGATACCCTTCCCAGCGAACTGTCCGCCGCCTTGGCAGAGATCGGGGTGCTTTAGGGGCGCAGACGCGCTTTCCAATCCGTTCAACACACAAGTCATGAAAAAACCGGCCCCGAGGGAGGCCGGTTTTCACTTTGCATGTCACTGGACCTTAGAAAAAGACCAGTCCAGAGGACAGGAAGCGCTGGTAGGCGCTGCGCATGCCGCCATCAAGCGTGCTGGCGCCAGAGTTCAGCGGCAGGGCTTTGCGTCCATCGCCACCCAACGGCATCGTCAAGCCAAGGCGAACGCTGTTGATATCGGCATCGCCACCGCCACCGGCGTCCAAATTAACCCGCGCAAGCTCAAGCGACAGCAGCGCACCAAAGCTCGACAGGGCAGCCAGGCGATAATCCATACCGATGCTAAGTTCGGTCGTATTGAAATCGCCACCGCCAACGGCCGAACCGCGGCGGATCGCGCCAAACACACCAAACTGATCGTTGATCGAATGGTTTACGCCCACACCGAACAGGTTAAACCCGTCGCCATCATCGCGCACCGTACCGATTTCACCCAGAATCTGTGTCTGGTCAGAGACGTTATAGCGACCGAAGAGGCTGAACTCATTGGCGGTGAAGCCGTCAACGTCAACTTGCCCCAAGGCCAGTTCACCTTCGAAAGCGCCAGCGCCATAGCCAAACAACAGACCATAGGCGTTAAAGTCCTGGCTCGGACCGCCTAAGTCAAAATTGGAATAGCCATAATAGGCCCCGACATCAAAGCCGTTGCTCAGGCCGTACAGCGCTTCAACATTCAGGTTGGTGCTGTCCAGCTCACCGCCACCATCGACATCCAGTCGCCGGAAGCCACCGCTCGCGCCAAAGGACAGGTTACCGGTTCCGGCATAGTTGAAGTCGAAGTCCAGGGAATACTCGTTAATCTCACCAGACTCACCGTCGACTGTCGACCGACCGAGGCCAACGGTTGCGGCACCGCTAATTTCTGCGGCGGCCATTGAAGGTAGTGCCAGCAGCGCAGCGGCTGCCAGGGGGAAGGCATACTTCATGATAAATACTCGCGTTTAATAGAAAGTGTGCGAGCATCGTGCGCCTCCCCTGCCGCAGCGGCAACTCAGGAAGGCGCTCATAACATAAAATTGCGACAAGACGGCCAAAAATTTACGAAAATTTCAACCCCAGATCAAATCGAGCTCTGACGCGACCAACCCTAGATGAGACCTAATGTGCGGCTCATCTCTTTGATCACTGCGCGCTCTGAGTCGTTTGCTGCCGCCATACGCGAGCGGAACAGGGTCGCTTGCGACTTTAGGATGGTGGCATCCGACAGGATCTTCAGGTGATTGGCGCGCAAGGTGTCCCCGGTTGATGTGATGTCTGCCACGGCCTCAGCCGTTTCGTTTTTCACCGTGCCTTCGGTGGCACCCTGACTGTCGACCAGCTGATAATCCGCCACACCGTGATCGCGCAGGAACTCGCGCACCAGTCGGTGATACTTGGTGGCAATACGCAGGCGGAACTTGTGGGTCTGGCGGAAAGCCGCAGCCGCCGCATCCAGATCATCCAGGCTGTTCACATCGACCCAGGCATTGGGCACGGCCAGGATCAGATCGGCATGACCAAACCCCAGTTCCGCCAGCGGTTCCACCCGCTGTTCCCACTGGCCCAGCTTTTCGCGCACCAGATCGGTTCCGGTGACGCCCAGATGAATACGGCCCGCCGCCAGTTCCCGCGGGATTTCCCCGGCGGAGAGCAGCACCAGCTCAACCCCTGCAATACCTTCGACCTTGCCGGCATATTCCCGGTCTGAGCCGCTGCGCGACAGGGAAATGCCGCGTTCGCCGAACCAGTCAAAGGTCTTTTCCATCAAACGCCCTTTGGAGGGCACGCCCAGCTTCACGCTCATTGGTCAGCCTCCAGCGCAATCAACAGGTCCGGGCGGATCACCCCGCCGACCGCAGGGATATCGCGCCCCTGCCCCAGCACACGGCACAGCGCGTCATAGCGCCCCCCGGTGGCCACAGCGGGCAGATCAGGGCGGCTGGCGGCGTGGAAGCCAAAGACAAACCCGTCATAATATTCCATCGAGGTGCGGCCATAGCTGGCCTCAAAATCCAGCGCCTCTACATCAACGCCGCGTTTTTCCAGCGCTTTCATCCGGCGCGCCAGACGCTCGACCGAGGCGCTGATCGCCGGCATATCCACCGCAATATCGCGCAGCTGTTCCAAAGCGTTGGGCAGGTTTTCCCGCACGCCTAGGATGGCATCGATCAGGGCTACATCCCGTTCGGCCAGCGGTTCGGCTGCTGCGTCTTCGCGCAGGGCGGCAATGCGGGCCTCCACCTCACGGCGGGAACGCAGGCCGATGTCGGGTCCAGCCGCGGCAAAGGGATCTTCGGCTGCCAGCAGCGCCGCGCGGGCCGCGGGCACGTCTACCCGGCCAGCATAACGGTCCAGCAATGCGCGGAACCTGCGGGGGCGCCAGATGTGGCGGCGCAGCGCGGCTTTGCGCCGCTCGGTGGTCTGCAGCCCCTCGATTGCGGCGCGCAGCAGGCCGATATCACCACAGGCCGCGCGCAGTGGCTGGTTGCCCAGCGCATCACGGATGATCGCAAAGACCTCCGCATCCGCTTCAACCGGGTTTTCGCGGTCAAAAACCTCATAGCCGACCTGCGTGTATTCATTGGCGCGGTCGGGATCATCTTCCTGACGACGGAACACTTCGCCCGCGTAGGTGTAGCGTGCGGGTTCGGCCCCATGCGCCATATGCATCTGCACCACCGGCACAGTGAAGTCCGGGCGCAGCATCTGTTCACCGCGCAAAGCGTCCGAGGTGACATAGGCGCGGCCGCGAATATCCTCACCATAAAGGTCCAACAGGACCTCAGCCGGTTGCAGAATATCCGTTTCCACCAATTGGGCGCCGGCAGCCTCAAACGAGGCACGCAGGGCCGCCGCGCGGGCGCGGATCTCAATCCGGTCAGGCATCGCTGTCATCCTGTTGTGACGCAAGGATCTCACGCACCTTGGACACCAGTTCAGTGCGGGCCACTTCAAACTGGCTGGGGCGTTCTTTCCACTCTTCCAGGGTGGCACTTTCGGCGATTTTGGCGCCAAGGATCAGGTCCTTGATCTGCACCACGCCTTTTTCCTTCTCATCCCCACCTTCGATGATCGCGATGGGGGAATTGCGCTTGTCCGCATATTTCAGCTGATTGCCGAAGTTCTTGGGATTGCCCAGATAGACCTCAGCCCGGATACCGGCCTGACGCAGCTCAGCCACCATGGCCTGATAATCGGCCATACGGGCCTTATCCATCACGGTCACAACCACCGGACCGGTGGGCGTGCCGCCCATGCGGCCCTTTTCACGCAGCGCCGCCAACAACCGGTCCACCCCGATCGAGAGGCCAACCGCCGGCACTTCCTGACCGGTGAAACGCTTGACCAGACCGTCGTAACGACCGCCGCCCGCGACCGAGCCGAACTGCCGCTTGCGGCCCTTTTCGTCAAAGATTTCAAAGGTCAGCTCAGCCTCAAACACCGGACCGGTGTAATAGCCCAGCCCGCGCACGATCGACGGATCAATCAGGATGCGGTCATCACCGTAACCCGCGGCGGCAAAAAGTGCGCCCATCTGTTCCAGCTCAGCGATCCCGTCCTGGCCAACCTTGCTGTCGCCCACGGCGGCACGCAGGTTTTCCATCGTACCGGCCACATCGTCAGCCTTGGAGGTTAGGAAGGCGATCACGGGATCGGCCTGTTCTTCGGCCAGACCAACACCATCGATATAGGCACCAGAGGCATCCAGTCGCCCCTTGCCCAGCAGCTGACGCACGCCATCCGCGCCGACCTTGTCAAACTTGTCGATGGTGCGCAGCACGTCGTCACGTTTGGGATCCGCTTCGGCAAGGCCCATGGCCTCCAACACGCCATTGAGAACCTTGCGGTTGTTGACGCGCACCAGATAGTCGCCGCGCGGAATGCCTACGGCCTCCAATGTGTCGGCCAGCATCATGCAGATCTCAGCGTCAGCTGCCATCGAGTTGGTGCCAACGGTATCGGCATCACACTGGTAGAACTGGCGATAGCGCCCCGGTCCCGGCTTCTCATTGCGCCAGACCGGCCCCATCGCGTAACGGCGATAGGGGTTCGGCAGGTCGTTGCGGTGCTGCGCATAAACCCGGGCCAAAGGCGCGGTCAGATCATAACGCAGCGCCATCCAATCGCCCTTGTCGTTCTCATCAGCTTCCTGCCAGGCAAAGACACCTTCGTTCGGGCGATCCACGTCGGGCAGGAACTTGCCCAGCGCCTCAACGGTTTCCACGGCCGCAGATTCCAGCGCGTCAAAGCCATAATGATGATAGACCCCGGCGATCTTCTGCAGCATTTCGCTGCGCTCGGTCACCTCGGTGCCGAAATAATCGCGGAAGCCCTTCGGCGTGACGGCCTTGGGGCGGGGGGCTTTCTTCTGCTTGGCCATTGCTTTGTCCTTGCGGCTAATATCGCGCCCGCGTCTATCGGATGCCGCCCTTAGGGGCAAGCTTTGCAAGGGCAATCCGGCCACTTTGAGCATCGAAAGCGTTATTTTTGGCCGGGGTTTTACAGTGCTGTTACGCCCCGGACGCAACCGCCGCAGAAAACCGGGCCCGATAGGCCGAAGGCGCCAACCCCGAGATGCGGCGAAAATCACGGCGGAACGTCTCAGGCGAGCCAAAACCGCAGGCCACGCCAATGTCATCCAGCCGCAGATCGCTCCGCTCCAGCAGGTCCGATGCCCGCGCCACCCGGGCGCGCCGCAGCCAGGCCTTGGGCGTCTCACCGGTTGCCTCCTCCATCCGGCGCGCCAGCGTACGTTGTGACATGCCCGCCGCAGCCGCCATGCGGGACAGCGGCCAGTCCTCATCCAGCGCGGCCCTGATCTGATCCAGTAACGGGGCAATCCCACCGGTGCGGGCCATGGGTTCCGGCATCGGCACAAACTGGCGTTGCCCGCCATCCCGCCGCGCCGGCAGGCACAGGCGTTTCGCCACCTGATTTGCCCGTTCCGCGCCATAGTCCTGACGAATGATATGCAGCCCCATATCCAACCCGGCGGCAGATCCGGCAGAGGTCAGGATCGTGCCATCCTCCACAAACAACACATCTGGATCCACCGTAACATCCGGGAACCGATCCGCCAGAATATCCGCATAACGCCAGTGGGTTGTGGCGCGTTTTCCCGACAACAGGCCAATCTGCGCCAGTACAAACACACCCGAACAAATCGTCGCCAACCGGGCGCCGCGTGCATGTGCTGCACGCAGCGCATCGCGCAACGGTGCAGGCACCGGTTCTGCCGCGCCGCGCCAGCCGGGCAACAGGATCAGGTCCGCCGTGGCCAGCCGCTCCACACCCCCATCTGTGGCGATCTGAATGCCCCCTGTTGCCCGCATCGGCCCGCCGTCAGCGGCGATCACCTCGGTCTGGTACCAGCTGGAAAATTCAGGACGCGGCAGGCTGAACAGCTCCACCGCGATACCAAATTCAAAGGTGCACAGCCCATCATAGGCGACGATGCACACATGGGGGGATTTCTGCGTCATCGGGACCCTTTGGCAAATATTGACCGCATGTGGTCATTTTTGCCTATCACGCATTGGTGGCGCAAGGGGCATTTTGCCGGGGTCACCCCGATTCACACAGATCAGAAGGAAAAAGATCATGCCAAGCCCCGTTGCTGCCGTTGCCGCCGCCCCCTCCCATATCGCGCTTGCCCATTTTGAGGCCCGCCTCAGTTTTGAGGCCGATTGCTGGGACACGCACGAGGCGCTCGCCAATGGCGCCACGGATTTTGTGCTGCTCGATGTGCGTGGCCCGGACCTCTATGCCGCGGGCCATGTGCCCGGCGCCATCAACCTGCCGCATGGCAAAATCACCGCCCGCAAGATGGCGGAATGGCCAGCTGGCACCCTGTTCGTCACCTATTGCGCCGGCCCGCATTGCAACGGTGCCAACAAGGCGGCCGTACGTTTGGCCCGTCTGGGCCTGCCGGTGAAGGAAATGATCGGCGGCGTCACCGGCTGGTTGGATGAAGGCTTCGCCCTCGCCCCGGGCACCGAACCCGGCGATGTGCGGTCCATCGAAGGGTAAGCCCCATGCCGGCGGGGATTTCAAATCCCCGCCCGCCATGCTATGCGCGCCCATCCAATGATGAGGTCCGCCATGCAGGAAATGGAAGAACAGCTTGCCCACCTGAACCGCACGGTTGAAGATCTCTCAGATGTGGTGGCCGCGCAGGCCAAGGAAATCGATCTGCTGACCCGGCGCGTAGCCCTGCTGATGCAGCGCGAAGCTGAACGCGAGGCAGATGGCGGCAGCCATATCTACGGTGGCCCGGAAACGCCGCCGCATTACTGATCCCACCGATCAGCTGTCGCCGGATTTGCGGTCACTGGCCATCAACTGGCCGTCATGCAGCAAAAGGTTGGCCCAATCCTGCGCGCTGACCTCTGTGCTATAAAGGCTGAGAAACACGGTGTTGGGCGTCAGCAGCGGCAGTTTATCTCCGCAGGGTTTCTTGGCCCCTACCTTACAGACGCTGCGCTTAACCCTTTCGTAAGCTTTATCGGTATCGCTATAGGGATGCAGATCGGCAGGCAGCCCGTAGCGGATCTGTTCGTGCATCTCGACCGAACCGAACACCACTACCGTCGCCTGTACCTGGCGCAGACAGCCATCAGCGAAACCTTTGATGTAAAAGGCGCGCGCCTCCTCAAATCCGGGGGCGCTGTCATAAAGCCAATAGACCGGTTTCTTTTCCGGATATTGCGCGACCAGCTTGCCGATCTTTTTCTTCGGATAGTCACATAGCGGTGCCGCGCTGCCGAAGCCGACACGGGTGCCAAAGGCGATGCCTTTGGGCGCAGGCGCGTCTTTGGGTTTGCTGCGGAACAAGCTAAAAAGACCCGGCGCATTTTTCTCCGTCGCCGGCCCTGTCGGCGTTAGGCTCGCGGTCTGCACCGTCGCCTCAGCTGCCTCATCCGCTTTGGCGTCTTTCACCTCTGGCAGGGTGGTCAGATCCGGCTTGTCCTCCAACGGCGCGTCTTTCTGTCGGCGCAGCCAGGACAAAACGCCCTTGGTTTCAGTGTCGGTGGTCTCTTCCGCTTTGGCCAGAACCGGCGTCGCCGGATCGGCCAGATCGGTCACCACCGCAGGTGTTTCCAGCGCTGCGACCTCAACAGTTTCCTGCTCAGTCGGCTTGCGTTTCAGGAAGCCAAACAACGGCTTACGCGGTTCGGTCTCTACCGCTGCGGTATCTTCAGTGCTTGCCTCGACAGGGGATTCAGCGTCCGCCGCATCGGTCACCGGCGCCTCGGCTGGTTTTGATTTCGGTTTCAGGAAACCAAACAGGAATTTGCGCTTTGGCTCAGGCGCTGCAGCTTCTGCGCTATCCTCAGCGCCTTCACGGGCCATCAGCCCAGCCAGCAGCGGGTTTTCACCCTCCAGCTCCGCCGCATCCGGCAGCGCGGCAACCCCATTGCCCGACGCTTCGGAGATTGGCACATCAGAGAGCCGCTCAACCCCGTCCAGCGGGCTGAAACACGCCGCCAAAGACAGGCACAACACAGAGGCTGACGTTGCCCGCAGGCAGGTCTGAAAGCGCTTCGGCATAGGCTGGTCTGTCCCCGTCCCTTTGATCCCCGCGCAACCCTACACCAGCGATTCGCACGAATCAAATGTTGCGAATCATTGGTGTTTTTTGGGGTCCGCGGCGTGGGGCCTCAGATCTCCTCAACCTCCAACACGCCATTGATCGATTTGATCGCGCCTTTGATCTGCGGGTTCACCGGGAATTCCTGTTCAGTGTCGATGTCCACCTCACCCGGCAGTTCCGGGTTCATCAGGCAGAACCGCACCGGCCCCCGCCCTGCCCCGCGCGCGCTTTCTTTTGCGCCTTCGAGGATAGAGGCAACCGAGGGGATCGCCACAGCGTCGTCAACAAAAATCCTGAGCCCCATGTTGCCCGCATCGGCGACGAAATTGTCCAAGTTCATCACGGAACGGCCCATCGGATCAAACTGACCTTCGTTAAACCGCGCCTCCAGCGTCATGACCACATGGTTGGTTTCATCAAACACCGCCCGCACCTTGTCAAAGTCTTCGGGGAACATCACCATGCCTGCGACTTGCCCCGTCGGGTCAGAGATGTTCATCCGGAAGAACCGGGTGCCGCGGCCGGATTTGCGTTCCTGCAGCCCCGATACCAGCACACCCACACGCGCTACGGCAGCCCCTTCTGCTTCGGCTTTGAGTTTCAGCCCCTCAAGCGTCAGCAGTTTTTTCCGTTTCAACGCAGGCAGATAGTCATCCAGCGGGTGACCGGTCAGGTAGAAGCCAACGGCCTTATGCTCCTCAGCCAGACGGTCCGCGGCGGGCCAATCAGCCACTTTGGACAGGCGCGGTTCCGGCAGATCCTCCCCCGCTTCACCAAAGAGCGACACCTGATTGGATTCCCGCTGTTCGTGGATCGCAGCCGAGTAGCTGACCAGACCTTCAAGGCTGTCAAACACCCGGCGCCGGTTGGGATCGATATTGTCAAAGGCCCCTGCGCGCGCCAGCATTTCCAGCGGCCGTTTGCCGACCCGCTTCAGATCCACGCGACGGGCAAAATCGAAGAGCGTTACAAAGGGTTTGTCGCCCTGATCGGTGTTGAGGCGCGCGTCAGAAATCAACTTCACCGCTTCGATCCCGACGTTTTTCAGCGCGCCCATGCCGTAGATCAATTCCCCCTCAACCACGTCGAATGTCGGCAGTGAGCGGTTCACGCAGGGCGGCACAATGGTGATCTCAAGCCCGCGACGCACCTCTTCTGCGTAGATTTCCAGCTTGTCGGTCAGGTGGATATCGCAGTTCATGACGCCCGCCATGAATTCCGCCGGGTGGTTCGCCTTCAGCCAGCCGGTCTGATAGCTGACCACCGCATAGGCCGCAGCGTGTGATTTGTTGAAGCCGTAGTTCGCGAATTTCTCCAGCAGGTCAAAGACTTCGCTGGCTTTCTTCTTCGGCACACCGTTTTCGGCCGCGCCTTTTTCGAACTTCGGACGCTCCGCGTCCATCGCCTCCTTGATCTTTTTACCCATCGCCCGGCGCAGCAGGTCCGCGCCGCCAAGACTGTAGCCCGCCATGACCTGGGCGATCTGCATCACCTGTTCCTGATAAACGATGATACCTTGGGTTTCCTCAAGGATATGGTCGATCAGCGGATGCACCGATTCCAGATCCTGTTGGCCATTCTTCACCTTGCAATAGGTGGGAATGTTTTCCATCGGGCCCGGACGATACAGCGCCACAAGCGCAACGATGTCTTCGATGCAGTTCGGCTTCATCTGCTGCAGCGCGCTCATCATGCCGCCGGATTCCACCTGGAACACCGCCACGGTTTTGGCGCTGGAGTAGAGTTTATAGGTCGCCTCATCATCCAGGGGGATATGGCCGATGTCGTCCACCGCCCCCTCTTTGGGTTCATAAAGCTCGGTCCCATCCGGGCCGATATGCAGGTGGCGGCCGTTTTTCTTGATCAGATCCACCGCGTTTTGAATGACGGTCAGGGTCTTCAGACCCAGAAAGTCAAACTTCACCAGACCAGCCTGTTCCACCCATTTCATGTTGAATTGAGTTGCCGGCATATCCGAGCGCGGATCCTGATAAAGCGGCACCAGACGGTCCAGGGGGCGATCCCCGATCACCACACCCGCCGCATGGGTTGAGGCGTTCCTGAGCAGCCCCTCAACCTGCATGCCGTAGTTCAGAAGGCGGTCCACAACCTCTTCGTTGCGGGCCTCTTCGCGCAGGCGCGGTTCCTCTTTCAGACTGTCGGCAATCGACAGCGGCTTCACCCCCTCAACGGGGATCAGTTTGGACAGGCGGTCAACCTGACCATAGGGCATTTGCAGCACCCGGCCGATATCGCGCACGGCAGCCTTGGACAGCAGCGCACCGAATGTGATGATCTGGCCAACCTTGTCACGGCCGTATTTTTCCTGAACGTATTTGATCACCTCCTCACGCCGGTCCATACAGAAATCGATATCGAAGTCCGGCATGGATACACGTTCGGGGTTAAGAAAACGTTCAAACAGCAGACTGTAGCGCAGCGGATCCAAATCGGTGATGGTCAGCGCATAAGCCACAAGTGAGCCGGCGCCCGAACCACGGCCCGGACCCACCGGGATGCCGTGGTCCTTGCCCCATTGGATGAAGTCGGCAACGATCAGGAAGTAGCCGGGGAAGCCCATGCCCTCAATGATGCCCAGCTCGAATTCCAGGCGTTCCTGATACTCTTCAACGCTGGCAGCATGTGGGATCACCTTTAGCCGTGCCTGCAGACCTTCGTTGGCCTGGCGGCGCAGTTCGGCCACCTCATCATCGGCAAATTTCGGTAGGATCGGGTCGCGCCGATAAGTGCCAAAGGCGCAGCGGCGGGCGATTTCAACTGTGTTCTCAATCGCTTCTGGCAGATCCGCAAACAGCGTGATCATCTCTTCCTGCGATTTGAAGTAATGCTGTGGGGTCAGGCGGCGGCGCGGCTCGGCCTGATCGACATAGGTGCCTTCCGAAATACAGATCAGCGCATCATGCGCCTCATACATGTCCGTTTTAGGGAAGTAGACATCGTTGGTGGCCACCAGCGGCAGGCCCATATCATAGGCCATTTCCACGAAGTGACGTTCGCACAGACGCTCCTCAGCCGGCAGCCCATCTTCGCCGGGGTGGCGCTGCAATTCCACATAAAGCCGCTGCGGATAGATCGCCGCAAGCTGGCGCAACAGCGCCTCGGCCCGGTCGCGGAACCCCTGCTGCAACAGCTGGCCCAGCGGGCCTCCAGCGCCCCCGGTCAGGCAGATCAGCCCCTCTGAGAACTCCTCCAACTCCTTGATTGAGACCTGCGGGATCTGTCCGCCGTTATCAACGTAGAGACAAGACGACAGGCGCATCAGGTTTTCATACCCCGCCTCGGTCTGTGACAGCAGAACAATCGGCGCAGGCGCAATCGGGGCCTCACCTGGGGCTGCCTTGGCATAGGTCACATCGACCTGACAGCCCACGATAGGCTGCACCCCAGCCCCTTGGGCAGAGACCGAAAATTCCAACGCGGCAAACAGCGAATTGGTGTCGGTCACCGCGACGGCCGGCATGCCCATATCGGCGCAGAGCCCGGGCAGTTTCTTCAGCCGCACCGCCCCTTCCAGGAGCGAATATTCGGTGTGGGTTCTCAGGTGAATGAATCGAGGCGCGTCAGTCATGCAGACCATTCTATGCCACACCCCCAGAGGGGAAAAGTGGCGAATGGGTGCCACGGCACGCTTCTTGCGTTATTCTGGGGCTAACCGATTGTTCTGAAAGGAGACGCATGCATCTTCCTTACGACCCCAAGACCGATCTGGAAATTGACCGCGTGATCATGGCCGCGCCCTCGACGATCTGGCGCTGCTGGACGGAGCCGGAGTTGCTGAAACAATGGTTCTGCCCCAAGCCCGTTGAGATGGAAGAGGTCCGGCTGGATCCGCGTCCGGGCGGCGCATTTTATGCCAGGATGAGAACCCCTTCTGGCAAGATTGTAGAGACCGATGGTTGCATCCTTGTGTTCAAACCCGACAATATGTTGGTCTTCACCGATGCGCTGGCGCCTGGATTTCACCCCCGAAAACGCAGTTTTTTGACCACCGTTGTACTGCTCAGCCCCGAAGTGCTGGGCACACGCTACATCATCCGCGCGCTGCACGCGGATGAAGAAGCCAACAAAGCCCATGAAAACATGGGGTTTCATCAGGGTTGGGGCCAGTCCACAGACCAGTTGGAAGACCTGGCAAAGTCGCTGCGTTAGCCCCGGATGTGAGCGCCAACAGCTACAATTGTTGCGCCCAAAATTTGTGCACAGCAACATTCTTAGCCGCACTGCAGCGATGAATTTTCTTGAATTCGCGTTGGAATCTCGCTCTGCTAATCGGGCAAGCAAGGACGCCCGCACGTTTTCTACGCCGCATCGAAGACGCGCCTCTGGGGATGGACACTTGGTAAGGCGGCAGGTTTTAGCACATGACTGTTCCCTTTCTTCGGACCGGAGAGAGCGAGGAACTGCGCGGCGCGGCCCTGCATTTGCAGCGGCACGTCTACCTGCCACGGATCGCATGTTTCGCGCATTCTCTGCCCTTTTCCGCCCCGCTCCGTTCTGTGACGCGGCATCACAGGCCTGCATTTCGCACAAATAAACCGCAAAAGACCGGTCTCAACCGGCCTGACGCTGCGCCTTGGGCCATTGCTGTTTGCATGGCCCAGACGCTAGTAAGTGCAAAAGCGGAACCGATCCAACGAAAGGAAGACTTCGCGTGACAGGGACGCTCCTTACACTCAACGGCCTGACCAAGGCCTATCCGGGCGTTGTGGCCAACAACAACGTTTCGTTCGAAATCGGCGAGGGCGAAGTCCACGCCCTGCTGGGGGAAAATGGCGCGGGCAAATCGACGCTGGTGAAAATGATCTACGGTCTGGTCAAGCCTGACAGTGGTCAGATGACCATGCGCGGCCAGGACTATGCGCCGGTGAAACCTTCGGCGGCACGACAGGCCGGTGTGGCGATGGTGTTCCAGCACTTTTCGCTGTTTGACGCGCTGAACGTGGCCGAAAACATCGCGTTAGGCATGGAAAACCCACCCAAAATGGGCGATCTGGCCAGCCGGATCAAAGAGGTTTCGGAAACCTATGGCCTGCCGCTGGATCCCTACCGCACTGTGGGTGATCTCTCAGCCGGGGAACGTCAGCGGGTCGAAATCATCCGCTGCCTGCTGCAGGATCCGAAGCTGTTGATCATGGATGAGCCGACCTCGGTTCTGACCCCGCAGGAGGTCGACATCCTGTTCGAAACCCTGCGCAAACTGTCGGCCGAAGGCACCGCGATCCTCTATATCAGCCACAAGCTGGAAGAGATCCGCGCCCTCTGTGACAACGCCACCATCCTGCGTCTGGGCGAAGTGGTGGGGGATTGCGTGCCGCGCGACACCACCGCGCGCGACATGGCGGAGATGATGGTTGGCTCCAAACTGCATGTGCCGGAACGCGCAGGCGGTGACATCGGGCCGGTGTTGTTGGAGCTGAACGATCTGACGGTGGCCTCCCCGGCGGAATTTGGCACCGCGCTGAAGGGCATCAGCATGCAGGTGCGTTCGGGCGAAATCTTGGGCATTGGCGGCGTGGCCGGAAATGGTCAGGATGAGTTGCTGGGCGCGCTGTCTGGCGAATTGCCCACCAGCCCCGGCACGATTGTTCTGGAAGGCCAGGAGGTCGGCAATCTGGGCCCTGTGGCACGCCGCAAACTGGGGCTATTGACCGCGCCTGAGGAACGGCTGGGCCATGCCGCGGCCCCGGATATGAGCCTGATTGAAAACGCCGTCCTGACCGGATCCGTCCGCGAAGGGTTGGAAAACAAGGGTTTCCTGAAATGGGGCAAGGCGCGCAGCTTTGCTGAGACCATTATTGAGAAATTTGACGTCCGCACCCCCGGCCCCGGCAACGCCGCCCGGTCACTGTCCGGCGGCAACCTGCAGAAGTTTGTGATTGGCCGTGAGGTTCTGCAACGCCCCGACGTGCTGGTGGTGAACCAGCCGACATGGGGGGTGGATGCCGCAGCCGCAGCAGATATCCGTCAGTCCCTGCTGGATCTGGCCGCCGCCGGCGCTGCGGTGATCTGCATCAGTCAGGATCTGGATGAGCTGATGGAAATCTCAGACCATTTTGCCGCGCTGAACGAAGGGCGCCTGTCCGATATCCGCCCCGCCAAGGGCCTGACCGTGGATGAGATTGGCCTGATGATGGGTGGTGCCCATGGGATGGAGGTGGCGCATGTCTGATCTGCCTCGCATCGAGTATTTGAAGAACATTGAAAAGGAGGGCATGGCGTGATCAAGCTGGAGAAACGTCCCCAGCCGTCGCAGGCCTGGACCTATCTGACGCCGCTGCTGGCGGTTGTGCTGACCATGGTGGTTGGCGGCGCATTGTTTGCCTGGCTGGGCAAAGACCCGCTGGTAGCGATCAAAACCATCTTCTGGGAACCGCTGTTTTCCGAATTTGCCTTTTACTATCGGCCGCAGCTTCTGGTGAAAGGGGCGCCGCTGGTGCTGATCGCCATCGGCCTGTCGCTGGGCTTCCGCGCTGGTATCTGGAACATCGGCGCTGAAGGGCAATATATCATGGGCGCCATCGTCGGCGCCGGTGTTGGCCTGGCCTTCTACCCGATGGAAGCTTTCTACATCTTCCCGCTTATGGTCATCGCAGGCGCCTTTGGTGGTTGGATCTGGGCGATGATCCCGGCGTTTTTGAAGGTGCGGTTTGGCACCAATGAGATCCTCGTCTCCTTGATGCTGGTCTATGTGGCCGAGCAGCTCTTGGCCTCCATGTCGCTGGGTTTGCTGCGCAACCCCGAGGGCATGGGCTTCCCCGGCTCACGGAACCTGCGCGATTACGCTTCGGCCCATAATGCTGAGCTGATCACTGGCACCGGTATGCACTGGGGTGTCGTGGCGGCCCTTATCGCGGTGATCTTTGCCTATGTGCTGCTGAACCGTCACATGCTGGGCTTCCACATCCGGCTGACCGGTGAAGCGCCCCGCGCGGCGAAGTTTGCCGGTGTGAACCCCAGCCGGTTGATCCTGATCTGCCTTGGCACCTCGGGGGCGCTGGCAGGTGTTGCGGGTCTGTTTGAGGTCTCGGGCCCGGCCGGACAGGTCAGCATTGATTTCAATGTCGGCTACGGCTTTACCGCCATTATCGTCGCCTTCCTCGGCCGGTTGCATCCGGTTGGCATCCTGCTGGCCGGCGCGCTGATGGCGCTGACTTATATCGGCGGTGAGATTGCACAGTCCAAACTGGGCCTGCCTGCGGCTGCAATCCAGCTGTTCCAGGGCATGCTGTTGTTCTTCCTTTTGACCGTGGACGTTCTGACCAACTTCCGCATCCGTCTGGCAAAGCGTGAGGTGGCGTGATGGATTTTTCTTCGATTAACCCCGTCCTTTTGCTGGCCTCACTGATTGTGGCGGCAACCCCGCTGCTGCTGGCCGCCATTGGCGAACTGGTGGTGGAAAAAGCCGGGGTGCTGAACCTTGGTGTGGAAGGCATGATGATCACCGGGGCGATCTGTGGCTTTGCGATTTCCGTCAACACTGGCTCCCCTGTTTTGGGGCTTGTTGCAGCTGCCCTTGGTGGCGCTGCATTGAGCCTCCTCTTTGCGCTGCTGACGCAATATGCGCTGGCCAATCAGGTGGCCTCGGGTCTGGCGCTGACGCTCTTTGGTCTGGGCCTGTCGGCGCTGATCGGTCAGGGCTATCAGGGCATCAAGCCGCCCAGCTTCCCGCGGTTTGATATTCCGCTGCTGTCGGACATCCCCTTCATCGGGCCGGTGCTGTTCACGCAGGATTTCATCGTCTACCTGGCCTTCTTCCTGACCTTGGGTGTCTGGGCGATGCTGAAATACAGCCGCGCCGGTCTGATCCTGCGCGCGGTCGGTGAAAGCCATGATGCCGCCCATGCCCTGGGCTACAAGGTGGTGCGGATCCGCGTTATCGCGATCCTGTTTGGGGGCGCCTGTGCTGGCATGGGCGGGGCTTACATCAGCCTGATCCGCGTGCCGCAGTGGACCGAGGGCATGACCGCCGGCATCGGCTGGATTGCGCTGGCGCTGGTGGTCTTTGCCAGCTGGAAACCCTGGCGCGTTCTGCTGGGCGCCTGCCTGTTTGGCGGCATCAACGTTCTGCAGCTGAACCTGCAGGCGGCGGGTGTGGCCATCCCGGTCGAGTTCCTGGCGATGTCGCCCTATGTCATCACCATCATCGTGCTGGTGATCATGTCGGCCGACCGCAGCGGCGCCCCTGCATCCCTTGGTAAGGTATTCCATGCGGGCAACTGACCACGGGTCTGGCACCGCGCAACAGCTGCGCATTCGCGGTCTCCTCAACGGGCGAGATGCCCGATGGGGGGCCGCACCGATCCTGTTCCTACACGGGCTTATTCTGGCCTCGGCCTTTGCCTATGCGCTGGCGACGGTGCCCAATCTGCCCCCTGCGGCCTATCAGGCGCTTTACGCTTTTGAACGCTTCGCCGCCTTTATGTTTTTCATCGAATACGGTCTGCGCTTTTTCGCAGCACGTCACCGTCTGTCTTACGTCTTTTCCTTTTGGGGCATTATCGATCTTCTGGCCTGGCTGCCCTTCATCATCCTTGAGATGAGCGGGGCCAGCGTGCTGCGTCTGTTGCGCCTGTTGCTGCTGGCGCGCATGCTGAAGCTCTTGGGCCATTCCCGCGCGATGGACCGGCTGGTTCTGGCGCTCAGATCGGTCCGTCAGGAACTGACGCTGTTCTTCTGTGTCGCGGCGCTGCTGCTTTATGTTGGCTCCGTCGGGATTTACCTCTTTGAACATGAGGCCCAGCCTGAGGTGTTTTCTTCAGTTCCGGCGGCGCTTTGGTGGTCGGTTGTGACACTGACCACCGTGGGCTACGGTGATGTGGTGCCCATTACGCTGGGGGGCCGCATTTTCACGTCCGGGCTGTTGCTGCTGGGGGTTGGGATCTTTGCGGTGCCGGCAGGGGTTATAACTTCAGCACTTATCAGTCGAGACATCGAAGATATTGAAGAAACTCTGGAAAAAATAGAAACCAGCGAGCAAAAGACTCGCAACCAGAAGCGCGCCGTTGCAAAAGGCGGCAAACACAAATCAAACTGAGACTTCAACAAGGAGAGCGAAGATGAAAAGAAGAACCCTGCTTGCAAGCGCAGCCCTGGCCATGGGCCTTGCCTCGGCCGGTTTCGCCGCAGACACCACCAAAGTGGGTTTTGTCTACGTCGGCCCCGTCGGTGATGGTGGTTGGACCTATGAGCACAACAAAGGCCGTCTGGCTGTTGAAGAGCACTTCGGCGACAAGGTTGAAACCGTATTTGTTGAATCGGTTCCCGAAGGCCCCGACGCTGAGCGTGTGATGACCCAGATGGCGCTGGAAGGCGCGGACCTGATCTTCACCACCTCGTTTGGCTATATGGACCAGACCATCAACGTGGCGAAGAAATTCCCGAACGTGAAGTTCGAGCACGCCACCGGCTACAAGCAAGCTGACAACGTTTCGGTCTACTCGGCCCGTTTCTACGAAGGTCGCGCCATTCAGGGTCACATCGCCGGCAAAATGACCGAGTCGAACGTGATCGGCTACATCGCCTCCTTCCCGATCCCGGAAGTGATCCGCGGCATCAACTCGGCCTATATCCACGCCAAGAAGGTGAACCCGGACGTCGAGTTCAAAATCATCTGGGCCTACACCTGGTTTGATCCGGCGAAAGAAGCCGACGCTGCCAAGGCGCTGATCGAACAGGGCGCAGACGTGATCCTGCAGCACACCGACTCCACCGCACCGCTGGCCGCCGCTCAAGAAGCCGGTGGCGTGATCGGTTTTGGTCAGGCATCGGACATGGCCGAGTATAAAGACGGCCCGCGTGTCTCCTCGATCATCGACGATTGGGCCCCTTACTACATCGCCCGTACTCAGGCTGTGATGGACGGTTCCTGGGAAAGCAAGTCGACCTGGGACGGCATCGGCGCAGGCATGGTTGGCATCGGTGAAATCACCGACAAAGTACCTGCCGAGGTTGCCGCCGAAGCGATGGAACTGAAAGCCAAGCTGGCATCGGGCGAGTACCACGCCTTCACCGGCCCGCTGAACAAGCAGGACGGTTCGGTCTGGCTGGAAGCAGGTCAAACCGCATCCGACTACGGTGATGACGGTCTGGCCGGCATGAGCTTCTACGTTGAAGGCATCACCGCCGAGATCCCGAACTAAAGTTTCGGACCTCAAAATCTTGCGAAAGCCCCGGCCATTGGTCGGGGCTTTTTCGTTGCACGGTTAGGGGCAGTACAGCCCCCGATTAGGCGCGATGGCAGACCTGTGGTAGGCTGGATGTATTGATTTTACCTAACCCATTTTCAGGTCGCATATAATGACACAAACACCCGACCCCGCTGTCGCCACAGCCCCGAAAGACGACACCAAAAACACCGTGGGCGCAGGCCCCTGGGATGTTGCGCTCTACTTTGTTCAGCGCTTTCCCGCCTTTGCCTTTGCCCTGGCCGTGATTGCCGCGCTGTTCTACGGCGCCAGCTACATCATTCAACTGAACATCAGCGCCAATAAAGAACTGAAAGAGGTGCGCCAGCAGATCGCGCAAGAACGTGATGAGCATCAAAAAGCACTGGCCGCCATGACCGCTGCGGCCGAGGTAAAATTGGAGGAGGCGCGCCTTGCCCAGGAAGCTGCGCGGATCGAAACCGCCAATGCCAAAATCGCCATAGCCGAGGCCCGCGCCACCGTTGCCCAAGCCCAGGCCGAAGCCCGCGCCACCGTTGAGGACACGCTGATGCGCACAGCCGAACGGGTCCAGACATTGGTGATCAATCAGCTCTCCAGTGTGGAGGATCTGGACAGGATCAGGCTGGCAAATGCGGCAACCATGCGGGACCAGCTGAGCAAAGCCGAAGAACGGCGCGACACCCTGCTCAAGGAGGTTGCGGACCTGGAGGAACGCGAAACCCTTGCTGGGCTCAATCTGGTGTGGGAGGCCGCGCTGGCCGCCGCCAAAGACAACAACTGGTATGAGGTCGGCAAGGAGTTCCAGCAGTTCGAAAGCTACGTGGATCTGAAAGATGAAACCACGCTTGAGACACTGAAGACCAAAGTCACCACCGCCGAATCCGCCACGCTGCGGGCGGCGGCAAGCCTGTCACTGATGGCCCACAACACTGACGCGCTATGGCTTGAACAATTCCTGCGCACCCTGAAGGACAGTTCAGATCTGGACCCGGACTGGATCCGATCAATCCGCAACGGGTCGGATATGCCAGAAAGCACCTGGGATGACGTCAATCAGGCATTGGCCCCTACCCTCTTTCAAGATCCGGCGCAGAGTGAGAAAGACGTATACTTGCTGGCCTTCCTGTCCGGATCCTTCCCCTACCGATACTCCGGTGAGGGCAACGGCATCCCCCCCGACCCGCGCAAATGGGCCCTGATCAGTCAGCTCCTTTCGGTTGTGCGCAATGATCTGGCGCGGTTTGACCCGCAGCTACGCCTCACCGCGCTGGAGGAGCTGCGCTGGCTCTCCCTCCCCGCCACCCATGTCTGGGCCAGCCAGCTGCAGACATCGGACGAGTTCACCGATCAGTACCATCAACAGAGCCTCAAACGTCTTCTGGATCAGGACAGCAACTACCCCGCCTTTGCCACCGTGCCAACCGCAACGGTCACGGCTTTCTGGACCTCGCCCGATCTGGCCGACATGCGCGATCGCTACCTCACCGAAGGCACCCATGACGGCTACAGTTACCAATAAAAATGCACCGCCCAGATGCTCCAAAGGACAGCTGCATCAGATCCATCTGGCGAAAAGGTCGCACCGGCCCTGCCGCTTAATCCAGCGGAATGCTGACGCGCAGCTGAACGGTCTCCATCCCCGGGTTGAGGGCTTTGATGTCAGCATTGGAGCGGTGGTCATAACTCAAGCCGATCCGCACACCGTTGCGCAGGTTATACCCAAGCTCCACACCTGACCGGAATTCGATCGGAAAGCCCAGATCCGGCCCGTCGCCCTGCACATAGATCCCCGGCATCGCATGCAGCTGCACATAGGCCCGGCCACGAGCGAAATCTTTGGTCCAGAGCTGGCCAAAGCCCAGCCAGGCATCACCAGTGTCGGTCACCGACAGCCCGATGGCATTCTGGAACGGGCCCATCTTGTGGTCCATATCGTAACGCACATAGACCTCTTCACCAATGAAATCACCCTGAAACTGGGTTCGGCCAGCCGCAATCGTAAACCGCTCCTGCTCCGGTGTGCGTGCCAGACAGCCGGTATCACAGTAGTTCATGTTCATATCGGTAAGGCCAACAATGGCAAAAAGGATGGCAAAGGTCCCGTTCATGGCGCAGCTCCTGACTCGTTAAACGAGAGACTGCAAAATCTGAGGCCCGCTGTCATCTGTTGCCGCCCTGAGAGGGAAAATTGCCCCAAACTGCGACCGATCCGCCACCGTTTCCAGGGCCGGATTCGACGCTGCTCAGGGGGCCACTCAGGGGGTAGAAAAAAAATGTGGCAATTGGCGGATTTTTTTCGATTTGCCTCTAGACACCCCCCACCCCCTCGCATAGAACGCCCCCACCCGAACGGAGACGTTCACCCAGGCCCGGGTAGCTCAGGGGTAGAGCAGTGGATTGAAAATCCTCGTGTCGGTGGTTCGATTCCGCCCCCGGGCACCACTTTATCATCCAGTTGCATCCAAGTTGGTCCGCCAGTAGCCTGTATTCGCAGGCTTTTTGCTTTGGGTTTGTCCGGTGATGTCCTGCCACGTGCGCGACTATCTACCCCAAAGTGGGGTATCGATCTGGGGTACGTATCATGAGACATCTGGAAGGTACCCATACGGTCTTGAGCGATGCACGGATTCGGGCTCTTAAGCCCAAAGAAAAGCCCTACAAGCAAACCGACTTCGACGGTCTCTATCTGCTGATCAAGCCGAATGGGTCGAAACTCTGGCGTGTCAAGTACGCTGGCTGCGGAAAGAGAAGCTGCTGGCGCTGGGCAAATACCCGGAAGTGACTTTGGCCGATGCGAGACAAAAGCGGGATGAGGCCCGTAGTTTGATCGCAAAGGACGAAGACCCCTCGATCGCACGCAAAGATCCGAAAGCCAAGGTGGCAGCTGAGCAAACCGAGACCTTCACCAAGATTGCCTCAGAACTGCTCGCAAAAAAGCGCATAGAAGGCCGCGCAGAAGCTACACTTACCAAAACCGAATGGTTCCATCGCCTGCTCGGCGCAGATATCGGTCACATGCCCATCTCCCAAATCACAGCACGAGATGTTTTGGTTCCCCTGAAGAAGATCGAGAACAGTAGAACTCTTGCTTGCGAATCCGAACGGTGCCGCTCTGCACCTCAGATTTATTCAAATAGTGACTCAAACATCGTTTTTGTCAGAACTTGACCCGCTGATAGATCAGGGTGATACAGACGCTCCAATAGCGCCCAATCTAGTTCTGTTGGATATTGAACTGTTGAGTACGCATCCAATACTGAGCGAACCTCATTCTCGAATTCGCCCGTAAGCCCCATGGCATGAAGCATTTCTTCAGAAAAACAACGATGCGAAAGTGGCCCTCGTTCGATGGACACAAGCACATATTGAATCTGACCGTTGAATTTAGAAAGTATTTCAACGGCACACTGGGTCCTACGCTGCAGTCGAAGTTCACCCAGCAATTCTGGAGTCGCATAGAATGGGTGAGTCTTTGTCGAGATGAGCCCTAATATCTCAAGATCCCTTTTATCTCCAACATTTATGACAATCTGGCTTTCGGGAGTGGCCAGCCCGATTCCGCCGAATTTCAGTTTCGGACCACCATTGTCTTCCACATGTTTAGGGTCAGGACCCATTGATTTCCGCGTAGGGGCGTGATTCACAGTTCGAAAAACGAGCGGTGAACATGTCTGATCTTTTCTGGTTAAGCGAAGCGCAGATGGCGCGTCTTGAGCCCTTCTTCCCGAAGTCCCACGGCAAGCCACGCGTTGATGACCGTCGTGTGTTAAGCGGAATTATCTTCATCAATCGCAATGGCTTACGATGGCGTGACGCGCCTGCTGCCTATGGCCCTCACAAGACGCTGTACAACCGTTGGAAGCGGTGGAGCGACAAGGGAATCTTTGCTCGGATGATGGCGGGTTTAGCAGCCGAGCACGGGGAAGAGAAGACCGTGATGATCGACGCCACTTATCTGA
>NZ_CYSB01000005.1 GCF_001458255.1 Thalassovita autumnalis
CCATGGAACTGGCGCCCCGAAAAAGCCTGAAACCGCCCCGATACCGGACGGATACCCTTTTCTTTTGCTTTCAAGCAAAGCTGACCGAAGGGTTGGTTTTGATTTAATTGACATGGTCAATGAATCTTATGAAGATGTTGCCAGCCAAAACAGAATGTAGTTAACATGTGCATTACTTGTCGGGGAGGACGGTCATGCAGAACGAAGCGATCAAACTGGAAGAGGGGCCGAAGTTCTACGGCTACTTCCGGTCGTCGTCTTCCTACCGCTGCCGCATCGCCTTCAACCTGAAAGGCCTCGACTACACCTTTGAACCGGTTCACCTGAAAAACGGCGCCCAGAAAGAGGCCGCGTTTGCTGCGCTGAACCCGCAACAGTTGCTTCCGGTTCTGGTGACCCCTGAGGGCACGGTGCTGCGTCAGTCGCTTGCGATCCTGGAATGGCTGGATGAACGTCACCCAGACGTGCCGCTCTTGCCGCAGGATCTGGATCAGCGCGCCAAGGTGCGTGGCTTTGCCCAGTCCATCGCGTGTGAAATCCATCCGCTGCAAAACCTGCGTGTCCTGCAGCACCTGAAGGGCCCCTTGGGCGCGGATGAGGCGGCGGTCATGGACTGGCTGCATCGTTGGATTGGCGACGGGCTCACCGCCTGCGAGGCGCTGCTGCAGGAAGAGGGCACGGACAGCCGATTCTGCTTCGGCGATACGCCGGGGCTGGCCGATATTTGTCTGGTGCCACAAGTGTTTTCCGCCGAACGGTTCGGCGTTGATATTTCCGGGTTGCACCGGGTGCGGGAGGTCTGCAACGCTTGCGCAGACCTGCCGGCCTTTGCTGCGGCCCACCCGGCCAAACAGCCGGACTTTGAGCCCTGAAAAGGGTGCCGCGTTCGCCCGAGGAGGGGCGGACGCTCATCACATCCCGCGCATGCGGGGCAACGAAGACGGTCCATGGGAGGAAAGACATGACCATTTTGAAAAACGCTCTGCGTGGTGCGGCAACTGCCGCTGTACTGATGGGCACAGCCGCAACGGCTTTTGCCGCTGAGGTGACGCTGAACCTGCACCAGTTCCTGCCGGCGCAGGCGAACGTGCCAAAGCACATCCTGGATGTCTGGGCTGACAAGGTCGAAGCCGACTCCAACGGTCGTATCGAAATTGCACGCTACCCCGCCATGCAGCTGGGCGGCACCCCGCCCGAGCTGATCGGTCAGGTGCAGGACGGTGTGGCAGACATCGTTTGGACCGTTGGTGGCTATTCGCCCGGTCGTTTCCCGCAGGCCGAAGTGTTCGAACTGCCCTTCATGATGACCAACGCCGAAGCCACCAGCCGCGCCTATTGGGAATATGCCGAAGCCAACATGCTGGACAAGGAATATGCCCCCTTCAAGATCATCGCGCTGTGGGTTCACGGCCCGGGCCTGATCCACTCGAAAGAGCCGATCACCTCGGTATCGGATCTGAACGGTGTGAAACTGCGCGCCCCGACCCGCGTGACCAACAAGATGTTCTCGTCGCTGGGCGCAACCCCGGTGGGCATGCCGGTTCCGGCCGTGCCTGAGGCGCTGTCGAAAGGCGTGATCGACGCAACCGTTATTCCGTGGGAAGTGACCGGCGCCCTGAAAGTGCCTGAACTGGTGGAAAACCACACCTCCTTCGGTGACAGCTCGCTCTACACCACCACCTTCATCTTTGCGATGAACAAAGAGAAGTACATGGCGCTGCCGGATGACCTGAAGGCCGTGATTGACGCCAACTCGGGCGCTGACACCTCGGCTTGGGCTGGTAAAACCATGCAGGCTTATGATGCGCCGGGCCTGAAACAGGCGATGGAGCGTGGCAACAACATCATCGAACTGTCCGACGATCAGGTTGCTGAATGGAAAGCTGCCGCCGCCAATGAAGAGGCCGACTGGGTCGCTGAAATGAACGGCAAAGGCTTTGACGGTCAGGCGCTGCTGGATCAGGCCAAAGCGCTGATCAAACAGCACAGCATGTAATCCCGGACGGGATCTTAACGATGGGCCGCGGCGGTGACGCCGTGGCCCTTGCAACACACGGGGCGCGCAGCTGCCTCGGACTGCTTAGCGGGCCACACTCAGGCCTGAAAAGGGGATAACAATGCATCGGTTCATGACTGGACTTGCGCGCGCGATGGCGATGCTGGGGGGCGTGGTGCTGACCGCGTTGATCCTGATCACCTGTGTGTCGGTTCTGGGGCGTACGCTCAACACAATGCTGCACAGCGGGCTGGCCGAAGCCGTGCTGGGTGGCTTTGCCAAGACATTGCTGGACACGGGCGTTGGCCCGATCCTTGGGGATTTCGAACTGGTGGAAGCCGGGATTGCCTTCTCGATCTTTGCGTTCCTGCCGCTTTGCCAGATCACCGGGGGCCACGCCTCTGTCGACATCTTTACCTCAAAACTTCCGGTGCGGGTGAACCGCTTCATCACGCTGGTTGGCGAAGTGCTGTTTGCACTGGTGCTGGCGCTGATCGCGTGGCGTCTTTACGCCGGGATGCAGTCCAAGATGCTTTACGGTGAAACCACCTTCCTGCTGCAATTCCCGATCTGGTGGGCCTATGCCGCCAGCTTTGCCGCGGCCCTGCTGGCTGCTGTTGTCTCTGCCTATGTTGCCGTCGTGCGTTTGGGCGAATTTCTCACCAACCGCGAGATTATCGCCGCACAGGAAGGGGCGGAGCATTGACTAACCTTGAAATCGGGCTGACGTCCTTCCCAGTCCTTCTGTTGATGATCTTCCTGCGGATCCCAATCGGCCTGTCGATGTTTCTGGTCGGCCTTGGGGGGCTCTACTTCGTCACGGGTACGCCCAATATGGCGATGGCAAAGCTGAAGAATGAAACCTATTCGACCTTCTCCAGTTACTCGCTGTCGATTGTGCCGATGTTCATCCTGATGGGCCATTTCGCCACCCTTGGCGGCATGAGCCAGGCACTGTTCAAAGCGGCGGAGGCCTTCCTGGGCCACCGCAAAGGGGGCGTGGCCATGGCCGCTGTTGGCGCCTGTGCCGGCTTTGGGTCGATCTGCGGTTCGTCACTGGCAACTGCGGCCACGATGAGCCAGGTCGCCCTGCCGGAACTGCGCCGTTACGGCTATTCCGGCGGCTTTTCCACCGCGACGCTGGCGGCGGGGGGCACGCTGGGCATTCTGATACCGCCCTCGGTCATTCTGGTGATCTATGCGATCCTGACCGAACAGAACATCGCCAAGCTGTTCCTTGCGGCCTTCGTGCCCGGCATTCTGGCGGCGATCGGCTATATGATCACCATTTCGATCTACGTGCGGATGCATCCTGACAGCGCGGGTGTGCGCGAACCGATCCCCATGGGGGAACGGCTGCGGGCGCTGGCCGATGTCTGGCCGGTTCTGTTGGTCTTCGTTGCGGTTGTTGGCGGCATCTACGCAGGTGTCTTCACCCCAACCGAAGGCGCCGCTGTGGGGGCCTTTGGCACCGGTCTGATCGCCTTCCTGAACGGCGGGCTGACCAAATCCAGCCTGATCGGCAGCTTCACCGCCACCGCCAAGAACACCGCGATGATCTTCTTCATCGTGTTGGGCGCCGGGTTCTACAACGGCTTCCTGGCGCTGACACAGGTGCCGCAGGAACTGTCGAACTACGTGGTCGGTCTGGGCTATAGCCCCTGGGCAATTCTGGCGATCATTCTGGCGCTCTATCTGGTCTTTGGCTGCCTGATGGACAGCCTGTCGATGATCCTGCTGACGATCCCGATCTTCTTCCCGATCATCTCGACCCTCGATTTCGGTCTGACGATGGAAGAAACCGCGATCTGGTTCGGGATCATCGTGCTGATCGTGGTTGAGGTTGGGCTGATCACGCCGCCGGTGGGGATGAACCTGTTTGTCATCAACTCGATGGACCGCCTGACCCCGATGGTCGAAACCTATAAGGCTGTGATGTATTTCGTCGCCTCCGACATCGTGCGGGTGGTCATCCTTGTGGCCTTCCCAGGTATCACCCTGTTCCTGTTGCGGATCTTCCACTAAGGGCGGGATCGAAGTGACATCAAAAAGGGCCGGGGGAAACTCCGGCCCTTTGACTTAGCCGGCTGTAGCTGTTCAAGTCGGGCGACGGCTTGATCTGTCGCAAGGCCCGCGTGCCGAAAGCGTGGCCCAATATGCGGCAAAGGGATTTAAGGGAATGTGGTGCGGCCTCAGCGCGTCACACCTCAAGAAAAGGAATTGCCCATGGCCACCAGTGCCGATGATCTGACCCACAGCAAGCTGGAACACTACCCGATCACCATCTTTGCTATCATCATGGGGCTGTCCGGCCTGACCCTTGCGGTGCAATCGGCGGGGCAGAACCTGGGCTTTGGTCCGGGGCTGGCGCATGGGCTTTATGGAATCACCGGTTTCCTGTTTTTCCTGCTGCTCATGGGCTATGCAGCGAAATGCCTGCAATACCCGCAGGCGGTGCTGGCCGAATGGCGCCACCCGGTGAAAATGGCTTTTTTCCCGGCGATCTCGATCTCGCTTCTGCTCCTCGGGGTGGCCAGCCTCAGCCGTCACGCCCAATTGGCTGAGGCGCTGTGGCTGATCGGCATGGGGATGCAGGCGGTGCTGACGCTGGCGGTGGTGTCGGGCTGGATCTCGGCCCGGTCGTTTCAGACCGGACACCTCAGCCCCGCGTGGTTCATTCCGGCGGTGGGCAACGTCTTTGTGCCGATCGCGGGCGTGCCGTTGGGCTACTTTGAGCTTAGCTGGTATTTCATGTCGGTGGGTCTTGTCTTCTGGGGTGTTCTGATGGCGCTGGTGATGAACCGGCTGATCTTTCACGACCCGCTGCCGGGCCGGTTGCAGCCGACACTTGTTATCCTGATCGCGCCGCCTGCGGTGGCCTTTCTGGCTTGGGTCCGCCTGTATGGTGAGGTCGATGCGCTGGCGCGTCTGTTGATCAACGCGGCCTATTTCTTCACGCTGCTGGTGGCACTGCAACTGCCCCGCATCCTGCGGCTGCCCTTTGCGCTCAGCTTCTGGGCGCTGAGCTTTCCTTTTGCGGCGGTGACCATCGCCAGCTTCACCTTCGCCGCCAACACCGACAGCACCGCCCATCTGTGGATCGGAACGGTCCTGCTGGTGGTTTTGAGCGTGATCATCATCGGCCTGCTGCTGCGCACCCTGAAAGCGGTCCGCCAGGGTGAGATCTGCGTGCCGGACTAGGCTTCACTGTTTCAAAAATACTCAAAAAAAGACGGCCCCCGCAGGGGCCGCATCAGTCGGGGAAAAATCCGGAGTAGGCTGCCGTGCGATCAGCCCAGCAGGCGACGTGCAATCACCTGTGCCTGAATTTCCGCAGCACCCTCAAAGATGTTGAGGATCCGGGCGTCACAGAGGATACGGCTGATCTGGTATTCCAGCGCAAACCCGTTGCCGCCGTGGATCTGCAGCGCGTTGTCCGCCGAGGCCCAGGCCACGCGGGCGCCCAGCAGCTTGGCCATGCCGGCCTCCAGATCGCAGCGCTGATCGTGGTCCTTTTCCCACGCCGAGAAATAGGTCAGCTGACGCGCCACCATGATCTCCACCGCCATCATCGCCAGTTTGCCGGACACCCGGGGGAAGTGGATCAGCGACTTGCCGAACTGTTTGCGGTCATTGGCATATTGCATGCCGACCTCCAGCGCGTTCTGGGCCACACCAATGGCGCGTGCCGCGGTCTGGATGCGGGCTGCCTCAAAGGTTTTCATCAGCTGTTTGAAGCCCTGACCTTCGACGCCGCCCAGCAGGTTTTCACCCTTCACCTTGAAGCCGTCAAAGCCCAGTTCGTATTCTTTCATGCCACGGTAACCCAGCACCTCAATCTCACCGCCGGTCATACCCTCGGTTGGGAAGGGGTTGGCATCATCGCCCGGGGTCTTCTCAGCCAGGAACATCGACAGGCCGCGATGGTCTTTGCTGTCAGGATCGGTGCGTGCCAGCAGAGTCATGACATGGGTCCGCGCCGCATGGGTGATCCATGTTTTGTTGCCGGTCACCGTGTAATCGCCATCTTCGCCCTTCACCGCGCGGGTCCGCAGCGACCCAAGGTCCGAGCCGGTGTTGGGTTCGGTAAAGACGGCGGTGGGCAGGGTTTCGCCGCTGGACAGTTTCGGCAGCCACTGTTCTTTCTGCGCGTCGGTGCCGCCGGCCAGGATCAGCTCCGCCGCAATCTCAGACCGGGTGCCAAGGGAGCCCACGCCGATATAGCCGCGTGACAGTTCCTCGGAGACCACGACCATTGACGCTTTGGACAGGCCCAGCCCGCCGTATTCCTCGGGGATGGTCAGGCCAAAGACGCCCATCTCAGCCAGTTCCTCGATGACCTCCATCGGGATCAGCTCATCCTTCAGATGCCATTCATGGGCATTGGGCACCACACGTTCGTCCGCGTAGCGGCGGAATTGATCGCGGATCATTTCCAGCTCTTCGTCCAGACCCGTGGCGCCGAAGGTGGCGAAGCCTGCGTTGTCCTGCATCAGCTCAACCAGCGCAGCGCGTGCGGCCTGGCTGTTGCCGCTGTCACACAGCGTCATCACCGCCGGCTGCATCAGGCCGCGCATTTCATCCTGGGTCAGGCCCAGATCCTGCAGGCGGATGATTTCATTCTGGCTCATCGGGATGCCGCCGTAGATCTGCCAGAGATATTCACCAAAGGCGATCTGGTGGATCAGCTGCTCCATCTTGCCGAACTTGCCCTCGGCCGACAGTTTCTCGGCCCAGGCCTGCATCTGCTTCAGCGAAAAGGCGTAGGTCGCAAGCCAGGCCAGCCCATGGGCGGCGGTTTGGTTTTCTTCCAGCAGGCCACCTGACACGCGGCCATCCAGCGAAACGGTTTCACGTACCCGCGCAGTGGCCGTTTCCAGCAGCGCCTCAACCGGGGCTACAGCCGCACCGGTGAGGGTCAGAAGATCAGGAAGAAGGGCGTCTTGGGTCATTGTCACGTCCTGTCCGTCATGTGCCATGATTACGTTCCTCTTGTGCTACACCATTACGACTTCGGCGCTGGCTGTCAAAATGCTGCACTGTGCATATCCACTTTGCATCTGCAGCGCAACAAAAATACCCATACGTACTAATTCTAGTTCATAAATTACCCTTGCGTTTCTTGTGCCGCTTTCGCCTCCATCGTGGTAAGAGGCCACATGGACACGCTTTTTTCTCTGCTGAGCCCCGAGTTATATTTGTTCGCCTTCATCGTCGCACTGGGTGCCGGGGTGATCAAAGGCATGGTGGGATTCGCGATGCCGATGATCCTGATTTCCGGTCTCAGCTCGGTCATTTCGCCTGAATTGGCGCTGGCGGGTCTGATGTTGCCCACCCTGGCAACTAACGGCTGGCAGGCCCTGCGGCAGGGGCGACAGGCGGCCTGGGAATCGATGAAGCGGTTTCGCTGGTTCATGATTGTGGGTGGCCTTGCCATCATCAGCAGTGCCCAGCTGGTGCGTTACCTTGATCCCGAAACCATGTTGCTGATGATCGGCGCGCCGGTCACCGTATTTGCGGTGATCCAGCTGCTGGGCGTGCAGCTGCGCCTGCCGGAAAAGGGGCGCGGATTGATCGAAGTGGCGATTGGTCTGGTGGCCGGGTTTATCGGCGGGCTCTCGGGGGTATGGGGGCCTCCGACGGTGATGTATCTCACCGCGCTGGAGACCCCTAAGGGAGAGCAGCTGCGCATCCAAGGCGTGATCTACGGCTTGGGGGCGCTGGCGCTGTTCATGGCACACATCAGTTCCGGAGTGGTGACAAAGGACACGGTGGTCTTTTCCGCATCCCTGCTGGTGCCAGCGCTTTTGGGAACCTGGATTGGTTTCCAACTGCATGAGCGGATCGATCAGGCCGCGTTCAAAAAGGCAACGCTGATCGTTCTGCTGGTCGCGGCGCTCAACCTGATGCGCCGCGCTTTGATCGGTTAGGCGCCGCTGTTGTTTTCGGCAGGCACGTAACCAGCCACGGCGTCAATAAAAGACCGGATCTGGGCCTTCAGGCGATCGTCCTGGATCTTGCTGAACACGGCGGCGATACGGGCGGTTTCTTCATCGATGACAGGGGTGGAGTCATCGGCGGTCTGATCCAGACCTTCGAAGAAGTATGCCGGCGGCACGTTCAGGATGTTGGCGATTTCGAACAGTTTGCTGGCCGAAATACGGTTGCGTCCCAACTCATATTTCTGGACCTGCTGGAACGAGATGTTCAAACCTTTTGCGACGTCGGTCTGAGTGAGACCGCGCAGAACGCGCAGGTTCTTTAGTTTCTTACCCACATGGATATCAACTGGGTGTGACATGCAATTCTCCCGTTAATGAGACTACCGTAAGAAGTATTTCGGATGTGTAGTTTCAATCAATTGATTAGAAATTCTTCACGGAGTTAAACAGATCACCCATTGATGTATGATTTGTTTACCGGTACTATGATCGCTGTAAATTAAGGCGTTTGCCGGGTTTTGTCTCCGCAACTTTAGCGATTGTTAACGATAACCGGGTGTTCTGGCACCCCCTCGCAACCTGAAAGGAAGGCCATGGCTGAGCTTAAGAATCACCCATTGCTGTTTGAAATGTTGCGCTCGTTTACAACCCTTGCGGCGACCCTGAATCTCTCCCGTGCGGTGGAGCATTTGGGCTCAACACGGCAGACTGTGCGCCGTCATATCAACACCCTTGAGGAGATCAAGGGGGAACGTCTTTTCATCGTCGATGACCGGCAATATCACCTGACCGAAGCGGGCCGCCACGCCCTGCAGGAAGCGCAGGATTTGCAGGAACGCGGGCTGGCCTGGCTGAACAATGAAACCGGCCATGTTGGCGGTTTGCACCACATCGCCAAAGATGATGAGGACGGCTGGTATTTCTATCTGCAGCAGCATTCGCTGGACAAGCTCTGGAGGGATAAATCCGCCCTGCTGCGACAAGGGGTGCAATGCTGGGCGGAGGCTGAGGGGGACATCACATCTGAGGCGCTGGACCCGGTTCGATCCTATCTGATGGTGTTTCGCCGGGCCTCTGTGGGTTGGGTCTGCTCCGCCGTGGGCAGCGACAGTTCTTATGCCACATGGTATGGGCGCCGCTGGGAATACAGCGCCGTTGGCCGCGAAGTGCCGCGGCTGCCGGGCGGGGCGACACACGCATCACAGTTGCATCAGCCCTTTGAGGAAATCCGCGGGACAGGCAGCCTGCTCTACGATCACATTCACACCCGTATGGATCGCGGCGAAGCCGGTGCGAATGAGTCGATCAGCTTCAAGCGCTTGCTGCTGGGGTGCCGCTATCCTGACAATAGCTTTGCTCTCGCATCATTGGTTGTACGCAGTCATGCGTTGGAGATTCAGGGCGTTTCAGCAAGCATGATTGAGCGCATGCCCAAAGACCTGATCATGGATGACATACGCCTCGGTTGAGGCTGTGCAGAGACAATTCGCGTTTGATTGGTCATCATTTCCTGTGTGAAACACAGGAGAACACTATGACAATTCATGATGTCTTTGATGGCGCCCGCTATCTCACTCAGACGATCAATACCCTCACGTCGCATCAATTGGATTTGTCCGTTGGGGATGACTTTGAGGATTACGCGCGGATCGTCGAAAAGCACCGGGCCGAACAACCGCTTGGCCCTCCGTTTGATCCCGTAAAGACCTTTTTGCCAAAGTCTCGAGGGATTTGGGTCGTCGGGCGCAATGCCAAGGGGACGGTGGTTCATACCCAGGCCATGCGTCTATTGGACCTCTGTGATCAGACCCTGGCGCGCTATCTCAGTGCCCGTTTCGCCGAGTTTCCCCCCGGCGGCATGGAGATTGATATGGCCGGGTCCTGGTTCCGCCCGGGGCCCGGAGCGGCGCAGATTTCAGGCCGCGCCGTCTATCATGGCGAGATGTGGTTGGCCGATGATTCGGCCTATCGTGGCCGTGGATTGATCGATGTTCTGGCCCGTTTTGCCTTTCTGACGGCCATGTTGCACTGGCAACCGGACCATGTGTTCGGCTTCATTCTGCGCCCTGTTGCACGGCGTGGGCTGGCCGAACGTGAGGGCTATATGCACACCGATCCCTATTGCCTCAGCTGGAAGGTGGCGGGGCGCAATCAGCCGCTGGATTGTAACATGGTCTGGATGGCGCTGAATGACTTGCGGCATGTGATGCATGTGCCGCTGGACGAACGGGTGACGGCTTAATTCCGCTTGAGTAGTTGAATAGACAACGCCCCGGAGAGGGGCCGGGGCGTTGTCAGATGTTTCGCGTTAGGGCTGTGAAAGTTAACCGATTGCGGCGGCTTTCACATCCTCATCGATGTGCGGCAGGTACTGCTCAAAATTGTCGGCGAACATGCCGACCAGTTTGGCCGCCTGTGCGTCATAGGCTGCCTGATCTGCCCAGGTCTGACGCGGGTCCAGCAGCGCGGTGTCAACACCAGGCACCGACACCGGCACATCAAAGCCAAAGTTGGCATCCTTGCGGAACTCTGCTTCGTTCAGCGAGCCTTCGAGGGCGGCGGTCAGCAGGCCACGGGTTGCCTTGATCGGCATCCGCGATCCGGTGCCGAAGGCGCCGCCGGTCCAGCCGGTGTTGACCAGCCAGCAGGTTGCACCGTGCTTGGCGATCTTCTCACGCAGCAAGTTGCCGTACTCTTCGGGGCGGCGCGGCATGAAGGGTGCACCAAAACAGGTGGAGAAGGTGGGCTCCGGCTCAACTACACCACGTTCGGTGCCCGGGGTCTTCGAGGTGAAGCCCGACAGGAAGTGGTACATCGCCTGCGCCGGTGTCAGGCGCGCAATCGGCGGCAGCACACCATAGGCATCACAGGTCAGCAGGATCACGTTTTTCGGATGGCCCCCCAGAGCGCTCTCGGAGGAGTTCGAGATGTATTCCAGCGGGTAGGCGCAACGCATGTTCTGCGTCAGGCTGGCATCGTCAAAGTCCAGTTCGAAGGTGTCCTGGTCATAGACCATGTTTTCGATCACGGTGCCGAACTTCGACGTGGTGGCGTAGATCTCAGGCTCCGCTTCGGGGTTCAGACCGATGGTCTTGGCGTAGCAGCCGCCTTCGAAGTTGAAGGTGCCGCGATCGGACCAGCCATGTTCGTCATCACCGATCAGGGTGCGCGACGGATCTGCCGACAGGGTGGTTTTGCCGGTGCCCGACAGGCCAAAGAAGATGGCGGTGTCGACCGGGTTGCCAATGGCGTGGTTGGCCGAGCAGTGCATCGGCATGATGCCTTTTTCGGGCAGCAGGTAGTTCAGCAGGGTGAAAACCGATTTCTTGTTCTCACCGGCATATTGGGTGCCGCCGATCAGGATCAGCTTCTTTTCGAAGTTCATCGCGATCACGGTTTCCGAACGGCAGTTGTGACGCTCGGGGTCTGCATTGAAGCTGGGGCAGTTGATGACGGTGAAGTCAGAAACGAACCCGTCCAGGGCCTCACGCTCAGGACGGCGCAGCAGGTGGCGGATGAACAGGTTGTGCCAGGCCAGCTCGGTCACCATACGTACGTTGATCGAATGGGTCGGGTCAGCGCCCCCCACCAGATCCTGCACGTAATAGTCCTTGCCTTTCATGTGCTCCAGCATGTCGGCATAAAGCGCATCAAACCCTTCGGGTGACATCGCTTTGTTGTTTTCCCACCAGATCTTGTCTGCAACATCGGCGGTTTTCACGACATGTTTGTCTTTGGGGGAACGACCGGTGAATTTGCCGGTTGTCACCAGAAAGGCACCGCCCTGTCCAAGGGTGCCTTCGTTGTTCTTAAGAGCCGCTTCGATCAGTGCGGGTTCCATTAGGTTATAATAGACATCGCCCAGCCCTTTGATCCCTTGATCTTCAAGCCGGAATTGCGGGTTTACCCGTCCAAATGTCATGTTGCCTAGCTCCTGTATCCGCGCGATGCGGCGCGGAATTTTTGCCACCGGGCGCGAAACTCCACTTTCACGCCAGATCAGACGTTGGGTCCAATAACTGGCTCATAACATGTCGATTATGTGAAGGAACAGGACGCTTTCGCGCAGTTAGCGCAACCATTGGAGGGTTAGCGCAATCAGTGGGATATAGCGTGCACAAAGTTTCCGATAGGCGCAGTCATAATCCGCCAATGTGAGGCAAATTAGCCATTCCTACAGGAAATCGCGCTCAAATCGAATCTCTGGCGCGGCTGATTCGCGATTTCGATTGATTGCCCCAGTGAAACTTGGGCATAATAAGGCAAAAAACAGGCAAGAAGAGCAGTAGAGGAATTCTCCTATGTCAAAGATCGCCCTTGTGGATGATGACAGGAATATCCTGACATCCGTCGCCATGACCCTTGAGGCTGAGGGGTTTGAGGTGGAAACGTATAACGATGGCCAGTCGGCGCTGGATGCTTTCAACAAGAAGCTCCCCGATATGGCCGTTCTGGATATCAAAATGCCCCGTATGGACGGCATGGATCTGCTGCAGCGTCTGCGGCAGAAAACCAGCATGCCCGTCATTTTCCTGACCTCCAAAGATGATGAAATCGATGAGGTTCTGGGCCTGCGCATGGGCGCGGACGACTATGTGAAAAAGCCGTTTTCGCAGCGTCTTCTGGTCGAACGGATCCGCGCGCTGCTGCGTCGTCAGGATGCGGTCAGCGGCAATGTGGTTGCCGAAACCGAAGAAACCAAAGTGATGGAACGTGGTGAGCTGCGGATGGACCCGCTGCGCCATTCGGTCAGCTGGAAAGGCCAGGACGTCACCCTGACCGTGACCGAGTTTCTGTTGCTGCAGGCCCTGGCCCAGCGTCCCGGTTTTGTGAAATCGCGCGATCAGCTGATGGACGTGGCCTATGACGATCAGGTCTACGTGGATGACCGCACCATCGACAGCCACATCAAACGCCTGCGCAAGAAGATGCGTTCGGTCGACAATGATTTTGCCGCCATCGAAACACTTTACGGTATCGGCTACCGGTACAACGAAGACTGATGGCACTGGCAGAGCGCATAAACATGCCCCAGCGGCCACGTCAGGATGGGGATGTTGTTCTAGGCGATGACTTTGTCGCGCCTGAGGCCCTGGTGGAAAAAGAGATGCAGGCCCGCCGCAACCGCCGTGGGCTGTTGTCTCTGAACCGGTCGCCGCTGACCCGCAAGATCATCTTCTTCAACCTGATTGCCCTGAACTTCCTGGTGGTCGGGGTGCTGATGCTGTCGACCTCTCAGGACAGTCTGGCGGTTGAGCGCAGCAATGCGCTGGTCTCCCAGGCGGAGTTGATTGCAGACGTTGTTGAGGCGCAGCTGCCGGAAGCGGCCGAGCCGCTGCAGCTGGGCGGTGTGCCCGATGTTAGCCGCACGCTGGAAGGGCTGGATCTGCGGCAGGGGATCTCCCTCTACGTTTTTGATTCCGAAGCACAATCCATTGCCTCGGCACAGGGGCAGGGGCTGCCGTTGCAGGCCGAAATGCCCGAAGCGGGATCGACCGTGATTGTCGACAGCCTGTCCTGGATCTGGTCTAAAGTGGCTGCACCGATCCAGCCTGACACCGCGGCGCAACTGCCCAGCGTGGAAGAGCGCGCCGCGCTGCTGTCACAGCAGGCCATGACCGGTGTCACCAAGGTCGAAAGCGGCCTGTCCGCTGACGGCGGCACGATTTTCACCGTGGCCACCCCGGTGCAGCATGATGGCCGTGTCTTGGGCGTTGTGGCGCTGTCCAGCGCGGCGGGTGAGATCGATCAACAACAGCGTGAGGAGCTGGAGCGCGTGCTGCAGATGTTCCTGATCGCCACATTGATGTCGATCGGGCTCAGCCTTGTACTGGCCTCGACCATTGCCAACCCGCTGTCGGATCTGGCCGCTGCCGCTGAACTTGGCCGCGCCCGGGATGACAAACAAAAGGCCGGTGGCCGTATTCGGATCCCCGATCTGACCGCCCGCCCGGATGAGATTGGCCGCCTGTCAGGCGCGCTGCGCGGGATGGTGTCAGCGCTTTATGACCGCATCGACAACAACGAACAGTTTGCAGCTGATGTAGCGCATGAGATCAAGAACCCGCTCGCCTCACTGCGGTCTGCAGTTGGCAGCCTGCGGATGGTCAAGAAAGAGGAACATCGCGAGAAGCTGCTTGATGTGATCGATCACGATGTGCGCCGTCTGGACCGTCTGGACCGTCTGGTCAGTGACATCTCCAACGCCTCGCGTCTGGACAGTGAACTGGTCAAGGAAGAGCAGGAAGCCTTCGATCTGATGAAGATGATGGGCAACCTCAGCGAATATCTGGGCCAGCAGGCGGGCGAAAACGGCGTTGATTTCATCACCGATCTGCCTGGCGAACCGGTGCAGATGATGGGGCTGGAGGCGCGGCTGGCGCAGGTCTTTGTCAACCTGATCACCAATGCGATTTCCTTCTGCGAAGAGGGCGACGCGATCCGCGTTTGGGCGCGGCGGCGTGAAAACCGGGTGCTGATCGTGGTCGAAGACACCGGCCCCGGCATCCCCGAACAGGCGCTGACCAAAGTGTTTAAACGGTTCTACTCGGAACGGCCTGAAAACCAGTTTGGCAACAACTCGGGCCTTGGCCTGGCGATTTCGAAACAGATCGTTGAGGCCCATGGCGGCGTGATCTGGGCCGAAAACATTCGCCCGACCGATGCGGATCCCACCTCGGAACCGCTGGGCGCGCGTTTCGTTGTTGGCCTGCCGATCTGAGGCAACGGTGTCCCGCCCCGCAGATCAGGACTGCCATATAGAACATGCCAGCGCCGTGGCCCTCGGGGGCCGCGGCGTTTTGATTGCGGGGCCCTCGGGCAGCGGAAAATCGGGCCTGGCCCTGCAGCTGATGGCGCTGGGGGCAGGGCTGGTGGCGGATGACCGTTGCTGCCTCTGGCGGCAGGATCAGCAGTTGATGGTGGATGCGCCCGCAGCAATCCGCGGCCGGATTGAGGCGCGTCATCTCGGAATCTTGAACGCCGATGCCGTTGGCCCGGTGCAGGTGGCTGCCTATATCCAGCTTGATACGGTTGAGGATCAACGTCTGCCGCCCCTGCGTCAGATTTCTGTGCTGGGCCTTTCCGTACCACTGTTGCACAATGTGCAAGCGCAGCATTTTTCGGCGGCGATTCTACAGTTTCTGAAAGCAGGAAGGTGGGCCTGACCCATGTCGGACGCACATCAAAGGATCATTCTGTTGACCGGGCCTTCGGGCGCCGGGCGGTCCACTGCGATCCGCGCGATGGAGGATCTGGGCTTTGAGGCCATCGATAACCTGCCGCTAAGCCTGCTGCCGCGCCTGCTGGATGGCCCGCCGATCAGCCATGATCTGGTATTGGGTCTGGATGTGCGTAACCGCGATTTCTCGGCCAATGCGCTGATCCAGACGTTGGACCGGCTGCAGGGCATGCAGGGCATCACGCCCGAACTGCTCTATATCGATTGTCGTGCGGATGTGCTGCTGCGCCGGTTTTCAGAAACCCGCCGGCGTCACCCGCTGGCCCCGGCCGAAAGCCCCGATCAGGGGGTGCAACGTGAGTTGGATCTGTTGATTCCGATCCGCGCCCGCGCAGATATCCTGATCGACACCTCTGAGATGACGCCGCATGATCTGCGCGCTGAGGTGGATCGACTGATCACCCCGGAAAGCGGCGCGCGGCTGGCGGTTTCGGTGAACAGTTTTAGCTACAAGCGGGGGCTGCCCCGTGGTGTGGATATGGTGTTGGACTGCCGGTTCCTGCGCAATCCCTACTGGGAGCCATCGCTGCGCAGTTTCAACGGCACCAGCGCCGAAGTTGCCGCCTATGTGGCTGAAGACGAACGGTTTCAGCCGTTCTTTGACAAGACCCTTGAGATGGCGGAGCTGTTGCTGCCCGCATATCTGGAGGAAGGAAAAGCGCACTTCGCGCTAGGGTTTGGCTGTACGGGTGGTCAGCACCGGTCAGTTGCAATTGCAGAAAAGATGTCGCAAGCCCTTGCAGAGCGTGGCTGGCAGGTGTCAACTAGACACCGCGAGCTAGAACGGGCAGATCAGCCCAAACGCTCCGCCAAGGCTGCGGATCAAGGATAAGGAAGCAAGCGTGATCGGTATCGTCATCGTCGCGCATGGTGGATTGGCCAGAGAGTATCTGGCGGCCATTGAACATGTCGTAGGGCATCAGCCCGGGATCAAGGCCATCTCCATCGAAGCGGAACATGATCGCCAGACCAAACAGGGCGAGATCTGCAAAGCTGCGGATGAGGTGGATCAGGGTCAGGGCGTCGTGGTGGTGACGGATATGTTTGGCGGTTCGCCCTCAAACCTGTCGCTGATGGCCTGCCAGCCTGAAAACCGTCGCATCATGTATGGTGCAAACCTTCCAATGTTGATCAAACTGGCCAAGACCCGCCACCTCTCTGTGGCGGATGCAGTGCGCACCGCGACCGAGGCTGGCCGAAAATATATTGACAGCCAGATCGTTAAAAAAGACCACTAAGACATGAGCCAAACGAATTTGCGACAGCTTGAGATTATCAACGTCAAAGGGCTTCACGCCCGCGCCTCCGCCAAATTGGTTGAGGTTGTTGAAGGATTTGACGCCTCGGCAGAGGTTTCCAAAGATGGCATGTCCGCCTCAGGCGACAGCATTATGGGGCTTTTAATGTTGGCAGCGTCCAAGGGAACCACTATTGAGGTTCAGACCTCCGGTGCTGATGCAGAGGCGCTGGCGGATGCGATCGAAGCCCTTGTGGCAGATCGCTTTGGTGAGGATATGTAAGCACGCCGTGGCGCGTGCCGGAAAGACGTAAGAGGCGCAGCGTTGGTGGACAGCTCTCAGAACCGCGGGATGGAGCAGGCCACGCCGGCCGAAAGCCCCACGACCTACGACCGCCGTTCGCTCACCTATGCCAATTCCTTTGACAGCCGTGCTCAGGTGCTGGCGATCAAAACCATCGAGTGGCTGACCGGCAAGTGGTCAATCCTGCGCATGATCCGCAAGTTCGAAAAGCAGGGCGCGCCTGAGGGCCAGGCCTTCTGGCGCGGTGCGCTGGATGTCATGGGCATCCCGCTGGACACCCCGCAGGAGCAGATCAACCGCATTCCGGAAACCGGCCCTGTTGTGATCGTGGCCAACCACCCGCATGGGCTGGTTGATGGGATGATCCTGGCCGATCTGATTGGCCGCCGCCGTCCTGACTACCGCATCCTGACCCGTGCCTTGCTGACCGGTATTGATGAGGTGGCGTCATCCTATCTGATCCCGGTGCCCTTTCCGCATGAAGAAGATGCGCAGCGCAAAAGCGTTGAGATGCGCGCTGCGGCCATGGCCCACCTGAAGGCAGGTGGCGTGGTTTCGGTCTTCCCATCGGGTGTTGTCGCCTCTTCCGACACGATGTTTGGCCCGGTCGAGGAACGTGAATGGAACGTTTTCACCGCGCAGATGATCCGTCGGTCGGGCGCCAAAGTGGTGCCGATCAAATTCCCCGGCCAGAACTCGCGCTGGTATCAGATCGCCAACCGGCTATCGCCGACCCTACGCCAGGGTCTGCTGCTGCATGAGATCGTGCACAGCTGCAATCATCCGCAGCGCCCCGTAGTTGGTGAGCCGCTGAGCGATGAACAGATGGAGCGGCTGAAGTCCGACCCGCGTGGGTTTATCGCCTGGCTGCGGGAACATACCCTGGCGCTGAGAGGCTGATCTGGGGCCCTGAAAGGCTGATCTGCCCAAGGGCCACGATCCATAAGCGTCGCGTGAAATGAAAAACGCCACGAAGGCCATCCGGACCTCGTGGTGTTTGTTGTTTGGTGGACCCGGATTAAGCGTCCAAATCAGCGGGTCGGAACGGGGCTGTCGCCGCGGTAGTCGTAGAAGCCACGGCCTGCTTTGCGGCCCAGCCAGCCAGCTTCGACGTATTTCACCAGCAGCGGGCAGGGGCGATATTTCGTGTCCGCGAGACCGTCATGCAGCACGTTCATGATCGCCAGACAGGTGTCCAGACCAATGAAGTCAGCCAGTTCCAGCGGGCCCATCGGATGGTTTGCGCCTAGTTTCATCGCGCTGTCGATCGAGGCAACGTTGCCGACCCCTTCGTAGAGCGTATAGCAGGCCTCATTGATCATCGGGATCAGGATGCGGTTCACGATGAAGGCCGGGAAATCCTCGGCACTGGCGGCTGTTTTGCCCAGACGTTCCACAATGGCCAGACAGGATTTGTAGGTTTCCTCGTCCGTGGCGATGCCGCGGATCAGCTCGACCAGTTTCATCAAAGGCACCGGGTTCATGAAGTGGAAGCCCATGAACTTCTCCGGCCGGTCGGTGCGGCTGGCCAGACGGGTGATCGAGATCGAAGAGGTGTTTGAGGTCAGGATCGTATGCGGCTGCAGGTGCGGGGTCAGCTGATCAAAGATCGCCTGTTTCACGGTTTCGCGTTCCGTTGCCGCCTCAATCACCAGATCGGTCTGGCCCAGATCGGACAGCTGCAACGTGGTCTTGATCCGCGCCATTGCGGCGTCTTTGTCGGCCGCCGTGATCTTTTCCTTGCTAACCTGGCGGTCCAGGTTGCGCGCGATCAGCGCCACGGCTTTGTCCAACGCGTCTTGGTCGATGTCGTTCAGCAGAACGTCATAGCCTGCCACTGCCATCACATGGGCGATGCCATTGCCCATCTGGCCGGCCCCGATCACCCCAATTTTCTGAATCTCCATGATCCATCCCTTTATAAATCTGGCCGAACCATAGGCTTGTTCCCGGAGGGGCCGCAAGGGCAGAGCCACTGGCCGATATGGTAAAATTAACCGTAAACCGTGGTTCCACGGTGCGATTAGCGCTTTGGCAAGGAATCACGGCGCATTCTGGTCCCGGGTAAACAGACCGGGGGTCCCATGGTTCTGATCAAAGATGCCTTTCCGCCAAGACCGCAGGGGGAGCGCAGTAGTGCAGCCAGCAAACTACGCTTCCGTGGCCCGCTGCAGCTGCCGGCACGGCCTTATGTGCTGTTTCTTGGTGGATCCGAAACCTTCGGGCGCTGTGTGGCGCGCCCCTTTGTGCAGCGTTTTGAAAGGCGTAGCGGTGTGCCCTGCCTAAACCTTGGCGCTGCCAATGCCGGCTGGGAGGCGCTGTCGCATGATCCCGCCGTGGTGGCGCGGGCACGGCGGGCAGACTTGATCGTGATGCAGCTGATGGGCGCTCAGCATCGTTCCAACGGGTTTTTCCAGGTACACCCCCGGCGCAACGACCGGTTTTTGCAAGGGTTTGCGCCTTTGCGCGAGCTGTTCCCGCAGGTGGATTTTTCGCAGTTTTCCTTTGTGGGCCATATGTTGGATGTGCTGCAGCGGGTGGATCGTTTCGCCCATCGTCGCCTGCAATATGGGTTGCAGGTGGAGTGGGTCGCGCATCTGCGCGCAATGCAGCGGCTCTACCTGCGGCCAATCGTATTTCTTTGGATCGATCACGGTCTGGACGCAGGCATGGGCATCGCAAATGCTGGGCTGTCGCGTCGGTGCCTGCGTGAACACGGGCTGGCGGAGGTGCCTCTGCTTCGGGTGCGACCGGAACGGGGCAGCGCGTCGCCGATGATTCTGCACCCCTCCGGCGGGGCAGGCCCTGCGGCCGCGATCTCCGCCGCCTATCACACCCGCATCGCTGAGGCGCTGTGCCGCTGGCTGCCCCCTATGCTGGCGACGGACAGCGATAAGGTGTGACGTCCCTTAGGCCCGGACCGCAGGCGCCTTTTGGCCGTTCACGTTGGGGCAACTTGCCCGGGGCTTCTTTCGCCGGTCGCGCCGCACTATCTTTGCCTCATGAAATGGTTCATCGCCCCCCTTCTCCTGCTGCTCAGCAGCCTGCCCCTCAGGGCCGATTGCGTTGTGCTGCTGCATGGGCTGGCGCGAACCGACGCCTCATTCCTGATCATGGAACAGGTCTTCCGCTATCACGGCTATGATGTGGAACGTCCGGGCTACCCCTCGACCGAAGAAACCATTGCCAACCTGGCGCTGAACACCCTGCCAAAGGCAATAGCGGCCTGTGACGGCCAGACCACCCATGTTGTCACCCATTCGATGGGCGGTATCCTGCTGCGCGTCTGGCTTAGCGGCAATCCGCAGCCTGACCTTGGCCGGGTGGTGATGCTGTCACCGCCAAACAAAGGGTCTGAGGTTGTTGATGTCTTGGGCGATCTTGAGCCGTTTGAGTGGTTCAACGGTCCGGCCGGTCAGCAGCTGCGCACCGATGATCGCGGCCTGCCGGCGCATCTGCCGCCGATCAATTTCGAACTGGGGGTGATTGCCGGAAACCAGTCGCTAAACCCACTGTTTTCAGCGATGATTGAGGGCGAAGATGACGGCAAGGTTTCGGTCGAATCCACCCGGGTGGAGGGTATGGCGGATCACATCGTTCTGCCGGTGACCCACACCTTTATGATGAACAATCCCTTGGTTATTGCACAGACCCTGAATTTCATCGAAAACGGGGCCTTCGAACATGAGATGACCTGGGCAGATGCGGTGGAGCGTCTGGAAGAGGCGGACTGACGGCGGCGTGCCTTGCGCCGTTGCTCAAGCGCAAGAGGGAAGGCGGCGATGCTGCAACTGACATTCACCGGTGCCGAGGTCTTGCGCCCCGACGGGCTGAGCACGAGCACGCTGAGCCTGTCTGACGGGCACATTGTCGAAGGGCAGGCGGGCCGTGTCATTGACCTTTCGGGCATGCGGATCCTGCCGGGCATTGTGGACATGCATGGCGATGGGTTTGAACGTCATCTGGCCCCTCGCCGTGGCGCGATGAAGGATCTGGGCCAAGGTCTGGCCAGCGCCGAGGCGGAACTGGCGGCCAATGGCATCACCACAGCGGTTCTGGCGCAATTCTGGTCCTGGGAGGGCGGGATGCGCGGCCGCGATTTTGCCCTGCGGTTTCTGAACGCCCTCAAGGGATATCAAGGCACAGGCACCGATCTGCAGGTCCAGCTGCGGTTCGAATATGCCATGTTGGAAGACTACAGCGCATTTGAGGCGACGGTGGCAGAACATGCGGTGCCCTATGTCGTCTTCAACGACCACCTGCCGCATAAGGCACTGGAAAAAGGTAAGAAGCCGCCGCGGCTGACCGGTCAGGCCCTGAAGGGGGGCCGCAGCCCTGAGGCGCATCTGCAGCTGATGCAGGGGTTACATGCCGCCATGCCGCAGGCGGAGGGCGCAGTCGCGGATCTGGCGCAGCGCCTATCTGCGCGCGGGGTGATTCTGGGCAGCCATGACGATGCAACGGCGGAAGGCCGCGCCACATGGCAGGCCCGTGGTGTTTCGGTCAGTGAGTTTCCCGAAACCCGCGTGGCGGCTGAGGCGGCTGAGGGCGGGATCGTCCTTGGCGCCCCCAATGTGGTGCGCGGCGGCAGCCATTCCGGCAATGTTAGCGCCGCGGATCTGATAACGGGTGGCCTTGGGGATGCTTTGGCGTCGGATTATCACTACCCGGCACCACGACAGGCCGCTTTGATCTTGGCGGAGGAGGTCGGGTTGCAACGTGCCTGGGCGCTTGTGTCCTCTGGCCCTGCGGCGCTGCTGGGGCTGCAGGATCGTGGTGAGCTGACCCCCGGAAAACGTGCGGATCTGGTGATTTTGGATGGTGCAGGCCGGATCGGCGCGACGCTTGCGGGCGGGCGGATCACCTACCTCAGCGGAGCGGTGGCTGAGCGTTTCATGAGGTGATGTTTCGCCCGGCTGATAGGTCGGGCAGCGCCTGCCTGCCCCCTTGGCAGGCGCATTCGCGCCCACCCAGGCAGGCGCTGCCGTTAGTTTACAACGGCTTTAGCCTTTAGCCGCGACTTGTACGCGGTTCACATGGCCCATCTTACGGCCCGGCTTGGCGTCAGCCTTGCCATAAAGATGCAGCGCGGCGTTGGTTTCCAGTGCAATCTCCCCAACCCGCTCCATATCGTCGCCGATCAGGTTTTCCATCACCACATCGCTGTGCCGCTTTCCATCACCCAGCGGCCAGCCAGCAACGGCACGGATGTGCTGTTCGAACTGATCCACCGCGCAGCCATTCTGCGTCCAATGGCCTGAGTTGTGAACGCGCGGTGCGATTTCATTCACGATCAGCCCCTCAGGCGTCACAAACAGCTCCACCCCCATGGTCCCGACATAATCCAAGGAATTCAGGATATTGGCGGTCATCAACACAGCATCCATCCGCTGGCCAGCGCTTAGACGGGCCGGCACGGTGGTGGTGTGCAGAATGCCGTCGCGGTGGACGTTTTCACCGGGATCGAAACAGGCCACCTGACCATCCGCGCTGCGGGTGCCGATGACTGAAACCTCATGGCTGAAGTTTACGAAGCCTTCCAAAACCGCAGGGGCACCTGCCATATCGGCCAGCGCCTGGGCGGCATCCTCAGTCGATTTCAGCCGCGACTGGCCTTTGCCGTCATAGCCAAACCGCCGGGTTTTCAGGATCGAAGGCGTACCGATCTCGGCAACGGCCTTTTCCATGTCCTCGGCGTTTTCCACATTTGCGAAAGGCGCGGTTTTCAGGCCCAGTTCTGCCAGATAGGTCTTTTCCGTCAGGCGGTCCTGGCTGACCCGCAGGGCTTCGCGGCCTGGCCGGATCGGGCGCAGGCTTTCCAGCACATCTAGGGCCGAGGTCGGGATGTTTTCAAACTCATAGGTGATCACATCCACGGTGGCGGCAAAGGCGCGCAGGGCATCGTGATCTTCATAGCTGGCCGTGGTCAGCTGATGCGCCACATCCGCCGCGGGCGGGTTGGCACTGGGTTCAAAAATATGGGTGCGCAGCCCCAGACGGGAGGCTGCCACTGACAGCATCCGCCCCAGCTGACCACCGCCCAGAATGCCGATCACGGCGCCGGTTTTCAGCATCTCACTCATCGACAGGTTCATCCGGGATGGAGGCTGAAAGCGCATCACGCCAGGCATCCAGCCGGGCCGCAATCTCAGCGTCGTTATTGGCAAGGATCCCCGCCGCCATCAGGCCTGCGTTTTTCGCACCTGCGGCCCCGATGGCCATGGTGGCAACCGGAAAACCGCGCGGCATCTGCAGGATCGAATAGAGGCTATCAACCCCAGAAAGCGCCTTGGTCTGGACCGGCACGCCGATCACCGGCACGCGGGTCTTGCTGGCCATCATGCCCGGCAGATGCGCCGCGCCGCCTGCGCCTGCGATGATCACATGCAGCCCGCGGTCCACCGCGGTCTTGCCGTAATCCCACAGCCGATCCGGCGTGCGATGAGCCGAGACGATCTTGGCCTCATATGGAATGTTGAGTTCGTCGAGAATATCAGCGGCTTCTTTCATCGTGGGCCAGTCAGATTGGCTGCCCATGATGATGCCGACTTGGATCTGTGTCATTTAGCGTCCCCAGATGAAGGAGCGCGCACTATAGCCAGCCTTGCGGATTACGCAATGATATCCGGGGTCAAACGATCCTCGATTATGGCGATAATGTCTTTTAGCCGCAGCTTTTTCTTTTTCAGGCGCTGAATGGTCAGCTGATCGGCGGTTCCAACCTCAATCAGGGCCTTGATGGCGGCATCCAGATCGCGGTGTTCTTCGCGAAACACCTCAAGTTCCACGCGCAGCACGTCATCGGTTTTCATCGAGATGTCGGCGGTAATATTCATGGCCGTGATTCCGTTTCGCTGGCTACCGCAACAGGATACTTCAATCAGCCGCCGCCGCAAAGACCTTGCGCACGGGCCAACGGGTGCCCATATTTCAATGAGGGCCGCCGAAATGGGGCCTGATTCAGTCAGTTACGTCATCTGCCGTCGCGCAGACCGGGCTGATTGCACAGTCGCTTGATCGTAAGGACGTGTCGATGACAAAGCTTACCCTGGGATCGCATCCCTACCTGCTGGGGTTTGACCAGCTGGAACGCCTTCTGGAACGCAATGCCAAATCCGGCAACGAAGGCTATCCGCCGTTTAACATCGAACAGACCTCGCAGAATTCGTATCGCATCACGCTGGCGGTCGCGGGGTTTGGTGAGGATGATCTGGCGATTACCGTTGAGGACCAGCAATTGGTCATCCGGGGCCGTCAGTCCGACGACAGCGAAGGCCGGGTGTTCCTGCACCGTGGCATCGCGGCACGTCAGTTCCAGCGCTCCTTTGTGCTGGCCGATGGGGTCGAAGTGGGTGAGGCGGTGATGGAAAACGGGCTGCTGCACGTTGATCTGTCGCGCATACAGCCTGAGACTGTGGTGCAAACGATTAACATCAAGAAAGGGTAAACATATGGATACGAAAGTTGCGATGCAGGGGTTCGACCTGACTGCGAAAAAGCAGATCGTCTATGTCCGCCCGGTTCGGGTGAAGGATCTGCCGCAAGAGGTGCGCGATCAGGCCGGTGGCCGTGAGGTGCTCTATGAGGTGGCGCGCCCGGATGGTGAGCAGCTGGCACTGACCGGGGACCGGGATACGGCCTATTTCCTGGCGCGTGAAAATGATCTGGCTCCGGTGACGCTGCACTAAGCCCGGTTTCACCAATCTCAAAGAACATGCGGGGGGCGCCTGGGCGCCCCTTTTTCGTGCGCCTTATCTGGGGCGGCGATTAATGTTCACTGCTGCAGTGATCATGGCTGGCCAAGGAGGCCAGAACATAACATTTGGCCGAGGTGCCATCGCCTGAACAGCCCTCAGAAATGCGGGCCAATTCCCCCTCCAGCCGTTTCAACCGTTCGATCTTGGCGCGGACATCCACCAGCTGCTCGGCCGCAATGGCATTGGCCTCGGCGCAGGACCGATCCGGGTGATCCTGCAGTTCAATCAGGGACTGGATCGCCTCGATTGAGAACCCCAGATCGCGCGCGTGTTTGATGAAACCCAGCCGCTCCAACTCACTATGGCCATAGCGGCGTTGGTTGCCTTCGGTGCGGGCCGGGGCATCGATCAGGCCCATCTGTTCATAGTAGCGGATGGTGGGAACTTTGACCCCGGTTTCACGGGACAACGCGCCGATGGAAAACATGTGAGAAACCTCTTGAACCTCTAGCTGCTAGAGAAATTACAGATAGGCTAGAGACGAAATCAAGGAGAGAATCATGGCAGGTTGCTGTGGGCAAAACGCGCAATTCGACGGGGTGTCGAAGGATTACAAACGCCGGCTCTGGCTGGTGATTGCGCTGAATGCCATCATGTTCGCGGTGGAGATGACGGCAGGCCATATGGCCAAGTCGCAGGCGCTGCAGGCCGATGCGCTGGATTTCTTCAGCGATGCGCTGACTTACGGCGTGTCGCTGGCAGTCATCGGCGCCTCAATCAAGGTGCGGACCATGGCGGCATTGGGCAAGGGCATCAGCCTGTTGCTGATGGGCGTCTGGGTCTTTGGCTCGACCATCTACCGGGTGATGTACCTCGGTGTGCCCGAGGCTGAGATCATGGGCGTTGTCGGCTTTATGGCTTTGGCAACCAACCTGATTTCGGTGGCCCTTCTGGTGAAATACAAAGACGGCGACGCCAATGTGCGGTCGGTCTGGCTGTGTTCGCGCAATGATGCCATCGGCAATGTGGCGGTGATGTTTGCGGCCTTGGGGGTCTGGGGCTCAGGCTCGGGCTGGCCGGATGTGATCGTGGCGGGCATCATGGCCACGCTGTTCCTCTCCTCAGCCTTCCAGATCATCAAACAGGCGCTGGCAGAACGGCGCGCGGTTGTGGATCACGCGCAATCCCACGCCTAAAGAAAAAGCCCCGCGTCCGTCGCGGGGCTTTCGTCATTTGGCAGGTGGGGGCAGGGTGCGCCCCACCTCAAAACTGCGCGCCAGCAAGGCCTTGCGCCGCGGCTCAGATCCGGTGGATCCGCACAGCAGTTCCATCTTCCGCGGGCTGAGGCCAAAGTAGCCAAAGGTGCCTTTGATCCAGGCGGTTTCCAGCGCGGCGCCATAACCTTCCTGCTCAATCTCATCTGACCGCGCACCGGCCGGGATCAGCAAAACCCCGGTCCGGGGACGTTGCAGCGATTTTTCCGGGTCATCCAACTGATCATAGGCCCAGCCCCAGCGCCAGACCCGATCAACCCAGCCTTTGGTCATCGCAGGCATCCCCCACCAGAACAGCGGAAACACCAGACAGACCGCATCAGCCCGCGCGATGCGCTCTTGCTCAGCACTCACATCTGAGAGGTCAGCGCCCGGCGCATCCGGGTCAATGTCAGACTGGGACCACAGCGGATTGAAGTCTTCGGCATTGAGGTCCGCCAGTTCAGCTGTATGCTCCGCCGCCTCGGCGCCCGCCATAAAGGACTGCGCCACAGCATGGCTGAAGGAGTTGGGATTGGGATGATCCAGAACGGTGAGAACGTGCATCTTTGGCCTGTGTGTTTATGTGATGATGCAGGCTTTCTAGGACCTCAAGGGTGGTTTAGATCAAGGGAAATTTGCCCGCCGCAAAGAAAAAGCCCCGCCAGTTGGCAGGGCTTCCTCTGTCATATGTGCCAGTGCATATGTCCCGGTGCTTAGGCCCAGGCGCCCGAAATCAGGCCCATGGATTCCAGCTTCAGCAGAACCTGATGGGCGCAGTTGTCGACCTCGACGTTTTCGGTCTCAACCGACAGTTCGGGGTTCTGAGGCACGTCATAGGGATCCGAGATGCCGGTGAACTCTTTGATCTTGCCTTCGCGCGCCAACTTGTAGAGGCCCTTGCGGTCGCGGCGTTCACATTCCTCGATCGAGGTGGCAACGTGGATTTCCACAAAGGCACCATATTGTTCGATCTCTTCACGCACGTGACGGCGGGTGGCCGCGTAGGGGGCGATCGGGGCACAGATGGCGATACCGCCGTTCTTGGTGATTTCCGAGGCCACATAACCGATGCGTTTGATGTTGAGGTCGCGGTGCTCCTTGGAGAAGCCCAGCTCGCTCGACAGGTTTTTCCGCACGATATCCCCGTCCAGCAGGGTCACGGGGCGGCCGCCCATCTCCATCAGCTTGACCATCAACGCGTTGGCGATGGTGGATTTGCCGGAACCCGAGAAACCGGTGAAGAAGACGGTGAAACCCTGTTTGGAACGCGGCGGTTTGGTGCGGCGCAGTTCACGCACTACCTCAGGGAAGGAGAACCACTCAGGGATTTCCAGACCTTCGGCCAGACGGCGGCGCAGTTCGGTGCCCGAGATGTTCAGGATGGTGACGTCATCCTTATCTTCGATCTCATCGGCAGGTTCGTATTGGGCGCGCTCTTGCACATATACCATGTGTTTGAAGTCGACCATTTCGATGCCGATTTCATCCTGATACTCGCGGAACAGATCCTGCGCATCGTAAGGACCGTAGAAATCTTCACCAGCCGAGTTCTTGCCGGGGCCTGCGTGGTCGCGGCCAACGATGAAGTGGGTGCAGCCGTGGTTGGCGCGGATCAGACCGTGCCAGACAGCCTCACGCGGGCCCGCCATCCGCATCGCCAGGTTCAGCAGCGACATCGAGGTGGTGGCCTGCGGATATTTGTCCAGCACCGCCTCATAGCAGCGCACGCGGGTGAAGTGATCCACGTCACCCGGTTTGGTCATGCCCACAACAGGGTGGATCAGCAGGTTGGCCTGCGCTTCACGTGCAGCGCGGAAGGTCAGTTCCTGGTGCGCGCGGTGCAGCGGGTTGCGGGTCTGGAAGGCAACAACCTTGCGCCAGCCCATCTTGCGGAAATAGGCGCGCAGCTCATTCGGGGTGTCGCGGCGGGCGCGGAAATCATAGTGAACCGGCTGTTGAATGCCGGTTACCGGGCCGCCCAGATAGACCTTGCCGGCCTGATTGTGCAGGTAGTTCACCGCTGGGTGGGCATCGTCATCAGCACCAAAAACCTTCTCGGCCTCAAGCGCTTTGTTCGGCACCCAGTTGTCGGTGACGGTCATGGTGGCCAGGATCACACCTTCCTGGTCGCGCAGGGCAATGTCCTGACCCTCTTCCAGCTTGCTGGCAAACTCTTCTGACACATCCAGGTTGATCGGCATCGGCCACAGCGACCCGTCGGCCAGACGCATGTTCTCAACCACACCGTTGTAGTCTTCTTCGCTCAGGAAGCCCTTCAGCGGGTTGAAGCCACCGTTCATCAGCAGTTCCAGATCGCAGATCTGGCGCGGGGTTAGATCCCAGCTGACCAGATCAGCTGCTTCGGTCTTCATTTTCTGGGCCGACTCATAAGAGACATAAAGCTCAGGGATGGGAGCCAGATTGTTTTGCATGATTTGCATCCTACTCTTGAAGGGAACCAACCCGCTGGTTGTTCCGGTAAGTTCTGCGTGCAGAGCTTCATACTCTGCAAATTTTCGTTTCAGGAATTGATCGGTGAGCCGGTTCTTCTCGGCCGCGCCGCGCGCCGTGATGGCATAGGCATAGCGTTGGCGTTTGTCGGGGCCATCGCGGGCTGAAATGTCGATCAGCCCCTGTTCGGCCGTTTTGCGCAGAAGCGTGTTCAGCCGTCCCAGCGAAATGCCCAGGGCCTCGGCCGTGGCGCGCTGGGTTGCGTCAGGCGCAGTGTCCAGCTGGCGCAGCAGACGGAAGCGCATGTCTTCCTCAGCGGCTGAGATATTGGATTTCGGGGCGGTCATACCGGGACTCTTTGCGACTCTTACTGCGACTCAATGTTTGTTCACGCGTGAACACATTGCACAGAATGCAGTTTTCACAAAGGAATTTTTTGCAGTTGCAGCATTTGACGGGAAAGTAAGACAGGTTTCCCACGCCACCTTACTGGCGTGGGATGTGGTTCTGTCAGATCAGTTTTCCGCGAAACCCCAGCCGTCCGGGGCAAAGCCATTTTCAAGCGCAGCCTTGGTGGCCAGCTCCTCAGCGGTCCAGATGGCGGCGGCGCTGATCAGGTGATCGGCCATAGTGGCGATCAGGGTGTCGGGCTCATCTTCGGCGCTGGTGATCCATTGGGTTTCAAACCCCAGATCCGCCAGCGCCTGCGCGGCAGGGCGCCAATCGGCATCCGCATCAGCCGGGACAAAGAAAAGGTCCAGATCCGCCTCAGTGGGCAAGGGACCCTCAGCCTGCAGATCGGAAAAGGCCGAGAATGTCTCGGCCTTTTGACTGTCAAAATCATGCGCCACGGCGCTTACTCCTGCTCAGCCAGGAAACGCTCAGCATCAAGCGCGGCCATACAGCCCATGCCAGCCGAGGTCACAGCCTGGCGGTATTTGTGATCGGTCAGATCGCCCGCAGCAAAGATACCCGGGATCGAGGTTTCGGTGGTGCCGGGGGTCACTTTGACATAGCCGCCGTTGTGCAGTTCCAGCACATCCTTCACCAGTTCATTGGCCGGGGCGTGGCCGATGGCGATAAACACACCTTTGGCCGGGATCTCAGAGATCTCACCGGTTTCGGTGTGTTTCACCTTCACGCCGGTGACGCCTTTGGGGTTGTCTTCGCCCACAACCTCTTCCAGCTCATGGAACCAGAGGGTTTCGATCTTCTCATTCTTGAACAGACGGTCCTGCAGGATCTTCTCCGCGCGCAGCTCATCGCGGCGGTGGATCAGCGTCACCTTGGAGGCAAAGTTCGTCAGGAACAGCGCCTCCTCCACAGCGGTGTTACCGCCGCCGACCACAACGATTTCCTGACCGCGGTAGAAGAACCCGTCACAGGTGGCACAGGCCGACACGCCGAAGCCTTTGTAGGCCTCCTCACTGTCCAGCCCCAGCCATTTGGCGCGCGCACCGGTGGCCAGAATGACAGCATCGGCGGTGTAGATGGTGCCGCTGTCACCCTTGGCGGTGAAGGGGCGTTTGCTGGTGTCCAGCTCGGTGATGATATCGCCGATCACCTCAGTGCCCATGGCGCGGGCGTGCTCTTCCATCTTCATCATCAGCTCAGGGCCCTGAACCTCGACGAAGGAGGGGTAGTTTTCCACCTCGGTTGTGGTGGTCAGCTGACCACCGGGCTCAATGCCCTGAACAAGGATCGGCGACAGCATGGCGCGGGCCGCGTAAACGCCGGCGGTGTAGCCTGCCGGGCCAGAGCCGACGATCAGAACCTTGGTGTGACGTGTTTCGGCCATTTCGGGGCCCTCTCATTCCAGAAAAATCAGTCACAAACGCATATAGACAAGGCGGTGAGGTCAGAAAAGGCCCAGCTCTTCAAAAGCGCGTTTAGGTGCAAATTCCAAACATCTGGAAAGCTGACCTTTGGTCAACGAAATAATGTTGCGCGTGTTTTGCGTGGTGGTATAAGAAACCGATCAAAGGAGAGTGTGTTATGCCCTCATCGCGGCTGGATCCCATCGATCGTAAAATCCTCGCTGAATTGCAAGCTGACGGCCGCATGACAAATGTCGAGCTGGCCAAACGTGTGGGCATCTCAGCGCCGCCCTGTCTGCGGCGTGTGCGCACGCTGGAAGAGGCGGGGTATATCAAGGGCTATCACGCTGAGGTTGATTCGCGGGAACTGGGCTTTGAGGTTCAGGTCTACGCGATGGTCGGGCTGCAGAGCCAAGCCGAAAGCGATCTGAGTGAGTTTGAAACCCGCTGTCGTGACTGGCCGCTGGTCCGCGAATGCAACATGCTCAACGGCGAAGTGGATTTCATCCTGAAATGCGTCGCGCCGGATCTCAGCACGTTTCAGGCCTTCCTGACCGGTGATCTGCTGAAGGCGCCGAATGTGGCCTCGGTCAAAACCTCACTGGTGATCCGCAGCGCCAAGGATGAACCGGGCGTACCCTTTGAGGTGCTGGAGGAACGGCTCAGCCGGATGGCCTGAGCCTAAAAACCACCCGTTAGGCCCAATTCAGTTCCGCATCACGCACCCGCGTGCTGCCGGCGACCAATGGTGCGCCAAAGTCTTCGGGTCGTTTGATATGCGGGAAAAAGGACATGAACAGCTGTTTCATGTTCGGTCCCAAGAGGCGCAGCTTTTCCATCTGCGGATGATAGCTGGCCAATTGCACGCCGTTGGCAATCAGGCTGGACTGCTGCGGCAGCAACAGGTGAAACACCTGTACCGATGACGGCGGCGCGGTGCGAAACACCGTATTGCCGTCCTCCAGATCCGCGATTGGGGTCAGCTGCTGCGCTGGGCCGCTCAGGCCGCCGGGGCCAGGGCGCACAACCTGCGCTGCCGGGCCAAGCATCAGATCACTTTCAGGGCGGGCAAACCCAAACGACCCCTGCATCACCCGCGCCAGTTGCTGGCTTTCGGGATGATCGGTTGGGGTGTTGGGTACAATGTTCATGGATCCCCGCCACAACAGCGGCTGAGCACCAAATTCCACCGTTTCCAGCATCATCCCGGGATACAGATCCTCCACGGGGCAGGCGCCCTGACTTGTCTTGAAGACCGTTCCGCGGGCAAAGGCGGAAAACGCTGCCTCAAAAAGCGGCATCGCAGGCGCAACCAATGTGTGGGTGGTGGTCTGGGTCAGACATTCATAGCGACGCATCAGCGGACGTTTCGTCAGGGTGCGCCCGCTGGAGGTTTGCGGGGCAGGGCGGCGATGCGGTTTGGCCGTCAGGGCGGTGGGCAGGATGGAATTCAAAACAATACTCTTTCTTCAAAGCACCCACCGGGGGCGGGCGCGTTTACAACAGGCGGGCGGCACAAATCGCGACCCTGAATTGTAAGAGAACCGCCCCTTTCGGGGCGGCCCTTCACTCACACAACATTCTCACTGGTTAAGAATGTAGGTAAACTCGGGTGGGCCACCGTTAGGCGGCACGTTTGATCGGAGCTTTGGATGGTTTGCCCGCCAGTTTGCGTGCGGCCCAGGGCATTGCCGGCAGATCGGTTTTCGAAGTTTCGATCACAGATTTCATCCAGCGTTTCTGACGTTTCATCACTTGGCTCCTGCTCACTCTATTCTCAGTCTCTGGCACTTTCTGTGCCGGTTGGTTGAGATCAATATGAGGGTCCATTTGGGCCAAGATACGGCGCCTGGCTGGGCAAATAAGGCAATTTGGTGAAATGTGACTGCGCGGGCCGTTATCCGCGTAGGTCGCTGCAATTATTTATTAAAATCCAACATTCAGACACCCACTACCACCGAACCGGTCGCAATTGTGCCGCTTTGTTGCGTCGAAATCGCGTTACAGTCGTATGCAGGAGATCAAGCGCCCGTAGTCGGCCTGCCCCTCATGGGTGCTCAGACGGTAGGAATAGAATCTGTTAGGATCGGAATAGGTGCAATGCCGGCTCCATTCTGCCTGAGCAATGCCAGCCGTCCGCAGCTTGTGCAGGCCAAAGGCAGGCAGGTCAAACTGATACCGGTCACCTGCGCCTTGGGCAAAGAACCGGCTGTTTGTGGCGTCTTCTGCCATGAAATCATCCAGCAGTTCCGGTCCCACTTCATAGGCGCGCTGGCTGATGCAGGGGCCGATCACCGCGTTGATGCGGTCGCGCTTTGCGCCCAGCTCTTCCATCACACTGATCGTATTGTCCAAAACACCTGCCACCGCACCGCGCCAGCCTGCATGGGCGGCGCCAATCACACCCGCCGCGTGGTCGGCAAACAGAACAGGCTGACAATCGGCGGTCAGGATACCCAGTGCCAAGCCCGGGGTTTTGGTCACAATCGCATCGGCTTTGGGCCGGTCGGTCAACGGTGCGTCCACCACCGCAACCTCGGCCGAATGGACCTGATGCACCGTCACCAGATCGGGCAGCGCCACCTCCATCGCATCGGCAACGCGGCTGCGGTTGATCTCGACAATTTCGGCCTGATCGCTGGAGCCCTGACCGCAGTTCAGCCCTTCAAAAATGCCCGAAGAGGCGCCGCCTTTGCGGGTGAAGAAGCCGTGGCGCACTGGCGCCAGCAGGTCAGAGGTCAGGATTTCCAAAGTCATGCGTCAAGTCCGGGCGGCGGGGGTTGGGTTGCGGGGTAAAGGCCGATCACCTTAAAGAGCGTCCCCATTTCATCGGGGTGCGTCAAGCGGCGATGTGCGGCAATCAGATCGTCCAGTGTGGCGCCGGTCGCGCGTGTCGCCAGGGCCTGCGCGCGCTGCGTGATGCCCAGGCGTTCCAGGAAAACACCCTGTGATGTCATGGAGCTATGGGCGCTGGGGCTGGCCAGTGCTAGCTGTTCGAAATCTACATGGGCGGTCAGATCTGCCTCACCAGGGCCGGCCAGCGGGTTCACTTTTTGGTGCGATTTCACCGCTTGCAGCGTGTCACCGGTGCTGTGCCAGTCGCCGTAGTCAAAGATCAGCGCCGCACCGCCGTGTTCATTGATGCGCCGTCCAATCTCTGCCGCCAGGGGCGCGGCGGCGGGGCAGACCTCAAGCAGATCGCCGATTTCCGTCTCGGCCAAACGGTGGTCCAGCGCGGCAACCGGGGCAATCCCGCCAAGGGCAAATCCCAGTTCGCCATCCTGGGCGATCACCCGTTTTTCGCGCCAACCCTCGCCGTCGCGAATGAACTGACGGATCGGCAGGGCATCAAAAAATTCGTTTGCCACCAGCCACATTGGTGCCTCAGGCAGATCCGCCAAAGTGTCATGCCATGTCACCTCATGGCCCTGCAGCGCGTCGCGCTGGCGATCGCGCAACACCGGTGAGGCTTCAACCAGATGCACCGACAGGGCGGCGTGAAATCCCGGTACGGCGCGGGTGGCCCGCAGGATATCAGCCATCAGCGTGCCGCGCCCCGGGCCAGCTTCGGCCAGAATGATGCGGGATGGGGCCCCTTGATCCAGCCAGCTTTGCGCTAGGGACAGGCCGACTAATTCGCCAAACATCTGGCTGATTTCCGGCGCGGTGGTGAAGTCGCCCGCGGCCCCAAGGGGATCGCGGGTGGTGTAGTAGCCCAAGGTCGGATGCAGCAGGCATTCGGCCATGAAATCGGCCACGGTCAGGGGGCCGGTGTCATTGATGCGTTCCAGCAGGTGGCCCAGCATAGCGCTCATGCAGGTGCCCCTTGGCGCGGCTGGCGGCGCGCCCAGAAGAAGATCGCAAGACCGATCAGCAGCATAGGAAGTGACAAAATTTGTCCCATTGTCACCCCTGCTTGTCCCATCTGGATCACATAGCCCATCGGATTGTCGAGGGTGATGAACTGATCGTCGGCCTGACGGAAGAACTCGACAATAAACCGCGACAGCCCGTAGCCGGCGACAAACAGGCCCATCAATTGGCCGGGCACCTTCAGCCCGTCGCGGCGGAAGGCCAGTACCAGCAGCAACGCGCCAAGGAGCAGCCCTTCAAGCGCCGCCTCATAAAGCTGCGAGGGATGGCGGGCGCAAAGCCCGATCACCCCTTCGCAGGTCTGCGCAGAGGGGCCGGGAAAGGCCACGCCCCAGGGCACATCGGTTGGGCGGCCCCAAAGTTCACCGTTGATAAAATTCGCAACCCGCCCCAGCAGCAGGCCAGTCGGTACAGCCAACGCCAGACTGTCACCCAGGCTCAGCCGGTTGACGCCCTGCCGTCCGGCCCAGATCCAGGCGGCCACAACCACCCCAAGGAACCCGCCGTGGAAGGCCATACCGCCCTGCCAGACCATCAGGATCTCACTGGGATTGTCGAGGTAATAGGCGGGTTTGTAAAACAGCACATAGCCCAGCCGGCCACCCAGAATGACGCCCAGGATGATCCAGGTCAGCAGATCCTCCACCTGTTCTTTGCTCATCGGGGCCGTGTCACCGGGCCAGAGCTGCGGGCGTGATGCCGCCATGACGATCAGCCGCCAGCCAATCAGGATGCCCCCGATATAGGCCAGCGCATACCAGCGCAGCGCAAAGGTGATGCCAAAGAGCGAGATCGAGAAGATCTCGGGCGAAATATCGGGAAAGGGGATCATAGCCTGCATATGCGTCTCTGTGCCTCTGGCTTTGGGGTGAAGTCAACCTTGTGACTTTTGTCGTTCCACCCCATATAGGGATCAAATTGCAACGCTGGAGAGCCTCATGCAGACCCGCAACAAGTTTCTCGATGATATGTCGCAGCTGATGACCAACGCCATGGGCGTGGCACAGGGCGCCAAAGACGAAGCGGAAAACGCGATGAAAAGCGTGATGGACCGCTGGTTGGCCGATCGTGACTTTGTCACCCGCGAAGAGTTCGACGCCGTGCGCGCGATGGCCCAGAAGGCCCGCGAAGAAAACGAAGCGCTGAAAGCGCGCCTTGATGCGCTGGAAGCGGATAAGTGATCGGTTCGGCCCCACAGTAGCTGGGGCCATCTGACTACGTCATCGGCGCAAATCAGCCTAAGACTTTGGCAGGCGGTCCCGGATGCGGGGGCGCCTTTCTTTTTGGGGCGAAGCTGTATTCTGCCTAGAGATACCCACAGCTTTTCGCGTCTCGATTCATTTCATCCACAAGTTATTGAGGTTATCCCCAAAGATAGGGGTTTACAGGATTCAGCGCCGCAGGCACCATATCTTGTAAGGTCTGGGGGAAATTCACCGACCGTTAGAGCAGGCAACAAACCATAGAGGCGCTGCCAAGCCTCCCAGGGAAACACCTGAAAATGGGTTGCCGAGGCAAGAGCATGAGGTGGCAAGATGGCTTTGACTGAAGAGTATATGGCGGGTGATCTGCATCCGATCGATCTGGTCGAATATATCGCTGAACATCACAAATGGGATTTTGACCGTATCGCCGAAGACCAGATCGCCATGGCGGTCGAGGGGCAGTGGCGGACCTATACGCTGACACTGGCCTGGTCCGAACACGAAGAGGCGCTGCGGCTGATCTGCACCTTTGAGCTGGAACCGCCCAAGGATCGGCTGCCGGCGGTGTATGAGATGCTCAACACCGTGAATGACCAATGCTGGAGCGGCAGCTTCACCTTCTGGGAAAAGCAGAACCTGATGGTGTTCCGCTATGGTCTGCTGCTGGCTGGCGGTCAGGACGCCTGCGCGGAACAGGTGGATATGATGATCGGCGCGGCTGTGGCCAACGCTGAACGCTACTATCCGGCCCTTCAACTGGTGATATGGGGCGACCGTTCGCCGAAAGAGGCGATCCAAGTCGCCATTGCAGAGGCTTACGGACGCGCGTAACACTCCGCCCCAAAGGGTTTAAGATACCGGGAGGGGCAATCATGGACATGCAACATGTGGCCAGCAAAGGGCTGGTGCTACTGGGCTGTGGCAAGATGGGATCGGCCATGCTGGAGGGCTGGCTGAACGACGGTCTGCCTGCGGGTTCGGTCTATGTGCTGGATCCCTATCCGTCTGACTGGCTGAAGGGCACGGGAGTGCACATCAACACCGACCTGCCTACCGACCCGGCGATTGTGTTGGTGGCGGTGAAACCGCAGATGATGGGCGAAGCCCTGCCGACTCTGGTGGCGAAGGGCAATGGTGAGGCGGTATTTGTCTCGGTCGCGGCGGGCACCCCGATCGCTCAGTTTGAGGCCGTGCTGGGTGGGCAAACCCCAATTGTGCGGGCGATGCCCAACACCCCGGCCGCCATCGGCCGCGGCATCACCGCCATCATCGGCAACACCCATGTCAGCGCCGCCGCGCTGGATCTGGCCGAGGCGCTGTTGCAGGCGGTGGGTCAGGTGGTGCGTCTGGAAACAGAAGATCAGATTGATGCGGTGACCGGCGTCTCTGGCTCGGGACCCGCTTATGTTTTCCACCTGATTGAGACGCTGGCCAAGGCCGGTGAAGCACAGGGTCTGTCGCCGGAACTGTCGATGCAGCTGGCCAAGGCCACTGTTGGCGGCGCGGGCGCATTGGCTGAGGCCGCGGCAGAGGATCCGGCGCAGTTGCGGGTGAATGTGACCAGCCCCAATGGCACCACCCAGGCTGCGCTGGAGGTGCTGATGGATGAACAGTCAGGTTTCCCCACATTATTGAACAAGGCCGTGGATGCGGCCGTCAAACGCTCAAAGGAGCTGGCCCGTGGCTGATGAGTTGAGTTTTGATGATTTCCTGAAGGTGGATATCCGCGCCGGTAAAGTGGTGCGTGCAGAACCCTATCCGGAGGCGCGCAAACCGGCGATCAAGATGTGGATCGATTTCGGCCCTGAACTGGGGGAGAAGAAGACCTCGGCCCAGGTGACGGCGCATTACACGCCCGAGGCGCTGATCGGCAAACAGGTCATGGCCGTGGTGAACTTCCCGCCGCGCCAGATCGGCCGCTTCATGTCTGAGGTGCTGGTGCTGGGTGTTTCGGACGCAGAGGGCGGCATTGTGCTCTTGTCGCCGGACCAAGAGGTTCCTTTGGGCGGGAGGATGCACTGATGGCGCGGTCCGGAACCCCACGGGTGTTGATTTCACGCCCCTTGCCCGACGCGGTTGCGCAACGGGCTGAGACGCTGTTTGACGTGGAATGGCGTGACAGCAACCTGCCGATGAGTGAGGCCGAAATGCGCTCCGCGTTGGCGCTTTATGATGGGATGATGCCGACGCTGGGCGATAAATTTTCGGATAAGATCTTTGCCGATTTTGGTCGCCCGCGCTGCCGGATCCTGGCCAATTTCGGGGTCGGCTATAATCACATCGATGTTGAGGCCGCGCGCGGCCATGGTGTGACCGTGACCAATACCCCCGGTGCGGTGACCGATGCCACCGCCGATACCGCGATGACGCTGTTGCTGATGAGCGCGCGCCGGGCAGGCGAAGGGGAACGGCTGGTGCGGTCCGGGCAATGGCAGGGCTGGCATCCGACGCAGATGCTGGGGCTGCATGTTTCGGGCAAGACGGTTGGCATCGTTGGCATGGGCCGGATCGGTCAGGCCATCGCGCGGCGCTGTCATTTTGGTTTTGGCATGAAGGTGCTTTACGCCAATCGATCCGCCAAGCAGATGGATTTTGAGGCCGAACAGGTGTCCATGTTGGATCTGGCAGCGCGCGCCGATGTGGTTGTGGTTGCAGTGCCCGGCAGCGCCGAGACCTACCACCTGATCGATGACGCCTTCTTTGCCGCGATGCAAAGCCACGCCCATTTCATCAACATCGCCCGTGGCGATGTGGTGAAAGAGGCCGCGCTGATCAACGCCCTTGAACAGGGGCAGATCGGTGGCGCGGGTCTGGACGTTTATGAGTTTGAGCCCGAGGTGCCTGAAGCCCTGCGCCGGATGGACAATGTCACGCTGCTGCCGCATCTGGGCACGGCGGCGCTGGATGTGCGCACGGACATGGGGATGCTGGTGCTCGACAACCTCGAAGCCTTCTTCAAGGGTGAGACGCCGCCAAACGCGCTTTGACCTTTGGCAACCGCGGAATCGGTGGATTTGCTGCCGATTTCGCTGACACTGCCCTAGCGGTAACTCTTGACCATTTGGTCCCCCTCGGGTGATCTGGTAGCCAGATTTTCCGGGGGTTCCCATGTATACGCCAGCCATCACCGGGAGCGGGGTCTTCACCCCCTCCAATGTCATCACCAACGACGAACTTGTTGAGAGCTTCAACGCCTATGTTGACCTCTACAACGCAGAGAACGCCGAGGCGATCGCCGCCGGTGAGGTTGCGGCGAAGGAACACTCCTCGGCCGAGTTCATCTTCAAGGCCTCCGGCATTGAGCAGCGCTATGTGCTGGACAAGGAAGGTGTGCTGGATCCGAAACGGATGTATCCGCATTTCCGCCAGCGCTCGGATGATGAACCCGGCATCATGACCGAGATTGCACTGGACGCCTGCCAGAAAGCGCTGGCCGCTGCCGGGCGCACTGGTGAAGAGGTTGATCTGGTGATCTGTGCTGCCTCGAACATGGAACGGGCCTACCCCGCCGTGGCGATTGAAATCCAACAAGCGCTGGGCGCGGGTGGTTTTGGTTTTGACATGAACGTGGCCTGTTCTTCGGCCACCTTCGGCATTCAGGCGGCGGCGGATATGGTGCGCTCGGGCTCGATCCGCTGCGCGATTGTGGTGAACCCTGAGATCACCTCGGGCCATTTGGAATGGCGCGACCGCGATTGCCACTTCATCTTTGGTGATGTGGCCACTGCGGTGGTGATTGAACGGGCTGAGGATGCCAAGGGCGATCATTTCATCGTGCATTCGACCCGCTGCGCCACGCAGTTTTCCAACAACATCCGCAACAACAACGGTTTCCTGCGCCGCACCCGCCCCGATGGCGTAGCGGACCGCCGGGACATGCAGTTCATGCAGAACGGCCGTAAGGTGTTCAAAGAGGTGGTGCCAATGGTGTCGGCCCATATTCTGGCGCATATGGAGGAAGAGGGCCGGTCTGCGGATCAGCTGTCCCGGATGTGGCTGCATCAGGCCAACAAGGGCATGAATGATTTCATCGGCAAGAAGGTTCTGGGCCGGGTGCCGGAAAAAGGCGAGCAGCCCAACATCCTGCAGGACTACGCCAATACCTCCTCCGCCGGGTCGATCATTGCGTTCTCCAAATACTCCGACGATATGGCAAAGGGCGATATCGGGCTGATCTGCTCCTTCGGGGCGGGCTATTCGGTCGGTTCGGTGATCGTTGAGAAGGCGTGAGGGTAAAGGCCAATCTCGCTACGTCAAAGGAACCAGAAGCCAAATCTCTGATTTGGCAGCGCCCGAACCGCCCCCACGGGGCGGACGCTTTGCTTCGCCCCTCGGTCCTGGCGCGTCAGGTTTGATTGGCTTACTGCGCCCACCCAGGGTCTGGCGCAGGACTCTATCTACGTGGCTTTATCCCGCCACTGGTTCACCCGACATGGCGGTGCGCCAGTGTTTGCGGCACAGGCTGACATAGGTCTCATTGCCGCCGATCTGGACCTGTGCCCCTTCTTTCAGCGCGATCCGGTCCGGGCCCATCCGCACCACCATCGTCGCCTTCTTGCCGCAGTGACAGATGGTGCGCACTTCGCGCATCTCATCAGCCAGCGCCAGCAATGCAGCAGAGCCGGGGAACAGCTCACCGCGGAAATCCACCCGCAGGCCATAGCACATCACCGGCACCTTCAGGTCGTCGACGACACGGGCCAGCTGCCAGACCTGCTCTTTCTCCAGAAACTGCGCCTCATCGATGAAGATACAGGCAACCCCGCCTTCGGCCAGCCGGGCCTCAACCTTAGCAAAGAGGTCTTCGCCGGGGGCAAAGGTGTCGGCGTCATCGCCAATACCGATGCGGCTGGCAATGCGGCCTTCGCCGGCGCGATTGTCAAACTGCGCGGTCATCAGATAGGTCTGCATGCCGCGTTCGCGGTAGTTGTAGGACGCCTGCAACAAGACTGTCGATTTACCGGCGTTCATGGTGGAGAAATTGAAATAGAGCTTAGCCATGCCCGCATCTATCGCTGCCCGGAGCGACAGTTTCAAGGCTGATCCTGCCGGGTTTTGAGTCATGCAGCAGATGGCGGCAATAACGTGGCACGACAGACCCACATCACACAGGAAATTGGGGATATGGGTCTGTCCGATCAGGGGGAAGGCGAGGGCCTTCCGGGGATGTCCCTGATCGTGCCTTGTGTCACTCATCAACGCCCAACCCGGACGAGAGGAGGCGCTGCACTCATAAATTATGGGCTGTTCCGAGGGGTTGCCCGCGCGGCCACAAGGGGTGCCGCGTGGTTTTATAAATGACAAAAACACGACATCGCGCTAATGGGAAAGGCAGGGGCGATTTCCCCATTGGGGACAGATAAGGGTGAAGTATGACTGTGGTTTCCGGCTATTTGAAGAAACACACTGAGGCGCTGGTGAAAGACGTAGGCATCGAAGCCGCTTGCCAGTTAACCGGCAAATCCAAGGCAACGCTGGGCCGCTATTACTCGGATCATGCGGAACACGCCGACCGGTTCATGCCTGTGGATGCTGTGGCTGCGTTGGAAGAAGCGGCGTCGTTTCCGCATGTGACCTCGGCCTTGGCGGACCTGAAAGGCATCACACTGTCGCTGAACGAAGAACGGCGCAATTCAGAAGGTTCAGGGGGTATAAATGCGGATGTGATTACCCTCAGCCAGCGCTTCGCCATGCTGATGGCTGAATATAACCAATCCATCGAAGACGGAGTGATCAGTATCAATGAAGCCAAACGCATGCTGCGCGAAACTCTGGCGCTGCAGCGGGTGTTGATTGAAATGAAACTGCACTTGGAAGAAGAGAGCGTATAGCCATATGACAGGAACCGTATCGCATACACCTCGGGCGTTGTTCGCTGCCGAACAGCATACGCCTGAGCTGCTGCACCGGTTTCTGCGTGATCTGGAAGACTGCGACACGACCGAAGCGGTCTGGCTGCGGCTGGTTCAACTGGCCCGGTCACTTGAACTGCCGTTTGTGGATTACAACGTCGCCAGTGCTGCGCCGACCTGGGACCATATGCTGTTTTCACGCACGTCCTACGATTCGCGCTGGCTGCATGAGGCAAACCAAGATCCCGAGGTGATGCGGTGGTCCTATTTTCAGGGGCACGCCAGACATCATCTGACCCCAATTCTGCTGGGGTTGGAGTTTGTGGAGGAAAACTTCCACCTGCCGGAGGTGCGGGTCAGTGTCCTGCGCGAAGCAGCGCGCCGTGGTCTGCGGTCAGGTTTTGCGGTGCCTCTGCGGGTGCATGCGCCACCACAGGTGGGATTGATTGCGTTTCTAGGGGATCATTCCAGGCGGGATATGCTGGCCATCGTGAAAGCACATGGCTGGGTTCTGCATGTAGCTGCCCTGTCTGCGCATCAGCGCTACATGACGCACTTTGCCCGTGAGTTTTTTGTCCGCAACGACATCAGTGAAAAGCAGCGTGAGATGTTGGTATTGGTAGGCTTGGGATATCAGGACAAGGTGATTGCCGAGAAGCTGGGCATCTCGGTTTCCGCATTGCGCCAGCGGATGCACAATCTGATGGCCAAGGCGGGGGCACATAACCGAGCCGAAATCGCGGCGCTGGCGATGAGCGCTGGGCTGTTGCCGGATCCGCAGCGGGCGCTTGACCCGGAATCAGAGAATACTTTGTTCCAAATGGATCGTACGGATCTGGGGGACGATAGCCTGTCCTGAGGGTGGTGCATCGGGCCATTGGAACCGGTGTTTTGCAGCGCCGTTCGAGGCAATCCAAAGACCCATCATTGCCGCACAATGAATAAGAGGCTCCCCGTGAAGGGAGCCCCTGAAGCAGTCTAAAATGACTTATGAAAAGCCGTATCGGGACGGGCCGACACCTATAGGTACTTCTTGGTTTGGGCCTTGGGGCGGGCGTTGGGGATACCGCTACCGTGTTGCCCTACCCATAAGTATAGTGGGGGGCGCGTGACGTTGTCGTGACTGAATCTGCGAATTTTTCACAAATTAGACTGCTATTAGTTGCAGGTGAATACTTGAAACCTGCATGAAACAGCAGGTGAGTGCGTGTGCAGAGAGTGATTTATCTGTTAACGATTCTGTGAAACGCAAAAGCCCCCGCCAGATGGCAGGGGCTTTGTTTTGTGTCTGAAGTGGGTTTAGCCCTGCAGCGGCATCACCCCAAAGTCACCTTCCGAGCGGGCTTTGATCGCTTCAGCGGCCGCCTGAGCACCAGCGGCGGTGGTGAAATAGGGGATCTTGTCATAGAGCGCGACCGAACGGATGGCGGAGCTGTCTTTCACAGCCTGCGCCCCTTCGGTGGTGTTGATCACCAGCGAGATGCCACCGTCTTTCAGCACGTCCACAATGTTGGGGCGGCCTTCGTAGACTTTGTTCACCTGCTCACAGTCGATGCCCTGTTCGGTCAGCCAGGTCTTGGTGCCGATAGTGGCCACGATGGTGAAACCTTGATCCAGCAGGGTGCGGGCGGCTTCGGCGCTGGCTGCGGTTTTGTCGTCATCCTTGATCGAGAAGAACACACGGCCATCACGCGGCAGATCGGTACCCGCGCCCAGCTGCGCCTTGAGGAAGGCCAGCGGGAAGGAGGTGTCCCAACCCATGACCTCACCGGTGGAGCGCATTTCCGGGCCCAGAATGGTGTCCACGCCGGGGAAACGGGCGAAGGGCAGAACCGCCTCTTTGACCGAGAACCACGGCATGTTGGGATCGGCCAGCGTCATCGGGTCGGCCATCGGCAGGGTGCCGGGTTTGGCATCCGACGGGTAGGCGCCACGGAACGGGAAGTTTTCCATCGGCTCACCGGCCATCAGGCGCGCAGCGATCGAGGCGATGGCGCTGTCGGTGGCTTTGGCCACAAACGGCACGGTCCGGCTGGCGCGCGGGTTGACCTCAATCAGGTAGATCTCACCGTCTTTGACCGCGAACTGCACGTTCATCAGGCCAACAACACCAAGCGACAGAGCCAGCGCTTCGGTTTGACGTTTGATTTCGACGATGATGTCTTCCGGCAGCGAGTAGGGCGGCAGCGAACAGGCGCTATCGCCCGAGTGGACGCCGGCCTCTTCGATGTGCTGCATGATGCCGGTCACATGAACGGTTTTGCCGTCCGACAGGGCGTCAACATCACATTCGATGGCACCGGACAGGTAGCTGTCCAGCAGAACCGGGCTGTCGCCGGAGACCACTACCGCCTCGGCGATGTAGCGTTCCAGCTGCGCCATGTCGCGCACGATTTCCATCGCACGGCCACCCAACACGTAGGAGGGGCGGATCACCAGAGGGAAGCCGATCTCTTCGGCGATTTTCAGCGCTTCAGCGTCGGTCGACGCGATGCCGTTTTTCGGCTGCTTCAGCTCCAGCTTGTTGACCAGCGCTTGGAAGCGTTCGCGGTCTTCGGCAAGGTCAATCGCGTCGGGGCTGGTGCCGAGGATCGGAATGCCCTCTTCGAACAGCGCGTTGGCCAGTTTCAGCGGGGTCTGGCCGCCGAACTGAACGATCACACCGTGCAGCGTGCCGTTTTCCTGCTCAACCCGCAGGATTTCCATCACGTGCTCAAAGGTCAGCGGTTCAAAATACAGACGGTCCGAGGTGTCATAGTCGGTCGACACGGTCTCGGGGTTGCAGTTGATCATGATGGTTTCATAACCGGCATCCGTCAGCGCGTAGCAGGCGTGGCAGCAGCAGTAGTCAAACTCGATCCCCTGACCGATCCGGTTTGGACCGCCCCCCAGAATGACCACTTTCTTGCGGTCGCTGGGGCGGGCTTCGCATTCCACGTCACCCATCGCCGGGGCTTCGTAGGTCGAATACATATAGGGGGTCTGCGCCTCAAACTCGGCGGCGCAGGTGTCGATGCGTTTGAACACGGCCTTGACGCCCAGGTTCTGGCGGGCGCGGCGCACGTTGGCTTCGGTGCGGCCGGTCAGGAGTGCCAGACGGGCATCGGTGAAGCCCAGCATCTTCAGCTTGCGCAGGCCCTCTTCGGTCACAGGCAGGCCATCGGCGCGCACGACCTCTTCGGCCTCAACGATTTCGCGGATGCGGTCCAGGAACCAGGGATCAAACGAGGTGACGTTCTGGATTTCAGCATTGGTCAGACCGTGGCGCATCGCCTGAGCGATGGTGCGCAGACGATCCGGGGTCTGTTTGCCAAGCGCCTTGATCACGGCAACCTTTTCCGGCGCACCGGGAATCTCGACCTCATCAAAGCCGGTCAGACCCGATTCCATCGAGGCCAGCGCTTTCTGCAGGCTTTCGTGGATGGTGCGGCCGATCGCCATTGCTTCGCCCACGGATTTCATCGCGGTGGTCAGGTAGGGCTCGGAGCCGGGGAATTTCTCAAAGGCGAATTTCGGGATCTTGGTGACAACATAGTCGATGGTCGGCTCAAACGAGGCCGGGGTCACCTTGGTGATGTCATTGTCCAGCTCATCCAGCGTGTAGCCAACGGCCAGCTTGGCCGCAATCTTGGCAATCGGGAAACCGGTCGCCTTGGAAGCCAGCGCCGAGGAGCGCGACACCCGCGGGTTCATTTCGATCACAACCATCCGGCCATCGGCGGGGTTCACCGCCCACTGCACGTTGGAGCCACCGGTTTCCACGCCAATCTCACGCAGCACGTTGATCGAGTGGGTCCGCATGATCTGGTATTCTTTGTCAGTCAGCGTCAGCGCCGGGGCCACGGTGATCGAATCACCTGTGTGCACGCCCATCGGGTCGACGTTTTCGATCGCACAGACAATGATGGCGTTGTCGGCTTTGTCGCGCACAACCTCCATCTCATATTCTTTCCAGCCCAGCAGGCTCTCATCCACCAGGATCTGGTTCACCGGGCTGGCGTCCATACCCGAGCGGCAGAAGTGGATGTAGTCTTCGCGGTTATAGGCCACGCCACCGCCGGTGCCGCCGAGGGTGAAGGCGGGGCGGATGATGGCGGGCAGGCCGATTTCATCCAGCTCTTCCAACGCCTGTGCCACACCGGCGTCCAGATCGGCAGAACCGTCTTCTTTCTTTGGTGCGGTGACGATGGTGGCTTTCGGATTTTCGATGCCCAGACGGTCCATCGCTTCGCGGAACAGCTTACGATCTTCAGCCATTTCAATGGCATCGCGCTTGGCGCCGATCATTTCGACGTTGAACTTCTCCAGCACGCCCATCTCTTCCAGCGCAAGTGAGGTGTTCAGACCGGTCTGGCCACCCATGGTCGGCAGCAGCGCATCGGGGCGCTCTTTCTCGATGATCTTGGCAACAACCTCGGGGGTGATCGGCTCGATATAAGTGGCGTCGGCCAGACCCGGGTCGGTCATGATGGTGGCCGGGTTCGAGTTCACGAGGATTACGCGGTAGCCCTCTTCTCGCAGTGCTTTACAGGCTTGGGCACCGGAGTAGTCGAATTCACACGCCTGACCGATGACGATCGGCCCTGCGCCGATGATCATGATCGAGGAGATGTCGGTTCTTTTGGGCATGACGGACCTCATAGTTTCGCGGGCAGCTGGACGCGGGGCAGGTGACTCGGCTCCGCGCAAATTGTCGTGGGTTATAGACATCGCGGGGCAAGGCGCAAGAGGGTTCGGAAAACTAGTGTAATGTGCCGCATCCGGGACCTGTCAAATCCTGCGTTTCACCCTATACACAGGGCGGGGAGGCCTTGAGGGGCAACGCGGGGACGCGACATGCAGATCAGAATGGATCGAGGACCGGAAGAAACGCCGGTTTGGTTCCGAAACGCCAGCGCTGTGATCACCGCACAGGAGGCCGGGGATGTGCCCACGGCCCTGGCCGCTGTGGACGCTGCTTTGGCGGCGGGCAAATGGGTTGCGGGCTACGCCTCTTATGAGCTGGGCTATGCGCTTGAGCCGCGTCTTGCCCCCCTGATGCCCGAAGGCCGGCACCTGCCCCTGCTGAGTTTTGGCATCTACGATACCCCGGTTGCCGCTGGACCTTTGCCCGTTGGCGGTGGCTTGCAGAATCTGCGTCCGCGTTGGGATGCCGCCCGATATCGCCGCGCCTTTGATGCTGTTCATGGCTTTATTGGCGCCGGAGATATCTATCAGGCCAACCTGACCTTTCCGATCGATGCGCGCGCTGAAGGTGGGGCGGAGGCGATCTATGGCAGCCTGATGGCGCAACAGCCGGTGGGCTACGGCGCCTTGGTGCTGCCCGACCGGGGACCGGCGATTCTATCACGTTCGCCCGAGTTGTTTTTCCGCACCTCGGTGGAGGGCGCGATTGAGACCCGCCCGATGAAAGGCACCCAGCCCCGCAGCGCGGATCCGGTTGAGGATCAGCGCAATCGCGATTTTCTGGCCACGGATGAGAAGAATCGGGCGGAAAATCTGATGATCGTGGACCTTTTGCGCAATGACATCTCGCGGGTGGCTGAGGCGGGCAGCGTCAAGGTGCCGGAACTGTTTAAGGTCGAAAGCTATGCCACCGTGCATCAGATGGTTTCAAAGGTGGTGGCAGAACTGCGCCCCGGCGTGACCCTGAGTGAGATTTTCACCGCGCTTTTTCCCTGTGGATCCATCACGGGCGCGCCGAAGCTGCGGTCAATGCAGATCCTGCGTGATCTGGAACCCTGGCCGCGTGACATCTACTGCGGCGCCATCGGCTGGGCCGCGCCAGACGGGCGGTCCGAATTTAACGTGGCCATTCGCACCGTGATGTTGGAGGGTGACGCGGCGCGGCTGAACGTGGGGGGCGGCGTCGTCTGGGACAGCACCGCCACATCAGAATATGAGGAAGCCCTATGGAAAAGCCGTTTTGCCCGGACGCGACAGGTCATTCCGCCCTCGATCCCACATGTCGCCTGATTGAAACCTTCCGCTATGTGCCGGGGCAGGGGATTGCGCGGCGTGGATTGCACATCGCTCGGCTTGCCACATCGGCTGAGGTGCTGGGGTTTGCGTTTGATAAGGCGGCGCTGATTGCGGAACTAGATGCCATTACTGGTGACGCGCCTTTGCGCTGCCGTCTGACCCTGGCGCAGGATGGCACGGTTGAGGTGACAACCGCCCCGATGCCGGACCCCTGGCGCATTGCGCGTTTTGTCATCTCTGACATACGCCTGCCCTCGCACGATCCGCTGCTGCGTTACAAAACCACCCGCCGGGATCTTTACGATCAGGCCCGCGCCGCACTGCCAGACGGTATCCATGAGGCGGTGATGCTGAACGAACGGGGTGAGGTGTGTGAGGGCACGATCACCAATATTTCGATCACCACGCCCGACGGTGACCGCCTGACGCCGCCGCTGTCCTCAGGGTTGCTGGCGGGGGTTTATCGTCAAAGCCGCCTGAACAAAGGGTTGTTGCGGGAGGCCGTGCTGACCTTGTCGGATCTGGAAGCAGCCCGTTCGATCAACCTGATCAATTCGCTGCGTGGCTCCACCCAAGCGGTCTGGCAGCGCTGATGCGCTTGAAATTCTTTCTCAGCAGGCAATGTTAAAGGAAATGTGACGACCTGTTATCGTCCTTTTTCGCCTGAGGCCCTGATGAACCTGTTGACCGCGTCCCGCCCTGCCACCTTGCCCCGGCTTAAGGCGGAATTTGTGTTGTTCTATCTGATCGCGCCGCTGCTGATCGCCTTGGTGTTGCCGCCGACAATGATGTTTGTGGCGTTGTTCACGCTGAATGCTGTGGGCTTGGCTTTGCTCAATGGCACCGAAGGGGTTGAATGGCGTGAATTGCTCGGCGGGTTTGATCAGCTTTACTTTGTGGAGTTGCTGGCCTTTGCCGGGGGCATGCTGATCCTGTGTCTGGCCGTGGTCTACACCGCCGCGCCCGACGCTGCTTTTCTGCTGCTGAGAACGGAACCCGGTCTGATGCTGGCCATCGCGATCTTTTATCCGATCGCCTCCGCCCTGCCGCAGGAGGTGGTGTTTCGCCCGCTCTATTTCCGCCGCTACGGCGCCTTCCTGCCCGGTGGCCGGGTCGGGCTGCTGCTGAATGCGGCGCTGTTTTCACTGGCACACCTGATGTATTGGAGCTGGGTCGTGGCGCTGATGACCTTTGCCGGTGGGGTGATTTTCGCCTGGGCCTATGAAGCGCGGCGGTCCTTTGCCTTGGCGGTGGTTCTGCATTCGCTGGCGGGGATCGTCATTTTTGCAGTGGGTTTGGGGATCTATTTCTACTCCGGCAACGTTCAGCGCCCGTTTTGAGCGGCTTTGCCCCCACATTGCTTGACAACACGGTCGCAACCTAGTGTATCGGCCTTGATGAATTCCGTGTGCCTGTGGGCGCACCTTATCCGAATGTCCGAAGAGACGACCCGATCACGAAAGGTCACACCATGCACGCATATCGCAGCCATACCTGCGCTGAGCTGAACAAATCCAACGTGGACGAAACCGTCCGCCTGTCGGGCTGGGTCCACCGGGTCCGTGACCACGGCGGTCTGCTGTTTATCGACCTGCGCGACCATTATGGCATCACCCAGGTGATGGCTGACCCCGACAGCCCGGTGTTTGCCGAGCTGGAGAAGGTGCGTTCCGAATGGTGCATCAAGATCGAAGGCAACGTCATGGCACGTGACGAAAGCCTGGTGAACCCGGCGATCCCCACTGGTGAGATCGAAGTCTTCATCCGTGACCTTGAGGTGCTGGGCAAGGCTGATGAGCTGCCGCTGATGGTCTTTGGCGATCAGGAATACCCGGAAGAAACCCGCCTGAAGTACCGCTTCCTGGACCTGCGCCGCGACGTGATGCAGGAAAACATGAAGCTGCGCTCGGACGTTGTGCGCTCCATGCGGCAGCGCATGTGGGACAATGATTTCCGCGAATACCAGACCCCGATCATCACTGCCTCCAGCCCTGAAGGGGCACGTGACTTCCTGGTGCCTTCGCGTCTGCATCCGGGCAAGTTCTACGCCCTGCCGCAGGCGCCGCAGCAGTTCAAACAGCTGATGATGGTGGCGGGTTACGACAAATACTTCCAGATCGCACCGTGCTTCCGTGACGAAGACCCGCGTGCCGACCGTTCGCCGACCGATTTCTACCAGCTGGACATGGAGATGTCCTTTGTCGAGCAGCAGGACGTCTTTGACACCATTGCGCCGGTTCTGGCGGGTGTGTTTGAAGAGTTCGGCGGCGGACGCAAGGTCGACAACCCCGCTGAATGGCCACAGATCAGCTACCGTGATGCGGCGCTGTGGTATGGCAGCGACAAACCGGACCTGCGCAACCCGATCAAGATGCAGGTCGTGTCTGAGCACTTCCGTGGTTCGGGTTTTGCGATCTTTGCCAACCTGTTGGAAAACGAAGGCACTGAGATCCGTGCGATCCCGGCCCCGACCGGTGGCAGCCGCAAGTTCTGTGACCGCATGAACAAATTTGCCCAGGGCGAAGGCCTGCCGGGCATGGGCTACATCTTCTGGCGTGAAGGCGCTGACGGCATGGAAGCCGCCGGTCCGCTGGCCAAGAACATCGGCCCGGAGCGCACCGAGGCGATCCGCCAGCAGCTGGGTCTGGGTGTGGGCGACGCGGCCTTCTTCCTGGGCGGCAAGCCGAAAGCGTTTGAGGCAGTTGCCGGCCGCGCCCGCAATGTCATCGGCGAAGAGCTGGGCCTGATCGACAAGGACCGCTTTGCCTTTGCCTGGATCGTGGACTTCCCGATCTATGAGCAGGACGAAGAGTCGGGCAAGATCGACTTTGAACACAACCCCTTCTCGATGCCGCAGGGTGGCCTTGAGGCGCTGAACGGCGATCCGCTGCAGGTTCTGGGCTACCAGTACGATCTGGCCTGTAACGGCTATGAGCTGGTTTCGGGTGCGATCCGGAACCATAAGCCTGAGGTGATGCTGAAAGCCTTTGAACTGGCCGGCTACGGTGAAGACGAAGTGAAAGAGCGTTTTGGCGCCCTTTACAAGGCCTTCCAATACGGTGCCCCGCCGCACGGTGGCTGTGCCGCCGGTGTGGACCGCATCGTCATGCTGCTGGCTGATCAGCAGAACATCCGCGAAGTTGTGATGTTCCCGATGAACCAGCGGGCCGAAGATCTGATGATGAACGCGCCCTCTGATCCGACCAGCGATCAGCTGATGGAGCTGGGCCTGCGGGTGATCCCACAGGACTGATCCTGACCAAATTGACACTATGAAAACCCGGTTGCCTAGACAGCCGGGTTTTTTCTTGTGCGCGGGCAGGGTGTTGCTCAGGATTCCGTAAGGAAATGGCGGTATCTGGCCCGGTGGACGGGCAAACGGCGCGGCATTTGCAGTTGGGGCTGGAGCAGGACCGGACCGGGCTGGCAGCACTGAGGACCCTTGGGATGACATTTGACCCCATCTTGGCGGAGAAACGATTTGGCTATGGCCTGTCGCCGCGGCCCGAATTGGCGCCGCCCCACTCGGTTGCCGAGATGCTGGCGCGGTTGCGATCTGCCGACCGTATGCTGGTGACCTTCCCGGTGGATGGCTTTGATCGGGTGCAGAAACGCGCCGCCACGGCCCAGAAGATCCAGCGCCAAATCCGGCAAGCCCGCAGCGCGGCGCAGAAGGCAGCGGCGGACAAGCGGCTGAAAACCCTGTTCAAGGCTGGCCGTCAGGCGGAACGCGCTTGGCTCTGGTCAGTGATGATGCGGCGGGTCTGGACGCGTGATGCGTTTCGCGAACGGCTGGTGGCCTTCTGGGGGGATCATTTCACCGCGCGTGGCAAAAACGGTGCCGTCAAACGCGCAGCTGCGGCCTATGTCGACACTGCGATCCGGCCCTATCTGCTGGGCCGGTTTGAGGATCTGCTGATCGCTGCGGTCACCCATCCCCTGATGCTGCACTATCTGGATCAGATCCAATCCACCGGCCCCAACAGCCTGAAAGCACGGCGCAAAAACGGCCAGCTGGGCCTGAACGAAAACCTGGCCCGTGAGGTGCTGGAATTGCACACATTGGGCGTGGAGGGCACCTACAGCCAGCGCGATGTGCGCCAACTGGCGGAGCTGCTGACCGGTCTGACCGCCACGCCGCAAAAGGGCCGGGTGTTTCGTGCCGAATTGGCAGAACCCGGCGCGGAGGAGGTGCTGGGCCAGCTTTATGGCGGCGGACGGGCGCGGCTGCGCGACATCCATGCCGTGCTAAAGGATCTGGCCCGCCATCCCGCCACCGCCCGTCACATCGCCCAAAAACTTGCGGTGCATTTCATTTCGGATACGCCCCCGGCAGATCTGATTACCGCGCTGGAACGCGCCTATCTGGACAGCAAAGGCAATCTGCCCACCCTCTATGAGGTTTTGCTGAACCATCCCGCCGCAATGGATCCGGTGCTGCATAACATCCGGCTGCCGGATGAGTTTGTGGCGGCGGCGATGCGGGCTTTGGCGGTGTCACCGGATCGCTATTACCAGCTGAAACGGGGCCGGCCGCGGGAACAGTTCATCGTGCAGCTGTTTCAGCGTCCGATGGAGATCATGGGGCAGCCTTGGCTGTCGCCGCTTGGGCCGGACGGCTGGGAGGAGGGTGATGCCAATTGGTTAACGCCGCAGGGCCTCACCAGCCGGTTGCACTGGGCGCTGAAAGCGCCGGAGCGTTTGACCGATGCATTGCCGGACCCTCGGATTCTGGTCACGGAAGCCCTTGGGGCAGAGGCGCCGCCTGCGGTGCGTTTTGCCGCCAGTGCCGCTGAGGACCGGCGCGAAGGGGTGGCCCTTGTGCTGGCCTCACCAGCGTTTCAGCGGAAGTGAGGGGGAAGGGATGAGCCAGAAAAACTGGAGCCGTCGCAGCGTTTTAAGCGCAGCCACCCTGCTGGGATGTTCCGCCGCCGCCAGCCCGCTGATCACGCCGATCACCCTGGCCAGCGCGCCCTGGGATCACCGGCTGGTGGTCATTATCCTGCGCGGGGGCATGGATGGGCTGGACGTGCTGCGCCCGGTGGGGGATCCGCACTATGCCGGGTTGCGCGCTGGCATGCTGCAAGGGGCGCAGCCGGGTTTGGATCTGGATGGGTTTTATCACATGCACCCTGCCTTGGCGCCGTTGATGCCGCTGTGGCGGCGCCAGCAGCTGGGATTTGTGCATGCGGTGTCGACCCCCTATCGCAACAAACGCAGCCATTTTGATGGCCAGGACCTGTTGGAAGCTGGCACTGCGGATCTGGCCCGGGGGGGGCGGGATGGCTGGCTGAACCGGATGTTGCAGGCAGAACAGGGGCTTAGCGGGCAGACGGCCTTTGCGGTGGGGCATGAAAACATGCTGCTGCTGCGCGGCGCGGCGGAGGTGGCGAACTGGTCACCTGATACCGCGCTGGCCCTCAGCCCACAGGGCACCCGTCTGGCAGAGTTGGTGATGCATGATGATCCGGCCTTTCACGATGCCTTTATGGAGGCGCAGGCGCTGATCACTGGCGGGGGCATGGAGCAGGGCATGGCGCATGATCTGCCCGAAATGGCGCCGGATATGGGGATGGTGATGGACAGCCAGACCAATGGCCGGCCCGCCGGGATCAAAGCGATCGCCGGTTTCGCGGCTGAACGGCTGTTGCAAGACACCCGGATCGCCGCCTTTTCCATTGGTGGCTGGGACACCCATCGCAATCAGGCCCGCGGCCTAAACTCGGCGCTGGATCAGCTGGCGCAGGCCATCCTGTCGCTGTATACCGGTCTGGGCGCAACCTGGCAGAAGACCGCCGTGCTGGCCGTCACCGAATTTGGCCGCACCGCGCGGATCAATGGCACCAAAGGCACCGATCACGGCACTGGCGGGGCGATGCTGTTGGCGGGGGGCGCCCTGCGGGGCGGCAAGGTCTACGGTCAATGGCCCGGCCTGTCTGAGGCGGATCTGTTTGACCGGCGCGACCTGATGCCGACGGGGGATGTGCGCGCCTATGCCGGGCGGATCATGCGGGACCTTTTTGGTCTGAACCGGGCGGTGATCGAGGGCAGCATTTTCCCCGGTCTGGATATGTCTGACACGCCGGATCTGCTGCTGTAGCCAGTTTGCGCTGCTGGTCACGCCAGCGCGTGTTGGCGCGGGTTTGGCGGTTTCCTTTGTAGCGGTGGCCCGTTAGCGTGGCGTCAGACAAAGGACAGCCCGATGACAGGCCTCAGCACATGACAGACCTTAGCACATGGCAGGCCCCGCCTGCGCCCGGTGACATGCCCTTGCAAGGCCGCTACGCCCGGTTGGAACCGCTCTCGGCTGAGGCGCATGCGGCGCTGTTGTTCCGCGCCTTTGAGGGGCATGATGCGGTCTGGGATTACCTGCCTTATGGCCCGTTTCATTCGGCCGCCGCCTATCATCGTTGGGCCAAGGAAATGGCGAGGCAGGACGATCCCCATTTCTATGCGATCAAGGATCTGGAAACCGGGCAATACGGCGGTGTCGCCTCCTACCTCAGGATTTTCCCGGCGCTGGGCTCGATCGAATTGGGGCATATCAACCTGTCGCCGCAGCTGCAGAAAACCCGCGCTGCGACCGAAGCCTTCTACCTCATCCTGAAGTGGGCGTTTGAGCATGGCTATCGTCGTTTCGAATGGAAATGTGATGCAGGCAACATCGGTTCACGCCGGGCGGCGCAGCGGTTGGGGCTGAGTTATGAGGGCGTGTTCCGCCAGCATATGATCGTGAAGGGCAAAAACCGCGACACCGCCTGGTTTGCCGCCATCGATCAGGAATGGCCGGCGCTGCAGCAGGCCTTTGAGGTTTGGCTGGATCCCGGCAATTTCGATGCCGCCGGTCAGCAGAAGGAGAGCCTGGCCGATCTGACCCGTCTGGTGCGGGTGACCGGGGATCCGGCGCTTTTGCCCTAAAACATGGGTGCCGCAGCCAGCCGTTTCTGCAGCAATCCGCGCAGGGCCAGCAATGCCTTATCCGGTGAGGCCCGGCGCATCCGAGTGATGCCCAGCGTTTGGCCGGCATCACGCACCGCACCGTCATTGGCGCTGCGGCCAAGACCGGTGAGAAACTGCGCCACATAGTCCAGCGTGCGTTCATCCGGCCGCCCGTCCAGCAGGCTGGCGGCGTGTTGCAGATCCTCATGGTAGCTGATCGGGTCAGGGGTGATCTCAGCCTCATTGACCAGACGCGGATCCATCGGGCGCTGTGCTGCGGGCAGGTGGTGCAGGATGGTTTCCTGAAAACTGGCCAGTGACAGGATCGGTTTGGCCAGAAACCCGTCGGCCCCCTGTTCCAGACTGCGCTTTTCCATGCCGTCATCGCCGCTGATCGCCAGAATAACCTCAATCCTTGGGCTGTGACGGGACAGGCGGTGGATCAGATCCAGACCGCTGCCATCCGGCAGGCCCAGATCGATCAGGATCACGGTGGGGCAATAGACCTTCAGGTGCCGTTCTGCCGCGATCAGCGTATCGGCGCGGCGGATGCGGGCGCCACTGTGCAGGCACATCAGCCGCAGCGCTTCGCTGGTGAAACGGCTGTCTTCGACCACCAGTAGGGTCATGCCCAGCAGCGGGCGGGCGGGGGTCGGGTAACGGGCGGTATTGAAAAGCTCAGTGTCGTCCATGACGCTTGTCCTCCTGATCCGTCTACAATGACAACAAACAGGCTAAGAGCAGGTTAACGTCGCGGCTGCGTCCCTTAGCCGCTTGCGTGACCCCTCGACGCCGCGCATAAGAGCCCCACTTAAAAGCCAAGCCAAAGGAGATCCCCATGATTGGGCGTTTGAACCATGTCGCCATCGCCGTGCCTGACCTCGAAGCTGCCTCGGCGCAGTATCGTGATGCTTTGGGGGCCACTGTTGGCGCGCCGCAGGATGAACCGGATCACGGGGTGACCGTTGTCTTTATCGAACTGCCAAACACCAAGATCGAACTTCTCTACCCGCTTGGCGAGGACAGCCCGATCAACGGCTTCCTGGAGAAAAACCCCGCAGGCGGCATCCACCATGTGTGTTATGAAGTGGATGATATCATCGCCGCCCGCGATCATCTGAAAGAAACCGGCGCACGTGTGCTGGGCTCTGGTGAGCCCAAGATCGGCGCCCATGGCAAGCCCGTGTTGTTCCTGCATCCCAAGGACTTCAACGGCTGCCTCGTAGAATTGGAGCAAGTCTGATGGGCCCCACCTCGGCAATCGTCCTTTATGCAGTGATCTGGTTTATGACGCTTTTCATCGTCCTGCCGATCCGTTTGAAAACCCAAGGCGATGTCGGGGAGATCGTGCCCGGCACTCATGCCGGTGCACCTTATGAGACAAACCTCAAGAAAAAGGCCCTGATCACCACCGTGATTGCGGCCGTTCTGTGGGGGATCATCGCCGGGATCATCCTGACCGAGACGATTACCGTGCGCGATCTGGATTGGTTCAACAAGATGAGCCAGCCGGATCTGAGCTGATCCACCCAAAGGGAAGATACGAAAACGGCGCCCGGTTGAGGCGCCGTTTTTTTGTGTCTGGACTGAGGTCCGCGGCCGATCAGGCCTGCGTCAGCTTGTGGTAGATATGGGTGAAGGTCGCTGCCCCCAGGATTGGAATGGCCAGGTTCATCAGCGGGATCGACAACGGCACCGCCATCAGCGTCCCGGCCAGCCAGATTGTGCCCAGATGTTTGCGCCGCAGCTCTTTGGCGCGCACGCGTCCGACCCGGCGAATGGCCGCCAGGGTGAAATATTCCCTTCCCAACAGGAAGCCGTTCAACCCCCAGAAGATGAACAGCGCCGCCGGCGCAAACATCGCATAAAGGATGAAGGCCAGGATGTTGGCGGCGATCAGCACGCCGAGGAAGTTCACGGTATCTTTGAACGCTTCGGCGAAGGGGACCTTCATGGCAGGTGGCAGATGGCGGTAGTGCTTATCCTCCACCGCCTGGGCCACATCATCGAGAAACAGCGAAGTGATGGCAGAAGCCACCGGGATCATCAGAAACACCGACAGCACGATCATCAACAGCAGGCTGGTCCAGGTGGCCAGATCGTTGATCCATGTGACCTCACCCACCAAGGGCAGGGTGCTGCTTTCGCCCAGGATGGCCTGCAGGAACCACAGGAACCCCACATAGGCCAGGATCAGCAAGAGGATGCTCAGCACAATGCCAAGGCCCAGAACACGCCGGAAGCGCGGATCGTCCAGCTGGCCTAATGTGCTGAAAAAAGACGAAAAGATCATTCCGAAAGCCATGTCGTAATCGCCTCTAGATCTGGGCGCGGGCGCTCCGGCGGGGTGGCTTTTTCGGTGCCGATATGGATCAGCCCGGCGATACGTTCATTTTCCGCCAGACCCAATGCTTCGGTGCAAAAGCCGCGGTCATGGCTGGCCCAGCCTGACAGCCAGTTTGCGCCCCAGCCTGAGGCCAGCGCCGCATTCAACAGCTGCAGGCAGGCGGCGCCGGCGGAATAGGTGATTTCTACGGCGGGCACTTTTTCATTGGGTTTGATGATCTCAATCACCGCAACGGCCAGGTTGCCATTGGCAAATTGATCGACGCCTTTTTGCACCTGCGCCGGGTCTAGACCCAGCGCCTCGCCCCGGGTGCGGGCAACACCGGCCAGACGGTCCAGCGCCGGTTTTTCCAGCACGATGAAACGCCAGGGTTCCAGTTTGCCATGGTCGGGGGTGCGGGCGGCGGCGGTCAGCATCGGCAGCAGCTCATCACGGCTGGGCACCGGGGTGACAAGCGTCTTTGCCGGGCGAGAGCGGCGGCTCAGCAGGAAGGCCAGCGCGGCCTCATCCTTTTCCAGCGGTTTGATTACAGGTGTGGTGGTGTCAGGCATGGGGCCTCTCTGTTCTGGCGTTGCCCCTATGTCGGGCCTCGGGGCGCAAGGGTCAAGGTTTGGATCAGGCTGGCGCGCCAAGGGGCAGCAGTTCAGCAGCGATTTCACGGATCAGCGTGCTGTAGACCGCATTCATGCGGTCTGATGGCTGGCGGATTTTCACGGCCTCGGCCATGGGATCAACGGCGGTTTTGTCGGAGCCTGACAGCTCCTCCATCACGGCGTGTCCACAGAAAGGCACATAGGCCTCACTATAGCCGCCTTCATGCACCAAGACGAGGCGCCCGTCACATAAGTGATCGGCGGCCTGCATCACCTGACGGGTCATCAGGCGGAAGGTTTCGGGTGTCGCCATCATGCGGGCCAGCGGATCAAAGATGCAGGCGTCAAACCCGCAGGCGACGATGATCACGTCAGGCTGAAACTGGGCCAGCGCGGGCAGGGTGATCTGCTCCATCGCCTCCAGATAGGCGGTATGCCCCGCGCCGGGCGGCAGCGGCACATTGAGGTTATAGCCAAGGCCCGCACCAGTGCCGCGATCGGTCACCGCACCAGTGTCCAGCGGGTAGTTCCATTCCTGATGGAGCGAGATCGTCAGCACATCCTCGCGGTCATAAAACACCGCCTCGGTGCCATTGCCGTGATGCACGTCCCAATCGACGACGGCGAACCGCTTGGCCAGCCCTGCGGCGCGGGCGGCCTCAATCGCGATGCCAATATTGTTGAGCAGGCAGAACCCATTAGGCCAATCGGGCATGCAATGGTGGCCGGGTGGGCGCGACAGAGCGTAGGCATTGCGCAGCTCGCCTTTCAAAACCGCATCAAGGGCGGATGTCGCCAGACCGGCAGACAGGCTGGCGATGTCATAGCCACCTTTCAGAAATGGGGTGCGCAGGCCTAATTCGCCGCCACCCTGATCCGACATCGCCTTGAAGTTTTGCAGATAGGTTTCCGGATGCACCCGCGCTAGATCCTGTGCGGTGGCGGCCGGCGCAGTGCGGACACTCAGATCCCCAATCAACCCTGTGACCTCCATCAGGTTTTTCAGGCGCCGTTTCGTTTCAGGGTTCTCGGGCAGGCCGCCTGCTGCAAGGGGCTGCACATGGCCGCCCATTGCCCCACCCAAGGGCAGGGTCAGCGCATAGTCGCCACCGCCATGCCAGAAACACCGCTCATCCCAGAAAAATCCCGTGCTCATCTTGTCTTCTCCCTGACTTGGGGGCCACTATCTGGCGCGAGGATTGGGTTGTCCATCATCAATGGCTGCAAGGGGAAGGTGTATGGACCAGAGCGATCTGTGGCAGTGTCTGCGCGATGGCCAGCTGAGCGTGAAAGTCACCCCAAAAGCGGCGCGCAACCGGATCGTGATCGATGGCGGGCAGCTGCGTGTCTATGTGACCACCGTGCCCGACGCTGGCAAAGCCAATGCCGCCGTGCAGAAGCTTTTGGCCAAGGAACTGGGGCTGGCCAAAAGCAAGCTGCGTTTGATCCGCGGCCAGACCAGCCGCGATAAGGTCTTTCAGATCGACAGCTAGCCGTGGCTCAGCCTGCGTTGGCACCTTTGCCCTGCAGTTTGTAGACCCCTTCAGGCAGATCAAGCGCGGCGGCCAGTTCCTGCAGTTGATGCAGCGAGAGGGTGATCTTTTTCACCTCATCATCGCGGGGATCATACTGTTCCAGCGTGACGCATTCCTGAAAAGCGTGAATGGTGATGTCTTCTTGGAGGGGGCTGTCGCCCTCATCAATCAGGGTCACCACGGTGGCGTCGAAATCGTGTTCGATCGTAAACATATCTCAACGATAGGCGATTAAACCCATTCCGCAAGGTTTTGCTGTGGCTTCAGACTGGTAAGGCGGCCAAACAGTGATACATATGTGGGGAAGGAGAGGTGTTTATGCGTATTTGGGCAATGATAATGGTGGCAGGTCTTGCGTTGGCGGGCTGTACCGTGGCGCCGGTGTCTGGCGTGAACGGGTCGCTGGAAAATGTGCCCTCGCGCGCAGCAGCACAGCAGTTTGTTGCCGTGGTGGAGACGGTGGAACCTGTGGCCGAGCGGGAATGCCGCCGCCGTGCGTTCGGGTCCAACTGTGACTTCCTGATTGTTGTTGATGATCGCCCCAACCAGCCGCCCAACGCCCACCAATTTCTGAGTGACAGCGGCCAGCCGGTCATCGCCTTCAACCTTGCGCTGATCCGGTCCGTGCGCAACGCCGATGAGCTGGCTTTTGTGATGGGCCATGAGGCGGCGCATCATATTGCGGGCCATCTGGAAAAGCAGACCCAAAGCGCGCTGCAGGGCGCTGCGATCATGGGGGGATTGGTCTCCATGCAGGGGGGCAACGCCAAAGAAGTTGAAGAAGCACAAGAGCTTGGCGCAATCCTGGGCGCGCGACGCTACTCCAAGGATTTTGAGCTGGAAGCGGATGCTTTGGGCACGATCATCACGCTGAAAGCGGGCTATGACGCGGTGCGCGGGGCCGAGTTCTTTAGTCGCCTTCCTGATCCCGGCAACCAGTTCCTTGGCACCCACCCGCCGAACGCAGACCGCTTGGCCACCGTGCGCAAAGCCGCGGCTGCGATGTAACGAGACGGGCCAACAAGACGATGCTGCAAATTGAAAATGTCGTCAGCGACCGCGGCTCACGCTATGCGGTTTCGGGCGGGGTGGTGCGCGATGAGGCGGAGGTGGCTGCCTTCCTCAAACAGCTGAAACGCGCCAAGAAATACGCCAAGGCAACCCATAACACCTGGGCGATGTTGCAGGGGGATGGCACCCAGCGCAAAGGCGATGATGGCGAGAGCGGCGCGGGCAATGTGATTCTACGTATGCTGGAACGCGAAGACCTGCGCGATCATATCGTGGTGGTGACACGCTGGTATGGCGGTAAACATCTGGGTGGGGACCGGTTTCGCCATGTGCAGACCTGTGTAAATACCTATCTGGAAGAGCTTTTAAAAAGCTGAATGCCTGCATTAGTTGATCTGGATCAAAGCCTCTTTCCGACTCGATAATTAGTTAACGACCTCTCACTATAGCTGCAGAGAGGCCCCCGATGCAGAGCGATCGCACCCCTGAAAAGAACCATATGGCTCTTTTCCATCACATGGCGGATGCCATGGGCGTTAACCTTGAAAAAGAACTCCTGTCCGGACGGTTGAAGCTCGAAGATCTGAGCCAGTCTATTGAACGTTGCAAAGGCTGCGCCGGTCCCGGTGCCTGCAAGGTCTGGCTGGAACACGCCGCCCCCGGTGAGGAAGATTTGCCGCCGGGCTATTGCCGCAATGCCACCTTCCTGCGGATCCAGCGGGTGCTGGGTAAGCTGCCGCAGGACTGATGCAGGCCAGCGCAACGTGCGTCTTGGTTGATGCGGGTCAAAGAACACCCCGCCCTGACTGTATAAGCTCCGGCTGATCACAGGAGGGCAAGGCAATGAAACCCCTAGGACGGTTTAAACGACATTTCTGGCTGGCCAAACGCATGGCCAAGGCAACCGGGACGGATCTGGCAAACGCGCGTGAGGCGGGCCAGCTGCGTCAACCCGAATGGGCCGCGATGGTCACACGCTGCCGCAGTTGCAGCGAACCTGAGCGCTGTACCCGCTGGCTGGCGACGGCCGAGCAGTCGGGGGGACGGGCCGAGGCACCGTCTTTTTGCCTCAACGGGGACCGGTTTTCTGAGGTGCGCCGGGCGCTGAGCCCGGAGGATGCTGCCTCCGATCGGGGGCAGTGACATGGGCAAGATCTTTCCCCTTGGCTCGCCTGAGACGCATTTCTGGCTGACCCGTTCCATGGCACGCAGGCTTGGCGTGAACCTGAGTGACGCGATGGCCGATGACCTGCTCTCGCCGCAGTCCTATGCCGATATGGTGACCCGGTGCCGCCAATGCCCGCATGTCAGTGCCTGTCAGGCTTGGCTGGCCCAAAGCACCTGCGCCCCTGAGGCGCCGGATCACTGTCTCAACGCCGCAATCTTCAACCGATTACGGCACTAGTTTTCACCATAAGAAACTCAGATAAGGACCCCAATATGAGCTTCTTCGACCGACTGGTCCGCAATGTGGACCTGATGCCGCGCCTTGCGCAGCGATTAGGGATAGATTGGGCGGATCGGATGGACCACAGCCCCTATGCCGCAGCAGAATACCGTGACGCGCTGATGCGCTGCGCCCAGTGTTCCAAAGATGGCGCTTGCCGCGCCTGGATCGAACGGGTGCATCAGGCCGACGCCGCGCCAGACTATTGCCGCAACAAGGAGATGTTGCAGCGGCTGGCAAAAGACACCGAAAAACAGGGCTGACCACAGGGCTGACCCAAGACGCCGCTTTGGTGAGGCAAGGCGGCGTTGGGTTTTCATCCCCTCAGAGAAGAGAGCAGGGCGGGGAGGTGCAGTAGGGGATGTGAATGTGCCCCGCCCTGCGCCCCAGCTGCGGCTGGCCCAAGGGCCCATCCGCATCCGGAACAGGGGCTTATACGGGGCCGATCACAGGTTCCGTCGCGCGGTGTCCTGAAAATCCGCCCAAAACCCGTAGGCCTTCACCCTTGACGCAACGGAGCCTTCGGTTCAAGAAAACGGACCGGAGGACCAATGACTGACTTTCTACACCGCCTGAAACTGCGCTGCATCTGGAGCTGGGCCGGATGGCTCGACAGCTGGCGCACCGAACACAGTTTCCGCAGCTGGGTCTGGGCCAATCTGGCCTCGGCCGCGCTGGCCTTCACCCTGCCGCTGAGCCCGGGGGAACGCGCGCTGATCCTGTCGCTGGGCATTCTGGTGCTGGCGATGGAGCTGATGAATTCAGCGATTGAACGGGTGGTCGATTACATCTCGCTGGATCAGCATGAGCTGGCCAAACAAGCCAAAGACGCAGGCTCCGCCGCGGTGGCTGTCACCGCCATCGCCGCCGGTGTCGCCTGGGTGGTGGTGCTCTGGGGCTGAGCCTCTAAATCCAAATCAAAGATTTGGCAGCGCCCGACCCTCCCCACGGGAGGATGTTGGTGGGCCTCGGCCTGAAGCAAGTCAGCCGCATCCGATTCCGGTAGAGAGGTCGCGCCCGAGCCCGAGGGCGGGGTGCCGTGGTGCGCTACCCCTTCGGCCCCAACAACGTCTATCCGATCAGAAACGTTGCAATTCGCGCCCGCCCTTGGGGGCGGGGTCGGGCGCGACCGGGGCGTGTGCCCCGGGGGAATTGGCTTTAGCGTTTCAGCTGACCCCACAAATCATACTCACCAGCTTCATCCACCTCGACGCTGACGATGTCCCCGACGGACAGGCCTTCGGTGTCTTCGTCGATGAACAGGTTGCCGTCAATTTCGGGGGCGTCGGCTTTGGTGCGGCAGGTGGCGATGCCGTCTTCGTCGATATCATCGACGATCACATCCATCACCTGACCTACTTTGGCGGCCAGTTTGGCCTCGGAAATGGCTTGTGCCTTTTCCATGAAACGTTCCCAACGCTCCTGCTTGACCTCATCTGGCACATGGTCGGGCAGCGCGGCGGAGCGGGCGCCTTCGACGTTTTCGTACTGGAAGCAGCCAACGCGATCCAACTGCGCCTCATCCATCCAGTCCAGCAGGGTTTGGAACTCCGCCTCGGTCTCCCCAGGGTAGCCGACGATGAAGGTCGAACGCAGGGTGATATCCGGGCAGATGCTGCGCCATTCGGCGATCCGGTCCAGCGTGCGTTCTGCGGCTGCGGGACGGGCCATGCGTTTCAGCGTGTCGGGATGGGCGTGTTGGAACGGGATGTCCAGATAGGGCAGCACCAGCCCCTCGGCCATCAGCGGGATCAACTCACGCACATGGGGGTAGGGGTAGATGTAATGCAGACGCACCCACGCCCCGAGTGAGCCGAGATCGCGCGCCAGATCGGTGATGTGGCTGCGATAGCCACGCTCCGTCTCGTGTTTGCGGTCCAGCCCATAGGCCGAGGTGTCCTGTGAGATGACCAGCAGTTCCTTGACGCCGTTTTCTACCAGCTTCTCAGCCTCACGCATCACCGCAAAGGCCGGGCGCGACGCCAGCTTGCCGCGCATATCGGGGATGATGCAGAATTTGCACTTGTGGTTACAGCCCTCGGAAATCTTCAGGTAGCTGTAGTGGCGGGGCGTCAGGCTGACGCCGGAGGCCGGCAGCAGATCCACAAAGGGATCGGGGCTGGGTGGCACCGCGCCATGCACCGCATCCAGCACCTGTTCGTATTGATGAGGGCCGGTGACGGCCAGCACCTTGGGATGCACACCGGTGATATATTCAGGTTCCGCCCCCAGACAGCCGGTGACGATGACCTTGCCGTTTTCATTCAGTGCTTCACCAATGGCTTCCAGGCTTTCGGCCTTGGCGCTGTCCAGAAAACCACAGGTGTTCACGATCACCGCATCGGCACCGGTGTAATCCGGTGAGATACCATAGCCCTCGGCCCGCAGCCGGGTCAGGATCCGCTCACTGTCGACCAGCGCCTTTGGACAGCCGAGCGAGACCATGCCGATGGTCGGCTGGCCGTCACGGGGTGTGTCGCTGAACTGGGCACGGGGGGCGAGGTCGGGGCGTAGATCTGGCGGATTGCTGGTCATGGGGCGGCATATAGTAGAGCGATGCGACTGTGGCAAAGGCTTTTGCGCCAAAAAGCGCCGTGGCGCCCCTTGCTTTGTTGTTCTGCGGCGACGGCTCGCCTAACCTTGGCACAAAGACGGTAGGGGGACCGGGAATGCGGTGGTTGTTGCGTGTTGTTGTGATGCTGGGGCTGTTGGCTGTGCTGGCGGTGGCTGGGCTGTTGCTGTTGCCGGGGGAACGGATTGCCCGGGTGGCGCTGGATCAGATTGAGGCGCAGACAGGTCGGCAGGTGCGTCTGAACGGTGAGGTGAAGCTCAGCTATTACCCGATCCTTGGCGCCCGCACCGGCGCGGTTGAGATTGCCAATGCAGACTGGTCGCAAGCCGGGCCGTTGTTGCGGGCTGAGGCGTTGAAGATCGGCGTGGATCTGGCGGCGCTGCTGCAGGGCGATATCAAGATCACCGGATTGGAGCTGTTGTCTCCGCAGATCCTGATGGAGCGCCACGCTGATGGCCGCGCCAATTGGGAAATTGGCGTGGATGGGGTCAGCCCCTCGGGTCAGTCGGCCCCAGTTGCGGGGGCGGATAACGCCCTGGCCCTGTCACTGGACCGGGCGCTGATCTCAGGCGGCCAGCTGCGCTATCTGGATCATGCGGCGGGCAGCGATATGACCTTCCGCGATATCTCACTGGATCTCAGCTGGCCGGTCTATCGTGGCGCTGCAGATTTCGCGCTGAGCCTGCGCCCGGATGGGGCGGAGGCGGTGAGCCTCACGGGTGACGTCAGCGATCTGGCCGCGCTGATTGAGGGGCAGATCACCGATGTTGCGGCCACGGCCCAGCTGGGCGGCAGCAGGGCCTCGTTTACAGGTCAGGTTGGGATACCTCTGCAGGTGCAGGGGCGGATTGCCCTGGGCAGCCCCGACACCGGCGCCGCTTTGGCGGCTGCTGGGCTGCCGGGGGTTACACTGCCGCAGGGCTTGGGCCGGGCCGCTGGTCTGTCGGCAGAGGTGACCCTGACCGAGGCATTGCAGCTGAGCCTGCGGGAAATGCAGCTGACGTTGGATCAGCATCAGATCAACGGCGGGCTGGATCTGGATCTGGCCCAGCAGCGTCCCTATCTGACTGCCCGGCTGGCGGCCTCGGCGCTGGATCTGAATGGCCTCAGCTCTGGCGATACTGGCACCGCAACAACGGACACCCCCGTTCAGACGGGCTGGTCCAAAGCGCCGATCGATGCCTCTGCCCTGCATCTGCTGAACGCTGATATCTCACTCACGGCGCCTTCCCTGTCGGTGGCGGGGTTGAGCCTGCAAACGCTGGACGTACGGGCAACGCTGGATCGGGCGCGCCTTGTGGTCAAACTGAATGAGTTGCAGGGCTATGACGGGGGCTTTGCCGGTCAGGTGGTGGCCAACAATCGCAACGGGCTGAGCGTTGGCGGCGATGTGCAGGCCAGCGGTGTGGAGATGAAAACCTTGCTGGGAGATCTGGTGGGGGTGACCCGGTTTACCGGTCAGGCCGAGGCCCGCATCGCCTATTTGGGGGTGGGGGAAAGCCTGCATCAGATCATGAATTCCCTGTCGGGTGATGGGCGTATCCACATGGGGCGCGGCACCATTGAGGGCATCGATCTGGACAGCTTGATGCGGCAGGGTCTGGCCACAGGGGGCACCACCGTCTTTGATCAGCTCTCGGCCAGTTTCACGATGGAAAACGGCGATCTGCAAAACCCCGATCTGCTGCTGCAGTTGCCCGTGGTCACCGCCACCGGCAAAGGCCGGGTAGGGCTTGGCCAACAGGACATCGATTACCTCTTCACGCCGCAGCTGGGCAGCCTGGAAAGCCAGGGCGGCCTGGCGATCCCGGTGCGGATCAAAGGCCCCTGGGCCGCGCCCAAGGTCTGGCCGGATCTGGAAAAGGCTGTGGATCTGAACCTGAAAGAGGAAAAAGCCAAAGCCAAGGCCGAATTGGAAAACAAGGTGAAGAAAGAGCTGGGCATCAAACAGGAAGACGGTGAAAGCCTGGAAGATGCCGCCAAACGCACGCTGGAAGATGAGCTGTTGAAAGGGCTTGGCAAGCTATTGCGCTGATGCCGGCTAAAGACGCCACGCCCGATCAGGTTAAATCAGTCTGATCAGGCGCGGCGGTTGGGAATGGGTTAACTCAAAGCTTCTTTTGGATCAGCTGGCCGTCCATCGATGTGGTGATGTGGCCGGTTTTCTGCACATCGTTCACGGTGAACGCAGTGCTTTCCTCATAGCTCTGCGGGCCCACGCAAGCGCTGTCGAAGCTTACGATTCCGTCCTTGTTTGTTTCTGAGTACGACGCCAGCTTGCCGGATTTGCAGGCGAGGCCCGCCACCCGCGCGCGCACATGCGCTTGGCTATAGGTGGCCAAGTTGTAGCTGCCTTTGATGCCGCGTTCGCTGGCAAAGAAGGAGAACATTTCAGGGTTGCTGGATGACGTCGCACCACAAGCCGCGAGCAGAAGGACAGGTGTGATAAGGCTAAATCGCTTGAACATTGGAAATCCTGATTGATATTCAATTTAAGGTAGCTTTTTGGTAATCAGGACTTCCTTAAGTGTCAATCAGCTTGACTGCAGCGTTCCTAGCTGCGCAGGCCCGTCTCATAAAGCATCCCACGACGCTTGGCCTCGTAGTAGTAGCCGCGGGCGTACCACATGACCGCGGTGGGCTCATCGCCGTCAGACACCAGCCAGGCACCCCGCAGATATTTCACCGCGTATTTCAGGTTGGTTTCTGCATCCAACAGGTCACTGGGCTGGCCGCGGAACCCCATGGAACGGGCTGTGGCGGGCAGGATCTGCATCATCCCCCAATAGGGCCCGTTGCGAGCACCAGGCCGATACATGCTTTCGCGTTGCACCACCCGGTGAACAAGGGTGCGGGGCACCTCATAGAGGTCGGCGTATTGATTGATCAGCGCCCGGATCTCAGGCGTTTCATTGGGATAAAGCGGTGGTTCCACCGGGGCCGGTGCGCGGCGACGGCCACAAGCGGCGAGCATCAGCCCGGATAGGACAAAGAAACGACGGGAATAACGCATCACAGGACCCTCCAACGCGGCCAAACTGGGGTCAGCTTAGCCAAGGCCCGCCGCCAGTCCCAGACAGCAAAACACCCCCGGCCATTTCCTGCCGAGGGCGTTTCATCTTGCCCGAAATACTCTGGGGTGAATACGGCCCTCATAGAGGGCAGTAGAGGGGCAAAGCCCCTGTTGCCTATATGGCCAGGACCCAGGCGTTTTGGTGTGTGGGCCTTACTTGCCCAGACACCAGCGCATCACCGCCTTCTGTGCGTGCAGGCGGTTTTCAGCCTCATCAAAGATCACCGAATGCGGCCCGTCCATCACGGCGCTGGTGGCCTCATCATCGCGGTGCGCCGGCAGGCAGTGCATGAACAGCGCATCCGATTTGGCGTGGCTCATCAGCTCCTCGTTGACCTGATAGGGGCGCAGCTGGTTGTGGCGGCGTTCGCGGGCGGATTGCGGATCATGCATGCTGACCCAGGTGTCGGTGACAACCAGATCGGCGCCCTGCACGGCGGCAATTGGATCGCGCATGATTTCAACCTTGGAGCCTTTGGCGCGGGCCTCTTCGACGAAGACCATTTCGGGATCCAACGTCTCAGGGCCGGCAAAGGTCAGGTCAAAGCCAAACTGGCCAGCCGCATGGGCGAAGGAGGCAAAGACATTGTTGCCATCGCCGCACCAGACCACCTTTTTGCCTTTGATCGGGCCGCGGTGTTCCTCATAAGTCAGCACGTCCGCCATGATCTGGCAGGGGTGGGTGCGGTCGGTCAGCCCGTTGATCACCGGAACCGAGGCATATTCGGCCATTTCCAAGAGCGTCTGCTCTTCGAAGGTACGGATCATGATCAGATCGACATAGCGGCTGAGCACCCGGGCGGTATCAGCGATGGTTTCGCCATGTCCCAGTTGCATATCCGCGCCGGAGAGCACCATGGTCTCCCCGCCCATCTGCCGCACGCCCACGTCAAAGCTGACACGGGTCCGGGTGGAGGGCTTTTCAAAGATAAGCGCCACCATGTGACCGGCCAGCGGCTGATCGGCATCCGGGGTGCCTTTGGGTTTGCCGTTGCGCGCTTCTTTGATGCTGCGGGCACTGTCGATCATGGCCCGCAAATCTTCGGGCGCGGTTTTGTGAATATCGAGGAAATGGTTCATAGGTTTTGCTTTCTGGAGGGCGGGGTGGGGGCGCTGCCCCCGCCGCGCGATGCGCGACTCCCCCGGAGTATTTTGGAAACGGTGACTCAGCTGAGGGATTTGGCGGCGGCATCCAGAAGGGTGATGGCGGCGTCTATTTCGGCCTCGGTGATGGTGAGGGGCGGCAACAGGCGGATCACATTGTCGGCGGCGGGCACGGTAATGACCTCATGCGCGTAGCCTGCGTTGACCACATCCATATTGGTTGCCTTGCATTTGAGGCCCAGCATCAGCCCGGTGCCGCGCACCTCTTCAAAGACCTCGGGGTTGTCGGCGATCAGCCCTTCCAGCTTTTGCCGCAAGAGGCCGGACTTGGCGCGCACGGCGTCCAGAAACTCCGGATCCGAGACGATCTCGATCACCTTGCCCCCGACGGCGCAGGCCAGCGGGTTGCCGCCATAGGTCGAGCCATGGGTGCCCGCGGTCATGCCGCTGGCAGCCTCTTCACGGGCCAGCACGGCGCCCAGCGGGAAGCCGCCGCCGATGCCTTTGGCGACCATCATGATGTCAGGGGTGATGCCGGCCCATTCATGGGCAAACAGCTTGCCGGTCCGGCCGACGCCACATTGTACCTCATCAAGGATCAGCAGCAGGTCGTTTTCATCGGCGATTTGGCGCAGCGCCTTCAGATCGACGTCCGCCATTGGGCGAATGCCGCCTTCGCCCTGTACCGGTTCCACCATGATGGCTGCGGTCTGCGGGCCGATGGCGGCGGTCACCGCGTCCAGATCGCCCCAGGGCAGGGAAGTGAACCCACCCAGGATGGGACCGAAGCCTTTGGTCATTTTTTCGGATCCGGCGGCGGCGATACCGGCGGAGGAGCGGCCGTGGAAGGAACCTTCGAAGGTCAGGATCTCAACCTTTTCGGGCTGACCTTTTTCAAACCAGTATTTCCGCGCCATTTTGACCGCCAGTTCACAGCTTTCGGTGCCGGAATTGGTGAAAAACACCGTATCGGCAAAGCTGTGTTCAACCAGTTGATCGGCCAGCGCCTGTTGTTGCGGGATGTTATAGAGGTTGGAGACATGCCAGAGGGTCTCGGCCTGGGTGCTCAGCACCTCAACCAAGGCCGGATGGGCGTGGCCCAGGGCGTTCACCGCAATGCCTGCGCCGAGATCCAGGAAACGTCGGCCATCTGCCTCAATCAGCCAGGAGCCTTCACCTTTGACAAAGGTCAGAGGGGCACGGGAATAGGTCGGCAAAACGGAAGCGATCATGATTGGATCATCCTTGTTCCTTGGGAAGCCCCGAAGATGCATTACGGGGCAGGGGTGTCAACAATTTCGGGTGGTTTTGCTGCGATTGCAGCGGTTCAAACAGCCAGTGCACGGTAAATCTACGGGGCGCACATAGCAGGGCGGACGTCAGGCGCTACGGCGTCGGCGTCGGCTGGTCAGGATATGGCGTCGTTTGAACATGTCGTCTGCATAGGCAGGAATTTTCAAAATGCAAAGCGTTTTTTGTCAGGCTTGGCAATTTGCGCTGTTTTCGTGGCGCACTAGTCATTTTGGCGGCGGTTTGGGGCTTGTAGGAAAGGCAGCTCTGGCCGATAGCTGAGGCATGTCCGATGTTGTTGCCCCCTCCGAACACGCTTCCAAGCCCCCTGCCGCAAACCCGCGTCTTGCCGTTGTGCTGATGCTGTCGGCCACGGCGTTCATCGCGGGCACCACCTTGATGGCCAAGGCGCTGGGCACCGACGCGCTGGGCGATCCGTTGCACCCGCTGCAAGTCAGCCACGGGCGATTTGTCTTTGCCTTTCTGTTTTATGCTGGCGTGGCCTCGGCGATGCGGTTGAAGATCCGCCGCCCTGCCTGGGGGCTGCATCTGGGGCGGACGTTTTTCGGCTGGCTGGGGGCCACCTGCATGTTTGCGGCGGCGGCCTATATCCCGCACAGCGATGCCACTGCGATCAGCTTTCTGAACCCGGTCTTTGCCATGATGCTGGCGATCCCCTTTCTGGGGGAACGGGTGGGCCCGGTGCGCTGGGCGGCAGCGGGCATTGCGTTGATCGGGGCGATGGTGCTGCTGCGCCCAACGCCGGAAAGCTTTCAACTGGCGGCTTTGGTGGCGCTGGCGGCGGCGGTGGCGATGGGGTTTGAGCTGATCTTCATCAAGAAGTTGGCTGGGCGTGAGCCGCCGCTGCAGATCCTCTTGATCAACAATGCCATTGGGGTGGTGATCGCAACGATCGCGGTCATTGCTTTCTGGCAGGGGCCCAGTTTGGCGCAATGGGCGGTGCTGGCCAGCCTTGGGATCTGCATGGCGCTGGCGCAGGCCTGTTTCATCAACGCGGTGGCGCGGGCTGAGGCCAGTTTTGTTGCGCCCTTTGCCTATGCCACGCTGGTGTTTGCCACGCTTTATGACTGGGTGGTCTTTGCCCAGCTGCCCGATCTGATTTCCTATCTGGGGGCAGGCATCATTGTCAGCGGGGCCGCATTGCTGGCCTGGCGCGAGGCAGGGCTTGCCACACGCCAGAAAGCCTGAGCGTCGGCGTCAGTTTTTCAACCGGTAGCCGCTGCGGAACAGGGCCCAGGCCAGCGCGGAAATCGCCAATGTCACCAGCGCTGAAACGGTCAGCGCCAGCATCGGCGCGCTGTCAGACACGCCAAGCACGCCATAGCGCACCCCGTCGATCAGGTAGAAGATCGGGTTGAAACGGGTCATATCGGCAATCACCGGCGGCAGGGCCTGCACCGAATAGAAGGTGCCCGAGAGGAAGGCCAAAGGCGTCACGATGAAATTGGTGATCGCGGCCATCTGGTCAAACTTGTTGGAATAGATCCCGGCCACCATGCCGATTGACCCCAAGAGCGCCGCGCCAAGAATGACGAAGGCCAGTGCCAGCAGCGGATGGGCTGGCACGATGCCGAGGAACAGCACCAGCCCGACGCTCAACAAAAGTGCCACAATCACCCCGCGCGCCACGGCGCCTGCCAGATAGCCCAGCACCAGCTCCAGCGGGGACAGCGGTGGCATCAGCGTATCAACGATATTGCCCTGCACCTTCGAAATCACGATTGAGGAGGAGGTGTTGGCAAAGGCGTTCTGGATCACGGTCATCATCAGGATGCCGGGCGCAATGAAATGGGTGAACGGCAGGCCCATCACCTCACCACGGGTCTGACCAATCGCAACTGAGAAGATCATCAGGAACAGCGCGGCTGTGGTCAGCGGCGCCACCAGGGTTTGCGTCCAGACCACCAGAAACCGCAGGATCTCACGCCGGGCCAGTGTCACCATGCCTAGCCAGTTGAACCGGCCAAACCGGCGATCCCCCATATTGGCGAGGCTGCTGTTGGCAACGGTTGTGCTGTCGCTGGTCTGGCTCATGATCTGCATTCCTCTGTACGGCCCTTGGGCCTGTCTCAATGTGCTGTCGCAGCCACGCCTTTGCACAGCCCGATTCGACGCCTTGTAACTCAGCCCCTGTTGGCTAGAATAGGGGCTGATCAAGAATTTCAGGGCGGCTCGATTCCACGGGCCGCTTTTTACCGAAGGAAACCGGCATGTCCTGGACCGACGAACGCGTCGAACTTCTGAAGAAAATGTGGGGCGAAGGCCAATCGGCAAGCCAGATCGCTAAAGAATTGGGCGGCGTGACCCGAAATGCGGTCATCGGCAAGGTGCATCGTTTGGGTCTGTCCAACCGTTCCAGTGGTGGCGGCTCAACCGATTCGTCGAAGACCGAAGCCAAGGCCAAGCCTGCCGCCAAGAAAGAGGCGGCAAAGCCCAAGGTGAAAGAGGCCGCCGCCCCCGCACCAGAGCCTGCTGCAGCCCCGGCACCGCGCCCGGCGGTCAGCCCAGCGCGCAAGGCGATCATTCCTGCCGGCCAGCCGCTGCCGCCGCAGCCCTCCGCCAATGAGATCAGCCCCGAAGCGCTGGCCAAGGTGAATGAGGTCGAAAAGAAATCGAAGAAGCTCAGCCTGCTGGAGCTGACCGAACGGACCTGCAAATGGCCCGTAGGCGACCCGGCCACCGATGACTTCTGGTTCTGCGGTCTGCCGGTGCAGTCCGGCAAACCCTATTGCGAAGCGCATGTGGGCGTGGCGTTCCAGCCGATGTCATCGCGCCGCGATCGTCGCCGTTAAGCGACAGACTGTTTTCAGGACAACGCCCTGCACCTCTGGTGTGGGGCGTTTTCTTTTGGTCGATTGTGCCGCCCTGTGATTCAGCCAAAGGAAAAGGGCGACCCGCAGGCCGCCCGATTGTCTTGTCGCTTGTCGTGTTGCTGTGGCGGTCGTTAGCCGGCCACTGCGTGCAGCAGCGTGAAGATCACTGCCGACATGGCAGCGGCTGCAGGTACGGTGATGACCCAAGCCGCGACAATGGTCATGAAGTGCGAGCGGCGCACCAGCTTGCGGCGACGGCGCTCCTCGGCGGTCACCGGTTTGATGGCTTTGGTGGCCAGGTTCTGGCGACGACGGCGCTCGGTGTGCCATTCGCGGTAAAAGCCCACACCAAAGACACCGCCCACCGCAATGTGGGTGGAGCTGACCGGCAGGCCCAGCCAACTGGCCACAATCACAGTGATCGCTGCCGACAGCGCCACACAGTAGGCGCGCATCGGGTTCAGCTTGGTGATCTGGCTGCCGACCATGCGGATCAGCTTGGGGCCGAATAGGAACAGACCGAAGGAGATCCCGAAGGCCCCGATCACCATGACCCAGCTGGGGATGGCAACCTTGGCGGCGAAATCGCCAAACTCGGTTGCGTGGACAATGGCGGCCAGCGGGCCAACAGCATTGGCCACATCATTGGCGCCATGAGCAAACGACAGCATCGCCGCCGAGAAAACCAGCGGCATCGAGAACAGCACTTTCAGCGATTTATTGCGGTTCTCCAGCCCTTCTGACTGTTTGGCGATCAGCGGCTTTGAGATGAAGTATGAGGCGGCACCAACAGCCACGCCAATCAGCAGCGCGGTGGTGATGTCGATCTTGATGATCTTTTTCAGACCCTTCAGCGACAGGTAGGCGGCAAAGGCCGCAGCCATGATCGCAATCAGCAGCGGCACCCAGCGGCGCGCGGCGGCGAGCTTGTCTTCCTGATAGACGATGCGGGCTTTGATGAAGGCCAGGAACATCGCCGCAATGACACCGCCCAAGACAGGTGAGATGACCCAGCTGGCGGCGATTTTGCCCATGGTGGGCCAATTCACGGCTGCCATGCCGGCCGCTGCGATCCCTGCGCCCATCACACCACCAACAACCGAATGGGTGGTCGAAACCGGCGCGCCAACCCAGGTTGCCAGGTTGACCCAAAGCGCCGACGACACCAGCGCCGCCATCATCGCCCAGATAAAGATGCCGCTGTCCGCGATTCCGGCTGGATCGATGATCCCTTTGGAGATGGTTGAAACCACATCGCCACCTGCCAGCAGCGCACCGGCGCTTTCGAAGATGGCCGCGATCAGGATCGCACCACCCATGGTCAGCGCATTTGCACCCACCGCAGGGCCCATGTTGTTGGCCACATCGTTGGCACCGATGTTAATCGCCATATAGGCGCCAAAGATGGCCGCAACCACCACAATGGCTGAACCTGAGGCACCGCCAAAGAAGATCCCTGCTGCCAGACCGGCCAGCACGATAAAGATCAGCGCGATGCCCGGCGCGACCATCGGGCGCGAGACATAGCTTGCAGCGTTTTCAAATTGGCTGATCCGCCCGAGATCCTTATCGAGCGTCTTCCAGTTTTTATCCGTCGGTTTGTCGGCCATGACATCCACCTTGCAAAATTTGCCTGCGGCCTAGAGCGCACGCGCTCTAAACTCAAGGTTTTTGTCATAAAAACTTTGAAAAACTGTTACAGCTTCAACAGCAGATCTTTCAGCCCCATTTCATCGACCCGCTGCGCTGCCTCCTCGGGGGAGAACCATTTGCGTTTGCGTTCAGAGACTTCGGGGTATTTCTTGGCCAGCGTGTCCACCTTCAAGAGGTAAACCATCGCCTGCATCGGTGTGACGATACCGCCGGCGCCGGATTTAGCATAACGGTAGCTGCCAATCGGCGCGGGGGAGACTTTGCGGGCTTTGATTCCCGCCTCTTCCCAGGCTTCCTGTGCCGCCGCTTCGGCATCGGTCTTGCCGGTCATCGGCCAGCCCTTCGGGATGATCCAGCGCCCGGTCCCGCGTGAGGTGATCAGCAGCACCTCTTTGTCTTTGCCTTTGCCGCGCACCGGCAGCGCCGCCACCTGTACCTGGGGCGGGCGATAAAGAAGCGGTTGGATAAACTCGGTCCAGGCTTTACGCACGGTCTTCTGCATCAATTTGCGGCTGCTCGTTTGTTTTGACAGAGCCTTATATAGGAATTGTGACAAAAGGCAAAAGTGCCTGCAGAATGTATCAATTGGATGTCAATTGCCGCGCCGTTTCGCCCTGAGGGTCGGATCGGCCTCGGTGGGATCCTCGGGCCAGGGGTGTTTGGGGTAGCGGCCGCGCATGTCTTTGCGCACATCCGCATAGGAACTGGCCCAGAACCCGGGGATATCCATGGTGGTCTGAACCGGGCGTTGTGCAGGTGACAGCAGGGTAACCCGCAAGGGGGTGCGGCCGACCATCGGGTGGGTTTTCTGGCCGAACATTTCCTGCAGGCGCAGGCTGATTTCGGGCACCTCGCCGGAATAATCGATCGGAATCTGCCGTCCCAGCGGGGTGGTGAAATGCGCCGGCGCTGCCTTGTCGAGCGCCTGCATCTGGTTCCAGTCTAACATGGCGCGCAGGGCATTGAGGATATCAAACTTCTTCCACTGATCGGCGGTTTTCACCCCGCCGAGATGCGGCAGCAGCCAATCCTCGATACCCTCCATCAGCGCGTCTTCGGACATGTCCGGCAGATCCGGCAATGTGTCCCGCACCAGCATGACACGGGCAATGAACCGTTTCGCAGCGTCCGAGGGGCGCAGCCCCAGATCACGCACCCCGTCCAGCATCGCCTCGGCCACGGCCTCACCGGGGGCGTCTTTCCAGATGCGGTCATCCAGCGCTACAGTGCCGAACCGTTCCTGCCGCCGGGCAATCACCCGGCGTTCGCGTTTCGACCAGGCGCAGCTGTCGACCCAGCTGATCTGGTCTGTATAAAGGCTGCGCACCTCGGCCTCAGAGATCTGGATCGCCTGCCGGATTTTGGCCTCTCGCGGGTTGCCGTCCAAATCAGTGGCCACGATCAAGCGGCTGCCGGCCAGCGGGTCGTGATCCTCCATCACCGCGCCTTTGCCCCCCGAGAGCACAAATCGCGCTGCATCGCCTTTGCGGCGCAAGCCAATGCGGTCGGGGTAGGCCAATGCGGCCAATTCCGCGTCGGAATACCCGCCATCGGTTTTGCCAGCCTGACGGGCCAGCCGCTTGGCCTCTTGTTTGATCCGCTCCACCGCGCCGCGATTGGCGGTATGGGGATGGCGCTCACTGTAGCTGCGGAAATCGCGCACCGCCGCAATGCGCAGCGCCAGATCCGCCGGTGCGGACCGCGCCAAGGGATCGCGATCGGCCAGGAGCGCCGCCAGAGGCGCGGCGTCCGGGCCTGCGACGCTCAGCATATGGGCCAGTCGCGGATGCAGCGGCAGGGCGGCAATGCGGCGGCCATGTTCAGTGATCCGGCCTGCCTCATCCAGCGCGCCCAGCATCCGCAACAACGCCTGCGCCTCAGCATAGGTGCCCGCATTGGGCGGCGTCAGGAAGGCCAGATCAGCAGGTCCCGCCCCCCAGAGCGCCAGTTCCAAAGCGAGGCCCGCGAGGTCGGCCGTGTCAATCTCCGCCGGGGGGAAGGGGTGCAGCCCGCCTTCTTCCCCCTTGGTCCACAGCCGGTAACAGGTGCCCTCAGCCACACGGCCTGCACGCCCGGCGCGTTGGGTCGCCTCGGCCTTGGTCACCTTTTCCGTCACCAGCCGCGACATGCCCGATCCGGGGTCAAACCGGGCGCGGCGGGCGCGGCCTGCGTCCACCACCACCCGCACATCCTGAATGGTCAGTGAGGTTTCCGCGATTGAGGTCGCCAGCACCACCTTGCGGCCCTGTTTGGCCGGTTCAATTGCGGCGCGTTGCTTGGCAAACTCCATTGCACCAAACAGCATGTGCAGTGAACACTCCGACGGCAGCCGGTCCTTCAGCAGCGCCTCAGTGCGGCGGATCTCACCTTCCCCGGGCAGGAAGACCAACACGCCGCCTTCAGTTTCAGAAACCGCATGGGTGACCAGTTTGGCCACCTCTTCGGGCAGGCGATGTTTTGGCGGCAACGGCCGGTCGAGCCATTTCAGATCCACCGGATAGGCCCGCCCTTCGGAGGTCACCACCGGCACGTCCCCCATGATGCCCGCCACCGGTTCTGCGTCCAATGTGGCCGACATGGCTAGCAGGATCAGGTCGTCGCGCAACGCCTCGGCAATCTCCAGGCACAAGGCTAACCCCAGATCCGCGGTGAGGGAGCGTTCGTGAAATTCATCAAAGATCACCGCGCCGATGCCCGTCAGCTCAGGATCGGATTGGATCATCCGGGTCAGGATGCCCTCCGTCACCACCTCAATCCGGGTTGCGGCCGAGCGTTTGCTTTCGCCGCGAATGCGGTAGCCCACGGTCTGGCCCAGCGGTTCACCAAGGGTCTGTGCCATACGTTCTGCCGCCGCACGGGCCGCCAGGCGGCGCGGTTCCAACATCAGGATGCGGCCTTCGGTCAGGCCTGCTTCCAGCATGGCCAGCGGCACCACGGTGGTTTTCCCAGCACCGGGTGGCGCCTGCAACACCGCACGTCCCCGCGTTTTCAGCGCAGAGATCAGATCGGGCAGGGCGTCGTGGATCGGCAGTCGGGTCAATTGGGACATGCCCTGCTTATCCGTCATGGCGGGCGCGGGGTAAAGCCGCAGGCGGGCACCAGCACTGGACAGGGACGCGCCACCTTGGCAAAAACGCGGCAAGGAAGCGGCGCAGCAGGGGGCGGTATGGATATTCAGGGCTTGAGCGACAAGGTTGTGGCACAGGACCGTCGGGCCTTGGCCCGCGCCATCACCCTGGTGGAAAGCAGCCGCGAAGATCATCGTGCCCAGGCCGCTGCGCTGGTGGAGGAGATCCGCCGCAAAGCCCCGCATCAGGCGGTGCGCATCGGTCTGTCGGGCACGCCGGGGGTGGGGAAATCCACCTTTATCGAAAGCTTTGGCACCTTTTTGACCGAACAGGGCCTTAGGGTGGCGGTGCTGGCAGTTGACCCCAGTTCGGCGCGTTCTGGCGGCTCGATCCTTGGCGATAAAACCCGGATGGAGCGGCTCAGCCGCAATCCCAACGCCTTTATCCGCCCCTCGCCCAGCCAGTCACATCTGGGCGGCGTGGCGCGGCGTACCCGTGAGGCGGTGGCGCTTTGTGAGGGGGCGGGGTTTGACGTCATCCTGATTGAGACCGTGGGCGTTGGCCAATCGGAAACCGTTGTGGCGGAAATGTCGGACCTGTTCATCCTGCTGCTGGCGCCCGCAGGCGGTGATGAGTTGCAGGGGGTGAAACGCGGCATCATGGAGATGGCCGATATCATCCTTGTGAACAAGGCCGATGGCGATCTGAAAGCCACTGCAACGCGCACTTGCGCGGATTACTCCGGCGCCCTCAGGCTGTTGCGCAAACGGCCCCAGGATCCCCAAGACTTCCCCAAGGCGATGACGGTTTCGGCGCTGGAGGAGGATGGGCTGACTAAGGCCTGGGAGGAAATGCGCACGCTGACCGATTGGCGGCGTGAGAATGGCCATTTTGAGGGCCGCCGCGCCGCGCAGGCCCGGTTCTGGTTCGAAGAAGAGGTTAAGCAGGCCTTGCTGGCCCAGCTGCAGACCGCGGCGGCAAAAGGCGCGATGGATCAGCTGGGGCTGGACGTGGCCACCGGTGCAGTTAGCCCAAGTGTGGCGGCGCAGCGGATGCTGGAGCAGCTGAAGCACAGCTGAAAGGTGTGCAATTGCATACTCAGAAAACCCTAGAAAAGACGTGACAGCGCAAATTGCTTGCGCTAGCACTGTCTCACCTAATGACGGAGGCAATCAGATGTATCAGGGAATTCCACGCACCTTTTCCTAAGGTCGCCGTTCCCTGCGTGACGGTGACCCTAAGCCACCGCCCCGTATCTTCGCATACATCCTTGCCCGTTACTTTCTGACAATCAGACACTGAAACGCTTTGCTGATCTTCAGTTTTGCGGTTTCCATTTAACCCGTAGGTCCCGTCATGTTCCGATTCTTTGAGAACCTTGTTGATCCTTTTGCCTCTTTTGATGAGGCCACACCGCCCAAAACCCTTTGGGCCTATCTGAAAACCCAAGTCGGCCCGTTCCGCAAATGGATAGTGGCGATGGCCATCACCGGCGTCCTTGTGGCGCTCGTGGAAACTGGGCTGATTTTTTATTCTGGCCGGTTGATCGACCTTTTGGGCGGCAACACTCCGGCTGAACTGTTTGACAATCACGGTACTGAGCTGCTGCTGGCGGCAGCGTTCATCCTGATGATCCGGCCCCTGTTTATTGCCATCAACCACCTGTTCCTGGAACAGCTCTTGGCGGGCAACATGCAGGAACAGGTGCGCTGGCGCGCGCATAAACACCTGCTGGGGCAATCCACCAGCTTCTTCCAGAACGATTTTGCTGGCCGGCTGTCGAACCGGGTGATGCAGATGGGCGGCGCAGTGGAAGATGCCGTTTACATGTCCTTTGAAGGCATCTGGTATGCCTTGACCTATGTGGTGTCTGCTGCATTGATCCTGTCGGGCGTGCATCCGCTCTTGGCGGTGCCGCTGCTGGTCTGGGTGGTGATCTACGTTTTCTACGTGCGCTACATTGCTGTGCGCGTCGCCCACGCCTCGGAGAAATGGTCGGGCGCACGGTCCATGGTGACAGCGCGGGTGGTGGATGCCTATTCCAACATCGAAACCATCAAGCTGTTTGCCGATGAAGGCACCGAAGAACGCTATGTCCTGTCGGCCATGCGCCGGTTGCGCCTGCGCTTCCAGCGGTTCCTGCGCCTGATGACTGAGCTGAGCTTTGGTCTGAACGTCATCAATGGCGTTTTGATCCTTGGCATGATGAGCCCGGCGGTCTGGCTGTGGTCGAACGGTGTGATCTCGGTCGGTGAGGTGGCGGCAGCGTCGGCGCTGACCATTCGTCTGAACGGCATGTCCGGCTGGATCATGTGGGTCACGGTGCGCCTGTTCGAACATGCCGGTGTGATCCGTGAGGGTCTGCAATCCGTTGCGGTCGCCCATGATGTGACCGACCGGGAGGTTGCGCCTAAGCTGTCAGTGGAAAAGGCGGCGATCGAGTTTCGCGATGTCAGTCACCACTACGGCAAAGGGCGTGGTGGACTGGACCATGTGAACCTGTCCATCGCACCGGGCCAGAAAGTTGGGTTGGTGGGGCGTTCCGGGGCAGGGAAATCTTCGCTCGTGAACCTGTTGCTGCGGTTCCGTGATGCGGAGAACGGCCAGATCCTGATCGACGGTCAGGATGTTCGCGAGGTGAAGCAAACCTCGCTGCGGCAGCAGATCGGTATGGTCAGTCAGGACAATTCGCTGCTGCACCGGTCGATTCGTGCCAACATCCTTTATGGCCGCCAAAGCGCCAGCGAGGCCGAGATGATGGCCGCCGCAGCCCGTGCGGAGGCAGATCAGTTCATCGCCACGCTGGAAGATCCCAAAGGCCGCAAGGGCTACAATGCCCATGTGGGCGAACGGGGTGTGAAACTGTCCGGCGGACAGCGGCAGCGGATCGCCATTGCCCGCGTCATCCTAAAAGATGCGCCGATCCTCGTGCTGGATGAGGCCACCTCGGCCCTTGATAGTGAGGTGGAAGCCGCCATTCAGGACACGCTTTTTGGCCTGATGGAAGGCAAGACGGTGATCGCCATTGCCCACCGTCTGTCGACCATTGCGCAGATGGACCGGATTGTCGTCATGGACGAAGGCCGGATCATCGAGGATGGCAGCCATGACGATCTGTTGGCCAAGGGCGGCGTCTATGCGGGGCTCTGGGCACGTCAGTCTGGTGGGTTTATCGGGGACGTTGGGGATCAGGACGGTCAAAGCGGCAAGGAATCCGCTGCGGCTTCGGATCTGGCCCTTGACCTCCCTACTGATTCCGCCTAATGACGCCGAACGGAATTCTGGGCACCGCTGTTGGCGGCACCCATTTATGTTGAAGGGGTCGTCTAGCGCCCCGCGAAGAGACGAGGATAGACCCATGTCGCGCCGTTGCGAACTGACCGGAAAAGGCCCGATGTCTGGCAACAATGTCAGCCATGCTAACAACAAAACCAAACGTCGTTTCCTGCCGAACCTGAACGACGTTACCCTGCAGTCCGAGGCCCTGGGCCGCGGCTTCAAACTGCGCATTTCGGCGGCTGCTCTGCGCTCCGTTGACCACCGTGGTGGTCTGGACGCGTTCCTGGCAAAAGCCAAAGACGTTGAGCTGTCGGCCAACGCGCTGAAGATCAAGAAGCAGATCGCGAAGGCACAGGCCTCCGCTTAATCTCTTCCGGATCCTTCAAGGATAAAGCAGCCTCATCCCCTTTGGGATGGGGCTGTTTCCTTTTGTCATCTTTCCCTTCCGATCAGATCGGCCTATAGGGAACCTATGGCACTTTTGCGCACATATCTGGCGGTGTTGATCGCGCTTTGCATGGTTCTGACCACACAGACCATGGCACTGGCGCGTGGCATGTCGGACCCTGTGGGCGAAATGGTGCTCTGTATCGGCAATGAGACCGTTACAGTCTACTACGACGAAGACGGCCAGCCCGTTGATCCTCCGCATTATTGCCCCGACTGCTCGGTCAGTCTGGTGGCGCTCCTTCAGCCCAGCTTTGTCCCAAATTTGCGTCCTCTGGGGCAGGGTGTTGTACTGCGAATCGAGCGTGACCAAAAGGCAATTGCCGCTGAGGTCATACCAGCCAGCGCGCGTGGTCCGCCGGTTCTGTCCTGATCCTTATCGCCCGCTCCATCGGGCCCCAAAGACAGACAGACTACAGGAACCAGAATTATGTCGTTGAAAACCACCCTCCTCGCCGCGGCGGCTGCCGCTTTTGTTGCTATGCCTGCCCTGGCCGAAGGCATCATGGTCAAAGACCCCTACGCCCGTGCCGCCACCCCGATGGCGAAAACCGGCGCGGCCTTCATGATGATCATGAACCACTCCGGTCAGGATGACCGGCTGATCGATGCCAAGGCAACGGTGGCCAAGAAGGTCGAGCTGCACACCCACAAAGAAATCAGCGACGGCGTGATGCAGATGATGCATGTGCCCGAAGGCTTTGAGATCGCAGCGGGTGACATGCTGATGCTGGAGCGCGGCGGCCACCATGTGATGATGATGGGCCTGACCGAAAGCTTTGAGCAGGGCAAGGTGATCGAGGTCACGCTGACCTTTGAAAAAGCCGGTGACGTGGTGGTTGACGTACCCGTTGACCTGAAGCGCAAAGGCGGCCACGGCGATCACAAGATGTCCCACTAAGGGCGTCACACTGCTGAACAGATCAACGGCCCTTCGGGGCCGTTTTTATGTGCCAAGCACCTCTGCCACCCAGGCTGGCACCACCTCACTGGCCTTGCCAAACCTCGCCTCAGCAAAATCGCTGATAGTGGCGGAGGCTTCCAGGTTCAATTCAACCGTATGGGCGCCGTATCGTGCGGCGTCCTGCACAAAGGCTGCCGCCGGATAGACATTGCCCGAGGTGCCAATCGCCACAAACAGATCCGCCGCCCGCAAGTGATCCCAGATCTGGTCCATGTCATAGGGCATTTCGCCAAACCAGACGATATCAGGGCGCGTGGTGGGCTTGGCACAGACGGGGCAGGGATCACTGGGCGCCATGACCATAGGGGCCGGCCAGCGGTTCTCACAGGCCGCGCAAAGCGCCCCTGAAAGCGCCCCGTGCATATGCATCACTGCCTTTGATCCGGCCGCCTCATGCAACCCGTCGACATTCTGGGTCACCACCAGCACCTCACCGGGGTGCGCGGCCTCCAGCCGCGCCAGCGCCTGATGGGCGGCATTGGGGGTGGCAGCAACTGATTGGGCGCGCCGGGCGTTGTAGAAATCATGTACCAGTTGCGGATTGGCGGCGAAGCCTTCCGGGGTGGCCACATCCTCAATTCGGTGCTGCGCCCAGAGCCCGTCTTCATCGCGAAAGGTGCCAAGGCCGCTTTCGGCGGAAATACCCGCCCCGGTCAGGATAACGATTTTTTCAGCACTCATTGGGGTGGGTCTCCTTGCGGTGGGATTGGGGACCGCTACACTCTGCCCCGAAGGAGAAGGTGATGACCAGACGTATCCTCTTTGTGTGCCTTGGAAATATCTGCCGTTCCCCAATGGCAGAAGGGGTGCTGCGCCAGAAAGCGCCGCATCTGCTGGTGGATTCTGCCGGCACCTCGGACTGGCATGCGGGGGATCCGCCTTATGTGCCGATGCAGCACGCAGCCCTGCGCAAAGGCTATAACATCACCGAGCAGGTTTCGCGCCCGTTTCACCCGGCCGATTTTATGCGGTTTGATATGATCCTGGTGATGGATGGCCGCAATCAGGCCGATGTGGAGGCGATGCGCCCGCCGGGCAATCTGACCCCGGTCAAACGGTTTGCGCCTTTCGCCGGTCGTGACATCGGCGATGTGCCGGATCCTTACTACACTGGCGAGTTTGATGCTGTGGTTGAGCTGATCGAAGCGGCGGCAGACGGGTTTCTGGCGACGCTGCCGCAGCCCCAATAAGCCTTGTCTCAATAAGTGCAGCCCCAATAAGACACCGCCGCGCGGGGGACGCACGGCGGGATTTTGAGTATTTTTGAAACAGTGAAAGCGCGAGCCTAGCGCGTGCTGGCGGCCCAGTCCCAGTAGAGCTCTTTCACCCGTTTGGTCATAGGACCGATCTGATACTTGGTGTCGTCAAAGGCGGTGACAGGGGTGACCTTGTTCATATTGCCGGACATGAAGACCTCATCCGCGCCGTGGAAATCCTCAAAGCTCAGCACGGTTTCATGCACGGTCACTCCGTCAGCGCGCAGGTTCGCAATGTGGCGCGCGCGGGTGATCCCCGCCAGGAAGGTGCCATTGGGGATCGGGGTGAAGACCTCCCCATCTTTGACCATGAAGATATTGGCCGAGCCGGTTTCAGCCACATTGCCCATGGCATCCGCCACCAGTGCGTTGCCGAAACCTTTGGATTTCGCCTCAGCGATCATGCGGGCGTTGTTGGGGTAGAGGCAGCCAGCTTTGGCATCGACCACCGCATCCTCCAGCACCGGGCGGCGGAACCGGGTGCGGGTCAGCGTGGTGGAGGCGCCTTCCGGGGCCATCGGAATCTCTTCGAGCGAGATGCAGAAACCGGTTTCCTCCTGCACCGGGACAATGCCGGTGGCATCACCGTGAATGCCCCAATACATCGGCCGGATATAGACCGCCGCGCCGGGATCAAAGCCGCGCAGCCCCTCCAGAACGATCTGCTCCATCTCCTCGGGTGAAACGGTGGGGTTCAGCATCAGCGCCTTGGCGGACCGGTTGGTGCGGGCACAGTGTTTGTCGAGGTCTGGGGTCAGCCCGTTCACAAACCGCGCCCCGTCAAACACGGTAGAGCCCAGCCAGGCGCCGTGATCGGCGGCGTTCATCACCGGCAGATCGCCCTGATGCCAGGTGCCTTTGTAATAGGTGCGGATGGTGTTGCTGAGCGCCATGGTTTGAACCCCGTGATCGTGATCTTTGCGTGGGGGCAACCTAGGGGGGATCCGCCGGGCCGTCCAGTGGGGGCATCTACGGTAGCGGATCGTCTTCTGCGGCACAGTCGCCCCCAAACAAAAAAGGGCCCCAGCGAGGGGCCCTTTTCCTGTCTGGCATCGGGATCTTAGCCAACCATCCCGACAATCTCTTTGGTTTTGGTCAGGATCGGCGCGGCGATTTCGCGGGCGCGATCAGCACCTTGGCCCAGGATGCGGTCGATCTCAGCCGGGTCCTGCATCAGGCGGGACATTTCATTTGAGATCGGCGACAGTTTGGCCACCGCAAGTTCCGACAGCATCGGTTTGAACTCCGAGAACTGCTTGCCACCGGCTTCGGCCAGCACCTGATCGACCGACATTTCGGCCAGACCGGCGTAGATGTTCACCAGGTTGCGGGCCTCGGGGCGGTCTTCCAGGCCTTTGGCCTCAGAGGGCAGCGCCTCGGGATCGGTCTTGGCCTTGCGGATCTTCTTGGCGATCGTGTCGGCGTCATCGGTCATGTTGATGCGGCTGGCATCCGACGGGTCCGACTTCGACATCTTCTTGGAGCCATCGCGCAGCGACATGACGCGGGTGGCCGCGCCTTCGATCCGGGGTTCGGGGATCGGGAAGAAATCTACACCGTAGTCGTGGTTGAACTTGGTCGCGATGTCGCGGGTCAGCTCCACGTGCTGTTTCTGATCCTCACCCACCGGCACTTCGGTAGCGTGGTAAACCAGAATGTCTGCCGCCATCAGCGAGGGGTAGGCCAAGAGTCCGAGCGAGGCGTTCTGGGTGTTCTTGCCCGCCTTGTCCTTCCATTGGGTCATGCGCTGCATCCAGCCCATGCGGGCGACGCAGTTGAAGATCCAGCCCAGTTCGGCGTGTTCTTTCACCTGACTTTGGTTGAACAGGATCGAGCGGGTCGGATCGATCCCGGCGGCCAGATAACCGGCGGTCAATTCGCGGGTCTGGCGCCGCAGGGCCTCAGGGTCTTGCCAGACGGTGATGGCGTGCATGTCCACAACACAGTAGACCTGCTCAATCGGCTCTGCCTGCTTCTCGACGAAACGTTTGATCGCGCCAAGGTAGTTGCCAAGGGTCAGCCCGCCAGAGGGCTGGATGCCCGAAAACACCCGGGGGGTAAACCCGGCGTTCGGGGTGGATTGCGTTTGGACCGCATCCGACATGGTGGTTCTCCGTCTGGATTTATCTGTTCTGGTGGCTTACCCATGCCCCATACCCCCGTCAAGGCGGGCATCTGAGGAGCAGGGAATGAACGACGAAAACATGCAAGCAGACAACAACCCGGTGAACCCGCTGCCGCCGGTGATCGTGGCGCTGTTCCTGTTCATTCTGGGGATTGAGGTTCTGTTCAATCTCGGTGCGCGCGGCATCCTTGGCGGGCCCGAGGCGGTGGGCTGGCGGTTGGCGGCGCTGCAGAAATACGCCTTTTCGGATGAGATCTTTGAATGGATGCGGGCCACCGGGCAGTATCCGTTTGAACATATGGTGCGCTTTGTCACCTACGGGTTTGTGCATCTCAGCTTTGTGCATGCGCTGTTTGGCTGTGTGATCCTTCTGGCGCTCGGCAAGATGGCGGGCGAGGTTTATAACCAGTTTGCCCTGCTGTTGTTCTTTGTGATGGGGGCGGCCAACGGGGCGCTGATCTACGGGCTGGTTCTGGATGTGGATACCCCTCTGATCGGGGCCTATCCCGGTGCCTATGCGATGATCGGGGCCTATACCTACCTGCTGTGGCTGCGCCTTGGTATGCTGGGCGAACAGCAGATCCGGGCGTTTTCGCTGATCGGTTTCCTGCTGGGTATTCAGCTGCTCTTTGGTGCGCTGTTTGGCGGCACGCCGGACTGGCTGGCTGATGTGGCGGGCTTTGTCACCGGGTTGGTACTGGCGGTGTTCCTGATCCCTGGCGGTCTGCGCCGTCTGCGGGATCGCCTGCGCACCCGCTGATTTTGGTATCGTTTGGGTGGTGAATAGATCGGGGCAGCCTTCGCCGCCCCGTTTTCAGCCTGGTTTTCAGCCGCCCCGACGCATCGCGCCTTTGAACTCGGCCAGACGGAAGGCACCGATCAGCTGTCCAATGCCGAAGTAGCTGGCCATCCCGATCAGAACCAGCACGGCCAAAGCGCCATAGCGCAGGCCCGCCATGCCCAGAAACGGTGTCAGCGCCACATTGGCCATCCACAGCACTGCCCCCATCGCAAGCGAAGCGGCGACGATGCGCCAGATCCGACTGTGAAACCGGCGATCAAAGCGGGCCACATCGCCAAATCCGCGCGCGCCAATGCCGAGCATGGCCACCATCGCCCAGCCTGCCAGCGTGGTCGCAATTGCCGAGGCGATCCAGCCAATAAACGGTGCAAGGCCAACGGCAATCACCGCGTTCACAATCATGGCCCCAAGGGCATAGCGGAACGGGGTTTTGGTATCTTCGCGGGCAAAGAACAGCGGCTGCAGGATTTTCTGCAGCACAAAGGCCGGCAGACCAAGGCCATAGATCGCAACCGCCACCGCAATGGCCGCGCTGTCGTCTGAGGTCATCGCGCCCCGTTCAAACAGGACCGAAACCAGCGGCAGCGGAACAACCACCAGAGCCACAGCCGCCGGGATGGTTAGCGCCAATGAGATTTCTGCCGCCCGGCTCAGCGCGTTGCGCGATCCGTCGTGATCCCCGGCCTTCAGCCGGCGTGACAGGTCCGGCAACAGCACCACACCGATGGCGATGCCCACCACACCAAGGGGCAGCTGGTACAGCCGGTCCGCTGCATAGAGCCAGCCTACGGCACGGTCGAAATAGCTGGCGACCTGCTGGCCGACCAAGAGGTTCACCTGCACCACACCACCCGCAAGGGCGGCGGGCACGGCCACGATCACCAGTTGCTTCATCTCGGGGCTGAACCGGGGCGGCTGCAACCGGATGCTGATGCCAGCACGTTGCGCCGCAATCCAGACCAGCGCCATCTGCGCGATCCCGGCAAAGGGCACCATCCAGATCAAGCTTTGCGCAACATCGCCCCCGACCAGAACCGCACCCAGCATGGCGCCCACCATCAGGATGTTCAGCAGGACCGGCGCCGCCGCCGCGGCCGCAAACCGGCCATGGGCGTTCAATACGCCAGACAGCAGCGCCGCGAGGGAGATAAACAGGATGTAAGGAAAGGCGATCCGCCCAAAAGCGACGGAGAGGTCAAACTGTTCCTGCCCGGCAAAGCCCGAGGCCAGACCGTAGATCAGCCAGGGCATCGACAGCTGCGCCAGAAGGGTCAGAACGATCAGCACGGTGGCCAGACCACTGATGGCCTGACTGGCAAAACCGCTGGGATCTTCATCGCCTTCTAGCCGTTTGGAATATTGCGGAATGAAAGCCATGTTGAACGCGCCTTCGGCAAAGAAGCGGCGGAACATATTGGGCAGGCGGAACGCCACCACAAAGGCCTCATAGGCCGGGCCGGTGCCCAGATAGGCCAGGATCATCGCATCGCGAACAAATCCCAGAACCCGGCTCAGCAAGGTCCAGGCCCCAACCGTCAGGAAGCCGGAAATCAGGCGGATCGACTTCATGAATTGGCCCTTTCCGCGCCTTTGGTGATGGCTTCGCGCAGCTTCTTTTCCAGCTGTTTCTGGCGCGGGGCGGAGTGGAATTTCAGCCCGAACATGTCTTTGACGTAGAAACTGTCGACCACCTGTTCGCCATAGGTCGCGATCACGGCTGAGGCGATATAGACGTTGTTGTTGGCCAGCGTTCGGGTCAGATCAAACAACAGACCGGGCCGGTCGCGGGTGTCCACCTCGATGATGGTGTAGATATCCGATCCCTCGTTATCAAAGGTGATCGAGGTCGGTACGCGGAAGGCACGTTCGCGTTTCTTGATTTTGTCGCGCGATTTCATCGCTTCGGTGGCTTTCACCTCACCCAGCAGGATCTTTTTGATCATCTGGGTCAGCCGCGGCAGGCGCTCTTCCTCATAGGGGTGGCCATCAGCGTCCTGCACCCAGAAAACCGCGGTGGCATAGCCATCCTTGGAGGTATAGGTGCGCGCGTCCACCACATTGGCCCCGACCAGCGCCAGCGCGCCGCTGAGGCGTGAAAAGATGCCGGGGTGGTCGATCATGGCAAAACAGGCGCGGGTCGCATCGCGGTCCAGATCCGGGTGCAGGTCGATGCGCACCTCATCATCAGGGATGTCGCGCAGCAAGGTGGCAAACACCGCATGGGTGTTGGTGTCGAGACCTTGCCAATAAGGCGGGTAATGGCGGCCGGTTTCCGTCCGCAACGGGGCGCTGTCCCAATCTGACAGCCGTTCGCGCAGCAGCTTGCGTGCTTCGGCGCCGCGGTTTTCGCGATTGACCTCTTCCAGCCCGTGTTCCAGCGCCTGCGCGGTATCGCGGTGCAACTGGCGGATCAGCACGGCCTTCCAGTTGTTCCAGGTGTCAGGGCCCACGCCACGAATGTCACAGACCGTCAGCACGGTCAGCAGATCCAACCGCTTGCGGGTTTTCACCGCCTTGGCAAAGGCACGCACCGTACGCGGATCAGAGATATCGCGTTTCTGCGCCATGTCCGACATCAACAGGTGATAGCGCACCAGCCATTCCACCGTTTCAACCTCAGACTTGGACAGGCCCAGACGCGGCGCCACCTTGCGCGCGATCTTGGCGCCAAGGATTGAGTGATCTTCATCACGGCCTTTGCCGATGTCGTGCAGCAGCAGCGCCACATAGATCACCTTGCGGTTCACCCCTTCTTTCAGGATGCCAGAAACCAACGGCAGGCTTTCCACCAGATCGCCATGTTCGATTTCGCTGAGGTTGCGGATACATTGGATCGTGTGCTCATCCACTGTGTAGTGGTGGTACATGTTGAACTGCATCATCGCCACGATCGGCTCAAACTCGGGGATAAAGGTCGACAGAACCCCCAGTTCATTCATCCGGCGCAGGGCGCGTTCGGGGTTGCCGTGTTTCAGCATCAGATCCAGAAATTGCCGCCGCGCCTCTTTGTCGTTGCGCATCTCATCGTCGATCAGATCAAGGTTGGCAGAGACCAGGCGCATCGCATCCGGATGGATCAACATGCCGGTGCGCAGCGCTTCTTCGAACAGGCGCAGCAGGTTCAGCTTGTCAGAGAGGAAGGCCTTCTCATTGTCCACCGCCAGACGGTTGTGGACCACCTTGTAGCCTTTTTTGACACGCGGATTGCGGCGGAAGATCCGTTGCAACAGCGGCTCATTCTTGACGTGCATCGCTTCCAGTTTGGTCAGGAAGATGCGGGTCAGATCGCCGGTGGCGGTGGCATTGCGGAAATATTCCTGCATGAAATGTTCCACCGCGCGGCGGCCCTCCTTGTCCTCATAGCCCATCCGGGCCGCAACCTCGACCTGTAGGTCAAAGGTCAGCTGATCCGAGGGCCGGTTGGTGATCAGATGCAGATGACAACGCACCGCCCAGAGGAAATCCTCAGCCCGTTTGAACAGCTGAAACTCGTCCTCACTGAAGACATTGAGCTTCACCAGCTCTTTCACGTTGCGGACGTTGTGGACGTATTTGGCGATCCAGAACAGCGATTGCAGGTCACGCAGGCAACCTTTGCCCTCTTTGACGTTTGGCTCCACCACATAGCGCTGCCCTCCCTGGCGTTCATGACGTGCGTCACGCTCTTCCAGCTTGGCCTCAATAAATTCCGCCGCAGTGCCTTTGAACAGCTCCGAGGTCAGCCGTTTCGCCAGTTCCGTCGGCAGTTCCGCGTCCCCGGTCAGATAGCGATGTTCCATCAATGCGGTGCGGATGGTGAAATCTTCGCGCCCCAGCTTCAGGCAATCGCGCACCGTGCGCGAGGCATGGCCGACCTTCAGCCGCAGGTCCCACAGGATATAGAGCATCGATTCGATCACCTTCTCGGCCCAGGGGGTGATCTGTTTCGGGGTTAGGAACAACAGGTCGACGTCAGACTGCGGTGCCATTTCACCACGCCCGTAGCCGCCTACGGCCAGCAGGCTCAACCGGTCCTCTTCACCGGCATCCGGGTTCGGATGCATATGCTGGGTGGCCACATGTTTGGCGGTCACCACCAGACAATCGGTCAGCCAGGTGTAGGCCCGTGTGGTGGGGCGCGCCTTAAAGGGATCGGCAGCAAAAGCTTCGGCAATGGCGGCCATCCCGGCCTTGCGCGCCTTCAGAAGGATCGGCACCACCGCGCTGCGCAACTGGGCCGCATCCGGTGCGGTTTGCGCCGCCTCAGCGATTTCGGCGCCAACGGCCTGGGCATCAAAGATGTCGCCTGCCGGGCAAATCAGTTTGTCCGGCGCTTTAGGGAGGTTCAGCATCTGTGGGCCTTTGTCTTTGGGGCGTCTTCTATCGGGTCAGGTGGGGCCTGCGTGGCTGCGGAACAGGGCGGCTGCATAGATCCGGGTCAGCACGGCAGGGTCGCGGAAGGGGGCATCGGTGGTTGGGCAACAGAAACGGGGGGCGCTGGGCCCCCCGAATGTTGGTTCAGAAACCGGTGCCGCCGAAACTGCGGGGCGCCGGGCTGATGATAACCACTTTCTTGTCCTGGATCTGGGCAATGGCCAGACCCCGTTCATTGGTGCCATCCGGGCGCAGACGGAAGATCCCGTTGACCCCCTGGAAGCCAGCACCCTGTGTCAGCGCGCTGGCGGTCAGCGCGTCACGGTTGCCGGCGTTGACCAAAGCACCGATCGCGGCAATGCCGTCATAGGCCAGACCACCGATCGGGTGTGGCGTGGCACCAAAGGCGGCGCTGTAACGGCTGCTGAACTGTTGCGTCAGCGCCGGATCCGGCTTGGCAAACCAGCCACCCTGCACGCCGGGCAGCTCAAGCGTCTGCGGCGGCACGTCCCAACGGGTCAGGCCGATATACTGGGTCTCAGCCGGGTCCACACCGGATTCATCCAGCAGCTGGCTCAGAAGCGGCAGCGCACCTTCGGAGCTGGCGGTCAGGAAGACGGAGCTCGCGCCTCTTGAAACGGCCGAGCGGATGGTGGGGATCGCCTGAATAACACCTTGCTGTGAGCGCTCATAAGGCACGGCCTCAGCCAGCGAGGCACCGGCTGTGCGGCTGATTGCGCCTGAGATCGCATCGCGCCCCAGGGTCCCCGCAACCGAGGCATCATGGGCAATCACTACATTGCCTTTGCCCTGCGATGCCGCATGGGCGATCAGCCGGTTCGCGGTGTTCTGGAAGGTCGGGCCAAGGATAAACAGGTTACCACCGGCAACCGAGGTGTTGTTGGAAAACGACAGAACGTTCACGCCGCGCGGGGCCACCGCCACCGCCGCCGCATTGGCTGAGGCAGAATAGACCGGGCCAAGGATGATTTTGGCGCCATCCTGTACCGCGGCCACAGCCTGACTGGCGGCTTGATCCGCGTTGCCGGCTGTGTTGTAGACGCGCAGGTCAATGTTCACGCCGTCCAGATCGGTGATTGCCAAACGGGCTGCGTTTTCAAGGCTTTGCGCCAGGATGACATCGCCAGCGTTTTCGCTGCCACCGGGCACCAGCAGGGCCACGGGCACGGGTTTGGAGGTGTTGATAGAGGGGCCGCCGCTGGTGGCTGGCACACAAGCGGCCAAAGCGGTCAGTGAAAGGGCGGAGAAAAGCGGGACAATTGCCCGACGGGCAGTCTTGCGGGCGCTGCTGAAAACGGCGAACATTGGATAAATGGCTCCTTCGGGACCGGCGAAAATGCGCAGAATGGTCTTTGCGCCGATAATAAACACAGGAAGGGGCGGGTCCAGTGCTGAATCTGCAACCGAAAAAACTGGCGGCCGGTGTCTACCTGCTGGCCACACCCATTGGAACTGCCCGCGATATCACGCTGCGTGCCTTGGATGTTCTGGCCAGCGCGGATGTGCTGGTGGCCGAAGACACCCGCAGCCTGCGCAAACTGATGGAGATCCACGGCGTCCCCTTGGGGGAACGGGTGGTGCTGTCCTATCACGATCACAACGGCGCCCAGATGCGGCCACGGCTGATGGGGCTCTTGGCAGAGGGCAAATCGCTGGCCTATGCCTCTGAGGCGGGAACGCCGATGGTGGCCGATCCCGGTTTTGATCTGGCGCGCGCTGCACGGGACGAAGGCTATGACGTGATCTCCGCCCCCGGTCCCTCTGCTGTGGTGACGGCGCTGACACTCGCCGGCCTGCCCACCGACCGGTTTATGTTTGCAGGCTTCCTGCCCAACGCCAAAGGCGCCCGCCGCAAGATGCTGGAGGAGCTTTCAGCGATCCCCGCCACACTGGCGTTTTACGAAAGCCCCAAGCGGGTGGCGGCCATGCTGAAAGATGCCGCCGATGTCATGGGAGGCGCGCGCGACGCGGCGGTGTGCCGCGAGTTGACCAAGAAATTCGAAGAGGTCATTCGCGCCCCATTGCAGGACCTCGCAGACATCTGTGCGGATCGTTCCCTGAAGGGGGAAATTGTGGTGCTGATCGACCGGCCGCGTTCACCAAATGTTAGTGAAGTTGATATAGAAGCAGAGCTGAAACTGCTGCTGGAAACCATGTCTGTGCGCGATGCCTCGGATGAACTGGCAGCAAAAACCGGTGTGAAACGCCGGAAAATCTATCAGATGGCGCTGGCGCTGGATCAGGGCTGAAACGGGGGCGGATTGACCCAGCTGTGCTTTGATCTGGATATGCCTTTGGCCGCGCCGCCCGCGCGGCAGCGGCATCGCGGGCTACACAAACACCACCGTGGCCAATTGGCCTATCTGGCCGGGCTCGCCGCCGAAGATCAGGTGGTGACCCACTACCTGACCCGCGGCTATCACCTTGAGGCCGCGCGCTGGCGTGGCAAGGCGGGGGAAATTGACCTGATCCTGCGGCCACCGGATCGCGATGGGTTCGTTTTTGTCGAGGTTAAGAAATCACGTTCTTTCGGTCACGCCCTGGCGCGGGTTAGCCCCCGTCAGGCCCAACGGATCATGCGCGCGGCTGAGGAATTTCTGGGTCAATGTGGGGCGGGCCTGTTGACCAATATGCGGTTTGACGTGGCCATGGTTGACACGCAGGGCCAGATTGAGGTGCTGGAAAATGCCTTCGCCGGGGGCGGCTGGGACCACTTAAGTGATCACTGATACGTGCGATTGTTGATTTCTGATTTGCCACTCTGGCGGGCTTGGGTCATGTATTCTGTCGATACCTCCCTTGGCCAGAACAGGTGGCAGACATGAAAATCGCCTTTCAGATGGATCCGATCGGTCCCATCGACATCAATGCAGACAGCACCTTCCGCATCGCGCTTGAGGCGCAGGCGCGTGGGCATGAGCTGTTTTATTACACGCCCGATCGCCTTTCCTATCAGGAGGGGCGCATCGTCGCCCGCGGTTGGCCGCTGACTGTGCAAAAGGTCGAAGGGGACCACTATGCCACCGGCCCTGAGCAAGAGGTGGATCTGGCAAGTTTTGATGTGGTCTGGCTGCGTCAGGACCCGCCGTTTGACATGTTCTACATCACCACCACCCATTTGCTGGACCGGATCCATCCGGACACGCTGGTGGTCAATGATCCGTTCTGGGTGCGTAACTACCCGGAAAAACTGCTGGTGCTTGATTTCCCTGACCTGACCCCGCCGACCACCATCGCGCGCGATCTGCAGACCATTCGGGAGTTCAAAGACAAACACGGCGACATCATCTTGAAACCGCTTTACGGCAATGGCGGCGCTGGTGTCTTCCGTCTGACCGAAAGTGACCGCAACCTGACCTCGCTGCATGAGCTGTTCACCGGGTTCAGCCGCGAACCGCTGATCGTGCAGAAGTTCCTGCCGGATGTCTCCAAAGGCGACAAACGGGTCATTCTGGTGGACGGCGAGCCGGTGGGTGCCATCAACCGGGTGCCGCAGGCTGGCGAAACCCGCTCCAACATGCATGTGGGCGGCCGGCCTGAGAAAATCGCGCTCAGCGACCGTGACCGTGAAATCTGTGAGCGGATCGGCCCGCTGTTGCGGGAAAAAGGTCAGGTTTTTGTCGGCATCGATGTCATCGGCGACTACTTGACGGAGATCAACGTCACCTCCCCCACCGGCATTCAGGAGCTGGAGCGGTTTGACGGCACCAATACCGCCCAGAAAATCTGGGAGGCGATTGAGGCCAAGCGGGCGTGAGCCTAACGCTCCGCCTTATGGGCGCGATGATGCGCCTCACGGTGCGCCCGATGATGCGGCGCGCCACGGATCCGCAGAAAATGCGGCACCATTTCGAACGTGCGGCGCGGCGCTGGTTCCGACCGGTGCCGCACATGCACGCCATTCCCTGCCAGTTTCCCGCCCCCGGATCAGATCTGCACGCGGTCCGCGATGCACTCTGGGTCGGGGCGGGGCCGGTCATGTCGGATCAGGTGCTGCTTTATCTGCACGGCGGCGGCTATATCGCCGGCAGCCCGAAAACCCATCAGGCCATGGTGGCCCGGATATCCCGCATGACCGGTCTGCGGGCCTTTGTACCGGACTATCGTCTGGCGCCTGAACATCCGTTGCCCGCCGCGCTGCAGGACGCCAGGGCCGCCCATGCCCATCTTCTGCAGAGGGGCTATCGGCCCGATCAGATCATCCTTGGCGGTGACAGTGCCGGCGGCGGTCTGGCCCTGGCGCTGTTGGCGGAGCTGTGTCAAAACAGTCAGCCCCCGGCGGCCGCTTTTGCGCTTTCGCCCTTTTGTGATCTTGCCTTCACGGGGGCCTCCGTGCAGGGCAACGGGCGGCGGGATCACTTTTTTCCCGGTGACCGCGGGCCCTATCTGGCGCAGATGATCCTGGGAGATCTGGCGCCCGACGATCCGCGCGCCTCACCTTTATATGCCAATTTTCCGGATTGCCCACCGGTGCTGATCCAGGTCTCGGACGCTGAGATCCTCTATGATGATGCCCGTCGGATGGCCGATAAGCTGCACGACGCAGGTGCGGAGGTCATCCTGCAGATCTGGCAGGACGCCCCGCATGTCTGGCAGATCTTTGATGGTTGGTTTCCAGAGGCACGTGCCGCCCTGCGCGACGTCGCCCGCTTCCTGCAGCGCTTCACCTAACCCGACTGCGGCTGCATCAGCCGGTAGCTGATCGCCTCAGCCACATGGGGGCGGCGCACTGTGTCGCTGAGATCCAGATCGGCAATGGTGCGCGCCACCCGCAGGACCCGGTGATAGCCCCGCGCCGTTAGGCCAAACCGTTCCGCCACCTGCCCCAGCAGGGCCTGCCCCTCAGAATCAGGCGTCGCCACCTCGCTCAGCGCGCCGCCTTCAAGATCGGAATTGGCAAAACCATCTTCGGCACCATGCCGCGCGGCCTGTCGCGCCCGGGCTTTGGCGACGCGGCTGCACACCTGCGCCGAGCTGTCACCCGTGGCGGGCAGGTCCAGATCGGTGAAACTGACCGGCGGCACCTCAAGGCGCAGGTCAAATCTATCCAGCAACGGACCTGAGATCCGGCCCATGTAATCCTCGCCACAGTTAGGGGCGCGATTGCAGGCGCGGGCCGGATCGGTCAGGTGGCCGCAACGGCAGGGATTGGCCGCGGCCACCAGCATGAACCGGCAAGGGTAGGTCACATGGGCATTGGCGCGGCTGATCATAACCTCCCCGGTTTCAATGGGTTGGCGCAGGGTTTCCAGAACGGACCTGTTGAACTCAGGCAATTCGTCAAGGAACAGCACGCCATTATGGGCCAGCGAAATCTCCCCCGGTTTGGCGCTGCGCCCACCGCCCACAATCGCCGCCATCGAGGCGGTGTGATGCGGTTCACGGAACGGGCGGCTGCGTGAAATGCCGCCCTCGTCCAAAAGGCCTGCAAGCGAATGGATCATGGAGGTTTGCAATGCCTCCGCTGCGCTGAGGGGCGGCAAGATGCCGGGCAGTCGCGCCGCCAGCATCGATTTGCCGGACCCCGGCGGGCCGCTCATCAACAGGTGATGGCGTCCAGCGGCAGCGATTTCCAGCGCCCGTTTCGCCCGTTCCTGACCTTTGACATCGCGCAGGCAACGGCCGCCGGATGTGCCTGTGACCTCCCCGGGTTCGGCAGGGGGCAGCGGGGACTGGCCGGTGAAATGGCGCACCACGTCAGAAAGTGCTGGTGCGGCAATGACCTGGCAGGCCCCGACCCAGGCAGCCTCCGCCCCCGAGGCAGCAGGGCAGAGCAGCGCGCGGTCCTCCTCCGCGGCGGCCATGGCGGCGGGCAGGGCACCGATCACCGGGATCAATGCGCCATCAAGGGACAGTTCGCCCAAGGCGGTGATTGCCTCTGCCGCATCCGGCGGAATGATCTCCAACGCGGCCAGCAGCGCCATGGCGATGGGCAGATCAAAATGGCTGCCCTCTTTCGGCAGATCGGCGGGGGAGAGGTTGATCGTGATCCGTTTCGACGGCAGCGCGATGGCCAAAGCGCTGAGCGCGGCGCGCACCCGGTCCCGCGCCTCTGAGACGGATTTATCCGGCAGGCCCACGATGGAAAACGCAGGCAAGCCGGGCGACAGGGCACATTGCACCTCAACCCGCCGGGCAGATACGCCTTCAAAAGCAACGGTATAGGCCCGCGCAACCATAGCTTTCCCCCTTGGTTAGGGGAACGTTAACCGCGCAGTGCTTACCGAAGCGTTAACGATTGAGCGGAACGGGGGCTTCAAGCCCCATGTTCGGCCCGCAGAGCGGTGAACTTCGGCCAGGCCTCGGCATCCGCAACGGTTTTGTCGCGGCAGGTGGCGTTGCAGAACCCGTAGACCACGCCGTCCAGTTCCAGACAATGGGTGGAGGGGCGGCCCGAATAGGGGCAGGCGGCGTTGACCGGTGTTTTGCCGTCGACCGCCACCGCAGGCAGGCGCGCGGGCCCGGGCCAAACCGTGGTGGCATGATCGTTTGCGTAAGGCACAGGATCATAGCTGCGGGTCAGACCCAGGGCGCGCCAGCGGCGGAAACTGGGATCGGCCAGCGTGGTTGCCACATAGTCCGCAGCGATCTGGCCTACCGGTAAGCCGTGGCCTGCGATCCGGGCCGCAACCGGCGCGTAAAACGCATCCGCCAGTGAGTAGCGCCCAAAGAGCCAGGGGCCTTCGGCGCCAAACTGTTGGCGCGCCCGGGTCCACAGATCCTCAACCCGGGCCAGATCAGCGGCGACGGCATCGTTGACCGGGAAATCCTGATATTGATGGATCAGCTGCATCGGGCATTCACTGCGCAGCGCCATGAACCCGGCGTGCATCTCGGCCGAGATCCAGCGGGCAAAGGTGCGGGCGGCAGGGTCGGCGGGCCACATCTGCGCCTCGGGGTGGCGCTGATTCAGCTCCTCAGCAATCGCCAGGGTTTCGCCTATCACCGTTCCGTCTGCACAGCGCACAACCGGCACCAGACGCGCGGGCGCCAAAGGGGCCAGCGCGCTGCGGAAGCTGCCGTCATAAAGACTCAGCGTGGTGGTCTGAAACGGCAGGTCAAACTTCTCCAGCATCAGCCAGCCGCGTAGCGATCAGCTGGAAAAGGTGCGATCACCGATGAAGAGTTCGTAGCTCATGGGGGCCTCCGTGCCTGTCCGCGTTGTTCTGGTGGCAAGCTAGGCGGCAACACCCTGTCTGTGAAACGAAAATCTGTGCGGTAACTGCATCACGGAAGGTGATTGATGCCCTTGGCGTGCCAGCGTCCACCCTGCCAATGCAGTTCAGTGACCGAAAGGTTTTCGATCCGATGGGCAAAGGCCTCATAAGCGCCGGTCTGCAAGGCCTGCTGAACCTGGGTCAGGATCACCCCGAAATGCGCCACTGCGATGATGTCCCGGCCGGGGTGGGCCGCCATCACACGGGCGACGGCGCGGTCGACACGGGCGCTGACCTCATGCCAGCTTTCGCCGTTGGGCGGGCGCACATCGCCGGGATTGTCCCAGAAATTGCGGATCAGCGCCTCATCCTCAATCTCATCAAAACGTTTCAGCTCCCAGTCGCCGAAATGGATTTCCCGCAGATCCATATCATGGGCCAAACGGTCACGCTGGCCCTGAATGGCGTCTGCAGTGGCCCGCGCCCGGCTGAGATCGGAAGAGATCACCAAAGCGTTTTCCGGTAGATGCCCGGCCAGCCGATCAACCTGTGCGGTATCAGACAGATCGGCAGGCAGATCCGACCAGCCGACCATGGTTTTGGCATGGGTTGGCCCGTGGCGTACCCAGAAGAAGCGGCTCATGGCAAGGTCCCCTTCAGCGCCAGCGGCAGGCCCGCCATCACCGCAACCACGGTATCGGCGCGGGCGGCCAACTGTTGGTTCAACGTGCCTTGCGCATCACGGAACCGGCGCGCCAGCGCATTTTCCGGAACCACCGAAAGACCGACCTCATTGCTGACCACAACCACATGGCCTTTGCAGTCTTTCAGTGCTTTCAGCAGCCGTTTGCTTTCGGCCTTCAGATCGTGGTCCGCCAGCAGATGATTGGTCAGCCACATGGTGGCGCAATCCAGCAGCACGACCTCTTTCTTCTTCACAGCGGCTAGCACCTCAGTGAGGTCCAAAGGCGCCTCAACGGTTTTCCAGCCTTCGCCACGCTGTTGAATATGTCTTTGAATTTTCTCTTTCATTTCATCATCCCAGGCCTGCGATGTGGCCAGGTAGATGCGGGTGTAACCACTTTGAATCACGATGTTTTCGGCGAATGCAGACTTGCCGGAGGAGGCCCCGCCAAGGACCAGTGTCAGCTTCTGCAGCATGTTTTTCACACCTTATTGTGATCCAGTACACCTTGCGGTGCGTAGCATTCATGCGGCTAAGATAACAAGACGCAAGATTATTTCACGCGTCACAAACATGGGGGAATATCATGGCACTTGATTCACCCAAGGACCTCTCGCTGTCCCGCACAGCCATGAAGGCTGAATTGCTGGATGCGGAAACGGAAAGACAATTGGCATACGCATGGCGCGATCATCGCGATGAAGCGGCCCTGCACCGATTAATTACTGCCTACATGCGCCTCGCCATTTCGATGGCGGCCAAATTTAAACGATATGGCGCACCGATGAATGACCTGATCCAGGAGGCTGGGTTAGGGCTGATGAAAGCCGCGGACAAATTTGATCCAGATCGCGGCGTTCGCTTTTCAACCTATGCGGTCTGGTGGATCAAAGCATCCATTCAGGACTACGTCATGCGCAACTGGTCTATGGTGCGCACCGGCTCGACCTCGTCTCAGAAGTCGCTGTTTTTCAACATGCGTCGGGTTCAGGCCCGGCTGGAGCGGGAAGCGTTTTCCCGCGGTGAAGAGCTGGACCGGCATCAGATGCGTCAGGCCATCTCGATGGAGATTGGGGTTCCGATCCATGATGTGGAGATGATGGAGGGGCGGCTTTCTGGCAGCGACTTCTCCCTCAACGCCACGCAAAGCTCCGAAGATGAGGGGCGGGAATGGATTGATACGCTGGAAGATGACCGTTCACAGGCGGCTGAGATCGTTGCGGATCAGCATGATCGCAAGGCATTGCGCAGCTGGCTGACCGATGCGGTGTCGCGCCTCAATGAACGCGAACAGTTCATCATCCGGGAACGGAAACTGCGCGAACCTGTGCGCACGCTTGAATCCCTCGGGATTGAGTTGGGCCTGTCGAAAGAACGGGTGCGTCAGCTGGAGGCCGCAGCGCTGAAGAAGATGCGGAAACAGCTGGAAGCCGAAAGCGAAGAGGTGCAAGATCTCCTCTTATGAGGATGTTGATTGCTGCCGTTCTGGCCACTTTCGTTGCACCGCCGCTTCATGCAGATGAGGTGGCGGATGCTTTGTTCACTGCCGCTGACATCGCCCTGCTGGGCGAGGTGCATGACAATCCCGACCATCACCTTCAGCAGGCCCGCATCGTCACGTTGATGCAACCCGCGGCGCTGGTTTTTGAAATGCTGACACCGGCGCAGGTCGCCGCAGCAGAGGGGGTTGATCGTCAGGATTTGGCCGCATTGGCCGGGGCGCTGGGCTGGGCTGACAGTGGCTGGCCCGATTTCCAGATCTACGCGCCTGTGTTTGCCGCGGCCCCCATGGCGCAGCTCTATGGCGCCGGCTTGCCCCGGGCGGAGGCCAGAGCCGCCTATTCCAACGGTATCTCCGACAGTTTCGGCGCCTATTCTGAGGCCTACGGTCTGACCAAGGATTTGCCGGCCGATCAGATGCAGGCGCGTCTGACATTGCAGTTTCAGGCCCATTGTGAGGCGATCCCACGGGAAAGCCTGACCCCAATGGTGGCGCTGCAACGCCTGCGGGATGCCTATCTGGCGCGTGCTGCGATGCAGGCCCTCTTGGAAACGGGCGGGCCGGTTGCGGTGATCACCGGCAATGGCCATGCCCGCAGCGATTGGGGGGCAACCGCCCTGATCCGCCAGCTGGACGCTGAGATCACGGTCATCGCGTTGGGGCAATCTGAGGATGGGCAAACGCCCGACGGTGGCTTTGATCTGATCATCGACAGCCCCGGCGTTGACCGGGGGGATCCCTGCGATGCCTTCCGCTAAGCGCCGCCCCGACCCGCGCGCGCCCTTGTCCTTGGCTGCGCAGCGCCCTACTGTCCGCCACAGGTTACTGCGGGGGTGAACATGCTGAACGGCAAGCGCATTTTGTTGATTATCGGGGGCGGGATCGCGGCCTTTAAACTGCCCGAACTGATCCGCCGCCTGCGCGAACGCGGGGCCTCGGTGACGCCGGTTCTGACCAAGGCTGCACAGGAATTTGTCACCCCGCTGACCATCGGCTCGCTGGCGGGAGAAAAGGTCTACACGGATCTGTTCGATCTGACCGATGAGGCCGAGATGGGCCATATCCAGCTGTCGCGTGTGGCGGATCTGGTGGTGGTGGCCCCGGCGACCGCCGATCTGATGGCGAAAATGGCGCAAGGTCAGGCCAATGATCTGGCCTCGACCCTGCTGCTGGCCACCGACACCCCGGTGATGATTGCGCCTGCGATGAACGTGCGGATGTGGGATCACCCGGCGACCCAGCGCAATCTGGCGCTGTTGCAAGGTGATGGCATCACTGTTCTGGGCCCGAATGAGGGCGATATGGCCTGCGGCGAATATGGTCCGGGCCGCATGGTTGAACCGATGGAGATTCTGGCCGGGATTGAGGCGGCGCTGACTGACGGTCCCCTCAAAGGCAAACGGATCCTTGTCACCTCGGGCCCGACCCATGAACCGATTGATCCGGTGCGCTATATCGCCAACCGTTCTTCCGGGGCGCAGGGCACGGCAATTGCCAAGGCCTTGGTGGCGCTGGGGGCAGAGGTGGTCTTTGTCACCGGGCCCGCAGACGTGCCCCCGCCGGAGGGGGTGGTGCTGCGCCAGGTGGAAAGCGCCAAGGATATGTTAACGGCAGTTGAGGCGGCGTTGCCGGTGGATGCGGGTGTTTTCGCTGCCGCCGTTGCGGATTGGCGCGTGGCCTCGGCTTCAGGTTCAAAAATCAAGAAACAGAACGGCAAACTGCCGGTTTTGGAATTTGCCGAGAACCCCGACATTCTGGCAACGATCAGCCAGCTGGATCAGGGCCGCCCCGGTCTGGTGGTGGGTTTTGCCGCGGAAACCGACGATGTGATCGCCAATGCCACGGCCAAACGCCAGCGCAAAGGCTGTGACTGGATCGTGGCCAATGACGTCAGCCCGGAAACCGGCATCATGGGCGGCAGCGAAAATGCCGTGACCCTGATTTCCGAGGATGGCGCGGAAAACTGGCCCCGTATGGGCAAAGATGCGGTGGCGGTGAAACTGGCCAACCGCATTGCTGAGGCGGTGCTGCGCTGAGGCGCAGCGGCCTTCGGCGAGAGTATTTTGGGAACATTGAAAGAGTACGTGACCATGGTTGAAATTGTGCTGAGCTGGCTGCCCGAGGCGGATCAATCCCTTGGCCTGCCGGGCTATGCCACCGCGGGCGCCGCGGGCGCAGATCTGCGGGCGAATTTTGGCGCGGATCTGCGCGACAGCGGTATCGAACTGGCGCCCGGCGCCCGCGCGCTGGTGCCGACGGGGCTGCGGATGGCGATCCCCGAAGGCTATGAGGTGCAGCTGCGCCCCCGTTCGGGTCTGGCGCTGAAACACGGCATCACCCTGCCCAACAGCCCCGGAACCATTGACAGCGATTATCGCGGCCCATTGGGCGTCATTGTGATGAACGCCGGTCAGGAGGCGTTCCAGATCAATCACGGTGACCGGATCGCGCAGATGGTGGTGGCCCCTGTGGTAATGGCGGCCTTTTCCGTGGCCGAAGATCTAGAGTACACGGCGCGCGGCGCGGGGGGCTTTGGCTCCACAGGGCGTCAGTAAACGGGCGTCAATAAGCGGGGCAGAAAGGTAAAGGCGGTCAATGCTGCTGGTATTTGCATTTGTTGGGATGATCTGGGGCGTCGGACAGCTGATCGGCCTGCCCAAAGGCATGCGCTGGTCCTTGACCTTCCTGCTATGGCTCGCCGTGGTGCTGGCCCAGCTGACGCTGCCTGAGGGTCATCCCCTGCGGGAGGCCACGGGTGGATCGGTTGCGCTCTGGCTGATGCTGGCGGGGGCCGGTGTTTTGGTCTGGCTTTACCGGATGGGCCTTGGCTGGCTGCGCCAGCGTGCCCAGCCGGATGAGGTGGAAGACAGCGCGCCGAAACCAACGTTTTCTGAGACAGAACTGAACCGCTACGCCCGCCATATCGTCATGCGTGAGGTGGGCGGCACCGGTCAGAAGCGGTTGAAAAACGCCAAGGTTCTGGTCATTGGTGCAGGTGGTCTTGGCTCCCCAGCGCTGCTTTATCTGGCGGCAGCGGGTGTGGGCACCATTGGGGTGATTGATGATGATGAGGTGGACAATTCCAACCTGCAGCGTCAGGTGATCCACCGCGATGCAGACATCGGCCTGCCCAAGGTGTTTTCCGCTGAAAAGGCCATGAAGGCGCAAAACCCCTTCGTGGAGGTGCGCCCCTACAAACGGCGGTTGGAGGCGGAGACAGCCGCGGATTTGATTGCGGAGTATGACATCGTGCTGGACGGCACGGATAACTTTGACACCCGCTATCTGGCCAACCGGATTTGCGTAGACCAGGGCAAGCCGCTGATTTCCGGCGCGCTGTCGCAATGGGAAGGGCAGATCAGCGTCTTTCATCCCAAAAAGGGGGGACCCTGCTATCAATGTATCTTCCCCGAAGCGCCTGCTGCCGGGCTGGCCCCCAGCTGTGCCGAAGCCGGGGTGATCGCGCCGCTGCCTGGGGTCATTGGCACGATGATGGCGGTTGAGGCGATGAAACTGATCACCCGCGCGGGCGCGGTGCTGCGCGGTGAGATGATGATTTACGACGCGCTTTGGGGGGAAACCCGTAAATTCACGGTAAAACCGCGCGCTGATTGCCCGATTTGTGGCAAAACGGATGGTTGAGCAACTGCCGCGATCCGCTAAAACAGTGCCATAAGCCGGAAAGCCTTCGGCGTGAACAGAGAGGGTTTAAGCATGAAATTTGTTCTGTCGATGGTGGCCGCATTGGGCCTGACCTCCACCGCTATGGCGGCGGACCTGCCGGATCTGGGCGGCAAGGAAGTGGTTGTTGTGACCGAAAACGCCTATCCGCCGCTGCAGTTTGTTGATCCCAAAACCGGCGAGGCGATCGGCTGGGAATATGACGCGATGGCAGAGATTGCCAAGCGCATCAACATCACCGTTGTTTACGAAAACATCAGCTGGGACGCGATGATTCCCGCGGTCTCCGAAGGTCAGTTCGATCTGGGCATGACCGGCATCACCATCCGCGAAGACCGCAAGGAAAAGGTCGACTTTTCGGACAAATACATGACCTCGCAGATGCGGATGATTGTTGCGGGCGATGAAACCCGGTTTGACGATGCCAAAAGCTTTGCCGCCAACGCCGATCTGCTGGCCGGCGCGCAACCGGGCACCACGCCGTTCTACGTCACCGTCTATGATATTCTGGATGGCGATGAGGCCAACCCGCGCATCACCCTGTTTGAAACCTTCGGCGCGGCCATTCAGGCCCTGCGCGTGGGCGATGTGGATCTGGCCCTGTCCGACAGCACCGCGGCCAACGGCTATGTGGCGGCATCTGACGGCCGTCTGAAGATCATCGGCGATCCGCTGGGCACCGAAGACTTTGGTTTCATCTTCCCCAAAGGCTCGGATCTGGTTGCCCCGATCAATGCCGCGATCGCTTCGATGGAGGCGGATGGATCGCTGGACGCGCTGAACACCAAGTGGTTCCTGGAATATAAACTGGGTCAGTAAGATCGAATAAAGTTGATGACAGATCCCCGGCCGCAACCTGCGTGTCGGGGATTTTTCTGAAAGGCAGGCAAGATGGGCCCGGTCCGCGAGAACAAAGAAGACTTCCCCTGGTGGCTGGTCGCCGTGGTGGCCATTGGGCTGTATCTGGGCTGGCAAGTGGTCACGGATGACCTCTATGTGCAGATCCTTTCGACCCTCAGCAAAGGTGTCAAACTGACAGTTTTTGTCACTTTGGTCAGCTTTGTCTTGGCTTCGGGTCTGGGGCTGCTCCTGGCGGTGGGGTCTGGGTCACGCTATCTGGTGGTGCGTCAGCTCTGCCGGTTCTACGTCGAAGTGGTGCGCGGCGTGCCGATCATTGTGCTGCTGCTTTATGTGGCCTTCGCCCTCGCCCCGGCGCTGGTCGCCCTTTACAATTATCTGGGGGAGATGATTGGCCTTGATCCGATCCGCACCCGGCATTTCCCATTGCTGTGGCGTGCCATCCTTGCCCTAATGATTGCCTATAGCGCCTTTATTTCCGAGGTGTTCCGCGCGGGTCTGCAATCTGTTGATACCGGCCAGATTGAGGCGGCGCAGGCCTTGGGCCTCAGCCGCTGGCATCGGTTCCGGCTGGTGATTTTCCCACAAGCGATCCGCACGATCCTGCCGCCGTTGGGCAATGATTTCGTGGCCTTGGTTAAGGATTCCTCACTGGTGTCAGTGCTGGGGGTTCTGGATGTGACCCAGCTGGGCAAGGTCACCGCCGCCAGCAACTTCCGCTATTTTGAGACCTATAACGTGGTGGCGCTGATCTATCTGACCATGACGATTGGCCTGTCGCTGCTGCTCAGACGGTTTGAGCGGCATCTGCGGCGCAAGGACGTGGGGTGACGGCCTTCTACTGGGGCGCGCTGTGGTCCGGTTTGCGCCCCTGATCACATCCTTTTTGCGCCCCTCCTCTGGACGATCCCAATGCGCGGGCATAGCTTTCCCTCAAAGGAGATCGTTATGACCAATCCGCTGATGTCCCAATGGGACACCCCCTTTGAACTTGCCCCGTTTGACACCATCCGTGATGAGGATTTTGCCCCCGCGTTTGAGGCAGCGCTGGACGCGCATAACGCTGAAATTGCAGCCATCGCCGAAAACACGGACACACCGACCTTTGCCAACACCGTCGAAGCGCTGGAGGCCGCGGGTGAGGCGCTGAACAAGGTGCTTTCGGTGTTTTTCACCGTCGCAGGTGCCGACAGCAACCCGGCGCGAGAGGCGTTGCAGCGCGACTTCTCGCCCAAAATGGCGGCGCATTTTGCTGCGATTTCCTCAAACAAGGCGCTGTTTACCCGTCTGGCTGATCTGTGGGCGCGGCGCGATGATCTGGGCCTCAGCCCGGAACAGGCACGCGTCCTGATGCTGAGCCACCGTGGTTTCGTGCGCGCCGGCGCCGCGCTGGAAGGCGCAGCCGATGCCCGCATGGGCGAAATCAAGGGCCGATTGGCGGTGCTGGGCACCCAGTTCACCCAGAACCTGCTGGCGGATGAGCGCGATTGGTTTATGGAACTGACCGAAGACGATCTGGACGGGTTGCCCGATTTCGCCGTCGAGGCGATGCGCGCAGCGGGCGTTGAAAAGGGCGCGGACGGGCCAGTGGTGACCACGGGACGATCGATCATCACCCCGTTTTTGCAATTCTCCACCCGCCGCGATCTGCGCCAGAAGGCCTATCAGGCCTTTACCGCGCGTGGGGCCAACGGCAATGACAATGACAACCGCGCCATCGCGGCTGAGATCCTGAGCCTGCGCGAAGAACGTGCGCATCTCTTGGGCTATGCCGATTTTGCTAGCTACAAACTGGAAACCGAAATGGCCAAGACGCCGGATCGGGTGGCTGAATTGCTGGAAGCGGTCTGGCAGCCGGCTAAGGCCCGCGCCGAGGCAGATGCCACCGTGCTGGAAGAGATGATGCACGCCGAAGGCATCAACGGTGATCTGGAAGCCTGGGACTGGCACTATTACGCCGCCAAACGGCGCAAGGCGGAACATGATCTGGATGAGGCTGAGCTGAAGCCCTACCTGCAGCTGGAACGGATGATTGAGGCCTCCTTTGCCTGCGCCACCCGCCTGTTCGGGCTGGAGTTCACACCGCTGGATGTGCCGCTCTACCATGAGGATTGTCGCGCCTGGGAGGTGACGAGGAACGGCGAACATGTGGCCGTTTTTATTGGTGACTATTTCGCCCGTGGCTCCAAACGATCCGGCGCCTGGTGTTCGGCGATGCGAGCACAGGCGAAGTTCCCGAAGGTGCAGGCGCCGGTGGTGATCAACGTCTGCAACTTTGCCAAGGGCGACCCGGCCCTGCTGTCTTATGACGATGCGCGCACCCTGTTCCATGAATTTGGCCATGCGCTGCACCAGATGCTGTCAAATGTGACCTATGAAAGCATTTCCGGCACCTCGGTGGCGCGGGACTTCGTGGAACTGCCCAGCCAGCTCTATGAACACTGGCTTGAGGTGCCAGAGGTGCTGCAGGAATTTGCCACCCACGCCGAAACCGGCGAGGCCATGCCCGCCGCAATGCTGGAAAAGGTGCTGGGCGCGGCCAACTTTGATCAGGGCTTTCAGACGGTGGAATATGTCGCCTCAGCCATGGTGGATCTAGCGTTCCACCGCGGCGCGGCTGCCGCGGATCCGATGGCAAAACAGGCGGAGGTTCTGGCCGGGCTAGGCATGCCGAAACAGATCGCCATGCGCCATGCGACGCCGCATTTTGCCCATGTCTTTGCCGGTGACGGCTATTCGTCCGGCTATTACAGCTACATGTGGTCCGAGGTGATGGATGCCGATGCTTTCGCCGCCTTTGAAGAGGTCGGTGGCGCCTTTGATCCGACGAAGGCCAAGGCGCTGGAGGACAACATCCTGTCCACCGGCGGATCGAAAGAGGCCGAAGAGCTTTATGTGGCGTTCCGGGGCCGGATGCCCGGGGTTGAGGCGCTGCTTAAAGGGCGCGGCCTCAGCTAAGTGATGCACCCCGGGGCAGGGCCCGGGATGCAGCGTTGATTTGATCGAAGGTCACCCCACAACGGGGTGGCCTTTGTTTTGCAGGCAGCGCAGCATCACGGCGCGGCGGTCTTCGTTGATTTCTGCCTCCGCTTCGGCGCGGCCAATGACACCGCCAAGCGCGGCGCCAATCAGCGCGCCTTCTAGGTCTTCTTCCTCAGCAGCGCCCGCCAAGCCACCAACGGCAACGCCGGCATATGTGCCGCGGCGGGCACGTTCATCGGTGTAGGATTTGGCCACCTGACGGCAGGCGGCCTGATCAGCCGCAAAATTAGCCCCGGCGGGACCTGACAGCTGCACCTGACGATCCAGTGGATCGGCGCAGGCGGCCAGGGTGATCAGGGCAGACAGGGCAAGAATATGGTGATGAAATTTCAGATGCATGGCAGGGTTCGCTTTCTCTAATCGCTTTTTCGTTTTGAAGGGCCCGTTTGGGCGATAGCGGTTAGATAGCGACTGATCAGCGTATGCGGAATTTACGAGTTTGCATCTGGCTTATGCGGATTTTTTGGATGGGTGGCGGGGCCCTGCGCAGCGCTTACGGCTGTTTCAGATAAAGCGCACCCTCCCGATAGCCGCCCTGGATCAAACGGCCCTCTTGGGTCAATTCGGGGAAGTCGTCGGCCCAGTCACGAAAGCGATCATTGGTGATGATCGGGGCGTCCATGTCGCGCGCTGCTTGCAGCAGATAGGCATCGGCCGGGGTGCCTTTGGGTGCAACAAGGATCTGTTTCACGGGCAGGGCCAAAACCTTGGCAAGCTGGCGGTCGTTCAGAAACCGGTCAGCGATTTTGTAGCCGATGTTTGCATCAAACACGACGCCCGGGCGATATCCGGTGTCCTCCAGGCTGCGTACCAGATCCGCCACAGTTGCGATATCAGCAACGCCGCCGCGCCAGTGCAAGACGTTTGATCCGTCAATCAGGATCGCCTGACGCTTCCCGGGCTTGGGGCGCCGTGGCCGGGAAAGGATCCACAAAAGAGCGCAGCAAATGGCTAATCCGACCAGAAAAGCCTGATGGACTGCCCCCGCATCAGATGTCAGCAGGGGCAATGCAAAGGCGGCAATGAGGCTGAGTAACCCCAAAGAGAACCAAAGAGATCGCATCGCGAGACCCTTAGATCGTTTGGTCGTATTCCCCGACCAGCGGCTCGGTTTTGATCACCGCGTCGATCTCGGCAAAGATGGCGCGCATTTCTGCTTCGCTTTCGCTGCTTTCGCAGACCACCACCAAGTTCGGCGTGTTGGATGAGGCGCGCACCAACCCCCAGGAGCCGTTTTCCAGGATCACCCGGGCACCGTTGACGGTCACTACCTCTTTGATCGCCTTGCCGGCCAGGGTTTCGCCAGCCTCTGCCTTGGCCACCAGTTTTTCCACCAACCGGTCCAGCACGCCGTATTTCTCGGTATCGGCGCAATAGGGCGACATGGTGGGGGTGGACCAGGTTTTTGGCAGCGCCTCGCGCAGGTCTGACATTTTCATGTCGGGGTTGCGGTCCATCAGTTTGCAGATCTCCACCGCGACGCGCATGCCGTCGTCATAGCCGCGGCCAATGTCACCCGACAGGAAGTAGTGGCCCGACTTTTCAAAACCCGCCAGCGCGCCAATCGCATGCACCCGGCGTTTCATGTGGCTGTGGCCGGTTTTCCAGTAATCGGCCTTGATGTCATATTTCTGCAGCTCAGGGTCCGAAGCAAAGAGGCCGGTGGATTTCACATCCGCCACAAAGGTCGATCCGGGGTAGAGCTTGGCCAGGTCGCGGGCCATGATGACGCCAACCTTATCGGCAAAGATCTCCTCACCCTCATCATCGACAACTCCGCAGCGGTCGCCATCCCCGTCAAAGCCAAGCGCAAAATCCGCGCCTGAGGCTTTTACGCTGTCTGACATGTCATGCAGCATTTCCATCGCTTCGGGGTTCGGGTTGTAGTTGGGGAAGGTGTAGTCCAGCCGGTTGTGGCTATCGACCATTTCCACACCCAACCGTTCAAACAGTGCGGGGCCGAAAGCTGCGGCGGTGCCATTGCCCGAGGCGCAGACAACCTTCAGCTTGCGGGACATTTTGAAATCCCCAACGAGGTCATCCATATAGGCGTCCCAGACGCCATCGACGAATTCATACATGCCGCCTTCATGGGGCTGGCCCTTGCCGTTCAACACAATATCCTTCAGCTCACCCATCTCATCGGGGCCATGGGTCAGCGGGCGCTGGAAACCCATTTTGACACCGGTCCAACCGTTTGGATTGTGCGAGGCGGTGACCATCGCCACGGCGGGTGCGTCCAGATGGAACTGGCTGAAATAGGCCATCGGCGTGATGCAGGGGCCGATGTCCTTCACCTTGATGCCGGCCTGCATCAGACCGACGATTAGGGCGTTTTTGATCGACAACGAATAGTCGCGATAGTCATTGCCGACGGCGATCACTGGCTCCAGCCCATGCAGGCGCATCTGGGTGCCAATGCCCAGACCCAGGGCGGTCATGCCGGGCAGGTTGATCTCATCCGGGAATTTCCAGCGGGCGTCATATTCGCGAAAGCCGGTGGGTTTGATCATCGGCAGTTTGAGGAAATCCCAAGTGTTTGGTGTCACATCTGCAAGAGGTTTGGTCACTGAAATTACTCACTTTGAAAGGGTTGGTCCGGCATTTTTCGGCGCGCCCACCCCGGGAGGATGGGGAAGGCGATGCTGAACCTGTTATGCCCAGCAAACCGTTACGATTCAACAAAACAGACGGGGATACCCCCTATCCAGAGGGTTAGCCCCCCGTTCTGAATGAACAGGGGGTAAGAGCTTAGGTTGAAACCTGCTCACGCAGGATCGATGCGGTGAGCGAAATCATCAGATAGACGCCCGACAGCACTAGGAAGGCGAGGATCGAGTTTTCAAAGACCCGCGGGTAAGAGGCCGCATCGGGCACAACCGGGGCCACAGCCGTTGTCAGATAACGCACCTGCCGTGCGGCGGCCTGGGCGGTCTGCTTTTCGTTCTGGACTGCCGATTGCAGGAACAGGTCTGCGGTGGCCAGATCAGCCTGCGCCATCTGGATCTGCGCTGCCTTGGCGGCCAGTGAGCTGTCGCCGTTCTGCGCCTCATTCAGGCGGGCCTGCTGGCGGTCCAGCTCGGCCTTCAGAATGCGGATCTCAACCTCCAGCGCCTGCACTTTGGGCTTGTTGGGGCGTTGGTTGTTCAGCTGGGTCTGCAGTTGCAGTTCCTTGTCCTGCAGCTGGATCTCAACATTGTTGATCAGCGCCCGGATCGCGGCCATTTCGCCCTGCGGATCCAGCAGAGTGCCCTCTTGCAGTTCTACCAGTTTGCGCTGTGCTTCGGTCCGTTCCTGTTTGGCCTGTTCCAGGCTGGCGCGGGCTTCGCGCATCTGGTCATCCCGTTTGCGCAGCGACAGTTCATCGACCTTTTCCTCAGCATAGGAAATCAGTGCCTCGGCAAAGGTTGTGGCCACCACCGGATCAGCGGCGATCACTTCCATATGGACCACACCTTCGGTCGGGTCGTAGCCGATTTTCACGTAGCGTTTGAACAGCTTATAGGCAGCCTCATTGGTGGCATCAGGTTCAAGACGTTTGATCGGGTCAATGCTGTCCTGGCTGAAGTGTTCCTTGAAGCCGAACTCTTCGTTCAGCCGGATCATCGCTGGCCTTGAGGTCAGAAATTTCTGCACCGCGATGGCATCCTGGTTGGTAGCAAACTGTGTGCCGGCCAGCAGACCGCGCATGCTGCCACCGCCTGCGGAATCGGCCTGTAGCACCAGGAACTCGGACTTGGTCGAGTAAAGCGGGGAGGCGATGAAGGTGAAGTACCAGGTCACCAGCAGGGTCGGCAGGAACACGAAAAAGCTGAGGCGCGTCAGCAGCAGGATCATCTTGCGACGGCGGCGGCGCATGATATCGCGTTGAATTTCGCTGATTTCCTGCAGACGTCGTTCTGCCGGGGCCATTTCGGTTGAGGGCAGTTTGCTGGCCTCGGGCGTAACGGTCTGGGGCAGTTGTGTTGCGGCCTCAGCGCCGTCTTTGGCGGCGGAGGGCACCACGAGTTCCAGCGGGTTGGTGCGTTTGAACGGCTCAATGCCGCTGGCGCGCAACAGGCGCACGGCGTCAAAATCCGAGGTTGGGGCGAGCCCGTGTTTCTGCGCCACCCGGCGGGCCATGCGCAGCTGGCGCCCGGTCAGCCCTTCGCGGCGAATGGCGTCAATTTCCTGATCGGCGGTCACTTCCTGCGGCGAGGCGACCATGCCCTCACGTGCTGCCTGAGATTGGGCCTGAGATTGAGCCTGAGCCTGTTGCGGGCGCTGTGCGGCCTGTTGAGCAGGTTGCTGGGGCTGGGCCTGCTGAGCACGGGCCGCTGGGCGTGCCGGCGACGGCGATTGAGGCTGGGGCTGTGCCTGCGTTTGAGCCTGCGCCTGCGCTTTGCGGCGGGCGGCAATAGCGGCGAGGCTTTGCATTTCCTCTTCGCCCCCTTCTTGCGGCTGCAGCGATTGGGCGGCCTGTTTGCGCATCTGCTCGGCGTAGTCGCGCGCGCCCTGTTGCGGGCGGGTCGGCCGCGGCGTTTGCGCAGCCTGATTGGCGGGCGCCTCAGGTTGAGGGGCCGGGGCGTTGGCCGCAGGTGCACCGGTGGCCCCGTCAGAGGAGCCACCACGGCGGATGCGGAACTTTTTAGCCTTGGGTTTCGTAGTCATAGAGCTGTTTCGCTTCTTCCAAGGTGTCAAACATATGCAGCTTGCCATTCATCAGAACGGCCGCTGAACGGGCAAATTGTTGTAGCGTCGCGGGCGAGTGCGACACGATAATCACGGTGGTCCGGTTCAGCCGCTCACGTAGCAGGTCCCCGGCCTTTTTGTTGAAATCGACATCGGTCGAGGAGGGCATGCCTTCGTCGATCAGGTAGATGTCAAAATCCAGCGCCAGCAGCAGCGCAAAGGAAAACCGCGCGCGCATCCCGGAACTGTAGGTGCCAAGCGGCTGGTTGAAGTATTCGCCCAGGTTGCACAGCCAGCGGCAGAAGGATTCCACATAGTCGGGATCCAAGCCATAAAGCCGGGCGATGTAGCGGCTGTTTTCCACGGCGGTGTGTTTGGAGACAACGCCGCCCATGAACCCCAGCGGGAAGGAGACTTTGCAGCCGCGGCGGATCACCCCTTCGTCCGGTTTTTCCAAACCGGCCATCATGTTGATCAGCGTGGTTTTCCCGGTGCCATTGGGGGCCAGGATGCCCAGCGATTGGCCCAAGTCTACCCGGAATGATCCTTTCTCAAGGATCACTTTGCGTTGGGTGCCGGTCCAGAAGGACTTGCTGACATTGTCAAACTCAAGCATGTGCGGCCTGTGCTCTCCTGCTCGCCCTTGGTGAGGTGGGATGTTCCTAAGAACGGCCCATTTGGGCTTTTGATTAGATTATGACACGGGCAAGGGGGCAAAATTAAGGCCTAATGTTGAAAAACCGACACCTAATAGCGCCGGTTTCACAAGATTGTTTACAGAAAGCGTGCTGTTACAGCGTCTGTTTTTCGACCCTGAGCAGCTTGCCCGCCAGCCAGGACAGCACCGCTGCGCCAAAGCTGAACAGCGCCCCCATTTTAGCAGCATCCTGAACATCACCCGGCGGGAAGGCGACCGAAGCCACAAAGAGCGAAACGGTAAAGCCGATGGCGGCCACACAGCCGATGATGAACAGATCCGATGTGCGCATCCCCTGGGGCAGACCCAGCCGCAGCACATGGGCGCCGATGACGCCAAAGATCAGAACACCGATGGGTTTGCCGACGATCAGACCGGCCAGTACCAGCCAGGTCGGGGCACCGATTGCCGAAAATTCGACACCTGCGTTCAACAGGCCGAAGAAGAACAGCACCACCTCAACCGGATGTTTCAGCGCGTGTTCGATATGGTTCAGCAGATCGGTCAGATATTGCTCTGCCTCGCTGAAGATCCCGAAGGCGCGGTCGGCATGTGGGATGGTTGGCACGATCGGCAACAGGCCAAGCGCCGGGTGAATCCCTGCCATCATGAAGCCATACCAGCTGGCGCAGCCCGCGATCAGATAGGGCCAGAAGCCCAGCTTCTTGCGCATCCAGGTTGAGTTGGGGCGCAGCTGGTTGTGGCGGTCCATCCGACGTGGCAGCCAGTTGGCCAGCAGATAAACAGCTATGGCCGATCCGGCCGACAGCAGCAGCCATTCCGGCATCAACTCGGCCGAGGGGTAGAAAACGGCCAGAACGATCAGACCTGCCGCATCGTCGGCAATGGCCAACAACAGCAGGAAGCGCACGGCCGGGTGACCTGCGCCAAAGACCATACGGCCCACAAGGTATGAGAATGCGATGTCTGTTGCGGTTGGGATCGCCCAGCCGTTCTTGACAGCATCATAGGTTTCCGAGCCCAAGAGCAGCGCCAGCCCGAGGTAGACCGCAATTGGCCCAATCATACCCCCCACCGTGGCAAAAAGCGGGGTGGCTGCCTTCTTGCCGCGCAGCGAGCCGTTCTTGAGAGCAATGGCTTCCCAAACTTCTTTGGCCGCAATGGCAAAGAAGAAGGCCATCAACATGTCATTGACCAGATAGTGCAGGGTCAACGTCCGGTGGCCGTCATGCAGATGGCCAATCGGGGCGTGATCCCAGATCTTGAACTCAACAAATTCGTGGTAGCTGTGCGGGTTCACATTTGCCCAAACCAGGGCGGTCAGCGCCCCAAGGATCAGCAATAGTGAGTAGTTCGTGATGAAATTCCAAACGCGGTACATAGTGCCTCCTGCCCTGTTCGCCCCAGATTGCCTGATGTGCGCATTTCCCCTCGGAGATGAGAAAGGATTAGGCTATTTGGCCGGGTGCAGCAAGTTTAGTGCGTTTGAAAACCTGACAAAAATTGACTGGAACTTAATCCACCTCCAGGGAAATCGGCCAATTGCCGCCGGTGGGTTGACGCAGACGACGGCAATCGGGCCGCCTATCAAGGCGGCGGTGTCACACAGGCGGCAACGCTGCGGCGCAGTTCAGGCAGCAACTCCTGCTCAAACCAGGGATTTTTGCGCAGCCAGCCGGTGTTGCGCCAGGAGGGATGCGGCAGCAAAAACGTTGCAGGTGCATAGTCACGCCAGTGTCGGACATTTTCCGTGACGCTGGTTTTCAGCCCCAGATGGCCGCGGTGGGCATAGCCGCCGACCAGCACTGTCAGCTTCACCGCTGAAAGGGTGGTCATGACCCGGTCCTGCCAGGTTTCAGCACAGAGTTTTGGCGGCGGCAGGTCGGATCCTTTGGCGTCATAACCTGGGAAGCAGAAGGCCGCTGGCACACAGGCCAAAAGCGCCTGATCATGAAACGTGGCCCGGTCGATCCCCAGCCAATCGCGCAGGCGATCCCCCGACCTGTCATCAAAGGGTCGGCCGCTTTCGTGAACCCGCAGTCCCGGGGCCTGTCCGGCGATCAGGATCCGCGCCTTGGGGTGGAACCAGGGCACAGGGCGCGGGCTATGGGCGGTTCGGGTGGCAGCAAAGCGCGGCGCGCAGAGACGACAGCGGGCGATCTCCTGCGGCAGGTCAGGCTGTGACGCTGCGGGCTTTTGCGGGGGCATCGGGATATCTGTCCTTGCTCAGCTCTTGCCCTAAGCTGGCGCGCAGGCTACCGCAGGGCAAGCCCGAATTGCGCAACGAGTGTCAGGAAGCCCGAGATGACAAACGCCCCCACTGATCAGACCGCACTGGACCTCGCCCATGCTGCCATGTTGGCGGATGAAAGCGATGACACTGCACGGCTGCGGTTTTACGAGCGTCTGGCCGATAGCGAGATGTTTCTGCTGCTGGCAGAAGAACCGGTTGATGACAATGTGACGCCCGAGCTGTTTGAGGTCTCCGACGATCGCTTCGTGCTGATCTTTGACCGCGAAGACCGGCTGGCGCAATTCGTTGGCCGCGAAGCGCCCTATGCAGCGCTGTCGGGGCGGATGATCGCCTCGATCCTGGCCGGGCAGGGGATTGGTCTGGGGGTGAACCTTGAGGTGGCGCCATCGTCGATCTTGATCCCGTCCGAGGCGGTGGTCTGGCTGGATCAGACCCTGGGGCAAACCCCTGAAGAGGCTGAGGCGCGGATCGAAGAGATTGGCCGCCCCATGGGGCTGCCTGAGGCGCTGCTGACCGCGTTGGATGCGAAACTGGCTACCGCCACCGGGCTGGCCCATTCGGCCTATCTGGCAGGCGCCACCTATGAGGGCGGCGCGCGCAACCACCTGTTGGCCTTTATCGATGCGGTGCCCGCCGCCGAAGGGGCGCTGGCGCAGGCGGTGTCTGAGGCGCTGACCTTTTCGGGGATTGAGGCCGGTGCGCTGGATGTCAGCTTCCTGCGGGCCAGTGATCCGCTGGCGGCGAAACTGGCGCAATGGGGGCTGCGGTTTGACCTGCCGCAGCACGAAGAGGCACAGGAAGTGGGGCTGTCAGCCCCCGGTTCTGACCCCGAGAAGCCGCCGATCCTGCGCTGATGCAGTGACATGAGTATTTAGGAAACAGTGAAAGCGCTTTTGCGGTTTCTTAAGCGGGGGGCAGGGCCCCCCGTTCTTTTGTTTAGTAGCCAGCGCCGCGATCCACGAGGAAGCGCAGCGGTTCCCCCGCCTCAGCCCGCTGAATGTTGTCGGCGATGATCTCTGCCGCGGTTCCCGGTCGGGTTTCCGCCGCTATATGCGGGGTGACCGTGACCTTGGGGTGGGACCAATAGGGGTCCTCGGCAGGAAGAGGTTCAACCCGGAACACATCCAACGTGGCCCGTGCAATCTGGCCACTGTCCAGCGCCGCCAGGAGCGCGGCATCATCGATCAGCGGTCCCCGGCCGGGGTTGATGATATAGGCACCCTTCGGCATCAGCGCCAAACTCTCAGCATTGATCACGTTTTCTGTGCCGGCCGTCAGGGGCAGGAGCAATACCAGAATCTGTGCCGTCGACAGCGCCTGTTTCAGACCCGCCTCACCCGAAAGGCAGGTGATGCCATCGATCTCTTTCTGGGTGCGGCTCCAGCCGGTGACGGGGAAGCCCAGCCCTGCAATGGCCTGCGCACAGGCGCCGCCCAATTCACCGATGCCCAAAACGGTCACCGGCCGGTCACGCGACAGCGGCGGCAGATGCTTGTCCCAAACGCCGGCCTGACGTTCGAGGTTATAGTCAATGTCCAGATGATGGCGCAGCACATGGCCGGTGACCCATTCCACCATGCCCTGCGTCAGGCCGAAATCCACCATGCGCGCCAGCGGCTGGGTCAGGGTCTGATTGCCAACGATTGCCTCGACCCCCGCCCAGAGGTTCAGCACCGCCTTGCAGCGGGTGTAGGGGGTGAAATCCTGCAGCGTCGAGTTTGGCGCATAGACGATATAGTCGACCAAGTCTGGGGCGAAATTCTGTTGCAGGTCAACCTGCAGCCCGGCGTCGTCGAAGGCTTTGCGCAGGGCGGGGGCGTAGCTGTCCCAGCGTTCGGGCAGGGCGGCGAAGAGGACGTTGATCATGTGGCAAACACCCCGGCCATATCTGCAAATCCTTTGATCTCAATCGGGTTGCCGGCGGGATCGTGGAAGAACATGGTGTTCTGCTCCCCGGGCTCACCAGCAAAGCGGGTGGTGGGGGCGATGGTGAAGGCGACACCGGCGGCGGTCAGTTTTTCGGCCAGGGTCTGCCATTGATCGGTTGGCAGGATCACCCCCAGATGCGGCATCGGCACCATATGCTCGCCCACTTTGCCGGTGTTGGCGGTGGCGATAACAGGGCCCAGGTGCAGGCTGATCTGATGGCCGAAGAAATTGAAATCGACCCATGTTTCAGTGCTGCGGCCCTCGGTGCAGCCCAGGAGGTCGCCGTAAAACGCGCGGGCCTTGTCGAGGTCATCGACGTGATAGGCGAGGTGGAAAATACTCATCAAAGCGTCCCTTTGTTCGTCGGTGCAATGTTGCTTGGGCACAGGAATAGCGGAGGCGGTTGTAAAAAGGCTAGCTTGTTTTTGTGACTTCAAACATAAGGTTTTCTATGGATTTGAGATTTGTGGAAACCCTGATTGCCGCCGTGGATGAGACCTCACTTGCCGCCGCCGCGCGGCGTCTTGGCGTGACCCCCGCCGCCGTGGCGCAGCGCGTGGAGGCGCTGGAAACTGAGCTGCAGGTGCCGCTGCTGATCCGGTCCGGGCGCGGCATGGCGGCAACGCCGGAGTGTGAGGCCCTGCTGCCGGAGCTGCGCAAGCTGGTGTCAATCCGGGCAGGTCTGGGCCAGGTTTTGGCGCAGGATCAGCTGGTGGGGCCATTGCGCCTTGGGCTGATTTCGACCGCGCTGGGGGATCATGCGGCGGATCTGGTGCAGGGGTTGAAACAGGCCGCGCCTGAGGTGGATCTGACGCTGAGCCCGGGTGCCTCAGCCGAGTTGTATGATGCCTTTGAAGCCGGTCGGCTGGAGGCGGCGCTGATCGTTGCCCCGCCTTTTGTCCTGCCCAAAACCATGCGCTTTGATGTCATGGCTGAACAACGTCTTGGCCTGTTGCAGCCGCGCGGGGGCGAGGTGGACCTGCCCTTCCTGCTGTATGCGCGGGCGGCCTGGGGTGGGGCGGCCTGCCATCGGCTGTTGCAGCAGCGGTTTGGCGCCCCACGGGTGCTGTGCGAAATGGATGCTTTGGAAACCATTGCCCAACTGGTTGAGGATGGCGTTGGCCGCGCCGTTGTGCCGGAATGGGCCGGATTGCAGCGCCGCCACCCTGATGCGCAGTTCACTCCCTTGGGCGGGGCGACCCGGCAGGTTGGGCTGCTGTCCTGGCAGCGCGACAGCCGCCGCCCGGTGCAGCAGGTGTTGCGGCAGGTGTTGGGGATCAGCGGTTAAGGCAATCCCCTAGCGGGGGCGATGGACATGGGCGCTTTGCACCAGACCAAAGGCGCCCAGCAGCACCAGCATCGACGAGCCACCATAGCTGACCAGCGGCAGCGGCACGCCCACAACGGGCGCCATGCCCATCACCATCGACATGTTCACCGCAAAGAACAGGAAGAAGGTCACCCCGATCCCCAGGATCAGCAGCGACGAGAAGCGATCGCGGTTGGCAACGGCCGAGGCGACGCAGAAGATGATGATCAGCACATAGAGCACCAGGAGGGAGACTGCGCCGATGAAGCCAAACTCCTCCGCCAGGGTGGTGAAGATGAAGTCAGTGTGTTTTTCCGGCAGGAAGTTCAGCCGGGACTGCGTGCCCTGCATAAAACCGCGGCCGGTCCAACCGCCTGAGCCAAGCGCAATCTTGGACTGGGTGATATGATAGCCGGCGCCCAACGGATCACTGGCGGGATCCAGAAAGGTATCGATGCGGCGGTACTGGTAATCTTTCAGCAGTTGCCACTGGGTGCCACGGGTCTGAAACACGGCTGTCACCAGACCAATGCCAATGCCGATAACGGCAGTGAAATAGCCCCAATGCACCCCGGCAAAGAACATCACAGCCGCACCACCAAAGACCAGCAGGAGCGACGTGCCAAGGTCCGGCTGGTTCAGCACCAGCGCCGTGGGCAGCAGGATCAGGAACAGCGGCACCGCCACCCAGATCGGGTGGGAAACCTTTTTCATCGGCAGCCAATCGTAATAGGCGGCCAAAAGCATCACCAAGGTGATCTTCGCCATCTCAGAGGGCTGCAACCGCATGAAGCCCAGATCGATCCAGCGCTGCGCGCCCATCCCGACAGAACCAAAGAACTCCACAAACAGCAGCAGCGCCAGTGAGGCCAGATAGGCCACGCCCGCCACGTTGCGCCAGAACCAGATCGGCACCATGGCCACCACGAACAGCACAGCCATGCCAAGGCCGAACCGTTTCATCTGCGCCTCTGCCCAGGGTTGGAAGGACCCGCCCGCAACTGAGTAGAGCATCAGGAACCCGACCGAACAGACCGCCGTCAGCAACAGGATCAGCGGCCAGTTCAGGTAAAGCACCTTGCGCAGGCCCGAGGGCACGGTTTTGACGGCATACTCAAGATAACTCATGCGCGGTCACTTTCCCGCTTGAGGAACTCACGCCGTTCGCGGCGCAGCCGTTCCTGCTGGGCCTTCACCTTGGAACGTGCGGCTTTCGGGTAGGCCTCCAGTGGCGGTTCGCCGTCGTAAAGGGCCTGTAGCGTGATGTCGCGTGCAATCGGCGCTGCCGCGGTTGAGCCACCGCCGCCATGTTCAACAACCACGGCCACGGCAAACTTGGGGTCTTTATAGGGGGCGAAGTTCACAAACAGCGCATGGTCGCGGCGTTCCCAAGGCAGATCCTCGTTCCGGGTCACCCCACGGCGGCGTTCCTCGGCGGTGATGTTTCGGACCTGGCTGGTGCCGGTCTTGCCGGCAAGGCGCAACTCATCCTCAATGATCCGCGATCCATAGGCGGTGCCCTTGCGGTGGTTGGAAACCGAATACATTGCGCGGCGGACCAGCCGTAGGTGTTCAGGGTTCACGTCCAGTTCCGCGTCCGAGGGCATCGGCTGCTCCACCCCGTCGATCGATTTCACCAGACGCGGGGCCAGGGCGCGGCCTGTTGCCATGCGCGCGGTCATCACCGCCAGCTGGATCGGGGAGGCCAGCACGTAGCCCTGCCCGATGGAGGCGTTGACAGTATCGCCCACCACCCAATCCTGACCGTAGGTTTCCAGCTTCCAGTCCTTCGTAGGGGCGCGGCCACGGGCGATGGCGGACATCGGGATGTCATAACGTTCCCCAAGGCCCAGCTTGCGCGCCATTTCCGAGATCTTTTCGATACCGACCCGCAGCGCCAGATCGTAATAATAAACGTCGCAGCTTTCGCGTAGCGAGGTTAGCAGATCCACCTGCCCGTGTCCGGCACGTTTCCAGCAGTGGAAACGGCGGTTGGAGATTTCCATATGGCCGGGGCAGTAGACGGTTTCATCGGGGGTGACTTCCCCGGCCTCCAGCGCGGCCAGAACGGTGACCATCTTGAAGGTGGAGCCGGGTGGGTAGAGACCCTGCACCGCCTTATTGGCCAGCGGGCGGTATTTGTTTTCTGTCAGGTCGCGGTAGTCTTTGACGGAAATGCCGCGCACAAACAGGTTGGGGTCAAAGCTTGGCGCGGAGGCCGCACAAAGGATATCGCCGCTTTCGCAGTCCATCACCACGGCGGCAGCACTTTCGCGGCCCAGCCGCGCCTGCACATAGTTCTGCAGCCGGTGATCGATGGTCAGCTGCAGGTTGGCGCCCGGCTGGCCCTCACGGCGATTCAGCTCACGCATTTCGCGCCCGGCGGAGTTCACCTCAACCTGTTTATTGCCGGCTTTACCGCGCAGGGAATCCTCCAGCTTGGCCTCAACCCCCACTTTGCCGATCTGAAAGCGCGGGATCAGCAGCAACTGGTCCGGAGCATCGATTTTTGACAGGTCATAATCAGAGACCGGGCCAACATAGCCCGCGACATGGGCCATGTCCGGGCCCAGCGGGTATTGCCGGGACAGGCCAACCTCGGGCGTGATGCCGGGCAGGGCGGGGGCGTTGACGGCGACGCGGCTGATCGCCTCCCAGCTGACACGATCGGCCAATGTCACCGGGCGGAAGGGCGCATTCTGCGAGATTTCCTTGCGCGCCTTGGCCAGTTCATCGGGGTCCAGCTCAATCAGATTGGCCAGACGGGCAATCACCTGTTCGACGTCGCCTGCGTCCTCGGGCACTAGAACAATGCGGTAGCTGGGTTCGTTTTTGGCGATCACCGCACCGTTGCGGTCAAACATCTCACCGCGGGCAGGCGGCAGGAGGCGCACCTTGACGCGGTTTTCCTCCGCCAGCAGGCGGAACTCATCTGCCTGATCCACCTGCATGTAGCGCATCCGCATGGCCAGCACGCCACCAAAGGCCAGCTGGGCACCGCCCAGCAGCAGGGCGCGGCGGGTGATGCGGCGGGCGCTGTCGGCGCTATCGCGATTGTTGCGCTTCATAGCTTATGCCCCCATGCATCCACTTCGCCAGGGGCCACGCGGCGCACCCCAAAAGCAAAATGCGCTAGCGCGGCCACGGCGGGGTAACAGATTACGGACATGACCAGCTGGATCAGGGTCAGCCCCATCGGGGCCTGTGGCACGGCGGTCAGCGTCAGCACCAGACGGAAGGCCAGCATCACCGCCAGCAGGGTTGAGGCCACGGTCAGCCATTCCACCGCAAACCCCTGATCGCGCAGCAGGCGGGATCGTTTTTTCAAGGTTTGCACGGCGATCACCACCAGGGCAGCCATCAGTCCAGGGGGGCGTTGAAGCATCAGATCCGCCATCAGGGCGATTAGCCCAACCAGATAGGCGGGCACGTAATCCGGGCGGCGCAGGGCCCAGGCAAAGCTGATCAGCAAGACCAGATCCGGGCCGGTCCAGCGCCGGGGTGTGGTTTCAAGGGGCAGCAGTTGGAAAAAGATCACCGCCAGCGTGAGCGCGGCAAAGGCGCATTGCATCACCCAGGGTTTGGTCGGGGCGCTGTCGCTCATTGGCTGACCTCCCCTTCCTCCGCTTCGGTGTCCGCCCGCGCTAGCGGCGCACCGCCGGGGGTGATCAGGGCACCGGGATCGCTGATCAGCGGTGCCGCCTGATTGCGCAGCACGCGCAGGAATTTCAGCCGCTCATAATCTGCCGACAGGCGCACCCGCAGCCGGCCCGAAGGATCTTCGGCCAGGTGGCCCACCAGAACGCCGGCGGGAAACACACCGCCATCACCTGAGGTGATCACCCGGTCACCGGCGCGCACCAGATCGCCGTTTTCAAGGAAGGTGATCAAGGGTGCGGCGGTGTTGTCACCGCTGAGGATCGCCTGTTGGCCTGAGGGCTGGATGGTGATCGGGATCTGGCTGGAGGTATCGGTCAGCAGGATCACCCGCGCAGTGTTCGGCCCCACACCAGAGATGCGACCGACCAGACCAATGCCATCCATCGTGGCCCAGCCATCCAGGATCCCGTCGCGCGCGCCGACGTTCAGCAGCACCGATTGGCGGAAGGGCGAACCGCTGTCGGCCAGCACCACACCGGTCACATAGGTCAGTCGCGGGTCCAGCCGTACGTTGTTCAAATCCAGCAGCCGTGCGTTTTCCTGCTCCAGCTGCTGCGCGGCCTCTTTCCAGGCTTTCATCTGCTGCAGCTCGCTGCGCAGTTCCTGGTTCTGCTCAACAATGCGCTGATAACTTTGAAAGTCACGCACCAGATTGACCATGCCGGTGACCGGCGCCATCGCCCAGTCAAAGGACGGCACCACCTTATCAACAACCTGCGCGCGGAACCGTTCCACGCGTGGGCTGTCGATACGCCAGAGGATGAACAGGCCGATCAGACACAGGATCAGGACCCCTGTCAGCAAACGCTTCAGCGGTCCCAGATAGTCTTCGCTCTGTGAACGGTCCTTGGCCAAGGTACCCCCTTTTCAGGAAAAGGTGGGGAGGTTAGCTGTCGTAGTCAATCGCGTGGCGCAGCTGCTTTTCGTATTCCAGCGCTTTGCCGGTGCCCATGGCCACACAGTTCAGGCTTTCATCCGCAATGGAAACTGACAGCCCAGTCTGTTCGCGCAGCGCCAGATCCAGATCACCCAACAGCGCGCCGCCACCGGTCAACATCACGCCACGGTCGACAATATCAGCTGCCAGATCCGGTGGGGTGGCTTCCAGCGCGGTCATCACCGCTTCGCAGATCTGCTGCACCGGTTCGGCCAGCGCTTCGGCAACCTGTGCCTGGCTGATTTCGGTCTCTTTCGGGACACCGTTCAACAGGTCGCGGCCCCGGATCTGCATCGAGGCACCACGGCCATCATCGGGCATCCGCGCGGTGCCGATGGTGGTTTTGATGCGCTCAGCGGTGCTTTCGCCGACCAGAAGGTTCTGGTTGCGGCGCAGGTAGTTGATGATCGCCTCATCCATACGGTCCCCGCCAACACGGACTGAGCGGGCGTAAACGATGTCACCCAGCGACAGAACCGCCACCTCGGTCGTACCACCACCGATGTCGACAACCATGTTGCCGGTGGGGTCGGTGATGGGCATGCCGGCGCCGATGGCCGCTGCAATCGGTTCTGCAATCAGACCTGCGCGACGCGCACCTGCCGAGAGAACGGATTGACGGATCGCCCGTTTTTCAACGGGGGTTGCGCCGTGGGGCACGCAGACGATGATCTTCGGCTTGGAGAAGGTCGAGCGTTTGTGCACCTTGCGAATGAAGTGTTTGATCATCTCTTCGGCAACGTCGAAATCGGCAATCACACCATCGCGCATCGGGCGGATCGCCTCGATCGAGCCGGGGGTCCGCCCCAGCATCAGCTTGGCGTCTTCGCCCACGGCCAGCACCTTTTTCACGCCGTCTTTGACGTGATAGGCCACCACCGACGGTTCGCTTAGAATAACGCCCTTGCCTTTGACGTAGACCAGCGTGTTTGCCGTGCCCAGGTCGATCGCCATGTCAGACGAAAACAGGCCCGGCAGATTGTCGATGATTCCCATATGGATGGTGCCCCGCGGTGGTGATAGTCCTTCAAATGCCGCCGATCCCCGTCGGAGGCAGAAACGCTTATACGGGCCTGTGCCGCTTTGGGAAAGGGTGCATCCGGACCCGATCAGCGCCTTTTTGCCAAGGCTGGTCAATTTCGTGGCACTGGGGCAAGGATGGGGGTAAGGGGCAGGCCGCATCAGCGGGCCGGCCTGCGGAGTGAAAGGAAGCGCAACATGCTGTCATATCAACATATCTACCACGCCGGAAACCTGGCGGATGTGCAGAAACACGCGCTTTTGTGCCAGATGCTGGCCTATCTGACGGTGAAGGACAAACCGCTCAACTACTTCGAAACCCACTCGGGCCGGGGCCTTTATGGGCTGGATGCGGCGGAGGCCGTCAAAACCGGGGAGGCTGCGGCGGGCATCGATGCCGTGGCGGGCTTGGGCTGGTTTGATGCGGCACATCCCTACATGCAGGCGCTGCAGGCGGTGCGGGACCAGCACGGGCCGCGCAGCTATCCCGGATCGCCCCTGTTGGCGCGGCAGCTGTTGCGCGATCAGGACCGTATGTCACTGGCCGAGTTGCACCCGCAGGAACACGCAGCATTGGATGATCTGTTCCCCCGCCGGCAGGCCAATGTGGTCAAGCAAGACGGCTATCAGATGGTGATGGAACGGACCCCGCCTGAACCGCGCCGGGGACTGTTGTTGATTGATCCGGCCTATGAGGTGAAATCGGAATATGACGCCATTCCCGGCTTCGTCGCCAAGCTGCATCGCAAGTGGAACGTGGGGGTGATCGCGATCTGGTATCCAGTGCTGACCACCGGGGCGCACAAGCCGATGCTAAAGGCGCTGGAGGCATTGGATTTGCCCAAGGTGCTGCGCCATGAGGTGTCATTTGGGCCGGCCCGGCAAGGCCACCGGATGATCGGGTCGGGCATGATCGTGGTCAACACACCCTTCGGCACAGAAAAAGAGGCCGCCCGATTGAGCAGCCTCTACAAAAAACTCAGCTAAGGATCAGCGACCCGCGATCAGCTATCGCCCTGTTCGGCGCTCATCGCGTCGACCTGGATCAGCAGCTTGCGCACCTGTTCGTCCAATAGGGCGCGGCCCTGATCCACGATGGCGACATAACGCGTCATCGTCGGTTCTAGCGCGGGCACCTGCGCGCTGATGCGCGGGGCAAAGCTGTAGGCGGCCCAAAGCAGTGCGGTCAGCAGCAGGGCCAAAGCAAAGCCACGGCGGAAACCGCTTTTGCCGCTGGCGACAGTGGTTTCCGGGCGCTCCATCTCACCGGGCAGTTCGTGATCAGCCGCTTCAGCAGGCCGCCGGTCCGAGGCCGCACGGAGGGAGGAGTTGATTTCGTCAATATCGGGCAGCAGATCACGACGGGAGACCGGCGTGTCATCCTCGGCCACCTCGGGCACGGGGTCTGGTTCGTCCGGCAGGCCCTTCATCCGGGCCATGCGCTCGCGCACCTGACGCGCGCGGCGATCGGCTTCATCCTCTGGCTCACCAAGGCCCAGATCAGGCTGCGTTTCGATGCCGCCTTCTGCGGCGCGGGCGCGGGCCTCACGCTCAGCCTCTTCGCGCAGCACCTCGGCAATCGACGGATCAAGGGACCGGCGTTGCGGCGATTGCGCGGTGGTCTCTGCGGGCGCGGGGTCTGGTTCCGGCGGGGCCTCTGGCTCTGGCGGGGCCTCCACATCGGTCTCTGGCATCTCACCAGCGGTGGTTTCCGGCTCAAGTCCGCTGGCGATCAGCTCTTCGCGCAGCTCCGGATCATTGTCGGGATGGTGCTGATACCAGGTGTTGCCGCAATTTGAGCATTGCACATCGCGCCCGGCGTCCGGGATCACGTCATCCGGCACTTCGTACTGCGCCCCGCAATTCGGGCAGATCAAACGCATTGGCTTGCCTCTCACACCTGCTCAGCTGGTCTGTCCCAGCTTTTGTTAACCTTCGTTAACACACACCTGAATGGCGCAACTATATGGCGGAAAAGGCATTTGGAAAAGCGTAAAGCGTTTTGACCCTGTTCTGCGGTCTGGCACACAGCCGCCGTCCCGGTTTTTGGCGCATTGCATCTGTGCCGAGGCTCGTGCAGAAAAGGCAGGCAAAAATGGGGGCAGCCGGTGATTGAGCTAGAAAATGTGGCCTATAGCTATGGGGGTGGTGAGCTTCTCAGTGAGATCTCACTCAAGCTGTCGCCGGGGTCCTTCCATTTCCTGACTGGACCGTCGGGTGCGGGGAAAACCACCTTCATGAAGCTCTGCTATGGGGCGCTATTGCCGACGGCGGGTCACGTGCGCCTGTTTGACCGCGATGTACGCCAGATGGACCGCGATGAGGTGGCGCTGAACCGCCGCCGTATCGGGGTGGTGCATCAGGACTGTCAGTTCCTGGATCACCTGCCGATCGCCGAAAACATTGCGCTGCCGCTTAACGTATCGGGCCGCGACAACATTGATGAACTGGCCAACCTCAAGGAATTGATGGCCTGGGTCGGTCTGAAATCCCGCGCTGAGGCATTGCCACCGGAACTGTCGGGCGGCGAACGTCAACGCGCCGCGCTGGCCCGTGCGGTGATCATGTCACCGGATGTGATCCTGGCCGATGAACCTACCGGCAACATCGATTGGGAAATGTCACAGCGCCTGCTGCGGCTGCTGGTTGAGCTGAACCGGATGGGCAAGACCATCATGGTCGCGACCCACGATATGAACCTGATCCGCGCTGCCAAAGGGCAGGTGCAGGCCCGGGTGCTGCGGATCGCCAATCGTCGGGTACAACTGGCGGGGGCGGATCTATGAGCGTTTTGAAAGGTTTCACCACCCTCTTTGTGCCCGATGCACAGGCCGACCGTGTGGTGCCCCCCACCGGGTTCACCGCAACGTTGACCACCTTCAGCGCCATTGCGATGGGGTTCCTTGCGGTTTTTGCGCTGGCGCTGACACTGGCCTCGGGCCGGTTGGCGGATCGCTGGTCGAACGAGCTGGCGCGATCCTCCACCTTGCGGATCTCAGCCCCTGAGGAGCAGATGCAGGCCCAGATCACGGCGGCGCTGCGGGTGCTGGAAACCACCCCCGGTGTCGAAAGCGCCCGCGCGCTCAGCGAAGAGGAACAAAAGGCGCTGCTGGAGCCCTTCTTTGGCCCTGATCTGCCGATCGAAGAGCTGCCAATCCCGCAGCTGATTGAAATCAATGAGACCGATCAGGGCTATGACAGCACTGGTTTGCGGCTGCGGCTGGCGGCTGAGGTGCCCGGCGCGGTGCTGGATGACCACACCCGCTGGCGCAAACCACTGGTCGAGGCGGCAACGCGGATCCGCATACTGGGCTGGGCGGCCTTTGTGCTGATTGGCGGTGCGATGGCCGCGATGATCACCCTGGCGGCCCATGCCGCGCTTTCGGCCAACACCCAGGTGATCACGGTGCTGCGCCTTGTGGGCGCGCGCGACAGTTACATCGCCGGGGCCTTTGTGCGCCGCTTCACCTATCGCGGCTTTACCGGTGCGGGCATCGGCGCGGGGCTGGGCGCGCTGGCCGTCTGGCTGTTGCCCGAAGCGCAGGCTGCGGGGGGCTTCCTGACCGGGCTTGGCTTTCAGGGGCTGCATTGGCTCTGGCCGCTGGGCATCCCGCTCCTGGGGGGGCTGGTGGCCTTTGCCGCAACACGCGCGGCTGCAAAACGTAAACTGAAGGAGTTGCCGTGATGGCCTATGCCTGGCGCTGGCTGCGCAGTCTTGTGTTCAATATTCAGATGTATGTGGCCATGGCGGTTCTGGGGGTGGTCTTCTTCCCCTGGGCGCTGTTCAGCCGCAAAGGCGCCTTTGCTGCCTGCAAATCCTATTGCCGCTGGGTTCTGTGGACCGCCAGCTGGATGCTGGGGCTGAAGACCGAGGTGCGCGGTGAAGTGCCGACCGATGAGGTGATCGTCGCGGCCAAACACATGTCCTTCCTCGACATTCTGATGATTTTCAACGCGATCCCCGCGGGCAAGTTCATCATGAAACGCGAAATCCTGTTCATGCCGATCATTGGCCAATACGGCTACCGCATCGGCTGCGTGCCGGTGAACCGGGGCAAACGCGGCAAAGCCATCAAGAAGATGGTGGCCGATGTGGCCAGCGGGGCGCAGCATCCCGGCCAGCTGGTGATCTATTCGCAGGGCACCCGCGTCGCGCCCGGGGTCAAGAAGCCCTATAAGGTCGGCACCCATGTGCTGTCTGAGGAAACCGGACAGGATGTGGTCCCGGTGGCCACCAATGCCGGGGTCCTGTGGCCCAAACGTGGCGTGGTGCGCAAAGCAGGTGTTGCGGTGGTGGAGTTCCTGCCGCGTATCCCTGCGGGCTTGCCGCGGGATGATTTTATGGCCCGGTTGGAACAGGATGTGGAAAGCCGGTCCAATGCGTTGATGCGCGACGCTGGGTTTACCTTCGCTGAGGAGTGAGATGCGATGAAATGGGTTGAGGATGTTGCTGAGCTGGAAGCCGTTTATGGTGAGGCGCGCGGCGCCTCAATCGCGAAAGTCGCGAAACGGCTGACACCGGAATACCGCCGCTGGATCGAAGCCTCACGTTTCTGCGTGGTTTCCACGGTGGGGCCGGAGGGTGCCGATGGCAGTCCGCGCGGCGATGAGGGGCCGGTGGTCGAAGAATTAGATGAGCGCACGCTGGCGCTGCCCGACTGGCGCGGCAACAACCGGATCGACACGCTGCGCAACATCGTGCGCGACTCCCGGATTGCCCTGATGTTCATGGTGCCGGGATCGACCAATGCGGTGCGGGTCAACGGCCAGGCGCGGGTGACCTTTGACGAAGGGCTGTGCGCCCGGTTTGAAAAACAGGGCAAGCAGCCGCGCAGCGTTACGGTGATCCGTATTGACGAGATCTATGTGCAGTGCGCCCGCGCGATCATGCGGTCTAAACTGTGGTCGGGTGAGGACGAAAGCGGTGATCTCCCCTCCATCGGTGAGATTCTGAGTGCGATGACCGATGGCGACATAGACGGCGACGCCTATGACCGCGAATGGCCCGACCGCGCCGCCCAGTCGATGTGGTAAGTGCGCTTTAAGCCGCATGTAAATCTGCGCTCGGGCGTCCCACCCGGACCCACCCGAGCCCTCGCGCAGATTTGCCCTGCGGGCGGGGCGTCACAGGGAACACATCGGACGCCGTGCCGCAGGTGGTGGAAAGAGGCTTGCCTTTGACCATCGCCTCATGCTCTTTGCCGGGCATGATCCGGGTGGGATTTCATACGCTTCTGGTGCTGGCCACTGTGGTGGGCCTGCTGCTGCCGAAGATGTCGGCGGTGGTCGCCTCGCTGGTGCCGGGCGTTATGGTGGTGACCATCTGTACCGGCAGCGAAATGGTGACGCTGACGCTCAACGCGGATGGCGAACCCGTCGAAGAGGTTGAGCCGGCGGTGGATCACTGTGTGCTGGCCGATCTGATCCAGGACCAGCCGCAGCCCGAGGCCCCCTGGGTCGCCCTGGCGCGCAGCTACCGCTGCCCCTTTGTGGCAACCCCCAATCCCTATCAGACCTGCGATTACCTACGTCAGCAGGACCCGCCCCGCGGGCCGCCTGCGCTGATTTGAGTTCCCCAAAATCCAAATCTAACCAAACGTAGGAAATTATTCTCATGACCGACGCAACCCTGTCGTCGGCGCCCCCCGAGTCTGTCTCGGGCGGTGCGCTTTATCGTCTTGTGTGGAAGTGGCACTTCCTCGCTTCTCTTTATGTTCTGCCCTTCATGGCCATGCTGGCCATCACCGGTGGCATTTACCTCTACAAGCCGCAGATCGAAGGCTGGCTTTATGCAGATCAGATGTATGTGGATGTGGGCGACGCCCCCCTGCCTATTGAGGATCAGCTGTCCGCATTGCAGGAGGGCCCCGGGGTGAAACGGCTACGCGGCATCACCCAGTTTGATGATCCCAGCCGCTCCACCTTTGTGGAGTTCAACACCAGCGACAACATCCGCAGCTATGCCTGGATCGATCCCTATACCGGGGCGCTCCTGGGGCATGTGGCCCGGGATGAGACCCCGATGCGGATGCTGAAAAAGTTCCACGGTGAGCTGCTATTGGGCAAGTTCGGCACCAAGTTTGTCGAACTCTCTGCCCATTGGGCCATCGTGATGTTTGTCACCGGCGCCTATCTGTGGTGGCCACGTGGCAAGCGCTCCCTGGCCAAGGCGGTTCAGCCCCCGCGTGGCACCCCGAAAACCCGGGGCCGTAGCTGGTGGCGCGAGACCCATTTGTTCACCGGCATGCTGGCCACCGTTCTGGTGGTGCCGATCCTGGTGACCGGTCTGCCCTGGACCGATGTCTGGGGCGGTGGCCTCAGCTATGTGCAGAAACAGACCGGACAAAGCAGCGGCAGCTTGCGGTTTTCCCGCAAAGTGCCCGGTTCCACGACCAGTGAGGGGGAGACCCTGGCCTATGCCGAGGTCTTTGCCATTGCAGAGGCGGAAGGGCTGGTGGCCCCTTACGAGATGCGGCCGCCGAAAAACGAAAGCGCGGCGTTTTGGCTGCGCTCCGCCAGCCGCGACCGGGCTGAGCAGACGGAGCTAATCATCGATCAATACAGCGGCGCGGTGCTGAAACGGCATGAGTTCGGTGACAACCCCGTGGTGGCGCGGGCGGTCAGCTGGGGCATCTCCTTCCATCAGGGGCAGATGTATGGCTGGCTGAACCTGGCACAGAACACGCTGGCGGCAGTGCTGGCCTTTGTGCTGTCGCTCAGTGGTTTTGTGGCGTGGTGGAAACGGCGCCCTGCCGGGCGGCTTGGGGTACCTGCGGCGCCTGAGGCCTCGCTGGGCTGGGGGATGATTGCGCTTGTTGTGGTGCTGTCAGTGCTGCTGCCACTGATGGGCGCCAGCCTGATCCTGGCCCTGATCCTGGACCGGCTGCTGCTGTTGGTTCCAAAACGCCTGATGCGATGAGCAACAAAAAAGCCGGGGGCGGGTTTCGCCCCCGGACACAGGCAACTGATGGTGCCCCCATGATACCTTCTGGCAGATCAGGGTTTAGACGGACAGCGCCCGTTTCACCCGGTGGTCGTCTTGGAAATAGCGGATCACTTGCTGCAACCCACTGTCCAGCGGGGTGCTGGGCGACCAGCCCAAACGGTCCCGCGCGCGGGACAAATCAGGGCGGCGCACCTGCGGATCATCCTGTGGCATATCGCAGTCCTGCGTCTGCAAGGGCACGCCCACCAGCGCGGCCACAGCCTCGGCCAGGCTGTAGACGGTTTGTTCCACATCACTGCCGATATTGACCACAAGCCCCTGCAGCCCGTCGTTAGCGCCCAGCCGCAGCAACCCATCCACCGTGTCCGCCACATAGCAGAAACAGCGGGTCTGCTGGCCGTGGCCATAGACGGTCAGCGGTTTGCCCTCCAGTGCCTGACGCACGAAGTTGGGCACCACCCGGCCATCGTTCAGCGCCATGCGCGGCCCATAGGTGTTGAAGATCCGGGCAATGCGGATGTCCATGTCATAGCTGCGGATCATATCCATCAGCAGCGTTTCAGCGGCGCGCTTGCCCTCATCGTAACAGGCGCGGATGCCATGCATCGAGACATTGCCGGTGTAGCTTTCACTTTGTGGCGACACCAGCGGGTCCCCATAGACCTCACTGGTGGAGGCCTGCACCATCCGCGCGCCATGGACACGGGCAAATTCAGCCAGATTGTCCGTGCCATAGACTGAGGTGCGCCAGGTGCGCAGGGGATCGGCCTGATAGTGTTTCGGCGCTGCAGGGCAGGCGAGGTTATAGACCAGATCCACGGGTCCAATGCTGGCAGGCAAGGGCCGGGTGATGTCATGTTCGATGATTTCGGGCTGATCCAGATGGCTCAGAAAGGCGGCATCACCCGTGTGGAAATTGTCCAGAATGACCGGGGTTGCCCCAAGGGCGATCAGCGCGTCCACCAGATGGGAGCCGACAAACCCGGCGCCCCCGGCGACCAATACGCGTTTGCGTGCGATTTCCGATGTCATGACCAATGCCTTTGCTGTCCCAATCGCCAGACGTTAGCACGCGCGGCGCATGAGCGACAAACAGAGTCTGAAGCAAAAAGGCCACCCCGAAGGGTGGCCTTTCAAGATTTCTCTGAGCCGTTGAATCAGGCGTGGATGGCGCCGTCGCCGCAGGCGAGGGCGGCTTCGCGCACCGCTTCCGAGAAGGTCGGGTGGGCGTGGCAGGTCAGGGCGATGTCTTCGGCGGAGGCGCCGAATTCCATGCCGACGCAGATCTCATGGATCAGGTCACCTGCGGCCGGGCCGATGATGTGGCAGCCGAGGATCCGGTCAGTTTCCGCATCGGCCAGCAGTTTCACAAAGCCTTCGCCCTGATGCACCGCTTTGGCGCGGGCGTTGCCCATGAAGGGGAACTTGCCAACCTTATAGGCGCGGCCTTCTTCTTTCAGCTGCTCCTCGGTTTTGCCAACGCTGGCAACTTCGGGCGTGGTGTAGATCACACCGGGGATCACGTCGTAGTTCACGTGACCATGTTTGCCGGCGATGCATTCGGCGGCTGCCATGCCTTCGTCTTCGGCTTTGTGGGCCAGCATCGGGCCATCGATGGCGTCGCCGATCGCATAGATGCCTTTGACGTTGGTTTCCCAATGCGCATTGGTCTTGATCTGACCGCGCGGGGACAGTTCCACACCCAGTGCTTCCAGACCCAGACCATCGGTGAAGGGTTTGCGGCCGGTTGCCACCAGAACCACATCGGCGTCCAGCGTCTCTTCGGTGTCTTTCTTCAGCAGCTTATAGGTGACTTTGGCTTTGGTCTTGGTGGTTTCCACCTTCTGAACCGCAGCGCTCATCACAAACTTCAGACCCTGCTTTTTCAGCATCCGCTGGAAGTTTTTCTGGATGTCGCCATCCATGCCGGGGGTGATCTTGTCGAGATACTCAACAACGGTCACCTCTGTGCCCAGACGCTGATAGACCGAGCCCAGTTCCAGACCGATCACACCGGCACCGATGACAACCATCTTCTTGGGGATCTTCGGCAGGTCCAGCGCACCGGTCGAGGACACAACCAGGTTCTCATCAATCTCAACACCGGGGATCGAGGAGGGTTCAGAGCCCGAGGCGACGATGATGTTCTTGGCCTCATGGACCTCATCACCCACCTTGACCTTGCCGGCCTCAGGTATCGATCCCCAGCCTTTCAGCCAGTCGACCTTGTTCTTCTTGAACAGGAACTCGATGCCCTTGGTGTTGCCTTCGACAACTTCGCCCTTGTAGGCTTTCATCTGGTCCCAATCGACCGACGGAGATTTGCCCTTCAGGCCCATTTTGGCAAAGTTATGCTCTGCCTCGTGCAGCTGGTGGCTGGCGTGCAGCAGCGCCTTGGAGGGGATGCAGCCCACGTTGAGGCAGGTGCCGCCAAGCGTCTCGCGGCCTTCTACACAGGCGGTTTTCAGGCCCAGCTGGGCAGCGCGGATCGCTGCGACATAGCCGCCGGGGCCGGCGCCGATTACGATGACGTCATATTGTGCCATGAGGTGTCTCCGTCAGGTCTCTTTATTGGTGTCACATATGTTTCGGATGGGGTTCAGGCAATGCGCCCTGCGGCCCAAACGGACCGTTCCCCGGGGAATTATTTTGGCAAACGAAGAAGTCATTTTGCATGCTCCGTTGACCATAGTCTGCGCTGGCTTTCGGTGAGGATAGCGTTGCGGCGGGTTTCGAACCAGTCCCGGCATTTCTGTTCCGCCTCAGCAACGCCGGGCAGGGCGCGCAGACGGGCCAGATTGGCCTCAAGCGCGGGCAGATGGCGCAGGATGGCGCGGTCTTCGACATCGTTGCGATTGGCTTTGCGATGCCAGGCCGAGCCGAGGTGGTACTTGCGCTCGCCCGTTTTGCCCTGACCATCGCCGCGGTCGTTTTTCATCAGGAACAGATCCTGCGATTTGACGGCATAGTGATTGATCCGCGCGGTTTTGGCGGCGCAGGCCAGATCATGGGGGCGGAAGCGCGAGGATTTGCGTTGGCTCAGCGATGCGTTTGACAGCGGCGTGCCGTCGGCGTTGACCACTTTGGGATCCGCCACGGTGGGCTGGCGCGGGTTGTGATCGGTGGCGGCCTTGAAACTGGCGACACGGAACAGGCATTTGGATTTGCTCTGCCCTGGCTCCGGCGCAGGTTCCGCGCGGGTGAAGGCCTGCACCACAGTGTCCCCGGGGGCCCAATGGGCCCGCCCGCTGTCGCCAAAGGTGCGCCAGATGATCGGCACGCAATCGGCATCCTGCACGTTCTGCAGCAGTGCCGGCAGCTTGCCATCCCCGGCCTCAATCAACAGGAACTCATCACTGTCGATATGCAGGCACCAGGTGGTGTTGTTCTGACGCAGATGGGCCAGGGCATGATCCATGCCCTTATCCTGCGGGTTGTCCCCGGCGGTCAGCGTCTGGCGGATATGGCTCACCTCGCCGTGCTGGGCCAGCAGGTCCAGCAACTGGTCGGAGTGATCGGTGCAATCATTGGTCACGATCACCACCTCATCAAACCCAAGGGTCTGATGATAGGCGATCCATTCCAGCACAAAGATCCCCTCATTGCGCATGCAGGAGGCGAGGGTCAATGTTACAGCCATTTTCCCGGGCTTTCCCTGAAAAACGGTGGTGAACTACAAGTGCTTGACCAACAAGGCTCGCCGTGCCTGTTGGGCAATGGGCTGTGGCACGGAAATAGCTGCGAGATAAACATGTGAGGCAGTCTATCGGTTACGCTGCTGTTTCAGTAGTTTCACAACCAAAGCTGCCTCTGCGGGTTTCAAAAGGGCGGTGATGATCCCGACCGCATGAACGCTGAAATACAAACTGGAGGTCAGAAACAAAAAGGGCCGGAGCTTTTCGAAGTTCAGATACTCCCGCCCGGTCAAGGCATAAAAGATTCCAAAGGCCAAACCAAAGTACTTCATCGCCTGTATCGGCAGTCTTGGCTGGAGGCCCGCCAACAAAGCGAGGGCGCCCTTGTTAAGGAACATCAATGTCAAGAAACATAAAAGAAAGCTGTAATGTAGAGCAAGACTGGCCCCAAGTGAGTGAGATGTGTTCGGCAGAAACAACTGCGCGGTCAACCACAAACCTATGAGTGTGGGGCAGGCACGCCAAATGAAGTAAAAACGCGCGTTTTGGATATCTTGGCGATCAACGTGCATTTGGCGTGCCTTAAGTTTCAATACTTACGTTGCTTGACCTGTTACAGATCCATCAGCAGGCGGCGGGGATCTTCCAGCGCTTCTTTGACGCGCACCAGGAAGGTCACGGCGCCTTTGCCGTCAACGATACGGTGGTCATAGCTGAGCGCCAGATACATCATCGGACGGATCACAACCTGACCGTTGATCGCCATCGGGCGGTCCTGGATCTTGTGCATGCCGAGGATACCGGACTGCGGTGGGTTCAGGATCGGCGAGGACATCAGCGAACCATAGACACCACCGTTGGAGATGGTGAAAGTGCCGCCCTGCATTTCCGCCATCGACAGTTTGCCGTCACGGGCGCGGCGGCCCTTTTCGGCGATGGCTTTCTCGATGTCGGCAAAGGACATGGCATCCGCGTCACGGATCACCGGAACCACCAGGCCTTGCGGGGTGCCCGCAGCCACGCCCATGTGGACGTAGTTTTTGTAGACGATGTCGGTGCCGTCGATTTCGGCGTTCACCTCAGGCACTTCTTTCAGCGCGTGCACACAGGCCTTGGTGAAGAAGGACATGAAGCCCAGACGGACGCCGTGTTTCTTCTCGAACAGGTCTTTATACTCTTTGCGCAGCGCCATCACCTCGGTCATGTCGACCTCATTGTAGGTGGTCAGCATCGCGGCGGTGTTCTGGCTGTCCTTCAGACGACGGGCGATGGTCTGACGCATCTTGGTCATCTTCACACGCTCTTCGCGCGAGGCATCATCGGCGCTGACCGGACCACGCGGAACCGCGGTGGGGGCCGGTGCGGCGGCGGGTGCCGGGGCTGCAGCGGCGGCGGCAGCGGCGCGGGCCACGTCGGTTTTGGTGGCGCGACCATCGCGGCCGGTGCCGGTCACCGCGTCACGGCTGAGGCCTGCCTCGGCCATGGCTTTTTCAGCGGCAGGACCATCCTTGATGTCCTTGGCGCCGGTTGCCGGGGCTGCGGCGGGGGCTGCAGCGGCGGCCGGGGCGGCAGAAACAGCTGCGCCTGCACCGGCAGAGATCACGGCCAGTTTGGCGGTGGCATCCACGGTGGTGCCTTCGGGGGCAACGATTTCGGCCAGAACGCCAGCGGCGGGCGCGGGCACTTCAACCGACACTTTGTCCGTTTCCAGCTCACACAGCATTTCGTCCTGTGCAACGCTGTCACCTACCTTTTTGAACCAGGTCGAAACGGTGGCCTCAGACACCGATTCACCCAAGGAGGGCACCATGACGTCGATCGCCTGTGCGTCTGCCGCAGGGGCAGCGGCCGGGGCGCTTGCGGCGGCCGGAGCTGGTGCAGCAGCGGCGCCGCCTTCGGTGATGTTGGCCAGCAGGGCGTCAACACCTACGGTTTCGCCTTCGGCGGCCACAATCTCGGCCAGGACACCCGCGGCGGGGCTGGGCACTTCGACGGTGACCTTATCGGTTTCCAGCTCGCAGAGCATTTCGTCAGCAGCCACGGCATCGCCCGGCTTCTTGAACCAGGTGGCGACAGTGGCTTCGGTCACGGATTCGCCCAGGGTGGGGACGCGAACTTCAGTCGTCATGGGTTATTTCCCTTCGATGGTCAGCGCTTCGTTCACGAGCGCGGCTTGTTGTGCTTTGTGCTGGCTGGCCAGACCGGTCGCCGGCGAAGCCGAGGCGGCGCGGCCGGCGTAAACCGGACGGGTGTGTTTGGCTTTGATGCGGCTCAGGCACCATTCGATGTTGGGTTCGATGAACGACCAGGGGCCCTGGTTCTTCGGCTCTTCCTGACACCAGACCATTTCGGCGTTTTTGAAACGCTCCAGCTCTTTGGTCAGCGACATGGCCGGGAACGGGTAGAACTGTTCGACACGCAGCAAGTAGATATCATCGATGCCGCGGGCGTCACGTTCCTCCAAGAGGTCGAAGTAGACCTTACCGGAACACATGACCACACGCTTGATCTTGTCATCAGCCGCCAGTTTGGTGTCCGAGTTGCCTTTCTGCGCGTCATCCCACAGCACCCGGTGGAACGAAGAGCCGGTGGTGAAGTCTTCGGCTTCCGAGATGCAGAGCCTGTGGCGCAGGAGCGACTTCGGCGTCATCAGGATCAGAGGCTTCCGGAAGGTCCGGTGCAGCTGGCGGCGCAGGATGTGGAAGTAGTTTGCGGGCGTTGTACAGTTGGCCACGATCCAGTTGTCGCCACCGCACATCTGCAGGAACCGCTCCAATCGGGCCGAGGAGTGCTCAGGACCCTGGCCTTCGAAACCATGCGGCAGCATGCAGACCAGGCCGGACATCCGCAGCCATTTCGATTCACCCGAAGAGATGAACTGATCGAACATGATCTGGGCGCCGTTGGCGAAGTCGCCAAACTGGGCTTCCCACATGGTCAGCGCGTTAGGTTCCGCCAGCGAATAGCCGTATTCAAAGCCCAGAACCGCATATTCGGACAGGGCGCTGTCGATCACCTCATAGCGCGACTGGCCGTCACGGATGTGGTTCAGCGGGAAGAACCGCTCTTCGGTTTCCTGGTTCACAATGCCCGAGTGACGCTGCGAGAAGGTGCCACGGGTGGCATCCTGGCCAGACAGGCGCACCGGATAGCCTTCGGTCAGCAGTGAGCCAAAGGCCAGCGCTTCGGCCGTGGCCCAGTCAAAGCCTTTGCCAGTTTCAAACATCTTGGCCTTGGCATCCAGAATACGGGCCACGGTCTTGTGGGCCGGGAAACCTTCGGGCAAGCGGCTCAGCGCACCACCAACCTCGGCCAGGGTTTCCGGTTTGATCGAGGTCTGACCACGCTGGTAGTCCTCATCCTGTTTGTCCAGATGCGACCAGCGGCCATCCAGCCAGTCAGCCTTGTTGGGCTTATACTCTTTGCCGGTCTCGAACTCTTCGTTCAGATGCGCCTGGAACGAGGCCTTCATATCCTCGATCTCACCTTCGGGGATCAGCCCGTCGGCGACCAGACGGTCAGTGTAAAGCTGCAGCGTGGTCTTATGCTTCTTGATGTTTTTATACATCAGCGGGTTGGTGAACATCGGCTCATCGCCTTCGTTGTGACCAAACCGGCGGTAGCAGAAGATATCGATCACCACGTCTTTGCGGAATTTCTGGCGGAACTCAGTTGCGACCTTGGCGGCGTGAACCACCGCTTCGGGGTCGTCACCGTTCACGTGGAAGATCGGCGCCTCAACCACCAGCGCGTTGTCGGTGGGGTAGGGCGAGGAGCGCGAGAAATGCGGTGCGGTGGTGAAACCGATCTGGTTGTTCACCACGATGTGGATGGTGCCGCCGGTCTTGTGACCGCGCAGACCCGACAGGGCGAAACATTCCGCCACAACACCCTGGCCGGCAAAGGCCGCATCACCGTGCAACAGCACCGGCACAACCGAGGTGCGCTCGTCGTCTTTCAGCTGGTCGGTTTTGGCGCGGGCCTTGCCCAGCACAACCGGGTTCACAGCCTCAAGGTGGCTGGGGTTCGCGGTCAGCGACAGGTGCACCGAGTTGCCGTCAAACTCACGGTCGGAGGAAGCCCCGAGGTGGTATTTCACATCGCCCGAGCCATCAACATCTTCGGGTTTGAAGCTGCCGCCCTGGAATTCGTTGAAGATGGCACGGTAAGGCTTGCTCATCACGTTGGCCAGGATGTTCAGACGACCGCGGTGCGGCATGCCGATCACCACTTCTTTGACGCCCAGGCTGCCGCCGCGTTTGATGATCTGTTCCATCGCCGGGATCAGCGCTTCGCCGCCATCCAGACCAAAGCGTTTGGTGCCCATGTATTTCACATGCAGGAACTTCTCAAAGCCCTCGGCCTCAACCAGCTTGTTCAGGATCGCTTTGCGGCCCTCACGGGTGAAGGTGATTTCCTTGTTGTAGCCCTCGATCCGCTCTTTCAGCCATGAGGCCTCTTCGGGGTTCGAAATATGCATGTACTGCAGGGCAAAGGTGCCGCAATAGGTGCGCTTCACGATGTCCATGATCTGACGCAGCGAGGCGATCTGCAGCCCCAGCACGTTGTCGATGAAGATCGGGCGGTCCAGATCGGCGTCAGTGAAGCCGTAGGATTTGTAATCCAGTTCAGGATGCGGGGTCTGGTCGCGCATGCCCAGCGGGTCAATATCCGCGATCAGGTGGCCGCGGATCCGGTAGGCGCGGATGATCATCAGCGCGCGGATCGAATCCAGCACTGCGCGTTTGATCGCCTCATCCGAGACCTCAACACCCTTTTCGGCGGCTTTTTCTTTGATCTTTTTGCCAGCGCCTTTTGCCTCGGCCGCCGGAGCGGGCCACTGGCCGTCCAGCGCGGCGGTCAGGTCATCATTGGGCATCGGCGGCCAGTCAGAGCGCGCCCAGGAGGGGCCAGCGGCCTCGGCCTTCACGTCCAGCTCAGCATCACCCAGCTGGCGGAAGAACTCCTGCCACACCTCATCGACCGCATTCGGGTCGGCAGCGTAGCGGGCGTACATCTGTTCCAGATATTCCGCGTTATGCCCCTGCATGAAAGAGGAGGCATGGAAGAGGTCGTTGGGGCTTTGATCGTTCATTTTTGCGTTCCTTGTGTCCGACCTGAAGCAACAGGAGAGAGACCCGAGTGATCTTGGTTCCGGTCCCTGCCGCGATGCTTCGGCAAATGAGAATGCGGGCGGGGTGTTAAAAACCCCGCCCACGAATGGCTTAGCCCAGTTCGATGGCTTTCTGCACAGCCTCACCCAGGGTTGCGGGGCTGTCTGCAACAACGATGCCAGCCGATTTCATGGCTTCGATCTTGTCCTCAGCCCCACCTTTGCCGCCGGCGACGATTGCGCCTGCGTGGCCCATGCGGCGGCCGGGAGGCGCCGTGCGGCCAGCGATGAAGCCAGCAGTTGGTTTCCAACGGCCTTTTTTCTTCTGTTCCGCCAGGAACTCAGCCGCTTCTTCTTCTGCCGAACCACCGATTTCACCGATCATGATGATCGAGGTGGTTTCATCATCGTCCAGGAACATGTCCAAGACGTCGATGTGCTCGGTGCCTTTGATCGGGTCGCCGCCGATACCAACGGCGGTCGACTGGCCCAGACCGATGTCCGAAGTCTGTTTCACAGCTTCATAGGTCAGGGTGCCTGAACGCGACACAACGCCAACCGAACCACGGTTGTGGATGTGGCCGGGCATAATGCCGATCTTACAGGCGCCGGGGGTGATCAGGCCGGGGCAGTTCGGGCCGATCAGACGGCTGGAGCTGTCTTCAAGCGCGCGCTTCACGCGCATCATGTCCAGCACCGGAATGCCTTCGGTGATGCAGACGATCAGTTCCATTTCCGCGTCAATCGCTTCCAGGATCGAGTCGGCCGCGAAGGGCGGCGGAACATAGATCACCGAGGCGTTGGCTTCGGTTTTTGCCTTGGCTTCATGCACCGAGTTGAACACGGGCAGGCCCAGGTGATCCTGACCACCCTTGCCGGGGGTCACACCGCCAACCATTTTGGTGCCGTATGCGATCGCCTGTTCCGAGTGGAAGGTCCCCTGCGAGCCGGTGAAGCCCTGACAGATCACTTTGGTATTTTCATCTACGAGGATTGCCATTTGGCGTTCTCCTGTTTTCTGAATTCAGTTTGAAGGACCAGCGGCGCCAATCGGCCCCGCCGTTCCTTGCGTTGTGTTTTGAGATGAGATGGAGGCCTTGTCTTGCCACGCGATCTTGCTTGGTTGCACCCGCCCAAGTGCCCACAGAAGAAGGTACTTAGGAAGCACCTTTGCTTCGTGCCAGCCGTGCAGCAGCGCTTTGCGTTGCTTGCCCATCCAAGGGGACGGTTTCGGCGCGTGCATTGGTGCAGCTGCGCCGCCATCGCCTTTGGTCTGAGGGGGCAGGTTACCTTGCACTGAAAGTGCAGGGGACACTTGATAGGTCACCAGTTTCCGCGCCAGTGGAGAGACCGCACCGTTGAAAAGGTTGTGGTCGATCGGGACGTTGCGATTGTCATGTGCGACAATTTTCTGCGCCCCAGTCCGTGACACCAGATAGCCTGCGGTGCCTGAGTGGCGTGAGCGAAGCCGACTGATGCAACGCCCCAAGTGCGTTGCACCGTTGGGCGCCAACAGGACGATCAAGCGATCATCAAGCCAGCGCTCAATTTTGACAACGTCGGCATCATTTGGCCACCAAGACATGTCAGCCAACCATGCGCCCAGATCTTCAGACAGGAAGACGTCGTCTTCCAGCATCAGACAGTAGCTCTCGTCGGTGCTCAGGAATGCACGCAGCGCCTGGATGTGGCTATGCGTGCAGGCCTTTGCGTGCATTTCCATCGGCCCCCAAGGGCCGAAATCGTCAAATGCAGACAGAGCTTCGGGCGTGACGACGCCATCGGTTGCATCAAAAAACTGCGCGTCGACATTGGCGTGAGCGAACTGCTCCGCGACCAATGCCCGACGATCGGTTGCCCGCGTCAAGCTGACAACCGACACCATAACACCGGGGTGTTTGGTTACAGTTTTGGGATCAACGCTGGCGTCCATCTCGAGGCTTAACCCTTAACCGCTTTAACGATCTTCTCAGCGCCGTCCGACAGGTTGTCAGCTGCGATGACGTTCAGGCCGGAGGTGTTGATGATCTCTTTGCCTTTTTCGACGTTGGTGCCTTCGAGGCGCACAACCAGCGGCACTTCCAGACCAACTTCTTTCACCGCGGCAACAACGCCTTCTGCGATCACGTCACAGCGCATGATGCCACCGAAGATGTTCACCAGGATGCCTTTGACGTTTTTGTCAGAGGTGATGATCTTGAAGGCTTCGGTCACTTTCTCTTTGGTGGCGCCGCCGCCAACGTCGAGGAAGTTTGCAGGCTCCGCACCGTAGAGCTTGATGATGTCCATGGTGGCCATCGCCAGACCAGCGCCGTTCACCATGCAGCCGATTTCACCGTCCAGAGCGATGTAGTTCAGGTCGTATTTCGACGCTTCCAGCTCTTTGGGGTCTTCTTCGGTCTCATCGCGCAGGGCCGCAACATCGGCATGGCGGTAAACCGCGTTGCCGTCAAAGCCCAGTTTTGCGTCCAGAACCTTCAGCTCGTTGCCGGGCATGACGATCAGCGGGTTAATCTCCAGCATCTCCATGTCCTTCTCGGTGAAGGCTTGGTACAGCTGGCTCATCAGTTTAACGCACTGCTTTACCGCGGCGCCTTCCAGGCCCAGAGCAAAGGCGATGCGGCGGCCGTGGTAGGGCTGGTAGCCGGTGGCCGGATCAACCGAGAAGCTCAGGATCTTCTCAGGGGTTGCTTCGGCGACCTCTTCGATGTCCATGCCGCCTTCGGTCGAGCATACAAACGAAATGCGCGAGGTCTGACGATCAACCAGCAGAGCCAGATACAGCTCACGCTCAATGTCCGAACCATCTTCGATGTAGATGCGGTTGACCTGTTTGCCCGCTTCGCCGGTCTGGTGTGTCACCAGCGTGCGGCCCAGCATTTTCTTGGCTTCTTCAGCAGCTTCTTCTACCGACTTGGCAAGACGGACACCGCCTTTTTCACCAGCGTCAGCCTCTTTGAAGGTGCCTTTGCCGCGCCCACCTGCGTGGATCTGGGCCTTAACCACCCACAGCGGGCCGTCAAGTTCACCAGCTGCGGTTTTTGCATCCTCGGCCTTCAGGACAACACGTCCATCAGAAACCGGGGCGCCGTATTCGCGAAGCAGTGCTTTCGCCTGATACTCATGAATGTTCATGAACCTATCCCGTCTTGCTACGATTAGACTCCCTATACGCACAGGGTGACCAATTATTTAAGCTGTTTTTGAAGCGAGGGGGGGATTGTGGCCGATTTTCTACGATTTGTGATCACACGTGGAAAAGGCGTGATCACAAATCACATGCCGCCTGCTGGATGGAAAGTTATCCACAGGCTCGAATCGTGTGATTATGCTCCATAACGGCAGATCTGCCGTGACGGTTGAGCCGTTTGGCGGAATATTCTAGAAAAGTTGCGTTTTTACGGGGAACTGGGGATTGCAGATGAAATGGGATTTGTTTTGTACGGCGTCTGAGCCGACGCCGACCCTTTTGGCCTATATCGCGCACCACTTGCAGCAGGGGGCCAACCATATCTGGATGTTTATGGAGACCCCAGATCCTGACCTTGCAGAGATCGTTGCAGATCTGGACCGCGTGACATTGATTCCTGCGGGTCGTGCCGATTGGCCAGAACTGCACGGGCGTGAATTTGGTGGGCCACTGACGTCAAGGCAGATCGCCAACGGGCGTATCGTGAAACACCTGTCACAAGCGGATTGGATTGGCCACCTCGATGTTGACGAATTTGCGGTTCACATCCCCAGCGTTATGGCCTTTGTAGCAAAGCAACCGGATCACATCTATTGCGTTCATATGCACAACGCCGAACGGGTTGAGCTGCGCGGTTCCCGCCCCAAGCACATCTATTCCGGCTGGCTGCGCACGCCGTTCATCAATGTGGAACACCCTGCCGTTCAGGCGATCCATGGTGAGTGGAGCGGGTTTCTCAGACGCGGTGTAGCGGGATACGCGATTGGGAAGTGTTTCTTCCGGGTCAAAAGCGATTTTGACTACGGTATTCATTCCCTCCAGAACAAAGAACCAGGATCGGCAAAGCCCCATATCGCCAATTATCAAGCGGTGGGCGTGGTGCATTTTGACGGGTTCACCGCCAAACATTGGCTCGACAAGATGACCCGCAAATCTGACAAGGGCCGGACCAACCACCCGGCCGTGCGGGAGCGGCAGAACCAGGTGCGCCAACTGTGGGAAATCGGGGATGACCAGAAAAAGCGGAGCGAGCTGTTTCGCAGGGTCAAAACGCTAAGTCTCTGGCAAATGCTGCGCTTGCGGCGCTGGCGGCGGGTGCACCGTATGGTCTGCGACGTTCCGGCCGCGCTGAAGGCGCAATTCCCGGATCTGACGGTCGATCTGTCACCGGCAGCAATTGATAAAGCGCTTGCCGATCATATCCAAATGCGTGCCAAAACTGAGGCCGAGTTCGAGGAAAGAAAACGGCAAAAAGGCAGAACCGAGGCTGCTGAGTAGGTTCTTTTAGGGATGGTTGCTAAGGAGTGTTCGCAAGCTAACTCTTTCGACGCTTTGCATGGTTAACCACCTTATCGAGTAGTCGCAGCGGTGAATAGCTACGCCGCATATGTGCGAAAACGGGTACATGAGATCCGCGGTTGCCGTGAATCGATCGATCTGCAGCTTGCAAAGCGCGAACGTGCTTACACAACTCTTTTGTCAGCACGTCCTCAAGGGTCAGTGGATTGTCAGGATTACCCTGATAGCTGCGGCGATGAAGTTGCGGTGCATGTAAAACCCTGGGTGCGCGGCTATGGCTGCTCCAGGCATGAAGCCGTCTTAGCATCATCATGTTGTATTCATGAGGTAATATCCCCAAAAGAACGGGGCTTTTGAACAGCAGTTGCCGCAGATGCGGCTGATCTGGGCCCGCTTCGCGCCCATGCCAGCTCTCGGCCCAGTCGGCCAGAAGAGCTTCGTTGTTTTTGCATTTCTTCAGCGCCACCACACCCGAATTCACCATCGGAAAACTATGCGGTACCTGACGTGAGACTGGTGCGTAGGCCAGCGACATATTGCTGCCGCGCCCCTGCGCGGCGAGGAACTCATATTTGCCGAGCAATTCAAAGACATCATCGATTGGCGCAATTACCAAAGTGTCCGCATCCAGATAGAGCGTCTGATCGAACCGGCTGCGAGCCAAAGCTTCGATTTTTGGCCGGGTGGTCGCCCGATCAAGGATGTGAATTTGATCGAACACGGAATCCGTCAGCGGTTCGTCGGTGAACAGGTCAATTTGAGCATCGGGATGAACTTGGCGCAGGGCACGGGCGGCGCGGCGTGCCAGCGTGACGTACTTTTTACCTGTAGCGGCGTAGATATAGCCCCGTGATGGCTGCGCCAGATTGCTTTGTTTCAATGTCACTTCCTTCGGCACAAAAATAACGGCCTACGTTCGACCTAAGCTTTACAATTTGAAATGGCAAAAAGAAACAGGGCCCGGCGTGGTGGCCGGGCCCTGTTGCACTTGGTTCTGAAACTGGACTTACGCCAGCGAGCTGTCGATGCCTTTGCACGCTTCGACCAGGCCTTGAACGGCTTTGACCGAGACGTCGAACATTTCTTGCTCTTCTTTGTTGAGCTTGATGTTGACGATTTTCTCAACACCGCCGGCACCGATCACGGTGGGCACGCCAACATACATGTCTTTCACACCCAGGTCGCCGTCACAGTAGGCGGCGCAGGGCAGGACGCGTTTTTGGTCTTTCAGGTAGGCTTCGGCCATTTCGATTGCCGAGGTGGCGGGCGCGTAGAAGGCCGAACCGGTCTTCAGCAGGCCAACGATTTCGGCACCGCCGTCACGGGTACGCTGAACGATAGCGTCCATTTTTTCCTGCGTGGTCCAGCCCATTTCGATCAGGTCGGGCAGCGGGATACCGGCAACGGTGGAGTAACGCACTGACGGGACCATGGTGTCGCCGTGGCCACCCAGAACGAAGGCGGTGACGTCTTTCATCGACACCTGGAACTCATCTGCCAGGAAGTGGCGGAAACGGGCGCTGTCCAGAACGCCGGCCATGCCGCAGACTTTGTTCGCGGGCAGACCCGAGAATTGCTGCAGGGCCCAGACCATTGCGTCCAGCGGGTTGGTGATGCAGATCACAAATGCGTCCGGTGCGTTGTCGCGGATGCCTTCGCCGACCGACTTCATCACTTTCAGGTTGATGCCCAGCAGGTCATCACGGCTCATGCCGGGTTTGCGCGGCACGCCGGCGGTGACGATGCAGACGTCTGCGCCTGCGATGTCAGCGTAATCCTGGGTACCCTTCAGGTTCGCGTCGAAGCCTTCCGAGGGGCCCGATTCCGCGATGTCGAGGGCTTTGCCTTCGGGGGTGCCTTCCGCGATGTCGAACAGTACAACGTCGCCGAGTTCTTTCAGGGCTGCGAGGTGTGCAAGGGTGCCACCGATCTGTCCAGCGCCGATGAGGGCAATCTTGGGTCTGGCCATGGAATTCATCTCCGGTCCGTTTTGAAATCGCGCATGGGGTAGTCTGTTCCGGCGACTCGCGCAAGAGTGCTGCAATGCGGCAAGCGGATTTTTGTGACTGTCTTGTGACGGTTTTACCTGCTAAATCAGTGCAGATAGCGCTAACACCAGAGGGGAGAGATGGTGCAGCTGGATTTGACGACTTTGGCGATTGCCGCCCCCGCAGTGCTGTTTGCCGGGATCTCAAAGGGGGGCTTTGGCTCTGGCGCGGCCTTTGCTTCGGCAGCGATTCTTGCGCTGGTTCTGGAGCCGGGACAGGCGCTTGGGATCATGTTGCCGCTGTTGATGCTGGTCGATGTGGCCGCGCTGAAACCCTATTGGAAACGCTGGTCCTGGCCCGATGCCCGCGTGTTGATCCTGGGCTCGTTGCCGGGGGTCGCTTTGGGCGCCTGGCTCTATCAGGTGGCGGATGCGGATGTGTTCCGGGTGCTGATCGGTGCCATCTCCCTCGGGTTTGTGATGTGGCAAATCTCCCTCAAGGCGGGGATGATACCGGCGGCACGGCGGGCCATGCCACCCTGGGGTGGGGCGCTTGCGGGCTGTGTTGCGGGCTTCACCAGCTTTGTCAGCCATGCAGGTGGTCCCCCAGCGGCGGTCTACCTGCTGTCACGCGGATTGGGCAAAACCCCGTTTCAGGCGACCACAGTGATCGTGTTCTGGGTGATCAATATCGCCAAGTTCGTGCCCTATGCTTTCTTGGGGATCTTTACCATTGAGACCTTCACCATCGACCTGATCCTCGCGCCGGTGGCGCTGATCGGGGCGTGGATTGGCGTCAAATTGCATTTCAAGATCCCTGAAACGGCCTTCTTTGCCCTGACCTATGTGATGCTGACGGTAACCGGTGCCAAGCTGATCTGGGACGGGCTGAGCTGAGGCTAAAGCTCCGCGCCCTGTGCCGCGACCTGTTCCTGTAGTGTTTCAAAGCCCTGACCGCTGGCCACCAGACAGGTCAGTCCGCTGGCACGGGTGACGGTGATGGTCCAGCTGCCGGAGGCCAGTGAGGCAAAGACCTCAACCACGGAATTGTCGTGACCAAGTCCAATCGACTGGCGGCTTTCGCCATAATCCTCAGCCAGTTTCTGCACCACGGCATCACGCGGCGCGCAGGTCCGTTGTGCGTTGGCACTGTGAGGCAGGATCAGCGCAAGCAGTATGGCGGTGGTAAACATCGGTTTCATGGTCTCATCCTTTCGAATCTGGGGCTGTGTCCCCGCTGCGCGGTTGCGATGGCGGGTTATTTCACACCCCTGTCAGGTCGGACTTTGTGTCACCGGGTTGCGGGCCTCCCATTGGTCCGTTGCGAAACAGGTTGCGCCTGAGGCCTGAAAATTTGGTTAATTTGCAGCACGTTTCCCTTGCGTTCCTGCCGCCAGACCGCTGATCCAGTGCCAAGACGCTGCGGCAGATCTGGCGTTTTTCTGCGATGCGGCGAAATTTGGCTTGAAGTTTTGCAACGTTTTTGATCTTTGTGGCGCAACAATATTGCGAGGAGACGAAAGATGGACATGGCCGCCCGCCCTTACCGATCGGTTCTTTATATTCCCGGATCCAAGGATCGCGCACTGGACAAGGCCCGCGGCTTGGCGGTGGATGCCATCATCTTTGACCTTGAAGATGCGGTGGCGCCAGATGCCAAAGAAGGCGCACGTGACACCCTGAAGGCTGCACTGGCCGAGGGCGGCTATGGCAACCGTGCCAAGATCGTGCGGATCAACGGGCTGGACACGCAATGGGGCGAAGGGGACGTAGCTGCGCTGCGCGACGCAGATGCAGATGCGTTCCTGCTGCCCAAGGTGAACTCGGCCGCGGATGTGCAGGCGCTGGCGGATCTTCTGGGCAATGACACCCCGATTTGGGCGATGATCGAAACCCCGCTGGGGGTGCTGAACGCGCTGGAAATTGCCGCCCACCCGCAGCTGCAGGGGTTTGTTGCAGGCACCAATGATCTGGCCAAGGAACTGAACTGCCGCTACCGGGCCGACCGCCTGCCGATGCAGATGGCGCTGCAGACCATGCTGCTGGCCGCCCGCGCGCATGGTGTTGTGGCGGTTGATGGCGTCTATAACCGGTTCAAAGATGATGAGGGGCTGAAAGCTGAATGTGATCAGGGTCGCGATCTGGGCTTTGACGGCAAAACCCTGATCCACCCGGCGCAGGTTGCCCTCACGAATGAGGCCTTCGCCCCGTCGGAGGCCGAGATTGACCTGGCCAAGCGCCAGATCGCCGCCTTTGAGGAAAGCGAGGCGGCGGGGCAGGGCGTGGCCGTCGTGGACGGGAAAATCGTGGAAAACCTGCATGTTGAAACCGCGACAAAACTGCTGGCGAAAGCCGCAGCTATTGCGGAGCGTGCCGAATAAGACTTAGCTCAGCCCAGACGAAACCTGACACCCACGTATCATACGGAGGCATCTATGATCTGGCTTATTCTGGGCGTGCTGCTGTGGAGCGGCGCACATCTGTTCAAACGGTTCGCGCCCGATGCGCGCGCCAAACTGGGGGAGAAGGGCAAAGGGCTGATCGCACTGATCTTGGTGGGCTCCATCGTTTTGATGGTGATCGGCTACCGGGCGATGGACTTTATCCCGGTCTACAACCCGCCCTACTTCCTTTTGCACCTGAACAACCTCTTGATGCTGTTTGCGCTCTATTTCACCAGCCCCGGCCCCAGCAAAGGCGCGCTGTTTTACAAGATGCGTCACCCGATGCTGACCGGGTTCAAAATCTGGGCGGCGGCGCACCTGCTGGTCAATGGCGATCTGGCCTCTCTGATCCTGTTTGGCGGGCTGCTGGCCTGGGCGGTGATTGAGGTCATTACCATCAACAAGTCCGAACCGGACTGGCAACCGAACGAAAAGGGCAGCATCGCCAAAGACGCTATGTTCTTTGTCGCCTCAATCGTTCTATTGGGTGTGATCGGCTATATCCACGGCCTGATCGGACCATCACCATTTCCGGGGTAAAACATGAAACTTTATCGACTGCTGACCGAAGACGACACTTCGGCCTTCTGCCACAAAGTCACCGACGCGCTGAACAAAGGCTGGGAGCTGCACGGCTCCCCCACTTATGCCTTTGATGCGGCAAATGGGGTGATGCGCTGTGGTCAGGCCGTGGTGAAAGAGGTCGAAGGCACCTACACACCTGACATCAAGCTGGGAGCTCAGTAAGCACATGGCAAAGACCAATGCAGGCCGCTTTTTTGAGGATTACAAACTGGGCGATGTGATCGTCCATGCCGTGCCACGCACCGTGGCAGAGGGCGAAAGGGCGCTGTATCATGCGCTCTATCCGGCGCGTCATGCGCTTTATTCCTCGGATGAATTTGCGCGGGACTGCGGTCTTGAAGGCAGCCCGATCGATGATCTGGCAGCGTTCCATGTGGTGTTTGGCAAAACCGTGCCGGATGTGTCGTTGAACGCCGTCGCCAACCTTGGCTATGCCGAAGGGCGTTGGGTAAAACCGGTGTTTCCCGGCGATACCCTGCGGTCGGTTTCTGAGGTGATCGGGCTGAAGCAGAACTCCAACGGCAAATCCGGTGTGGTCTGGGTCTATACCCGTGGCTTCAACCAGATGGGTGAGGTGGTTCTGGAATATGTCCGCTGGGTGATGGTGCGCAAAAAGGATCTGGACGCCCCGGCGCCCGATACGGTGATCCCTGAACTGCGCGCCGCCATTCCGGCCGAGGATCTGCTGATCCCTGAGGGGCTTGATTTCACCCAGTATGACTTTGAGCAATCCGGTGAGCCGCATCGCTGGGGTGACTATGAGGTGGGTGAGAAGATCGATCACGTCGATGGCGTCACCATCGAAGAAGCCGAACATATGATGGCGACCCGCCTGTGGCAGAACACCGCCAAGGTGCATTTCGATGCCACCTTCCGGCCCGACGGGCAGCGGCTGATCTATGGCGGGCATGTCATCTCAATGGCGAGGGCGCTGTCGTTCAACGGGCTGGCCAATGCCCAGATGATCGTGGGGCTGAATGGTGGGGCGCATGCAAACCCCTGTTTCGCCGGCGACACCATCAAAGCCTGGACCGAGGTGCTGGACAAAGCGGAGACCCCGGCGCCCGGCGTTGGCGCGATCCGTCTGCGTCTGGTGGCCACCAAAGGCGGGGAGCCCTTCGCGCTGAAAGGCGAAGACGGGAAATATGCGCCTGAGGTCTTGCTGGATATCGATTATTGGGCCTTGATGCCCATGTAATGATTGAAAAGAGAATCCAGAAACTCAACCAAAAGATCGGCGAGGGCATCTACCTCTCCGCGCTACAAGACTTTGCCTCAGGCCGAACGTCACGCGAACGGCCCGGGGCGCTGCTGTGGGGGCTAAGTGCCCTTGTTGTGGCCTGCCCCTATGTGTTTGCCGCGCTGGGCGCGGGGCTGCTGTTCGTGGATTTCCCCAACCTGCTGACGCTGGTCTTTGGCGGGGCCTTTCTTGGGCTGGGTTGGATGCTCAGACCGCGAAAACCGCAACTGCCTGTAGGGGCGGTGGGGCGGGACAGCTTGCCGGAAACCTTTGCCTTGCTGGACGCGATTTCAGCGCAGCTTGATGCCCCGAAGGTTTCCAAAGTGGTGCTTGATAACCAGTTCAACGCCTATGCGGCTGAGGCCCGCAACACCCCCATTGTCGGGATCGGCGCCCTGTTGTGGCTGGCCTCGGATCGGCCGCAGCGCCTGGCAGTTCTGGGCCATGAGCTGGGGCACTTGGCCCATCGTGACACACGCCGGATCGCGCTGCCTGACAGGGCCCTTATGGTGCTGAATGCATGGCAGAAATTTCTGGATATGGATCACTACGTTGATGCGCATACCGGCGTTTTGGAGCGTGAAAGCAATGGCATTTTTGCCGATCTCTTTTCTGCGGCCCTGCGCGGTATCGTCGATACGCTGACCTGGGCCATTTTGAAGCTTAGCTTCGCCGAGTCGCAAAAGGCAGAATACCTTGCTGATGCCAGCGGCCTACGCGTCGCGGGACGGCAGGCTTCGCTTGCGGCATTGGATCTACTGGTGCGGATCGATGCCAGCGGCGCGTTGCGTTCCGGCATCCTGCCACGCCAAGGCGAGGCGGGCTTTGACTTTCTCAGCCGTCTGGCCGCCACCGTGGATCAGCTGCCCCCCGATCAGGCCGCGCGTGCACTGGCCGCACATTCCGCCGAAAAGCTGAGCCTCGACACCACCCATCCGCCGACAGCCTATCGTCAAGCTTTCATAAACGGCTTGCCCGAGGCCTTGCTGGAATCGCCGCTTGAAATCGCCAATTGGACTGCCATCGAGGTTGAGTTGAAAGCGCATTTTGAGAAAATCGGCAGGCGCGAAATCGCGGCCTTCGAAGTGCAATAGGTCGCGCTAAACCTGTCCGAGCAGAATGCTGCATGGCAGAATCACGGTGCTTTTCTGACTAAAAAACTTGGAAATCCTTTTGTGATCACGCGATATATCCGTGTGATCACAAAATGCATTATTTCTGTAATTTGTTAAAAGATTAGCCGCGTCACGTCGTCCCTACGTCGTGACATATATGTAAAACTCGCTATGAAAGAGCCAAGCAAAGGAACCTAGAAAGGAACTGGTATGGCTGATGTGAACCGCGGCAAACGTCCGCTCTCCCCGTTTATGATCGGACCATATTACCGACCTCAAATCACCTCGATCTCCTCGATCCTGGTGCGCATCACCGCTTTGGCTTCGCTGGGCACTGTGACGCTGTTGGTCTGGTGGCTGCTGGCGGCGGCAACTTCGGATGCGGCGTTTGCCTTCATTGACGGTCTGCTGACCAGCCTGATCGGTGATCTGATCCTGTTCCTGGCAAGCTGGGCGATTTTCTACCACATGCTGGGGCGTCTGCGTCACGTGGTCTGGGACTTCGGATATTGCCTGGACATCAAGATCTCCGAGAAACTGGGCTATGGCATGTTTGCCGGGGCCACGGTTTTGGCGCTGATCGCAGCCATCGTACTGTAAGGAGAGAGGCGATGAAGTATCTTACCGATCGTAAACGCGCCGAAGGTCTGGGCGCTGGCGGTGCCGGCAGCCATCACCACTGGAAAATGCTGGTTTCCTCGATCCTGATCGTGGTTCTGGTGCCACTGTTCATCGTGGTCTTCGGCTCTGCCCTTGGCGGCAGCCGCGAAGAGGTTCTGGCCTTCTTTGCCCGTCCCGTCCCGGCGCTGATCGCCGCGCTGGGTCTGGTTGTTGGCATTCGCCACCTGATGATGGAAGCCCACGAAGCCGTTGAAGACTACGTTGGCGGTATCAACCGCAAGCTGACTCTCGTTGCGGTCACGGCCTTTTGCTACACGCTGATGGCTGCCGGTCTTTTCGCTCTGCTGAAAATCGCCCTCTAAGCGTAGGGAAGGAATAAGAACATGACAGCATCCTACGAATATGAAACCCACGACTATGATGTTGTGGTTGTTGGCGCCGGTGGCGCCGGTCTGCGCGCGACACTGGGCATGGCCGAACAGGGCCTGCGCACCGCCTGTGTGACCAAAGTGTTCCCGACCCGCTCGCACACGGTTGCGGCACAGGGCGGCATCGCAGCGTCCCTGGGCAACATGGGCCCGGACAGCTGGCAGTGGCACATGTATGACACCGTCAAAGGCTCGGACTGGTTGGGTGACACGGACGCGATGGAATACCTCGCCCGTGAGGCCCCCAAAGCGGTTTATGAGCTGGAGCACTACGGCGTGCCCTTCTCGCGTACCGAAGAGGGCAAGATCTACCAGCGTCCTTTCGGTGGTCACACCACCGAATTTGGCGAAGGCCCGCCCGTACAGCGGACCTGTGCGGCAGCGGACCGGACCGGTCACGCGATCCTGCACACGCTCTACGGTCAGTCGCTGAAGAACAACGCGGAATTCTACATCGAATACTTCGCCATCGACCTGATCATGTCCGAAGACGGTCAGTGTCAGGGCGTTGTCTGCTGGAAGCTGGATGACGGCACCATGCATGTCTTCAACGCCAAAATGGTGGTTCTGGCGACAGGCGGTTACGGCCGTGCCTATTTCTCGGCGACTTCTGCACATACCTGCACCGGTGACGGTGGCGGCATGGTGGCCCGCGCGGGTCTGGCGCTGCAGGATATGGAATTTGTTCAGTTCCACCCAACCGGCATCTACGGTTCGGGCTGTCTGATCACCGAAGGCGCACGGGGGGAAGGTGGCTATCTGACCAACTCCGAAGGTGAACGCTTCATGGAGCGTTATGCGCCGAACTACAAAGACCTGGCACCGCGGGATTATGTTTCGCGTTCGATGACCATGGAGATCCGTGAAGGCCGTGGTGTTGGTGAACATGGCGACCACATTCACCTGAACCTCAGCCACTTGCCGCCTGAGGCGCTGGCAGAGCGTCTGCCGGGGATTTCGGAATCGGCCAAGATCTTTGCTGGTGTGGATGTGACCAAGGAACCGATCCCGGTTCTGCCGACCGTTCACTACAACATGGGTGGCATTCCGACCAACTACTGGGGTGAGGTGCTGAACCCGACCAAAGACGATCCGACCGCGATTGTTCCTGGCCTGATGGCTGCGGGCGAAGCGGGCTGTGCCTCGGTGCATGGTGCGAACCGTCTGGGCTCGAACTCGCTGATCGACCTCGTGGTCTTTGGCCGCGCGGCTTCGATCCGTGCCGGTCAGGTTGTGGACAAGGACGCGCCGAACCCGACGCTGAACCAGGCCTCGGTCGATAAGGCGTTTGAACGTTTCGACAGCCTGCGTCACGCCAAAGGTGGCATTCCCACCGCAGACCTGCGTCTGGAAATGCAGCGCACCATGCAGGCTGACGCTGCTGTGTTCCGCACCGACAAGACCCTGAAAGAGGGTGTTGAGAAGATGACCGCCATTGCCGGCAAGATGGGTGATCTGAAAGTCACCGATCGGTCGCTGGTTTGGAACTCGGATCTGATGGAAACGCTGGAGCTGGACAACCTGATGCCCAACGCGCTGGCGACCATCGTAGGTGCGGAAGCCCGTAAAGAAAGCCGCGGCGCCCACGCGCATGAGGATTACGCTGAGCGGGACGATGAAAACTGGCGGGTCCACACTGTGGCTCATGTTGAGGGTTCCAAAGTGGACCTAAGCTTCCGTCCGGTGATCACCGATCCGCTGACCACCGAAGCAGAAGGCGGTATCAGCTTGAAGACCATCGCGCCGAAAGCGCGGACCTTCTGAGCCAAGCAAGAGATATGCAAATGCGGGCGCAGCGCGCGCCCGCTTCACGCTGAATATTAGGAGAAGCGAATATGGTCCAGCTGACGCTCCCCAAGAATTCCAAGGTTAAGGTTGGTAAAACCTGGCCGAAGCCGACCGGTGCGAACAACATCCGTAAGTTCCAGATCTATCGCTGGAACCCCGATGATGGCGAAAATCCTCGGGTGGATACCTATTTTGTCGATATGGACAAATGTGGTCCGATGATTTTGGACGCGCTGATCAAGATCAAGAATGAGATTGATCCGACCCTGACCTTCCGCCGGTCCTGCCGCGAAGGCATCTGTGGCTCCTGTGCGATGAACATCGACGGGATCAACACGCTGGCCTGTATCTACGGCATGGATGAGATCAAGTCGGACGTGGTCAAAATCTATCCGTTGCCGCATATGCCGGTGGTGAAGGATCTGATCCCGGATCTGACCCATTTCTACGCCCAGCATGCCTCGATCATGCCTTGGTTGGAAACCAAGACCAACCGTCCGGCGAAAGAGTGGAAGCAGTCGATCGAAGACCGCAAGAAACTTGATGGCCTTTATGAGTGCGTCATGTGCGCCAGCTGCTCGACCTCTTGCCCCAGCTACTGGTGGAACGGCGACAAATACCTCGGCCCGGCAGCGCTGTTGCACGCCTACCGCTGGATCATCGACAGCCGTGACGAGGCCACCGGTGAGCGTCTGGATCAGCTGGAAGATCCGTTCAAGCTCTACCGCTGCCACACCATCATGAACTGCGCCAAGACCTGCCCGAAGGGTCTGAACCCGGCAAAAGCCATCGCAGAGATCAAGAAGATGCAGCTGAGCCGCGCTGTGTGATCACAGCCTCCAGGCACAGACAGTTATCAGAAGGGCCCGCCGGTTTGGTGGGCCTTTTTGTTTGGGGTAACTCGTTCCGCCCCTTTCCCCATGGTCAATCATGCGCCTGCTGCATAGCAGCATGACCGGATTGGTGGGTGCAGAAAATCGCGCCAACCCTGTATGCTGCATTGCAGAAAGATACTCCCTCCACCCCATATAATGAGTGCAGACATGACCGACGCACAGATCCAGAAAACCGACGCAGAGCTGGCCCTTGAGGCGCTGAACCAGGCATATGAGTATTACACTCCGACCCCCGTTCTGGTGGCTGAGGTGGAAGAACCCGTCGAATATTACGAATACGCTGCGGCCGCCTGACCCCCCTCGGATCCGGCAGGACCAGCGTGGAGCGCTCCCGTATCGGGGGCGCTTTGCTGTTTCTGGGTGACGCGAGGTTTGCCTTGGGTGCAGCGGGGGCTGGCCTTACCTTTCCTCCCGAAAGGGAGGAGAACCTATGGTCGATGTCATCGTTGTTGGGGCCGGTCTGGCTGGATTGGTGGCCGCACATGAGGCTGCATCGCGGGGCCGTCAGGTTCTGCTTCTGGATCAGGAGGGTGAACAGAGCCTTGGCGGACAGGCCTTCTGGTCACTCGGTGGCCTCTTCATGGTCGACACGCCGGAACAGCGGCGCATGGGGATCAAGGACAGCGCGGATCTGGCGCTGAACGATTGGATGGGCAGCGCTGGTTTTGACCGGCCGGAGGATGCCAATCCCCGCAAGGTGGCTGAGGCCTATCTGGAGTTTGCTGCTGGTGAGATGCGGCCCTGGCTGGCCTCACTTGGGATGCGCTGGTTTCCGGTGGTGGGCTGGGCCGAACGGGGTGGTGCGCTGGCGGATGGTCACGGCAATTCGGTCCCGCGGTTTCACTTGACCTGGGGCACTGGCCCCGGTGTTGTGGCGCCTTTCGAACGGCTGGTGCGCCAGCATGTGGCAGAGGGCAAAATCACCTTCGGCTTCCGTCATCGTGTCAGCGGCTTGATCGTCGAAAACGGCACGTGTGTTGGGGTGCAGGGCGATGTGCTGTCGGATGACAGCGCCGCGCGTGGCCGCTCCACCAATCGTGAGGTTGTCGGCAGTTTTGAACATCGCGCTTCCGCTGTGGTGATCACCTCGGGTGGGATTGGCGGCAACCACGATCAGGTGCGCCAGAACTGGCCGGTGGACCGGCTGGGCCAACCACCGCAGCGGATGGTCGCGGGCGTGCCGGATTACGTGGACGGCAAGATGCAGCAGATCGCCAAATCCGCCGGTGCCAGCGCCATCAACGAAGACCGGATGTGGCACTACACCGAAGGGCTGGCGAACTGGGATCCGATCTGGCCCAACCATGGTATTCGCATCCTGCCCGGCCCGTCCTCCCTGTGGTTTGACGCTCTGGGCCAACGGATGGAGGCGCCCTGCCTGCCGGGCTTTGACACGCTGGCAACGTTGAAGCGGATCCTGTCGACGGGGCATGAACACAGCTGGTTCATCCTGACCCAGAAGATCATCAAAAAGGAATTCGCGCTTTCGGGCAGCGAACAGAACCCCGATTTCACCTCAGGCAAATGGTTGGAGGTGATCAAGTCCCGCATCCTCAACAAACAAGCTACCGGCCCGGTGGAGGCCTTCAAGGAACATGGTGAGGACTTTGTGGTGGCTGACACCCTGGAAGGTCTCGTTGCGGGCATGAACCGGATCACCCCGGATGCGCCGCTGGACCTGGCGACGATCAAAGCGCAGGTTGAGGCGCGCGATGCCCAGATGGACAACCCCTTTGCCAAGGATGCACAGGTCACCGCCATCCGGCAGGCGCGGCAGTATCGCGGCGACAAATTGGTGCGCACCGCCAAACCGCATCGCATTCTGGATCCGGAGGCCGGGCCGTTGATTGCGGTGCGTTTGAACATCCTGACCCGCAAGTCGCTGGGTGGTCTGCACACGGATGAACAGGCACGGGTTCTGCGGCCGGATGGATCGGTCTTTGACGGGCTCTTTGCAGCGGGGGAGGTCGCGGGCTTCGGCGGCGGCGGCTACCACGGCTATAACGCGCTGGAGGGCACCTTCCTTGGTGGCTGTATCTTCTCAGGCCGGGCGGCGGGCCGGGCGGTCTAAGCGGGGCCTAGCGCCGATTTGGGCTTTCGCCGCGCGCGCCGCTCTGTCACATCACGGGCATGGTTATCGTCGTCGGGCTGATCATCGCCTTTGTTCTTATGCTGCTGTTGAGCAACCGCAAAACCCGTCAGTGCAAATGGCGGGCGGACCGGTCGCGTGACCGCGATGGGCAAAGCTATCACCGTTGCGTGGTCTGTGGTGAGATCTGCTTTACAAACGATGGCAAGCCGCCAAAGATCTGCCGGACCGAGGTGCCGCCGCCGTCGCTCTAGATGCGCTGCCAGCGGCCCCGTTTGCAAGGAGTTCACAGATGACCAAAACCCCCGCTGACACGGCTGGCGCTGCTACCACTGCCCCGAAAATGACCCCGGAAGACGCAGAGGCCCGCCGCGCCGTCAAACCGGTGATTTGCTACCCGAATGACACTTTGGCGCCGCCTGATCTGGCGCTCTATCACGCGGCGCGGCAGACGGCGGTTAAGGTAGGTGAGGTCACGGTGCCCCCGCGTGACGGCGCCAGTTTCACCGTCAAAGCCGGGCAGTTTTTCCGCATCACCTCAATCGAGGGGCCGCAGGTGGGCGATCTGAACCTGTTCAACGCCAATGACCTGAGTGAGAAGTTCTACTCCGGCAAGACCCGCGCGCTGCATGGCACCCACATCACCACCGGCGAACGCATGTGGTCCAGCCACCCCTATCTGCGCCCGATGGCGACGATCACCGCGGATACGCTGGGCTGGTATGGGATCGATGAATTTGGCGGCTCGGTGCATGATGTGATCGGCACCCGCTGTGATCCCTACACCAACAACCTGCTGAGCGGGGGGCAGTATCATCATTGCTGCCACTCCAACCTGACCCGCGCCCTTGCCGATCACGAAGGCATCGCGCTGGCCGAGGCGGAACCGCAGGTGCATGATGTGCTGAACGTCTTCATGTGCACCGGCTTCACCCGCGACACGGGTCAGTATTTCATGAAAGCCAGCCCGGTGCGCCCCGGCGATTATCTGGAGATGTTTGCCGAGATTGACCTCCTGGGGGTGCTGTCTGCCTGTCCCGGCGGCGATTGCTCGTCTGAGCATTCCTCGGATGAGGCGGCCTGCCACCCGATGCTGGTGGAGGTCTTTGCCCCGGCCGAGGGTGCATTGGGCGAGTGGGTCAGCCCGCCGGTCAACGGCTACGATCGCAGCCACGGGCGGTGATGAATTTGGGGAGTGTGCGGGGCGCTGCCCCGCGCCCCGGAGTATTTTTGAAACGTTGAAAGCGATTCAGCTTTCGTGGATGAACTGCAGCTGGTCAAAGCTGGCCCGCCACTCTGCCACTTCGGCAGCTTGGCCAGATGCGGCATATCCGCAACCGTCATGCCAAAGCGCACCAGTTCCGGCGTACCGATCCGCAACCCGTTCATATCCCCCGCCACCTCAGCGATGGGCAGGCCGATCCCACAGGCCAGGAACCCCGCCTTGCGCAGATGCTTTGAGGCCGCTTGGCCACCGCCAAACTCTGCCGCCTCTAGTGCAAATTGATGGGACAGTGTGGCGCCTGCGTGGGTTTTAAACGGGGTGAGGCCTTCAGCCTCCAATCCCGCGGCCAGCGCCTGCGCCGTGTCGATCATCGCCTGGGCGTAAGCCCCGGCCATGGTCGCGCCAATCCAGCATCGAGACTGCAAGTGCTGCGGATTTGGCGGCATCGAAATTGGCGGTCATGCCGGGAAAGGCAATGGCGTCCAGCCGCTCGGCAATCGCGGCCTCATTGGTTACAATCAACCCTGATGGCGGGCCGCCCAGCGATTTATAGGTTCTCATCGTCATCAGATGCGCGCCCTCGGCCAGCGGGTTTGGCCAGGCTTTGCCGGTGATCATGCCGCATTGGTGGGCGGCATCAAACAGCACCTTGGCGCCGACCTGATCAGCGATGGCGCGGATTTCGGCCACCGGATGTGGGGTCAGGTTCAGGCTGCCGCCGATGGTGATCAGCTTGGGCTTTACCTTTTGCACCAGTGCCTCCAGCGCGGGCAGATCGACGGTGTAGCCATCTGCGGTGACCGGGGCCATATGGCTCTGCAGCCCGTAAAGTCCGGCACAACCTGCGCTGTGGTGAGTGACATGGCCACCAATGGCGCGCGAATCTCGGCAAACTGTGCTTCAAACACCTCCGCGGCAAGGGCGGCGGCGATCACCTCAATCTCTTCGATGGCTTCCAGCCCCATCTCATATTTGTCACCGGGATAGCCCAGAGATGGCCTTGTGCCGAGGCCCGAGGCCAGCAGCGCCTCGGCGCGCGGGTTCATCACATGGGTGTCGGGGTTGAGGTTGAAGCAATCGCGTTCGTGGATCTCTTTGTTCTGGCTTGCCAGCGCTTCCACCCGGGCGGCCAGTGCGGCGCTGCCGGTGCCGCGGACCGCGGTGCTGATCTCTTGCACCCGGGTCTCACAAGGGGCGGGCACCCAGTCCCGTTTGGCGAGTGTGGTCATGGTGGCATCCTTTCCTGAGGCCTTGGATCTTGTGTTTAAGGATTGGCGCAATAAGGGCTGGGCGCAAATCAGATTTCCTGTAGGGTAGGCGTAGAAAAACTATGGGTGTCATGCCCGCCAGACCGGAGGTCGCCATGTCCGTCAAACCACCCCGCCCGATGGGGCCGCCGTTAAACGCGCTGCGGGCTTTTGAAGCTGCGGCGCGGCTGGGCGGATTTTCCCGCGCTGCGGAGGAGCTCTGCGTGACGCCGGGCGCAGTGGCGCAGCAGATCAAACAGCTGGAGGATTGGGCCGGCGCACCGTTTTTTGACCGTCAGGCGCAGGGCGTGCAGTTGAACGCATTGGGGCGGCAGTTGCTGCCGATGGCGGAGAGGGCCTTTGACCAAATCGCCGATCTGGCGCAGGGCATCCGGGTGGCGGCCAGCCCGAACCGGATCCACATCGCAGCCCTGCCGGCCGTGGCGCAGCTGTGGCTGTCGCCGCGTTTGCCGGCCCTGCGGCAGAAAATGCCAGAGTTGGAAATCTCAGTAACCGCATTGGAAGAGCCGCCCAATCTGGAGCGGGAACCTTATGATTTATCGGTGTTCTATATGCCGGCAGATAAGGGGCAGGCACTGGTTGCGGATCAGATCCAGCCGGTCTGCGCCCCTAGCCTGGCAGCCCAGTTGCAACGGCCTGAGGATCTGAGCAATTGCCTGTGTCTGGTGGGCAGTGTGTGGGCCAATGACTGGTCGCATTGGCTGAAAGACGGCGCGGGCCTGCCGGAGTTGAGCCTGCGCGGGCCGACCTATTCGCTTTATTCACTGGCGGTGCAGGAGGCGGTCAATGGGGCGGGTGTGTTGATGGGCCACGAAAGCCTGATTGCGCCTTTGTTGAAGGCCGGTCGGTTGGTAGCGCCCTTCAAACGGCCGGTAGCTACGGGATTGGCCCTGTCGCTTGAGATGCGCCAGCCGGTGCGGGACCCGCTGGCGCGATTTGTGGCAGCCTTGAAAGGCGCTTAGGCGAAGGCCGCGTCCAGCGCGATCTCAACCATGTCGCCGAAGGTCTTTTCGCGGTCTTCCGAAGGCAGTGCCTCACCGGTCAGCAGGTGATCCGAAACGGTCAGCACGGCCAGACCACGCACGCCATGACGGGCGGCAAGGTTATAAAGTTCGGCCGCTTCCATCTCCACGCCCAGAATGCCGTGACGGGTCATCTGTTCGTTCAGGTCCGGGCGTTCGTCATAGAAAACATCGGAGGAATAGATGCCACCCACATGGGGCGGCACATTCTTGGCCTCAGCGGCGGCAACGGCGGCTTTCAGCAGCGACCAGTCGGCGCAGGGGGCAAAGTTCAGCTCTTTGAAGATGCCGCTGGACGGGCTGTTGAGTGTGGTGGCGGTCATCGCCACGATCACGTCGCGGATTTTGACCTTATCCTGCATGCCGCCGCAGGAACCGATGCGGATCAGGGTTTTGGCGCCATAATCGCGGATCAGCTCATTGGCGTAGATCGAAAAGGACGGCATGCCCATGCCGGAGCCTTGGATCGAGACGCGGTTGCCTTTGTAGGTCCCGGTGAAGCCCAGCATGCCGCGCACTTCGTTCACCAGAACGGCATCCTCAAGGAAGTTTTCCGCGGCCCATTTGGCGCGGTACGGGTCGCCCGGCATCAGGACGGTTTCGGCGATCTCGCCGGGTTTTGCTCCGATATGTACGGTCATGTCAGCTCCTATCGGCTGTATTTGATAAAGGGCGTCAGCCGCGCCACACGGTCATAAAGCTGGCGCGCTGTTGCGTTGAATTCCTGTGTCATCCAGTAGACATTCGGTGTGCCGTTTTCATCCGCGGCTTTGTAGACCGCTTCGATCAGGGCGCGCCCGATGCCTTTGCCGCGCACACCCGGGTCGGCGTAGAGATCCTGCAGGTAACAGGTGTCTTCCAGCTGCCAGTTGTGCGCGTGGTAGATATAATGAACCAATCCGACGGGCACACCATCCAAAGTGGCGATCAGGCCATTTTGTTGTGGACGGTTTTCATCGATCAGGCGTTTGAAGGTGGTGGCATAGACCTCCTCCGGGACCGAGCTTTCGTAAAACTCAATGTAAGAAGCCCAGAGGCGGCGCCAGTCGGCTTCGTCGTCGGCGCGAAGGGGGCGAATGTCCAATCCCATGTGATGACCTGTTCGTTTGCTGGTTCTGGCCGCGATGGCCCGGGTAAGAGGCGCTAGGTTGACGGGATTTCCCGCCGAGGGTCAAGGGGAGCGGGGGCAGAGAAAAAAGATGTGCAAATTCACTTTTGTGGCGTAATCTGGCGGCATTTCCACCTTATGGGAGAGTAAGGTGACACAAAAAGATACTGCAGAAGATATTCAGACCCCCGAAGACTTGGCCCAGTCGTACCTTACCTTTGCGACAGATATTTCACGCCAATTGCTTGCCGCGACCGAACGGCAGAACGCAGCACAGCACGCCCAAATGCAGGACGTTGCAAAGTGGTGTCAGGCGATTTTGTCTGGCCAGTCAATCGGGGGCGCTGATGACGCAGACTGACTTAAGACCCAACAGATATTTAGGTGGAGGGTATTTATGGCGAAAAAAGACACTGCAACCGAAACCCCCGGCGTGAATGAGCAGGTTACCGATGCGGTGACGCAGGCCAACGTCAAGGTCCTGTCAGAAGGTCCGGCCATGGCGATGGGCAACCTCTATCAGAGCATGGCGCATTCCACCGGGATCATGATGGAAAACGCCGTTGCCTCGCAGCACCAGGCCAATAGCGCGACCCAGGCGGCCACCACCCAAGGCGTGATGATGCTTTATTCCATCGATGATGCCTCAACCGGGGCAAGCGCCGAGCGGCTTGCCGGATTTGATGACGTGAAAAATAAGAAGAAGGGTTAAGACATGGCATTTCCAACCAGTGTTAATGATCAGATCACCGATGCGGTGACACAAGCGAATGTCAAAGTTGTGGCCGAAGCGCCCGCAATGGCGGCGGCGGGGCTCTATCAGACCTCGGCGCATTCGTCCGGCATCCTGATGGAAAACGCCGTGGCGGCGCAGCAGGCGGGCAGCACTTTGATGCAGGCGGTGATGACGGCGGCGGTGAAACAGCTGCTGAAGGCAGGGGGCTGAGCATGGCGGAACCAACAGAAGTCAACGGGCAGATCACCGACGCGGTGACACAAACCGTCGTTTTGTCACTAGGGTCTGCGCCTGCGTCGGCATTGATGACCCAGCAGCAGGTCTGGTCCCACGCGATGGGCCTGGGGTTTGAAAACGCCGTGTCCCGGCAGCAGGCAGGTCAAACCCTGGCCGAGGCGCTGCTGGCCGCTGCGATGCAGCCCAAGGCAGGAGGCACGTCATGAGCGAAGCAAAAGCAACAGCCGCGCCAGAGAAAACGGCGCTGAATTCGCAAGCGTTGGAGGCGGCCAAAACCCTGCGCGAACTGGTGGCCAAGAACCCCAACGAGCTGGCCAAGGCCGGTCTCAGCCTGGCGCTGTCACAATCGGCTGCGATTGCCTTGCAGGATGCCACCGATCACATGCGCCGGATGCAGATCCTGTCTGAGGCAGGTGTGGCGCGGGCAATGGCGCAGCAAGATCCGGCGAAAGCGCAGGCGCTGGTGGAGGCCGCGACCCAAGCGGCGGCATCAGCCGGTGAGGTGCTGGCGAAAACCGGTGAAGTGGCCCGGTCCTTGCTGGATTGATCTGCCCGTTGCTGACTGAGCCTAGCCCAAAAACACCGGCCTGGAAGTCGCTATTTTCTGGCATTCAGGTCCGTGGTTTCGCCCGCAGATACCTCGCCATGCCCGACAATGGCTGCTTCCAGCAGGACAGCGCTGCCGTTTCAACTCCCGCCCCTCCGCTCTGGGGCTGAAAACGCGCGGCGCGTGGAAGGGTGCAGCCGTTCCCCCGCTTTGGGGAGTTCGACGCAATTGACGCGCCGCAGAAACAGCGACACCCAAGATGCAGATCTAACTGCTTGATCGCCATATCGTGCGCGCCACCAGCGCCGACCTGCGGCTTGTGTGCGTCTTTAATCTGCCGCTCAGTGGGCGTGAGGTGCACCGGGCAGATGGCAGCTACGCGGTGAGTGAAGGCTGATATCTAGTGGTCAATTCGGCTTGGGATCAGTCAGCGCCGTAGCGGATGGAAAACCCGTCCGCCGCTGGGCTGGGCGCCGCCTCCGCCGTGGTTTTGCTGGCCTCTACCGGGGCGGATTGCACATCCGTCACCGAGGCCGCGCCGGGGCCTTCCCACAGTTCATCCAGCATCTGATTGACCGCATTGCGTTCGCCGGCAAAGACCGCGCGGACAGATCCGAAAGGTTCGTTCTGCACGTAGCCGTTCAGCGCCAGACGGCGGGCACGAGATTGGGTCCAGGCGCGATAGGCGACGCCTTGAACCTTGCCGGTGATGCGGGCTTCGACGGTGATATGGGGCATGGCGAGATCCGAGGTTTTGGGCTGAGCAGGGCTTCAGCCTAACACATCCGCCTGAGTCGCCCCAAAACTTCGCCGCGCAGACCGGGCGCGCTATTCAGCCGCCACGGCCTTTGGGTCCACCAGCGCAACAACGTCCCGCATGATGGCGTTCAGCTCAAAATCCTTGGGCGTATAGACCTTGGCCACCCCCATTTCCAGCAGGCGCTGGGCGTCGGCGTCCGGGATAATGCCGCCAACGATCACCGGGATATGGCTGAGGCCCGCCGTCCGCATCCGCGCCAGAAGATCTTCCACCAATGGCATGTGCGAACCGGAGAGGATCGACAGCCCCACCACATGCGCCTGTTTTTCCTGAGCCGCCGCAACCAGTTCCTCTGGCGTCAGGCGGATGCCTTCGTAGTCGATATCCATACCGCAGTCGCGGGCGCGGAAAGCGATCTGTTCAGCCCCGTTGGAATGCCCGTCGAGACCCGGTTTGCCGACAAGGAACTTCAACCGGCGGCCCAGACGGTCGCTGACCATGTCCACGGCTTCGCGGATGTCTTCCAGACCTTCGGTTTTATTGCTGACGGATTTCGACACGCCAGTGGGGCCACGGTATTCGCCATGCACCTTGCGCATCTGGGCGGCCCATTCGCCGGTGGTCACCCCAGCCTTGGCCGCGGCTATGGAGGCGGGCATGATATTTTCCCCGGCTTCCGCAGCGGCGCGCAGGGCGGCCAGTGCTTTGGCCACCGCATCCTGATCGCGGTCCGCTTTCCATTCCGTCAGACGGGTGACCTGTTCGGCCTCCACCGCCGGATCCACCACCATGATGCCGCCATCGCCGGTCATCAGCGGGCTGTCTTCGCCTTGCGTCCATTTGTTGACGCCAACCACAACGGTTTCATTGCGCTCAATCCGGTTCAGACGCTCGGCGTTGCTGTCGACCAGACGCGATTTCATATAATCGATGGAGGCAACGGCACCACCCATGCTGTCGAGGTTTGACAGTTCCGCCCGCGCGCCGTCCTTCAACGCTTCGACCTTGCGGTCCACGGCGGGGTTGCCGTCAAACAGATCCTCATATTCCAACAGGTCGGTTTCATAGGCCATGATCTGCTGCATCCGCAGCGACCACTGCTGATCCCAGGGGCGCGGCAGGCCAAGGGCCTCATTCCAAGCGGGCAGCTGCACGGCGCGGGCGCGGGCCTTTTTCGACAGGGTCACCGCCAGCATTTCAATCAGGATCCGGTAGACGTTGTTTTCCGGCTGCTGTTCCGTCAGGCCAAGCGAGTTCACCTGAACCCCGTAGCGGAAGCGGCGGAATTTCGGGTTTTCAACGCCATAGCGCTGCTGACAGATCTCATCCCAGAGGTCGACGAAAGCGCGCATTTTGCACATCTCGGTCACAAACCGGATGCCCGCGTTCACAAAGAAGCTGATGCGCCCAACCATTGCAGGGAAATCTTCGGCCGGGACGCGCGGGCGCAATTCGTCCAGCACCGCCTGTGCGGTGGCAAGGGCGAAGGCCAGTTCCTGTTCAGGTGTCGCGCCGGCCTCTTGCAGGTGGTAGGAACAGACGTTCATCGGGTTCCACTTGGGCACGTTGGAATAGCAGTATTCTGCCACATCCGCGATCATCTTCAGGCTGGGTTTGGGCGGGCAGATATAGGTGCCTCGGCTGAGGTATTCCTTGATAAGATCGTTTTGCACCGTGCCCTGCAGCTTGCTGGTGTCGGCGCCCTGTTCCTCGGCCACCGCGATGTAAAGCGACAAGAGCCACGGCGCGGTGGCGTTGATCGTCATCGAGGTGTTCATCTGTTCCAGCGGGATTTCGTCAAACAGGGTCCGCATGTCACCCAGATGGCAGACCGGCACACCCACCTTGCCAACCTCACCGCGGGCCAGAATGTGATCGCTGTCATAGCCCGTCTGGGTTGGCAGGTCGAACGCCACCGAAAGGCCAGTTTGGCCCTTGGACAGGTTGGAGCGATAAAGCGCGTTGGACGCTTTGGCAGTGGAATGGCCTGCATAGGTTCGGAACAGCCAGGGGCGGTCTCTTTGGCGCTCTGGGGCGGTCTCGGTCATGGCGGCCTCTCCTCTTACCGGGAACTGTGAATCGGGTCGGTAACTTTATTTCGCTGTGATAGTGATACGTGGAATTTTGCAACCTTGTCAATTCGCCGCGTCGCAGCGTCAGAAAATGCTGCAGTGCGAGATTTACCCCCATCGCGTTTCACGGCATGGTGCCCGCATGACAAGAAGCGTTGAAATGCCGCTGTGGGCGCTGGTTCTGCTGGTGGGGTTTGCCGCCGTCACCTTTGCCTCACACTTCCTATTCCCCTCGGTCCGTTGGTTTTTCCGCAAACGGATGGAGCGTCTGGTGGCGCAGTTGAACACCCGGTTGAGTCGGCCAATTGAGCCGTTCAAACTGGCCCGGCGCTACGACATGATCGAGAGGCTGATCTATGATCCCGAGGTCAGTCAGGCGGTGTCTGATTACGCAAAGGAGCAGAAAATTCCTGAGGCCGTGGCGTTTGAAAAGGCACGCGGCTACGCGCGTGAAATCGTGCCGGCCTTCAGTGCCTGGACCTATTTCCGCTTTGGCTCGCGCATTGCTGAACTGCTGGGGCGCAGTTTTTACCGGGTGCGGGTGCTGAACAAGGATCTGCAGAAGATCGAAGAGATCGACAAAGACGCCACCGTGGTGCTGGTGTCTAACCACCGCTCCAACATGGATTACGTGCTGCTGACCTTCCTGGCGTCCCGCAATGGTGCGCTGTCCTATGCGGTGGGGGAATGGGCGCGGGGCTGGCCGTTGGGGCCTTTGGTGCGCGCGATGGGGGCCTATTTTATCAGGCGCCGCGATGGCAATGACCTATACCGCGTGGTGCTGGCGACTTTTGTGCGGCAGGCAACTCAGGCCGGCGTCAGCCAGGCAGTGTTCCCCGAAGGACGGTTGAGCCTGGATGCAAAACTGGCGCCGCCAAAACTGGGTATTTTGAAATATATCTTTGATGCTCATCAGGAGGGCGGGCGCGAAGTGGTCTTTGTGCCGGTCGCGATGAATTACGACCGTTTGTTGGAAGATCAGGTGCTGATTGCAGCGCAGACCAAGGGCAAGGGCAAGTTCCGCGTCAAGCTGCGCCGCGCCCTGTGGGGCACGCTGAAGATCTGGTGGCTGGGCCGTCAGGAACGCCGCCGCCGCTATGGGTCGGCCGCAGTGCGCTTTGGTCAGCCGGTGGCGCTCAGCCAGTTCACCGGTGAGGTTGAGGATCTGGCCGAGGGCCTGATGGCGCAGATTTCGCGCGACATGCCGGTGCTGCCCGTGCCACTGATTGCGCATCTGCTGTTGGAGGATGGCGGACCGGTCGAGATGACTGCGCTGGAGATCCGTCTGGAGAAAGCGATGAAGCGTTTGCCCGAAGGCAACATCTACCTGCCGCGACGTCGCACAAGCCTGGCCGTGCAACAATCTATCGCCCTGCTGGAGGGGCGGGGAGTGGTGACCGTCGAGGTCGATAAGGTCACAATTGTTGAGGAAAAGCACGACATTCTGGTGTTTTACGCGGCCTCCATTGGGCATCTGTTTCGCGATCGCAGCGAAGATCCGCCGGATAATGCTGCGACTGCTGGGTCATAAAATTACAAAAATTGCGCAAACAGGATTGCTTTGTTTCGCGCCCATCTTTATCTCTCGGATCAGACCCGCGATTCTGCGTCGCGGCATGATCACTTATGGAGGCTCAGATGGCTCTGGATACCAACACCGGCATTGCGCCCTATGACGCGCCTGAAAAGGAACTCTACGAAGTCGGCGAAATGCCCCCCTTGGGCTATGTCCCGGCAAAGATGTACGCCTGGGCGATCCGTCGCGATCGTCAGGGTGAACCTAACAAGGCCATGCAGGTCGAAGTCGTAGACACCCCCAAATTGGACAGCCACGAAGTGCTGGTTCTGGTGATGGCGGCAGGTGTGAACTACAACGGCATCTGGGCCGGTCTGGGCGTGCCGATCAGCATGTTCGACGTGCACAAGCAGCCCTACCATATCGCCGGTTCCGATGCCTCGGGCATCGTTTGGGCCGTGGGTGATAAGGTTAAGAACTGGAAAGTGGGCGACGAGGTTGTGATCCACTGTAACCAGGATGATGGCGATGATGAGGAATGCAACGGCGGCGACCCGATGTATTCGCCCAGCCAGCGGATCTGGGGCTATGAGACGCCTGATGGCTCCTTCGCTCAGTTCACCCGGGTGCAGGCACAGCAGTTGCTGCCGCGTCCCAAGCATCTGACCTGGGAAGAAAGCGCCTGCTACACACTGACGCTGGCCACCGCCTATCGGATGCTGTTCGGTCACCATCCGCATGAGCTGAAGCCGGGCCAGAACGTTCTGGTATGGGGTGCCTCGGGTGGCCTAGGGTCCTATGCGATCCAGCTGGCAAATGCTGCGGGTGCAAACGCGATTGGCGTGATCTCGGGCGAGGACAAGCGGGACTTTGTCATGGGGCTGGGCGCCAAAGGCGTGATCAACCGTAAGGACTTTGATTGCTGGGGCCAGCTGCCCACGGTGAACACGCCGGAATATGAGGCCTGGTTCAAAGAGGCGCGCCGCTTTGGCAAGGCGATCTGGGACATCACCGGCAAAGGCAACAACGTCGACATCGTGTTCGAACACCCCGGCGAAGCCACCTTCCCGGTGTCGAACCTGGTCTGTAAAAAGGGCGGCATGGTTGTAATCTGCGCCGGCACCACCGGGTTCAACTGTACCTTTGACGTGCGCTACACTTGGATGCACCAGAAGCGTTTGCAGGGCTCACACTTTGCTCATCTGAAGCAGGCTGCTGCCGCCAACAAGCTGATGATTGAGCGCCGCATTGACCCCTATATGTCTGAGGTCTTCCCCTGGGCGGAAATCCCTGAGGCACATATGAAAATGTACCGCAACGAACATAAGCCCGGCAACATGTCGGTGCTGGTTCAGGCCCCCAAGACCGGGCTGCGCACACTTGAGGATGTGCTGGACGCGGGGAAATCCTGATCCACGGATCGCTTCTTGCGAAAGTTTGATGCCGTGCCCCTGACCTGGGGCGCGGCATTTCTAATTTGAGGTATTTCGCCATTCTCCTTTGGCGCGAAAATGTGCTAGCGTGCGCCCGGGCGTAGGGACCGACAAAAGGGTCCATGATGAAAAACGACTGGATATTGGAGGTTCTGCGCGACCTTAAGGCTTACGCAGATCTCAACGGTTTGGATGTGCTGGCGCATCAGCTTGAAGCTACGGAACGGGTGGCACTGGCTGAGATCCTGTTGGAGGCAGGTCGCGGCATGGAAGCGGGCAGGGCGCAGGCAAGCGGCAGATAGGTCGCTGGTCACCGTTCGGTAGACTCAGGTTTTGGCAAGGTGAGCTGCCTATCCTTCGCTTATGTTGCGTCTTGCCCTCGTGAAGCCCTGCGCCAATACCGCTGGCACCCAAACAGGCAGGTGTTTTCGTCTTTGGTGGGAGGATCGGGCGATGGTCTCACAGGCGGCAATTTCCCTGCACCTTAGACAGGCGCTATGGCGTAACCTTGGGGATCTGCAGCAAACCGACCTGTGTGATCCTGAGGCTGCGGCGGGGCTGGCCCTAGTGTTGGACCAATTGCATGTAGATCTGCAAAATGCGCCGAAAATGCAGGGGCTTGCCGCCATGGGATCGCCCGCATTGTGCCGGGTGGCGCGCTGTTCACCAGCGCAGATCCGGCGGTGGTGGAACAGGGCCTATGCGCCGTTTGAAACCGGGCTGCAGCCGATGGCCTCTGGCCCTTCGTCACGCCCCGCTATAGGGTCGCGCCATGACTGTTCCCGCGCTGCAATTCTCCGATGATCAGGCCGTTGCCTATGACCGTATTTCCGACATCCTGCGCGCTGCGGGGGTTGATCTGGATGAGGATCTGCTGACCCCGCCCCATGATGGGCGCAACCGTGTGGTGGCGGTGACCGGTAAAGCGGGATCGGGCAAAACGCTGCTGCTGGCGCAGCTCTACAAAGCCTTGGAAGCGGCGGGCGTCAGCGTTGTGTCTGGCGACTATGAGGGCAAGAAATCCAAAGACCGCCGGACGCTGGCCATTCTTGCCCCAACCAACAAGGCGGCAAGCGTTTTGCGCATGCGCGGCGTGCCGGCGACCACGATCCACCGTATCCTTTACACACCGGTTTATGATCCGGAGTATGAAAAGATTGCCGAATGGCTGTCGGGCAGCGGTGACAAGCCCGAGATTGAAGAGCTGACCGAAGAAGCGCTGGAGCGCGCCAAAGCCTTCTATGAGTTGCATAAATCCATCCCCGGTGCGCTGGCAGCGGCAGGTCTGCGCGGATCGGATTTCATCACCGGCTGGAAACGCCGGGATGAGCCGTTGGACATCGGCTTTATCGATGAAAGCTCGATGCTGGATGACAAGCAGGTCACCGATTTGAAAGAGATCTTCCCGACGCTGGTGCTGTTTGGCGATCCGGCTCAGCTGGCACCGGTGGGGCAATCGGGTCAGATGGTTTTTGACACGCTACCGAAAGAGGCGGTGATGAACCTCAGCCGGATCCACCGGCAGGAGGCGGACAACCCCATCTTGGATCTGGCTCATGCGCTGGCCGATCCGCAGGTGGGCTTCGAGGATTTCGAACGGCTGGTCGAAGACACGGCGCGGCGGGATGATCGGGTGGTCTGGGGCCAGCGGGTGGAGGTGGATCTGATGGCGCGCTCGCCAGTTCTGGTCTGGCGCAATGCGACACGGATCCGGCTGATCAACGCCTTCCGCTCGGTCTATGGCGCACCGGAGGATGAGCTGCTGTCAGGTGAGCCGCTGATCTGTGACGGGATTGAACTGCCGTTGAAACACCGCAAGAAACGCCTTGATCTGGAGGCGCGCGGCCTCATCAAAGGGGCGCAGGTGGTGTTTCTGGGCAAGGGGCGCAAGCCGGGGTTTTCCCGTCTGCATGTGATGGGGGCTGAGGACCCGCAGGTGTCTGCGGCCTCAATCGTGAAGATCGAAAAACCCGATGAGGAAGAGCCGTTTATCCCTTTCGCGGCCCGTATGGGGGCGGTGTTCCTGCATGGGGCTGCGGTGACTATTCACAAGGCGCAGGGGTCTCAATGGAAAGACGTGCAGGTCTTTGCACCGGACCTTTATGCGGCGGCGCGTATGGGGCGCGTTGAGGCGGGGCAACCCCTGTGGAAACGACTGGCCTACGTCGCGATCACCCGGGCGGAGGAACGGCTGCACTGGGTTGTGCGCCCACGGCTGTCAAAACCCAGCGAGCCTTTGCGGATTGACGATCTGAAAGCCAAAGCCGCGCCCACCCTGACCTTGACCACGCAAGAGGAGAGCGAGGCATGAAATCGATCATTATCACCGGGGCCAGCGCCGGTATCGGCGCCGCCTGTGCCAGCCGGTTTTTGCAGGCGGGTTGGCAGGTTGGCCTGTTGGCGCGTCGTGCTGAGGCATTGGCTGAGGTGGCCAAGGGCTATGACAACGCGGTGGTTCTGCCCTGCGATGTGACCGATGCCGCAGCGGTGAAGGACGCCTTCGAAGGTTTCGTGGCGCAGGCCGGTCGGCTGGATGTGCTGTTCAACAACGCAGGCATGTTCGGCACCGCAGCCCCAATCGATGAGATCGCGACCGAGGAATGGGACCGCGTGCGGGCGGTCAATCTGGATGGGATGATCTATTGCGCCCATGCTGCCTTTGGTCTGATGCGCCGACAGGACCCGCAGGGCGGGCGGATCATCAACAACGGCTCAATCTCAGCCCATGCGCCACGCGAAGGCTCAGTCACCTATACCACCACGAAACATGCCATCACCGGCATGACCAAGTCCCTGTCGCTGGATGGTCGCGCCTTTGGCATTGCGTGTAGCCAGATCGATATTGGCAACGCAAGAACTGAGCTGTTGCAGGGCATTATCGACCGGGATCCTGAGAATGCGCCGCCCACGATGGATGTGTCGCACGTGGCGGATGCGGTGATGAACATGGCGGTGCTGCCGCCGGAGGCCAATGTGCAGTTCATGACGCTGATGGCGACCAACATGCCCTATATCGGGCGCGGTTGACTGGGGGCTCAGCCGGGGCGGCTTAGCCGTCCCGGATCAGGCGGAACAGGGCCGAGGCGCCCCAGCCCGCGGCAATGGCCATCAGGATCGACAGCAGGCCATATATAGGCGCCTGTTCCTGCGCGAGGTTATAGAGGAACCGTTCCAGCCCCACCTTGCGCACATCGATAACGGTTTCCAGATCCGCCACCACATGGCCGTTGCGCACCAGAAAGATCCGGGCGTTGTAATCGCCTTCGGTCAGGTTGGACGGCAGCGAAATTGAGGAGCGGAACAGGGTCTGTTGATCGACCTCGACCGCCTCTTCCAGCAATTGGTAGGACCCGTTGTTGGCCTGAATGCGCATCAGGGCTTCGGTGAAGGCCTGGGTGTTGCCGAACTGGACCGTGGCGCTGACCGATTGGATCGCTTTGTCGACGGTGATCTGATACCGCTCATTTTCGATGCGGCGCAGGATATCGGCCAGCGGGGCCGAAGAGGCCACGGCGTAAAACGCGGGGGCTTTGTCGACCTCTAGCGCGGCGCCGTTGATCCAAATGCCGAACTTCTTTTCCTTGCGGCGCACCACCATTGGGCCGGTGGGGCCTTCGATGGCGATGATGACATCCAGCTCGTTTTCGGGGATCGCCACCTCACGTTTGACGGCGCCGAAGATCAGGATGTCAGAGCCATCAAACTGCGCGGTGATGGCAACCTTATCCTGGCTGAGGCCCAGCACGATTTCCTCTTCCGCCGCTGCAAAGAACGGGGTCAGCAGAAGGGTAAAGATCAGCAACAGGCGTGTCATTGGCTGCCCCCCGCTGCATTGGGACGGCTGATCGTGTAAAGCTCACTTGGTTCCAGCAGCAGATCCAGCGCGATTTTGCCACAGACCGACAGCACCAGAAGCGCCAGCAGGATGCGCAGGGTTTCGGCCTTAAGCTTCACCCCGATGGAGCTGCCAAACTGGGCGCCGACCACGCCGCCGATCAAGAGGAACAGCGCCAGCGGCAGATCGACCGTTTTATTGGTGATCGCATGCAGCAGCGTGTTGAACCCGGCGACAAAGATGATCTGAAACAGCGAGGTGCCCACCACAACCTTGGTCGGCATACCGAGGATATAGATCATCGCTGGCACCATGATGAAGCCGCCGCCAACCCCCATCACCGCCGACAGCACACCAACGCAGGCGCCGACCAGCAGCACGGGGATCACCGAGATATAGAGCCCGGAGGCGCGAAATCGCACTTTGAATGGTAGGCCGTGCACCCAATTGTGCTGACTGCGTTTGCGCAGAACGCCACCGGCTTTGCGGGCCCGGCGGATGGCGCGCAGGCTTTCGATGAACATCAGGCCACCGATCACCCCGAGGAAGATGACGTAGCAGAGCTGAACCAGCAGATCGACCTGCCCCAAAGCCTTGAGGTAGTTGAACAGCATGATCCCAAAGGCCGAGCCGACAAGCCCGCCGGCTAGCAACACACTGCCCATGCGCAGATCCACGGTTTTGCGCTTCAGATGCGCAAAGAGGCCAGAGACCGAAGAGGCGACGATCTGGTTGGCTGAGGTGGCCACCGCAACGGCAGGCGGGATGCCAACAAAGAACAATAGCGGTGTGATCAGGAAGCCGCCGCCGACGCCAAAAATGCCTGACAGCACCCCCACAATCCCCCCAAGCCCGAAGAGCAGGAAAATATTGACCGAAACTTCGGCGATAGGGAGGTAGATATACATATGTTTTCCTAGCCCGCCCGTCGCGTATATCGCAAGGGGAAGCTGTGGAAATCTGACGCAGAACGCTTGATGCCGCAAAGAAAAAGCCCGGGCGGTGCGGAACCGTCCGGGCTGAATGTTGAGGGGGTGAAAGGTGGCTTAGCGCTCTTTCACGTAGGGCTGGCCACCGGCGCGCGGCGGGATCGCCTTGCCGACGAAACCGGCCAGGATCACCACGGTCAGGATATAGGGCAGGGCGCCCAACAGCTGGCTTTGAACGGCCATGCCAATCACGTTTTCGATCACATCAGTGCGCAGTTCCAGCGCCTGGAACAGACCAAAGAGCAGCGTCGTCCAGAGTGCGTACCACGGCCGCCACTTGGCAAAGATCAGCGCTGCCAGGGCGATATAGCCCCGACCTGTGGTCATGTCTTTGACAAAACCGGCCTGCATCGCGGTGGCCAGATAGGCCCCGGCCAAACCGCAGAGCACGCCACAGATCAGCACCGCCGAATAGCGCAGCGACACAACCGAGACACCGGCCGTATCAACCGAGGCAGGGTTTTCCCCCACCGCACGCAGACGCAGGCCAAAGCGGGTGCGGAACAGCACCCACCAGGTCAGCGGCACAAGCGCGAGTGCAAGGTAGACCAGGATCGGGTGGCCCGAGATCAGCTCGGAATAGATCTGTTGCAGCGGTGAAGCCTCGGCGATCAGTTTGGACAGCTGCTCTCCTTTGGCTTCGGCGTCTGCTGGCCCAATAGCGAAGGGCAGGGTGATCGGCTCAAACCGCGCTGCACCTTCCAGCTGCGGGGTGCGCCCCCCCTGTTTGAACCAATCCTGTGCAACAAGGACGGTCATGCCGCCGACCAGCATGGTGATGGCTAGGCCTGAGATCAGCTGATTGCCCCGGAAGGTGATGGAGGCCAGACCGTGCAGGATCGACAGCAGCACCGAGACCGCTACACCGGCCAAAAGGCCGATCCAGACGTTGCCTGAGGTATAGGCCACCGCCGCCGAGAAGAAGGCCGCGGCCAGCATCTTGCCTTCGAGGCCGATGTCAAAGATCCCGGCACGTTCGGAATAAAGGCCCGCCAGACAGGCCAACAGCAGAGGCGTGGCGAAGCGGATGGTGGTGTCGAGAACCTGTAGGAGTGTGAGGAAATCCATCGCTTAACCCTCCTTCTTGGTGTTGAGGGCCAGGAAGATCCGCTCCAGCGGCATCCGCACCATATTGTCGAGGGCACCTGTGAACATGATGACCAGCGCCTGAATGACGATGATCAGCTCGCGCGGGATGTCAGTCCAGAGCGCCAGTTCCGCGCCGCCCTGATAGAGGAAGCCGAAGAGGATAGCGGCCAGGAAGACCCCAAACGGGTGGTTGCGGCCCATCAGCGAAACGGCGATGCCGATGAAGCCAGCGCCTTCGACCGCGTTCAGAACCAGTCGTTCGCTTTCACCCATGACGTTGTTGATGGCCATCATGCCGGCCAGACCGCCGGAAATCAGCATGGCAACCATGGTGATTTTGAACGGTGAGATGCCGGCGTAGCGTGCGGCGCTTTCGGATTTACCAAAGGCCCGCAGCTCAAAGCCGAAACGGGTGCGCCAGATCAGCGCCCAAACCGCAAAACAGGCGGCGACAGCGATCAGCAGGCTGACGTTGGCCGGGGCGTGTTTGGAAAACTCGATCCCAACGGTGCCCAGAATGTCATGCAGGCTGGGCAGGTGGGTGGCTTCGGGGAATTTCGCCGAGGCCGGATCCATCGCCCGTGGCGGGCGCAGCTGGTTTACCAGCAGGTAGTTCAGCAGCGAAAAGGCGATGAAGTTGAACATGATGGTGGTGATCACCACGTGGCTGCCGCGACGCACCTGCAGATAGGCCGGGATCATTGCCCAGGCCGCCCCAAACAGTGCCGCAGCACCCGCAGCACCCACGATGGCAAGGCTCCAATGGGGCCATGGAATGAACAGGCAGACCAGGGCCACGCCCAGGCCGCCCAGCATCGCCTGGCCTTCGCCGCCGATGTTGAACAGGCTGGCGTGGAAGGCCACGGCCACGGCAAGGCCGGTGAACATGAAGTTGGTGGCGTAATAGAGCGTGTAGCCCCAGCCGTTGGAGGATCCCAACGCGCCGGAAACCATCAGTTTCACGGCAGCTATCGGGTCTTCACCGATCGCCAGGATCACCAGAGAGGAGATCACAGCAGCGAGGATCAATGAGATCAGCGGGATCAGGACCACATCGGCCCATTTAGGCATCTTGTCCATCAGGCGGCTCCTCCGTTTCCGGCAACACCGGCCATCAGCAGGCCAAGTTCTTGTGCGTTAGTGTCTTCGGGCATGCGTTCGCCCATGATTTTCCCGTCAAACATGACCGCGATGCGATCCGACAGGGACATGATTTCATCCAGTTCCACCGAAACCAGCAGGATGGCTTTGCCCTGATCGCGCAGTTCGATGATCTGTTTGTGGATGAATTCAATCGCGCCGATGTCGACGCCACGGGTGGGCTGGCCCACCAACAGCAGGTCGGGGTTGCGCTCAATCTCACGGGCAACAACGATTTTCTGCTGGTTGCCGCCGGAGAAGTTCTTGGCCGCCAGCCAAGGCAGGGGCGGGCGCACGTCGAACTTGTCCATCTTGCGCTGGGTGTCTTCGCGCAACGCGTTGTTGTCCATGAACAGCGCGTTTTTCTGGTACTTCTCGTCGTGGTGATAGCCGAAGGCGACGTTTTCCCAGGCGTGGAAGTCCATGATCAGGCCTTCGCTCTGACGGTCTTCTGGCACGTGGGCCACGCCGCGCGCCCGGCGTGAGCGCCCATCGGAGAATCTGCCGGTCAGATCCAGCGGCTCGCCGTTGAGCGTGACAGCGCCGGTGCCCGAGATCATGCCGCCCAGAATTTCCATCAGTTCGGACTGGCCATTGCCCGCCACACCGGCGATGCCCAGAATTTCACCGGCACGGATGTTCAATGAAACGTCCTTCAGACGCTGCACACCTTTGTCATCGGTGACCGAGAGGTTCTTGACCTCAAGGATGGTTGCACCGGGTTGCGCTGGGGCTTTTTCCACCTGCAGCAACACCTTACGGCCAACCATCAGCTCTGCCAGCTGTTCTGGGCTGGTTTCTGCGGTCTTGACCGTTGCGGTCATTTCGCCGCGGCGCATCACGCTCACCGTGTCGGTGGTGTCCATGATTTCACGCAGCTTGTGGGTGATCAGGATGATCGTTTTGCCCTCTTCGCGCAGGCGATCCAGGATCCGGAACAGCTGATCGGCCTCGGCCGGGGTCAGCACGCCGGTCGGCTCATCAAGGATCAGGATTTCGGCCTGACGATAGAGCGCTTTGAGGATCTCAACCCGCTGCTGGTGGCCCACGCTGAGGTTTTCGATCAGCGCGTCGGGGTCGACGTTCAGTTCATATTCTTCGGCGAGGTGCTTCAGTTCCTTGCGGGCCTTGGCCAGCGAGGGGCGCAGCAGGCCGCCGTCTTCGGCGCCCAGGATGATGTTTTCCAGAACGGTGAAGTTTTCCACCAGTTTGAAGTGCTGAAACACCATGCCAATGCCAGCCGAGATCGCCGCCTGGCTGTCCGGGATGGCGGTCTTTTGACCTTTGATAAAGATCTCACCAGCGTCTGCCTTGTAGAAACCATAGAGGATCGACATCAGGGTGGATTTCCCTGCGCCGTTTTCCCCGATGATCCCGTGGATCGTTCCCGGCTGCACCGAGATCGAAATGTCCTTGTTAGCCTGGACCGGGCCAAAGGCTTTGGAGATGCCTTTGAGTTCTAGTGCCGGTGTTGACGTCACGTGTTGTCCCCCATTCCGGTAAAGCCAACCAGACGCGTGATTTTCCCCGCCTCCAGATCAGCAAAATACTGGCCGCGCATCATCGCGGTTCCGTCTTTCAAGAAATCCACCGTGGCCCGAACGTGGTCGTTGTGCTCATCCAAAGCGGCAACAGCGGCGCCAGCGCCGGGCATGTTGGCGGAAAACATAGCGATATAGCCGATCACCGCATCTGCCCCGTGTAATGGTTCGGGCGTGTTGGGGTCAGCGTAGTAAACATCCTGGGCCAGAACGGCGGACAGGGCAGTGCCCCGCGCATCGGCATCGCTCTCGCCCCAGGCAGAAAAAAAGAGATTAACGGGATGTGTCATTTGATTTTCCCTATAGGAGAAGGCCGCGCCGTTTATTGGCGCGGCCCCCGATGACTGTGCGACAGGCGCCGATTAGAACTGGTGTACGGGGCAGCTGTCGTTGGTGTAGTAGGCTTCAACCTTCAGGTCGCCCGAGATGATTTTGGCGCGGGCTTCTTCCACGGCAGCTTTCATGTCTTCGGTGACCAGGGCGGCGTTATGCTCGTCCATTGCAACGCCAACACCTTCTTCGGCCAGACCCAGGATGGTGAAACCACCGGTTTCCAGATCGGCGCCAGCTTTCATCGAGTTGTAAACGGCAACGTCAACGCGCTTCAGCATCGAGGTCAGAACTTTGCCCGAGTGCAGGTGGTTCTGGTTGCTGTCCACGCCGATCGACAGGATGCCTTCGTCAGCTGCGGTCTGCAGAACACCAACACCGGTGCCGCCTGCTGCTGCGTAAACAACATCCGCGCCCTGACCGATCTGTGCTTTGGTCAGCTCGGAGCCTTTTACCGGGTCGTTCCAAGCCGCCGGGGTGGTGCCGGTCATGTTGGTGACAACTTTGATGTCGGGGTTCACCGCTTTGGCGCCCTGGGCGTAGCCGCAGCCGAAGTGACGGATCAGCGGGATGTCCATGCCGCCGATGAAGCCAACGGTGCCGGACTTCGACGCCATGGCAGCCATCATTCCAACCAGATAAGAACCTTCGTGCTCCTGGAAGCCGATCAGCTGAACGTTGGAGGGCACTTCGGGCATCCAGCCGTCGATGTTGACGAATTTGGTGTCGGGGTAGTCGCCGGCAACAGCTTCAACCGGGGTTGCGAAGGCGAAACCGGTGGTGATCACCGGGTTTGCGCCCGCTTCGGCGAAACGACGCAGCGCCTGCTCACGCTGTGCTTCGGACTGCAGTTCGATTTCCAGGAACTTGCCGCCGGTCTCTTCGGCCCAGCGGGATGCGCCGTTGAACGCTGCTTCGTTGAAGGATTTGTCGAATTTGCCACCCAGGTCGAAAATCAGGGCGGGCTCAGCGGCCACGGCGCCCGCGCTCAGGGCAACGGCGGCGGCAGCGCCAAGGAACTTCTGCATCAGAGTCATAATACTCTCCCATATTGTTAAACTCGGGGCTGCTTTCTACAACCTCCGGCAAGTGAGCAGATCAGGTCTGTCCAACCCAGATTTAGGCCGCAGCCACGGCCTAGGGTCAACAGGAAACTGAATGATCTGCTTTGACTATCCGGTCAAAAACGCTCTGTCCAATAGGAAATGACCTCAGAACGGACGGTTCAGGATCAGGGCGGCTACACGTTGACCATTGGTCAGGCGGTAGTAATTCGTGCGTTTCGCTGTCTGGCTGTAGCCTTCGCTCTGATACAGTCGAATCGCCACCCGGTTGGTTTCGGCCACTTCCAGAAACCCATCCTGTGCGCCGCGGGTGCTGGCCGCCTGATGGTAGGCGCGCAGGGTGTCGCGGCCTTTTCCTTGCCCCTGTGCGGCAGGGGCAGTGGCCAATGTCAGCAGTTCCGCTTCACCGGCGATGACCCGGCCCAGTGCAAAGCTATCCGCGTCCCCAACCACAAAGACATGTGGCGAGCTGAGCAGATTTGCAAACTCCGCCGCGGTCCAAGGACGTTGGTCGGTGAAAGCCTCGGCATGGGTCCGGGCAAGGGCATCAGGTGTCATGTTGTGGCGCTTGGGTAAGATTATGGGGCGGGATCATTCTGCAAGATGACCGGCGCCGGATCACGTGGTGGCGCAGCATCCGCGGCCTTGATATAGAGAGGCGCAGGCGCGGCGTGGGATCCGTTGGGCAATTTTTGGGCTGCGACCTGTGCGATTTGAACCGCGATCTGATCCGCCTGAGGCGTTTTGAGCGGCCCATCCTGCAGAATATCGCTGATCTCATCAGCGGAGGCAAGGTAGGGCGCCCGGTCCGCAGGCGCCAGGTAGGCCTGACCGCGCGGGCCCGGCACCGCTGCCACGCCCAAACCTTCGGACATGTCGACGGCCTCAAAGCTGTTCACCCCGATCGCCGGAATGCCCAGACCCAAGGCCAGACCACGCGCCGCCGAGACGGAGATGCGAATGCCGGTGAAGTTGCCGGGGCCGATGCCCACAGCAATGGCGTCCAGATCCGCCCAGGTCTTGCCCGCGCTGGCCAGAACCTCCTCCAGCAGGGGCATCAGCCGTTCTGCCTGACCCCGGCCCATCTCATCGTGATGTTGGGCCAGAACCTGATCACCCAACAACAAAGCGGCCGCGCAATGCGCGGCCGATGTGTCAAATCCCAGGATCAGTGCGTCAGACGGCAACGGGGCGTACCTCGGTCACTTCGGGGATGTAGTGGCGCAGCAGGTTCTCGATTCCCATTTTCAACGTCAGGGTCGAGGAGGGGCAGCCAGCGCAAGCGCCCTGCATGTGCAGATAGACAACGCCGCGATCAAAACCGTGGAAGGTGATGTCACCGCCATCCTGAGCCACAGCGGGGCGCACGCGGGTGTCCAGCAGCTCTTTGATCTGGCCAACGATCTCACCATCTTCGCCGGTGTGTTCTGCGTGACCTGAGGCGGCGGTGGCGTCGCCTGCCATGACCGGGTCGCCAGACTGGAAGTGTTCCATGATCGCGCCGAGGATGCCCGGTTTGATATGATCCCACTCGACATCATCGCCTTTGGTGACGGTGATGAAGTCGCCGCCAAAGAACACGCCGGTGACGCCGGCGACGGCAAACACACGTTTGGCCAGCGGCGAAGCATCCGAGCTATCGGCGCTGGGGAAGTCGGCGGTGCCGGTGCCCAAAACGGCCTGACCCGGCAGGAACTTCAGGGTGGCGGGGTTCGGGGTGGATTCAGTCTGAATAAACATATCGTGCAATCCTTATCGCTTGACCTTGATATGCGCTTCGTCAGGGTCAGAGTCAAGGATTAGAATGGTTCTAAAACTAGTCGCAATGCGTGGCCTCAAACGCCCGCAACCGCGCCCGGATGTATTTCGCTGCCGACCGATAATGGGCCGCCCCGGCAGCTTCGGCCCATCGCCCGGTGGTCCACTTGCTGTTCCCCCCTTTCATCGGCGCGCCGTAGAGGTCGGTTTCGGATAGCGCGTTCAGGAAGGTGAGCAGCCTTTTGTGGTTGGCCTCTAGCAGATCCCGGGCGTCATCCCACGTCATGTCTTGTTGCGCGATGCGTAGATCTGCGTTGTAGCGTTTCAGGTCATTCCACTTGTAGCCCGGGGCGGGGATGGCGACCTGCGCGCCGGTTGGACCGGCCTTGTACCAGCCCAGGAACAGATCAATCCAATGGGCCCGGTGACCGACGGTGTCTTTCAGCGTTGTGCCCTCCGCCCCGGCATCCGGCAGTGTCTGCGCGGCCACGGGAACCCTATCCAGCAGGCGGGTCAGCTTGCTGAATTCTGCTTCGGTGGTCGCCAAAAGATCGGTTTTGGTGGTGGCGGCGGGCATGGCAGCTCCTGCGGTGGGGCCGACATAGCGTAGGGGCGGGCTGGCCGCGGGTCTTTGCGCCAGATCAGGTGATCGCTTCCAGCCGGTCCTTGGACAGATCACCGGGGACGATGGTGATCGGAATAGGCAGCGTGCCGGCCGAACGGCTCAGCTGGGTGACCAGCGGGCCGGGGCCCTTTTTATCGGTGCCCGCGCCCAGCACCAGAACGCCAATGTCCGGGTCATCTTGGATCTGCGCCAAGATCTGCGCCACAGGTTCACCTTCGCGGATCACCAATTCGGGGTCGATGCCCTGACGGTCGCGCATCCATTTGGCAAAAACCTCATAATGCACTTCGATCCGTTCCCGGGCCTCTTCGCGCATGATGTCACCGACACCAATCCAATGGTTGAACTCTTCAGGCTCAATCACCGAGAGGATTTCCACCCCTCCGCCGGTTTTGGCTGCGCGCATGGCGGCAAAGCGCATGGCATTCAGGCATTCGCGGCTGTCATCCAGAATGACCAGAAATTTACGCATCGCTCCCTCCCACAGAACGCTCGCCCACAGAACGGTTGCTCACTGGCAGACCCTCTGCGACCGGATCATGACGCAAGCATAGGATGCTGGCAAGTTTCGCATATCGCCGCTGGATTATCAGCCGCAGACCGCCGCCGCGGTGGAGCCGAAATCGACATAGCGTTCCCAGAACCGTTCATCTGCGCGGCGGTCGGATTGCCGGACCTCTTGTGCGCTGTGCGGGTCTTTGAAGAACTTGGCGGCTTTGCGCTGATCAGCAGAGCTGAGCATCTGGTTGGCCACCTGTCCGATGCAGCTGCACAGTGGGCGGCTGGATTCCTTGCGCGGGGACGCCAGGCAGGCGCGCTCAATCGGCCCGGCAAAAGCGGGCGCTGCAACAGGGGCGACAAAGGCCGCAAGCATGGCGGCGCTGAGAATGCGTTTCATGGTCGTGCCTCAGGGTTCGGCCGTTGGGGATTGATCCCCGAATTTGTTGGCCTTGTTGTTGCGGCGAGTATGACGCAAGCGGCGAAGGAGGGGAAGAGGCGGCTGGACAAACAATCTGTGAGGCGCAAACCTGCTGCTATTTGCAAAACTCACTTTTACTTCTGTATTTCGGAGAATCTGATGACTCTGACCAAAGATGATTTGAATGCTGCGATTGAGCGGATCTCGGACCGGTCTGACGCTGCCGCAACCAGTAAGAGCAGGCTTGCCTGGGCGTCGCTTGTGTTCTCGATTTTTGCGACTGTTGCTGGCGGGATATCAGCTGGTATCGCTAATGGAAACAAAGCAAAGCTTGAAAAGGCCTCGCAAGACTTGCTGGCAGGTCAAGCGCGCCTTCAACTGATCGAGGCGAGTTTTAAACACTTGGAACGCATGGTTGATGGCACAACCTCAGAAGCCAGACATCGGGCTTGCAATGTTGCGCTGGAACTGGGTCTTGTTGAGCTGGAATCTGGGAAATCCAGCCACATTATAACGCTTCACCAGAAATACTTGGATATGCGTCCGTCTGTAGATGTGACCGCTTCGGATCTTTGCCGGGCGCGTAGCGATGACGCAGCGGCCAACGCAAAAGCACGGGGCATTCTCAGCGAAACAGTTGTGCCAGCGGGGGAGGGGCAGTTGGCGCCCCAGGTGGTTGTGATGGCATCATATCGTTTGGGAAAATGTAAAACCGCCGGTGAGGCGCGGGGGGTGCTGGCCGATTATTTTGCAAGGGATTTGAAGGGCGGTGTTGTGCAGGTCGCCTTGTCGCCCAGCCAGCATTATGGCGTCGTTTACAATCCCACAACAGCCTCGTTACCTTTGCAGGACTTTCTGGCCACCGCCAGAGCAAAGGGGCGCGCAGTACATGCAGCTGTTGAAGCTAGAGAGGATACAACGACTGTCGAAAAGCAAAACATTCAATATGTCCGTGATGCCTATGTCGCAAATACCGAAGGGTGGGAGCTGATCTCAACCTGTCCGAAGGACGGTTGACAGGGCGCGCGTCTAGCGGCCCCGTCGTTTCACATTGCCGCCACGCTGGCCGGCGCGGCCGGCGGTGGAGCGGCCGCGTTTGTTGGTGGACTCTTCCACGGCGGCATCAACGGCGGATTGCCGCGCCAGCGGATCATCCGCAATGGCCAGATCGACCGCTTCCAACCGCTTGACCTCATCGCGCAGGCGGGCGGCCTCTTCGAACTCAAGGTTTTCGGCGGCTTTGCGCATTTCGTCGCGCAGACCTGCCAGATGGGCCTCAAGATTGGCGCCATGCATCGGCTTGTCGATCTTGGCGGTGACGCGGGATTGATCGGTGTCACCCTGATAGAGGCCGGCCAGCACATCCTCGACGTTTTTCTTGACCGTTTCCGGGGTGATGCCGTGCAGTTCGTTATAGGCGATCTGCTTTTCGCGGCGGCGCGAGGTCTCCGCCAGGGCGCGTTCCATCGAGCCGGTGATCTTGTCCGCATACATGATAACCCGGCCATCGGCGTTTCGTGCCGCCCGGCCAATGGTCTGGATGAGTGAGGTTTCCGAACGCAGGAAGCCCTCTTTGTCGGCATCCAAAATAGCCACAAGCCCACATTCCGGGATGTCGAGGCCCTCGCGCAGCAGGTTGATGCCAATCAGCACGTCGAAGGCGCCAAGCCGCAGGTCGCGCAGGATCTCAATCCGTTCCAGCGTGTCGATATCGCTGTGCATGTAGCGCACCTTGATGCCCTGTTCGTGGAGATATTCTGTCAGATCCTCGGCCATGCGTTTGGTCAGCGTGGTGACAAGCGTCCGGTAACCGCCAGCTGTCACGCGGCGGATTTCATCCAGCAGATCATCCACCTGCATATCGACGGGACGAATTTCCACCTCAGGGTCCAACAGGCCGGTGGGGCGGATCACCTGTTCGGCAAAGACGCCGCCGGCTTGCTCCATCTCCCAGGCGGCGGGGGTGGCCGAAACGAAGATCGACTGGGGCCGCATCGCATCCCATTCCTCAAACTTCAAAGGCCGGTTGTCCATACAAGAGGGCAGGCGGAAGCCATGTTCGGCCAGCGTAAACTTGCGCCGGTGGTCACCGCGATACATGCCGCCGATTTGCGGCACGGAGACGTGGCTTTCATCGGCAAAGACAATGGCGTTGTCGGGGATGAACTCAAACAGGGTGGGGGGCGGTTCGCCCGGGGCACGTCCCGTCAGATAGCGCGAATAGTTTTCGATGCCGTTGCAGTGGCCGGTGGCCTCCAGCATTTCGATGTCAAAGTTGGTGCGCTGTTCCAGCCGCTGTGCCTCCAGCAGCTTGCCCTCATCCACCAGTTGGTTCAGCCGTTCCTTCAGTTCTTTCTTGATCGAAATGACGGCCTGCTGCAGCGTTGGTTTGGGCGTCACATAGTGCGAGTTTGCATAGACCCGGATCTTTTCGAACGTGTCGGTCTTTTCCCCGGTTAGCGGGTCAAATTCAGTGATGGTTTCCAGCTCTTCCCCAAAGAAGGACAGTCGCCATGCGCGATCTTCAAGGTGGGCCGGGAAAATCTCCAGCACATCGCCGCGTACCCGGAAAGAACCACGCTGAAACGCCTGATCGTTGCGTTTGTATTGCTGTGCCACCAGATCCGCCATGATCTGGCGCTGGTCGTATTCCTCGCCCGCAACCAGATCCTGTGTCATTGCCGAATAGGTTTCGACCGAACCGATGCCGTAGATACAAGAGACCGAGGCGACGATGATCACATCATCACGTTCCAGCAGGGACCGGGTGGCTGAGTGGCGCATCCGGTCGATCTGTTCGTTGATCTGGCTTTCCTTCTCAATATAAGTGTCCGAGCGCGGCACATAGGCTTCGGGCTGGTAGTAGTCATAGAAGGACACGAAATACTCGACCGAGTTTTCCGGGAAGAAACCTTTGAACTCACCATAAAGCTGGGCCGCCAGCGTTTTGTTCGGCGCCAGAATGATGGCGGGGCGCTGGGTCTCTTCGATGACCTTGGCCATGGTGAAGGTTTTGCCGGTGCCGGTTGCACCTAGCAGAACCTGATCGCGCTCACCATCAGTGATCCCTCCCGACAGTTCCGCAATAGCGGTGGGCTGGTCGCCAGCGGGCGAAAATTCGGTATGCATGACAAAGCGTTTGCCGCCCTCAAGCTTGTCGCGTGTCTTGGCTGCGCCGTCTGCGGCGGTCATCATCGGCATGGTCTTGTCCGAATGGGCGTAGGGCATGTGCGGCTCTCATGTCTGAGTCTCGGGCTGAGTCCCGGGCGGGTACCCCAGATTTGATCTCTTTTTGTTCCGGTTCAAGGGCAATCGCAATGGGGAAAACGCTGAAAGCCATCGCGCGCTTCGGCTTTGGCGGGCATCTGGTGGCAGAGGGTGCTACTGTTGGTTTATAAATATTTCAAATTACCGGGCGTCATTTGAAATAAAGTTGCCAATTTAAGGCTGTCGGACTAAGGTGACCGGGCAAGTGGCAGGCTTGGCTGCCGGGTGGACCGCACTTCACCCACCCCTCGCTCCCTGCGGTTTGGCTGGCAGCCAATGTCCTGTTAGGGTTCTTGGTTAAAGTGTTTTGAACATTTCAATAAAACGTGGCCCAAACCCATTTCGGGTGAGGGCCTTTGTTTTATGTGGCTCAGCGCAGGCTCAGCTGCACCTGGGTGTGATGCATTGCGACGCTGGTCTCATCCACCGCTGCCAGAAAATCGCCAATCCCCTCGGCTGCGGCCAACCCTGCAGATGCTGCCTCGGCATCTGCCAGTGAAGCCCATTCGATGGTTTCAACCCATTGGGTGCCCGCTGCGCCGGACAGGCGCCGGGAGATGAAACCGCTGCAGTTTTCCACATAGGTAACGGAGGCTTCGGCGGCTTTGAGGAAGGCATCGGTGGTCACGCCGTCTTTGAGTTTGAACAGAACGGTTTCCATCACGTGGTTCTGTGTGGTGTCTTGCATCGGTTTGTCTCCTTTTGGGATGCTGATTTGATTGACTGGCCCGTCCTAACAGGGGGCTGCTGACAGCCTTCTGTCAGTAGGGTGGCGGTCGTCAGGAGATGCTTGCAAAATGGGGTAAGTTTCCCGATAACAGCCCAAACAAGAGGAGATGCCGATGCGCGCACGAATCTATCAGCCCGCCCGTAACGCGATGCAGTCCGGCATGGCCAAAACCCGTCAGTGGGTATTGGACTACGAACCGGCTGAGGCCCGCGATATCGATCCGCTGATGGGCTGGACCTCAAGCGGGGACACCCAGACGCAGGTGCGCCTGAAGTTCGACAGCAAAGAAGCCGCATTGGAATACGCTGAGGAAAAAGGGCTGGAGGCCGTTGTGCTGACGCCGCAGACCCGCAAGCCCAACCTGCGCGCTGGCGGCTACGGTGAGAACTTTGCCACCAACCGCCGCGGTCCCTGGACACACTGAGCGCAGAGATATGGCCCATTTTAGGGTCTCGCAGACAGAAGGGCGGCCAGCGGGCCGCCTGTTTTACTTCTGAGCAGGGGAAGCCCGATGACCATCACCCATCTGATCACCCATTCTGGCGGCTTTCACGCGGATGAGCTGCTGTCCTCGGTGGTGCTGACCCGCCTGTTTCCTGACGCCCAGCTGATCCGCACCCGCGATGCGGCGATGACGACACCGGGCGCAGGCAAGCTGATCTATGATGTGGGCCGGGCCTATGACGCCGAGGCGGGGATTTTTGACCACCACCAGCGCCCCAATCCGCTGCGCCCCAGCGGTGATCCCTACAGTTCCTTTGGTCTGATCTGGCACCACTATGGCCGTGATTATCTGCGGGCGCTTGACGTGCCCGAGGCGGATCTGGAGGAGGTGCATGGCGCCATCGATCAAAACTTTGTCCTGCCGGTGGACCTCTTGGACAATGGCGCGGTGAATCCGTCTGTTGCCGGGCCTTTGGCGGATATCACTCTGCCGCAACTGCTGGAAACGCTGAAACCCGCCTTTGATGATCGCAGCCCCGAGGCGGACACAAGTGCCTTTATGGCGGCGCTGCCCATTGCCGGTGCCTTTGTTGAGGCTGCGGTGCGGGCAAAAGCGGGCAAATGCCGCGCAGAGGCCATGGTGTTGGAGGCCATTGCCGCCGCGGGCCCGTCACAGGTGCTGGAGCTTTCGATGGGCATGCCGTTCCGCTCTGCGGTTGAGAAAGCCGGCGCCGATCATCTGCTTTTTGTCATCCATCCCCGCGACGGCGGCGATTGGGCGCTGACCACCATCCGCAAAGGCGGTGGCACGTTCGAAGCTCGCGCCGACCTGCCTGCCGCCTGGGCCGGCCTGACCGGCGCCGCGCTGGAAGAGGCCTCGGGCGTGGTTGGGGCGCAGTTCTGCCACAACGGCCTGTTTATCGCGGTGGCAAACAGCCGGGCGGCGATCCTCGCCATGGCCGATCTGGCTGTGGCGGCGGCTGGGTGATCTGCCGTGGCGGTCGAGTTCCTGTTTGACGGGTCAATCGAGGCCCCTGCCACCGTGCTACTGGCGCATGGGGCCGGGGCGGCGATGGACAACCCGGTGATGAACATGCTGGCCGAACGGCTGGCGGCATCCGGGCTGCGCGTGGCACGGTTTGAGTTTGCCTATATGGCGGCACGGCGCAGTGGCGGGCCAAAACGCCCGCCGCCCAAGGTGGAGCTGCTATGCGAAGAATATCGTCAGGCCGTCACAGACCTGCGGGGCCAAATTGGCGGCGGTCCCTTGATCATCGGTGGCAAATCCATGGGCGGCCGGGTGGCCAGCCTGATCGCGGATGATCTGGGTGACGGGGGGCAGGTTCAGGGCTTGTTGTGTTTCGGCTACCCATTTCACCCGCAGGGCAAACCGGAAAACCTGCGCACCACCCATCTGGCCAACCTGCGTCTGCCAACGCTGATCTGCCATGGCACCCGCGATCCTTTTGGCACCCGCGAAGAGGTCGCGCATTATGCGCTGTCGCCCATGATTTCCATATGTTGGGCCGAAGACGGCGATCATGATCTGAAACCCCGCAAACGTGTCACCGGCCGTGATCACGCCAGCCAGCTGGACCAGATCTGCCAAAGCGCCGCGGCCTGGATTCCCACCCTCTGATCACCGGTTCCCGGCAGGTTAGATTTTGTGCCACAACCGGCGCCGCTGGCCTTTTTCTTTCAAATCCGATCCGCTATACGGATCCGAGTGCCACAGGGGCCCGAGAGGGCGAGATACCCCGCCAGCCCCCGGCCCAAAGAGCGGTCCCTTAGCTCAACTGGATAGAGCAGCTGACTTCTAATCAGCAGGTTGAGGGTTCGAGTCCTTCAGGGATCGCCATATTTCAGAATAATATCAATACTTGTAAATTATTCCGTGTGCGGAATGTGAAGTCCTCTTGCTGCTGGAGGCAATACGGAAGCAAGCGGGAGGCAAAACTCAGGTGTTGTTGAGGCGCATCAGAGTGAAAGAGGAGCCACAACTGGCTTGCCTATTTTGGCGTGTCTATTTTCAAACGCTACAGCCTTGACCTGTGCGTTAACCAAATCTTAACTAGTTTCATATTTGGCAACGAATCTGGTTTTTGATGAGACGTTTGAAGTGGGGGCTTGTGACTGCTGGCACCATTTGGGGGCTGGGCCATTTGGGGGGTGACGGCCTGCCGTCGCATTCCGTGCGGGCGAGCGTTCCATCCGCCGAAGCGGTGCAGTCACGGGCCTATGACGTCTACTATGTGACGGGGAATGTTGTGAACGTTCGTACAGGCCCGGGAACATCCTATCAACGTATCGATCAGGTTCGAAAAGGGGATCGTGTCGGCGTGATCCGAATTGAAGGCGGTTGGGCTAAGCTGAGCAGCCCGTCAGGCCCTGCCTGGATGTCTGCCCGCTATATCTCCGCAACGCAACCATCGGCACCCCGTAATGCCAGCAAGCCGCCCGTGGTCGCGCAAAGCAGGCAATCAATCTGCCATCCAAACTATTCCGGCAAATGCGTTCCCATCGCCAGCGACGTTGATTGCGCAGGCGGGCGTGGAAACGGGCCTGCCTACGTGCGCGGCCCGGTTCGCGTGATTGGGCCAGATGTGTACCGACTGGACCGAGATGGAGATGGCTGGGCTTGTGAATAGGTTTGATTGGTATTGATCCGCGATCATTTCGGACTGTGCCGCGATGAGGTTTGTCTGTGACGGCAGGTGTGTCCCCATTGGGGTCAGCGACCAGAGCAGTATCAAAGCACTGAGCAGCCACAGGCAGACCTGCCTGCGGCATCGCGCGTTGAAATCGATCGGTCCGCTGCGTGACACGACGGGGGATCCTTTCCGGTACACTTGCCCTCAATAACCCCCGGGGGAGGATATTGACACCAATCCTCCGGGGGAGGATGTTGTCAACATGACACATCCGCATCGACATGAGAGCCACCCCAAGATCATTTCCCGTCTGAACAGGGCCAACGGGCATCTGTCGGCGGTCATTCGGATGATTGAAGAGGGCAAACCCTGCCGCGAAGTGGCGCAGCAGCTGCAGGCAGTGGAAAGCGCTCTGCGCAACGCCAAACAGACCCTGATCCACGACCACATGGACCACTGTCTGGAAGAGGGCACGCTGGAGGAACAGCGCGCCGAGTTAAAAGCCATTTCCCGATATTTGTAAGGGCCAGCCATGTTTTCCATTCTGTCAGACCGTCGGTTCCGCCATCTGTTCGGGGCGCAGATCGTTGCGCTTTTGGGCACCGGGTTGGCCTCGGTCGCGCTGGGGCTGCTGGCTTATGATCTGGCCGGTGATCAGGCGGGGATGGTGCTGGGGGCGGTCTTCACCATCAAGATGGTGGCCTATGTGACTATCGCGCCGGTCGCCGGCGCATTTGCGGATCGGATCAACCGGCGCAGGCTGCTGGTGGCGCTGGATCTGATCCGCGCAGGTGTTGCGGTGGCTTTGCCCTTTGTCAGTGAGATCTGGCAGGTCTATGTGCTGATCTTCCTGCTGCAGGCGGCTTCGGCCGGATTTACACCGACGTTTCAGGCCACCATTCCCGATATCCTGCCAGAGGAAGACCGCTACACCCGTGGATTGGCACTGTCGCGTCTGGCTTATGATCTGGAAAACATCATCAGCCCAACCTTGGCTGCGTTGGTGCTGATGGTGCTCAGCTATAACACGCTATTTTTTGGCACGATGGCGGGGTTCCTGGCCTCGGCCGTGTTGATCGTTTCGGTGATGATCCCCAGCCCCAAACCCACGGCCCCACGGGGTGTCTATGAACGCACCACGCTGGGTGCGCGGATCTTCTTCGCCACCCCGCGTTTGCGTGGGTTGATGGGGTTGAACCTGGCTGTGTCGGCCGCGGGCGCAATGGTGCTGGTGAACTCGGTCGTTTTGGTGCGCGCAGATTTGGCCCTGTCGGAAACCGCACTGGCCTGGACGATGTTTGCCTTTGGCTTTGGATCGATGGTGGCGGCGTTCCTGTTGCCGCGCCTGCTGGAGCGGGTGGCCGACAGGCCAGTGATGTTGACGGGGGCGGGCGCGATGGTGGCGGCCTTACTGCTGCTTTCCGTCACAACTGCGCTCAACGGGTTGAGCTGGGCCATGCTGTTGATCACCTGGGCTATTATGGGGCTGGGCTATTCCGCGGTGCTGACACCGTCGGGGCGGCTGCTACGTCGTTCTGCACATGCGGAGGATCGCCCGGCCGTCTTTGCCGCGCAATTTGCCCTGTCGCATGCCTGTTGGCTGATCACCTATCCGCTGGCCGGTTGGCTGATGGCGCGGTTCGGGCTGCAGCCGGCCTTGCTGGTGCTGGCGGCTTTGGCGGCGCTGGGCATGGTGGTTGCGCTGCGGCTCTGGCCGGTTGGGGATCCGGTTGAAGTTGAGCACACCCATGACAATCTGCCAGCCGACCATCCACATCTGCAGGGCGGCGGACACCGCCACAGTCATGCGCTGGTTATTGATGGCGACCACCCCCGCTGGGCGACGCATTTCTAACCGGTGGGTGATCCGTTTGGCCCGTCTGGGGCACCAAGATCCTGCGACAATTGTTGGGCGGCTGCGCGGACCCTTGCGCCGATATGCTCAATCCGGTCCAGCGGCAGGCGCTGCACCGGGCCTGAGATGGACAGGCCCGCGACAGGTTCACCATGCAGATTGCGGATGGGCGCCGCGACGCAACGCATCCCCAGTGCCTTTTCCTCATCATCAAAGGCCCAGCCACGGCGTTGGATCTGGACCAGATCCGCCTGCAGCTCAGCCGTGGTGAGGATGGTTTTGTCGGTGAACCGTTCCAACGTCAGGTGACGCAACCGCTTGCTGACCGCGTCTTCGGGCATAGCAGCAAGCAACGCCTTGCCAATACCGGAGGCATGCATGGGCGACAGGGTGCCGGGCGGGAAAAAGGCGCGGATCGATTCATGGGTTTCGACCTGGCTGAGGAACATCACCTCACTATTGCGCTCAATCCCCAGATTTGACGTCTCTCCGGTTTCCTCCATCAAGGCGCGCATCACCGGGCGGGCCCTCTCTACCACGGAGGAGCGACGCAGAAAGGCGGAGCCCAACCGAAAGGCCGCAGCGCCGATATGCCAGGTCTGGCGGACAGGGTCGGTTTCCACCACTTGGCGGGCCTCCAGCGTGGCCAGCACCCGGTGCATCGTGGCGGGCGATTGATCCAGCGCGGTGGCAATTTCAGACAGGGTCAGACCGCTGTGCGCTGCAATGACATCCAGCACATCAAAGGCCCGGTCCAGCGCCTGAATGGTGCTGGCCTTGGGGTCTGCGCTGAAGGCTTTGGGCCGGCCTTTGCGGCGGATTTCGTCACTCATTTTCATCCTCTTTGTGGTTTTGTAGAGGTGTTTTTCCATTTTGTTGAAAATAGCTTTTGCTGAATGAAAAAATCAACAGAACTGTTTTTAAACGATTTTTCCTATATTTTCAGATTTTTGAAAACGTTTTTCAAAAAAATTTCATCCGTCATTTGACCGGGATAGGCTGGATCTAATCGCCACAGGAGGGCAGATCATGAGCTTTCAAAACCCCGTATTCATCCCCGGCCCAACCAACATGCCTGAGGTGCTGCGCAAGGCGGTGGATATGCCGACGCTGGACCACCGGTCACCACTGTTTGGCCAGATCCTGCATCCCGCAATTGCCGGTGTGAAACAGGTGCTGAAATCAAAATCGGCCGAGGTTTTCATTTTCCCGGCCTCCGGCACCGGTGGGTGGGAAACCGCCCTGACCAACACGCTGAGCGCAGGTGACAAGATCCTTGCGGCCCGCAACGGCATGTTCAGCCATCGCTGGATCGACATGTGCCAGCGCCACGATCTGGATGTCACCATTGTAGAAACCCCGTGGGGCGAAGGCCTGCCGGCGGATCGCTACGAAGAGATCCTGACAGCCGATACAAACCACGAAATCCAAGCCGTTCTGGCCACCCACAATGAAACCGCCACCGGCGTGAAATCCGACATTGCGGCGGTGCGCCGTGCGCTGGATGCGGCGGGCCACCCGGCGCTGTTGTTTGTGGATGGCGTCAGCTCCATCGCGTCGATGGATTTCCGCATGGAGGAATGGGGCGTGGATGTTGCGGTGACCGGATCGCAGAAAGGCTTCATGCTGCCCGCCGGTCTGGCCATTGTTGGCTTCTCACCCAAGGCGATGGAGGTGATTGAAACCGCCAAACTGCCGCGCACCTTCTTTGACGTGCGCGACATGGCGGCGGGCTATGCCAACAATGCTTACCCCTACACCCCAGCCGTTGGCCTGCTGAACGGGCTGAAACTCAGCTGTGATATGCTGCTGGGCGAAGGGTTGGAAAACGTCTTTGCCCGTCACAATCGCATTGCTTCGGGCGTTCGCGCCGCGGTGGGCGCCTGGGGGCTGGACCTCTGCGCCGCTTCGCCAGATGTCTATTCGGACAGTGTCAGCGCCATCCGCACCCCTGAGGGGTTCAACGCCACCGATATTGTGACCCTTGCGGCTGAAAAATACGGTGTCGCCTTCGGGGTTGGTCTGGGTGAGGTCGCGGGCAAGGTCTTCCGCATCGGTCATCTGGGTAGCCTGACGGATGTCATGGCGCTCTCGGGTATCGCCACTGCGGAAATGTGCATGGTCGATCTGGGTCTGGATATCACGCTGGGCTCAGGCGTTGCTGCTGCACAGGATTACTACCGCAATCAGGATGCCGCACCGGCCAAGGCGGCGGCGTGATGAAGGACAACGCGATGTATATCCCGACCTATGAGGACATGCTGGACGCACATGCGCGGATCCGGCCCTACATCCGGCGCACACCGGTGCGGACGTCGGATTTCCTCAATGAACTGAGCGGCGCGCAGCTGTTCTTCAAATGCGAAAACTTTCAGGAACCGGGCGCTTTCAAGGTGCGCGGGGCCTCCAATGCGGTCTTTGGGCTGGATGAGGCGCAGGCCGCCAAGGGTGTGGCAACGCACAGTTCTGGCAACCATGCCTCCTGCCTCAGCTATGCGGCGATGAAGCGGGGCATTCCCTGCAACGTGGTCATGCCGCGCACCGCGCCGCAGGCCAAGAAAGACACCGTGCGCCGCTATGGTGGCATCATCACCGAATGTGAGCCCTCGACCTCATCCCGCGAAGCGACCTTTGCCGAGGTGCAGGCGGAAACCGGTGGCGATTTTGTGCATCCCTACAATGACCCGCGGGTGATTGCCGGGCAGGGCACCTGTTCGCGCGAGTTTGTGGAGCAGGTTGATGGTCTGGACGCGGTTGTCGCCCCGATTGGCGGCGGCGGCATGATTTCCGGCACCTGTCTGACGCTGGCAACGCTGGCGCCGGAAACCCAGGTGATCGCGGTCGAGCCCGAGCAGGCAGATGACGCCTACCGCAGCTTCAAGGCGGGCCACATCATTGCGGATGACGCGCCGAAAACCATCGCCGACGGGTTGCTGGTGCCGCTGAAGGATTTGACCTGGCACTTCGTCTCGAACCACGTCAGCGAGATCTACACCGCTTCCGAACAGGAAATCATCGATGCGATGAAGCTGATCTGGAAACACCTGCGGATCGTGATGGAGCCGTCCTCGGCGGTGCCGCTGGCCTGCATTCTGAAAAACAAAGAGGCCTTCGCCGGCAAGCGCGTTGGTCTGATCGTCACCGGCGGCAATGTCGATCTTGACAAACTGCCCTGGCTGAACGGCTAAAGTATAAGGGGAAAAGGAAAATGAACGTGCAAACTGATCTGTCGAAAATGATCGTGGGCTATGACGTTCCGGCGCTGCCGGGCATGGATGAGGCCGATATTCAGACCCCGGCGCTGGTGCTGGACCTGGACGCGCTGGAGCGCAATATCAAAAAGATGGGCGACTATGCGGCGGCGCATGGGATGCGCCACCGCGTGCATGGCAAGATGCACAAATCGGTGGATGTGGCCAAGCTGCAGGAACGTCTGGGCGGCGCGGTTGGTGTCTGCTGTCAGAAGGTTTCCGAGGCTGAGGTGTTCGTACGTGGTGGCATCAAGGATGTGCTGGTGTCCAACCAGGTGCGGGACCCGATGAAAATCGATCGGCTGGCGCAGTTGCCGACGCTGGGCAGCCGGATCATCGTCTGTGTTGACGACTTGGCCAATGTGGCAGAGCTGTCGGCGGCGGCGCAGAAGCACGGCACCCAATTGGAGGTGTTTGTTGAGATTGACTGTGGCGCGGGCCGCTGTGGTGTGACCACCACCGAGGCTGTGGTGGAAATCGCGCAGGCCGTGGACGCGGCCGAAGGGCTGAAGTTCACCGGCATCCAGGCCTACCAAGGCGCGATGCAGCACATGGACAGCTATGAGGACCGCAAAGCCAAGCTGGACGTTGCCATCGCGCAGGTTCAGGACGCAGTCGAAGGGCTGAAAACTGCAGGCATTGAGTGCGAGTTGGTTTCGGGCGGCGGCACCGGGTCGTACTACTTCGAAAGCAACTCGGGCGTTTACAACGAGTTGCAGTGTGGATCCTACGCCTTCATGGATGCGGATTACGGTCGGATCCTCGACAAGGACGGCAAGCGCATTGATCAGGGTGAATGGGAAAACGCTTTCTTCATTCTGACCCAGGTGATGAGCCACGCGAAGGCGGATAAGGCCATTGTGGATGCAGGTCTGAAGGCCCAGTCGGTGGATAGCGGTCTGCCGGTGATCTTTGGCCGTGATGATGTGGAATACGTGAAATGCTCGGACGAACACGGTGTTGTCGCCGATCCTGACGGCAAGCTGGCCGTGGGGGAAAAGCTACGCCTTGTGCCCGGCCACTGTGATCCGACCGCCAATGTCCATGACTGGTATGTCGGTGTGCGCAACGGCAAGGTTGAAACCCTCTGGCCCGTCTCCGCACGCGGCAAGGCCTACTGATCCCCCCCTCGCTGGCAGAGCTTCATGTCCCTTCCATCATAGGCTCTGCCAGTTCTTTTTGGGATCAAACTCGTAAGGAAAACAAATGCATATCGTTCCTGAACGTGACATCGCGGATCTGATGACCCGCGCCGCCGCCTTTGACGCGGTGGAAAAAGTCTTTGCTGCGATGGCGGCCGAAGACGCCTATAACTTCCCGGTCATCCGCGAGGCGCTGGGCCATGAAGAGGCGCTTTATGGCTTCAAGGGTGGCTTTGACCGCGCCGGTTCGACCCTGGGTCTGAAGGCAGGCGGCTACTGGCCGCACAATCTGGAAAAACGCGGGCTGATCAATCACCAGTCCACCGTGTTTCTGTTCGATCCGGACACCGGCAAGGTCTCGGCGATGGTGGGCGGCAACTTGTTGACCGCGTTGCGCACTGCGGCGGCGTCTTCTGTTTCGATCAAACATCTGGCACGCGAAGATGCCAAGGTCATCGGCATGGTTGGGGCAGGGCATCAGGCAACGTTCCAACTGCGGGCTGCCTTGGAGCAGCGCAGCTTTGAAAAGGTAATCGGCTGGAACCTGCACCCCGAAATGCTGCCCAATCTGGAAAAGGTCGCGGCTGAGGCCGGGCTGCCGTTTGAAGCGGTGGACCTGCCCGGTTTGAAAGAGGCCGATGTCGTGATCACCATCACCTCCTCCTTTGATCCGATTGTCCTGTCGGAGCATATCAGCGATGGCACCCATGTCGCCTGCATGGGCACCGATACCATTGGCAAACAAGAGGTTGCGGCGGATCTGCTGACCCGTGCCACGGTCTTCACCGATGAGGTTGCGCAATCCACCACCCTGGGTGAAGCGCAACATGCGGTAGCGAATGGTTCGCTCACGGCGGATCAAATCACCCAGCTGGGCGCGGTTATCAACGGCACCCATGGTGGGCGGGCTTCGGACAGAGAAGTGACCCTGTTTGATGGCACCGGCGTTGGCCTGCAGGATCTGGCGGTCGCCGCCCGTGTGGTGGAGCTGGCGATCGAAAAAGGCACCGCGATCGAAGTGGACTTCTGATCGCCGCATTGCCGAAGAGAACAGGGAAGCCCCGGTGCGTCAGAACGTGCCGGGGCTTTTCTGTTACAGCGGCAGCTGGGCCATTTCAGATTGGATGTGATCCACCATGAAATCGATGAACAACCGCGCCTTTGGGTCCTGCCGGCGGCGGTGCATATAGAGGCAGGCCAATTGAATTGGCACCGGTGGTTCGTCTGGCAGAACAACCTCAAGACGGCCGGCGGACAGATGTTCGGCAATCTCAAAAACGGGTTTCATCACAATGCCATGACCACCCAGGGCCCATTGGGTCAGCACCTCACCATGGTCGGTTTCAAACGGGCCGGTGACAGGCACACGTTGCACACCGTTCGGTCCTTCCAGCGGCCATTGAAATTCAGGTGCGCCGGGGTAGCGCAGGTTCAGGCAGTCATGGGCGTCGGTGCGCAACTCATCGCTGTGTTGCGGGGCGCCCATCCGGTCCAGATAGCTGGGCGCGGCACAGAGGACGCGGGGGCAATCGGTGATCTTGCGAATGCGCAGGTTGCTGTCTTCGGGAAGGCCCAGGAAAAACGCCGCATCCAACCCCTCAGCCGCCAGATCCAGTTTGCGGTCTGACAGACGCAGGCGAATGTTGATCTGCGGATATTCGGCCTTGAAAGCAGGGACAGCCGGCGCGATGAACCGTTGCCCGACCCCCAGCGGCGCCGCCACGTAGAGTGTACCGCGCGGGCTGTCGGTGATGTCGGAAATATCGGCCTCGGCTTCCTCAACGGCTTCCAGGATTTTGCTGGCCCCGCTGTAGAAGGTCTTGCCCTGTTCGGTCGGGGTCAGGGTGCGGGTCGTGCGGTGAAACAGGCGCACGCCCAGATGATCCTCAAGCTGGGAAATCCGGCTGGAGGCGACGGCGGCCGACACCCTGAGGTCACGCGCCGCGGCGGACATATTGCCCAGCTCATAGACCCGAACAAACGTGCGGATATTGTCGAGATAGGCCATAGGATTGTCCGGTTTTTGATGAAAGTGTCGCGCTCTTATTCGTTTCTAGCTGAAAATCTAGGGCGCGGCCAGCCGATTAGCTGGGGGTCACAACAGCGCGCTGACCGCGTTCGGTCATGAAATCCACAAACGCGCGGACTTTCGGGTCCTGCAGTTTCCGGTGCGGATAGAGACAACCGAAGATCGAGGGTGAGGGCGGCGTATCCTCCATCACCTGCACCAGCGCCCCTGAGGCAAGATGCTGCGCGATATCGAAACGGGGTTTGTTGGCGATGCCGTGGCCTGCCAGCGCCCATTCCGTCAAAACATCGCTGTCATCCGCGTCAAACTTGCCTGACACCTCAAGCTTGCGCAGGCCAGATGCGGTTTGCAGTTGCCAGAAGTATTCAGGCGAACGCGGATATCGCAGCAGCAGGCAATTGTGGTTTTTCAGCAGATCCTGCGGGGAGGATGGTGCGCCATGTTCGGCGATGTAGTCCGGCGCGGCGACCAAGACACGATCTACCTCGGCGATCCGGCGCAGTTTGAGGTTGGAATCCTTCGGCACCCCGACGAAAAACGCCACATCCAGACGTTCGCTCATCAGATCCACAGCCCGGTCCGACAGGCGCATCTGCACCTCGGTCTCAGGGTAGGCTTTGACAAATTCCGGCACCAAAGGCGCGATGATCCGTCGCCCGACGCCCAGGGGCGCGGTCACCCGGATTACACCGCGGGGCCGGTCGGAAAAGTTGGCCACCACCGCTTCGGCTGCTTCCAGCGAATCGAGGACTTTCTTGGCCTCCTCATAGAAACGCTGACCCACCTCGGTTGGGATGATCGACCGGGTGGTACGGTTAAACAGGCGCACGCCCAGGTGGGCCTCAAGCTCCTTGATGCGTTTAGAGGCCACAGCCGGTGTCAAGCGCAGATCCCGCCCCCCTGAGGTGATCGAACCCAATTCCACAACACGAACAAAGACCTGGAGGCTTTCAATATAAGGCATTGGGGCTATGTCATCCTGAGTGTGGGCCGGCTCTGGGCCAATGTGCATTGACGTCCTGCGCGGCCTTTTAGCGGATCGCTCAAGATCTGGGCAGAGTAGCATTATCAACGAAATGTAGAAAGTATTTAGCGGATAGCGTCATATTCATTGATAGTTTGGAATGGTATTTTTACTGCAAATACCGCGCCCGTGACTGGATCAGCACTGAATGCAGACAAACGGGTGGCCACGCAGTTGGAGGACGAGATGAACTTGCGCAGCGACATTCGGTTTCTGTTGAACGGGCGGCCGGTGACCGTGCCCTCGGTCACAGCATCCCAAACCCTGTTGGATTTTCTGCGCATTGATCAGCGCCTCACCGGCACCAAAGAAGGCTGCGCCGAGGGCGATTGCGGCGCCTGTACGGTTCTGGTTGGCCGGCTGAACGATGGTGGGCTGAAGTATGAGGCGGTCAACGCCTGCATCCGCTTCCTGGCCTCATTGGATGGCTGCCACGTGGTGACGATTGAACACATCCGTGGTGCCGATGGCGGACTGCATCCGGTGCAACAGGCCATGGTGGAATTTCACGGCGCGCAATGCGGGTTCTGCACCCCGGGCATCGTGATGTCCCTTTATGCGCTGTGGATGGAACAGCCCGAGCCGACCCCGGCGCAGGTTGAGGTGGCGCTGCAGGGCAACCTTTGCCGTTGCACCGGCTATGAGCCGATCATCAAAGCGGCCGTGGCTGTCAGCCAATATGGCACCCCGTCGGCGGATTATCTGAATGAAACCCGCACAGGCATCGTGGCACAGTTGCAGGATCTGCAGGATGGCGCCCGTGTGGTGACGGGCCCGGCGGACAATCAGGCGATTGTGCCGGCGGATCTGGATGATTTTGCCACGGTTCTGGTCGAAAACCCAAAAGCCACAATTGTGGCGGGTGCCACGGATGTGGGCCTCTGGGTGACCAAGTTCCTGCGTCCGATCAGCCCGGCGATCCACATCAATCAGATCGATGCGCTGAAACAGATCGAGATGACCGAAGAGGGCATCACCCTGGGTGCAGGCGTCAGCTATTCGGACTTCCTGCCGATGGTGAAGGCGCATTTCCCCTTCCTGCTGGAATACTGGAACCGCATTGCCGGCTGGCAGGTGCGGAACATGGGCACGGTCGGCGGAAACATCGCCAACGGCTCGCCCATCGGGGATACGCCGCCCGTTCTGATCGCGCTGGGCGCGACCGTCACCCTGCGGCGCGGCGCTGACCGCCGGACCGTGCCGCTGGAGGACTATTTCATCGATTACGGTAAACAGGACCTTGGCGAAGGTGAGTTCCTGGAAAGCGTACAAATCCCGCTGCCGGGCAAGTCGCAGATCAACGCGGCCTATAAGATCTCCAAACGCCGGGATGAGGATATCTCGGCCGTGGCAGTGGGTATTTCGGTCACCGTTGAGGGCGGCCAGATCAGCGCCGCGCGCATCGCCTTTGGCGGCATGGCTGCAACCCCGAAACGGGCCGCTGCAGCGGAGGCCGCACTGGTGGGCCAGCCCTTCGCGGAAGCCAGCTTTGACGCGGCTGCCAAGGCGGTTGGCGCAGACTTCGCACCGCTCACAGATTGGCGTGCGTCCTCCGATTATCGTATGCTGTCGGCACAGAACCTGTTGCGCCGCTTCTTCCTGGAACATGATGAGGCGACCGATCAACCGGTCCGCCTGACGGCGTGAAGGGAGGCGCGATCATGGAACATCAAACCGCACTCAAGGGCCTTGTCAGCACCGATCGTCAGCACGACAGCGCGATCAAACATGTGACCGGCCGCGCCGAATATTGCGATGATATCGCAGAACCTGTGGGCACCATGCATGCCTATCTGGGCACGTCCACGGTAGCGCATGGCCGGATCCTGTCGATGGATCTGAGCGCTGTTGCCGCCGCACCGGGGGTCATCGGGATTCTGACCGCCGAGGATATTCCCGGTCACAATGATGTCAGCCCAACCGGTAAAAACGATGAGCCCGTTTTCCCGACGGAGAAGGTTGAGTTTCACGGCCACCCGATCTTTGCCGTGGTTGCCGACAGCCGCGATGCGGCACGGCGCGCAGCGGAGTTGGCCAAGGTTGAATATGAAGAACTGCCGCTGGCGCTGGACCCTCTGGCGGCGCGTGCAGCGGGGGGCGCCCTTGTCACCGATCCGCTGAAACTGGAACGGGGTGAGGTCGCGCCTGCAATGGCAGAAGCGCCCCATCGCATCACCGGCCGGATGGAAATCGGCGGTCAGGATCACATGTATCTGGAAGGCCACATCGCCTTTGCTGTGCCCGGCGAGGATGACGATGTTGTTGTCACCAGCTCCACCCAGCATCCAAGCGAAGCGCAGCATATGGTGGCCCATGTTCTGGGCGTGCCGTCCAATGCGGTGACCATCAATGTGCGTCGGATGGGCGGCGGTTTTGGTGGCAAAGAAAGCCAGATGAACCTGTTCTGCGCGGTTGCCGCGCTGGCGGCCAAAAAATGGAACCGCCCCTGTAAAATCCGCCCCGATCGCGATCAGGATATGACCGCCACCGGCAAGCGGCATGACTTTGTGGTCGACTATGATGTTGGCTTTGACGATCAGGGCAAGATCACTGCGGTGGACGGCGTGTTTGCAGCGCGCTGCGGCTATACCTCGGACCTGTCGGGGCCGGTGACGGATCGGGCGCTGTTCCACGCCGATAACGCCTATTTCTACCCCAATGTGCGTCTGAAAAGTGAACCGCTGAAAACCAACACCGTGTCCAACACCGCCTTCCGTGGCTTTGGTGGTCCGCAGGGTGTTGTGGCGGCCGAACGGATGATCGAAGAGATCGCCTATAAACTGGGCAAAGACCCGCTGGAGGTGCGCAAGGCGAACTTCTACGGCGACGAAACCGATGGCCGCAACCTGACGCCGTATCACCAGACCGTCGAAGACAACATCATCCACCGCGTGGTGGAAGAGTTGGAAGAAAACGCCGACTATCAGGCGCGCCGCCAGGCCGTGCTGGAGCACAACGCCAAAGGTGGTGTGATCCGCAAAGGCATTGCGTTGACACCGGTGAAATTTGGCATCTCTTTCACGGCGACCTGGTACAATCAGGCTGGATCGCTGATCCACATCTACAATGATGGCTCAATCCATCTGAACCATGGCGGCACGGAGATGGGGCAGGGCCTCAACACCAAGATCGCACAGATCGTGGCCGATGCGTTCCAGGTGGATTTCGACCGGGTGAAGATCACCAAAACCACCACTGAGAAAGTGCCGAACACCTCGGCCACGGCGGCATCGTCGGGGTCTGACCTGAACGGCATGGCCGCTTTGGACGGGGCTGAGCAGATCAAAGCGCGGCTGGTGGCCTTCGCCGCTGAATCGCGTGGCGTGCCGGAAGATCAGGTGAAATTCCTGCCCAACACGGTGCAGATCGGCGAAGAGATGGTGCCGTTCAACACGCTGGTGAAAGAAGCCTATATGGCCCGTGTGCACCTGTCTGCGGCGGGTTTTTATAAAACACCCAAGATCCACTGGGACCGCGCGGCCGGTAAGGGGCGTCCGTTCTTCTACTACGCTTATGGTGCCTCCTGTTCTGAGGTGTCGATCGACACGCTGACCGGGGAATACACCGTGGATCGCACCGATATCCTGCATGATGTGGGCCGTTCGCTGAACCCGATCCTTGATAAAGGCCAGGTCGAAGGCGCCTTTGTTCAGGGGATGGGCTGGCTGACCACGGAAGAGCTGTGGTGGGATGATGCGGGGCGTCTGCGGACCCACGCACCCTCGACCTATAAGATCCCGCTGGCCAGCGACCGCCCGCGTGAGTTTAACGTGGAACTGGCGGAATGGTCGGTGAACAAGGAACGCACCATCAAACGGTCCAAGGCCGTGGGTGAGCCGCCCTTTATGCTGGGTATCTCGGTCTTTGAGGCGCTGTCGATGGCGGTGGCTTCGGTCAATAACTATCGTGAGTGCCCGCGTCTGGATGCGCCGGCTACGCCTGAACGTGTGCTGATGGCCTGTGAACGCCTGAAGGCCGGGGGCTGAAGGGATGGCTTCGGTGGCGGATCTTCAAACCTTTCTCACCTCAGGTGAGCCTGTGGTCAGCGTGCGCCTGACCCGGGTGCGTGGCTCGTCGCCGCGGGAAATGGGAACGGAGATGTTTGTCACCGAAGAGGCGCTGTTTGGCACTATTGGCGGCGGCCAGTTGGAACATCGTGCCATAGATGCGGCACGCCGTCTGCTGGCCAATGGTGATATCGCTTGCCAGTTGGATCTGCCGCTGGGACCGGAAATAGGTCAATGCTGCGGTGGCCGGGTTGAGGTGTCCCTCACCCGGATGAGCGACGGCGACCGTGACGCTGCTTTGGCCCGGGCTGAGGTTGAGGCGGGGCTGCTGCCGCATGTCTATATCCTGGGGGCGGGCCATGTTGGCCGTGCCCTGGCGGATCAGTTCCAGCATATGCCTGTGCATTGCGTTCTGGTGGATCAGCGCAGCGAAGAGCTGGCGCTGTCGCAGGCCAAGGTCGAAGAGCGCCAGAGCGCGATCCCTGAGTTTGACATCATGACGGCGCCACCCGGCAGCGCCTACATTGTACTGACCCATGATCATGGGTTGGATTTCCTGCTGACATCGGCGGCGCTCAGCCGTGGTGATGCGGCCTATGTCGGGATGATTGGTTCGGCCACCAAGCGGGTGAAGTTCCGCAAATGGACCGAGAAACACTGCGAGGAGCTGAGCTCCATCGCAGCATTGAACTGCCCCATTGGGGCAGGCGGTAGCCGCGACAAGCGGCCTGCTGTGATCGCCGCCCTTGTGGTGGCCGAAGTGATCACGGCGCTGACCTCTGAAACTGCCGCAACCGCCCCCTCGGGGGCTGCTGAACCGCCACTGGCGGCGCAGTAATCGCACCCGCGCGCCAAAGGAGGACAGGCGCAGCGGTTTACGACGGTGAACAAAGGAGGACCCACCCATGCGGGCAGGGAGCTATAACTATGCGCTGTTTTCACGCAGCGATTTCAGTGCCTTTTGGGCGCTTTTTACGGATAATCTGATCAACCTGATGGTGCTTGCGGGCATCTGTCAGTTTGTCTTTGGCATGCCTGCCGAGATTGTCTTTGGACGTATCGTACCGGGGGCTGCGGTCGCTATACTGGCTGGTATCGCGGTTTATGTTGGCCTGGCCAAACGCGCAGCAAAGCAGCACGGTCGCGATGTCACCGCACTGCCTTATGGCATCTCCACCCCGGTGATGTTTGTCTATCTTTTCGGTGTGATCGGCCCGATCTACTGGTCCACAAACGATCCGATGCTGGCCTAGCAGGTTGGTATTGGCGCGGGCTTCATGGGCGGTATTGTAGCGGCGCTTGGCGCAGTTGTTGGCCCCTGGCTGAAGAGGGTCACCCCGCGCGCCGGTATGCTGGGCACGCTTTGCGGTATTGCGCTGGTCTTTATCGGCACGGTGCCACTGGCAACGGTGTTTGAACATCCGTTCATCGGCTTTGCCTCGATGATCATCATCCTTTGGGGCTTGGTTGGTCGCTTCCGCCTGCCGTTCAACATTCCTGCGGGTCTGTTGGCGCTGATCGTCGGCACCGTGGTGGCGCTGGCGATGGGGGAGGCCAAGATCTCGGCCGAGGGGGTCGGGTTCTACCCGCCGCTGCCCTATGTGGGGGACCTGATTGCGGGGATCCAGCACCTCTTCGCCAACCCCGAGCTGTTCTTGGTTCTGGTGCCGGTGCAGATCTACAACTTCATCGAAACCATGAACAACGTCGAAAGTGCCGAAGCGGCGGGCGATCACTACCCTGTGGCCACCTGCCAGATCACCGATGGTCTGGGCACTATGGTGGGTGCGGTCTTTGGCTCGCCTTTCCCGACCACCGCCTATATCGGCCACCCGGCCTATAAGCGGATGGGGGCACATGCCGGTTACATCATCGGCGTTGGTGTGGTGATCCCGGTGGCGGCCTTCTTTGGCCTGCTGGCGTTCCTCAACAACCTGATCCCCGTGGCGGCTGCTGCGCCGGTTCTGGTTTTTGTGGCGCTGAGCCTGATCACCAACACCGCCCATTCGATCAAAACCGAACATGTGGCCGCGGTGACCATCGCGATGATGCCGCATGTGTCGGCTTTCCTAATGACCAAATGGGGATCGCTGATGGGGGCGCTTGGCGCCACCGGGGTTGAAGGGCTGCCGCAGATGGGGGACCCGGCGCTGACCGCCGCCCTGCTGCAGCAAGGCGCGCATTTTGAGGGGCATCTGGCCCTCAGCCAGGGCGCCATCCTGACCGGTCTGATCTGGGGCGCCATCGTGGCCTATGTCATCGACGGCAAGTTCCGCGCTGCAGGGGGCTTTGCCCTGGCGGCAACCGGCATGTCGATGGTCGGCATCATCCACGGCGCCAGCCTGCATTGGCCGGATCTGAATGCCGTCTCGATGGGCTATCTGATCTCGGCTGCGTTCCTGTTCATCTATCCCGCCTTCCACAAGGAAGACGAACTGGTGAACGAATACGCCGTGGTGGATGAACCCACAGCAAACCCGGCTGAATAAGCCACCAAGATAGGCTGTCCGGCATCCGACAGCCTGACGGTGCGGGCCCGGCATTTCCCCGTCACGGCCCGCACCACATAAACCTGAATTTTACCCCTTACTCCTCTCATGAAGGGATGACTGAACCGATGAATGCAACGCCTGAGAAGAAGCTCCTGCGGGGGCGCGTGCTGAGCTTTACCGCCGAACCGCTGGATCACCGCGACACAGACGCCTATCGCTATATCGAAGACGGTGCGCTGCTGATTGAAGGGGGCCGGATCGCGGCGATGGGCGCATATGAGGATGTTGCACCTCAGGCGGCCGGCGTCCCGGTTGTGGACCACCGTCCGCATTTGCTGATGCCGGGGTTCATCGACACCCATATGCATTTCCCGCAGGTGCAGGTGATTGCTTCCTGGGGGGATCAGCTGCTGGACTGGCTGAACAACTACACCTTCCCTGAAGAGACCCGTTTCGTCGCGCCGGAACATAGCGCCGCGATGGCCCGCCGGTTCTATGAGCTGATCGTGGGTCACGGCACCACAACAGCAGTGGCGTTTTGTTCGGTGCATAAAACCTCGGCCGAGGCTTACTTCGAGGAGGCCGCGCGCCGCGACATGCGGATGATCGGCGGCAAGGTGATGATGGATCGCAATGCCCCTGACGCGCTGCGCGATACGGCGCAAACGGGCTATGACGAAACCAAGGAGCTGATTGCCAAATGGCATGGCCGGGGTAGGGCGCTTTATGCGGTGTCGCCGCGATTTGCGATCACCTCAACCCCTGAGCAGCTGGAGATGGCGGGCACCCTGATGGCTGAGCACCCCGAGTGCTACATGCAGACCCACCTCAGCGAAAACCATGATGAGATCGTCTTTACCAAGGAGCTTTACCCAGAGGCGCCGGATTATTTGGGCGTCTATGAAAAATACGGACTGCTGTCGGATAAGGCGCTGTTGGGCCATGCCATCCATCTGGAACAGCGTGAGATTGATGTGATGACCAGCACCGGTGCCAAGCCGGTGTTCTGCCCGACCTCTAACCTGTTTTTGGGCTCTGGCCTGTTTGACGATGGCGGGTTGCGCGACAGCGGGATCACCAATGCCATCGCCACGGATATCGGGGCCGGCACCAGCTATTCGATGCTGCAGACCCTGAATGAGGGCTACAAGATCCTGCAATTGCAGGGCCAGAAACTGCACCCGCTGCGGGCCTTCCACTGGATCACCCGCGGCAATGCGGTTGCCTTGGGTTTGGACGATAAAATCGGCACGCTGGAGGCTGGCACCGAGGCAGATGTCGTGGTGCTGAACGCCCGGGCCACGGCCGCGATGGAATTGCGGATGGAACGCGCTGAGAGCTTGTCGGAAGAGTTGTTCATCCTGCAGATGTTGGGCGATGACCGATCGGTGGATCAGGTCTACGTCGCGGGAAAGGCACAGAAATCTGTGCCAGACCAAGGATATTCTCCTTCAGTTGCGGCGTGATCTCCCCACCTGCAACGTTTTGGCCGCCCTTTATTGGGCGGCCTTTTTTCTGGTGAAACACCGCGTGTCCGGCGCGGGGTGTTAGGCTGATCTGGCCGATTTCATCATGTCTGCGGCTTTTTCTGCGATCATGATGGTGGGGGCATTTGTGTTGCCGCCAATCAGCCGCGGCATGACCGAGGCATCGACAACACGCAGCGCTTCAAGCCCATGCACACGCAGTTCGGGATCCACCACGGCCATATCATCGACGCCCATTTTGCAGGTGCCCACCGGATGGTAGATCGTATCGGCCCGTTCGCGAATTTTCGCGGCCCAGTCGGCATCACTCATCCCGTCGGAAATGCCGAACAGCTCTTTGCTTTCGTAGGATTTCAGCGGCTCGGTTTTCATGATGTCGCGGGTCATCTTGGCGCCTTTGATCATCAGATCCAGGTCGCGCTGGTCACTCAGATAGGCCGGATCAATGCGCGGCGGCGCCATCGGATCAGCCGAGGACAGACCAACCGACCCCCGCGAATAGGGCCGCAGCGCACAGATGTGGCAGGAATACCCGTGCCCCAGATGCAGCTTGCGGGCATGGTCGTCGACAATCGAGATCACAAAATGCAGCTGAATGTCCGGCCGCTCCTCCGTAGGGGAGGTTTTCAGGAAGGCCGCGCCTTCGGCAAAGGGGGTGGCCACCATCGAGTTGCCATCCTTGCGCCAGCGCAGCATTTCTTTTAGCGCATGCCAGGAGGCGCGCAGCCCGATGCCGACGTTGTCCGTATCCTTGGTCTTATAGGCGAGGGTGAAATCCAGATGGTCCTGCAGGTTCTGCCCGACACCCGGCAGTTCATGCACCATGTCGATCCCATGCGGTGTGATGTCTTCCGCGCGACCAACCCCAGACAGCTGCAACAGCTGGGGGGAGTTAAAGGCCCCGCCACATAACACCACTTCACGATTGGCGCTGACCTTATGGCTCTGCCGTTTCTGGCGATAGCTGACACCTGTGGCGCGCTTGCCGTCAAACAGGATCCGTTCCGCATGCGCGCCGGTGAGGACGGTGAGGTTGGGCCGCTCCATCACCGGGTGCAGATAGGCCGCGGCGGCTGAACAACGTTCGCCGTTCTTGGCGGGGTCGTGAAACTGGGTGACCTGATAGAGGCCGATGCCTTCGTTGTCACCGCGGTTGAAATCCTCCACCACGCGGTGCTGCAATTGCGCGCCCGCTTCGACAAAGGCGCGGGAGATCGGGCGCGGCGCTTTCTGGTCGCTGACCTGAAGCGGCCCGTCGCCGCCGTGCACCTCATCGCCGCCATGTTCGTTGTTTTCGGACTTCTGGAAATAGGGCAGCACATCCTGCCAGCCCCAGCCCGTGCAGCCCAGATCCACCCATTCATCGTAGTCGCCCGCATGGCCCCGCACGTAGAGCATGGCATTGATGGCTGACGATCCCCCCAGCGCCTTGCCGCGCGGCTGGTAGCCTTTGCGGCCGTTCAGGCCTTTCTGTGGGACGGTTTCAAAACACCAGTTGTTCAGCCGTACATAGTTGGGCAGCATCGCAACCACCGCCATGGGCGCGCGTACAAAGATGCTTTTGCCGGCGCCACCGGCCTCCAGCAGACAAACGGAAACCTCTGGATCTTCGCTGAGGCGCGCCGCAAGCGTTGCCCCGCCGGATCCGCCGCCCACAATCACGTAGTCAAATTCCATTGTCCCCTCCACCGCTTGCGTCTTTGCCACAGCTTCGATGAGAGCGGGCACATGTGTCCAGCATTTAGGCGGCGAATGTCGCAACGGAAGGTTGGCGGGTCGTTCGCTCTTGGCAGGGGGGGAAAAATTTGATCATATTCTGAAAAACGACTTGAGCCGCGCCCGCGAATCCGCGCATCAAGTTGCAAAGACAACCTGACGGGCCCTGCGCCCGCCCCTTTGGAGGATCGCCCATGACTGTGCAGCCAAACTCGATCGAGGCGCGGGACGCCGCTTATCAGCTGCATTCCTATTCTAACGCCCGCAAGATGGAGGCCGAAGGCTCCCTGATCTTGGAAGAGGGTGAGGGCATCTATGTCACTGACAACACCGGCAAGCGTTATATCGAAGGCCTGTCTGGCCTGTGGTCGGTTGCCGTTGGGTTTGGTGAACAGCGCCTGATTGATGCCGCCAACGCGCAGATGCAGAAGCTGCCCTATTACCACACCTTCGCCCAGAAATCGCACACCCCCTCGGTGGAACTGGCTGAGAAGCTGATCGAGATGGCACCGGTGCCGATGTCCAAGGTGTTCTTCACCAACTCCGGCTCAGAAGCGAACGACACGGTGGTGAAGCTGCTGTGGTATCGCGCCAATGCGATGGGCACCCCGGAAAAGAAGAAGATCATCAGCCGGATCAAAGGCTATCACGGTGTTACCGTGGCCTCGGCCAGCCTGACCGGTCTGCCCTATAACCACATGTCCTTTGACCTGCCGCTGCCCGGCATCCTGCACACCGGCTGCCCGCATTACGGTGGCTTCGCGCAGGACGGCGAGAGCGAGGAACAGTTCGTCGCCCGTCTGGCGCAGGAGCTTGACGATATGATCCAGTCCGAGGGCCCCGACACGATCGCTGCCTTCATTGGTGAACCGGTGATGGGTGCAGGCGGCGTGATTGTTCCGCCTGAGGGTTACTGGGCCGCTATTCAGGCCGTGCTGAAGAAATACGATATCCTGCTGATCGCGGATGAGGTGATCTGTGGGTTTGGCCGTACCGGCAAGATGTTTGGCTGTGAAACCATGGGGATTGAGCCTGACATCATGGTGATGTCGAAGCAGCTGTCCTCTTCCTACATGCCGATCTCGGCGGTGATGATGAACGATCGTGTCTATCAACCGGTTGCGGACGAAAGCGACAAGATCGGCACCTTTGGTCACGGGTATACCGGGTCCGGCCATCCGGTTGGTGCAGCCGTGGCGCTGGAAAACATCAAGATCATCGAAGAGCGTGATCTGGTTGGCAATGCTGCCAAGCTGTCACCGCTGTTCATCGAACGCCTGACGGCATTGACTGACAATCCGCTGGTCAAAGAGATGCGCGGCATTGGCCTGATCGGCGCGTTGGAGCTGAAACAGCAGGGCGATGCGGTTGGCGTTGCGGGCGCGGCCATGTCGGCGGCCTGTATGGAGCGTGGTCTGATCGTGCGGAACCTTGGTGACACCGTGGCCCTGTGTCCGCCGCTGATCATCACCGAGGCGCAGCTGAATGAGCTGTTTGACATCTACGCAGATGCGCTTGCCAGCCTGAGCTTCTGAGCGGCGCTGCCGTGAATTTGAGAAGGCGGGCCATCTGGTCCGCCTTTTTTCGTTGCCAAAGTGTAGTCACGCCAAATCTCTGATTTGGCAGCGTCCGAACCGCCCCCACGGGGCGGGCGCTTTGCTTCCACCCCTCGGTTCGGGCGCGGTCCCTCCGTTAGACCAACGCCTCAACCAATTCCGGCAGCCGCGCAAAATCATCAAACAGTGCGTGATGGGGCAGCTCGGCATGGGGCACCTTGCAATAGCCTTTAGTGAACAACAGGAAAGACACCCCGGCCCGATGGGCGGTTTCCGCGTCTACATCGCTGTCACCTACGTAGATCACTGGCCCCTCCCCAAGCGCGTCAAACGTGGCGTGCAGCGGTGCCGGGTCAGGCTTGCGCTGAGGCAGACTGTCGCCGCCCAGAACCACATCGAAATGTTTGGCCAGATCCAGATGGGCCAGAACCGCCTTGGCCGGGGCAAGTGGCTTGTTGGTGCAAACGCCCAGGCGATGGCCCGCCCCGTGCAGGTTGTCCAGTGCCGCCACGACATTCGGATAGACCTCGGATTTGTCCGAGGAATGCATGTAGCGTTCCTCTAGCGTGGCCAGCAAAGAAGCGTGTTCGCTGGGCTCAATGCCGCGCGCCAGGCTCATCTTTTCGATCAACACGGCGGCCCCATTGCCGATGAACCCGATGGTTTCCTGCAGGCTCAGCGGGTCCAGCCCGCGATCCGCCAAAAGGGAGTTGGCGACAAACTGGATTTCCGGCGCGCTGTTGATCAGCGTGCCGTCGAGGTCAAAAACGATACGGGCCATCTGGATGTTCCTTGCAATGCACTTGCGCGCAGAGCACCCGATCTGGGGTGGAATGTCTAGGGGTCTGGATCAGGGCTTAGCCAGCGTTCACCCTTTTGCGATAGGCGCTGGGCGTCACGCCGACGTGGCGGCGGAACTGGCGTGAGAAATAGGCCGGATCCTCATAACCGAGGTCAAAGCCGATTTGGCGCACATCCAGGCGCGTATAGGCCAGTTGGCGGCAGGCCTCTTGAAAAGTGCGCGCCTCAATCGTGGCCGAGGCAGACTGCCCCGTTGCTGCGCGCAAAACACGGCTTAAGTGGGTGGGCGTCAGTGCCAGCGCGGTCGCGTAATCTGCCACCTGCCAACGATTTCGCACATGGGTCTGTAGCAGATGTTCGAAACCGGCAAGGATTTCGGCAGCGCGGGTGCCCGGCGCCTGGGCTTGCGGATCGGGCAGGGCGCGGGCGGCCTGGCACAGCATCTGCGCCGCCAAAGCCCGCAACATCGTGGCACGGCCCTTATCGGGCTGGGCATGTTCCGCCGCCAGCGCCATTGCCGTCTGCCGCATCACACCGGTACCGGGCACGATGCCCCAAGCGGCCAAAACACCGGCCAGATCGCTGGCAGGGGCGAACATGTCAGGCAGGGCGGCGGTTTGTACGGTGATCACCCAGCCGCGGGTGCCCGGGGTAAAAGTAAACCCATGCACCACGCCGCGCGGGATGGAGATAAGGCAGGGCAGCTCAGGGCGCTGGGCTTCACCCTCAACCCGCAGGGTCACGCCGCCGGCCTCAATCAGAAACAGCTGGTGCAGATGCGGGTGCTGATGTGCAGAGATACTCCAATCCAGGGTGCCCGCCCGATCTTTGATGGCTTCGATATGCAGGGCGTCGGGCAAGAAACGCTCTTCGCCGTAAAGGGTATAGGCGGGAATTTCTGACATGGGCCGCTCCGAGATCTGGATGTTCGATTTCTACCATCTTCTGCCGTGTGGTGCCATTCCCGTTTTCGGTAGGGCTGGTAGGGTGGAGGCCAGCGAACAGGAGAAGAATATGCGCACGCAGGTCTGTATCATTGGGGCGGGGCCCTCGGGGTTGTTGTTGTCGCAACTGCTGCATCGCAAGGGCATCGACACCATCGTGCTGGAGCGCAAGACCAAAGCCTATGTGCTGAGCCGGATCCGTGCCGGGGTGCTGGAACGTGGGTTTGTTGACCTCATGCGCGAAGCGGGCGTTGGCGCGCGGATGGATGTCGAAGGATTTACCCATGACGGCACGCTGATCGCTTATGACAATCACCAATTCCGCGTCGACTTTGCCGCCCGTGCCGGGGCCTCGGTCATGGTCTACGGCCAGACGGAGCTGACCCGTGACCTCTATGAGGCGCGTGAAGCGATGGATGGACAGATCCTCTACAATGTGGACGACGTGCAGATCGAAGATGTCACCACGCAGAGCCCGCATGTGACGTTTGCCATGGACGGTAAGAGCCATCGGATTGAATGTGATTACGTGGTGGGCTGCGATGGCTTTCACGGTGTGTCGCGCAAAACGATCCCCGAAGAAAAGCGCCGTGAGTATGAAAAGATCTACCCGTTTGGCTGGCTGGGCATCCTGTCAGAAACCCCACCAGTGCATCATGAGTTGATCTATGCAAATTCGGACCGTGGGTTTGCCCTGTGTTCGATGCGCAATGACAATCTCAGCCGGTATTACGTGCAGTGTCCGTTGGATCACCGGCCCGATGATTGGTCTGACGCGGCCTTCTGGGAGGAGTTGAAACGCCGTATTCCAGATGCAGCGGCGGACCAGCTGATCACCGGGCCGTCGATTGAGAAATCCATCGCACCGCTGCGGTCTTTTGTGACCGAGCCGATGCGCTGGGGGCAGCTGTTCCTATGTGGCGATGCGGCGCATATCGTGCCACCCACAGGGGCCAAGGGCCTTAATACCGCGGCGTCTGATATCTTCTATCTTTACCACGGGATGATGCAGCACTACCTGCATGGTGAGGACGAGGGGTTGGAGCGCTATTCAGAAAAAGCGCTGGCCCGTGTTTGGAAGGCCGAACGCTTCAGCTGGTGGATGTCGAACCTTCTGCATCGCTATCCCGATCAGGGGGCGTTTGACCGAAAGATGCAATTGGCGGATCTGGCCTATCTGGAACAGAGTGAGGCCGCCCAGATCTCCATGGCGGAAAACTACGTGGGCCTGCCGTACTGAGGCCTCAGCCCAACAGGCTGGCCATGCGACGCAGGGCCAGTTGATAGCCCTCTACCCCGAAACCGGCGATTACCCCGTCTGCGCGGGCTGAGATGTAGGAGTGGTGGCGGAACGCCTCACGTTTGTGGATGTTGGAGATATGCACCTCCAGCACCGGGCCATCAAACATGTTCAGCGCATCAAGGATGGCCACAGAGGTATGCGAATAGGCTGCCGGGTTGATGATGATCCCGGCCGAGGTTTCGCGGGCCTCCTGGATCATTTCCACCAGCGCACCTTCGTGGTTGGATTGCTGGAACTGAACGTCCAGCCCCAGTTCAGCCGCCTGCGCTGCGCAGTCCCGTTCCACATCTGCCAGCGTGTCGCCGCCGTAAACCTCAGGCTGGCGGGTGCCCAGCAGGTTCAGGTTAGGGCCATTCAGGATCAGGATTAGTTTCGACATCGCGGTTTGCCTCAGTTGCGGTAGTGACGTTGTGTCAAAGCGCCCGGCCCATTGCAAGGTCGTGGCGGGCAGGTCACTCTCAACCTGCGGCAAGAGGGGGACACCATGCAGACAGAGCAAACAGGGTTTCAGGGACAGGTTGCGGTGGTCACCGGTGGTGCCGCAGGCATTGGCGCTGCCTTGGCGCGCGAACTTGCTGAACGCGGGGCCACTGTGGTGGTCGCGGATCTGGACGGCGATGGGGCGCAGGCGCTGGCGCAACAGATCGGTGGCCGGGGTGTGGTGCTGGACGTGCGTGACGGGGCCGCGCTGACAGCCCTGATCGACGATGTAGAGGGGCGTGAAGGTCCGATTGATCTGTTCTGTTCCAACGCGGGGATCGCGACGGGGTTTGACCCGGAATTTGACAATGCAGGTGGCGCGTCTGATGCGGTTTGGCAGCAAGCGTGGGAGGTCAACGTGCTGGCCCATGTGCGGGCGGCGCGGGTGTTGATCCCGCGGATGAAGGCGCGCGGGCAGGGGCATTTCCTGCACACGATCTCGGCCGCGGGATTGCTGAGCCAGGTGGGCAGTGCGGTCTATTCCACCACCAAACATGCAGCTGTTGGGTTTGCCGAAAATCTGGCGATCACCCACCGCGATGATGGGATAAAGGTCTCCATCCTTTGCCCCCAGGGTGTGGATACCGCGATGCTGGCGGGGATTTCGCAGGGGCCGCAATCCAAAGACGGGGTGCTGAGCGCGGAATACGTGGCGCAGTTCACCCTTGATGCGGTCGCAGAGGGGCGGTTCCTGATCCTGCCGCATCAGCAGGTTCTGGGTTATATGCAGAACAAAGCGCAGGATTATGAACGCTGGTTGGGCGGCATGGCAGGGCTGCAGCGCTATATGAAACGCGAAGGCTGGGAGGGTTAATCCACGCCCTATGCGTGGTCGGAACTTGCCTCGGTGCCCACATCAGCCCCAACATCGGCACGGGCGACGGATACGGATTTGATCACCGCATAGCAGGAAAGGCCAGGCGCCAAACCCAATGCGTTAACCGACCGTTTGGTCACCCGGGCCAGAATGTGATCCGCCCCCGCTTTCAGTCGGACAAAGGCACCCGGGCCACGGCCGGGGCGAATCTCGCTAACCTCACAGTCCAATATGTTCAGCGCTGAGATGCCGACGGGGCGGTCGCGGGACAGCATCACATCCTTGGCGCTTATCCGAACACGCAGCTGTTCGCCAAGGGCATTCGGGACCTTGGGCAGGAACAGCTTACCCCCACCCGCCGCCAGTTCACTCAGCCCGTCCATGTGATGCGCGACCACCCGGCCGGTCAGCAAGGCGCCAGTGTCCCGCAGCCCGATGGCATGGGCCAGACTGGGATCGGCCAGAATATCCCCTGTTGGCCCGGCCTTGCGCAGTTGGCCACGTTCCATCACGGCAACCGTGGTGGCCAATCGGGCGATTTCGCTGATGGCATGACTGACATAGAGGATAGGCACCTGTGTTTCGTCGCGCAGGCGCTCCAGGTAGGGCAGGATTTCGGCCTTGCGGGGACCGTCCAGCGCCGCCAGCGGTTCGTCCATCAGCAACAGGCGCGGTTCACTCAGCAGGGCGCGGCCGATGGCGACGCGCTGTTTCTCACCGCCTGACAGATCCCCGGGGCGCCGGTTCAGCAGGGCACCAAGGCCAAGCATTTCGACCAGATGATCCTCTGCCTGTGAGGGGCCACGCAGCCCGGCGAACCAGCGGCCATATCGCAGGTTTTGCTGCACCGACAGATGGGGGAACAGCCGCCCCTCCTGAAAAACATAGCCGATGCGGCGTTTGTGGGGCGGCAACCTCAGGCCTGCCGAGGTGTCCAACAGGGCCGTGCCCGCAACGCTGATCCGGCCACGATCCGGCTGTAGCAGCCCCGCAACCGCATTGACCACCGTTGTTTTACCGGACCCCGAGGCGCCGAAAAGGGCGGTCACTCCAGCAGGGGCGTCAAAATCGACATCGAGTGTCAGCTCGGGAAACTGGTGATGCAGGTTGATCGAAATGCTCATCTGCCGGACACCCGTTTAGCGGCGCGGCGCGCCAGCGTCTCTGACAACAACAACGCGGTCATTGCGATGACCACCGAAATGACGACCAGCCTCAAGGCTGAGGCCTCACCGCCCGGCACCTGCAAGAAGGCGTAAATGGCCGAGGGCAGGGTCTGTGTTTCGCCGGGGATGTTCGACACAAAGGTGATTGTTGCACCAAACTCGCCCATCGCCTTGGCGAAACCCAAAAGCGTTCCGGCGATCACACCGGGCAGGATCAGCGGCAGTGTCACGGTGACAAAGACCCAAGCGCGGGAAGCGCCAAGCGTGCTGGCGGCCTCTTCCAGTTTTGGGTCCACTGCCTCAATCGCCAAGCGGATGGCGCGTACCATCAGCGGGAAGCCCATGATCCCCGCCGCCAGTGCAGCCCCCGTCCAGCGAAAGGCGAAGATCAGGCCAAAGGTTTCCTCGAGCCAGGCACCTGCCGGGGCACGGCGCCCAAAGGTCAACAGTAGCAAGTAACCGGTCACCACGGGCGGCAGGATCAGCGGCAGATGCACCAGCCCGTTCAGCAGCTGTTTACCCCAGAACTCCCGCCGGGCCAGCCACCAGGCCACGGCAATCGCCAGCGGCAGCGCCAGCAGAGTGGCCCAGAAGGCCACGCGCAGCGACAACGCAACGGCGGTCCATTCTTCGGGGCTGAGAAACTGCATCACGGGCTGGGCCTATTCGCTTGGGATGGTGAAACCGTGGCGCAGGAAAACCTCTTTGGCAATGGGGCTTTGCAGATGTTCCAGCAGATCCGCAGCGGCCTCTGATCGGCTGTCCACAGTCAGGGCGGCCGGGTAGAGGATCGCAGGGTGGCTGTCGCTGGGAAACCGTGCCAGTTGCTGCACACGCGGTTCCGCCAAAACATCGGAGTGATAGACAATGCCCAATGGGGCCTCCCCCAGTGCGACCAGCGCAAGGGCGGCACGCACATTGTCCGTCTGCGCCACCTGCAGTGCAATTTCTTGCCACAGGCCAAGTGTTTCCAGCGCGGCCTTGCCGTAGATCCCGGCAGGCACAGCGTTGATCAGCGCCATGGCCATCCGACCGTCGCCAAGCCGTTCGATGATGCCCGGGCCAAGGTCCAGCGGCGCAGCGCCCGCCGGGCCGATCAGCGCCAGCGCGTTGCCAAGAAGATCGACACGGCTGTCCTGTTGCAGCAGGCGCTGCCCATCCAGATGATCCATCCAGGCCTCATTGGCCAGAATGATCAGATCGGCAGGCGCGCCGGCCTCAACCTGACGTGCCAGGGCTGAGGAACCTGCAAAGGAATAGCGCAGGCGATGGCCGGTGTTTTCTGCCCAGGTGTTGCCGACCTCTTCCAATGCGTTGCGCAGGCTGGCGGCGGCAAAAACCGTAATCTGCTCCGCCCACAGGGGGGCGGCGAAGAGGCTGAACATCAGCGCAAGGCAGAGGCGGTATCGGCGAAACATGGGCGCAGTTTCTTGCGATATCAGGGGATTGGCAAGCCCGCGTCTGGCGAAGGACCACCCCGCCTCGATCATAAGCGGAGGGCAGAAGGGCTCACAGGGTCAGCTGTGGGCCGCCGGGCCACAGAACAGCCGGTAGAGCAGGGCGATCACCTCGCTGGTGTTCTCATCCGCCAGGGAATAGTAGATCGTCTTGCCTTCGCGCCGGGTGGAAACCAGCCCTTCTTCGCGCAGCCGTGCCAGCATCTGGCTGACCGCGGCCTGCCGGATTTCCAAGAGGTTTTCCAACTCCCCCACAGATTTTTCGCCTGCACCCAGATGGCACAGGATCATCAACCGCCCTTCATGGGCAAGTGTCTTGAGGTAGGCTGCAGCGGCCTGCGCATTGCCGGCCATTTCGGCGGCTGCGGGCGCAGGGGGCGTGGCAGAGGGGGGCTGGTAGGGCATCGGCGTGGGGTCCGGTTTCGATCTTAGATATATTAGTATATGCGAATGCATAATGCGATAGCGTTATCGCATTCCTTAAAATGTGGAGTTTGCAAGGCTTTGCAAGCATTACGATGCGCTAAGGTGTAATTAGTACGCATCTTTACAGGCACATGGGTGTTTCGGCCTCAGTCCCGGTCGGTTGTGGTGTCTGAGGTCATCATGATGACATTGCGCCGCGCTGCCCCGCTAAGAGTGTCTGCAATTGCCTCATTAATCTGGGTAAAGTCCCAGCGCCCCGAAATCAGTTCATCCAGTTTCAAACGGCCCTGTTTATAAAGGTCGACCAGCCAGGGAATATCGCGGCGGAGCACAACGTCACCCATCTTTGATCCGATCAGGGACTGGCCGGCATAGGCCATTTGCAGCGGTGGGTAGCTGGCCGTTTCACCGGCGTGTGGCATCCCGACCATTACCACCTTGCCGCCATTGGCAAGGTAACGCGGCGCCTGATCGTAGACCGCGGCACTGCCAACGGTGACCAGAACGGCATCCGCGCCACGGCCCAGAATGCGCTGAACGTGTTTCCAGGGTTTCATATGGGTGGCCAACACGCCATCGGTGGCGCCAAAATCCAATGCGGTTTCCAGTTTATCTTCGGACATATCGATGGCGATGATCCGACGCGCGCCGGCGATACGGGCACCCTGGATCGCGTTCAGACCAACACCGCCGGCACCGATGACGACGACATCCTGACCAGCCGTCAAATTGGCCGCATGCACCGCAGCCCCCACACCCGTGATGACACCACAGGCCAGAAGGGCCGCGATATCTTTCGGCAGGTCGGCGGGGACTTTGGCGATCTGGCTGTGATCAACCACCACTCGTTCAGCAAAGGCGGCGGTGTCCATCGCCTGATAGACCGGTGTGCCGTCAGCCATGTGTAACGGGCTATTGGCGGCATCCACCGGGGTTTCGCAGATCGTCGGCTGGCCGCTGGCGCAACAGGGGCAATGGCCACAGGCGCGGATTAGGGTGACGACCACATCATCGCCCACCTCAAAACCCTGAACCCCGGCGCCGACTGCGGCGATACGGCCCGCGGCCTCATGACCAAAAACAGCTGGCAAGCTGCCGCCAAACCCACCCTGCCAGAAGGAAATATCGGAATGGCAGACCGCCACCGCGTCGATGATCACCTCAACCTCACCAGCGAGTGGCGCGCGCAGGCCGACCGTTTCAATCGTGAGCGGTGCACCGTGTTCGTGGCAAAGGGCAGCTTGAATTTGGCGCATGAGTGATCCTCTTGTTTTTGCTTTATTCCGCACTCGTGGGTTCGTTATGTGCTGCAATGACTTTGGGCGTAGAACGCAGGAATATGACCACTGCAATGCTCATGAACACCCCGGACAACAGGAAGGGCGCACCAGGCAGGTAGATCGCCCCACCGTCGGCCGTGGCCCAGGCAAAGATCTGGGTCAGCACCAATGGCCCGATGATCATCCCGATGGAGGTGATCGAGGACAAGACGCCTTGCAACTCGCCCTGACTGTCATCCGGCACGGTCTGAGAAACGATGCCCTGCAGGGCAGGCAGGCCAACGTTGCCGATGGCGATAAACGGGGTCAGGATCAGGGTGATCAGCCCCGAGCTGATAAAGCCAAGCAATCCAAAGGTGGCCACCTCAATCAACAGGCCAAACATCACCGCGCCGCGTTGTCCGAGGCGCGCGATCACCGGCCCGACCAGAACGCCCTGCACAAAGGCCGCGCCGATCCCATAAAGCATCAGCGAGACGCCGATCATTCCGGGGGTCCAATTGAACCGCTCAGTCGCGAAATAGGCCCAGACCGCCGGGTAAACCACGGTTGCGATCTGATAGAGGAAATAGACGGCGCTCAGCGGGCGGATTGCGGGCAGTTGCGACAGGGTGGCAAAGGCCGACAGCGGGTTCACTCCTTTCAGGCGGAAGGCCCGGCGGGTCTTGTCGGTCACGGTTTCTGGCAGCACCATCCAGCCGAAAATCGCATTGGTAAAGGCCAGTGCCGCCGCCATGTAGAAAGGTGCGCGGGTGCCGAACTCAGCCATCAGGCCACCCAGACCCGGCCCCAGCACGAAGCCCAGGCCAAAGGCCGCCCCGATGAAGCCAAAGCGTTTGGCCTTTTCCTCGCCGCTGGAAATATCTGCCATATAGGCAAAGGCCGTAGAATGCGTGGCGGCGGTGATGCCACCGATGATCCGGCCTGCCAGCAGCAGCCAGACCGTGCCGGCCAGCGCCACAACGATATAGTCTGCTGCCATCACCAGAAGGGACACCAGCAGCACCGGCCGGCGGCCAAAGGCATCCGACAGGCGCCCGATCATCGGGGCAAACAGAAACTGCATCACAGCGAAAGAAGAGGACAGGATTCCGCCCCAAATCGCGGCTTGCCCCAACCCCCCGGCGGAGACTTCACGGATCAGATCAGGCATCACCGGCATGATCAGACCAATGCCCATGGCATCGATCATCACAGTGATCAGGATGAACAGGATCGGCAGACGATGTGAGGTCTCAGAGGGGGCGCGCGCGGACATGGACCTGCCTAGTGGGTGGGTGAAAAACTGAATGTGACCATGGGTGAGAACGGGGAAATTGCAACGCCACTCACCACTCTAGGGCGCGTTTGGTGGAATTTGGCTGACGTGGATCTTGGGGGGCTGCAGGACGCTGAAACAGGGCAGGGATCTGGCGCCGATGAAACGCCAGAGTAGACCAGTGAGAGGGGCTTAATCCGCAGCAGTTGCTGCAGCAAAGGCGCGGGCCTCCGCCGGGGCCTGACCCAATTGTTGCGCAGGATCAAAGATATCCGCGATCTCCAGATCCGGATAGGCTGCTGCGGTCGCCTCGGCCAGATGCGTTTGTCCCAGGGACTGACACAGGGCCTTTACCGCGGCCTGCGCCTCGGGGCGGGGCATGGTTTCGGCCAGTCTGAACGATAGCGCTTCGGCGTGGATCAACCCTTGGCCCGCCGCCAGTGCCGCCGCCATAGCCTGCGGGTTTGGCTGCAGACCTGCGGCCAGCGCTTTGCCGTGTTCCAGCTGCGAGGCCAGCGCCAGACAGTATTGCGGCAGGGTCAGCCATTCGGTGAACCAAGCAGCGCCGTCGCGTTCCTGCCGGTGCAGCCCGGCACCCTGCAAAATCGCGTTGAGGCCGATGGCCTGCCGCGCCAGCGCAACCATGGCTGAGGGGGCAACGGGGTTTTGTTTCTGCGGCATGGTGGAGGAGGCACCAGATGCCCCCAGTGTGACCTCACCAATCCCGGTCTGGGTCATCAGGATCAGATCCTCCCCCCATTTGCCGAGGGCCGCCGCCAGTCGGGCCATCCAGCCACAAAGGGCCAGCACACCGCTGCGATCTGCGTGCCAGGTGCGACCGGGATCTTGCAGGTTCAGCGCCTTGGCCAATTCGGCGCGCACCTCAGGTGCGTTCGGGCCCAATGCACCGGCGGTTCCCGCGGCGCCGGACAGCGACACAAACAGCACTTGTTTGCGCAGTTCAGGCAGTTCGTTGCGCAGAGTCAGCAGCGGTTGCCCCCAAGCGGCCGCTACAGCGCCAAAGCTGGTGGGCGTGGCGTGCTGACCATAGGTCCGCGCCGCCATCGGCAGATCTGCGTGGGTTTCGGCCAGCCGGCCCAGGTCGGTCAGAATAGCGCTCAGCGCCTTGTCCATATGGGTGATGAACTGGCGCAGGCGCAGCATTTGTGCGGTTTCCGAGATGTCCTGCGATGTGGCACCGAAATGCACATATTGCGCGTGTTCCGGGGCCTCCATCAGTTTGCGAAAGGCGGCGACAAGACCGGGCACCGGCACGCCGTTCTGACCTGTCGCAGCTGCCAGACCACCGGGATCGACCTGCAGTTCCATCGCGGAGCGGTGGATAAACGCAGCGCTTTCTTCGGGGATGATCCCCATCTGCCCCTGCACCTTGGCCAGCGCCCCTTCGACTAGCAGCATCGCGCGCACCTCAGCGGTGTCGGTGAACAGCTTGCCCACCTCACCCACAGGGAACAGACGATTGTAGAGCTCAGAACCAAAGACGGAGGCGGCCATGGGAAACCCTTATGTTGTGTCGCGCGCGATCGTATCCAGATGCCCGGCCAGACCCTTTGGGTCGGCGAAGAAGGGCGAATGCCCGCAGTCCATAGAGAAGACCCGCGCGCTTGGCCAGTCCTGGGACATGGTGACCTGATAGGCCGGGGGGATGGTGCCATCCTGCATACAGCGGATGTAGCTGCGCGGGATCGCCTCATATCGTGCGGTTGTCGCAACCGGCTGGGTCGAAGGCTCGCGGGCCTGAATGGTCAGGTTGGCACGGGCAAACTCCAGGGTTTCGGGGGAGCAGTCATGGTAGAACAGCCGTTCAAGGTCCCCATCCCCAACGGTCCAGCCCAGCCCATCCTCGGTCAGTTGGATTGCGTCCATCAAGGGCTGCTCAGGTGCCTCGCGGCGGCGATCGTTGAGCGAGAAACCCGGTTTCGGCACATAGGCACAGAGGTAGACGAGGTGGCTGACAAACTCGGGGCACTGTTCCGCCGCAAGGGATATTGGATAGCCGCCCATGGAGTGGCCGACCAGAATGACCTTTTCACCGGCCGCCTGCAGTTCTTCCACGATCCGGGCGCCATAGCTGGCCAGTGTCGCCTCTTGATAGGGCGTCGTGTCTGCGCCGTGGCTGGGCAGGTCGATGGCGTGGGCCGTGTGGCCTTGTGCCTCAAGCGCTGGGATCAGATCGCGCCAGCACCATGCGCCATGGGCGGAGCCATGGATCAACAAAAATCGCGCCATCAGAGATCCAGAAACACGGTTTCCTGCGCCCCTTGCAGATAGATGTCAAAACGGTACTGACCTTCGCCGGTCTTTTTGGCGACCAATGTCTCAACCCGGTTGCGTTGTTCGATGCGCGCCAGCAGCGGATCCGCGCTGTTGTCTTCATCTTCGAAATAGATGCGGGTCTGCAGGCCAATGTTGATGCCACGGGCGACAATCCACAGCGCGATGTGGGGGGCTTGTTGGCCGCCCGCGCGGGTCGGGGTTGCGCCGGGTTTGACGGTGGTGAGTGTGAATTCCCCGGTGTCTTTGTCTGCGGCAAACCGGCAGAACCCATTGACCTTGGGGTCCGCGCCCTGCTGACCGGCAAAGCGCCCGCTGGCATCGGCCTGCCAGCTTTCAAACATGGCGTCGCGCATGGCCCAGCCGGTGCCGTCATAGATTGAACCGGTGATGGTGATCACCTCACCTTCCGCACCGTCTTCGATGGCGCGTAGGCCCAGGTCCTCGGGATAGACACCTTCGAGCCCGGCGAAGCTGGGGATGCAGCCGATATGCACGTAAGGTCCGGCGGTCTGGCTGGGGGTTTCCACCAATGTGTCGAGTTTCTGGACCATCACAGACCCTCCATCCGGTTTTCAAACATGGTCTGGCGACGGCCGCGCAGCACGATGTCAAATTTATACGCCAGGAAATCCAGCGGGCGGGCCTTGGCCATATCCAGCGGTGCGACGAGGCGGTCCAGCTGGCTGCGCGACTTCACCGTGGCGGCGATCGGGCAACGTTCGATCAAAGGGTCGCCTTCGAAATACATCTGGGTGATCAGGCGCTGACCGAAGCTGTGACCAAAGACCGAGATGTGGATGTGCATCGGGCGCCAGTCATTGCCCCGGTTGGGCCAGGGGTAGGCGCCGGGGCGGATGGTCAGAAACTCATAACATCCGTTTTCATCGGTCAATGTGCGACCGCAGCCGCCGAAGTTCGGATCCAGTGGGGCCAGATAGCCGTCCTTCACATGGCGATAACGGCCACCGGCATTGGCCTGCCAGATCTCGACAAGGGTATGCGGCACCGGCCGACCCATTTCATCCAGCACCCGGCCATGCATCAGGATGCGTTCGCCCACCGCTGGTTTGGCCGCATCTTTGGAGTAGTTGAGGATCAGGTTGTTATCCAACGGACCCAGCATGGAGTGGCCAAAACGCGGGCCGGTTTCCTCGGACAGGGTGCTTTCCATCGACAGCAGCGGTTGGTTCGGCGATCGCGGCACCGAGGTTTTGTAATCCGGGTCATAAGGCACCGGATGCGCCGCGCGGTTGCGCGGGATCAGCGGCCCCTGATCGATGTAAGCTTGGTCGCTCATTCTGGCGTGGTCTCCATTTCGGCGTAGGTGGCTTTGGCCAATTTCAAAGCATGATTGGCACGTGGCACGCCTGCGTAGATTGCAACATGCTGGAACACTTCCAGCACGTCCTCCTTGCTGGCCCCGGTGCGGGCGGTGGCCCGGATGTGCATCGGGATTTCGTCAAAATTGCCCAAGGCGGCCAGCAGCGCCAAGGTCAGCATGGACCGTTCGCGGTCGCTGATCCCATCGCTGGCCCAGACGTTGCCCCAGGCGCCTTCGGTTATCAGTTGCTGAAACGGTTCGTCCAACGGGGTTTTGGCCGCTTCGGCGCGGTCCACATGGGCATCGCCCAAAATACGACGCCGTACGGTCATACCCTTTTCATAGCGATCAAAGCGCTCAGACATGGCCGATCTCCTGCAGGAAATGGGTGAGGGCCTCGGCATAGGTTTCGGGCTGTTCCACGCAGGGGATGTGACCGGCGCGGCGGATCAGTTTGAACTTGCTGCCCGGCACCAGATCGGTGGTTTCACGCACCAGATCCGCCGGGGTGGAGCCATCATCGGAGCCGGCAATGCCCAGTGTTGGCAGGCGCAATCCGCTGGTTGGGGTGTAGAAATCTGTCCCGGCAATTGCATGACAGCAGCCGATGTAACCTTCCAGCGGGGTGTCCAGCAGACGCTGGCGCCAAACACCTGCGGCATCACTTTCGCGGAAGGCTTTGGTGAACCAGCGTTCCAGGATGTTATCAACCAGCGCTTCCATGCCACCCGCCTGTAACGCGGTGATCCGATCCTGCCACATCGACGGCTGGCCGATCTTGGCGGCGGTGTTTGACAGCACCATGGCGCGGACCAGATCCAGACGTTTGACCGCCAGCCCCTGGGTGATCATCCCGCCAATGGACAGGCCGACCAGAACGGCATCCTTGACCTCTAAGTGGTCCAGCAGGGTTTCGGTGTCGCGCACAAGCGTGCCCATTGCATAGGGCGCAGGGGGGCAATCGCTCTGGCCGTGGCCGCGTTTGTCAAAACGGATGATGCGCAGGCCCTTGGGCAGCAGCGGCAGGACATCGTCCCAGACCCGCACGTCAGTGCCGAGAGAGTTGATAAAGACCAGCGGTGCGCCCTCAGGGTCACCGTCTTCGACGTAGTGCAAGGTGATGTCGTTCAGATGTGCCGTCGCCATCGATCTGTCCTGTCCTAGAAGCAAATTGGCCAACAGACTGATCTGGTGGGGCCAAAGCGTCAATCGCGTTGCCTGATAGAAACAGATTTTAATTGTCATCGTCAATTAAAATCGTGCCTCAGCTCTGCAGGTCCGCAACAGCCCGTTCAATCGCGTATGTTCAGATGCGCCATGATCTGCCCGTGATCCGAGGCCAGTTTGTTATAGGGGGCCTCAGCATGGGCGCCGTCGGTGATGTGGTCATTAAAGCAGCTGAAGTATTCCATCTCGCCCACCGCGCCACTGCTTTCGGGCAGGAAATGGCGGCTGAGATAGATCTGATCGATGCTTTCATAACTGCCACCAAAGGCCGAGGTGAAGACCATGTCGCGCAGGCTTTTGCGGATGAACAGTTTCTCCGCGGAATGCAGCCTCAGGGCCTCAATCGCTTCGGTGATCTGATCGTTTTCTTCGCGGCTGTAGCGGTCATTTGGTGCCTCGGCGTCATGGCGCAGCATCCAGGCGTAGTTGCGGAACGGCACCTCACCGGCAATGATTTCCGAACTGACGGAGTGTTCGCCATCGTTGAAATCCCCCAGCGCAATAACCGGTCGGCCTGCGCTCAGTTCTTCCACAATGGCGCGGCGCATCACCCAGGCTTCGGCCATGCGGCGCAACCCGGCCCGCAGATTGCCAAGGGCACGGGCCATCGGATCATATTGCGTTAGATCTGCAGCAGGGGCGAAGGGCGCACCGGGCGCGCGGTCGTATTCACCCAGCTTTGATTTCAGGTGGCAGCAAAACAGCGTCACGATCTGCGATCCCATCGGGATCCGCACCTTTAGAATGGGGCGGGACAGGCGGGTAATGCGGTAGTGTCCAGCCTCTTCCCCGGTCAGATCGCGAAATGGGATTTCCAGCGGTTCCGGCAGGATCTGGATCACCTCTGGCGTTCCGGCAAAGCCCTGCCGTGACAGCACCGCAACACCGGGGCGACGTTCGCCCGGTGCACCATCATTGGCGTTTGGCGCGACGGCCAAAGCGGCCTGACCACAGGGGGTGTAGCCAAGTTTTCGGAAGATCGCCTTCTTCCGGTAGCTTTTGGATCGGTCCGGCAGCACCGCCTCATTCAGGGCCTGCCCGCGCGCGTCCGCTTCGGCGATGACAGCGCGCAGCGCATCTTCTTCAAAGACTTCCTGAAAGCCGATCACATCGGCATCCATCGATAGGATCTGATCCGCGCACCAGTCTTGTTTCCAGGCAAATTCCTCAGGCGTGTAGCTTTGGAATTTGTAATATTCCTGATCGGCCCCAATCAGGTTCTTCAGGTTGAAACTGGCTACGGTGACGCGGGTCATCTTCTCCTCCGGTGTGGTGTGTCAGCGAGCGTAGCTTTGCAGGGCGCGTGTGAACATCTCTGGATCGACATTGCCGCCGGAAATTGTGGCGATGACGGTGTCGCCCTCCAGCTCATCGCCGTGAAACAGCGCGGCGGCCATCGCGGCGGCACCGCCGGGTTCCACCACCAGCTTCAGCCGCAGAAAGGCTAGTGCCATGGCGTGCAAGCATTCGTCTTCGCTCACTGCGATGCCCGGGCCACAGAGGCGATGCATGATCGGGAAGGTCAGATCCCCCGCCGCTGGGGTCAGGATTGCATCACAGATATTGCCGCTCATTGCCGGGTTCGTCTCGATCTGACCTGAGGCCAGCGACCGTTTCACATCGTCAAACCCTTCCGGTTCCGCCGGGCGTACCTTGAGGCCGGGCGCGTCTGCCTCCAGTGCCAGTGCAATGCCGCTGGTCAATCCACCGCCACCGCAACAGACTACCACTTCAGCCTCGGAAATCCCCAGATCCGCCGCCTGCTGGGCAATCTCCAGCCCGCAAGTGCCCTGACCGGCGATCACCTGAGGTTCATCATAGGGTTTGACCAGCGTCAGACCACGCTCGGCCTCCAGCCGGGCGCCGATCTCTTCGCGGCTCTCCTTGGCGCGATCGTAAAGCACAACCTCAGCCCCCAGTGCCCGGGTGTTGTCGATCTTCAGTTGCGGTGCATCTGCGGGCATGATGATGACGGCTGGCACCCCATGCTGCTGGGCGGCAAAGGCTACACCCTGTGCATGATTGCCGCTGGAAAAGGCCAGGACGCCCTTCTGGCGCGTTGCCTCATCCATCGCTGACAGGGCCGACCAGCCACCGCGGAACTTGAAACTGCCGGTGTGTTGCAGGCATTCGGGTTTCACAAACAGACGGCGACCTGCGATCTCATCCAGAAAGGGGGAGGACAGCAGAGGTGTTTTGCGGGCGTGGCCCTCAAGCCGCTGCGCGGCGGCGCGGATCATGTCGATGTTCATCAGGATGCCTTTTGCAAATCGTTGAGCCAATCGGCCAGAACGGCCTTGGCTTCGGGTTCATCAAGGAAGGGGATATGCGCGCGGTCCGCCACATGGGCAACGCGCAGGTCTGGCATGCGGCGCTGCATTTCATCCACGGTGGCATGGCTGAGCAGATCGGAATTTGCACCATGGATCACCGCGCAGGGCAGGGGGGCAATCGCCTCAAAAAAAGGCCAGAGGTCTACGCCGCCTTCGGCCCCCGCCGCAATAATCGCGTCCCGCAGTTTTGGATCGTAATTCAGCGCGACACCTTCGGCGGTATGCACATGTGTTGTGGCCACCTCTTGCCGCCACCGGCTGAGGGGGACGCCGGGAAACTGCGCCTCCATCACCGTTTTGCGGGCTGCGGCCATGGCGTCGAGGTCCGCAAATGTGGGCTGGATACCCAGATACCCCATGATTGCGGTCAGGCCCTCGGCGTCCAGAACCGGCCCAATGTCGTTGAGCGCGACGCCCAGCAGCCGGGTTTTGGCGGTCGCGGCCAACCCCATGCCGATCAGCCCGCCCCGGGAGGTGCCCAACAGCGCAAACTGCGCGATGCCAAGGTGATCCATCAGCTCCAGCGCATCCTGCGCTTCACGGGGCAGGGTGTAGCTCATCGGGTCTGGGGCATAATCTGACCGGCCCCGACCGCGATAATCCATGCGGATCATCCGATGGCCTGCAAGGAGTTGCGGCGCTACATGGTCAAAGTCCCGCACATTGCGGGTCAGGCCGGACAGACACAGTATTGGCAGCCCTTCGCCTTCATCTTCGTAATAGAGGGACAGTCCGTCGGAGGTGGTAAAGCGGGGCATTGAAAACTCGGGAAATTAGTAAGGGATCAGGCGCGCGCGAGGTCAGGAATAGTGGTCAGGTTGGTCAATGTGTGCTGCGGCCGGGCCGGTAGTCGGTCCACAGGCTCGGCGGCCCGATTGACCCATGCGGTGGTGAAGCCATATCCGGCGGCCGCCCCCGCATCCCATCCATTGGATGAGATGAACAAAACCTCCTCCTTAGCGCAACCGAAGCGCTGCCCAACAAGGTCATATACCTGCGGTGCGGGTTTGAAGATGCCGACATCCTGCACCGACAACACATCGTCCAGCACCGCGCCAATGCCTGCGGATTGCACCGCCCCGTCCAGCATGTCCGGGCTGCCGTTTGACAGAATGGCGGTGTTGAACCCGGCCTCTTTCAGCTGCGCCAGCATCTGGGGCACTTCTGGATAGGCCTGCAGTTCCCAGTAAAGCGCCAGTAGACGTTCACGCAGTTCAGGATCGCCGCCAAGGTCTGTGGCCTCCAGCGCCCAATCCAGCCCGTCCTGCGTGACCTGCCAGAAATCGGTGTAATCCCCCGTGACGGCCCGCAGCCAGCTGTATTGCAGCTGTTTCAATCGCCAATGTTCTGCCAGTTTGGGCCAGGATTGCGCCAGCGCTTCGCGCCCCGGTTCGGTAGCGGCGCGGCGCGCGGCAGAGGCCACATCAAACAGGGTGCCATAGGCATCAAAGATACAGGTTGTGATGGCCATCGGCGCCTCCTCTTTTACGGCGCAGGGTTGCATGGCCTTGCCGCGAAGGAAAGCACGCAATTGTACCAACATGACAGCGTAGATTGTGCCAAATCAGGCCGAATTTGCATTCATGCGCCCGCGCCGCTAGGGTGCCTGCCAGCCGAGGGCGCCCGACCGGAGAGGAAAGCGACGCGCCCCTCATGTAATCACACTCCCAGACAGTATTGGAACAGCTATGACCCAGGTCAAAACGGGTGACACCGTAGGCATTCACTATACCGGAACGCTGAAAGACGGTTCGGTTTTCGACAGCTCCGAAGGGCGCGATCCGCTGACCTTTGAAGTGGGCAGCGGCCAGATCATCCCGGGCCTTGATAAGGCGCTGCCGGGCATGGCGATTGGTGACAAGAAAACCGTCGAAGTGCCCGCGATGGAGGCCTATGGCCCGATCCAGCCCGGCGCCCGCCAAAGCCTGCCGCGCGCGGATTTCCCCGCCGACATCCCGGCCGAAATTGGCCTGCAGCTGCAGATGCAGACCCCGGATGGCCAGGTGCTGCCCGTGACCATCGTTGATCTGACAGATGATGAGATCACCCTAGATGCCAACCACCCGCTGGCCGGCAAGGATCTGACATTTGCGATTGAGCTGGTCTCGATCAGCTAAGCGTTATGCTGTGAAAACAGAAAAGGCCTCGCAACAGCGGGGCCTTTTTCATTTGGTCGACACGTGTGGTCGACGTATGGATTACTTCCGGCGCAGTTTAATCACAACATCCACGGCGCTGATCTCGGCGCCTTCGGGTGGTTCGGGCAGCTGAATGATCTTCAGCTGCTCCGCCGGTGCATCGGTCAGCGCGCCGTCATCTTCCCAGAAGAAGTGCGGATGATCGTGGGTGTTGGTGTCAAAATAGCTTTTGGAGCCATCTACCGTGACTTCCTGCATCAGGCCTGCCTCACAGAAGGCGCGCAGGGTGTTGTAGACGGTTGCCAGAGAGACGCTTTCGCCATTGTCGCGTACGGACGCAAACAGGCTTTCGGCGGTGACATGGCGATCCTGCCCGTCCCCGACCAGCAAAGTGGCGAGGGCGAGACGCTGCCTCGTGGGGCGTAGACCGGCACCTGCCAGCCATTTGGAGCCCCTCTGGGTTGCCTCAGGCGATACTGTCATCGACTCGTGTCCTAGTTCCAATATCCCTTTTTATAACGGTTCTAGGTCCGGATGTTCAAATGAAAACCATTTGCAACTGCGCTCCGACATTTTCTGTGACCAGAATCCCGCTGCATTCCCTTGGGTGAGCTTTGCCTGATTTGCGGCGTGCGCCGTGCCGCGCCGTTGCGGTGCGCCCAGACCCGCAAGGCTTGCGCCAGCGGCTTTTACGGTGCTAGAGGGGGCGGGAATGTAACAGAATTATCCCGGAGGGGGCGCCACGCATGGCACAATATCCGAGCAGCTTTGACAAAGACGATCTTCTGAAATGCGCCCGAGGCGAGCTGTTTGGCCCTGGCAACGCCCAACTGCCGGCCCCGCCGATGCTGATGATGGACCGCATCACCGAAATCTCGGAAGATGGCGGTGCCCACGGCAAGGGCCACGTGCTGGCCGAATTCGACATCACCCATGACCTGTGGTTCTTCGATTGTCACTTCCCGGGTAACCCGATCATGCCCGGCTGTCTGGGTCTGGACGGTCTGTGGCAGCTGACCGGCTTCAACCTTGGCTGGCGCGGCTGGCTGGGCCGTGGCTACGCGCTGGGCGTCGGTGAGGTGAAGCTGACCGGCATGGTGCGCCCTGACCGTAAGATGCTGACCTACAAGATTGATTTCACCAAGGCGATCCAAACCCGCCGCCTGACCATGGGCGTTGCTGACGGTATCGTCGAAGCGGATGGTGAGGTGATTTATCAGGTGAAAGACATGAAAGTCGCCCTCAGCGAAAGCTGATCGCAGGCGTTTCGTGTTGCTTTGCAGGCCGGCCCGGTGGGCCGGTCTGATCGTTTTAGGACCCCGCTGCAGGAGCGCCCCATGACCCCGGAAGAAATCACCGCCTGCGTCAATGCCGCCTTTCCGCTGCCGTCGATCTTGTTCGTCATCGGGGCGCTGACCCTGGCCGCTTATCTGAAGCGTAAATATCAGCTGACGCTTGCCCAAACCTTCAAGGCGATGGTCGGGGTTGAGAAGGTGCGCCACACCAAAGCCTCGGCCACTATCATGATGCTGACCCTGATCGTACCGCTTGGTCTTTGGCTGTTACTGGGCCAGCGCTGCGGTTAGGCGCAGTGCCATTATTCTGCATTACATGTTTTGTAACAGAGGTTTACAGCGGTATTCCGCTTGCCTTACCCTCTTAAACTAACGCCGAACGGATCGCGTCTGGCTGAGAAACGGCGGGGATGCGTGGCAGGTGCGAAAACTCTCTAGATGGGGACAGGTGGCGCGGCAGATCGATTTGATCCGCTACATGTGGCGCACCAATGCGCCGCTTTGGGTGATCACGTCCTACCTGCAGCACAAGCTGTCAAACCAACTCTCCGGTGACAATCGTATCTGGGCCAGAAAACGGGCCGCGTTTCGGGTGCAGGCCAAATCTTTGGAGATCGATCAGGACTGGTTTTCCCGCAAACTGCCGATCTGGTTGCGGGCGTTCAAGGCTGTTGATCTGGACACAGAGGCGCCTTTGACTTGTCTGGAAATCGGCAGCTGGCAGGGGCTTTCAGCCCATTTCATCCTTACCACCCTGCCCAATGCGACGCTCACCTGTGTGGATACATGGGAAGGGGCGGATGAACATTTGGTTGAACTCCGTTTCGACCAGGCAGCAATGCGCCGGATTGAACAGAGTTTTGATCGCAACCTTGCCCCTTTCGCGGATCGGCTGACCAAGTTTCGCGGCACATCGCAGGCGTTTTTCAGTGGGGGAAATGCAGCCCCCAAGTTTGACCTGATCTATGTCGACGGCTCGCACCAAGCTGAGGATGTGCTTTTGGATGCCATGAAGGCGTTTGACGTGCTGAAAGGCGGAGGTTTGCTGATCTTTGACGACTATTTCTGGCGCTACTATCCCGACGCCGCTGACAACCCGGCAGGCGCAATCCATACCTTTCTACGGCAGAAACGGCACCAGTTGGAGTTGATCTGCGTCGATCGGCAGGTCGTTGTGAAAAAGTCCGATTGCCGAGATCCAAAATAATCTAGGTGTCTCAAGCTCCGAACAAAAATTAGATTGCCAAAAAGATAAGCGAAGCCTGCGATTAATCTGCCTTTTTCGAGGCCTCAAATTTATGCCAGACGTGCATATGTCCTTTTTGGCGGGCAGTCGCTAGCCAGAGTTTTTTGCGGACACCGTCTGGTTCAAGTGCCAAATAGGCTCCATTTGAGTACTTAGGCCAGTCAATAGCTAGGCCTTGACGGACCATTTCTGCAGATAGGTCGCGTCCATCTGGCAAAGTGCATTTGGCGACACTGCGACCGTGATCATCGGATGCTATGACCTCAGCACGGACAGTTTGCCCTTTGCATAGAGCCACCAAGGCCCATTTTGCCTTTTTGCCAAATGGATGGTTCATTTCTGGTGCATCTATTCCAAATAGACGGATTTGCCGTTTGCTTATGGTGATTGTGTCGCCATCAACCACGTAAGCGGAACCTTTCAGCACCTCGTTGGTGTTAGCAGGGCGTGAACTCGAAGCATCAAAAGGTGCAGGGCTTTGCTGGCGGCGGCGATGCGGTGGTGATGCGCGATTTGATGAACGTCGATCCCATCTTTCATCTTCGGGTGGCCATTGAGGGTCGTTACTTTCTGGCCATTGAGATTTTGGTCTCAACTCACGTAGCAACCAAATCCCTAAGACAAGCAAAAGTAAGACGACATATTCCATCGAAAATCCCGCAAAAGATAATTTTTCAATAATTGTGCAATTTTAGATGGTGTTATATTGGTTTGTCTACGTCTTTGGTCAAACCAATGCTTGAGGAGGGGGCATTTAGGGTTCATTGCCTTGAACACGCTGTCCCCAACCCACCTTGCACCTTCCCACCGCAATGCCCTACTAAGGCATAAGCTATGAAGGGAGTGCACGTATGCGTCGTGTCGTCGTAACCGGCTTGGGCGTTGTTTCGTCCATCGGCAACAATGCAGAAGAGGTTCTGGCCTCGCTGAAGGCTGGCAAGTCCGGCATCACCGCCAATGAGTCCATGAAGGAACATGGGTTCCGCAGCCAAATTGCAGGCGACATCAAACTGAATGTCGCCGATCATGTCGACAAACGGACCCTGCGCTTCATGGGGCCCGGCGCAGCCTACGCCCATATCGCGATGCAGCAGGCAATCGCTGATTCCGGTCTGGAAGAAAAAGAGATCATCAACCCGCGCACTGGTCTGGTGGCAGGGTCTGGTGGCCCGTCAACCTCCGCCATGCTGGCGGCGCATCAGACCGTGCTGAAAACCGGTGCAACCAAACGGATCGGCCCGTTTGCGGTGCCAAAAACCATGTGTTCGACCGTGTCGGCAAACCTTGCGACGGCGTTCCAGATCAAAGGCATCAACTACTCGATCACCTCGGCCTGTTCGACCTCGCTGCACTGCATCGGCAACGCAGCCGAGCAGATCATGATGGGCAAGCAGGATGTGATGTTTGCTGGCGGCGGTGAAGAGCTGGACTGGACGCTCAGCTGCCTGTTTGATGCGATGGGCGCGATGTCGTCGAAATACAACGACACGCCCGAGAAAGCTTCGCGCGCCTTTGATGCAAACCGCGACGGTTTTGTGATCGGCGGCGGTGGCGGCATTGTGGTGCTAGAAGAGCTGGAGCACGCCAAAGCGCGCGGCGCCAAGATCTATGCCGAAGTCACCGGCTACGGCGCCACTTCGGACGGTGCCGATATGGTGGCCCCCTCGGGCGAAGGTGGTGAGCGCGCGATGCGTGTGGCCCTGTCGACCTTGGCCAACGACCGCAAGGTCAGCTACATCAACGCACATGGTACCTCGACCCCAGTGGGCGATGTAGGCGAAGTTGAAGCGGTGCGCCGCGTCTTTGGCGAAGGCCAGACGCCTGTGATCTCCTCGACCAAATCGATGACTGGCCACAGCCAGGGCGCCACCGGCGCACAGGAAGCGATCTACTGCCTGCTGGCGCTGGAACATGATTTCATCATCCCCTCGATCAACGTCGAAACGCTGGATCCGGCGCTGAACCCGGCCGAGATTGCCACCTCGCTGGTCGAAAATGCAGGCCTTGATACGGTGATGACCAACTCATTCGGGTTTGGTGGCACTAATGGGTCGATGCTGATGTCGAAATACCGCGACTAAGCTGTGCACTCAGAGTTTTTAGATTGGGCGCCCTTTGGGGCGCTCTTTCTTTTTGGGCCTTGCGGCCCACGATGCGCATCTGTGGCAAAGTGCAAACGACTTTCATCTTGCCCAAAATACTCCCGCCGGAGGCGGCACCTGTCACCACGTAAAAGCGGTCAGCGTCTGTTCAGAACCATTGCCCTGGTTCCATCAGCCCGAGGTCCAGCAGTTGACGTGAATGCCATTCAAAGGGGGCCGAGTTGTGCCAGCGGAAACTGTCGATATCGAACTTGGAGCCCGGGTTGCGCTTCAGCGCCTTGGCGGTGCGGAACGAACAGATGGCCGCGGTCAGATTGTGGTGCCAGGGGCAGGCGTAGGTGTTGTATTCTTCGTCATTGAAGGTGTGATCTTCACCAAGGCGCAGCTCTGGTTTGGCGCGGAACAGGGATATCCGGTCAATCTTGCGCCGTTTAGCGGGGATGTGTTCCTCATAACGCCAGCGCAACCCGCCAAAGAAATCCAGCTGGCGTTCTTTGGGATGGTTGTGATTGGCCGGATCGGGCCGTGCCAGTGCGTAATAGCCTGATTTGTCCAGATGCGCCGTGTCGAGGGAGACTGCATTGGGATGGCGTTGCAGGTTTTCAGCGTAAAGGTCGACCACATAGGTCAGCATGGAAAACCGCCGCTCTTCGGTGTGGAAGGCCAGCATTTCGCCAACGGTGCGGGTCTCACAGAACGGGTAGAACAGGTATTCCGCGTTGTAGCAGTAAAAGATCCATTGGCCGATCGCGGCGTCGTTGATCTGATTGACGGCCTGCGGCACCGCGCCCTGCTGCAGGGTGTCAAAACTGATGCGGTGGACGGTGGGTTCAACATCTTCGGCCAGGCCAAATTCATCGGGCATGAAGACCAAAACGGTTGCAAAGCCGGTGTTCAGATGATGGCGCAGGGTGGTGTCAATCTCGGCCTCATCCTCGGCAAAGACCAGCGCGATCGGCCCTTTGGCCAATGCGCCTTGGCTGGTTTTGAGAAACTCTGCCAAACTATTGTAGTGCATTGCTTGTGTCCTGCCTGCTTTGCGCCCAAACTCGGCCATATCGGTCTGCATTGCAAGTCACCCCCTTTGTGGTATAGGACGCCGCCTTGAAACCAAGCCGCGCTGCATCAAGATAGAGCGCAACAGACCGGGCCAGGATAAGCGCATGAGCGAAGCGAAAAATAGCGAGCCAAAGAAACTCTTCATCAAGACCTACGGCTGTCAGATGAATGTCTATGACAGTGAGCGCATGGCAGAGGCGCTGGGTGGCAAGGGCTATGTTGAGACCAAAAGCCCTGATGATGCGGATATGATCCTGCTCAACACCTGTCACATCCGTGAAAAAGCGGCTGAGAAGGTTTATTCAGAACTGGGCCGTTTCAAGACGCTGAAAGCGGAAAAGCCGGATCTGAAAATCGGTGTTGCAGGCTGCGTCGCGCAGGCTGAGGGTGAGGAGATCATGCGCCGGCAGCCGCTGGTCGATCTGGTTGTCGGTCCGCAGGCCTACCACCGCCTGCCCGAGATGGAGGCCAAAACCCGCGCCGGTGAAAAGGCGTTGGATACGGACTTCCCGGAAGAAGACAAATTCGAGAAGCTGAAAAGCCGCCCCAAGGCGCGCCGTGCCCCGGCGGCATTCCTGACCGTTCAGGAGGGTTGCGATAAGTTCTGCGCCTTCTGTGTGGTGCCCTACACCCGTGGTGCCGAAGTGAGCCGCCCGGTAGAACGTGTACTGAATGAGGCGCGCGATCTGGTGGATCGTGGGGTGCGTGAAATCACCCTGCTGGGTCAGAATGTGAACGCCTATCACGGGCAAGGGCCGAAAGGCACCTGGTCGTTGGCCGAGCTGATCTGGTCGCTGAATGAAATCGATGGGCTGGAGCGGATCCGTTTCACCACATCGCATCCCAACGACATGGACGATGACCTGATCGCGGCCCATGGCGAGTGCAAAAAGTTGATGCCTTACCTGCATCTGCCGGTCCAGTCGGGCAGTGACAAGATCCTTAAGCGGATGAACCGCAGCCACACCGCAGAGAGCTATCTGCGGTTGATTGAGCGGATCCGTGCGGCGCGTCCCGACATCTTGATCTCAGGGGACTTCATTGTCGGCTTCCCGGAAGAGGACGATCAGGACTTTGAAGACACCATGTCGCTGATCCGTGAAGTGAATTACGGCCAGGCCTTCAGCTTCAAATATTCGACCCGCCCCGGCACCCCTGCAGCAGAACGGCCGCTGGTGGATGACGCCGTGGCGACTGAACGTCTGCATCGCTTGCAGGCCCTGATCACCGAACAGCAGCGCGCCATTCAGGACAGCATGGTCGGGCGTGAAGTGTCGGTTCTGTTTGAAAAGGCAGGTCGGTTTGAGGGCCAGATGGTCGGCAAGTCTGAATATCTGCACGCGGTTCATGTGGCCAATGCAGGCATGCAGGTCGGTGAGATCGCACGGGTGAAAATTGTCGAGAGCGGCAGCAATTCATTGGCCGGTGAGATCATCCGTTAAGCCCCTGATTGGCTTGGATTTACATCAGAGAATCTCTGATCTTTGAGGCCTGTCCCATTGGGGCGGGCCTTTTTCAGGCAGCGGTAAGGGGACGTTCCGCTCGATTTGCCCGCCGAATTGTCGCCCCGACCACTGCTATTAGTGTTCCTGATTGCCATTGTTTCCAAATCTTGTGCAATCAGCCAAGGTTTCTCCTTCCTTTAAGAGGGAGAAATGTTAAGCTTAACGAATAATTACTTTGTCGAAGCACCCTTTTCTGCTGAAACCTGGGGCGGCTTCGTGGGGACACGAAACATAAGGACAGGGCTGGCGAAAATGATGACCAAAGCATTTCGTACTGCAATGGCTTGTGCTGTGGTGTCGGTTCTGGGCGTAACCTCGACGATGCAGTCGGCTATGGCGCAGCAATCTACCACGGTGCGGAGCGAACGTTATATTCCAACCATCTGGATCGACCCGGACGGTTGTGAGCATTGGGTGATGGATGATGGTGCCGAAGGCTACATGACACCACACCTGACCAAAGAGGGTCTGCCGGTTTGCCGTGACCTGAACCTTTGTGGCACCGTGAACACCGATCAGCTGTTTGCAACCGACAGCTACCGGATCAACTCTGCTGGACGTCAGCGTCTGGCGGATTTCTTCAACTCGGCGTCAGCGCGGGCCTTTGTGATTGTTGGTCACACCGACAGCCGGGCCTCGGACAGCTACAACATGAAGCTGAGCTACAACCGGGCCAACTCGGTGGCGAAAGTGGCCGCTGGCGTTGGGGCGCAGGTGATCGATGTGCGTGGCTACGGTGAGCGGATGCCGGTGGCGTCAAACTCGACCGCCGCTGGCATGCAGAAAAACCGCCGCGTTGAAATCCTGTGTTTCCAGTAACCGAGGGAGAGAGACTATGACTTTGGTAAAAGCCACAATGGCCCTCGCAGTTGCTGGTCTGATGGCCGCCTGTACCACCGGTGGTCACGCCCCAGTGCAGGGGGACAAAACGCGCGACCGCGGCACCGACAAGAAACACCTTAGCCAATTGGTGGCGGGCATTTGGGTTGACCCGAACGGCTGTGATCACTGGATCATCGACGATGGTGTGGAAGGCTACGCGGATGCGCGCCGTGACAAATACGGCAAGCCGGTCTGTTCGAACGTGGCACCACCGGAAACGGCCACAGGCCCGTTTAAGGATGGCACCCGGATCTTCGACCCGCTGTAAAGCACGCGACATCCCGAGAAGAACGCTCAGCCGCCGGTGCACAAACCGGCGGCTTTTCTGTGCCGGAACTGTCACAATTAGACACTACATCTTGCGGAGAGGGGGCGTGTTTGGCACCATTGGGCCTAGGCCCCCGACTCAAATTTTGGGATTTGACCTCAGCTAAGGAGATCTATTTGCCTACCAGCGTTCTGACCCCCAATGACCCCGACAGCCTCAGCGAAGCGGTACTGGAATTCCCCGACAATCGTTTGCTGATCGACCTTTGTGGCGAGTATGACCGCAACTTGGCGGCCATAGAGCAGAAGATGGGGGTGCATATCCTGCGCCGGGGCAATCAACTGTCAGTGCATGGTGGCAGCGAAGCGGTGGCCGAATGTGAAACAGTACTGCGCGGTCTTTATGAGCGTCTGGAGGAAGGGCGCGACGTTGAAACCGGTGACATCGACCGCGAAATTCGTATGGGCCCTGCCGATTCTGTTACTGCGGATCATGGCGCCCGCGATGGCGACCAGCTGGAAATGTTCCGCGGTGGCCGGGTTGAGATCAAAACCCGCAAGAAACGGGTCGAGCCGCGCACCGAAGCGCAGCAGGCCTATGTGCAGAATCTGTTTCAGAATGAACTGGCCTTTGGTATTGGCCCGGCGGGGACCGGCAAGACCTATCTGGCGGTGGCCGCAGGTGTGTCGATGTTCATTGATGGTGCCGTGGACCGGATCATCCTCAGCCGCCCTGCCGTGGAGGCCGGGGAGAAACTGGGCTACCTGCCGGGCGACATGAAAGACAAAGTCGACCCCTATATGCAGCCGCTTTATGACGCGCTGAACGACTTCCTGCCGGCCAAGCAGGTGGCCAAGCTGATTGAGGAAAAGCGGATCGAGATTGCGCCGCTGGCTTTCATGCGCGGCCGGACGCTGGCGAATGCATTTGTGGTTCTGGATGAGGCGCAGAACGCCACCTCGATGCAGATGAAAATGTTCCTGACCCGTCTTGGCGAAGGCTCCCGCATGGTGATTACTGGCGACCGCAGTCAGGTGGACCTGCCACGCGGCGTTTCTTCGGGCCTGCATGATGCCGAGCGTCTGTTGAAACAGATCCCCAAGATCAGCTTCAACTATTTCACCTCCAAGGATGTGGTCCGTCACCCGCTGGTGGCCGCCATCATTGAGGCCTATGAGGAAGAAGAAGCGCGCGGTTGATCCGGTTGCGCCACCTCCGGCGTGAGTATTTGAGGAACATTGAAAAGGGCGGCGGCCAGCGGGCTGTCGCCTTTTCTTGTGCGCTCAATCAGGATATGGCGGGCCTATGACTGTTGATGTGATCTTTGAAGATACACGCTGGGAGGCGGCTGGGCTTGTCCAAATGGCCGAGGTGGCCAGCGACGCGACCCTGCGCCATCTGGGATATGAGCCTGAGGATTGGGAACTTTGTGTGATGGGCTGTGATGATGCCCGAATTGCCGAGCTGAATGAAGAATTTCGCGACAAGGGCAAGGCAACCAATGTGCTGTCCTGGCCCTCAGAGGAACGGGGGGCTGCAGAAGAGGGCGGTGTGCCGCTGGCCCCGGAAGGACCCGACCCGGAACTAGGTGATATCGCCATTTCTTATGAGACCTGCCAGCGTGAGGCCGAGGCCGCCGCGAAGCCGATGAGCGAACATTGCACCCATTTGTTGATCCATGCGACCCTGCATTTGCTGGGCTATGACCATATTCGTGACAAGGATGCCACGTTAATGGAGGCGATTGAGGTCGAAATACTTGGCAAAATGGGGTTTGCTGACCCATATAATGGGTCTTAGCGGGGATCACCCCGTGACAGATGAGTTCTGTTTGAATTTGGAAAGGTAAGATGGGCGACGCACCTGAAGGCTCTTCTACGGCAGCGCACAGCGCGCAGCCAGAGAGCGACCCCCCGCAACCGGGGCTTTTGAAACGACTGTTCGGAGCCAAAGGCACGGCAGTGGCACTGGAGGCTGAGGCCTCGGCAAATGGCCACGCCCACCCGCGCGGTGAACACCAGACATTGATGAACACTTTGGCGCGCTACCGCGTGCGTGAAGTGGCTATTCCCAAAGCGGATATTGTGGCGGTGCCGGAAAGCATCACCAAGGATGAACTGGTGCAGGTCTTCCGCGACACCGGATTTACCCGACTGCCTGTTTACAGCGGCACCTTGGACACCCCGCTGGGCATGATCCACCTGAAGGACTTTGCCCTGCAGCATGGGTTTAACGGCGGCCAGAGCGAAGAGTTTTCGATGGCAGGTATGCTGCGCCCGCTGCTCTATGTGCCGCCATCGATGTCGCTGGGGGTTTTGCTGCAAAAAATGCAGACGGAACGCCGGCACATGGCGCTGGTGATCGATGAGTATGGCGGTGTTGATGGGGTTTTGACCATCGAAGATCTGATCGAACAGGTTGTCGGTGAGATCGAAGACGAACATGACGCCGAAGAGGATCAGCTGTGGGTTGCTGAAAACCCCGGTCAGTATCTGGCGCTGTCAAAAACCCCGCTGGATGAGTTTGAGGAGGAGATTGGCTTCTCCCTCACCGACAGTCCTGAGATCGACGAAGAAGAGATCGACACGCTGGGCGGTCTGGTCTTTGTATTGTGTGGCCGGGTGCCGGTGCGTGGTGAGGTGGTGCAACACCCGGATGGTCATGAGATCATGGTGGTGGATGCAGATCCCCGCCGGATCAAGCGCCTGCGCGTGCGTCTGAAAACGGATGCAGGTGGGTAACGGGTGCTGGCCGCTGCGCTGACACGATTTGGGGCGGCTCAGCGCCTGCCTGGCTTTGCGCTTTCGGTTCTGGCGGGGGCGATCACCGCGCTGGGGCAGGCGCCGCTGGATTTGTGGCCGCTGGCGTTGCTTGGGCTGGCGCTAGGTCTGCTGCGTATGCAGGCCGCAAGCGAAGCTAAAGCAGCGTTCTGGCGTGGCTGGGGCTTTGGCCTTGGGTATTTCGCGCTGGCCCTCAGCTGGATCGTTGAGCCGTTTCTGGTCGATATTGCCCGGCACGGCTGGATGGCGCCTTTCGCCTTGTTCTTTATGGCGGGGGGGCTGGCGCTGTTTTGGGGTGCTGCCGCTGCCGTGGCGCGACGATTGGGGGGAGTCCCACTTGCCCTGATTGCGACCTTGGCTGCGGCTGAACTGGTGCGGTCCTACCTCTTTACGGGGTTCCCATGGGCGCTGATCGGCCATCTGTGGATCCCAACACCTGTTGCGCAATGGGCCAGTCTGATTGGGCCCCATGGCCTGACCCTGTTGGCGCTAGCTGTTGCAACCGGGATGGCACAGTCGGCGCGGCATGTGACGGGGGGCGTGGTGACGCTTTCAGCCATTGCGCTGCTTTGGCTGGGCGGGGCTTATCTGGCAGGTGAGCCACAGGACCTGAAGGGCCGGCCGGTCGTGCGGTTGGTGCAGCCCAACGCGCCGCAGCATCAGAAATGGGATCCCGCTCATGTCCCGGTGTTCTTCCGCCGCCAGATCGAGGCAACCCGCGCCGCGCCGCGCCCGGATCTGGTGATCTGGCCCGAAACATCTGTCCCCGTGTCGCTGGATCGGTCCGAGGAAACGCTGCAGGTGATGGCGCAGGCGGCGGGCGGGGTGCCGGTTGTCTTTGGCATCCAACGTTGGGAGGGGCGGCAAATCTATAACTCAGCTGTCCTGATGGACGGTCTGGGGCAGGTCACAAATGTCTACGATAAGGCGCATCTGGTGCCATTTGGGGAATACGTGCCCTTTGGCGATCTGCTGGGGCGGCTGGGCATTCATGGTATGGCTGCACGTGACGGGGATGGGTTTTCCGCCGGGCCGGGGGCGCAGTTGATGCCGTTGGGGGCCTTGGGGCGTGCCCTGCCGCTGATTTGTTATGAGGCAGTGTTCCCAAATGACGTGAACGCGGCGGCAGAGCGCCCGGACTTGTTGATGCAGTTGACCAATGACGCCTGGTTTGGCCAGATCTCAGGCCCCTACCAACATCTGGCGCAGGCCCGCCTGCGCGCGATTGAGCAGGGGCTGCCGATGGTGCGGGCGGCAAATACAGGGGTTTCGGCGGTTATTGATGGCAAGGGCCGCGTGATTGCGCAGCTGGGGCTGGGGGAAACCGGACATCTGGACCATGCATTGCCACAGCCATTGCACCGCACGGTTTATGCCCAAACCGGTGATTATCTTGCCTTGGTTGCTATCATGGGGCTGTTTCTTGCCGTTATCACACTCAGGCGCTGGCCAAAGCGACGTTTGCAGATTGACCCGGGTGAACCCGAGGCGTAACCAGTACACATCCCCCTGCCACAACGGCTTCCTGACGTGGCGGGCAGACCCTAATGGAGCACTTTCATGACAAGATCGAACTATATTTTCACCTCTGAATCGGTTTCGGAGGGGCATCCTGACAAGGTATGTGACCGTATCTCGGACGCAGTTCTGGACGCCTTCCTGGCAGAGGAGCCCGAGGCGCGCGTTGCGGCTGAGACTTTCGCCACCACAAACCGTGTTGTGATCGGGGGTGAAGTTGGTCTGTCCGACCAGGGCAAACTGACAGAATTTGTGGGCAAGGTTGACCAAATCGCCCGTGATTGCATCAAAGACATTGGCTATGAGCAGGACAAGTTCCACCACGAAACCGTGGAAGTGACCAACTTGCTGCACGAACAATCCGCCCATATCGCGCAGGGCGTTGACGCCGCTGCCGACAAAGAGGAAGGCGCAGGCGATCAGGGCATCATGTTTGGCTATGCCACTACTGAAACCCCTGAGCTGATGCCGGCCCCGATCCAGTACAGCCACGCGATCCTGCGTCGTCTGGCGGAGGAGCGTAAATCCGGCGCTGAGCCGACGCTGCGCCCGGATGCCAAGTCGCAGATCTCGGTCAAATACGAAAATGGCAAGCCGGTTGGCGTGACCTCGATCGTTCTGTCCACCCAGCACGCCGATGAAAGCCAGACCAGCGAAGACATCCGCGCGATTGTTGAACCCTATATCCGTCAGACCCTGCCCGAGGGCTGGGTCCAGCCTGACACTGCATGGCACGTGAACCCGACCGGGACCTTTGTGATTGGCGGCCCCGATGGTGACGCTGGCCTGACTGGCCGTAAGATCATCGTGGACACCTACGGCGGCGCTGCGCCGCATGGTGGCGGTGCCTTCTCAGGCAAAGACCCGACCAAGGTGGACCGCTCGGCAGCCTATGCGGCGCGCTATTTGGCCAAAAACGTTGTGGCGGCCGGTCTGGCTGAACGCTGCACCATCCAGCTGAGCTACGCCATCGGTGTATCGCACCCGCTGTCGATCTATGCAGATCTGCACGGCACTGGTGAGGTGGACCCCGCTGAGATTGAAGCGGCAATCCCCAAGGTGATGGATCTGACCCCCCGCGGTATCCGCACCCATCTGGGTCTGAACCGCCCGATCTATGCGCGCACCGCTGCTTATGGCCACTTTGGCCGCACCCCGGAGGCCGACGGTGGCTTCTCCTGGGAGAATGTGGATCTGGTCGAGCAGCTGAAAAAGGAGGTTGGCAAAACCGCCTTCGCGCCGGTTGGCTGATCCACGTCTCAACATATGACACACGAAAAGGGGGCTTCGGCCCCCTTTTTCTTTGCCTGGGCCTCAGAAATCACAGCCTCAGGGAAACTTTGCTTGGCATCACCTGTCCCAGCTTTCTAAGGTGTTCCCCAACAAGCATTTATCGGAGTTTCATGACATGCGTGGTATTGGCATCGCAGTGTTTTCCCTTCTGTTGGCAGGGCCAGTTCTGGCCGACAAGCTGACGGTTGAAGGCGATCAATTGATTTACGACACCGATAAAGGTGGGCTGGCCTCGGGCAGGGAGATTGTGGCGACGGACCTGCCGGTGATGCGGCGCATGCTGAAAGAAAACGAAGGCATCACCACACTGCGCCTGAATTCCCCCGGCGGGATTGTCTGGGTGGGCGAAGAAATGGCGCGCATCGTTGAGGATTATGAATTGGACACCGTGGCTGACGGCGAATGCAGCAGCACCTGCGTCTTGCTGTTCCTGGCAGGCCAGTCGCGGCAGATGACCCGTGGGTCCAAGATCGGGTTCCATCAGACCAATTGGTCCCCAGCGTCGATTGAGGGCTATTACAACGACCGGCGCGAAGACAGCGGCTGGAAAACACCCTTTGATTTTGCCTCATGGATGTATCAGGACACCCAGACCGAGGTTTATACCAACCTGACCACCTTGCTGAAACGTGGTGTTGATCCGGCCTTCGCGATTGAGACCATCGGGTCAAGCGATGCGGTCTGGTTCCCCTCACGCAAGGAGTTGGTTGCGGCCGGGGTGTTGCGTGACGCGCCTTAACCTTCACGCCTGACCTAACGGCAGGCTTTGGCCTCCGGAGGCTTCATGTAAACCTGCCGCCGCGAATAGGGAGGATTTGCAATGTTGCTTGAGGTGGGGCTGCCGCTGTCGCTGGCGTTCATCATGTTTTCGCTGGGCTTCGGCCTGACCTTTGCGGATTTCGGCCGGGTTTTGACCATGCCGCGCGCGGTGCTGACCGGGGTGGGGCTGCAGGTCGCGGCCATTCCCGCGGTTGCCTATCTTTTGTTGCAGGTCATGTCGTTGCCGCCCGCCTTGGCCTTTGGGGTGATGATCCTGTCGTTCTGCCCGGGCGGCGTGACCTCAAACATTCTGACCAAACTGGGCGGCGGTTCGGTTGCGCTGTCGATCACCCTGACGGCGGTGGTGAGCCTGTTGTCCGTTTTGACTGTGCCTTTCCTCGTGGGCTGGGCCGGACAGACCTTTCTGAAGGAAACCGCGCCTGAGATTGATGTGATGTCGATCGGGCTGGCAATGTTTGCCATCACTGCGGTGCCGGTTCTGCTGGGCCTGTTGGGGCGGCGGTTTTCAGGCGCCAAGGCGGATGCGGCAGAGCGGGTGATTTCACGCGCGGCGATCGTTCTGTTTGTGCTGATCGTGGCTGCCGCGATTGCAACCAACTGGGTGCTGATCGTTGAAAACATCACGGTTCTGGGGCCTGTCCTGATCGCGCTGAATGTGGTCTTGCTAATCCTCGGCGTGGCTGTGGCGCGGCTTCTGGGTCTGAGCGGCGCTGAGGGGATCTGTATCTCGGTTGAGATGGGGGTGCAGAACGCCACGCTGGGCATCACGGTTGCGGGATTGGTGGCGCAGGTGGCGGGCATTCCGGAATACGCGCTGCCGTCTGCGCTATATGGGATCACGATGTATCTGGTGACCATTCCAGGGCTGTTTGTTCTGCGGGCGCTGTTTTCCAAGGGCTAAGCCTGCGCCTAAGCATGATCAGAAGGTGCAATCGGGCAGGGGGACTTGACCCCTGCCGCGCTCTGCGGCAAAGGCTCGGGCCAATCAACCGCGCAAGAGACCGTTCGAGATCATGGCAGACCAACCTAGCGACAAGCACCCTTCGGGCGCCCCATGGCGCAATTTCTACGGCCGCTTCAAAGGCAAAGGCCTGCGCGACAGCCAGCAGAAGTATCTGGATGAGGATCTGGCGGCCCTGTCACCTGGTGCGGTGACCTGGGAAGAAAACCCCGACCGGAGCGAATTGGATCTGGGCGAGATGTTTCCGGGCAAGGACGTCTGGCTGGAGGTCGGCTTTGGCGGCGGCGAACATATGGTGCATCAGGCCGCCAGCAACCGTGACGTTGGGATCATTGGCTGTGAGCCATATATCAACGGGGTCGCAATGCTGCTGGGCAAGATCCGCGATGCCGAGGTCGACAACGTTAAAGTGCACCCCGGTGATGCACGTGACATGATGGATGTGCTGCCGGCGCAATCGATCAGCAAGGCCTTTCTGCTCTACCCCGATCCCTGGCCAAAGAAGCGCCACCACCGCCGTCGGTTTGTGACACAGGAACATCTGCAGCCGCTGGCCGAGGTGCTGAAACCCGGCGCGATCTTCCGTGTGGCGACAGACATTCCCGATTATGTGCGCCAGACCCTGCAAGAGGTGCCGAAGGCCGGTTTTGAGTGGCTGGCCGAGGGCCCAACCGACTGGCGCCAGCCCTGGGATGACTGGATTTCCACCCGTTATGAGCAGAAAGCCCTGCGCGAAGGCCGAACGCCGCACTATCTGACGTTCCGCCGCCTGTAAGCGTTGGGATTTTTGAGTATTTTGGAAACAGTGAAAGGCAGGGGCAACGCTTCTGCCTTTTGTCGTTTCGGCTGATATGGACGGCCCTTAGGGTTTGCGCTATCAGGCTTTGGAAGCATGAGGAGAGCACATATGTCCGGCCACGGCACCCCGATCCCGATGTCATCGCATAAATGCGGCCCGCTGAAGGGCGAGGCCCATGTGCCCGGCGACAAATCCATCAGCCACCGTTCGCTGATTTTTGGCGCGATGGCGGTTGGTGAGACGGTCATCACCGGTCTGCTGGAAGGCGAAGATGTGCTGGACACCGCCAAGGCGATGCAGGCCTTCGGCGCCGAGGTGAACCGCGATGAGGATGGCACCTGGCACGTGCACGGTGTTGGTGTTGGCGGCTTTGCTGAGCCAGACAATGTGATCGACTGCGGCAACTCGGGCACCGGTGTGCGCCTGATCATGGGCGCGATGGCAACCACGAACATCACGGCGACCTTTACCGGTGATGCCTCGCTAAACTCGCGTCCGATGGCGCGGGTCACGGATCCAATTGCATTGTTTGGCGCGACCTCGGTTGGCCGGTCGGGTGGGCGCCTGCCGATGACTATTGTTGGCGCCGCGGATCCAGTTCCTGTGCGCTACACAACACCGATGCCTTCGGCGCAGGTGAAATCGGCGGTGCTGCTGGCAGGTTTGAATGCACCGGGCGAGACCGTTGTGATCGAGAAAGAAGCCACCCGTGACCATACCGAACGGATGCTGGCCGGTTTTGGCGCCGATATCACCTCGGTCGATACTGAAGAAGGCCGGGTGATTACCCTGAAAGGCCGTCCTGAGCTGAAGCCGCAAACCATTGTGGTGCCGCGTGATCCGTCCTCGGCCGCGTTTCCGGTCTGTGCTGCGTTGATCGTTGAAGGGTCTGACGTGCTGGTGCCCAATATTGGGCTGAACCCCACCCGCGCTGGTCTGTTTGAGACCCTGCGCGATATGGGGGCGGATCTGACCTATGAGAACCTGCGCGAAGAAGGCGGTGAGCCGGTTGCCGATCTGCGCGCCAAGTTTTCGCCCAACCTTAAAGGCATTGAGGTGCCTCCCGCCCGTGCGGCCAGTATGATTGACGAATACCCGGTGCTGTCTGTTGTGGCCTCTTTTGCGGAAGGCGACACTGTGATGCGCGGCGTCAAGGAGCTGCGGGTGAAGGAATCGGACCGGATTGGGGCGATGGCCTCCGGCCTGCGTCTGAACGGTGTTGAGGTTGAGGATGGCGACGATTGGTGGATCGTCAAAGGCCGCGGTCACGGCAATGTGCCGGGCGGGGCGACCTGCGTCAGCCATTTGGACCACCGGATCGCCATGAGCTTCATGGTGATGGGCATGGCCACTGAGGCGCCCGTCAGCGTGGATGATGGCAGCCCAATCGCCACATCCTTCCCAATCTTTGAGGATCTGATGGGCGGCCTTGGCGCGGATCTGCGGCGCGATTGACCCTTTAGCAGTGTGGGGTGGCTCAGGCCACCTTTGCCCCTTTGGCCTGCAGGTCGGTGTAAACCTCCTCCAGCTTTTTCGGCTCGGTGGAGGCGATGCCATCTGCCAGTAGGGTGACGCCATAGCCCCGGCCCAAAGCGGCCTGAGCGGTTTTGTTGACGCAGTAGATCCCATCAAGGCCCGCAATGGTCAGATGACCAACGCCTATTTCATCCAGAACATGGGTCAATTCCCCGGTTTTGAACCCATCCTGAATGGGTTTCACCACCTCCCGGTCCGCCATGCCTGCGAACGGTGCGGCCAGTTCCAGACCCGTGCCGCCCGCCAGCGCCTTGCCACCCATGAACATCCGCGCCAGCACGCGGGTGCTAGGGATGGACCATTCCTGACGCAGGGCAATCACCGGATGGCCTGCCGCCTTCGCTTCGGCCACAGCTTGACCCACCGCGGCCTCAACGCGGGCGCGGGTGTCGGCGTCATAGAGTTTTTCCTCCCAGAAACAGCTTTGCAGATCGACCAGTAGCAGCGCCTTGCCGTCACGGTTGGGGATGCGGTCGCCCTTGGTCACCTGACCGATCAGGTTAGAGGTGTAGTTCAGCCAAAAACATGCCGCGGCGAGGAGGGCGGGAAGGATCCAGATCATGGTGTGAGGCCTTGGTTATGGGATTGGAAACGGGTGATGAGGGTTTTGACAATGCGCAATGCCGTGGCCACCTCATCGGCGGGCAGGTCACCGGCAAGCTCTGCCAGCAATGTATGTTCCTGCGTCATGACATGTTCAATCAGCGCGCTGCCGTTCGGGGTTAGGGCAATCAGGTGGGATCTGGCGTGCCTTGGGTTGGCTTGTTTGCAGACAAACCCGGCTGCCAGCGCCTCATTCACCAAGACCTGTACGTATTGTCGTTGAATATGCAGCGCCTCTGCCAAAGCGGGCACGGGCAACGGGCCCTGCAACAGAACCTCCATCACGGCGCGGGTGCGCACGGTTAGTCCGGTGCCTTGCAGCCCGCTCTCAACCGCGGTTTCTACCTGTTGCATGAGAGGGCGGGGAAGCCAGGTCAGATGATAGAGGGGATCTGTCATGACATCTATGGTGTCATAATGACATGCTACATGTCAAGTTGGTCTGGATTTCATCTTGAGGTGGGGCAGGGGGTGCAGTACCCCTGCGATCAGGAAGAGGAGCAGACAATGGCATTCACCATCGCAATCGACGGGCCTGCGGCGGCCGGCAAAGGCACGTTATCCAAGGCTGTTGCGGCGCATTTTGGTTATGCGCATTTGGACACAGGTCTGCTTTATCGTGCGGTAGGGGCCAGAACGCTCCAGGGGGCAGAACCGATCGCTGCAGCGCAAGCCTTGCAGGCCGAGGATCTGGAAGCCGACAATCTGCGTACCCCGGATGTGGCACAAGCGGCCAGCAAAGTTGCGGTGATCCCAGAGGTGCGGGCCGCTTTGGTGGCCTTCCAGCAAGCGTTTGCGCGGCGCGATGGCGGCGCCGTTCTGGATGGGCGCGACATTGGAACGGTCATCTGCCCGGATGCGGAGGTGAAGCTGTTCGTCACCGCCAGTGCCGAAGTGCGCGCAACGCGCCGCCACAAGGAACTGGCCGAAAAAGGCGGCACGCAGAGTTACGAGGCGGTCCTGCAGGATGTGATCGAACGTGACAAACGTGACAGCGAACGTGCGACGGCCCCCCTGAAGCCGGCTGAGGATGCTGTGCAGATCGATACCTCTGATCTGTCGATCGAGGCTGCCATTGCCGCTGCTATTGCAGCGATTGAGGCGCGCCGGTAAACCCCGCGCGGAACTGTAACGCAGCGAACACCTCTCCGTTGGTATAGCGCATTGGGTGAACCCTTGTGCTGTCGCGCGGAAAGCCTAGATAGCCAACTCCGAATGACTCCTCCCTGTTTGGGCTTTTGAAAGACGAGACTGAAATGCTGAACGACAAGTTGAACTGGCGCTATGCCACCAAGAAGATGGACCCTTCGAAAGCCGTATCTGATGAGAAGCTGGAAGCGATCCTGAAGGCGATCGAACTGGCGCCGACCTCCAGCGGTCTGCAGCCCTATGAGGTTCTGGTCGTGACCAATCCCGATGTGCGCGCCAAGATCAAAGATGTGGCCTGGAACCAGGGACAGATCGTCGATGGCTCGCACCTGTTGGTCTTCGCCGCTTGGGACAACTACACCGAAGCCCGCGTGGACAGTGTTACCGATCAGATGGCCGAAGAACGTGGTGGTCGCAGTGAAACGCTGGACGCATATTACACTAACCTCAAAAACATGTACCTGCCGCGCGACGCGGATGTGAATTTTGAGCACGCTGCCCGCCAGGCCTATATCGCTTTGGGCTTCGCTCTGGCCGCGGCCGCGGTGGAAGAGGTCGACAGCACCCCGATGGAAGGGTTCGATCCTGCTGCTGTGGATGAAATCCTGGGCCTGAAGGAACGTGGCTTGCGTTCGGTGTTGTTGCTGCCGTTGGGGTACCGCGCTGAGGAAGGCGACTGGCTGGTCAACATGAAAAAGGTCCGTCGTCCGCGCGACAAATTCATCACCACCATCTGATTGCGATCACATCGTGATCTAAGCGGGGCCTGTCATCAGGTCCCGTTTTTTGTTTGCTGCATCCAGATGTAGGTCGGGCCGATAGAGGTTTCGGTGCTGTACTTCTGGAAGGGCTCACCCTGTTGGGTGAAACCGTGGCGTTCATAAAACGATATGGCGCCAGCCCGCGCATGTAGCCTGATGGGTTTGCACAGCCCATCCGCGCGCTCCATGGCAGCCTGCATCAGGGCAGTGCCGTGACCCTCACCTTGATACGTTGGTAGTGTCGCGAATTTGCGCAGTTGAATGAACGCGCCTTCGTCAAAAAGGCTTAACACCGTCACCAACTGGTTGCTGATAAACCCACCCAGGTGCACCGCCTGATCATCGCCCTCGACGCGACAAAACTCGGCTGGTTTGTCTGGCCAGAGGACTTGATGCCGGATCCAAAGCGCCTCATCAGCGGAGATGTCGCGGATGTCCGTCATTTTGTCATTTGTCTCATCGGCGCGATCCGGCCTTTTCTACCTCGTGGCCCTTGCCAATAAGGCCAAAAAAACTTATAGGCACCTCATTCTTGTGACCGTCAAGAGTCGCGGATGAGGTGAGTAGGGTTTGAGAATCTCTCAGGCCCTTCTTCTTTGTTTGTGTGATCTCATCTTTCGGCTTCGTTGTCGCGGCTCAAGAAAACATGAAACCAAGACCTGCGGAGACAACCGTTGGCCAGTTAAATCGACTTGTAAAGGATTGATACGCCAGATGGCTATGACCTCGATGGAAGAGTTTGAAGCACTCTTGAACGAAAGCTTCGAAATGGACACCCCGACTGAGGGTTCCGTTGTTAAAGGCAAGGTAATCGCAATTGAAGCGGGCCAGGCCATTATCGACGTTGGCTACAAGATGGAAGGCCGCGTTGAGCTGAAAGAATTCGCAAACCCCGGTGAAGCTCCTGAAATCGCTGTTGGCGACGAAGTAGAAGTTTACCTGCGCGCGGCTGAAAACGCCCGTGGCGAAGCTGTTATCTCGCGTGAGATGGCCCGCCGCGAAGAAGCATGGGATCGCCTGGAAAAAGCATACGCAGACGAGCAGCGCGTCGACGGCGCGATCTTCGGCCGCGTCAAAGGCGGCTTCACCGTCGATCTGGGCGGTGCTGTTGCATTCCTGCCCGGTTCGCAGGTTGACGTACGTCCCGTACGTGACGCTGGCCCGCTGATGGGTCTGAAGCAGCCGTTCCAGATCCTGAAAATGGACCGTCGTCGTGGCAACATCGTTGTATCGCGTCGCGCCATTCTGGAAGAATCGCGTGCCGAACAGCGTGCCGAAGTTATCGGTAAACTGGCCGAAGGCGACGCGGTTGAAGGTGTTGTTAAGAACATCACCGAATACGGTGCATTCGTTGACCTGGGCGGCGTAGACGGCCTGCTGCACGTCACCGACATGGCATGGCGCCGTGTGAACCACCCGTCCGAGATCCTGTCGATCGGTGAAACCGTTAAGGTTCAGGTCATCAAGATCAACAAAGACACCCACCGCATCAGCCTGGGCATGAAGCAGCTGCAGGAAGATCCGTGGGATCTGGTTGCTGCCAAGTACCCGCTGGAATCGGTTCACAAAGGTCGCGTCACCAACATCACCGACTACGGTGCATTTGTTGAGCTGGAGCCCGGTGTTGAAGGTCTGGTTCACGTGTCCGAAATGTCTTGGACCAAGAAAAACGTACACCCCGGCAAGATCGTTTCGACCTCGCAGGAAGTGGACGTCATGGTTCTGGAAATCGACGCCGGCAAGCGCCGCGTGTCGCTGGGCCTCAAGCAGACCATGCGCAACCCGTGGGAAGTCTTCTCGGAAACTCACCCCGAGGGCACTCAGGTCGAAGGCGAAGTCAAGAACATCACCGAATTCGGTCTGTTCATCGGCCTGCCCGGCGAAATCGACGGCATGGTTCACCTCTCCGACCTGTCCTGGGACGAGCGTGGCGAAGACGCGATTCAGAACTACCGCAAAGGCGACATGGTTTCGGCCGTTGTCTCCGAAGTGGACGTCGAGAAAGAGCGTATCTCGCTGTCGATCAAAGCCCTGGGCGGCGACAAGTTCGCTGAAGCAACCGGCGGCGTGAAGCGCGGCTCGATCGTAACCGTTGAGGTTACCGCGATCGAAGACGGTGGTATCGAAGTCGAATATGAAGGCATGAAGTCCTTCATCCGTCGTTCGGACCTGTCGCGTGACCGTGCTGAGCAGCGCCCTGAGCGTTTCTCGGTTGGTGACAAGGTTGACGTCCGCGTGACCAACGTTGACAGCAAGACCCGTCGTCTGGGCCTGTCGATCAAAGCACGTGAGATCGCCGAAGAGAAAGAAGCCGTAGAACAGTACGGTTCCTCGGACTCCGGCGCATCGCTGGGCGACATCCTCGGCGCAGCGCTGAAAGGCGGCGACGAGTAAGATCTTTCGCCGCTTAGGCGAGATTAAATCAGGGAAACCCCGCGGTCTGCACGGACCGCGGGGTTTTTCTATTCACGGGCTTTGACAGAATCATCTGAAAGGCGAGTGGAAAGCGATGCCGAATCAATGACTTCAGGGTTGACTAAGATCACGCAAAATACAGCTTTGCGGTAACTTTCTGCCCCAGATGACAGGTTTGTTTCTTCTAATGGTTGAGTATTTGTCGCGGAAACTTGCCATTTGCCGCAAAGGCAGGTTTCCGTAGCCCTTGTTTCTTTCTATAGTTCAACTAATTGCGCTGATATTGGCCAAAGCATTTTGCCGGGGGAGTATTTGCCGATGATCCGATCGGAACTGATTCAGAAGATCGCTGACGAGAACCCACACTTGTTCCAACGTGATGTTGAGAAGATCGTAAATACGATCTTTGATGAGATTACCGGCGCGATGTCGCGCGGTGACCGAGTTGAGCTGCGTGGTTTCGGCGCGTTTTCGGTAAAGAAGCGGGATGCTAGGGTTGGCCGCAACCCGCGCACCGGGGAATCGGTAGAAGTTGAAGAGAAGCACGTGCCTTTCTTCAAGACCGGCAAACTGCTGCGCGACCGACTGAACGGAAAGTAAATCGCTCATGCGCTACATTCGCTATGTATTTCTCGGCTCTCTGGGGCTTCTTTTGGTGTCGGTGGCCTTTGCCAATCGTGATGCGGTGACACTGTCGCTGCTACCTGATGCTTTTGCTAATCTGATTGGCCTCAACTACACGATTGAGATGCCGCTCTTTGTGGTGATCCTTGGTGCGATCATTGCGGGTTTGCTGATCGGTTTTGTCTGGGAATGGCTGCGCGAATACAAACATCGGGCGGAAGCGGCGCGCAAATCACAGGAAGTGCAGGATTTGAGCCGCCAGCTGAAGCGCGAAAAGCGGCGTGCCGACACTGCGGAACAGAAGGACGAGGTGCTCGCCCTTCTGGATGAAGCGTCCTGATCCGATGCCTGCAGACAGTAAGGTAAAGATCTGCGGTCTGCGTGACCCTGATCACGTCGAATTGGCAGGGACACTGGGTGCGGCCTACGTGGGCTTCGTGTTTTTCCCAAAATCGCCCCGTGCCGTCACCGTGGCTGAGGCGCGTGAACTGGCTTGGGCCGCCCCTGTTGGGCTGGCCAAGGTGGCCTTGGTGGTCAACGCCGATGACGCACTGCTGGATCAGATCAACGATAACGTCGCAATCGACATGTGGCAGCTGCACGGGTCGGAAAGCCCCGAACGGGTGGCTGAGGTCAAGGCGCGCTACGGCCTGCCGGTCATGAAGGCGATCGGTGTCGCAACAGAAGCAGATGTTGCCCAGATCGACAGCTATGCAAAGGTCGCTGACCAATTGCTGATTGATGCCAAGGCCCCGAAAGACGCTGTTTTACCGGGTGGCAACGGCCTGTCCTTCGATTGGCAGCTGGTGAAGCGCAAATACTGGTCGCTGCCCTGGATGCTGGCCGGCGGGCTTAACCCTGAAAACGTCGGCCGGGCGCAAAACCTGACCGGGGCCCGTCAGGTTGATGTGAGCTCTGGTGTGGAAAGCGCCCCGGGCGTGAAAGATCCCGCCTTGATGGAGGCCTTTATCAAGGCCGCACTGGCATAGGGGGCAGGTAATGGGCGTTGTTTTCCGAGAAGCCAACCGTGACGAGGTTCCGGAAATCGTTGCCTTGCTGCGCGATGATGTATTGGGGCAGGGGCGCGAAGCTGCGACGCTGGATCCCTATTTCGCGGCCTTTGATCAGATGCAAGCTGAGCGCGGAAACCTACTGTTTGTGGGCATCGATGACAGCCGCGCCGAGGGGGCGCGTGTTGTGGCAACCTATCAACTGACGTTCATTTCGGGTCTGTCGCTGAAAGCGGCGCGGCGGGCGCAGATCGAAAGCGTGCGGGTGCACAGTGATCTGCGTGGGCAAGGACTGGGTGAGGCGATGTTTGCGGATGCTGAGGACCGGGCGCGTGCGGCGGGCTGTGGTCTGCTGCAACTGACCACCAATAAGGCGCGCAATGATGCGCAGCGTTTTTATGATCGCCTTGGCTATGTTGACAGCCACGTCGGCTATAAAAAGACGCTGGATTGAGCCTGAGGATTCCATCGATCCCCTCTCGTTCAGGCCAAAAACTGACCTCAATACACCCCGCAATTTCCCCTGAAACACCGATGGCTGCGGCGTCTTTGTCGCAGGGCTTGTCACGGCATGGCTGTGCGTTATCTTCCCGATTTCAGCCCGCGGCCCTGATGCATGGAAAACAGGCTGGTAAAACCGTCCCCCGCGCCCTATGCACATGGGGATACAGACTTTCTGACCTGAGGAGCACCCGATGGCCAACGACCTTTTCAACAGCTTCATGACCGGCCCCGACGACAAGGGCCGCTTCGGAGATTTCGGCGGACGTTTCGTGTCTGAGACGCTGATGCCGCTGATCCTTTCGCTGGAGGAGGAATACGAAAAGGCCAAGGACGATCCTGAGTTCTGGGAGGAGATGAATTATCTTTGGCAGCACTATGTGGGTCGCCCCTCGCCGCTTTACTACGCTGAAGGCATGACCAAACGTCTGGGTGGCGCCAAGATCTACCTGAAGCGGGATGAGCTGAACCACACTGGCGCGCACAAGGTGAATAACGTGTTGGGCCAGATCCTGTTGGCGCGCCGCATGGGCAAGACCCGGATCATCGCCGAAACCGGCGCCGGTCAGCACGGTGTGGCCACCGCGACGGTTTGTGCCAAGTTTGGCCTGAAATGTGTGGTTTATATGGGCGCCCATGATGTGGCCCGCCAGAAACCCAACGTGTTCCGCATGAAGCTGCTGGGGGCCGAGGTGATCGCCGTGGAATCCGGCCGTGGCACGCTGAAGGACGCGATGAACGACGCGCTGCGCGACTGGGTGACCAACGTGCACGATACCTTCTACTGCATCGGCACCGCCGCGGGCCCGCACCCCTATCCGGCGATGGTGCGCGACTTCCAGTCGATCATCGGCAAAGAGGTGCGCTGGCAGCTGGCCGAGCAGGAAGGCGAGGGCCGCCTGCCTGATACCGTGATTGCGGCCATTGGCGGCGGGTCCAACGCGATTGGCCTGTTCCACCCGTTCCTGGATGACAAAGAGGTCAACATCATCGGTGTTGAGGCCGGTGGAAAAGGCGTCAACGACGATATGGAACACTGTGCCTCACTGACCGGCGGCCGCCCCGGCGTGCTGCACGGCAACCGCACCTTCCTGTTGCAGGATGACGATGGCCAGATTCTGGACGGCTATTCAATCTCGGCCGGTCTCGACTATCCGGGTATCGGGCCGGAACACAGCTGGCTGCACCAGATCGGCCGCGCGGAATATGTCTCGATCACCGATAAGGAAGCGCTGGAGGCGTTCCAGTTCTCTTGTGAGAGCGAAGGCATCATTCCTGCCCTTGAACCCTGTCATGCGCTTGCCCATGTGATGAAGATCGCAGGCGATCTGCCCAAGGACCATATCATCGTGATGAACATGTGCGGCCGTGGCGATAAGGACATCTTCACCGTTGCGCGTCACCTTGGCGTTGACCTCTCGGGTCTTGAAGGGCGCGACAGCGATTGATCTGAGAAAGGGGCCGACATGGCACAGGCTACGGGACAGACACTGCGGATCGATATTGTATCGGATGTGATGTGCCCCTGGTGCTTTGTCGGCTACCACCAGCTGCGTTTGGCGCAGGAACAGACCGCAATCCCGATTGAGGTGTTCTGGCATCCCTTTGAGCTGAACCCGCAGATGGCGCCCGAGGGCGAAGAACTGCGGGAACATTTGATGGGGAAATACGGCATCACCGTAGAGCAAAGCATCGAAGCCCGCGCCCGGTTGGAGGCGATCGGGGACGAGCTGAATGCGCCGATCCGCTTTACCGATGGCAAACGGATCTACAATACCTTCGCCCTACATCGCTTGCTACATTGGGCCGCCGAAAGCGGTCAGGCCGGGGCGCTGAAACTGGCCCTGTTTGAGGCCTACTTTACCGACAGCAAAGAGATGAACGATCCGCAGGTGATGGCAGATGTCGCCGCCGCTTTGGGGTTGGACCGTGCCCGCGCGCTCGAGATCCTGACCGGCGATGACTACGCCGAAGAAGTCCGTGCGAAGCAGCAATTCTGGACCTCCAAGGGGATTTCGGGCGTGCCAGCGATGGTGTTTGAGCGTCAGCATCTGGTGACCGGCGCGCAGGGCGTTGAGAATTACGCCAGCATCCTGACGCAACTTGCGGCCGCACAGGCCGGTGCCGCCTGAGAAAGCAGCCGTTCAATTTCCGGACATTTCTGGCAATCCCGGCAGCGATATTCCGTCGTGCCGGTGGTGCATGCCCTCGTGGCGCGACGCATTGTTGCGCGCAGATACAATTTTGTGTCCTGTCGGCAACGCTACATTTCACGATAAAAGTGTGTGATTGCGGCGAATCCACCTCTCGCCTTACTTCTGCACTCCCGATGTCGGGGGCCATCATCCAAACGGTGCGTGCTGTACACACGTCCGGTGCGGTCGGCGCTGCCGTTCCCGTATGCCTGGAGGTTGCCCCAACAGCGAGACCGCGTGATTAGCTCAACGGTAGAGCAGCAGATTGAGATTCTGTGAGTTGCAGGTTCGATTCCTGCATCGTGCACAAAATGTAGCTCATTCGGGTAGAGCACTTGACGTTTAATCAAGGGGTAGTGGGTTCGACTCCCACCATTTGAAAAGCTGTTAAGTCAGCACCGGCCTTTCACGCCGGACCGTTCTTTACGGTTCACATATCAGGGTCCGGGACCGTCCCAGCGGGGCAGGTTGACCGGTAGATTGGCTGGTGAGGTTTCGCCGCCAATGGGCATCCCGGCCCGCTCTGGTCTTGGCCGGAGCAGGACATGACGGTTCCGCCGCTTTGTGGTCCGCTGATCAGAGGCTTCTCTGACAGGCGCGCCGCGATGCTGCGCCCCTCTCGGTTCTGCTTTCGCCATCGGCTTTGGCGCGGGGCGTGTCCCGGACCTATCGCCCATCTTGGGCACAACACCTGCGGGTCATGCTGACCCCAACCCAATTCCAACCAAAGGAGATCGCTTTGCGACGACGATAGGACAATACGAAAAGGAGTTTAGGTATGAATATCGTTGAGAAAATATTGGACACGCTGACCGGCTATGAGCGGGTCACACTGCAGGAAACCGAGCGGATGCTTGTGCTGGACGAGGGGCGTTTTGCCGCGATCCTTGGTGCAGGCCGGCATCGGGTGAAGGTCAAGGACAGTCTGCGCGAAGTCCACACCATCGATCAGCTCCGTTTCGTATCGCCCTATGATCGGGCCCTGTTCCGGCAACGTCCGGATCTGGCTCAGGCACATCTCCTGGAGGTGCGGACCGGGCCGGAAGAGCTGGTGCTGGTCACCCGCGATGGACGGCCCTTGGAGGTGCGGATGCCCGACAGCCGCGTCGTCTATTGGAAAGACGCGGGTGAATGGGCCTTTGAGACCTTTCAGCTGTCTGAGGGGCTGCAGGTGCCGGGCGCGCTGCTATCGCGTTTGACCGCAGCCGGTGTGACCGCAGGGCTGACACAAGTCACCGTTGCAGAAGGCCATATTGGTTTGCTGTCCGTTGATGGCAAACCGTCAGGGCAGCTGCAGCCCGGTGTGCACGGTTTCTGGAAGGCCGGTCGCGCCCTGTCGCTGAAGCAGGTTGACCTGCGGATGCGGACCCATGAGGTCTTGGGCCAGGAAATCCTGACCAAAGACCGGGTGACCCTGCGGGTGAACCTGACGGCGCAGTTCCGGGTTGTGGACGCCGAAGTGGCGGTCACCAAAGTGAAGGACTTCGAAGAAGCCCTGCACAAGGCACTGCAACTGGCCTTCCGGAAAACGCTGGGTGCGCTGACGCTGGACCGGCTCCTGGCTGAGAAGGTGACGGTGGACGCCGAGGCGGCTGAAAAGGTGCGGGCAGAGATGTCCGGACTGGGCCTTGAGGTCGGTGAGATTGCGTTGAAGGACGTGATCCTGCCGGGTGAGATGCGGGACATCCTGAACAAGGTTGTGACCGCTGAAAAAGAGGCTGAGGCCAACGTGATCCGGCGTCGCGAAGAAACCAACGCCACCCGGGCGCTTCTGAACACGGCTAAGGTCATGGCTGAAAACCCGGTCATGCTGCGGCTGAAAGAACTGGAAGCGCTGGAAAAAGTGGCCGGTAAGGTTGAGCGCCTGACGGTGCACAACGGCACCAAAGGCCTGCTGAGCGACCTCGTGTCGTTGAAAGAGTGAAGGAGCGGCCCGGGCATGTCCCGGGCCGTTTTGCATCGGGCGCATTTTCCTAGCCGATGGCGACAGGGCGCGGCATACTGATATCACCGCTTCGAGGGAGATCATGATGAAACAACTCACCGCCGCTCTTGCCCTTATGGCCCTGCCGCTTTCTGCCGCTGCGCAGGATGAGGGCAGCGCCTTTGTTGAGGCCAATGTCCTGGGGATTTTCTATCACGAACTGGCCCATGCGCTGATCGACATCGAAGGGGTGCCGATCTTCGGTCAGGAAGAGGATGCGGCGGATGTGTTTTCCATCCTCATGATCCACGCGCTCTACGAAGAAGAGGTCGCGCAGGAATTGGCTTATGAGGCCGCCTGGGGCTTCATCGGCGAAGCTGAAATGCGCGGTGGCGGTCTGGAAGATATTCCGTGGTGGGATACTCATGGCCCGGATGAACAACGTTTCTACAACACGGTCTGCATCTTCTACGGGGCCAACCCCGACGCACGCGAAGATTTTGCAGCCGAGTTTGAACTGCCCGAAGAACGCGCTGCCTACTGTCCGATCGAATTTGAACAGGCCGAGGCCAGCTGGGGCGCGGTGTTGGATGAATTGATTGAACGTGGCGCTGGTTCAACCCTTGTGTTTGACGGCGAGGCCGACAGTTTCAGCGCCCGGATCATTGCCGATGAAGTTGCCGCCTTAAACGATGAGCTGTCCCTGTCAGCGCCCCTGCGGATTGTCGAGGAAAGCTGCGGCGAGGCCAATGCCTTCTACGATCCTGAACGGCGCGAAGTGATATTCTGCTCCGAGTTCGAAGACCATCTGATTGAGATGGAAAAACAGCTCTGATCACACGGCAGGGGGCGCTTCTGTTTTAGAAGCCTCTGAAATGAAACGCATAAACTCAGGTTTATGGACATAAACCGGCGTTTGGTGTGCGCCGGTCTAATCCTGCGGTGAATAGCTATTGGGGCTCGTGACCGGCTGATCTGTCAGCAGGCAACGCATGAGGCGTGTGCCGAACAGACCCAATTGCAGATCACTATCGCAGATCAAGGAGCCCCCACATGAAACGCCTTTTGATTACCTCTACCGCCCTTGTTGTAGGCTTCGCCGTACAGGCGCAGGCGCAGGCCTCGGACTTTGTGCGCGCCGTTGTCGAACACTTCGCACGGGAAGGCTACGAAGAAGTGGAAGTCTATGTCGACGGTATGGAAGTCACCGTTGAGGCGGTGAAGGACGGCTTTGTCATTGAAACTGTCTATGACGCAGAAACCGGGGCGGTCCTCTCGCACGAAGTCGAAGAAGATGACGATGAAGATGACGAGGAGGAGGAAGAAGAAGAGGAGGATGAAGAAGACGAAGAGGACGAGGAGGATGATGAAGAAGATGACGATGATGATGAAGAAGACGATGACGACGAAGAAGACGATGACGACGAAGAAGACGATGACGACGAAGAAGATGATGACGACGAAGAAGATGATGACGACGATGAAGAAGACGACGAGGAAGATGACGAAGAAGGCGACGATTGATCCAAACGCACTACGCCCGCTGCTGCTGGCGGGCTAAGTGCCGATGGTTTTGCCTTCCGGGATGAGGGAGTGGTAGAAGCACTGGTATCTCAGACCTTAGGGGGAGGGTCCCACTCTCTCTGGCCGGCATCGAGTTCCACAACCGATGCCGGCGCATCCATTTGCTCGCAACGGGGCCGAAGTGAGGAAAGAACATGACCCGCAGGACAATTGTAGCCTTGGCGTTTGCCGTGCTTGCCAACCCGGCGCAGGCCGATCCTTTGGTGGATCGCGTCACCGATCAGCTGGCCCAGCAGGGATATACGCGCATCGTCGTCTCCCGCACGTTTCTGGGGCGCATTCGAATTGAGGCCACTGGCGGTAATGCCGAACGTGAAATCATCCTGAACCCGCGCACCGGGGAAATTCTGCGCGACTATTGGGAAGCCGAAGACGCCGAGGACGCAGTGGGCTTGATCGGGACTGGGCGCCGGGTTGCTGGGGATAAGACTGTAGAAGATGGGGAAGACCCCGAAGATGAAGAAGATGATGCCGAAGACGAAGAGGACGAAGCAGACGATTCTTCTGACGATGAGGCAGATGACGAAGAAGAGGATGAGGAGGACGACGAGGAAGACGACGAAGAAGACAATGAGGAGGATGATGAAGAAGACGACGGTGAAGATGATGAAGGCGAGGATGATTGATGACCGCCTTCCTCTCTCGGTCCAGATCTCGCACGGGGCGTGACGTGAAAACACCCTGGCCTCTTCTTATTCTGATCCTGTTGCAAAGCGTCTGCGCGGTCTTCTTTGTCTCGGACATTCTGGCCACGGTCATTGGCGTGCGCGCCGCACCAATCAGCTGGCAAACACGTGAATTGCTGGAGGTCGGCGCTGCGCTGGGCCTTGTGATGGGGGTGGTGCTGGGCTGGATTGCCTATCGCCGTTCAATGCAGCGCACGGAAGCTGCTGAAGCCAGCCTGCGCCTGTTGCAAGGGGCGTTTCATGACCATCTGGAAAGCCGCTTTCGGGAATGGCAGCTGACGCCGGCCGAACGTGAGGTGGCGCTGTTTTCCCTGAAAGGGTTCAGCGTGGAAGAAATCGCAGGTCTACGCCAAACCTCCCCCGGTACAGTGAAAGCGCAGAGCAATGCGATTTACCGCAAGGCGGAGGTCAGCAGCCGGGCCCAACTGCTCAGCCTGTTCATTGAGGACATGATGGACGGGTCACTCGAAGCCGCGCCTGCAGATCAATCGCAGGCGTAGGCCTCCAGTACTTCCAGGGGTACAATTTCCAAGGCTTGCTGGTGCGTGGCCGCTAGATGAACCTTGGGGGCACAGTCTTCAGCATGCGCCTGCAGGAACCTGCTGGCGCAGAGGCACCATTGGTCACCAGGTTTCAGCCCCGGAAAGCCATATTCCGGAACCGGTGTGGACAGATCGTTGCCAAGGTATTTGGACAGCGCCAAAAACTCCGCCGTCATCACGGCGCAGACCGTATGGGAGCCGCGATCTTCCCGGCAGGTGTTGCAGGACCCATCGCGGAAGAACCCGGTTTTGGGATCTTGGGAACACGGCTTTAGCGCGGAGCCAAGCACATTGATGGCGGGCAGGGGCGTGACCATGGATATCTCCATCTACTGTGCCACGCGCCCCGTGATCGGGTGACTGAGATCAGTTTTGCGCAGCTTCGGCGATTTTGCGGAACATGGCGATCATTTCAACGTTCACGCCGTCTTCCCGGAACTGCCGGTCGGCGGAGTTAACAGCAATCACCACGTTCAGCGGTTTGTTGATATAGATATACTGACCATAAACGCCGCGTGCATAAAACTCACCTTCGCGTGGGTCAACGGCGCCCCACCAGTGCAGACCATAGGCTTCCTCACCGGCCTCTGTCGGGGCGGTGAACTGGGCTGAGCGTGTGATCCAGCCCTCTGGCAGGATGCGCTGGCCTTGCCACATGCCGTCCTGCAGTGCCATCTGACCGAAACGCGCATAGTCGCGGGTGCGCTGGTTCAAGCCACCCAGCACAAAGCTGACGCCATTCCCATCGGTGATCATCAACGGGCTGGCCTCCAACCCCAAGGGGGCGATCAGCTTTTCCTGCATTAGATCGGGGATGTCGCGACCCGTGGCGCCGCGAATGGCCATGCCGATCACGTGCGTATCGATCGAGACGTAGTGCCAGGCCGCACCGGGGGTGCCGCGGGTGCGATCCTGGCCGGCAGAAAAGGCATCCATGGACCCGCCAAGCGCCAGAACACGCCCCATTTTGTTGATGTCAGAGTTGAAGTCGAGATAGTCCTCATCAAACTCAATGCCGCTGGACATATGCAACGCATCAATGATGCGTGCACCGTCATAGGCGGATCCTTTCAGGCTGGGCACATGTTGGGTCAGCTGATCCTCAAGTGTCAGCGCGCCTTCGGCCTCCAAGATGCCCAGCAGGGCCGAAATATAGGATTTGGCAACCGACCAGCTGATACGGCGATCTTCGGCCCCGGTGTCCAGATAATAGCTTTCGTGCCGCAGTTCCCCGTCTTTCAGAACAACAAGGGCGGTCAGGGCGCGGCTGCTGATCCAATCATCGCTGCCCGCTGGCAGGGCCATTTCAGTACCCGCGGGCAGGGGCGACACAGGGCCGGTGCCGCGGTTGATCTCCTTGGTCCAGAACAGCTGATCCATGTGTGAGAAGTTGTGGACGATTTTATCTTCGGCAAACAGGCTGTTCACCGCCAGCAGACGGCTGATTTCGTCCTTCTTCCAAAAGGCGACAACGGCAATGGCCAGTACCAAAACCACCAGAACGCGCAGCAACACTCTCAACATCTGAACCCCTCCCAAAGGTTAGTGCCTTTACTCATCACGCGGATGGGGCAGGGGGCAAGGGTGCCGCTGGGTCAGTTGGTTTGAAACAGGCGCTTGTGCAAATCCATGCGTCCCAGATCAATTGGCAACCCATCGGGTCAGAGGCTCAGCCCGATTGAGATCCGAGTGCTTAAAGGCTTTGGTTTACTTCTAAGCTAATCGGAAAGCGTCGCCGTCACTTGAACTTGTTCAACAAACGCTCCATCGCAGAACGGGTGTCAGGTTGATCGTCTTGCGCCGGAGCTGCCGGTTTGGCAGCGGTTTGTTTGCCATCCGTCGCCTTTGGCTTGTTGTCCTTTGGTCCCTTGTTCGCGCCATTTTTCTGGCCGCCCGAACTGCGCGGCGGGTTGACCCGCAGCGCCACGGCATTTTGAAACTTGCCGTTGTCACCTTCGGCCAGATGGGCGGCCCCATCAGAAATGCCGCGCATCAGGTCATCCAGCCAGCCCTGTTCGGCCTTGGCAAAATCCGCCAGCACATAGCCGGCAACGCGGTCTTTGTGACCCGGATGGCCGATGCCCAAGCGCACCCGGGTATACTCCGGGCTTATATGCTGATGAATGGACCGCAGCCCGTTGTGGCCGGCATGACCACCACCCTGTTTTACGCGGCATTTGCCCGGGGCAAGATCCAGTTCATCGTGAAAGACCACCACATCGTCCGAGGTCAGCTTGTAAAACCGCATCGCCTCGCCCACCGATTGGCCGGAAAGGTTCATGAAGGTTTCAGGCTTGAGCAGGATCACCTTTTCACGGCCCAGACGACCTTCGCTGACCTGGCCCTGAAACTTGGACCGCCAGGGGGCAAAGCCATGGTCGCGGGCAATCTCATCCAGCGCCATGAAGCCGATGTTGTGACGGTTGCCCGCATATTTTGCACCCGGGTTGCCCAGTCCCACAAACAGCTGCATCGTTGCTTTCCCTCGATTAGATCTTGTCCACTGACTAAAGCGTCACTGCGGCAAATTCAATCAGCGCAGAGTGATTGACCTTTTGCACCGATCCCGTGCAAGAGGAGAGCTGCCAGCCGAACGGGCGCGTTCATGCCAGCTATCCCGAAAATACGAAACATGAAAGGAAATGGCATGTCCTACATCGCCATGAACCGCTTCAAGGTCGCCCTGGGCCAGGAAGAGGCATTTGAAGAGATCTGGCGCGCGCGCGAAGGGCGCCTGAATGAAATGAAGGGCTACCAAGAGTTCCGCATGCTGAAAGGCGCCGCCACTGAGGACTATTGCCTCTATTCGTCTCACACCACATGGGCGACCGAAGAGGATTTCCTTGCCTGGACCAAATCGGAACAGTTCCGTGCAGCCCATGCCAATGCAGGCCGTTCAGCAACCAAAGACGTTCTGGTTGGCCCGCCGCAGTTTGAAGGTTTCAAAACCGTCCTGCATGAAAGCGCCTAAGCGCCGCCAAACAAAAAACGCGGACCCGAAGGTCCGCGTTTCTTTTTCGTCAAAGCCGTTCGTCAGCACCTTAGCAATCAGCGCAGAGGTGCGACGGGCGCAGAGATTACTCTTCTGCTGCAGCTTCTTCGCCGTCTTCGGCTTCGTTCTCTTCCGAACGCAGACCCGACGGAGCCGAGATGTTTGCAATCACGAAGTCACGATCGATGGTCGGCTTGGCGCCTTCCGGCAGGGTTACGTCGCTGATGTGCAGAACGTCGCCGACGTTGGCTTCTGCCAGGTCGATGGTGATCGACTCAGGGATGTCGCCGGCCAGAACTTCCAGCTCAACTTCGGGACGTACAACGGTCAGTACGCCACCTTTTTTGATGCCGGGGCAGGTTTCCTGGTTTTCGAAGTTCACGTTGATGAACAGCGCGATGCGGGTGGTGCGGCGCAGACGCATGAAGTCAACGTGGGTCGGCAGGTCTTTGACCACGTCACGCTGAACGTCACGGCAGATCACACGTACATCTTCTTGGCCTTCAACTTTCAGGTTGAAGAGGGTCGACTTGAAGCGGCCAGCTTTCAGGCGCTTCAGCAGGTCGTTGAAGGGAACGTTGATCGCCAGCGGCTCTGCTTCGCCACCGAATACAACACCGGGTACTTTGCCTTCACGGCGTGCTTGACGAGCGGCGCCCTTGCCTGTCCCCGTGCGGACCTCTGCGTGGAGGTCAGGAATAGTTCCAGCCATTTGGAATTCTCCATAAATTAGTTAGAATCACGGGCATCCTCCAAGGCTGTATGCCCGCATGAAGCCGCGCGTATAGACGAGTCCGGGGAATTTTGAAAGGGCTTATTTCCTTGGGTCCATTGGCCAGGGTCCTATGGCGCAGAATGCCAGAACTTCGCGGCCAGTTCCACATCCCTGCGCAGCCTGTCATTGACCCCGTCAATCCCAAAGGTTTCGATCAAAGTTGTCGGATCATGGAGGAGGGATTTGCCAATGCCAGCAGCCTGCGGCGCACCACTGTCCAGCCAACCCAGCCAGTGCAGGAGCGTCGGAAAGACATCCGGCATGGCGGCAGGTTTATCAATCACCCGGGGCGCATCCGGCCCGTTCAGGAACATCACCATGTTTCGCCGGGGGTGTTGATCCAGTTGCGGGGACAGGTTGTTGTGATGCGCCAGATGATCGCTGGCCACCACAATGCGGGTGTTGCGGTGCTTGGTCAGGTCGCGCAATTCAGCGATAAAGGTTTCGGTCAGCTTGCTGGTGCAGGCCACAGCATCGGTGAGGTCATCAGACACCTTTGGCTGGCCGTCTGTCACGCATTTTTCGGACATATGGGCCTTGGGGCCGTGGGTGTCCATTGTCGACAATATCAGCGCATAGGGTTGATCGCTTTTCAACCGCGCCTCCACATGGGCCAGGGCGATGGCGTAGCCTTCGCCGTCCCGTAGCGCCCAGGAGGTGTCACCGGCCTCGCGCGCAGCAATGGCCCCGGGTGTCATCGCATTGGCCTTGTCCACAATCTGGTCGAGTTGATGCGTCCGGTAGAAGTTATCAAAACCATAGTGACCCCGATCGCTGCCTATGATTTCGGTCGTGGAAGCATAGGTTGAGTGGTATCCGCGCGCGTGCAAGATATCGGTGAGGCAAGTCACGCCTGCGCCAATCTGCTTCATATCCGCGGTGCGGTTGAGGGGGAGTGACCCCATCGGCATCAGCGGCATCCCACATTGGGTGGCGGTCATACCGGCCAAGCTCCAGCCGGTGCCGTCGATCTGTGCCACATCGGAAAAGGAAACACCGCTTTCAGCAAGCCGTTCAATTGGGGCATAGATCTCACCAAAGCTGTCTTTGATCCCGTAGGTGCGTTCCATCCCTTCGAGGTACAGGATGATGAGGTCCGGGTTTTCCCCTTCAGTTGGCGCGATCAACACGGGGTCCTGAAACGCGGTGATCAGGCTTTCGCCCCGGCTGTATTTTGCCTGAAACTGATTGAAGAGCACATCGCGGACCAATGGGTTTCCGGCGATCAGGCCAAAACAGCACAGGCTCCACCAGAACGGGATGCGGCGCAGCCAATTGCGCAAACGGTAGAGGGTGATCAGGATCGCGCACCAGTAAATCGCAACGGTGACGAGATAGGGCACAAACTCTCCAAGCGGGGTGCCGCCAATGCCAAACGCCAGATGGAAAACAAAGGCGGCCGTGTCCAGTTCACCGAAAATCAACACCACCACAGTCAGCGGGAAAAGCATTAGGATCGCCGGCAATAGCGCGGCCAGCTTGATCAGGATGGCCTTCCGGTCCACCCGCGTTTCGGTTATCGGGTTCGGCACCAGCAGGGACAGCGCCTGCATGACCAGCAGCCAAAGGGCAAAGGTGATGTCGCTGACGTGACCATTCACAAAAGCGCGCACGATCAAAAACAGGGCAAGGAACCCGGGCAGCAATAGCGCGAGGAACCGCGCAAGCTCCTTAAGGGCGATCCATACGGTTTTGATGGGATTTGGCGGCTGTAGGTGTGTGGTGGTCAATGTTTTTGTCGAAAGTTATGCGCTGTAATACGGGTGCAGCAGGTTGGTCTGAGTTCACTACAGTCTGATGCGGCCCGATTAGGTTTCGATTGGGGTGTGAAGATGTCCACCGGCCTGCATCACCCGGTCATAAAGGGCAAATTCTTCAGCTCGGGCTTGGCGCAGCTCTGCCTCCATCTCACCGCTCAAGGGTGCATCACGATGGGGGGAGACGTTTTTCTGCTGGGTCTCAAACGGTTTACCGATGCGGTCCTGCAGGAAGGTGACCAGCTTCACCGGGCGCTCATAGGCAAACAGGTGATCGGTGCGCAATGCGCCGTCATCGGAGGTCAGAAAGGTAAACTGACTGCCCAATTTGGCGCAGGGGTGTGGCTTGCGGTCGATGACCTCCGCCACAAAATCGTCGAAGCTCATCCCCTCGGGCACCGCATTGCCGCCGCGCACCTTGTCGCGGCTGCGGTATTTGTACCAGCTGCGGATCTGTTCAACGGGATCGCGCATCACGGCGACCCTTTCGGGCGTGAGATTGTAGGCCTCTTTTAGGAAAGGTGCAAAATGGCGGTCATATTTGCGCAGGGGCATGTGCTTCAGCGCCTGTTTGCCCGCCAACGTGATGTCGGCCTTGCTTTTCAACGCCAGATGATAGGCGGTAGAGCCGGTTTTAGGCACCGCAAACAGGGCAATATTGGCGTCGACAAAAACCAGCATGAACAACCTCTTGCGCGCCGTCGGGCGCTTTCGGCTCACCCTGCACTGAAAAGGCCCGGGGTGTCAAAACCCCCGGGCCCTGCTTTCTCGGTGATAGGCGTTGTTATTGCCAGCGCCCTTCAAAGTCATCGGGGATCAGCAGGATGTCCTTGTCCAGCTCATCCACCCGGCGGCGACCGCACAGCGCCATGGAAACATCCAGCTCTTTATGGATCACCTCCAGTGCTTTGGTGACGCCTGCTTCGCCCATAGCGCCCAGACCATAGACAAACGCGCGGCCGATGTAGGTGCCTTTTGCGCCCATCGCCAAAGCCTTCAGCACATCCTGACCTGACCGGATGCCGCTGTCCAGATGGACCTCAACCTGATCGCCGACCGCATCCAGAATGGAGGGCAGCGCCTTGATCGAACTCATCGCGCCATCCAGCTGACGGCCGCCGTGGTTTGAGACAACAAGTGCATCCGCGCCAACTGAAAGGGCCATTTTGGCATCTTCGGCGTCCAGAATACCTTTGAGGATCACCGGGCCGCCCCATTCCTCTTTGATCTTGGCGATCTTGCCCCAGTCCAGCGAAGGGTCAAACTGCTCTGCCGTCCAGGCGCCAAGGTTTGCTGTGTCGGTCACCCCGTCGACATGTCCGACGATATTGCCAAAGTTGCGCCGTTTCGCCCCCAGCATCTGCAGACCCCAGGACCATTTGGTCATCAGGTTGGCGATGGTCGATGGGGTCAGTTTGGGCGGGGCAGACAGGCCGTTTTTCAGGTCTTTATGACGCTGCCCCAGAATTTGCAGGTCCAGCGTGATCACCAGGGCCGAGCATTTGGCGTCTTTGGCGCGTTGGATCAACCGGCTGACGAAGTCCTGATCCTTCATGGTGTAAAGCTGAAACCAGAACGGTTTGCTGGTCGCCTCGGCCACATCCTCGATTGAGTTGATCGACATGGTCGAAAGCGTAAAGGGCACGCCAAACTTCTCCGCCGCCCGTGCCGCTTTAATCTCACCATCGGCGCATTGCATGCCGGTCAGGCCAACCGGGGCCAGGGCAACCGGCATCGCAACGTCTTGGCCAATCATCTGGCTGGCGGTGGTGCGGCCTGTCATGTCTACGGCCACGCGCTGGCGCAGATACAGCTGATCAAAGTCGGAACAGTTTTCGCGGAAGGTCTGTTCGGTCCAGCTGCCGCTTTCCGCATAGTCGTAAAACATCCGCGGCGCGCGGCGCTTATAGATCCGTTTGAGGTCTTCAATATTGGTAATCACGGGCATGGTGACTCACTTTCCCCTCAGTTTGGCCCTGTATTGGTGAAGTTTCCTTACCAATGAGATGAGGTTGGGGCAATCCCCCGATGCAGAATGCGAACCAATTTCGCGGATTTTTGCGCCGTTCTCGCCCATTTTCCTTTCAATGTTTCCCGAAATACTCCGGGGGTTGGGGCAGAGCCCCAAGAAAAAAGGCACGCCGTCATGGCGTGCCTTTCAAACTTGCATGAAAAATCTGGTTAGGCGCGATGGGCTCCGTCGGCCAGCGAGGCAACGAAATTGGCCACATCCTCCACCGATTTGCTAGCGCCGATTTCTTTCACGATGGCGGAGCCAACAACACAGCCATCTGCAACTGAGGCGATGTTTTCTGCAGCCTCGGGCGTGTTGATGCCAAAGCCAACGATGACCGGCAGATCGGTTGCCGCCTTGATGCGGGCAACTTCAGGGCCGACGTTGCCCGCCTGGGCCTCGGCCGAACCGGTGATGCCGGTGACCGAAACGTAATAGACAAAACCGCTGGTGTTTTGCAGAACCGTTGGCAGGCGTTTGTCATCGGTTGTTGGGGTCGCTAGCCGGATGAAGTTCAGCCCAGCGGCCTGCGCGGGGATGCACAGCTCGTCATCTTCTTCGGGGGGCAGGTCCACAACGATCAGCCCGTCGATGCCGGCTGCTTTGGCATCCTGCAGGAACTGTTCCACACCGCGATTGTAGATCGGGTTGTAGTACCCCATCAGAACGATCGGGGTGGTGTTGTCTTCTTTGCGGAACTCGGCTGCCAGATCCAGGGTGCGTTGCAGGGTTTGACCTGCTTCCAGCGCGCGCTGACCGGCCAGTTGGATGGTTTCACCATCGGCCATCGGATCGGTGAAGGGCAGGCCAAGTTCAATGATATCAACACCCGCCTTGGGCAGCGCTTTGACGATCTCCAGCGAGGTGTCATAGTCGGGGTCACCCGCCATGATATAAGAGACAAAAGCCTTTTTGCCTTCAGCTTTCAATTCGGCGAATTTGGCGTCAATGCGGGTCATGCGGGCAGTCCTTCAAAATCACGTCCTTTGCATGTGCCTGCTTTGTCGCCGAAAATCAATGCTGCTTGGCGCCTTCGCAGAACAGGTGTCTTGCCACGCGGTCAGCAACTGCCTAGAAGCCCCTTGAAACAAGGATTGAGAAAGGGCCGGTCATGGGCTTCAAGATGGGAATCGTGGGTCTGCCGAACGTGGGCAAATCGACCCTGTTCAACGCACTGACGAAAACCGCTGCGGCGCAGGCGGCAAACTTCCCGTTTTGCACCATTGAGCCGAACGTCGGTGAGGTGAATGTGCCTGATCAGCGTCTGGACACATTGGCCGGCATCGCCAAGTCCGCCAACATCATTCCGGCCCGTATGACCTTTGTGGACATTGCCGGTCTGGTGAAAGGCGCTTCGCAGGGCGAAGGTCTGGGCAACCAGTTCCTGGCCAATATTCGCGAAGTGGACGCCATCGCCCATGTGCTGCGCTGCTTTGAAGATGGCGACGTGACCCATGTTGAAGGTCGCGTGGATCCGGTGACCGATGCCGACACCATTGAGACCGAGCTGATGCTGGCCGATCTGGAATCGATCGAGAAGCGCCGCGCCAATCTGGTGCGTAAGCTTAAAGGCAACGACAAAGAAGCCCAGCAGCAGGACCGCTTGCTGGCCGAAGCACAGGCCATGCTGGAAGATGGCAAGCCCGCCCGTTTGGTTGAGGTGGATGACGAAGACCTCAAGGCGTGGAAGATGCTGCAGCTGCTGACCACCAAGCCGGTTCTCTATGTCTGCAACGTCGCCGAAGATGAATCCGCGACCGGCAATGAACACTCCGCGCGTGTTGCCGAAATGGCGGCTGCGCAGGGCAACAGCCACGTGATTATCTCCGCCAAGATCGAAGAAGAGATCAGCCAGCTGGAAGCGGAAGAAGCTGAGATGTTCCTGGGCGAAATGGGGCTCGAAGAGCCGGGTCTGGATCGCCTGATCCGCGCCGGTTACGGCCTGCTGCATCTGGAAACCTACTTCACCGTTGGCCCGAAAGAGGCGCGTGCCTGGACGATCAAGGTCGGCACCATGGCCCCGCAGGCCGCAGGTGTGATCCACGGCGACTTTGAGCGCGGCTTCATCCGTGCAGAAACCATCGCCTATGACGATTACGTTGCCAACAATGGTGAGCAAGGTGCCAAAGAAGCGGGCAAAATGCGCGCTGAAGGAAAGGGGTATGAAGTGAAGGACGGCGACGTCATGCACTTCCTTTTTAACACCTGACACAAAAGGCGGGGTGGATTGACCACCCCGCAGACATCTTCCCATCCCGATAATTTTGCCGGGATTCGCGTCTGCGTCGCCGTCAATTCCATTGGAAAAGCCCGCAAACAGGCCAAAAAACCCAATTCGGTAGCGTGAATTGTGGGATTTTGGACATATTTTACTGTTTCCCGTGTTTCCGCTATAGGCGCAACGAAGAATTTCATGCTACGTTTTAGGGGCTAGCCGGCTCGGGGATTCTCTGGGCCCTTCAATTCTTGACGTCTGGAGCAGCACTATGAAAAAAGTTACCCTCGCTATCGCAGCGACCCTGGCCCTGGCTTCCGCAGTTCCTGCAACCGCAGGTGCCATCGACCCGTTCTCGAACCCTGTTGTTGAGGCCCCGGTTGTAACCGCCGGTGGCGGCATCTCGCCTGCACTGATCCTCGGTGGTCTTATCCTGGTTGGTGTAATGGCAGCTGGCGATTCCTGATCTTACGATCATATGAATTCAGAAGGCCCGGCGCAGTGCGCGGGGCCTTTTCATTTTTTTGACCAGTTATCTTAGTCGAATGGTGTGGTGACGCTCAAGACGGGCCACCAACCGATACCGACTATCGACGGATCATCTGGAAGACGACGCTGCCCACCTGCGGGTTGATCCACTGGCGTGACCCCAAGACTTGGCCGTCACTGCTGATCAGATAGGTATTGGCAAACTCATACTGATCACTTCTACATTGCTCGACCATCAGTTGGGTGGTGGTCGAAATCAGACCGCTGACGAAGGGTTCACGTTTGCCCCGCAGCACCTCACAGTCAAACGACAGTGAAAAACGCTCACCCTCCCCGTTCAGGTAATGCATGCGCCGGTTGCTTTTGCCTTCGCGTTTGCTGCTGATCAGGGCAACAGAGCTTTCCATCTCGGTGGCCATCAGGTCATTGCCGCCGCCGCGGGTGGCCGTGATGATGCCACGCCGGAAGCTGAGCGACTGACCATCATCGCTGACATAGGTGCTATGTCCGCCATTCTGGGCGATCTTGCGCAGCAGGATTGTCACCTGCGTTTGCTCTTGCGACAGGATCGCCAGCGGACCGGTCGTTTCTGTCAGGATCTTCTGCACATCCACCTGCTGTGGTCCCGCGTCCTTGCCGCGCCCTAACAGGCGGTTGGCAAATCCATCGTTGCTTTCCCCTGTTGCAGATCCGGTTTCATACAGTGTGCCACAGCCTGCAAGGCCAATTGCGGCGCAGAAAACAAGGCTCAGTCCGCGTATCATCGCCACACGCGCCCCCATTCTTTGTTCAATTCGGGTTGGTGATAATCGCGCACACGCTGGTACAAACGGTCCCGCACATTCACGCGCGCGCCGCCGTCCCGGGTCAGGGATTGCAGAGTCACGGTGTTGTCACGGCGGCTTGGTTTGCCCAGGGCCCAGCTCATCGGGATCGTCAGGCGGATACCTTTGTCAAAGGAGCCTTCGCCGTATTCCTCAGCGCTGACATCGGTGAAGGTTGCATAGGCGCCGATACGCCAGCCGTTGGAAAATTCGCGGTCCAGCGAGAAGGTTGCCCCGATATCGCCTGCCAGATAACGCCCGGCGTCGACTTGACCGTGGAAACCATTGCCAAAATCGTAATAGGCCGACAGGTGGCCGGTTGTGGTTTCATATTCCCGCAGCCCGAACTTCTGATCGAAGTCTCGTTGTTTAACATGATTGACCTCCGCGCCAAGCGCCAGGCGGCTGTCCACCGGTTTCCACAACACTTCGCCCGAGATCCCGGCATACATGGTTTCAAGGTAGCCCGCCGTGACCCGGCTGTAGAGGTCTTTGCCAGGGCGACCAAAATGGCTGAGGGTCAGATGCTCAATCGCGGTATCGCCTTGCCGGCTGTATTCGGCATAATCGGTGCGCACCCGGGGTAGGTTGGAGGGGATTTCACGGGTCACACTGTCCAGGTTGCCCGCCAGCTTATGAGTGACGGAGCCCGACAGCTCCAGCCCAGGTGTCACGAAATAGCTGCCGCTCAGGCGCAGACCGGTGTCGATCCGAATTGGGTTGTCGGGGTCAAAGACGCTGAAGGTCAGATAGGGCGCCAGGCTGAGGCTGCTTCGCGCCGGCAGTCCCGCCTCCTGCCCAAGACCCAGACCTGCGGCATCCGTCACCGCAACTCGTTCCAGCAAAGCCTCGGCAGGGGCGTGTTCCAACGCTTCCAGATCGCTGCGCTTGATGGTGATGTTCGCCAGCGGCATGCCTTTGGACGTCGGGATGATGTGGAACACTTCGACCGATGCAGGGAGCACCCGCGCCATTTGACGCGCTGCGCGGCCGATGGCCTGTGGTTCGGCGCTGTATCGCGGATTGCGGATCTGCAGCGTCGCCTCACGCGGCGACAGGCTTAGGTTCTGATAGGCCAACCCATCACCTTCCAGCGCGGCGCGAAGCGTGCGTTTGGCGCTGTTGATCTGGGTGTCATCCGTGCTCCAACCCAGATCGTTCAGGCTGGCCCTTTGACGTGGGATGATCGGGGCAGGGGCTTTTTCAAGGCCGGTCGGCGTATTGGCATAACGCGGGTTTGTTGACAGGGTCAGCTGCGCGCCAATCGTATCGCCATAAAGCGAATAGACAGACAGCTGATTGCCGTTTTTGAACCGGTAATCGATCCCGAAGTTTAGTGAGGATTTGCGGTCAAACAGCGCTGGCTCGGTATTGCCGTATTCGCTGATCGGGCTGATGCCGCGCTCGGGCTCATAAGCGTCCGAGGAATATTCTGCCGAAACCGCCAGCCGCTCAGTGACCTGATAGGAAATACCGCCAAATGGCGCCACATCACCGCGGAACCAGCGATCATAGGTGGGGATACCACCTTCGCCCAGCAACTCACTCGGGCGGGTGCCGGTGCTGCCAATGGAGCCGTGACTGCCCAGTCGGCCCCAACCCAGACCTGCCGTCACGCGCAGCTTATCACCAATCCCTTTGGTGGCCACGATATACTCACCGCCATAAAGTCCGGTGCCAATGAAATCCCGCAGGCCAACTGCAATCGCTGGGCGCAGGTCGCCCTCTTCGACCAGTTGATAGCGCAGATCGAAGCTGCGGTCGTAATAGGTGCTCAGATCGTAGTTGTCCGGAACATAGCCTGCCAGCGCCGAATAGCGGAAGCTACCGGTCAGCCGTGGCAGGATCTGGAAACTTAGGCTCGCACGCGTGGTGCCGGCGAAATGTCCAACGGTGGTCGTCAGCTGTGCATCAGGTGACATGTCCGCGGTCGGCATATCGATCAGCCCGGGCATGCCATAGAGGTTATGCGACGGTGCCAGAGGTGCGGTAAACGGATCTTCCGCGCCCGCCTGTATTGGCCACAGGCAAACCGCCGCAACCCCTGACAGCAGCACCATTTTTCGCCTGCCGCCTGCAACACCCGTAAGGCCGTGGCGGCGATGCACTGAGGCAGGGCGGGGAGGCAAATGGCGAACCATGGTAGCGGCAATCCAAATTCTAAAAGATCAGTCCCTTCCTGCCTATGGAAATTGCGTCATCCTGTCCATGTTTCATTGCGTTGCGCCCGGCACTTGATGCCCGGCGTTGTCGCTCGCCCACAGTGGTAGGGCGATCTTGCGCTGTTGAGGGGGCTTTTCTGCCAATTGGAAGCTTTGTGAAGAATGTGCGATTTTCCTCTTGTCCCTGCCTGCAAGCCTAGATAAACCCGTCGACGGAGACGTGGCCGAGTGGTCGAAGGCGCTCCCCTGCTAAGGGAGTAGGCCCGGAAGGGTCTCGAGGGTTCGAATCCCTTCGTCTCCGCCACAAACCATTCGCGAACTCGAGACGAGGCCCCGATGCGGGCCTTTTTTCTTTTTGTTTCAAAGGGGTTTAGCGGAGCCATCCGACTTTCGGAGACTGGCCTTTGGCCCGAAATCAGTCTCTGAACGCCCGGCGTCTCTTTCCACCCGCCCTTCACTCAGATCGAGGCGGATTAAAAAGTTGTCTACATTTCAGGTAGTTAGGGAAATATGATTGCGCCGCAGTTGAGGTGAGTTCGGCTGCTATCGAAGCGAACAGAGACACCCGAAGGCGGCGTGGTTGTGCGTGTTGGCGCGAACGATCGCGAGAAGTCTCTGATGACAAAGAGACTTTCCGCTCATAGCCTGGTGGCATGTCGAATGGGCCCTGGACAAACGAAGAAAACGACCTGATCGTCGCAGATTACTTTGCGATGCTAGCCGATGACATCGCTGGGCACCGCTATAACAAGGCCGAGCATCGACGGGCGCTTATGCCATTGTTGAAAGGTCGGTCCGAGGGATCGGTCGAGTTCAAGCATCAGAACATCAGCGCAGTACTCAAGGGGCTCGGGGAAGATTGGATCCCTGGCTACAAGCCTGCTTTCAATTTCCAGATGACATTGCTGGATGCCGTGGCGCGCTGGCTGGCGCTGAACCCGGCTTGGCTTGGTCGCCATCCTGCTGTGCGACCGCCGACCGGCCTGGCTGACGCCGCGCCGATCTGGATCGGGCCACCGCCGACACTGTCGAACCAGCCACCGCCACAGGAGCTGGAGCAGATGCTGCACATCGCGCGAAAGTTCGATGTCGCGGCGAGAGACGAGCGGAACCGCACGCTCGGCCGTGCCGGTGAGGAGCGCGTCCTGGCGCACGAGCGTGCAGCCCTTAAATCAGCGGGCCGCGATGACCTTGCGCGCAAGGTCCGGTGGGTTTCGGAAGAGGATGGGGATGGTGCTGGCTACGATATCGCCAGCTTCGCGCCGAACGGACGCCCGCGCCTGATCGAGGTGAAGACGACGAATGGATGGGAGCGCACGCCTTTCCACATCAGTCGGAATGAACTGGCCGTCGCCGAGGAGCGGCGTTCGGAATGGTCCCTGTTTCGCCTCTGGAATTTCGCGCGTGAGCCGAAGGCGTTCGAGCTGCTTCCACCGCTGGACGCGCATGTCTCACTGACCGCGACGTCCTTTCAGGCAAGTTTTTGTTGAGATACCTACTTACAACCACTGCTACAGAAACCGCATTCATGGCACACGAGTTTTCCGCATCTATGACAAGTATCATTTTTCCCCAATATAAGAGGAAATGTGTCGCAAGGAATGCCGGCTTCCGATCGCCCGCCACAATAAGCATAAACTGTGATCTGCCTTCCGCCTTTAAGGCGTCCGAGAAGGACATGTGGATTTTGCGCATGAAACGCCTCGAAATCGAGACCAGATTCTGAAATTGCCTCCGCTGCACGTTCGAGCAAGTCGAACATGTTGCGTACTGAATGTAGTGGGTCGGGGAGACCACCAGTCTTGCTTTCAGGAAAAGGAGGGCATTTTTTTGCGCCAACACCGTCCCCGTAGCGCCTTCCGAGCTCCTCCATTTGGAAAAGCTTTCGAAAAAATCTTACAAACCTGAGTGGCGCCCCGCCTGACAAGGCCTCGGAGATAAACCCCGAAACTGCGAATAATACGATTGTTCTCTTCGAGTATGTCGACTCGAGAACTGCCTGCGAAAATGAATCAATAATCCGCCTCTGTCGAGCACTCAGCCGCGTGTATGCGCCGATCTCGTGAACATTTCCAGCGGCAAGAGCCGCAGCAAGGATCGATTCCGGCCGTTCAGCAAGCAGAAAGTATGCGTCGAACAGCTCTTCATAATTTAAATGCCCAAAGGGATACTCGAATGACCACGCTGGGAGATGCTGATCATCAAAGCGAACTTGTATTGTCTCCAGGCCGGGGAAAGCGCGTTTAACCGCCGATCTCGATAACTCCAGATCGTTTTGTGAAACCTCTCCGAGATAGGTTTGTTCAATCCCACCAAAAGTACCGCGCGCAGTCGCAAAAGCTGAAATCACAACATCGTGGCATCCTGACCTCTTGAACTTGGGAACAAAGTTCTGACGAGCATTTTGTCGATAGATGGTCGCATTCTTGACATCTAGAGGCCTGCTCGCCCAGATATCGAAATCTCGCCATCGGTTATCCTTTCCCCCGGTTTGAAGTATGGAGCAGTCTTCGACCGTCTCGTTTGACAGAGACGAGTAGATCGACATGGCCGTCTTCTCAGCAAGTCTTGCGTAGACAAGCCGTTTGTACCGCTTAGCCGAATCCTTCATTCTCATGCTGCTTCGCGAAATAATATTCTCGTCGCCATCACTTGCGCTTTGGCCCGCCCATGAAAGTATTAGCGCCTCGTCAGGCTTCTCAATATAGACGCCGATATTGTCTCGGTAGCTTACGGAAAGAACTTGATGGGAAATATGAGCGCTTGCGCCGTACCTCCAGAATTTTTCAATTTTCGACTTAATCTTATCGGGTTCCACATTGTGGTCTGAATAGATTCTGAACGAGTGCTTTTCTTGATAGCCCCAATGCGGGTGGCCGCCGATGGCTCGAAAGTATGGCGGCCCTTCTTTTAGGCGATCTTTCATGAACCGTCGGATCTGTTTTTCTAATTCATTTGCGGCTTGAGCATCTTCCACCTCTTCAAGCGAGAGTAGGTTTGGCAAGTCATGTTCTCTTATGGCTATAAGGCCTGGCTCGTCTATCCTTGCACCAATTATTCGCTTATGCTCGCCTGCCTTGAGCGCTGTGATCCATGCCTCTTTTGTGACTATGGGGCTCCTATCCTTGTCAAAGACTAAGGAGAGGTTCACGAAGCTCGGTTCACCTCCCATGATCAAGTCACTCCCTTCATCGGCGGAGTAACGGAGTATCTCTTTTACTACGTCGGCGAGTGGTTTTCGTTGCGCATCCGGGTCATTCGCCAATCGCCAGTACGGCACTGTGCCCCGAAGGACCTTGCATTCTTGAGCGTAGCTAAACGCTGTTCGATTGTGCTTGTCACGCAAGTTGCTATCAGCGCCAGCATTGAGCAAAACCTCTATATTCTCTGGCTTTTCTGATCGGGTGGCCCACAGTAGCGCCGTCCAACCGGTATCATCTTGCGCATTTACATCGGCACCGGCGTTTAACAATATGCGGATTTGGCTGGGGGACCCGTTCCGTGCTGCCATCATCAAAGGCGTTCTGTCACGCTCCCCGCGAGCATGGACATCGATAGACGAAATAATAGACGAAATTTTTGCTTCGGCGGTCTTCGACCACCAAGAAAAATTGTACAAATTTTCTGGATTGATAATTTCTGGATGCTTGCTTTCTTCAGCATCCGTGCCGTTTCCGACCAAGGGGGCTGCGCGTCTTCCTCCGCCACCATTTTTCTTCGCCATGGATAGGACGGCCCTCGTAAGAAACTGAATTCATTTCACTCATAGTGAAAGCGCGTCGCACTGGCAATCTTGCCGTGAGCTAATTGAACGCCCGCTCAGGCTGCTCCTGCCATGTTTCCCCTGCCAGAAAACACAAATCGTAAAGGCTGACCGCTGATGCCTCGCGTATGCACGTCATTCGCTTGAGAACTTCTGGCGCGAGGTAGGCCAGCTGCAACTGCCGACTGACGTGCCGTTCAGTCAGTCCGACGGCTTCGGCCAGTTCTTGGATGGTTGCGAACTCGCCAGCTTCCATCCGCCGCCGCCAGCCCCATGCCCGGCCTATGGCGCGCAAGATATGCGGGTCCTGTGTCTGGTCTTCGCTGGGCCGATAGTTGGCGGGCGGCAGGATTTTGGGCCGACCGTTCTTCTTGCGAACCTTCAACGGGATTAAGATGCGGATCGTGTCGTCGGGCTTGGTCATTCCGCTGCCTCCACCCTGCGCGGCGCGACCATCTCGCGGACGACCCCGGCAATGCCTTCGCGCCGAATGTCCACCTCGAGCCCTGCTGCGGTGACGGTGACGCGCCGGACGATAAGTTGGATGATCCTTGCCTGCTCGCCCGGGAACAATTGCGCCCAAAGCGCGTTGAAATCATGAAGTGCTGCGATGGCGTCGGCCTCGGATGCACCACCGCCTTCGCGCTTCAGGCTCCCGATCACCTGCGACACCACCTCTGGTGTCTGCAGAATGCGCCGCACCTCGGTCACGACCGCATCCTCCACCATTCCTGCCGCCAGCCGCATCGGGGCGGTCTCTTCGCCGGTCTCACGGTTCCGGATCACATCCATCGACACATAGTAGCGGTAAAGCTTCGCACCTTTCTTCGTGCTGGTAGGCGTCATGGCCGCGCCGGTGTCGCTGAAGATCAAGCCTTTCAGCAGAGCAGGTGTGCGCGACCGGCTGTTGTTGGCACGTTTGCGCGGGCTTTCCAAGAGGATTGCGTGGACTTGATCCCAGAGCGCCTTGTCGATGATGGCGTCATGCTCGCCGGGATAAGCCTTGCCCTTGTGGACGGCCTCACCGCGATAGACGCGATTTTTGAGCAAGCGATAGAGATAGCCTTTGTCGATCAGCGTTCCCTGCTTGTTGCGGAAACCCTCACCACGCAGCTCCCGCGCCAGCACTGTGGCGGAACCCAACTCGATATACCGCTGGAAGATCCCGCGCACCGAGGCGGCTTCAGCCTCGTTGATCACCAGCTTGCGGTCCTGCACATCGTAGCCGAGCGGCACGTAGCCCCCCATCCAGATGCCGCGCTTGCGCGAGGCGGCGACCTTGTCGCGGATGCGTTCGCCGATGACCTCACGCTCGAACTGGGCGAAAGACAGCAGGATGTTCAGCGTCAGCCGCCCCATGGATGTGGTCGTGTTGAAGGACTGGGTAACGCTGACGAAAGTCACGCCGTTGCGGTCGAATATCTCAACCAGCTTCGAGAAATCCATCAGCGAGCGGCTGAGCCGGTCGATCTTGTACACGACGACCACGTCGATCAGCCCGTCCTCAATGTCGGCCAACAGCTGCTTCAAGCCCGGCCGTTGAAGATTGCCGCCGGAGAACCCGCCGTCGTCGTAGCGGTCGCGGGTTGCCACCCAGCCCTCCGACCGCTGGCTGGCGATGTAGGCCTCACAGGCCTCTCGCTGAGCGTCGAGGGTGTTGAACTCCATGTCGAGACCTTCTTCGGTCGACTTGCGGGTGTAGATGGCGCAGCGCAGGCGGCGGTTTTGGCGGGTGGTGATGTCCATTATGCTTCCTCCTGCTTGCGTTCACGCAGCCCAAAAAAGCGATAGCCATTCCAGCGCGTTCCGGTGATGGCGCGGGCCACAGCCGAGAGTGATTTGTATTTGCGGCCCTGCCAGTCAAAGCCGTCCTTCAGCACTGTGACGGTATGCTCGACGCCGTCCCATTCGCGCAGGAGTTTCGTTCCGGCCACAGGATTGCGGGGATCGGCGATCTGATGTTTGCGCCGGGCGTGGCCTTCGACCTCGTCGGCCAGAAGATCCAGCATGCGGCGGGTCTTGCGGTCGGGGCCGCCGTAAGTCAGCTCCTGAAGCCGATAGGCGATCCGCAACTCGAGAAACGCACGGCTGTTATTTGGCGCCGAGGTACCGAGGAGCTTTTCCCATTCGGCTTTCAGGTCCCTGACCGACATGGCTTTCAAAGCGGCCAGGCGCGACAGAACCGTCTCGTCAAGACTTGGATCGCTCCCCGGCGACGTTGGATTTATCTTATTGTGATGTTTCATCAATTCCTCCGATGCGGATACGTTTTGTACGACGACCACCGCTCTTTTGGGGCGATAAGTCCACGAAACTGTCTC
>NZ_CYSB01000006.1 GCF_001458255.1 Thalassovita autumnalis
GGATCGGCGCGGCATGTTGGCATAATGGGAGGGCATGCAACCGGAAATCTGAGCGTCAGGAGATCTTTGGGCTCATTCCGCGTTTCCTCGAACTCTTCCAATGACCCATAGTATGACACCGAAAATCAGAGGAGTGAATCCAATGACGAGAAGCCCATTCTTGATCAGGCTAAGCATTGAGCTGACCTGAACGAGGCCAACGGGTAACTCCGGATATGCGCGCGCAATCATAAAGAGCGTCACGTTCTCGGCATAGTCTCCAAGACCGCCCAAAAGCGGCATCAGGCACAGCCAGTCTGGTCCACGGTCCCGCCAGAGAAGGTAAGTTAATGTAGCGGCGACAAGCGAATAGAGCGCGGGGTTGAAGACATCGAGGACTTGTATGCGACCATAGAGGGCCATTCCTTCTGGTCCGTAACTGCCCAGAACTTCATTCACGCGATCAAGAGAGTATCCTGGCTCGAAGTCGAGGATTCCGTATCCGCCACTTACTTCGGAAAGTTGGTTGAGCGACCAGAGGATCATCCCGAACACGATGGCATAGGCGATTAAGAGGACGATCAATCCCCGTCTTGTTGCGAGTCTGGTCACAAGGTTTACCATAGGACACCTCATAATTGACAGTTGTGTCATTAATATTTGACGGTTATGTCAGAAACTAGCATGTGGCAAGGAAAAACGTATTGAAGGCGTCACTCGAAGATCTCACCCCCAAAGCACGCCGAACGCGAACCGCTTTGATCGAAGCAGCCAAAGCCTTGATCGGTCGGGAGGGCGTGGCCAGCGTAAATGTGATGACACTTTGTGCCGAAGCCAATGTCGGACGTACGTCGTTTTATAACTACTTCGATGACATTGATGTGCTCACCACCACTGTGGCAATTGAGGCCGCTGCAGACATAAAGGCGCGCTTCGACCACCAGCACGCTCAACGACCGCGTGGCCGAGAGCGATTGCGGCGCTGTCTTGCCATGATCCTTTCGCTGGCGGACAGCGATCCTGATATGGTCATGTTGCTGACGTCTTTGGCGCAAACGCAGCCGGAGATCGGAGAATTGATTGAAGCTGAGATCGTTACCGAACTCCGGGCGGAGCCGCCTGACAATGGCAGCGACACGGAATTGCTTGCCCATTATCTGACTGTCGCAACCTTGGCACTCGTTCGACGGTTGGCTTCCGGGGCGCTTCCGTTAGACGGCATAGACCAATACCTGACCTGTTTAATGAAGGCCTGTGATTGATTTGGCAGGTCTCGGGAAGGCCATGCTGGTTCGGCCCGGTCTCTGTGAATTGTCAGCTTCACCAATGACTACGTGTCGCGAAGCAGCGTCGTGAACATCCACTACGTTGATCTGGCATAAGCACTCCCTTCAGCCAACTGAAGGAAATACTTATGAAAAACAATGCACAAGGCGGGCAAACGGCCAATGCCAGTCAATATGCGGACAATTATGCGAAAAGGTTCGCCGCTCAGATCGTGAAGGATGGCTACAGTCCCGGTTCCGTAGCAAAGTACCGAGCTACGGCCGAGGCGCTTTGGGCGGCGATGCTGGAGGCAGACCTTTGCCCCGCCAAGTTGACGGATGACCGCATCGATCAACTTACTTTGCTGATCATCGGCGCTGCTTTCCCGAAAGACCAGAAGCACTGTCGATACCGGCTCAACCGATTCCGGGATTATCTGATCGAACACGCGGGCGCACCGCCGCGCTCTGAGCCGCCGCTCGACATGTCGCCCAGGGCAGTGCTGAAACGGGAATACGAATCCTATCTTCGCGTCCAACGCGGCCTGTCCGAAGAAACCATCTACCATTGCCTGCGGTTTTTTGATCGGTTCCTGACAGCGAAGTTCGGCGACGGTCTAGGTAATCTCAATAGCATCAAGCCCGACGACATCACGGCGTTCATACTCTGGTTGCGCAAGGATCAAAACGCGCCGCGGGACAAGACAGGCCCGTCGCATCTTCGCAACCTCTTCCAGTTCCTGTTCTGGAGCGGAAAGACCGAACGCAACTTGAGCGCTGCCGTTCCAAAGGCGCGCCAGCCCAAACCAACTGGCATTCCGCGGTATCTTGAGCCGGAAGAGGTCAATCGTCTCATCGAGGTGGTACGCGGCCACAAGAAAACGGGCCGACGCAACTATGCGATGCTGATGCTGATCGCCCGGCTGGGCCTTCGGGCCCCAGAGGTGACGGCGATAAAGCTGGACGACATCGACTGGCGCGCTGGTGAAATCCTGATCCGAGGCAAGAGGCAATTGCACGACCGAATGCCAATGTCGCCAGAAGTTGGCGAGGCGATTGTCGACTACATCAAGAATGAGCGCCGAGGTCCGGATCGGGCGCTGTTCGTCTCCGTCAAACCGCCGTTCAAGAGGTTCAAGGACGCACAAATCCTGCGCTGGATATTGCGGGATGCTTATGACGCAACCGGTATCAGTCCACCACAAGCCTATGTCGGTAGCCACATTCTCAGGCATAGCCTGGCCACCGACATGCTGCGAAAGGGCGCGTCGCTGGCCGAGATCGGCGACGTTCTGCGTCACCGGTCGGCGATGACCACAACGATCTATGCGCAGCATGATGTTGATGCCCTGCGCTCGATCTCGCGGCCCTGGCCAACTTCGGGAGACGCCCCATGAAGACGCTTTCCCAAAGACTTGATGAATATCTGGCCCTGCGGCGCTCGATGGGGTTTGATCTCTCCTTTGACGAACGGGTCCTGCGCAAGTTCACCAACTATGGCGATGAGAATGGGTTCGATCGGATATCGACGCCGCTGTTCCTCGACTGGAAAGGGAACTACGGCAGCGCAGACAACAACACATGGTCTCGACGTCTTGGAATGGTGCGCAGGTTCGCCTTCTGGCTTGCAGAGCACGACGATCGGACCGAGGTTCCGTCCAGCCAACTTGTCATCGCTCGCTATCGAAGACGCGTGCCATACATTTACGCGCCCACGCAGATAGCAAATATTGTTGCTGAGGCCGGTCGTTTGCCGTCACCCTATGGTCTCCGTGCCGCATTGTGGCAGACACTGTTTGGCTTGATCGCGGTAACGGGGATGCGCGTCAGCGAAGCCTTGTCGCTTGATCGGCAGGATGTCGATCTGGACCGGGCCGTGCTCACGCTCAGAAACACCAAGAACGGCAAGGACCGCCAGCTACCTGTCATAGGCGACACCGTTGCCCAACTTGCCCACTATGCCGAATTGCGAGATCGGCTGGTTGCCAAGCAAGCCTCGCGATTCTTCATCAAAGAAGATGGCGAACCGGCGGGAGATTGCGGGGCACGCTATAACTTCGCGCAGGTCAGCAGAAACATCGGCCTTCGCTCGCCACAAGCCTACAATCGCCACGGACTGGGGCCGCGCATCCATGATTTGCGGCACACATTTGCTGTTCACACCATCCTGGACTGGTTCCGGGACGGCCGGGACATCGAGGCCGAAATGTACAAGCTCAGCACCTATCTCGGCCATTCCGAGCCCAAGCATACGTTCTGGTACATCGAGGCCGTGCCCGAGCTGATGCAGTTGGCCGCGGAGCGTGCAGAACGACGGGTTTTGGAGGGCGCATCATGATCGCAACCTATCCCTTACCCGTCTACGTGCAGCGGTTCTTCACCGAGCGGCTGTTGACCCAGATGCGGGCAAGCCCAAACACGATTGCCAGCTATCGCGACACGTTCCGTCTCTTGCTGAAGTACGCGGAGGCGCAAACCAAGCTACCGCCGACTGAACTGCACGTCGCCCACGTAGACGCCGACATGATCGGGCGGTTCCTGACCTTCTGCGAGGAGGAACGCGGCAACAGCGCGCGAAGCCGTAACACACGCCTTGCAGCCATCCGTTCGTTCTTCAAATACGTGGCGGGTTGTGAACCCCAATTACTGCATCATTGCCAGAAAGTTCTGGCGATGCCCTCCAAGCGGCACGAAAAACGCGTCGTGGACTTCCTGACCCGTGATGAAATGGAGACCTTGCTGAAGGCACCAGATCAATCGACCTGGTTTGGTCGGCGAGATCGGGTCCTGCTCCTCACAATGTTCCAAACCGGTCTGCGTGTATCGGAGCTGATCGGCTTGCGCGTCAGGGATGTTGAACTCGGTACGGGGCCGCATCTGAGATGTATGGGCAAAGGCCGTAAGGAACGCGCGACGCCACTTCGGGCAGACAGTCGCGATGCGCTGAGATCCTGGCTTGCCCAAATCGACGCCGAACCCAGCGACCCCTTGTTTGCAACGATACGAGGCGCGCCCTTGAGCCGAGACGCGGTTGAACGGATCGTGCGAAAGCACTCGGCCACCGCCGCCTCGACCAGTTCCACCTTCAGATTGAAACGCGTCACGCCCCATGTTCTGCGCCATACCGCCGCAATGCAGCTTCTGCAGAGCGGTGTGGATCGAACAATCATTGCTCTTTGGCTAGGCCATGAATCGATTGAGACGACGCAGGTTTATATCCATGCCGATATCGAACTGAAGGAAAGAGCGATGGCGCTGACGAAGCCGGTCGACAGCACTGGTGGACGCTATCAACCCGGAGATGAACTACTCGCCTTCCTGGAAGCGCTCTGAATTATGCCGACATGCCGCGCCGGTCT
>NZ_CYSB01000007.1 GCF_001458255.1 Thalassovita autumnalis
GTCAGCCATCGCTCTCGCCGCACTCGTTATTTACTGGCTATGAGTCCTGAGCCTAGGCCCGAGATCACAGCTGCGGGCCGCCAGCGCCGCAAGACCAGGGGGCGGCGCAGCACCAGCAATGACTGCGCGTCCTGCAACTGCGCCTCATAGACGGGCCAGCCTGCGTGCGGGTTTTGCCAGCCGTTGATGGAATTGGGCCCAGCCTCGCGTCGGATCAGGCGTTGCGGATCTGGCAACAGACGCATCAGATCCTCAAGGTTTGGGCCCTTGCGGCCTGTGGGCAACGCGGCCATCGCCGTGGCATCAGGATGTGGCAAAACGGTCTGCGGATCGCTGAGCCAATGCGCCTGGTTCAGGACCAGCAGATCTGGCAATTCCCCCAAGCTGTTGCGATTTTCCAAACGGGTCAGCAAATGCGCCAGCGCGCCGGGTGTCAGGCGATCCGCCTCCTCCAGAAGGATCACATAGGGGGTGTCCTTTTCGCGCCGGATCATGTCACCAATCTGCTGCCGGTCGGGCAGGGGTGTTTCCAGTCGCACCACCTCAATCCCGGTTTCCTTGGCACGCAGGGACAGCTCATCCAGCGCGGGCAGGTCGGGCAGGACAACAACAGCCTGAGCCCCCGCGACATCCTTGATCGCGGCCCAGTTCGCGCGCACCATCGCCTCCAGATCTGCAACGCTGGCGGTTTGATCCGCGGCGACAACCCCCCGTGGATCCTCAGCAAGGGTTTCTTCCAAATCGGCAGAGGGGCACAGCGTGAGGGTGATGAGAGAGGGACTTGGGGTCTTCAAACCGATACTCCGGACAGGGAGGGCTGGGGTGTTGCGGCAACGGGATTGGTGCTGGGCGACGTCACCCTAGCAGGGCGATCGATTTCGCTAGATTCGGCCATTTGCAACAGGATCTGCAGCGCCATGACCGGATCACGCTGATGAAACAGCTCCAGCAACTCATCGGTTAGCACGCTGTCAAAGTAGCGGTGTTGGGCGGTCTGCAGGTTTTGAAAATGCTGCGGGTCCAAGGTTTCACGCACCCAAAGCATCAGGTCGCTGACGAAGCTCAGCAGGCTAAGCCGCCACAGGTCTGCCGCTTGCTGCCCGGCGGTTTGTGCCAGGGTCGTTAGCCGGGGTTCCAGTGCCGACAGCGCCTTGAACAGTTGAAGACGGGCAAGATCCTTGCGCCCGGTGATCTGTTGTTTGGCCCGATCTGTCTGCCCGATGAAATGAACCGCAGCGATCCGGTTGGAGGCCAGAATGCGATCCGCTGTGATGAAGGAGGCCCAATGAAACTCAATGTCATTGTGCACTTCAATCTCGGTGAACCGCAGGTTTTCCCGCTGTAGAAAATCACGGCTGTAGACCTTATTCCAGGGGTAGTTTGCGGTTTGAGACAACAAATGGGACTGTTGTTCGTCCAAACTGCAGAGGTTCTGGCCGCTGAGCCGCGCTTTGCGCCAGATCCGGTCATCAAAACGCATCTGTCCCCAGCCGCCCATGTCGCCGCGCCGGCTGTCGTGGTGGCGGAACAGGCAGAAATCAAAGGGATCGTTTTGCGCATTGTGAAGTTGCAGATCCTGCCAGAGGCCCGGCAAATCGCTGGTCAGCAGATCGTCACTGTCGAAAAAAAGCACATGTGAACAGCGCAATGCGGCGATGGCGCGTTTGCGCGCCGCCCCTGCGCCTTTTGACTGAGTTAGGCGCAAGACCTCCAGGTCATAAGGCTGCGGGTCTGTTGGCGTGGCAATCGGCGGCTGTGATGCGTCATCCACCACAATGACCTGTTTGAAAATGCCAAAATCACGTGCCTGTTGAAGCAGCCTGTCCAGCCCGGCCGCGTCATTGTGAACAGGAATGGCGAGCGCGAGGTCCATCTTCAAACCGCAAAGACGCGCAGATCTGCAAGCATCAATTGGCAGGCCTGTGTCGGCAGGAAGATCACCAATTCGCGCCAGTTGGCATGTTGCGGAATATTGGTGTTCTGGTTCAAAGACAGGGCATCAATGTGGCTTGCCTCTTCGGCGCGTAGCAGGACGTGTTTGTCAAAGAAGCAATCAACGAAACCTTCGTCCGTGCCGGACCGCAGGCAGGCGCGCAGCATCGTCATTTCACGTGCATGCCCCCTGAGGGCAAAGCCAAAGATCCCCAGATTATCCAATCGCATCGGACCAAGGGCCAGATGCAGCCCGCACCAATTGCCGTTGCCGTGAGGTTTTAGCGTCAGCTCTAGCAGTTGATCAGCCGGTGATTTGAACTTGCCACGCAGTTCAAGCGCCGGATCGGAGTTCAGAAACAGCCCGGGCAAAAATTCCGTATATGATTTGAGGGAGCCGGAATTGCGCTGTGATCGCATCAATCCCAGCAGGTGATTGGCTTGGCCATCTGGACCCATCGCAACACTGTCCATTCCTGCCTCCCAGACTGATCAATCACATAAACAGATAGATGATTTTTGCGGGACTTGTTTGCCCGACACAAGCGTTTCCGCCGGTATCTTATCAGAAAATCCGGCGAATTGGATTTTGTCTGCGGGGGTCAGTCGGCACCGAAGAGGTCACGAGTGAAGACCTTGTCGCTGATATCAGCGATCTCATCCGTCAGCCGGTTGGCGATCACCAGATCGCAGTCCGCTTTGAACGCCGTCAGGTCCCGTTCCACCCGCGAGCGATAGAATTCCTCATCAGGCAGGGCGGGTTCATAGACGACTACCTCAATGCCTTTGGCTTTGATGCGTTTCATGATGCCTTGGATTGAGGATTGGCGGAAATTGTCAGATCCGGCCTTCATCACCAGCCGGTAGACGCCGACGCGTTTGGGCGCGCGGGCGACAATTTCGGCGCTGAGGAAATCTTTGCGGGTGGTGTTGGCCTCAACAATAGCGCGGATCAGGTTTTGCGGCACCTGGCTGTAGTTGGCCAGCAGCTGTTTGGTGTCCTTGGGCAGGCAATAGCCGCCATAGCCAAAGGAGGGGTTGTTGTAATGGCCACCGATTCTGGGGTCGAGGCTGACCCCTTCGATGATCTGGCGCGAATCCATGCCACCAGCCAGGGCGTAGCTGTCCAGCTCATTAAAGAAGGCGACCCGCATCGCCAGATAGGTGTTGGCGAAAAGCTTGATCGCCTCAGCCTCATCCGCATCGGTGAACAGAACCTCAACGTCCTTTTTCACCGCACCTTCAAGTAGCAGATCAGCAAAGACGCGGGCCCGGTCCGACCGTTCGCCTACGATGATCCGGCTGGGGTGCAGGTTGTCGTAAAGCGCCTGACCTTCGCGTAGAAACTCGGGGCTGAAGATCACCTGATCGGTCGCTAGCTTCTGGCGGATCCCGCTGACAAAACCCACGGGGATCGTTGATTTCACCACAATGGTGGCCTTGGGGTTGATCGCAATGACCTGTTCAATCACCGTCTCAACGCTGGAGGTATCAAAGAAGTTGTTGTCGGGATCGTAATTGGTGGGTGTGGCGACGATGACGAAGTCGGCGTCCTGATAGGCGGATTGCGCATCAGTTGTGGCGCTGAGGTGCAACTTGCCGGATTGCAGGAATTCTGAGAGTTCTGCGTCCTCAATCGGGCTTTGACCCTGATTGACCAGGTTGACGCGCGCTTCGGTGATGTCCACCGCCGTGACATCGTGATTTTGTGAAAGCAAAACAGCATTGGATAGGCCCACATAGCCCAGGCCAGCAACGGCAATTTTCATTGGAATTCCTACACGCAGGTCATCGGAAACAGTTTCGGAGATCTTACAAAGGAAGCCAATGAGGGGAAACCAAAAAGCTTTGTACTACCACCGGCTGGTCAGATATCCGCCTGTTCACGGAAGCGTGAATAATTTCTCCTATTGAATGTTTCGGAAAATGAAGTAAAAGCCGGGAAAATTTTGAGGTTCTCCCGTGAATTGCGAATCCAATCCCCTTTTTGATCCAGCTGTGGAAGCAGCTCTCAGCGATGAGTTGCGCAGCCTTTTGGGGGTGGATGCGATTTACACGCAAGTGCTTGCGGCAATTGAAGGCCTCGCCCTTGAAGATGCCTTGCCGGACCCGGTCAAACGGGTGCTGATCCGGTTGGAACAGCCGATCCGTATGGGGGATCTGGCGCGGGCGTCGAATCTGCTGCCTTCCACAGTGACCTCGATTGTGGATATGCTGGAAGATGAAGGGCTTGCAGAACGCCAAAGGGATCCCAGCGACCGCCGTGCCTGGCTGTTGTCGCTGACCGAGAAAGGCCAAGCCACACGTGCGGAACTGGTTGAGAAAGCCAGTGAGATTTTCCACGCCGTGACCGGTTTTGACTCAGAAGACACCGAAGCCTTTGCCAGATTGATGGATAAGGCCCGCAAAAATATTCACGAAACGCTCTTGGACAGGAGTCGCAAATGAAGATGTTTCCCCCTCATGCTCTGCGCGAATTTCGGCTGAAAACCTCGGCCATCGCGGCTGCTGTGGCTTTAACGGCTGCGCTACCCTTGGCAGCGCAGGCTCAGGAGGCGGATGCCGAAACCCCGGTTGAGGTGGTGCGCCCTGTGAAGCTGATGACCGTCGAGGCCAGCAGCGCAGGCGTGACGCGGACCTTTTTTGGTCAGGTGGCGGCTAAGGAAACAGTGGATCTGGCCTTTCAGGTGGCCGGGCAGATCGTTGAGTTCCCGGTGATTGAGGGGCAGATCGTGCCCAAGGGTGGGCTGATCGCACATCTGGATCAGGAGCCGTTTCAACTGCAACTGGATCAGGCTGAACTGCAGTTTGAACAGGCAAAACGGACGCTGGATCGTTTCAATCAGCTGACCGGCACCGCTGTGTCGCGGGTGGCCGCAGATGACGCCGAAACCCAGTTTGGTCTGGCCAAGATCGCACTGCGCAACGCGGAGTATTCGCTGGAACACGCCACGCTGCACGCGCCGTTTGATGCGCTGGTGGCCAGCCGCAACGTGGCGAATTTCACCACGGTCGGGGCGGGCAACGCCATTGTGCGCCTGCATGATATGTCAGACCTGCGCATCGAAATTGACGTGCCTGAGGTTCTGTTCCAGCGCGCCGGCAGCAGCACCGATGTGCAGCTGATGGCGCGGTTCCCGGTCGGGGATGCGCTCTACCCGCTGGAGATCCGCGAATTTGTTGCTGAGGCCTCGACCGTTGGTCAGACCTTCCAGCTGACGCTGGGGTTGGATCAGCCCGAAGGCCTGAATGTTCTGCCCGGATCTTCGGTTACTGTTTTGGCGACCATCCTGCAGGAAGAGGGTCTGCCGCTGGTCCCCAGCACCGCGCTGCGCATTGCCAATGATGGCAGCACCCATGTGATGGTCTTCACCCCGACAACCGGCAACCAAGGCACTGTGAGCGAACGCAAAATCACCATCGAAGCCGACCGTGACGGCAAGTTTCAGGTGCTGGATGGTCTGGAACTGGGGGAAGAGATCGCCATGACCGGTGCCAATGCGTTGAGCAATGGCCAGACGGTACGCCGCTTCATCGGTTTTGTAGATTAAGGGGGCCGTCATGAACATTGCACGCGCCTCTATCAACACCCCGGTCACCACATGGCTGATCATGCTGATCTGCCTGTTTGGCGGCATCTGGGGCTTCTTCTCGCTGGGTCGTCTTGAAGACCCGGCCTTCACCATCAAAACCGCAGTTGTGGTCACGCAGTATCCCGGCGCCAGCGCCGAACAGGTGATGACCGAAGTGACCGAACCACTGGAAGCGGCGATTCAGGGCATGGGGGCGGTGGATCGCATCACCTCGACCAACCGTCCCGGCGTGTCGCGGATCGATGTGGAAATCCGCTCGACCTATGACGGCACCGAATTGCCGGCGATCTGGACTGAGCTGCGCAACAAAGTGGCTGATGCCAGTGGTCGCCTGCCACAGGGCGCGACCCAGCCCAGCGTGAACGATTCCTTTGGCGATGTGTTCGGCATCTTCTTTGCGGTGACCGCTGAAGGCTATACTGATGCGGAAAAATACAATCTGTCACGGTTCCTGCGGCGTGAATTGCTCGCGGTCGAAGGCGTCGCAGATGTGGAGGTTCAGGGCCTGCCGGATGAGGCCATCTTTGTGGAGCCGGATCTGGCGCTGATGGCGCATCAGAACATCTCGCCGCAAGTGATCCTGAATGAGATCGCCAATTCCAACTCCATCGCGCCGGCAGGGTCGTTGCGCCAGAATGACATCAAGGTGCGGATCGAAACCCCGACCGGCAGCAACAGTGTGGATGACATTGCCGGGCTGACGCTGGGGGTCAGCGGTGAGGTGTTGAACCTGATCGACATCGCCCATGTGCATCGCGGCCGTCAGAACGATCCGGCGGCGATCATCCGTCACGACGGGGTGGAGGCCTTCACCCTTGGTGTGGCCGGTCTGGCGACCGAAAACATCGTTGCCGTGGGCAACCGGGTGGATGCCCGACTGGCCGAATTGCAGGCGGACATTCCCTTTGGTGTGGAACTGCACCCGATCTATCAGCAGCATATTGTTGTGGATGAAGCCTCGACCAACTTTCTGGTGAACCTTGCTATGTCAGTGGGCATCGTTGTGGTGGTTCTGGGCCTGTTCATGGGGCCACGCGCTGCGATTGTTGTGGGATCGACCTTGCTTCTGACCGTGGTGGGCACGCTGTTGTTCATGGCGCTTTTCTCAATCGAGATGGAGCGGATTTCGCTGGGCGCGCTGATCATCGCGATGGGTATGCTGGTGGACAACGCCATTGTGGTCGCGGAGGGCATGCAAACGGCGATGCTCAGGGGCAAAAACAGCCGGGATGCGGCGGATGAGGCTGCGGCCAAAACGCAGATCCCACTCTTGGGCGCGACGGTGATCGGTATTATGGCCTTTGCCGGGATCGGCCTTAGCCCGGATGCAACGGGTGAGTTCCTGTTCTCGCTCTTTGCGGTGATCGGTATTTCGCTGCTGCTGTCCTGGATTCTGGCTGTTACGGCGACGCCTTTGCTGGGTCACTACTTCTTCAAGGTGGGCCATGCCGAGGCCGCTGATGCCTATTCCGGTCTGTTGTTCCGTGGCTTTGGCGCCTCACTGCGTCTGGCTTTGCGGCTGCGCTGGCTGGTGATCGTGGCCCTCTTTGCTGTTACGGCGGCTTGCTATTATGGCTTTGGTCAGGTGAAGCAGCAGTTCTTCCCCAACTCGAACACACCGATCTTCTTTGCGCATTACACCCTGCCGCAGGGCGCGCCGATTGCCACCACCTCGGCACAGATGAAGATCGTTGAAGACTGGCTGGCGGAACGTGAAGATGTCACCAATTACTCCACCTTTGTGGGGCAGGGCGCCACGCGCTTCCTGCTGACCTACGCCAGCGAACCCTCCAACCCCGGTTACGGTCATCTGATCATCCGCACCGATACGCTGGATGAAATTCCGCAGTTGCAGGCTGATCTGGAAGCCTTCGCCGCAGAAGCCATGCCGGATGGTGAATTCCGCACCTCGCGTCTGGTCTTTGGTCCAGGGGGGGGCGCGCCGGTGCAGGTGCGCTACTCGGGCAAAGATCCTGAGGTGCTGCGCAACCTGGCCGATCAGGCCATGCGGGTCATGGAAGAGGCCTCACCCAACATTCTGTTGCCCCGCACCGACTGGCGCGAGCAGGAGCTGGTGCTGCGGCCAAACTACGTGACGGAGCGGGCACAGACCGCCGGGATCAGCCGTGATGATGTGGCCAGCATCTTCAACTTCGCCACCGACGGCATGCGCGCCGGGGTCTACCGCGAAAGCGACCGGCAGATCCCGATCATCGTGCGCACTTCGCCTGAGGCTGGCTTGAGCGTGATGGATCAGATTCTGGCAACACCAACCGGTGTTCTGGTGCCGATGGAACAGATTGTTGACGGCATCAGCTATGAGCCGCAAAACACCCTGATCCACCGACGCAACCGGGTGCCGACCATCACTGTGGGGGCCGATATCCCGGCGGATCTGACTGCATCGCAGGTGTTCAATGAGGTCCGCGCTGCGGTTGAGGCGATTGAGATCCCGGCCGGCTACACGATGGAGTGGGGCGGTGAATACGAAGCCTCGGCCGACGCGAATGAAAGCCTGGGTGGCCAGTTGCCGATCTCTCTCCTGATTATGGTGTTGATTTCGATCCTGTTGTTCAACGGGCTGCGTCAGCCGCTGATCATCTGGCTCCTGGTGCCGATGGCGGTGAATGGTGTGGCGATCGGCCTATTGGCCACGGGCATCCCGTTCTCCTTCACCGCGCTGCTGGGCCTGTTGAGCCTGTCGGGCATGCTGATCAAGAACGGCATCGTTCTGGTGGAAGAGATCGATCTGGTCCGCGCCGAAGGGGTTGAACTGCGCGAGGCAATTGTGCGCGCCTCGACCTCACGTCTGCGCCCGGTGGTGCTGGCGGCGGCGACCACAATCCTCGGCATGGCGCCGCTTCTGGGCGATGCCTTCTTCGTCTCCATGGCGGTGACGATCATGGGCGGTCTGGCCTTTGCCTCGATCCTGACGCTGGTGGCCGCGCCGGTCTTCTATCTGGTGATTTTTGGCCCGGAAGAGCGGCGTCGCCTGAAGGCACAGGCGAAAGCTGCGGGCACAACGAATGTGACGGCAACGGCGTAAGCGACCCCTCGGGGCTGTCACGGACGCCGCCCATATTAGGGCGGCGTCTTTGTATTTGCAGCTAGGCCACGGCTACACCAACGTGCCGCTGGCATCACGCCATTGGCTGCCATCGCTCCAGATCGGTTGATTGAGGTCGCTGTCATAAAGGCAGGCGCCAGCACCACATGTGCTGGCAGAGGGGCGCGCGGCGCTGCTGCTTTGCCCGCAACGCATTGGCCCGGCGACCTCCAACGGACAGGACGCGCTGGCGGTGCCGATGCCCACATGGCCGGTTACAGGATCGGCGCTAAGCGCGGTCAGCCAGCTGCCACCATCTGCCGAGAGTTTCAGCGACCAGCTGTCTGATCCCGCCAACCCCATTTCCGCCCGGCCCGACCAGCCCGACTGAAACATCAGGGTCGTCGTGTCCGCAGACGTGGATTTGTTCAGCACCATCCGGTGATCGCTGCCCGCATGGCTGAACAGGCTGGCGGGAGAGGATACGGCAAAGCGATTGACCGCATCGGGTGTGGTGCCAATCCCCAATTCCTGTTGATGCAGCAGGGCCGGGGGGTGCCAGGCGCCATCGTGCCAGACCACCAGCCGGGTCGTGCTGAGATCCAGCGCAATCAGCCCCGCCTGCGGCGTGCTGAACTGCCAGCCGCCATCCAGCCAGCGCGCCAAATGACCATCCTGGCCGGCAAAACCATCGCTGGGGCCCGGCCCAACGCCGTAAAAAGCACCATCCTCTGGCACCGCAGGCGGCACCACATGCGCCAGACCATCAATGCGCAGCTGAACCAGCCCATCCAGCGCCAGCAAGCTCTCATTCACCGTGACATGTTTCTGTGCCTGAGCGGGCATCACAAAGGGCAAAGCAAGGGTAGGGGTGTTGGACATGCGGCCTCCGAAACTGGCAGATCTGGTGATCACCGAAACTGAGGTATTTGCTTTACTGAAACGTGAACCGACAGTGCGCTACGTTGGCGTCCCGAGCGCTTGCAGAGAAGGGCCGCGCTTTACAGCTGTTCCACATCCATGCGTGTTGGGTAGTCCAGACGTTCGCACAGTGCGATGTAGGCTGGGCTGTCTGTCATTTCCTGCCGTAGTGCAGGCTCCAGTACCCGCGCTGGCCGTGCCGCAATAACATTGCCGGAGCGTCCGCTGTCACCCGATAGCTTGATGTGTTGGAACAGGTTCTGAAAGTCCGGGTTAAACGGTAGCTCCAAGATGCCACAAACGCTCTTCATCGTTGTTGACGGGTCTGCCACAAAACTCTCATAGCGGAGCATGGGCAGGGCATCGTGCCGGTCTAGAAAGGCATGATACCGCCGCGCGTATTCTTCCAGAGTGGAGGGTTTGAACTGCCGGTGCCACTTGTTGAGAACCACGCTTTGGTAAGATTCGATTGGGTGGCGCACCGTCACCAAGCTCAAGATCCTGGCGGTTGGGGCGCCATTGTTCACAAGAGGTGACAGGTGTTCACTCACCAGGTCCAGCAGGCCCGGCCGTCTGGCGATGCTGTTGCCGGTATGGAATAGGCTGTGATTGTGTTCTCGCAGGACCAGATAGTGGCCAGTGGCCTGCGATTGCGCACGCAGTTTTTCAAAGCCTGCAAAAAACAGATCCGCCAGCTCACTCTGTTCAGCTGAGCGGCTGCCGTGCCGGACCAACCCAACGAGGTCAGAAGGGGCAAACGGATGTTTGTTGATGGTTGAAAGGGGGTCTGTTTCGCTCAACAACCGGATATTTGGCATTGCGGCGATGCAACGGCTGATCAACGTGCCGCCCGTACAGGCCAGGTGATGCACGGTTCGAATGGGATCTGCGGCGGTCGGTTCCGATAGGGCGGCAGCCTGCTCCAGCAGTTGGGACAGAGCCGGCAGATCCGAGGGTGCGGCGGGTTTTACCCCGGCAACTTGCAGCGCCCTCCGCGCCCAATCCATGGGGCGCTCATCCGCAGCGATATTGGCTGGCGTAGTTGGGGCAGGCGGCGTCAACTCGGTCATCACTCCGGCTCTTTCGCGCCCAGCCGTCCGGCCAGCTGGCCCAGCAGGTCTGCCTGATTTTCACTGTGCTTCAGCAATTCACCATAGCGGTCCCGGAGGTCTTCGAGATCGGCGTGCAGACGTTCCGCCAAACGCTCACTCTGATCCAATCTGCGATGCAGATCGCGTATTTCAGCGACACGCGGGTCTTCGCCTTCGGCGGTTTCACCGTCATTGGTTTGCTCTGGTGCCACGCGAGGCTTGGTTAAGACCAAATGGGTGAAATCCGCATCTGCGTGGCTTTCCCCTTTGATCTCAAATCCTTGGGTCTTCAACTGTTCGGCAAGCGCATCGACACCAAGGCTTCCGTGATACAGCGGCAGGCACCCGGCCCGCAGGAATACATGCGAAAATGCCTTTGCCGGCGGCAGATCTGCCAGTTGGTCTACGGCTGTTTTTTCTTCGCCCGGACAATCGATGATCAAGATGTGCTCAAGGTCCGCGTCCATTGCGACGGACTGAAGCATCTGATCCAGCGTGACCGTTTCCAGAACCGTTTTGCGGACCTCTTTGAGTGCCGGATAAAGCGCCAACAGCTGCGTGGGTTGCCGCAGGCTGGACTGTCGGGCGACATTGAAACTCATAAAGGGTTGCTGCCCACTTGCTGTGGAAAGCGCGCTTTCAAGCAGCTCTATTGTGGGTTCATCTTCGCTGAGGCGTTTGAGCGCCGTGTGAAAAGCCCTGTTTGGTTCCTGCAGCACAATGTGTCGAGCGCCCGCGTTTAGGAAATCCGGTACGAGACGGCCCTCACCAGCCCCTAGGTGCACAATTGCGCCAATCGGGGCGGCGTCGCTGAGGGATTTGAGTGTGCGGGACCAAAGAGACAGCGGCATAATTTATCCTCGACCCAAAAAGCGGCGCAATGCCCGCAAGGGGGCCGTGATTTTCATGGAGTGAGACCCCATTATATGCGCCACTTCACCTTCTAAGTTGCGAATGTGCTCTCGGTTTTGATCTTGCGTCGAATGCAGGAGCCTCAACTCCTCCAACTGACCTTTCAGTTGACGCCGCAGCAGAGCTTCGGTACGGAGCAGGCGTGCATGTTCTAACTTAGCAGCCTCCGCAGCGTTTGACGCGGATTGCTGCTGGTCTTTCAGGTCTTGAGCAAGGGTTTCCTTGCTTTCGGTCAGTAGAGCGATTTGCCCTTCGTGATCGTCCACCAAACGTTCCAAATCAGCAACATAGGTTTGCTGTTGACTGAAGTTGTTTGTTTGCTGCTCCAGCTCTTTGCTTTTCACTTCCAGCAGCGCTGATTGAGCGAGGACTTCGCCTTGCAGATCTTCGATCCGTTTTGCTTTTTGGGCATTCAACGTTTGAAGCTGGGTGAGCTGGGCATCAAACCGCGCAACTTTGGCCTGCTGAATCTGGTCGATCTCATGTGTCGAAGATTTCTTGGGTGCTGCGTATCCGTCCGGTATCGGGGCGGTTTCAGGCTTTTTCGGGGCGCCAGTTCCAT
>NZ_CYSB01000008.1 GCF_001458255.1 Thalassovita autumnalis
AACAACAGGTTATGAGGAACGGCGCGGCATAATCCGAACCTCGGCATTATGGGCCTTATGCCGACATCGGCATAAGGCCCATTGGACCGGCAGCGAAAAGCGGCTGGAGCGGATCAAGAAGTTTGCAAATCGTGAAGCCTATGCCTTTGAAGAACTGGTCGCAGAAATTGGCGCTTGTTTTCTTGGTGCTCAGATTGGCGTCGCGCCGGAATTCGACCAAAGCGCCGCCTACGTTGAAGGGTGGTTGAAAGCGCTCAAAGAGGACAAACGGGCGGTTTTTCGTGCGGCATCTGAAGCGCAGAAAGCCACAGACTTTGCTTTGCAAGCAGCAGGTCAAAGCAAGGAGGTGGCAGCATGACTCCCGACTATCACAGCGATGATTTTGCGACGGCGCGTTTGGAAGATACCGTCAGCTTGCGAAGCGCCGCCCGTGAGGCGCGCGCCACGCTTTACGCGGTGTTGAGCCGGCTGGAACTGAACGATCTGGACGGCGAGGAGCAGCCCTATATCGACGATTGTCTTGGGGCTCTCGCAATCCTTGAGGAGGCGTTGCGATGACCTTGGAAGACATCAAAGCAGCAGTGGACGCGGGCAGCCGCGTTCACTGGGTCAGAGTTTGGCTACGTCCAATCCCGCTTGAATTAGGCGAGGGGCAATCTTTTTCATCTTGGCAAACTCTGTGCCGAAGGACGTTCCGATCCCCAGTCCTTCGCAGAACTCTTTCCCTGTCACGTTCTGAAGAACATTGTGGTGCTTGATAACTTGAAGATGCAGCTCGGCCACGTACCCGTTGCGCGGTGATTTTTCGAGTGCCTCGCTGATTGAAGCCAATGTTGTGTTGACAGCCATGATATCTTTCCTGTGCAATATGCATTTAGCTAAAAGCATATTGCACAAAGCAAGTCAAACTGAAAGTGCCCGATGGCGGGTAGGAGTATTGTGATGATCCAGCACTGATCGATGGCTGGGCGATCTATGTCCGAGTTGAGGCATCGGACGACCCGCAACAGCCCTTTGATCTACACGAGCTGCCCGACCATCAAACCTATACCAGCGCCGAAGGCGCGGCCCGCGCAATAGCGCTGCAATTGCTTGGCGATGCTGAGGCGTGGAACCACGACTAGTGGTGCCATGCCTTGCGCATGTGGCCGGGCTTTGCCCGGCGGTCGCAGCTTATGGCTGCTCCAAACGGAATACAGGCAGTTGATACAATATTATAATATTGAATCAATTATGGCGAAATGCCATAACAGAGCTGCCTGTATGATGCTGGCAAGAAATAGGGGTGATTACTTCACATGGGCCGACCGCGCACACCACGGCACAAGCGACTGACGCAGAAACAGCGTTTTGCCATCGTGCGCAAGCGTGCCGAAGGGGTGCCGATCGAGGATCTGGCCCGCGAATTCGGCGTCACGACCCGCAGCATCTTCTACACGTTGAAGGCCGATCAAAGCCGCAAACTCGACGCGCGCGTGCGCTCCGAACTGGTGAATGTCCGGCTGACGCCAAAGGAGCTTGCGGGCTTCGATGCGGTGCTGACACGGCATGATATCACCAGCCGGGCGGAGGGGCTGCGGCGGTTGATCCATGCCTCAAACGATCTCTTTGTCCCCGACGATGAACTGGCCAATCAGATGCAGGGGCTATCGGCCTCGCTCAATCGCACCGGCAACAACATCAACCAAATTGCGCAGCGCCTGAACGAGGCAAAGCGCCAGGGTAAGACGCCGCCTTATGGCAATTCTGCCCATGGCCAAGTGCGCGCCTTGGCCGGGCTGATCTTCGACATCGCAGACCAGGTTCAGGACATGGCGCAGCGCCGACGCAGCGCGCTGTCCGGCGAGGTTGCGCGCGTTCTGAGGGGTTTTGCCGATGGCCCGGAGTAACGCCGTTGCGGCCGCACAGGAGGCCTTCTTTGATCGAGACTGGAGCCGCATTCGCGGCAGCGTTCCGCGTGCCCGTGCAAAGCAGATGGCGCGCGCCGCCATGGGGCATTCCCCCGCGATCTTCAAAGCCATTCGCGACGGCGGAACGCACAACAAAACTCAGCTGCGTAACCAGCTGGAGTATCTAACCACCAAGTCGAGCTTCATCATCGACAGCCGTGGCACCTATGACGGCCAAAGCGTCTTGTCCGTGAAAGAGATCGAGCAGGTCACGCGCCGGTTTTCCGCACAGTGGAATGAGGGGTTCCATCCCAAACTGGGGCAGACCTCGCACCTCTTGATGGCCTTCCCAATTGGCACGCGCGGCGAGGATGTTGCCGAGATCACGCGCGAGATCTGTGAGCGGTTCTTTCAGGGCGAAGGCAGCCACTTTGACTATATCGCCGCCGTGCATGAGGACCGGGATCACCCGCATGCCCATATCGTACTGAACCGGCGCAGCAAGGACGGTGAATTCTTCTTTTTGAAAGAAGGGCACCACTTCAACTACGACAGTTTTCGCGAGGCGATGGTTGAGGTGTCGGACCGCTATGGGCTGAGGCTCGAGGCGACCCGAAAGCTTGAGCGAGGCATCACGACGAAGATGCCAAGCGACGTGGACCAACGTCGTGCAGAAGCTACGGGGCAGAAGCCGACCGAGCGAGAGCGCGTGGGGGCAGAGCTTGACCGTGCATTGGCTGAAGTCGCCCAGAACGCGCGGCTTTATCGCGGCCTGGCTGCCGAGGCCTCGCGCGAGAACCAGCATGACATCGCAGCAGCCTTGGACAAGGCTGCGACGCTTTTGGCGCAGGGCAAACCGATTGAAGCAGATGGAAAGGTATATGGCATGGCCGAAGAACAGCATTCCTTTGACGAGGTCGTGGATGCCTTTCACGACAAGATCAACCAGGCCGAACGCATTGTGGCGGACGCCCCAGTAGAGCGGCGCGCGGCGTTCGAGCATGAGCTGAACGACATCTATCGCTCTTTGTCACATCTCAGCCCAATGGGAGCGCAGTCCCACACCTTGCTCGAAGATGCCTCCAAGAGCGGGATCTATTCGGCCGCGAACATTCAGGCCGACGCCCAAAGTGCATTGCGGGATACAGCTCTTACCGAACGTCTTGAACAGGCTTTGAAAGGCACCGGCATTGACGCGCAGGATGTAGCGCGTCGGGTCGAAATCGGCGCGGGCAATGCCGCGCTCGAGCGGCAATGGCTTGGACAGGATTTGAAGGCAATTGCCGAGAAGGATGGCTTTGACCTGTCACGCGCCGATGAGCTTGAGAAAGCGATCGACCGCCTTGACCAGGTGCACAGTGATCTGGGCCGGATGTTGGCCAATGCTGAAGTTCTCAAGGACAGTGGAGCGGTGGAGGCCGACCGGGAGGAAGCCATAGTCGACGGGTTGCCGCCGACCACCTCTGACATCCTGAGCCGTTTGAGAGATGATCCGACCGCAGATCCATTCCGAAACGATCTGGAGCGCGAGACTTTGAGGGCCGAACTGGAGGATCTGGCCGGTGAAGAAAATACCCCGGACTTGGCAATTGGCGATGAGACCGCGCTGGAGGAACATATCGAAGACCGTTTGGACCGGCTCTATGCGGCTAAGGCCTATCTGCAGAGCGATGCCGCTCTGGCGAACAGTGTGGCGATGGAGCATGTCCTAGACGAGATCGCCAATGAAGAAATTGATGTTCAACGCGAGCGGCATGTCGATGCCGACGGCGAAAAGGGCGTGACGCATGGGTAAGGCGCGGATCGCACTCGGCGTCATGAGCTTTGCTCTTCTCGGCGCGGTGCTGGGGTATGTTCTGGCGTCGGCCTTTCTGACATTCCGCTGGTTCGGGGGCGGGGCGGATATCGATTTCCTGATGTTGGCGCGCAGCTATGGGGTTCTCCGAATGACCCATCCGGCCGATATGCAGATTGTTCACTTGATCGTGGGGATCAGCACTAGTGCCGGTGTTTTGCTCAGTGCGGTGTTGATGAACGATGCGCTGACCAAATTTGGGGAAACCCACTGGCAGCAGATGTCCGAGATGAAGCGGAACGGCTTTTTCGGAAAGCCCGGCCACGGCTTTGTCCTCGGCAAAATGGGTAAGCCTAAGAGTCGCAAACCCTTCGTGATGTCCAAGGTATTCCCCCATGCTTTGATCGTGGCCCCGACCGGACGCGGCAAGACGACGGGTTTCGTCATCCCAAACCTTCTGACCTATCGGGGCAGCGCGGTTGTGCTGGACGTGAAGGGTGAAAACTTCGAGGCAACCGCCCGCCACAGGGCTGCGCAGGGTTACAAGGTGTTCCGGTTCGCGCCAACAGATTGGAAGGATGGCCGCTCGCACCGCTACAATCCTTTGTTGCGCATATCGGCGCTCGAAAATGTCGACCGTCAGCAGATGGAGCTGCAACTCCTGGCCTCTTTGTTCCTGCAAGCAGATAACGACCGGGTTCAGGGACTCCTTGATGGCGGTGTCGATCTATTCGTGGCGGCGGGGCTTTTGGCGTTCGAGCGCAAGCGGCCGACCTTGGGCGAGATCTATCGCATCACCGCATCTGGCGGGGACAAGCAGAAGGAATATCGCCGCCGCGCCGACGAAGTGGTCAATCCCGCTGCCAAGCTAATCTTCATGCGCATGGCCTCGACCAACAACGACACGCTCACCTCTTATCTGTCGCTCTTGATGACGTCCGGCCTGAAGCAGTGGTCAAACCCCGCCATCGACCGTGCGACCGCAACGTCAGACTTCGATTTCCGCGACATCCGAAAGTCGCCGTTTTCGGTTTATCTTGTGGTCGAACCGCTGATGGTAAAACCGCTCGCGCCGTTGATCCGCTTGTTCTTCTCGGATTTACTGGCATCGCTTCAGGATCATGAACCCGGCAAGGACGAACCCTGGCCGGTGATGATCATGCTCGATGAGTTCAACCGCCTGGGCAAAATGCCGATCGTTCTGGACAGCATTGAAACCCTGCGATCGTACCGAGCCAATCTTGCGATCGTCACACAGACAATCCCGGCACTTGACGAGATCTATGGTGAAAACGCCCGCCGCGCCTTGCAGGGTAACGCGGGCATCAAGCTCTATCTGACGCCCTCGGATGAGAAGACCATCGAAGAGCTTAGCAAAGCCGTCGGCAAAACCACCAAGCGCGTTGTGACCCGCTCGCGCTCGGTCGGTCGCAACCCCTTCGCCGGTCGCAGTATGTCTGAACGGACCGAAGAGACCGCGCTGCTACCTGAGGATGAGGCGCGGCGCATGGATCTTGATGACATCGTTCTGGTGGTCGACGCGCAAATGCCCGTGCGAGCCAAACGGATCAAATACTATGAAGACCGGTTCTTTAAGCAGATCTTCGACAAGCAGACAGGCGATCTGCCATTTCCCTCAGCGGGTGACCAGATGCGCGGCCTACAAGGGCAGATCAAGGCGCTGGAGGCTAAGATTGGCGCGCTTGAGATGCCTAAGGTGGTTGCTGCTGAGGTATCAAAAGTTGGTGGGGAACGGCGCGAAGAGATCGAAAAACTGGCGTCTTACGGGCAGGGCGTGCAGTCCAGCGATGAACCTAGTCTGGATGATTATCGGTCTGGAACAGAAAGGGTGGATCGTTTTTTGGAAGATGCGTTCCGGTAGTTTGACAGGGAGGTTTTTTGCACAGAAACTCTCAGGCTCGATGTACAGTCAGTTTGGTGAGCTATGGCGTCTTAAGTCATCGAAGACACTCTCTCGGGGTTGCGGTTGATGGATGGGGGTACAATTTTGGCGCGAGTTTTCGGTTGCCAGTTCACTGGCCTCTGACACATAGTGAGAGGTGGCAATGAACTTCATTGTAAAATTTGAGTATTTGGAAATTTACATGATCCAACACTTCTTAAAGATTGAAAATCTTGGCGTTTTTTCAAACTACAAAAAGCCTGCGGGGATGGAACCCTTTAAGCGATTTAACTTGATCTACGGGCTCAACGGCTCGGGAAAGACGACACTGTCCCGTTTTTTTGCAGACTTGAACACGGGACAAGCGGAAGGTTTCCCCAACCTCAAGTACAAGATCAAGACCGAAGATGGAGATTTTCAACAGGGAGCCCCCTATTCGCGCAAGATAAGAGTATTCAATGCGGAGTATGTGGATGCCAACATTGGCAAACTCGAAGGCACGCTGAATCCAATATATGTCATAGGTGAAGAAAATAAGGCGCTTGCTGAGACTGTGAAGTCTGACGAAGCTCAGCTTGCCTTGCTGAAACAGCAGCTTGAGGAAAAGTCGTCTGAAAGAGATAAGTTGGTAAAAAAGAAGGGGAAGCTCTTCACCGATGTGGCCCCAAAAATTACCGAAGCCTCCAAAGGGGCCGTCACTAGGACTTATAACAAACGAAACGCCGAAAAAGCCTATGGTGAAATGTCCAGTGCCAAGCAGCTTTCCATCGATGAGTTGGCCGTCACGTCTGCGGAAATGAAACAGACTGCTCTAGACCGTTTGGATGAATTTCCAACTGTTAAAATGGAAACTCATAAAGGTGAGCAAACTCTCTTTGAGGCGCTAAAACTGCTGAGAGACGTAATCTTAAACCTCGGGCGAAAAAGTGCAACATCTGCTGCAATAGAGCGCATAAAAACCAATCCCGAATTGGCGGATTGGGTCGAGCGTGGGAGAGATCTTCACGATAGGAAAGATGACCAGATTTGCGAGTACTGCCTGCAAAAAATCCCCGAGGACCGTGAAGCGGAGTTAGCTGCACACTTCAACGAATCTGATAGTAAACTAAAGTTAGAGATCGAGAGTGCGATTTCCTCAGTTCGTACAGCCAGAGACAAAATTGAACGTATTAAAGGCTTGAGTGAAAAAAATCTTTACCCTGAACTTCAGGAAGAATTCTCAAAGAATTCAAAGGTCCTTTCCGAAGAACAAGCCCAGATACTGTCAAACCTGAAAGAAATGGATGAAGCGCTTAAGGACAAGCTCACTAGGCGTACAGAGAGCTATGAGGTGATGATTTCCGCACTCAGCAGTTCAACCTGGGATGCGGCAGTAGAAGCACTCAACACACTTATCAGACGCCACAATGCAGAAACTGATGATTACCAGAATCGGCTCGACAGTAATTTTTCGAAGATCGAAACACATTTCTTGTCGGCGATCCAACAAGATGTTCAAGATGTTTCAGATGAAATCAGTGTCTTGGATGGCGAGATTAAGGCGTGCATTGACGGTGATGCGAAGCACAGCACTCTGGGTACTAAAGATCTAGAGACACGCATTAAAGACAACCGAGCTAGAATATCTAACTCCCATCAAGCTGCCGCTGACTTGTCTCAGAAACTGGCCTCTTTTTTGGGCCGTGATGATCTAAGATTTGAACCTGAAGGAGAGGGTTATCGAGTAATGCGTTTTGGCCGAGCGGCAAAGAGGCTAAGTGAAGGCGAGAAAACAGCCATCACCTTCCTGTATTTCGTTGTCGGCTTGAATGACCAAGATTTTGACCTTGAAGATGGGATTGTTGTGATCGACGATCCGATCTCCAGCCTAGACTCCAGTTCAGTTTATCAGGCCTTTTCCTATTTGAAGAGTGCAGTGAAAGATGCGCGGCAAGTCTTTCTTTTGACACACAATTTTGAGTTCCTAAAGCTTCTTCTAGGATGGTTTACCTATGGAAATCAGAAAGATAAGTCGTATTGGATGCTGCACTGCACCAATACCAGTCCTGGTGCCAGAGAGACCGACCTTAAGCCGTTGGATAAAGTTCTCATAGAAAACCGAAACGAATATATATATCTGTTTAGAACTCTTGCGGAATTTGTTTCAGATGGGACGATTGCTCAGTCTTATCCAATCCCAAACATAGCAAGAAAAGTGCTCGAGACCTTTCTAGACCAGCATTCTACCGGAAAATCTTTTTTCAAGAAGCTGGAGAATCTTGACTATGATGAGCAGATCAAGTCATCTTTGTATAAGTATACCAATGACTTATCACACCCGACGATGTCGGGCCTTGACCCAGCATTGGTTGGAGAAACTCAGACAAATATTAAGCACCTCTTAGAGATGATCCAAACCGTTGCACCAGTGCACTACAAGGCTCTTACGGGTGCGGAAAGTTGATTTGGATCGATCTCGAAAAGTTGGATGGTCTTACCCCTATTTGCGAGGGAGGCACTACGATTTCAGGCCAACTGCGAAACTGTTGCATCGGGGTAAGAGCCGCACCATTCGCGGAATACGGACAGAACAATTATGCGCCTACTAGTTTCAGCTGACACTCACCTCGGATCACCCATAAGATCTGTAGCACTGCGCAATCCCGACCTCGGAGATCGCTTGAAGCAGGCCAGCCGTGATGCCTTTGTCGAGATCGTTGATCTGGCGGTATCGGAACAGGTCGATGCGTTTGTGCTTGCGGGTGACATTTTTGACAATGGTTACCCGGATCTTAAGTCCCGTGCTTTCCTGATAACTCAGCTGGCGCGCGCCGCAGAAGCTGGGGTGCCTACGGTACTGATCCGGGGCAACCACGACGCGCTTTTGGATCACAATGCTCATGGAGACTTGGGGCCAAACATCCATCTTTTGCACAAAGACGCTCCTACCGTCGAAATCGGTAATGCTGCGTTCCATGGCCTGTCTTTCGATACGGCGCATGTGGCAAAGAGCTTCCTACCGGACTACCCAGTTCCAGTTCCGGGAAAACGAAATATTGGTCTTATGCACACCTCGCTAGATGGTGCCCCAGGTCATGATCCCTATGCGCCTTGCGCTGAACAGGACCTGATGGGGCACGGTTTCGATCTTTGGTGTCTCGGGCACATTCACGCACCGTTTGAGCGAGTTGATGGATCGGTTCTGGCGGTTATGCCTGGTATCCCGCAACCGCGTCATTTTGGCGAGCGTCACGGGGGAACTGTGACCTTGGTTTCGATGGGGGATGGGGTCCCGGAATTTGAACGCCGAACGGTTGGGCGACTTGGCTTTTCTGAATGCTCTCTAGACCTAAGCGCATGTTCTGACCAACAAGAGGTACTTAGAAAATTGCGCGACGGCTTGATGACCGCGCAATCGCTAGGGCGCGATATAGCTGTGCGACTTAGCACTACTTCGGATCGATACGGTACTGAGCTTGTTACAGAACTGGCGTCAGAAGTCCTAGACAGTATTAATGGCGTATTCCTCGACAAGGTTAAATCGGCACCGCCGGTCAGCCAATCCAGTGCCGAGACTGATGATTTGGTTCGCTTGATGCAGGAGGAATTGACCGAAGATGGTTTTCGACAGGCCGCTCTCCAACAGCTCGAAGAACTGCGTCTAGCTATGCCGTCAGAAATCACAGACGAGTTTGCTGAGGACAGATTGGACGCACTTCTCGAAGAAGCGATTGCGGAAGTCTCTCTAAATCTGCATGCGGATATTTCCCAATGAGATTGAACCGGTTGGATCTTATCCGTTATGGGCGCTTTAAAGATGCCGATATTTGTTTTCCAAAACCGGCCGATGGGAAGCCTGATGTAACGGTGGTTTTCGGACAGAACGAGGCAGGCAAGTCTACCGCTTTCAATGGTTTTCTGGAATTGCTTTTCGGTTTCAAAGGCGGGGCCCATCCCTACGCTTTCCGGTTCGATCGAAGTGATCTTGTGGTGGGTGCTGAACTTGATCTGCCTGAACGTGGAACCACCGTATTGCGTCGCAACAGCAAGAGAACCCAATCACTGCTGGACTCGAACGAACGCCCTATCAACGAGGCGATTTTGTCTGGAGCTCTGCACGGCCTGACTCGAGACACCTATGAGGAACGGTTTTCACTCAATGAGAAAGGTCTGCGAGAGGGCGGCGAGCGAATTGCCGGAGCGCAGGGTGACCTTGGCCAACTCCTGCATGCAGGTCTCTCCGGTCTGACAGGGATGGCTCAAACTCTGGATTCCTTGGCCGAGCGAGCAGACAAATTCTACAAGAAACGTGGTCGGGGTACGGTATTGAAGACCGGCAGTGATCGCGTCAAAGAGATTGGTCGCGAATTGCGTGCTGATCACTTGACGACTGAGCGAGAGTGCAAACTTCGCCAAGATCGTGACCGGACAGTAGCCGATTTCGAAACTGCCGATGCTGAGCTTCGACAAGTTTATCAACGACAAGCAGCGTCGAAGGCTGCGGAGTTATGGTATGTTCGGACCGAGAAGATGGGGCAACTGACTGAAGCCTTGGCCGATTTTCCCGGCGGTCCCGACCTTGCCCCCGATGCGGCAGAGCGTGTCGCTGGCCTGGTCGAGAAAATCGCGGCTCAGTCGATCCGAGTCACTGAAGCGGAAGAAGAAATCGTCAAACTAGATCAGATCATCGATGACCACCCAATCGACAACTTGGCTCAGCCTTTGAAGGCAGAGTTGGAACGGCTTGATCAACTAACTTTTGATGGTGCACCGCTTTTGGGGCGCGCGAGCACCGCGAAGGCTGACCTCGACCGTCGCCGCGAAGACTTGGACAACCTCGGAGAGCAAATAGACAAAGTATTGGTTCTCCTCGAGGTGCCGGATGCGCCGCCGTCCACAATCACCTTAGAGGCAAATGATTTGGAAGACATCGCCACCGCAGTGCAGGAGTGCTTGACGGCCAGTCTTTCAGCCAGTGCTGCAAAGGAGGCCGCTGAAGTCGCTCTCGTCCAACATGGCAAAGCGCCCTGTGAGCCGCAAGATTTGACGGCTCTGAGACTCGCCTTCGAAAAATGGAAAACCGTAGCGGATGTGTCCGCTTTCGAAGTTGCTCATGGCCAAACTTTGGCGCGCCTGACCAAGGTCGCAGCTGGTCTGCCGCAGTCTTGGATGGACCTTGTTGCAGCAGGCTTACCTGCGCGAGAAACGCTCGAAGAAGTCAGTCAGGATTGGGCAACCCTAACTGCCGATCTTGCGTCGGCCCGGAAAGACCTCGAGGCCCGTGTAGCCGAGTTGGTGGAGGCGCGGGCAGATCTAACGACGCAAGAGGCCGCACCTGACGCCGTTGACATCGTCAAGACCGAAGAGACGCGGCGTCAGCGTGATATCGAATGGCAGCAGCATCGGGGCGATCTGACAAGTGAGACGGCTGACCAGTTCGAGGAGGCGATGTACGCTGATGACAGCGCCCGAGCTCATTACCTTACGGGGGCTGAGGCTCGGCAGCGGCTGTTGGCCGCACAGGGGAAGGTGCGGAGCGCTGAAGCCCGGCATGAAACTGCAAAGAACCGTCAAGACGACTTGATTGCGAGACATGACCGCTTGTCAGAAAGCTGTTCAAGATTGGCGCTGGCACTGGGGTTTGAAGCAGGCACGCCCCCTTCGGCCTTCAACGCTCGCCAACAAGCTCTGACGACGGCGGCCGAAGCCGCGGCCGATGTTTCCAATGCTGAAAGAGCGTTGAAAGACCGTCTTTTGCAACAAGCGGAGGCTTACGATGCATTGACTGGAGCGGCGCGTCCCCTTGGGTATGATCCCGCGCAAGGTGATCTGCCCACTCAAATTCAGAGAGCGCTCACGTTGGAAAAAAGCGATCGCGAGGCTTGGGCCAAATGGCAGGATGGCAAGAAGACCATTGCTGAGTTGGAAAAAAAGGCTGAGCAAGCGAGCGACGATCTCGACTTCGCTTTGAATAAGCTTGAACAGTTAACTGTTGCGTTGCCGTTGCCGGATTGTTCGCTTGATGGTATTCGAGCCGCTTTGCCGCACCTTCGGAGCCTGCAGCAGCTTTATGGAGAGCATAGAAAGCTCTCAATGCGGATTGGGGCCTTGGAGCAAGCGATCGCTGCGCTGGCAGATAGCGCAGAGCGCTTGATCCGAATTCTGGGGGATCCTGAAAACGATGCAGATCCTGTCCAGATCATCGACCGCGCTCGCTCGCGTCAAGCTTTGGCCGTGCGGGCAGACGAAAAACGGGAAGAGGCGGTTCTGCGACGGGATGAACTTGACCGTTTCAAACGTAGCGAAGAGACGGAGCTTCAGGACGCGAACGCCCACCTAGAATCTTGTTTCGAAGGGCAAGGACGTCAGGACTTGATGCCTCGCGATCGTGTTGCAAAGTTGGTTGAACGTGATCGTCTTCGAGCGGAAAAGGCAATTGCGGCACGTGAACGCCAAAAAGCCCGAGAAGGAGTCGATGCCGATCTTTTCGCCGAGGAACTAGATCGGATGCCTGACGCCACGCGCCCGACAGAGCTGGAACAGGCGCAGCAAGACGCACAGCTCACCCGGGACGCCGCCCGCGATGCTCAGCGAGAAGCTGACCGTCTATATCGCGAAGCTTTTCAAGCCGCCGACCGCAGCGACCTCGCGACCGAACAAGCGACACTGCTGGAAGAGCTACGGAGCGGCGCGCGTCAGGCGGCTGTGGCTAGACTCGGAGTGCTGGCGGCACGAGGGGCGCTGCGTCGCCTTGCGGCAGAGCGGCGCGGCAGCATGCTGCGCGACGTCGAAGAGGCTTTCGTCACCATGACCTCCCCGGCCTGGACCGGTGTTGATGTCTGGACACAGTCCGAAGGCGAAAAGCTCGTCGGTATTCAGCCAGATGGAAACACGGTTCCTGTGGAGCAGATGTCGACGGGCACAATGGGTCAGCTGTACTTTGCGTTGCGTCTTGCTGGATATCGCAGCTTTGCGCGTGACCCTGGCCCACTGCCGATGGTCCTGGACGATATCATGGAGACATTTGACGATGTGCGGGCACGAGCGGCCTTGCAACTCTGTGCCGAGATCGGCGCGAACGGACAAGCAATCCTCTTCACACACCACGCGCATCTGGTCGAGTTGGCAAGAGACTGTATCGATGGGGTGGCGATCGTAAACATGCCAGACTGAACTTTAGTCTGAACTAATGACGAGACTGCCGCGCAAAACCCTGGAATCTGGCTGTAGCGTTCTAAGGCCAACTTGCCCCATGACCATTATTCCAACCGCTTCGCCCGTTCAGCAACTCTCTGAACCATCGAAACGGTCGCGCCACCTGCCTGCCGTATCCCAGCCCCCGCGATCTCAGCATTCGATCTGGTCCCAAACCTTGCCCGCGCCCGTGACCCCTTGGTTCCAATCAACCCTTTTGCGAAGCCGCCAGGACCCGGAATGCTTGGCGGTCCGGCCATCATGAAATTGCCTGAGATGGAGCGCACGATCAGCGGGGTGGCGATGATCATGCCGCCTGCGAGGAACATCATCATAAAGAAGGGCACAAGTGCACCGATGTTGCTCGCGCCAGAGGGATCTCCGAGTTCGGTCATCAGCGAGCGCGACATCCCGACGACGGTGGAAAACACGCCTGCGATCACGAGGGGGTAGAGCGCGTAGGATACTGTGCTGGACAGCCAGCGGTGGAAATAGTCCTTGCTGACATCAAAAAGCGAAAGCGCGATCATGATGGGGGCGATGCCGATCATGAAGGCCAGCATGATCTTGGCGAAGATCAGGACCAGGCCGCAGAGCGCGCCGATGACGCCTAGTAGGAATGCGCCGATCGCTCCGATCAGGGCTCCGGCCATCCAATGCATGTTGTCTCCGGCGGCATTCAGGTAGTCGCCAAATTCCTCGATGAGATCGTCGAAGGCCTCGGCAAAGTAGGTTGCACCCGCGCCGCCTCCGCCAAGGCCTGCCACCATGCCGCCCGCGAGCTGGTCGAGCCCGTTGATAAGGGCGCTGGCTACCGCGTTGAATTGGACCCAGTTCATTGCGAATAAAGAGATCAGCATGAGCTTGAGGGCGAACCAAAAGGCGGTTCGCCCATCCATCGATTTGTACTGAAACACCATGTTGAGGAAGACGCCGATCACGGCGAGCGTGGAGGCGACCGCAATGACGCCGCCAAGCTGTCCGGCGACGTTGCCAAAGGTGGTTTGGGCTGCGTCTTCCAGAAAATTGTCGGTGGTCTCTACCATCCAGGTGACGACGCCCATCGGATCTTCCTCGGTCTGCTTTAGGCGCTCGCGCCGGTGCGTCGTTTCATGAAGGCCTTCAGGATATGCTCGCCGTCAAAATCCGGCACGACCGAGACCAGCTCCCAGCCGTCTTGGCCAAGAGCCGTCAGCTGCGCTTCGATCTTCGGTGGCTTTGTCTTGGCGGTGTTGATCTGTTCAATCTTGTATTCAAACATGAGCTGTTTCCTTTGAATGGGCCGGATCAATCGGCAGGTAGAATTCGGTGATGCCACGTGTGCCTTCATAGCGACCGGCCTGGATGATCACATCGATCGAGCGGGTGATGTAGTCGTTCATGTCCTGGTAGGTCATGGGCACGTCAGTTTTCAGGGCGGCGATGGCGAGGCGCTGCACGGCCAGCTGAGGGGTTTCAGCATGCAGCGTGGTGAGTGAGCCACCATGGCCCGTGTTTATGGCCTCCAGGAAGGTCATGGCCTCTTTGCCGCGCACTTCGCCTAAAACAATCCGGTCCGGCCGCATTCGCAGGGTGGAGGTCAGCAGGACATCAGCGCTGCGTGTGGCTTCGTCGCGATCAGACATCAGCGTGACGACATTGGGCTGCGTCGGACGCAGTTCAGCGGCCTCTTCGATCGTGACGATACGCTCGTCGGCGGGCACGAAGGAGAGGATTTTACGTGCCGTGACGGTCTTGCCGGTCGAGGTGCCACCAGAGACGATCATGTTGAGCTTGTGCGTGACGCAGAACTTGATCGCCGCATCGATGTCGCCGGTGGCCACGACATCGCGCAGCTCGGCGTTGCGCTTGCGCCGCGCACCTTCATTGTTGCGTTCTTTGCCGAAGAGATAAGACAGTTTGATCTGGTCCAATGGTAGGTCCGCAAAGAACCGCAAAGAAATCGCATAGCCGCCATCGACAGCGGGGGGCTGAATGACTTGCGCGCGGATTGGGCGGTCACGGTAGGTGATGCTGACCGACACGATGGGCTTGGTCCGGCTGAGCGTGGTGTTTGCGGCCGAAGCAATCTGATTGCCCAGGTCTTTGATTTCGTTGGGCGAGAGCGGTCGATTGACGGACCGCATAAAGTGATCCCCCTGAAACTCCGCCCACAGCGTGCCGTCGGGGTTGATGCAAAGCTCGATCAGCTTTGGATCACGCGCTTCGGGGATCTTGTCCATCGAGCTTTGCAGATAGCTGGCCGCCATGATCAGGAAATCTCCAGATCGCGATCAACCATCACGGTGACACGGGCACCTTGATCGACATAGATCACGGGCGATACAGAGAGATATTCGCCAATCACGCTTTGCGCGCTGTCCTGAAGGTCTTCGCCAATGCCCTCGAGCACGTCCGACGCAATCTCATCTTCGGTGTTCTGGGCTGCCACGGCGGGCAAGGCTCCTATCAGCGATATCAGGGCGGCTGAACCGAACCGCGTGCCAAAACGGCTATCGACAAAACCGGTAGTGCCGGACCGCCCCAGTTCATCGCCCCCGAAGGCGCTGATTTCGACGGTCTGGTTGCTGGGCAGAATGATCCGGTCCCAGGCGATCGTCACGCGTTGCTGTGCGATGTCGAGGCCGGATTGATACCTCCCGATCAGACGCGCGCCGCGCGGTATCAGAACTCGTGATCCGTCATAGGCGTGGACGTCTTCAGACACCATCGCACGGACCTGACCGGCGAGCGAGCTGTCGATTGCGGTCTCCAGGACTGCCTGGATCATCGTGCCCTGAACAACCGTGTTTGACGGGTTCACAATCAACTGGGCCTGCGTTACCTCAGCGGGTTCAGCGCCATTGCGGACGAAGTCTGTTTCGCCATCAAGCCTTCGCTGCTGCGCGGGGGTTTCATTGTTGCCGTTACCCGATCCGCCAAAGGCGATGATTGGGCTGGCGATGCGGGCTTGGAGTTCGTCAAGTTCGGCTTGCCGCCGTCGTTCCAGCTCCTGAAGGCGCAGTTCCTCGGCCGTGGGGCCGGTTGGTGCGGGCGTGCGCGGGGCTTCCAGGCGTGCAAGCTCCAGATCGTTCTGCAGACGCTGGATTTGCCGCGCGCGTTCTTCCAACTCCTCGCGCAAAGCGGCTTGCGTTGCTGTCGCCTCGCTGCGCAGGGCATCGATCTCTGCGCCCAAGGTATCCAGCGCGTCTGTATTGACGGTCGGAGCCTCAGGTGCTGGCGCGTTGCGCAGTGCTTCAAGTTCGGCCCGCATAGCTTCCATTTGCGCGCGTAGCTCTTCTGTTTCGCTGTCTGGTTCCGGCGGCGGGGTAGTGTCAATCGGTGCAGGCGTGGACTCGAGCGCACCAAAGCCCGGTCCCGCCGCTTGGAATTCATCCGGTGAGGCGGTTTCCAGGCTTTCGGGTTCAGAGCCGCCAGAGAACAACAGCAAGAGACCACCAAGGGCTGCGATTGCTCCGATGCCTAGGGCAATCGTGACAACAGATGGCGGTGCATTTCGGTTTTGTGGTTTTCCTTCAAGCGCTTCGAGCCGCTTCTTAAGCTCAGCTGTTTCACTCATCGGGGTTTGCCTCGCTCATCTCTTGGACGCAGATCTCATCCTCACCGAGCCTGAGAACCCATCGATCGCTGACACCTGACACACGGATCACGCCGTCTGGCCTTGCGAGAGCATTCACGCTGCGCTCATTGCCAGCCGACCAGCGAAAGATTGCGGGCAACGGCGCGTTTGCGGCGAAGCGGAAATAGGTGAAGGTGCCGTCATCCCAAATCTCGCGTGGGGTAATCTCGGATCGGGCGCTGACGCCATAGGCGTGGTTTGCAGGTTGGCTTGCGGCCCCTCGAGATTGCTGGGGAGCCGCCTCAGGATAGGTGAAACGGATGACGTAGAAGGTCGGCGAACTCGCTTCGGTCACGTTGAAATAATAGCTGCGCCGGTTGGTGTAGACGGTGATGTTGGTATGCGCGCCGCGTGTGACGGGCTTGATCGCAAAAGCCTGACCACCGGGCACGCCGTCCAAAAGGAAGCCCTCGGTATCGCCTGCAATGATCGAGCGGATGGTTTCGCCCTGGCCAAACTCAATGCTGGTCACATGGGTCAGGCTGGTGCGGATGCGATAGACCTGCCCATCCTGATAGGTGGCCAGCCGGACGCGGGCATCATAGGGGCCTTGGCGCGGCTGGGTTTCTGCATAGGCGGTGCCAGCAAGCGGAACAAAGAGGGCGAGGATCAGGAACAGGCGGCGCATGGGTTACTCCAAACGATCCGAGCGGATCGCGTATTCTGTGACAGTGAAGCCGAAAGGGTTCTGCCAGACGTCGTCGATCGACCGGCTGTTCTCGGGCCGAAACTCAAACATCAGAGTTGCGGTGAAGAGCCCGTTTTGACTGCCGCGCGGCGAGCTCAGCCGCTTGCGCAGACGCACCTGGGCACGGTTGGCGCTGATATGGGTGATCGAAAGCACCTCGACATCAAGCCGGGCATCTGTGCCATAGCTGTCCGGCGGATAGGCCTCATGGCCGCTGGTCCAAAGCGCGCGCAGCCCGGCGGCGGCTGCGCTGTCCGACTGATCCAGGACCCGCCGCACGCGCACATCATTGTCGAGCTGATTGTATGTCTCTCGATCAATGACGTAGCGGTAGACCTGTGCCTCGATGATAGCGGGGCGTTCCGTGAGTGAGACGGCTTCAACCATTGCATTGGGGAGGGCCATGCCGGTTTCGCTATCAAAGGGCACGATCATGGGCGGCGGGTCCACGTCGAACAGGGCAACGAGGGCAGCGGCGAGGCAACCTGCCATGCCAAACGCCATGCCTGTCAGCCCCAGCTTCTGCCACATGAGCTCGCGTCGTCGTGCGCCGTAGACGAGCTCCTCTTCGATGATTTCTGCCTCGCTGTTCATGGCATCAGTCCGCGCGAAGCTCTGGCAAGGTGAACTCCATATAGCGGCGCTCTTCGGCCAGCGTGGCGGCATCAACGACGCCAGATTGGCCCGCGCCGACGGTTTGAATGGCTTCGAGCTCCCACATGCGTGTCATGGCAATGGCCAGCTCGGCCGTGACGCGGGTATTGTGATCAACCGCTTCCTTGAGCGTTTCCATGTCCGGGATCAATGAGACCAGCTGTTCGACCCGTTCGAGGGATTGCGCGGCCTCTTCATAGCTGTTCTCAGCGGCAGCTGACATCACGGCCCCAGTGCCCGCCTGGCTGGCAATGCGCTCCGCCCCCGGATTGCCGCTGCTGGCCATGTCAGAGAGGGTTTCTTGGTCAAACCCTGCATCCTCCAAGGCTTGCGTCATGCGCCCTTCCATTTGTGGGGCCGCATTGCCGATCAGGCCACTGAAGTCACCGCTTTGGATTTGCCGGATGGTGCCAAGGAGATCACCGAATTCCTGATCGAGAAGCCCGTCGAGATCACCGCCCATGGCCATTTCAATGATATCCGTCGCGCCGGTCAGCGCGGCGTAGGTCTCGTTGAGCGTGTCGAGTTGCTGTTGTACCAGGTCTAGCTGCTCGAGAAGCGTGTCGAGCTGGTCGGTCTGGATCCCGAAATCCTCCAGCATCTGCTGCAGTTGACGAATTTCCTGGGCGATGTTGCGCGTGTCGACCGTGGGGACACCTTGAGCAGCTACGGGTGAGGCAACCAGCAACGCGCAGGTGGCAACAGTAGAAAGAAAACGGATCATTGAAGTGCCTCCAGATCGAATTGCATGAAGTCTTGTTCGCGTGCCTGTGCGGCCGCCATGGCCAGCTCGGCCGCGCCAAGCGGACGGGTATGGGCGGCCTTGAGGCGCGTGCGAATTGCGATCAGGCGAGCGAGTTCGGCCCGCGCATAGGTGTTGAGCGACATGGCCGCGTGAATGTCGTCGGTTTCGCCGATGCGGGTGATGATGTTCTGCACCCGAAGCGCAGCCGCTTGCACCGAGACCATGGAATAATCGCCATAGACCCCTGCGCCGAAGGAGGTGAGGCTCATGGTCGAGTTGGCGAGCAGAACAGGATCAATGGTGCCGAGCGCGTCAACGCCGCCCACGCGGGCAAGGTAGAGATTGTAGCGCTCGGGGATCACCTGAACGTAGTGCTGGGTCTCAGCGAAAGGGGGCACGCCGCCGTAGCGTTGCACATTGCCCGGACCGGCATTGTAGGCCGCCAGCCCGTGAATGATGTTGCCGTCAAACATGGCCAGCATCTGCGCCAGATAGCGCGCGCCGCCAGTGACCTGGATGTAGGGGTTTTCATAGTAGGCCGGATAAATCCCGAGATCCTGGGCCGTGCCGGGCATGATCTGGGTCAGGCCGAACGCACCGACAGGCGAGCGCGCGCCGATGGTGAAGCGGCTTTCTTGCCAGATCAGCGCCTGCAACAGACACCGCCACTGCTTGGGCGATAGACCCGCTGCGCGCACGCCAGACATGTGGTGCGTTTCCTGAGCCGCGCGAATGATCAGCTCTTCAATCGAACCTGAGGCATCGCCGAACATCTGGGCTGCGCCTGGGTTTGGGTCGACCGAACCATAGAGCGTGTCTGCGGCGCTTTTAGGTGATGAACCAGCTTCCAGGCTTGCGACCAGTGCGCCTGAGTTCCCGCTGGCAAGCGTCGAGGCATCGAGAATGTCTTCTAGCGCCTGGAGTTGTTCTTGCTCGAGCGCCTTAAGCTCTTCTTCTTTGGTCAACCGATCCCGCTGCAGCGCCAGATCTTGTTCGCCTTGCTGCAGCACGCGCTCGCGCTGCAAGAACATACCCGCATCAAACGTGGGAACGCCTTGGGCAAAGGCCATTGGTGCTGCGAGCGACACCAGACCTGCAAAGATATGCGGACGGAAGCTATTCATGCAGCGAACCAATCGGCCCGAGCAGCTCGAAATTGCAATTGCTGCGGCTGACCTCGGCAAACGAGTTGAAGCATTCAGCTTCGGATGGCCGGTATTCCGTGCAGGCTGTCAGGGTCAAAAGGGTGAGGGTCAGCACGCAAAGTCTAGGCATTAAATCTGTCTCCAAAAATCGGGGTTTTGGCGGTAATCCGCGCCAACCAGCGCTTCGCCTTTTTCCATGCCGCCAAGGATCGTGAGATAAGGGCCGAGCGCGCTGAGATCGGCATCGATCACGACCGAGCCTTGATCATCGCGCACCAGTGCCAGACGGGAGTTGCTGCCGGTGCCGAGCAAAACACTGAGCTCTTTCTCAGAAAGGCCCAGCATGGTGTAATCACTGGCCGAGGCCCGAATGTTAGGAAGCAAAAGCTGCGTCGGCACAGCCTCGACAATTGTTTTGCCAGTTCGAGTTTTCTCAAGCTGGCTTGCGTATTGGGTCATCATCACGACGACGGCGTTCTGTTTGCGCGCCGTGACCAGCCAATTGCTGAGCCGATCTGCGAAATACGGGTTGTCGAGCGCCTTCCAGGCTTCATCAATGATGATTAATGTCGGCTTGCGGTCCTCGATTACACGCTCCACCCGCCGAAACAGGTAGGACAGGACCGCCATGCGTTCTTTTTCGCTTTCGCTGTCGAGAATCCCGGTCAGGTCGAATCCCACCACATCACCATCGAGCGAGAAGGTGTCCTCAGAGCTTTGACCGAAGATCCAGCCATATCGGCCGTCTGCGGTCCATTCCTGTATCCGCTCAAACAGATCCCCTTCATCCGCCCCGGCGACAAAGAGCGAGGCCAGATCCTGCCAGTTGCGTAGCGCGGCATCGCTGGCTCCGGCGTTCTGGCGCACCACTTCCTGAATGCGGTTGATCTGGACCGGGCTCAGGGGCTTGTCGGAGCGATGCAGCAGCGTGGCTAACCAATCAGAAAGCCAGGCTTGCCCGCGCCCGTCAATTTCTGTGCGGAGCGGGTTCAGTCCGGTGGCTTCACCTGCCTTGATGGCGCTGTAGCGCCCGCCATTGGCGCGTACGGCCATTTCCATGCCAGCGCGATAGTCGAAGACAAACACGCGTGCGTCGCAGCGCCGGGCTTGGGTCATGAGGAAGGCTGACAACACCGACTTGCCGGAGCCAGGACGACCGAGGATCAATGTGTGTCCACCGGTCGGCTCTTTGTCCGGCTGACCTGTCTCATGGTAGTTGAACAGGAAGCCCGAACGCTCCGGCGTCGGGAAGAGAGTGATCGGCTTGCCCCAAGGCACTTTGTGTCCGGGTTTGCCCAGTTGACCGCGATGCAGCGCTGCGAGATCGGCAAAATTCGTGTTGGTGATGGCGGCCTTGCGGCTGCGCATCTGCCCATTGCCCGGATGCTGCGCGAAATAATGCGTCCGAGCTGCAAAGCTCTCATTGACAAGATTGACGCCTTCACTGGCCGCGATGTTGCGTACCTCGGAAGCGATGGCTTCCAGCTTTTCCTCGGTCTCGGCGAAAACCGTCACCGTCATGTGATGGTCGCCAAAACTGAGGCGCTTGGATTCCAGATCGTCCAGCGCGTCTACCAGTTCTTCGGCGAGTGAAATCGCGCCGTCATCGCTGGCCTTCATTAGGCGCTGTTGGCGCTTGATCCGGCTGGCCATGATGTTGCTGTTGATCGGCGTGAAGGAGTGTGTGACCACCATGTCGACGGGCAGGTTCAGCTCATCGAACATGGTGCAGTTGGTTTTGGCCGGATAGGTCTTGATCGCAAAGCTGGTGCCAAACCGCTTTCCCGCTGTCCCGTCGTCGAGCGCAAAGCCGCGCCCCTGAAACGTGACACGCGTATTGGCCACATCATCGGCAATGACGCCAAAGCGGGATTTCGCGAAGAGCGGTCGCTCTTGGCCAATATTGAGTGCCCCGAGGAACCCGAGTAATTCGCCGCTTTCAGCTCCAAGAAGGCGCGGGCTCATCTCTGCGAAAGACGAGAGCAGAAAACCGACGACCTCCTCGAGCTTGCGCAGCTGCTTGGCTGTCTGGTCTTTCAACTGTGCGATCGAGTCTGAACGCTTCAGGCGCAGCCGCGCGCCCATGGGAGGGCGTTTCAGCACCGTGAGCGTGAGTGTCTTGTCCCGCAGACCCGCCTGCGCCATGGCCACCTGCCAGCGGGTGTCCAGCGCTTGCGCAAACCCTTCCTCGCGAACCGGTGGCAAAGCAGTCTCGATCGCTTTTGAAACCTTGTGCACGTAGAAACTGTACTCCGGCCCGATCTGCGCAATGATCGCTGCAAAGAGCGCGCGGATCTTCTCCAAGTGCGCGTCATCGCTGGTCATGCTGTTGACGCCATCAAGGCGGATGCACTGGAACAGGGCATTGCCGCGCGTGCGGATCGTCACGTCATTCACGAGGCTGACATAGGGCAGCATGCTGGCCATAGGGCGCTCTTTGCGCGCCCAGTCCGGTAGCGTCGCAAGATCATCCGAGGGGTTATGGAGCATAGCTGTCCCCCGAATGGATCTTGCGGTTCGGGGTGGGCGGCGTTTCCTGCAGGGTGGTGACCATCACCTCAAGAAAGGCAGGATCCCAATCGGCCGCTTTCCAAAGTGCGGGATAGGCCAGAGCGGCGATGATGATCACCGGCCAGCTTTGGACCCAAAGAAACAGCAACACAAACCCGAAGAGCCAAACCATTGCATACATGATTGGTAAGCCGATGAGCTTTGGCGGCCGGATCAGGCCCAGGAAGAGGCGGGTTTGCGTTGCCATGCCGGATTTATGCGCCCCAGATGGCGGTCACGATGGTCGGCGCAGCTGCGATGCCTGCGATAGCGACCAGCACCCAAAGAGCCTGGCGGAAATCCAGAATGCCAAAGAGCCAGGAGAGGAACACGCCAATCAGGGCCAGGGTGCCGATCACAATGCCCAAGGGGCCGGTGATCGTGTCGACAATGCCTTGAAGAAGGTTCTGCACCGGGGAGAGATCGATGCTCTGTGCAAGGGCCGGGTTGGCAATCATCAAACTGGCCAGAGCCAGCGACAGGATCGTGCGGAGTTGTGTGTGCATCAGGAGGCTCCAGTCAGTCGGTCACGCACGGCCATGACCCGGCGCACGTGATTTTGGGTTTCTCGGTAGGGAGGGATGCCGCCATAGCGCGTGACCGCGTCTGGTCCCGCGTTATAGGCAGCGAGCGCGAGTTCGGGCGTGCCGAACTGCGCCAGCATCATCAGAAGGTAGCGGGCTGAGCCGTCGAGGTTGGCCTGCCAGTCATGCGGATCCACGCCGAGCTGCGCGGCCGTCGCGGGCATCAGCTGTCCAAGGCCAATCGCGCCTGCGGAACTGCGCGCATTTGGGCGATAGGCGCTTTCGATCTCGATATTGGCTTGGAACAGCGCCTGCCATTCGGAAACGGAGAGGCCAGCACGGCGCAGCGCGGGGTGCCCGCCATAACGATGCGCCGTGCTTTCAATGGCTGACAGGACTTCGGGGCGGGGAAAGGCGCGGGCGGGTGCAGGAGGCGGAGCTTCAGGCTCAGGCGCTGCAAAAACGATCAGCTCTGGCGGGTTTTCACCAATCCCGTCGACATAGCTTTGCGCAAAACCTGATTGGGGGGATTTGGTCTCCAGCTGGCCATCGGCTCGCATGGAAAGCACGAAGCCTTCGGAATAGGCCGGGGCAGCTAGGAATGCTGCGAAGACGGCAAGTGGCTTAGCCCGCGTCGTCCAACTTGTGAGAGGCGATCTTGCCTTCGAACATGGGGATCGAGACGATCGAAACACCAAGCCCGGCGAGGAAGCTGGATAAGCCGTTGATTGTCTTAAACTCTCGGGCCGCCATGTTGTTACGCGCGGTGACGAGCAGGCGACGCGTCTCGCCATCTGGCGAGACGCAATGCACGGTCCAAACTCCGGACCACTGAGCACCTGTACGTTTGGGCGTAACCCGGCACACAACATCCGCCGAATGACCCTCGGCAAGTAGTGTGCGCAGCCCGTCTTCACTGACAACATTAGGGGCGTCTTGCATCAAATTCATAGGATCGAGCCTTGCAGAATTGTGCATTGGCCCGGCAGTCCCTCATGGACTACCGAACCGATACAATATTATAATCTTGCAATCAATAGGTGCAATTTGAGTTGTTGCGCCCTTCATGCGTTGAAACAAATTTACTGCAACGGAGTGGCTGAGCCAAGATAATATGGGGCTTTTGAAACAAACATGCGTGGCTATGGTCGTTCTGAGCTGGGGATCTGCCGCGATCGCGGGCAGTTGTTTGCCGCCTGCGCCGCCGTGGATGCCGACCGATGCCGATGACGTGCAGGCCTATGCGGATCTGTTGAAGCGCGATGCGGAGGCTTATTTTGCGGATGTCGAGAATTATTTCCGTTGCCTAGATCAGCAGAGGCGAGAGGTCTTCGAGCAAGCGCGCGTGGTCAGTGGAGACTATGCGCGCGTTCTGGAATTCCTGAACGACATGAGGAAATGATACCCGTCCTCAAGTCGAGAAAACTGCCGTTCAACAAAGCTGCCGCGAAGGTCGCCAACGCGGGACCTAGCCGACCTTGCGTAATTTTGAATCGACGGCCGGTTTCGGTGCATCGCGACACCCGCCGATGAAGTCGGTTTGAGATTGATCCGGTGTATGCATCGCGTCAAACTAGCAAGAGCAGCCGTTCGAGCAAATTTTAGCGAAATTCACCTTCAGATGATTGAGTTGCAGGACAGAGTTGCGGTTTGCGAAGCAAAAACTTACGGCTGCATTACTCGCGTAGCCCGTCGCCAAAACCATCCTTCATCAGAGCGTCCAGCATTGGACAGGCTGCGGTTCCATCGTCGCAATTCTTGGAAAGGCTCAAGAGCGCTTCTCTGAGGCGAGTGAGGTTCTCTATCTTCGCGTTTATTTCACCCAAATGGTCCTCAGCCATGGTCTTCGCTTCACCACAGGATCGGCCCTTTTGTGCAGTGAGCGATAGAAAAGTCTGTATGATTGAGATCGGGAAGCCCAAATCGCGACAGCGGCGCACGAACCTGAGTTTGGCAATCTCAGCGGACGAGTACAGCCGACGTCCACCTGCTGATCGCCCCGGCTTCGGAACAATCCCCTCTCGTTCATAGTAGCGGATCGTTTCGATGTTCACGCCGCTTTGTTCCGACGCTTTGCCGATGGTGAACATTTTGCTTGCTCCTGTAGTCACTACAGGAAGTAGAAAAGCAAAATGGATTTGAATGCAAATCAACAACCGGTGGCGAACTCTGGCGTTGCTTCCAGGCTTGTGATGCCCTTCGCAGCACTTCTGGCGCTGTTTTCGGCGTCGTGCTGTGTTTTGCCTATCGGCCTTTCGATACTGGGCCTAGGTGGTTCATGGCTCACCATGCTTGGGCCATTCGTCGCTTACCGGGACTTCATTCTTGTCGGAGTCGCGATTGCCCTCGTTTGGGCATGGTATCGGGTGCTTCGGCGCAGGCCATGTGCAACGCGCAGGCGGTCCACAATCGTCTGGACTACAGTCGCGTCCATCGCCTTTCTGGTCGCGCTATCTTCGCCCATGTGGGAAGCATCCGCACAGCGTTTTATGTGGGATTTGTGGAGATCGACACAATGAAGAACAAACTATTGGCCCTAGGAGTGGGTGGCACGATCTTGGCCGCGCTCTGTTGCTTCACACCGTTACTGCCGGTCGTACTGACAGCGCTTGGCCTGACGGGCTTACTTGGCGTTGTTTACAACGATGCCGTTTTGCTGCCGATATTGGCAGGATTTCTAATTCTGACGGGGTACGCGCTATGGCGACAGAAGAAACAAAAGTAGTGCTGCAATCTACTCTCACCTGTCCAAATTGCGGACACGTCGAAACTGAGACTATGCCGACAGATGCTTGCCAATGGTTCTATGAATGCAAGTCATGTCAGTCAGTCTTGAAACCGCTCGAGGGGGATTGCTGCGTCTATTGTTCTTACGCAACTGTTCCATGTCCGCCGATTCAAGAAGGTAAGTCCTGCTGCGCCTAGGGGCGATTCAGGCCTCGCGCAGCTGAAGGGTCAACGAACCTTCGAAAAGCCTCTTAGCGAGGCGGCTCAGATAAAACGACGGGTTGACGCCATATACTCTTCAAAATCAGACCCGTATTGCTTCTTGAGCCACGGTTCTTCCGCGAATGGCGCAGCTACCAAAACCAAGATCGAAGCCGTTCCAATAATGAGCGTTGATGGTGCTGCAGAAAGTATCATCCATCCACCAACAATCGCGATATCGGCCAAGTACTGAGGATTGCGAGAGTAACGATACATGCCAGCGGTCCTCAGCGTACCTTTCGCGCCGCCCGTTTGCGGAACCCCGAAATGAGCGACTTCAGACCAGACGACAACATTGCCGAACACAATGAGCGGTATCCCGACCCCGAAACGCAGCCAGGTGGGAAACGCCAGATCACCCCAGCCCAAGATGCCAAGCATGATCAGAATGCCAAACAACGAAAACGTTGGCACCCAGACCAGAATTGGTGTGATCGACGTGTAGCGCTTGGGCGGCCAGATACGACGCTCGGGGAAAGCGATTGACCAAAGGATCGAAGCAAGTGTCAGCGCAGCAATTCCCAGACCTAAGTAAATCAAGATGACTTCTATCATTATCTGGTCTCCTCATGCCCATAGAGCTGCGCTCCATCGTGTGCATTCCCCAGATCCTCCAATTCGAGAGTGGAGTGCCGGATGCCGAACTCTTCGGCGAGGCGCGCTTTCACTGCCGCTTTGATCCCTTCGCCGAATGCGCCATCAGCGGTCACGACATGGCAATCTAGCGCCGCCTCATTCTCTTGCATCTGCCACAGATGAACATGGTGGACATCATGCACACCATCGACGTCGCTGATTGCAGCAACAACGGCATCATTGTCGATGTTGGGTGGGCTTCCGAGCATCAGGATACGAATAGGGCCACCGATTTCGGTAACTGCAAGGTAGAGGATGTAGAGCGCGATGCCGATCGTGATCGCCGGATCGACCCACCACATGTTATAGAGCAGGATGAGCGAGCCGCCGATAATTACGGCAACAGAAGCCAGTGCGTCAGACAGGTTATGCAGGAAGAGCGCCCGAATGTTGACGCTGCCCTTTTGCATCGAATAGGTCAGCAGCGCTGTCAACGTGTCCACGACCAGCGCCACCGAACCAAGGATCACTACTGTCCAACCGGCCACTTCGGTCGGTTCGATCAAACGCATTCCGCCTTCGTAGATGAGATAGAAGCCAACGAGGATGAGGGTGGTGTAGTTGATCAAGGCAGCCACAACTTCGATCCGGCCATAGCCGAATGTCATGCGCTCGTCCGCAGGGCGTCTTGCGATTTTCCGAGCTGCAAAAGCGATCACCAAGGATGCCATGTCCGAGAAATTGTGGAGCGCATCTGCAATAAGCGCGAGGCTGCCCGACAAGATCCCGCCGACGATCTGCGCGACCGTCAGAAGCGCGTTGGCCCAGATCGCGATAGAGACACGGCGGTCGCCAGAAGCGGGATCAATATGCGCGTGACCGTGATCATGAGGCATGACGGGACTCCTCGTGCTTATGATTGGGCAACGCCAAGCCAGGTATTTGCGGCACGTTACCGGACCTGATCCGCCGCACGCGGGTATTCATCCAATGGCGTATGATATGGCGATACAATATGCCCTTTACGAAGCTAAACGACTGCTGATGAGCGGCGTAGAACTCGTCGGGTGCGTCGAAAGTGCCAAAGTCCTGAGCGATGCCTGTCTCCTGGATGTAGGTATCGCCCCCTGTCCATTCTACCGGCGGAGCCTGCAGACAATCGGTTCCCGCCCCATAACCGCAGAGGCTGGGTGAATCGGTAAATGCGGATTGGAGCGCCAATAGAAACTCTGCATCCAGAATGAACCCTTCGAGGTTCGCCCAACCCATCTCGGTCTCCACCTCAACCCATGAGTGGACGATCTCATTGGGGGCAAGAGGATAAACGAGCTCTGGTACAACGCCCCGTTGCAGTTCTTTGTGGATCGTGAACCCGTGAAGGCGACACCGCACACCTACCGCGCGCAACAAGGCCATAAGTAACGTGCCCTTGGTATTGCACTGACCAAAACCGTCATCGAGGACGTCGGCCGCCGGGATATCGTCTGCGCGGTTGTACCCAAAGGCAATTTCATTGCGGACAAAATCGTAGACGGCGCCGATCCGATCATGTTGGGAAAGGGCTTTCCACCCTCGGTCCTCGATCAGTTGTGTAATCGACGGGTGGTTGAAGTTTAGGATTGGGGTTGCTGCCAACAGCCGATCACCAGCGCTCATTTTTATCTCCTCGAATCGCCTTTGAGATAGATGTAATTGCTACAGTGACTTTAGGTTCAAGTGTTCTCTTCGTTTTAGTAGCTTGAGAGCCGTGGAAACGGTTAAGCCCCTATTTCATTGTGATCGGTCAGGCACTCAGAATGATCGCGCAAAACCTCGAGAACCTTGCAGTCCGCTGTATTGCCTCCGCTGCATTCGTGGATCATGCGCTTTAATTCTGTGCGCAGCGCTTTCAGCCGATCCATTTTTAGTTCTACCTGCTTGAGTTGCCGCCGGGCGATGGAATCCGCCTCATGGCAAGAGCGGTCGGGATTATCACTGAGATCGAGAAGCTCGCGGATCGCTTCAAGGGGAAACCCCAACTGGCGTGCGTGCCGGATAAAGGACAAGCGGTCAACTTCCGCATCCCCGTAGCGCCGCTGCCCGCCTTCGGTGCGACCTGGTTCGGGCATCAGGCCGATCTGTTCGTAATACCGGACAGTCTGAACTTTTGTTCCGGTCTTCTTTCCCAAACTTCCAATTGTCAGCATGTGACCTCCATATCTATAGCGTTGGTAGCTATAGCTATTGGCATCCGCAAGCCAGCACCCTAATCACAGATCCGTGACACGCCGCCGCAATGCCGAAAAACAACTTGAACCTCTAGCAACTAGAACATTTAGACCGCTTTAAAAATGGGCGGAATCGGGCGCAATACAACCAATGAAATTTTCTACGTTACAAAAAATGCTTTGGGGACTTACCGCGATCGTGGTTGTTGGGTCCATTTTTTTGCAGTTTTCTATCAGAGAAGAACAGCGCGCTGATGCGCCCGCGTTCCAAGCTGACTTCGAACTGACCGATCACCGAGGCATAGTGCAGACGGACGAAGACTTCGCAGGGCGCTGGTTGCTCGTCTTCTTCGGCTTTGCGAATTGCCCCGATGTGTGCCCCACGACCTTGGCAGAGGTTGCCGCTGTCATGGATGCGCTCGGCTCCGATGCCGCCAAAGTCCAGCCGCTCTTTATCTCGATTGACCCCGAACGTGATACGCCCGAAAAACTGGCAGAGTTCGTTCCGGCTTTCGAGGCAGATATAGTAGGCCTCACCGGCACGGCCGATCAGATCAAGCGAACATCGGAAACCTTCCGCGTGTACTTTGAGAAGATCGAGGAAGCCGCTTCGCCCAATGGATACACGATGGGACATTCCTCCCAGCTGTTCCTATTTGATCCCCAAGGCGGATATGTCGGGGCTTGGACATATGGCACATCAGCTGAAGAGATTGTTTCCGATCTAAGGGCGAGGATGTAGATATGAGCCGAGTGATGGCAAAAGATTCGGCTCTTGCCGCCGCCTGGATCGTGGCTTTGGGGAGTTCCTTAGCAGTGCTCTATATTGGTGAGGTTCTGGGTCAGGCACCTTGCAATCTGTGCTGGTTTCAGCGCGCTTTCATGTTCCCCTTAGTAATCGTTCTTGGCCTCGGTCTCTGGTGGGAGGATCATCGGGTCGGCCGCTACGGCGTTGCGCTCGCCATTGGCGGGGCCGCCATCGCGCTTTGGCATCTTGGACTTTACACAGGCATCCTTCCGGAACCCATCAAACCCTGCACCGAGACTGGCCCGTCTTGTACCGGCGATAACCAGTTATTCCTTGGCGTCCCAATTCCGCTCTTGGCGCTCATAGCCTTCGCTCTGATCGCACTCTTTTCGTTAATCTCCCTGAAGGAGCCCCGCACGTGAAAAGTAAATCAATCGTTCTAGTCGCATTAGCTGCAGGTCTCGCAATATTTGCGGCCGCTGCCTGGAATCAATCCCGCACTGCACCAGTTGCCGTGGTCGAACCGCTTCAATCCGAGCAAACAGAGGCGCTGATGCGTCCCTATTCTCCCATCATGGGACCCGAGGACGCCCCCGTCACAATCGTGGAATTTTTCGATCCCGCCTGCGAAGCCTGCCGTGCTTTCTATCCGATCATAAAGGACATCATGGCTGAGCACGGCGATCAGGTTCGCGTCGTTCTTCGATACACCCCGTTTCATGGCCCGGCGTCAGAAGAGGCGATCAGGGTAATGGAAGCGGCACGCATGCAGGGTGTCTTTATCCCGGTCAAAGAAGCGATCCTAGAACAACAGCCACGCTGGGCGTCGCACGGTGAACCTGCGCCGGGTTTGCTCCTTAGTATTGCGGAACAGGCTGGCCTTGACGTTGAAGCGGCCCAAGACCAAATGAGGGCGCCGCAAACTGTTGCAATCCTTAATCAGGACCGCGCAGACGTTGAAACGATGGAGATCCGTGGCACCCCCACTTTCTTTGTAAACGGCAAACCTCTTGATCCCTTCGGCGCCGACGAGTTGCGCGCCCTCGTTGCTGCGGAAGTCGCTGCGCATGAATCCTGAACAATTGGCTATTAGGAACAAACCCATGAAATCAACTGCCTACATCGCCATCGCATTCAGCCTCTTAATTGGGTTGCCCGCCTCTGCTGTGGCGGATTCCGGCGACATTGTAGTCGAAGACGCATGGGCCCGCGCTTCTATCGGCACCAACCGCCCAGGCGCAGCTTACATGATCCTGCGCAACACGGGTTCTGACCCGGTGACATTGGTCGGGCTGGAAACCCCATTGGCCATGATGCCGGACATCCACGAAACCACGACTGATTTAAATGGTGTCAGTTCCATGGGCCCTGTCGGTGAAATCACCATTCTTCCGGGCGAAAGTGTTTCGCTGGAACCGGGCGGCATGCATGCCATGTTGATGCGCTTGCAAACCAAGATGGTCGAAGGGGAGACCTTTCCGCTGACACTGAACTTTGCTGATGGCGGGACGCTGAACGTTGATGTGCCTATTCTTGGCATTGCCGCCCGCGGGCCGGAGGGCTGATGAACCGGCGCACGCTCCTTACTTTTGGCGCAGCCGTGAGCGGCGTTGTTGCGCTAACGCTGTTCATCGGCTGGTGGCAGGTTGATGGGCCGGGTGCGCCTGAGCCGGTGGCTCAGCGACCTTTGCCGCTTACCCAAATGGAATTCCAGATGACCAACCAGGACGGGGCAACCGTTGGACCTGCGTCACTTATCGGTAATCCATCAATGGTGTTTTTCGGCTTCACATATTGCCCTGATGTGTGCCCCACCACATTGTCGGACATCTCTGGTTGGCTCGACGATCTTGGCGATGAGGTTGCGGACCTGAATGTCGTATTCATCACGGTAGACCCAGAACGCGATACCGTGGACGCCATGGCCGACTATATCAGCTATTTTCACCCTGCCATCCAAGGCTGGAGCGGAACGCTGGATACGACGGCACGGGCAGCGGCGGGCTTCCGCGCACGATATGAAAAAGTCGCCACGGAGGGCGGCGACTATGCAATGAACCATACGGCAAGCGTCTTTCTCTTTGATGCTGAGGGGCAGTTTTCCGGCACGATAGATTACCATGAACAACGGGAATTCGCGGTGCCAAAAATCCGCCGCGTCCTGACAATGGAAGAAGAAACATCATGAAGTTGAGGTATCCTGCCTTTGGTGTCTTAGGCGCTACTTTAGTCCTAACGCTAATCTTGGCATCCCAGACCAACTGGGGAACGTCCCGGGCACCCGATGCAATTGCTGTGGCGTCGAATTGGCAGCCCGTTCCCTTGCGACAGCCATCTATGTCGCTGCAAACGGAGGCACCCTCCTGGAGCACGATTGCGGCAGCTGACAAAGTCATTTGGTCCTCAGAACCGCCGGAGCCCCTAGCTTACGACAGAGCATTTTTGGAAACGGCCTCGCCAGTGGTATCCTGGTCGGGCACCTTGTCCTCGGGTGAAACCTTAGATGCATTGCTGTCTGCGGCGGGCCTTTCTGCTGGTGATCGCGCCGAAGTAGCTCTGGCCATGGCGGCAGAATATGACCTGCGCAAGCTTAGACCCGGATATGGCATCGAGATTGAAACTTCCGTTTCCGGATCGCTGAGACGAGCCGTATTGTCTGTTGACGAAGGCGTCCAAATCGAAGCGGTTTTCACAGATGAGACTGCCACTCGGAGAATACTGCCTGAGCCTGATTTGGTGCTGCGGGCGGCAGATACGACGGTGCAAAACTCGATTTCGGCAACTCTTGCATCGGCAGATGTTCCCGCTCGGTTTGCCGTAGACTTGGCTGAGATGTTGGGGGGGACTGTAGACTTCCGGCGTGATTTGAAAGGCGACGAACCGTTGCAATTGATGTGGCGTGAAGCCAGGCTCAGCGACCAAATTATCGGACAACCTCACCTGTCCTTCGCTGCGCTGACCATCGACGAAACCCGTTATGAGATCGTGTGGCCGGACGACAACTCTGGAAACGCGACAATTTTTGTCGATGGAGAAGTGTTGCGCGTGTTCGCGCAGCCTGTGAAGGGAGCGCGGTTGAGTTCGGTGTATGGCAACCGCAGACATCCGGTGTATGGAGATGTGCGCATGCATACAGGGGTCGATTTTGCAGCTCCGCATGGGACGCCCGTTTATGCCACCGCACCTGGAACTATCTCCTTTGTTGGCCGACGCGGCGGCTATGGACGCGTGGTCGAGATCGCGCATGGCTCGGACACTATGACCCGCTATGCCCATCTGAGTTTCGTGCCCGACGGTCTTTCGGTCGGAGATAGGGTTACAGCGGGTGAGGCTATCGGTCGCGTTGGCGCGACAGGAACTGCGACGGGTCCAAATCTGCATTATGAAGTGCGGGTGGATGGCCGACCCACAGATCCAATGTCGGAAGAACGGCTTGCCGAAGCGGCAAACGCAGAAGGAACCAATCCAGACATTGTAGCACGTCTTCATGAGAGCCGGGCCCAGTTTACTGGATTACTTGATTCGGATGTCGCTCAAACGATGTCGGAAAGGCTTTAGATAATGAAAAAACTCTCACTCTCCGCCTTGCTCACGCTCGCATTGGCTGGGCAATCGATTGCCCAAACGACCCCAATTGAAGTCGTTAAGACGAATGGTTGCGGTTGCTGCCTAGCGTGGATGAAACACCTCGAAGAAAACGGCTTCGAACCCACAGGTGAAGATATGTTTGCGGGCCTTTTTGTACGCTTCAAACTCGATAATGGCGTTCCGCAAAGAATGGTGTCCTGTCACACGGGTCTGGTAGAGGGCTACGTGATCGAGGGCCACGTGCCAGCAGATGATATTCGCAGGTTACTCAGCGAAAGGCCGGACGCAATAGGCCTCGCGGTGCCGGACATGCCACTTGGCTCACCTGGTATGGATCAGAGCCGCTGGCGTGAGGCCTACGACGTGTTTCTCATCAACAACGACGGGTCGACAGAAGTCTTCTCAAGCTATTCTGGCGATTGAAGCCATTTGAAACGAAAGATCTGAATTTGGACACTCTCTCCCCTATTATGCTCGGATTTCTGGGTAGTCTTGCCGCAGGCTCAATGACGGCCATTGGCGCAATACCCGTGCTTTTTGGTCGCGTGCCGTCTCGCGCTACCCGAGACCTGTCACTTGGTTTCGCGGCGGGCGTGATGCTTGCTGCATCCTTCTTTTCGCTGATTATTCCTGCTCTTGATGCGGCTGAATTGCGATATGTGAACGAGGCAGCACCGGCCGCAATTGTGTGTATTGCGATCCTTCTTGGGATGGGTGCCGTGGCACTCATGAACGAGAAACTACCGCATGAGCATTTCAGCACAGGTCGCGAAGGGCCTGAGGCAGCATCGCTCCGCAGGGTGTGGTTGTTCATCATCGCCATCACGATCCACAACTTTCCCGAAGGGCTGGCGGTGGGCGTCGGCTTTGGCGCAGACGGTGTGTCAGGCGGTATGCCGCTTGCCATCGGGATCGGGCTGCAGAATGCGCCCGAAGGTCTGGCCGTCGCGGTGTCACTGCTCGGCGAAGGGTATTCGAAAGTCCGGGCTTGGGGGATCGCCGCATTAACTGGCATGGTTGAACCCATTGGCGGACTTTTGGGTGCGGGGATCATCACGATCTCGGAACCGCTTCTCCCTTGGGGTTTGGCGTTTGCGGCAGGCGCGATGCTCTACGTTATCAGTCACGAGATCATTCCTGAAACCCACCGAAGCGGTCATCAGAACAAGGCCACGCTCGGCCTTGCGATCGGCTTGGTCATCATGCTGTTTTTGGACGTCTGGCTCGGGTAAAAAACGATGAAGATATTCATCCTTCCCGGCCTGACTACAGTGTTGATCGCTCTTTTCGTGGATCAAGTCACGAAGTTCTTTGTCATGGACAACGCATCCTCGTTTGCCACCGGCATTCAAATCTTACCCATTTTCGACCTTGTGTATGTTCAAAATGATGGGGTTAGCTTCGGGATGTTCGGGGGCATGCCTTGGTGGGGACTGTCGGCATTGGCGCTCGTGATATGCACTGTTCTCGGCGTGATGCTTTTTCGCAGCGACAATCACATCGAAGCTGTCGCGCTTGGTGCTATCATTGGCGGCGCACTCGGTAACGTCGTAGATCGCTTCCGATTTCAAGCCGTTACCGACTTTCTGAGCTTCCACATCGCTGGCCTGTATTGGCCGGCCTTCAACCTTGCCGATGTATTTGTCGTGTGTGGCGTGGGGGTACTTTTGTTGTATCCGCTGCGGAGGGCACGTTTTCAGGCATAAATGTCGATGGGCGTTCCATCGCGCACCATGGCATAAATCTCTTCAATCTGCCGATCGGTGACCGCAATACATCCTGCGGTCCAGTCCTGCTTATTTGTCGGATCAATGCCCCGCCTCGGGCCACCGTGGATAAAGATATCACCCCCTGGAGACCGGCTCTGAGCAGCCGCGAAAGCACGGTCTTCGGCATTGGGGTAAGAAATGCCTATTGAGAGATGAAACAGGCTCTCGGGATTTCGGCGATCGATGGTGTAGGTTCCTTCGGGCGTGCGTCCGTCGCCCTCGAATTGCTTGTGTCCTTCGGGGGCAAAACCAAGCCCGACCGGGAAAGTGCGCAACACACCCTGCGCGCCATCGAGAACGAGCAGTCGTTGAGATTTGTAGAGGCGCAGGCGTGTCACATCAGGGCCAGTGTACGACCTGAATTTGTTGGCGCATCCGGCCAAGAATGTAGCCACCGCACCAGATAGGAAAAGCCGTCTCGGTAATCTTGTTATCATCACTGCCCTATGCCTCTTCTTTGGAGGTTCGTTGTGCCTATCGGATACAGCGTTGCCTTTCACCGATCAATGGCCGTGTGCCAGCGCGCCTTTTGCCATTTCCTCGCCAACTTGCTCTCCGCTGCGCGGTCCTTGGTCGCCGTCGCGTGCTCCTATCAATCGCAAGGCGTTGGCGACAACGAGAAGCGAGACCCCGACGTCTGCCGCAATCGCGCCCCACATGGATGCCATACCGAAGGCAGTCGCCACGACGAAGACGGCCTTGGTTGCAAGGGACAGCCCGATGTTCTGTTTGATGATCGACATGGTCCTGCGCGAATGCCCGATCAGCCATGGAAGTTTGCCAATATCGTCCGTCATCAAAGCAATGTCTGCCGTTTCAATCGCAGCATCCGACCCAACTGCGCCCATTGCTATGCCGTAATGCGCACGCGCCATTGCCGGTGCGTCGTTCACTCCGTCCCCGATCATCGCGACGGTCGTATATTGCGCCACCAGTTCTTCGATGGCCGTGACCTTATCCTCGGGAAGGAGTTCGGCCCGCACCTCATCTATGCCCACCTCGGCAGCCACTGCTCTTGCCGTGGCCGCGTTGTCGCCGGTCAGCATCACGATCTTTTTGACACCTTGTGCGTGCAAACGCGCGACAATGCCCTTGGCATCTGGCCGGATCCGGTCGCGCAGTTCGAGAACGCCGTTGACGCCGTTTGCATCACCGATCGCCACAAGCGTGCTTCCAGCGCCTTCGATCTGATTGCGCAGATCAGCCGGAATATTCCCGCCAAGACCCTTTTCCTCGGCAAACCGGTCTGAGCCGAGCCAGATGGACTGACCGCCCATTTGACCCTCAAGGCCGCGCCCAGGGACGGTTCGGGTATCCTCGGCGGCGACGATTTTTATTCCGTCCCGCTCTGCACGGCCAAGGATAGCCCGTGCTAGAGGATGTGAGGAACGCGCTTCGAGGGCCACGGCCCGTGCCATCAATTCGGCTTCGGTTGTGCCACCAAGCGGATAAATGGCCGCAACCTCGGGCTCACCCATGGTGATCGTACCGGTCTTGTCCATTGCCAACGCAGTGGTGCGCCCGGGGGCTTCGACATAGGCCCCGCCTTTGATCAGCACACCATTTCGGGCGGATGCCGCAAGCGATGCAACAATGGACACTGGGGTCGAGATCACCAAGGCACATGGACAGGCGATGACCAGCAAAACCAGCGCGTTATAGAACCAAAAGCCCCAGTCGCCGCCCGCGACAAGTGGCGGGATTAAGGCAATGAAAATGGCAAACACCATCACAACTGGAGTGTAAATGCGGGCGAACTTTGTCACCCATTGTTCGACCTCAGCGCGACGCGAATGTGCATCGCCAACCATGCGAATGATCTTGGACAGAACCGTGTCAGACGCGGCCATCGTTGCCCGTACGGTCAACGTGCCCTCACCATTGATGGTGCCCGCGTAAACATCGTCGCCCGCCTCTTTTGGCACCAAAGCGCTTTCACCCGTAATGGGCGCCTGATCGACAGCTCCCGCCCCGCCGACAACTTCTCCGTCCAGGGGAATGCGGTCCCCACCGCGCACGATGAACTTGGTTCCGACAGCGACGGCCGCGGCGGGAATATCCGTCTCAGACCCATCCTCGTTTATTACCCGCGCCGTCGCAGGCGCGAGGTCGAGAAGCGCCGAGACAGCGTTGCGTGCCCGCCCGACGCTCCAGCTTTCAAGATAGAGCGAGAGTGAGAAGAAAAACGCAACAGTTGCGGCCTCAAAGAATTCTCCAAGCCCAATGGCACCGGCAACGGCAACCACCATCAACAGGTTCATATCAGGAGAGATCCGGCGCGCAGACGACCATGCTTTAGGTGCCACCAGCCACACACCGAATAGAATTGCGCCAGCGAACAAGGCAACCTCCGCCATTGGCATCGCGGATTCCCCATGGCCGGCAAAGATGCCGATGGCCCCGCCAATCCCGGTTTCAACGAGGTGGTAAATGAACCCCGCCGCCCAAAAGCCTCCGCTCAACATCGTAAACTGCTTTTGTTTCTTCAAATGTGCAGCCTGATCGGCGCTGGCGTCCTCGGCATCCCACGGCTTAGCCGTCATGCCTGTTGAAGCAACCAAATCAATAATCTGTTTCGACGACGGGTTCGTCCCACCATCCAGAACCGTCATGCGCGCGTTGATAACATCAAAGGCGAGGTACTCCGCTCCACCGACCTTTGGTCCGACGACGCGGTTGAGGATCGAGACCTCTTCCGCGCAGTCCAAACCGCTGACGTGGAAACTACGCCCGTCGGAGGCGCTGACTTGCGTTGGCGGAACAGCATCACCACCGCAGCAACTTGTGCCTGTATCAGGCGAAGAAGCGGCATGATCGTGATCATGATGAGCAGCATCGTGTGGCATGAGTTATCCTCAGATTCGCGACTATTTTGATTAGGATACGAGCTACAGCAACTAGAGCTTCAAGAAGAAAAATGACAACGCGTCCGATTTTCGTTTGAACCGCGAAAACCTGCCTCAAATAGTCACCTTCGAACATCGCGCCGGAGCAAGTTTTGAGGCCGACGGCGGGAAAGCTTGAATATCGTATGGCTTTCATCATATCAGCGAAGCAACAATATTCAGGTAAATGGAGCCAAAAGATGATCAAGCGAAGTGCAGCCGTATTCACACTTATACCGCTCGTGAGCGCTTGCGCGGTCACCATGACCGAGCCTGAAGCCGCAAGCCCGACACGTTCTATACCTGAGGAAGTGATTGCAATTGCAGGGCCCAATCAGGACATTATGTCGGCCTTCCTGCGCCCCGACGACAATTGCTTTTGGTACATGCACAATGGCCCGGTTGAAAGAACACCTCTGCCACTCAGGACCTCTGATAGCCGTCACATTTGCATTCAACAGCCCGCTGAGACGTAACAACGAAAACGGCCCTAAATTCATCAGAGCCATTTTCATTCGTTTGCTGTGATCGACGATGCTTTGACTGTCAGCTAGTTGAGAGCACGCTATCCGAAGCGGAGTAAAGATATACAGTCGAACCCATTTCGACATTTGGATAAAGCGCATTGATATGCGCCATCACCATCCGAACACAGCCTGAACTCGCGCGGCCCCCAATCGATCTGGGGTGAGGCGTGCCATGAATACGTAGATACGTATCACGCTGGCCCACGTAGAGGTAAATCGCACGGGAGCCGAGGGCATTTGTCGGACCTGGCTCCATGCCGTCAGCCCACTGGGCGTTCACAGGGTCACGCTCGATCATTGATTGGGTGGGTGTCCAATGCGGCCACTCAACCAGACGGCGCACCGTATAGGTGCCCGGTTCATAAAGATTGCCGCGCGCAATCGCGACGCCGTATCGCATCGCCGTGCCACCTTCTTCGATGTGGTAGAGGTATCTTGCGACAGCATCGACGTGGATATCGCCAGGCACCAGCCCATCCCGCGCCTCGACCCGTTGCGGCAGGAAACGCGGTGCAAGATCCCATGGGTTAGATGTCTCAAGAACGAAGTTTTCTGGAGTAACTTGCGCGTCCCAGGTAGCCTTTTGCGACGCAGATGGCCATGTGTTGGCGAAAGCGGGCGACGCCAGCGGGGCTGAAAAAAGAGCAGTCGTGGTTGCGATGAAATGGCGTCTTGTCAACATGTTGAACTTGTCTCCGTCCTAATAGTCAATTTGCGTATTATGTGCCGCATGCTCCATAAGACAGGTACAACCTACACCAACTGGAGGTTCAATAAGAATCTTCGCTTCACACAAATTCGTGTATTTGCATTTGCGTACTGACAACATTTTGTCACGCGACGGAGGCCAGCAAGCAGTGGCCGCTTTCGGGAAAACTCGGCGGCGGCGTGAGCTTCCCCTTAAATCGGGGCTGAAAAAGGTCGAACGACAGCTTTGTGCAGCGGATTCAGGTCATTTGCGTGGCGTGCAGAATCTAGGACTCTGGGCTCTTTCCGGCCGTTAGCTGCGTTTTCCACCAATGTCTGGTTCAGTGGTAAGCTCTGAGTTGTGTTGCGCTATAGGCTCGCCGTCATTGTGCAACGCAGCCTGCGTCTCGCCGTTGTCCCAGCGATACAGAAGGCCGATTTCTTCACCTGTTTTGATGCATGAAATACGGCCGATGGCTTCGGCCGTTGTGCGAACACTCGTAATTTCGGGCAATATCAGCCCCTCTTGTTTAATAACTCTTGTGGGTCGATTTCGAGAGCAAGTGCGATCCGCTCCAGAACATCGATTGATGCTGAATTTTTGGCGAGTTCGATCTCGCTGATATAGCTGCGATCTACATCCGCAGCCAAAGCTAGCTGTTCTTGGCTCAATCCTCTGGAATTTCTTAGATTCCGGACATTTAACCCTACTCGTTCCCGTAATTTCATGGCCTCTATTCGGCCAGATCACAAGAACCGCTCTACGGAATATATTCCACAAAACGCGCGCGAGCATCACAAACACTATGCTCGCATATGGTGTAAAGGTCGGGATTTCAGGTAGCTTAACAATAATGCGGTAATGTAGTCGAAAGGCATTTATTGATATGTGGTCCAGACTTATCAGAAATTGGAGCGCTGGAGCTGTCGTGGCTCTGCTCTCAGCTGTGGCTCCGCAGGCGGCTAAGGCCTATCAGGTTGACTGCGCCATTCTGCTTTGCCTGGCTGGTGGGTGGCCCGCGTCAGCAGAATGTGCCCATGCCCGTGCCGTGTTTATCCGTCGGATCACGCCCTGGCCGATTGAGCCGCCGTTGCAAATCTGGCGTTGTCCGATGGGTGTTTCTGAGCGTGTGCCTTTGCAAAGCACGGCCCCGAAAATCTGGGAGGCCAGCAACCAATCAGGTCAGCAGCTCGCACAAGTCATTCTGGCACAGGTAGTCGAAGGTGGTGCCGATATCGACATCAGTGGTCTGGAATTCGATTTCGTACGCTCGATTCGTGTCTGGGATGTTCGGCACTACAGCCATCGCGAACGCGGTCGCGACGATGATTGTTCTGAGAGTTACAACATGCGCCTCGGGACCTATGGCACGCAGGGCGAATTCGGCTGGCAAAGCACGACACCAGCGGCCGCCCCGCAATGGGTTCTGCCGTCACGGCGCTGTTCATCATCGAATTGGCGACGAGGAGTTGGCGTGGAATGGGAAGATCACGAAGGTAACCACGGATATGAGTGGGTGGCCTACTAGGGCTATTCCCCGATGTCTTTCATGCGTTCCGCGATATCGCCCGCAATGCGCTCATACAGGGCGGCTTGCTTGTCCCTTGGCGTCCCAGGCTTTGGGTTTCTTCGACGGATGCGTTTGGCGAGCCAGAACAGCAGCCGCGCGGCTGGATCCGACGTCGCATCCGGTTCTGCAGCCGGGTACTTCTCCTCAAGAGCGACGACGATTTCCTGCGACAGGCTGCGCCGGTTCAGTGTGGCATGCGTTTCCAGACGCTTCTTCAGCGCGGCAGGAAGCAAGAGTTTGAATTGGACCAAGGCTTCTTCTTTCATGATTGCATGATGGACAATATTTGTCCTCAATGATATGGACATTTTATGTCCTTTTGTTGAGGTGTAAATATGAAGACAACCCAGTTCAAACTTAACCTTCCAGCGGACGTGAAAGCCTGGCTCGAAGAGGAGGCTGTGCGGAACTTACGCTCACAGGGCGCTCAGGTGGTGTCTTGTTTGCGGGCAGCCATGTCGCGGCAAGAAGCCGTGGGTGAGAGGGCTGAAAAATGAGCCCAAGCCATATTCAGCTGATTCCGACCCCAGAGCTTGCGCTTCTCTTCGGCTACAGTGAGCCGAGCGCGTCCTTCTATGACTTCTGCCGTAGGACGGGTATCGCTCCGGTGCCCGGTCGGCGCGGGTGGTATGATCCGAAACTCATCCGCGCGCGATTGGATGCTGTTCAGGGTATCAGCGCGGCAGAACGCGAGGCCGCTTCGCAACCGAGCCTCGTTGCACAGCGGAGAGCGCGTCGTGCCCAGAAGTAACTTCCCCAAGGGCGTCCACCGTGTCCGGCGCAAGGTCGTGTCCGGTGTTCGCTACCATTTCTATGCTTGGCGGGGTGGCCCCAAATTTTGGGAAGGGACGGACCCAAACCCAAAGGAACCCGAATTCTTCCATGCGTTTTCGCAGTGCGGTTCGCCCGTGAGCCCGGACGAATACCTGACGACTCACTTAGTCGACGATTTTCTGTCCAGTGCGTCCCTGCCTAAAGCTGAGCGTTCAAAGGCGGATATCCGCAAGTGGCTGGAGCTGTTTCGCGAGGAGTTCGGTGCCGATCCTGTCGCGATGTTCGAAGAGCGCGCCTCGCGGGGCGAGGTTAACAATTGGCGCAAGAAGTGGCTTCATTCCCCCAAGCAGCACGACATGGCGGGTACCCATGCGACACGCGTTCTGAATTGGGCGGTGGAGGAGGGGAAGCTGAAAGAGCACCACTGTCACAAGCTCAAGAAGCTCTACCAATCGAACCGGACTGAGATCATTTGGACGAGTGGCGACATAGCGCAGTTCAATAAGCACGCGCCGAAATGGGTGCAGAGGATCCTTACCGCAGGATGCGAAACCGGTTTGCGGGCAGCTGATCTGGTTCAGGTCAAAATGGACCAATTCGAAGACACGCCGCACGGCAAGCGCCTTCGTTTCAGGACCAGTAAGCGCGGCCAGATCGCATATATCCCGGCCACTTCAGCCCTTGAGAAACTGATCGCAGAGACGCCGGAGGGCCAAGATGTGCTGCTGGTGTCAGAGCTTGGCAGGCCTTTGACGGCCCGTTGGGCATCGAACCAGATCACCAAGTGGCGGCGCGAAGCGGAGATCCCACCGTGGATCGATGGGCGCGAGAAGACTTTGTCCGATACGCGCGGGACAGCGGCGACAAGATTGCTGAATGCCGATCTGTCTTTGCGCCAAATCGCAGTTCTGATGGGGTGGTCGGTTCGCTACGCGGCGCAGGTAATCGAGCATTATGCGCAGGTTAGCCCGGACGAAAGCGATGCGGTTCTGCGCAAGCTCAATCGAGCGAAATCACTGTCTCAAGACACAAAAATGTAAACGCCCCTGTAAACGTAGGGCCTCAAGCACGGCAAGGAGTGATGTAAGTGATTGTTTTTAAATGGAGGCGAGTACCGGAATCGAACCGGTGTACACGGATTTGCAATCCGCTGCGTCACCACTCCGCCAACTCGCCTCATGTGGTGTGTCACCCAAGTGCGGCTGTGCCGCGACTTGTTGGGGTGATTTAGAGGTTTCCCAAAGGAGTGTCCAGAGGGTTTTCGATATTCTTCTCGCTGCTTGGTTCAGTTCAGGGTCACGGCGGGTGGGGCGGGCGCGGGCTGCGGGTCGGCAGGGATCTCTTGGGGCAGATCATTCAGGCGCGACTGGATGGTGTTCAGCACAACAGGCAGGCGGCGGCCGCTGGCATGGCGCGACGGGTAGACGGCAAAAATCTCTTTCGGGGCAGGGGGGTAGTCCGGCAGGATCACCTCCAGTGCGCCGCTTTGTAGCTCATCCGCAATCAGGATTTTAGGCACCCGCGTGTAGCCTGATCCGTTGAGCACCGCGCGCAGGATCAGGTCGGGATCATCCGCAGTAAAGCCGACCCGGATCGGCGCCTGATGCTCGGCACCATTGCGAAACAGCGCCATATAAGGAGCCTCATGTTCCTCATTGCGCAGGATCAGTTTCAGCCGATGCATATCTGCCGGTTTTTGGGGCCTGCCGACCTGATCCAGATAGCCCGGCGTGGCGACCAGAACCGCCTCCAACTCAGCGATTTTGCGGGCGTAGCCGTCGGTATCACCCAGGCGGCCACTGCGGATCGCCAGATCGTAGTTTTCCCGGATCACATCAACAAAACGGTCTTCCGTCCGCATCACAAAGGTCAGGTCAGGGTGGGCCTTGTCCAGATCCAGCAGCGCGGGGCCCACCACCATGCGCCCCAGAAAGGTGCTGACGCTGATGCGAAACGTGCCGCTCAAAGATTGATCCAACCCGGCCAGATCGGCGCGCAGGTGGTCATAGCCTGACAGCAGGCGCCGGGCGTGGCTGGCAACCAGATCCCCGGCGCGGGTGGCCTTGACCCCACGTGGTGTGCGTAGCAGCAATTGCTGGCCCAGCAGCGCCTCAAGCTGTGCGATCTGCTGGCTGACGGCGGATTGTGTCATTTCACGCCGTTTGGCAGCGCGGTTGAGGCTGCCCTCATCCAGGGCGGTCACAAGGGTGTCAAGCAGGCTGAGGCGGTCCAAGGTATCGTGATCTCTTATATGTGCTATCGTATTTGCGCGGCTTATCTGCCGCGTTTCATTGAAATACGTTCATTTGGCACAGGAAATCCAGAGAGATATTGCAGGAGTTGCTTATGACTTTTTCACGCAGAACAGTGATGCAGATGTTGGTGGGGGCGACGGCTGGGGCCGCGTCCCTTGGGATGCCGCGCGCGGCTTTGGCCACCTCAGGGGCTGCGGGGCAGCCTGCGGGGGTTTACCGGTTCCGGTTGGGGGAGGCCACGGTGACGGCGCTGCTGGATGGCCATATCGCGATTGCACCGGAGTTGGTGGTTGGCTTGGATCCAGCGCAGGCTGATCAAGCCCTGATGGCGGCTGGCTATCCCAAAGGGTTCCAGGGGCTGCAGATCCCGGTCAACGGCTATCTGGTTGAGATGAACGGTCGCAAAACCCTGATTGATGCCGGTGCGGCGGCCACGATGGGGCCGGGCGGGGGCGGGTTGTTGCCGGCGCTGGCAGCTTTGGGTGTGACACCGGCCGATATTGATGAGGTTCTGCTGACCCACCTGCATTTGGATCATGTCGCGGGCGTCGTGGATGGCAGTGGCGCGGCCATGTTCCCCAATGCGGAACTGGTTGTGGCGCAGTCCGAATGGGACTTCTGGCATGATGAGGCTGTTTTTGCCTCGGTGCCTGAGGAAAATCGCGGCTTCTTCCATATTGCGCGGACCTCTGTTGCGTCCTACGCGGATCGCATGCGGTTCTTCACCGGGGAGGAAGAGGTTTCAAGCGGGATCCTGTCGGTGCCGATGCCGGGCCACACGCCGGGCCATGCCGGGTTCCAGCTAAACTCAGGCGATGACAGCCTGTTGATCTGGGGCGATCTGATCCACATGACTACGTTGCAGATGGCACATCCGGAATGGACGGTGGTGTTTGACGGCGACCCGGCGCTAACGGTTGAGAGTCGCAAGCGGTTCCTGGATCGGGCTGCGGCGGACAATCTGCTGGTGGCGGGTATGCATCTGGACTTCCCCGGATTGGGCCGGGTGCAGCGCGCAGGCGAGGCCTATCATTTCCAGCAGGCCCCTTGGCAGGCCCTGTTGTGATGTCACCCCAAGGCAACACCTGAAAAATAAGGGGCGGCCCATGCGGGTCGCCCTTCTTCTTCAAGGGCCTCATTTTTAAGTGCTTAGCTGGTTTTCGCCGATTGTTATGCGTTGCCGCTTGAATGGTGATGTGACACACTATAGATCACCAATCTGAACGAAAGAGTTTAGTAAATGACAGACTTTACCGCGCGCCGCACCATGATGGTGGACACACAGATCCGCCCGTCAGATGTGACCAAATTCCCGATCATCGAGGCGATGCTTTCCGTGCCGCGCGAAGAGTTCGTGCCGGCCGACAAAATTGACTCTGCCTATGTTGAAGAAAACGTCGATCTGGGCGGCTCTCGAGTGGTGCTGGAACCGCGCACCCTAGCCAAGATGCTCGACGCGCTAGACATTCAGGCAGATGAGCTGGTGCTCGATCTGGGCTGTGGGCTGGGCTATTCCTCTGCTGTGATGGCGCGCATGGCCGAAGCGGTTGTGGCCGTCGAAGATGACGAAGCCCGCGCTGATGAGGCGCAGGCTGCCCTGTCACGTGCAGGTGCTGACAATGTTGCGGTGCATGTTGGTGCGCTGGCAGAAGGGGCCGCGAAACACGGGCCCTATGATGTGGTTGTGCTGCAGGGCGCAGCCGAACATCTGCCTGAAGCCATCATTGATCAGGTGAAAGAGGGTGGCCGGATTGCCGCGCTGATGGTCGAAGGTGCGCTGGGCACAGTTAAAATCGGATATAAGATCGACGGTGTGATGTCATGGCGGTTTGCTTTCAATGCTGGGGCGCCCGTACTGCCCGGCTTTGAGCGCCACCAGGCCTTCACATTGTGAGGATATCAGGCAAACGTCCCGACGGATAACACATCGGCGGGCGTATCATAATTTCAGGCCGGACGGGGCCTTTGAGGGAGCAGGACATGAAACGCGCGTGGATTAAATCCAAACAGGCGGCCCAGGTCGCGGTATTGACCGTGACAACTGCCCTTGGCGGCACGGTGGCCGGGGTAGCTACGGCGGATACTTTGGCCGGTGCCCTGTCAGATGCCTACAAGAACTCAGGCCTTTTGGAACAGAACCGTGCGGTGCTGCGTGCTGCAGACGAAGATGTGGCACAGGCCGTCGCCGCGTTGCGTCCGGTGCTTAGCTGGGCGTGGGATGTGACCCGCCAGTTCGGCACGCAGCAATCGGCACAGACCGGCAATGTGGCGGCTGGATTTAACGGCACCTCCACTACGCTTGGTCTGTCGGCCTCACTGACGCTGTATGATTTCGGGTCCAGCAAAGGGCAGGTCGATATCGCCAAGGAATCAGTTCTGGCAACCCGTCAGGCGTTGGTGTCAGTGGAACAGAACGTGCTGCTGCAGGCTGTTGATGCCTACACCCGTGTGCGCACCGGGGCGGAAACGCTGGCGCTGCGTCAAAACAACGTCCGTGTGATCACCGAAGAGCTGCGCGCTGCCAAGGACCGGTTTGATGTGGGTGAAGTGACCCGCACCGACGTCGCCCAAGCTGAGGCCCGGTTGGCACAGGCCCGTGCCTCGCTGGCGCAGGCACAGGGTGATCTGGTTGCCGCACAGGAGTATTTCTTGGCAGCCGTAGGCCGCAAAGCTGGCAACCTGGCCAGCCCCACACGCGCCCCGATTTCAGCCAAAAACGCCGGTGAAGCCAAAGCGATTGCGCAGCGCAATCACCCCGATGTTCTGCGCGCTAAACATGAGGTGGCTGCTGCCGATCTGGGCGTTGCGGTTGCTGAGGCTTCGATGAAGCCCACCGTAAACCTGACCGGTCGTTACGGTTTGACCGAAAACTTCGATTCCAGCGACTACAGCCGCGCAGGCTCCATTGGTGTTCAGGCTTCCGGTCCGATCTACGCGGGTGGCCGTCTGGCCTCGGTTGTGCGTCAGGCCATTCAGCGCCGGGATGCGGCCCGTTCGGCATTGCACCTGACCACCATTTCGGTGGCGCAGGATGCTGGCACCGCTTTTGCCAACCTGCAGGTGGCCCGCGCCGCGCGTGAGGCAGGCGATCGTCAGGTCCGTTTCGCGCAGGTCGCCTTTGACGGTGTGCGTGAAGAGGCCTCGCTGGGCGCGCGCACCACGCTGGACGTGCTGAACGCGGAACAGGAGCTCTTGAACGCCAAGGCCAACCTGATCACCTCAGTGGCAAATGAATACCTAGCCTCCTATTCGCTGCTTGCGAACATGGGGCTGCTGACGGCTGACAACCTGCGCCTGAACGTGCCGCGCTATGATCCGGCTGAGTACTACAAGCAGGTGAACAAAGCCCCCGCCGCGGTCAGCGCTCAGGGGCGTCAGCTGGACAAAATGCTGCGCCGGATCGGTAAAGAGTAAAAATTGACCGGTCGGTTGTGAGAATCTCTGCCTTTGGCTACACTTAGCCAGAGGCAAGAGTGGAAGTGTAAATGTCAGATCCCGTAACCAATGTTGAAATTGAGGACGTTTTGGCCTCAATCCGTCGCCTTGTGTCCGATGAACATGGCGACGAATCGCGCCGTGATGCAACGGCCGAGGCTAAGGCGGACAAACTGGTTCTGACCCCGGCGTTGCGTGTCGCAACGACCGAAGACGCCCCACAGCGTTTCCCCGAAGAAGAGCCTGCGTGTACCAGTTTTGGCCGCAAACAGCCCGGTGAAGCCAAGCCCGTTGAACCCGTTACGGACGACGCGCCAGAGCAGGTGGTTGAAGCAGAGCCAACGCCGCTGCCGACCATGCAGCTGGGTGCGGAATATGCGGTGTCGGACCCCGATGAGCCGCAGGAAGATCTGGCCGAGGTTGCAGAGGTTGCTGAGGTGGATGAGCCTGCCGCGCCGGAAGTGCGCCTTGAGGATCGTTTTGCCGATCTGGAGGCCGCGGTTTCTGTTTCCGACGATCAGTGGGAACCAGACGGCAATGATGAGGATGCCTTTGGTGCCGCCCCGATGAGCATGGAGTGGCTGGACCACACGCCGCAGGAATCTGTAGGGGGTGTCGAAGCCGAAGAGGCCCCGTTCTGGGAAGGTGTGGAGCCGCTGGAAACCTCAGCTGAGATCACCGCACTGCACCATGATGTGGTTGAGGCGGATGAAGTTGAAGAAGTGATTGACGAGGCCGAAGAAGAACTCGACGCTGCTGATGATGTCGCAGATGAGGGTTTTGAGGCGGCTGAACATGTGGATGAGGCCGCTGCACTTGATGAGCCAGCTGTGGCCGTTGAGACCCCTGTGGAAGAGAGCTACGACGCAGTCGACCCTTACACCACGCAGGCCTACGACAGCGTAGAAGAGGATGCCTCCGCCGCGCTTGAGGATCTGGCTGGCCTTGGCCTGCAGGATGGCATTCTGGATGAGGAAATGCTGCGCGAATTGGTGGCAGATATCGTCCGTCAGGAATTGCAGGGCTCACTAGGGGAACGGATCACTCGCAACGTGCGCAAGCTGGTGCGCCGGGAAATCCAGCGCGCCCTCACCGCGCGTGACCTCAGCTGAACTTAGCGCTGCGCTTTCGGCTCTGCCGCAATCTCCAACAGGGTGGTGAGGTCCATATGGGCCTCAATATGCGCAGCCAGTTGATCCAGCACCTGTTCCAGCCCTTCATCATAGGCGATCTGGGCTGTGGCCCCCAATTCCCCTAGGTACTGCGCGCGGAAGTCATCCGCGCTGAACAGCCCGTGCAGGTAACAGCCGCGGATCTTGTCATCGGCTGAGGCAGCCCCTTCGGGCCGGCCATCCAGGTCCAGCCAGGCCCGTGCGCAATCCGGACCATCTGTAACGCCAAGGTGGATCTCATAGCCCGACACCACATCGCCCGTCACACGGTAACTGGCATGGCTCAGCGCGACACGTTTTTGCGGTTTCATCACGGTAGTCACATCCAGCAGACCCAGACCGGGAACTGTGCTCGGTGCGCCTTCGATGCCATCAGGGTCCGAGATTTCTCGGCCCAGCATCTGATAGCCGCCGCAGATCCCCAGCACGTGCCCGCCACGGCGCACATGGGCCAGCAGATCAATGTCCCAGCCTTGGGCGCGGAAATGGGCCAGATCGGCGATGGTGGATTTTGATCCGGGGATCAGCACCAGATCGGCATCGCCGGGCAGCGGGCGACCGGCCTCGATAATCTCAACACTCACATCCGGTTCTGCCGACAGCGGATCCAGATCATCAAAGTTGGCGATCCGCCCCAGACGCGGCACCGCAATCTTCAAGCTGCCACCGGATTTGGAGGAGATGTCCATCACATCCTCAGCCGGCAGGCGCCAGGCATCGGCAAACCAGGGCAGGGTGCCCAGATCGGTCCAGCCGGTCTGATCCACAATCGCCTGCGCCCCATCGGCAAACAGGCTGACATCACCGCGAAACTTGTTCACGGCAAAGGCTTTGATCCGCTCTGCGTCCTCCTTGGGCAGGATCACCTGCGTGCCGACCAGCTGGGCGATGACGCCGCCCCGGTCGATATCACCCAGCAGAACCACCGGAACGCCCGCAGCCTCGGCAAAGCCCATATTGGCGATGTCCCCTTTGCGCAGGTTCACCTCGGCAGGGCTGCCGGCGCCTTCGATCACCACAATATCGGCCTCAGCACACAGCCGGTCGAAGCTTTCAAGGGCCGGGCCCAACAGTTCGGGCTTGGCTTTGGCATAGTCTCGCGCCCGCAGGGTGGCAAAACGTTTGCCCTGCACGATCACCTGCGCGCCAGTATCAGTTTCCGGCTTCAGCAGGATGGGGTTCATATCGGTATGGGCCGGAACCTTGGCGGCCAGTGCCTGCAGCGCCTGGGCCCGGCCGATTTCACCGCCATCTTCGGTGACGGCGGCATTGTTGGACATGTTCTGAGGTTTGAAGGGTCGCACGGTCAACCCACGATTGACCAGCGCGCGCGTGATCCCGGCAACCACCATGGATTTCCCCACGTTGGACCCTGCGCCCTGGATCATGATTGCCCGTGCCATCTGCCGTCCTCCTGCCTTTTCTTTGCTATAGCAACTGCCTCGCAGCGGGGGGAGGGCAAATGCGGCGCGCCTGTTGCATTCTGCGTCTCAGGCTCAGCTCACCCCAGATCCGGCACCCAGAAATGAGAAAACCTGCCTTCCCCCAGGAAGACAGGTTTTTTCTGACAGACGTGAGTGTGTCTGCAACTGCGGCAGCAGTTGGATCAGGCGGCTTCGGCCTGCTGTGCGGCGTTGCGACGCTCGCTTTCCTCGCGCGACAGCGCGACGGAGGTACGTACACCTTTGCCTACAAACTCCATCAGCCCCTGAACAACACGTTCGTTGGGGTCGATGCCGGCGCAGGACAGAACTTCGCGGCCGTCGCGCGAACGCGCCCAGCGAGCGATCTGTTCAGGGCCGTTGCCATATTTCTTGTCATCAGAAATGGCATCGTCGAGCGCAGCCAAAACAACGGCTGCAAACAGTTTGCGTGCACGGTTGCCTTGCTCGTTGTTAAAGGCGGTGCCGTCAACGAATTCTTGCATAGATTCGTCCTTTATTATTGCTCTTGTGTTTCTGGCGTGAGGGGCCTTATGACCGATTTGTGACGATTCGGGTAGGCCTGTATTGCATGGCTTCCATGCGCTCAGTGCATGGCTTCCGATTTTGCCACCCCGTGGTCGGTCTTCTTGCTTTGGGGCTGCCCGCAAGATATAGGTGCTGTCAAATTCCGATCAACCTTACGACGTGGTTTTGTTACATGCCTAAAATCAACGGGAACGAGATCCGCCCCGGCAACGTGCTGGAACATGATGGTGGCCTGTGGGTCGCTGTGAAACTGGAACATGTAAAGCCCGGTAAAGGCGGCGCTTTTGCTCAGGTGGAAATGAAAAACCTGCGCAATGGCTCCAAGCTGAACGAGCGCTTCCGCTCGGCCGACAAGGTAGAGCGTGTCCGCCTGGAGCAGAAAGATCAGCAGTTCCTGTACGAAAGCGACGGCATGCTGGTGTTCATGGACACCGAAACTTTCGAACAGATCGAATTGCCTGCCGACCTGCTGGGTGAACGCCGCCCCTTCCTGCAGGACGGTATGACCGTTGTGATCGAATATTATGACGTTGAGGCATTGAACGTGACCCTGCCGCAGAAAGTCACCTGCCAGATCGTTGAGACGGAGCCGGTTGTCAAAGGCCAGACCGCTGCGAACTCGTTCAAACCTGCCGTGCTGGACAACGGTGTGCGCGTCATGGTGCCGCCGTTTGTCGCCCAGGATGAGATGATCGTGGTCAACACCGAAACCATGGAATACTCCGAGCGCGCCTAAGCCGCTGCTTGGTGATTTCGAAAGGCCGCCCGGATCAGGGCGGCCTTTCTTGTGTCTGGCAATCCTTGCGATACGTGCCTCAGATAGCGATCCGGCGTTCGATCCCGATCCTTTGCAAAAACGCTGGATCGTGACTGACCACCAGCAGCGCACCGTCATAGCCGTTCAGCGCCGCCTCAAGGGTTTCCACCGCCTCAATATCCAAGTGATTGCTTGGCTCATCCAGCAGGAGCAGCTGGCGTGGTTGGCTATGACCCAAGGTGCAGGCCAGCGCGGCCCGCATGCGTTGCCCGCCGCTGAGCGTCCCGATGCGGCGCTCCGCAGCGTTGCCGCGAAACAGAAACCGGGCCAGCATCGCACGTCGGTGGTTATCCGTTGCGTCCGGGTCCAACCGGGCAATGGCCTCAACCACGGTTTCGTCTGGGTGCAACAGGCTGAGATCCTGATCGATCAGGGCATGCGGCACGGACAGATTTACCAAGCCTTTTTGGGGCTTTAGCTGTCCCTCAATGCAGGCCAATAGCGTGGACTTCCCCGCGCCATTTGCCCCCTCAATCGCCGCCCGCGCGGGGCCATGCAGGGCAAAGGACAGGTTTGAAAACAGCGGTTGGCTGGTTTGATAGCCAAACTGCAGGTCCTCGATGCGCAAAACCTCACGGGTGGGCGGCAGATCACAGGTGGGGATCTCCATCCGCAGCGGCTCCAGCACCTCAATCGCCTCTTTCGCGGCCTGCAGGTCTGCAGTGGCCGCTGCAGCTTGACGCGCGTGCAGCCGGGCCGCTGAGGAGGCGGAGCCTTCGCTGCGTTCCTTGGCGGCATCCAGCAGCAGCTTTGATTGGCTGCCGGACACACGTAGCTGCTTGCCCTGGCGGTCGGTCCGCGCCTTACGTTCAGTGGCGCGCTGCGCCTGTGTCTGCACCTCCCGCACGCGGTGTGCGGCCTGCTGTAGATTCTGTCGGGCGGCCCGCAAAACGGCGTCCTTGGTACTGCGATAAAAACTGTAGTTGCCGCCGTAGCTCTCCGCGCCAAGGCTAGTGAGTTCGACGATGGCGTCCATCTCCCCCAGAAGGGTCCGGTCATGGCTGGCCACCACTGCGCAGCCCTGCCAATCGCGCAGGGCCTGCACCACATGTTGGCGGCCCTCCTGGTCAAGGTGGTTGGTTGGCTCATCCAGCAGCAGCGCATCGTGATCTGCAAACATCAGCGCGGCGAGATTGGCCCGGGTGCGCTGCCCGCCGGACAGTGTGGCCAGCAGCGTTTCGGGCGCATGGTGCAGGCCCAGCCGATGCAGCGCGGCGTGCAAACGCGCCTCCAACGTCCAGTCTGCAATCGCGAGGTCTTCCGCAGTCGCCACGCCGCGCTCTGCGCGTTCAAGCAGGGCCAATTGGTCTGTGACCCCAAACAGATCGGCAATGGTGGCCGCTGGATCCAATTCCGGGATCATCTCCGGGTTTTGGTGCAAAACCCCGATTGAGGGCGGCCGCTGAATGGCGCCGGCATCCGGCGTCAGCGTGCCTGCCAGAAGGCGCAGCAGCGTCGTCTTGCCCGTGCCATTTCGCCCGACAAGCCCGGTGCGTTGTCGGCCAAATGAAAGGGTCAGATTGGTGAAAAGGGGATCGCCACCAGGCGTGTGCCAGCTGAGGCCGGCGACGGAGAATGTAGACATGGTGCAGCTCGCAAGAAAAACCGGAAAAGGGTTTAGTCGGCGCGTGCGTGATCCATGGTCTTAATCTCCAAATAAGTCTGACGGCTCAGCGTCTGATCTGCAACATGGCCATGCGGGGATGGGATTTCAAGCCCGGTGTTTAGAAAAGGGGGCCGTAGTCCTCGGCTGATGCCCCGAGCGGCCCCGGTGGGACCGCCCAAGTGTGTCTTTGCTTACAGACGCCGAACCACAGCGTCGCCCGCCTGCATATCGTCTTTAGCCCGGTCAAACCGCAGGTAGGCGATCGCCTCATCCCCAGCGCGGCTCAGCAACTCACCTGCCTCTTTAACGCCGTTCAGGATCTTGTCGCCCGTGGCGGCGTCACCTTCCACCGAGACCCGTGCCAGACCTTTGCGTAGCTCGGTTTTATGCTTCATCCGCGCAGTGACTTCCTGACCGACATAGCAGCCTTTGCGGAAATCCACCCCATTCAGCCGTTCAAATCCCGCTTCCAGAATGAAAGAGTCTGGCGTTAGCTCAACCCCGGTTTCCGGCACCAGATGGGTCACCCGCAGCGCCGTCCAGTCGCTGCCGTCATCGCCGCCCTCAGCTCCGTACAGCCGCCACCCCATCTCCGGGTGGCGGGGATCCGCAAAAGCGCCGTCAGGCAGATCGCCGGTGCCGCGTTTCACGGTGAGGTCGGTTTCTTCCAAGGTCACTTGTGCGCGCAGTTTGTACATGGATAGGCGTTGAAACAGCATCGCGGCCAGATCGCTGGACACATCGATCAGAATGTTTTCACCTTCGGGCACCAGAAAGAAATCGGCCATGTATTTGCCCTGCGGCGTCAAAAGCGCGGCATATACAAGCCCTTGATCCAGCTTCTTCACATCATTGGTCACCAGCCCTTGCAGAAAGTCCCGGGCGTCATCGCCTGTCAGGCGGAAAATGGTGCGGTCTGTCACGTCTATGCTCCCGTTGCGCGTGGTTATGTAATATAGGCTTTGCCAGCACAGGCAACAGGGGCAGATGCCACAGAGGCATCAGAATGAGGTGAAGATGCGCGCAGCTCTCTCGGTGGTGATTCCGACACTGAATGCCGGCGGGGCTCTGGCGGTCAGTCTGCCCCCGCTGATGGAGGGGCTGCAGGCTGGCGTGATCCGTGAATTGATCATTTCTGACGCAGGATCAAACGATGAGACGGTTCAGATCGCCGAAGAGGTTGGTGCGACGGTTGTGACTGGCGCGCCCTCCCGCGGAGGGCAGTTGCGCCGTGGCGCTGCTGCGGCCGCGGGGGACTGGGTGCTGTTTCTACATGCGGATACCGAACTGCCTGCGGGCTGGGCGGATGCGGTTTTGGACCATATCGAGGCCCATCCAGAGGCCGCCGCCTATTTCCGCCTGAAGTTCCTTGAGACGGGGCTGGGCGCGCGTTGGGTCGCGGGTTGGGCCAATCTGAGGGCAAAGTGGTTTGATCTGCCCTATGGCGATCAGGCCCTGCTGCTCCCCCGCGCCTTGTATGATCTGGTGGGCGGGTTTGCCGATCAGCCTTTGATGGAAGATGTGGCGATGGCCCGCGCCCTCAAGGGGAAGTTGCGGGCCATTCCTCTTAGCGTCCGAACAAGCGGCGCGAAATACGTCCAAGAAGGTTGGTTGCGCCGGGGGCGTCGGAACCTGTGGTGCCTGCTGCGCTATCTTTGCGGCGCCGACCCGCACGCTCTAGCGCAATCGTATCGGCGGTCGGGCCGTCGGTCTTGAACTGCAGCTGATGCAGCTGGGCATAGATGCCACCGCGTGCCAGCAATTCATCATGGGTGCCCTGATCCACCACCTGGCCCCGGTCCATCACAACGATCTTGTCCGCATTGCGCACGGTCGACAGCCGGTGCGCAATGACCAGCGTGGTCCGGCTGGCGGCCAGCTTGTCCAGCGCTTCCTGAACAACCTTTTCCGAATGGGCGTCCAGCGCGCTGGTGGCCTCATCCAGCAGCAGAACAGGGCTGTTGCGCAGCAGTGCGCGTGCGATGGCCACACGTTGACGTTGCCCACCTGAGAGCGCTGAGCCACGTGGCCCCACCGGCGTGTCCAAGCCTTGCGGCAATTTCTGCAGGAAGTCGCTGACATGTGCGGCGTCCAATGCGGCCTTCAACTGAGCGTCACTGACATCGGTCCGACCCAGCAGTATGTTTTCGCGCAGTGTTTCATCAAACAGCGCCGCGTCCTGGGTGACCACACTGAAGAGGTTGCGCAGCGCGGGCAGGGCCATCTGATCCGCCTTGACACCACCAATCAGCACGTCACCGGAACTTGGATCAACCAACCGGGTCAGCAGGTTGAAGATGGTCGATTTTCCAGCGCCTGAGGCACCAACCAAAGCGGTGGTTTTGCCGGCAGGTGCCGTCAACGTGGTGCCGCGCAGAACCTCGGTTTCGCCATAAGATAGGCGCACATCACGCAGCTGCACGTCAGGCATGCCGCTTGGTGCCTGCACCGGCTTGGCCGGGGAGGTCAGCTTCGGTTCCGTGTCCATCAGCTCTTTGATACGTTCAATCGCGGCGGCGGCGTTTTGCCATGTGGCGGTGATCCCGCCGAGGCGGCGCAGTGGTTCAAAGGCAAAGCCGATTGCGGTGAAGAAAGTCATAAACTGACCAATGGTTTTTTCACCCGCAATGATTTCGGATCCGCCGAAGACCAGCACTCCAAGGAAGCCAATACCGGCCATGATATCGATCAGCCCGGGGATTGCCGCTTCGCCAATACGGGCCCGCACCTGAGCGGTGACCAGATCATCGGTCAGGGTGCTGTAGCGGTCGGATTGATAGCTTTCCAGGCGGTTCAGTTTCACGGGGACCATACCGTGGAAAACTTCATCCAATCGGGTGGCCAGTTTGGCCGAAAGGTCACGCGCCTGACGCGAGCGGCGGCGCACAAAGGTCTGCACCATTTGGCTGGGCAGAACCAGAAGGGGAATGCCCACACAGGCGATCAGGGTCCATTGCCAATCGGTAGTCAGCGCCACCATCATGAGAATGAACAGTGAAATCACGTCGCGCCCGGCACCCGTGATGACCACGCCCCAAACCTGGTTGATGGCTTCCACGTCGCCTTGCACACGCTGGATCAGAAAGCCAGGCGGATGGGTCTGGTGAAAACTACCGTCCTGACGCATCAGGTGGTTCAGCATATCAACCCGCAGTTTGGCTGCAGAACGCTGTGAAATATAGGCCAGCAAGGCTTTCTGGCCGATAGAGGTCAAAGCGCGCAGCAGGAAAATGGTCAGAAAAGCGCCGCCAACCCACCAGATTGCGCCAGACCCCCCGTCGACAAACACGTCGTCGAACATGGGGCGCATCATCCAACTCATCGCGCCCAGCATTGAGCCTTCGATCGACATCAAGACGATCGCGCCGAACATCCAGCCAGTGTACTGGTGCAGGTATCGGCTCCAGAGCCACTTCAGCAATACGCTGCTTTTGACGTCTTTGACTGGCGGCTTGGTGGCGCCGGTCTGGGGCAGGTCGGTCCTATCGGTCATTTTGCGGACTTCGATCCGGAAAAATAGGCACGGTTCAGAGCATCCGCGTCATATTCGCTGCGCACCCAGTCCTCGAACGAAATTCCAGTCTCCTTCTGGCGCGCTTCATAGACGTCCAGAAAATAGTCCAGCACGCCTGTGCTCGACCATTTGATATGCAGGAACCGCAGCGACAGCATTTTGCGGGCTTCAGCGATCGGTGCCTTTTCGATGAGCAACAGATACAAAGCACTCGCCAGCCCAGCCCGATCCGCACCGGATTTGCAATGTAAGATGAAGGGCTGCTCGATTTCGTTGAAGGTGTCTAAGAGCTCCAGAATGCTCTTCTTCGGTGGCGCCGCGCGCGCGTGAAGGGCGATATCGTAGCGTGCCAGGCCCAATTCGTCGGTGATCTTTTTTTCCAGATGGAAATGCGGCCGCTTTGAAACGCCGCGCAGGTTGATCACCGATTTGATCCCCATCTCGGCGTATTTCTTGAACTGCTCTTCATTGGGGTGGTTGGAGCGATAGGCGCCGGGGGCGATTTCATAGAAATTCGTCCACACCCGGCGCAGAATACCGTGGTCAGCCCAATCGAAGTGGCGTAGCGCCTGTTTGCGGTGTTCTGGGTTGGACAGGTCCAAAGGATCGGGCATCGTATTGCCCTTTTCATAGTCTTTGAACTTCTTGAAGATATTCATATTGTCCTGTCCTTGCAGTTCGAGCGGGACTCTTAGTGTACCGCCTGACTTGTGGCAAGCGCGCCCGGCGGAGCAGCGCCCATAGTAGGGGCAAAGCCGCGCATATCACAAAGCAAAAACACCCCCATCAAGAGAATTGATGTTAGCGCAATTGACCCCGCGTTTTGCGGAGTTAGGGTCACTCGCAGCAAGACAGGAGACCAGAATGACACTGAAGAACGGACAGCAATACCTCGCCATCCCCGGCCCCTCGGTAATGCCAGAGGCGGTGTTGCGTGCAATGCACCGTTCCGCGCCCAATATCTATGAGGGTGAGCTGGTTGAAGTCACCGAAAGCCTGATCCCCGATCTGCGTTTGGTGGCTGGTACTGAACATAACGTTGCGATCTACATCGCCAATGGTCACGGCGCTTGGGAGGCTGCGCTGGCCAATGTGCTGAATGAAGGCGACACCGTTTTGGTGGCGGCCACGGGGCGGTTTGGCCACGGCTGGGCTGAAATGGCCCGTGATCTGGGCATCAAGACCAAGGTGGTCGATTTTGGCCGCAAATCCCCGTTTGATCCCGATCGTCTGGAAAAGGTGCTGCGCGAAGACACCGACCATAAGATCAAAGCGGTACTGGCCACCCATGTTGATACCTCCAGCGGTGTGCTGAATGATATCCCCGCCCTGCGCGCTGCGATGAACGCGGCGGGCCACCCGGCATTGTTGATGGCGGATTGTATTGCTTCGCTGGGGTGTGACCGGTTTGAGATGGACGCCTGGGGCGTCGATGTCATGGTGGCTGCCAGCCAGAAAGGGCTGATGACGCCGCCAGGGCTGGGTTTTGTCTATTTTAGTGACAAGGCTGCAGAGGCGCGCAAAGCAATGGCGCGGGTTTCGCGCTACTGGGACTGGGAGCCGCGGGCCAACCCCGATTACCTTTATCAGTACTTTGGCGGCACTGCCCCGACGCATCATCTCTACGGTCTGCGTGTCGCGCTGGATATGCTAAAGGAAGAGGGTATGGAAAACGTCTGGCGCCGCCATGATGTTCTGGCCCGCGCCATCTGGGCCGCCTGTGACACCTGGGGACAGGACGGGCCGCTGACGATCAATGTTGCAGATCCCTCCCATCGGTCACGTGCTGTGACCTCGTTGCGGATCGGGCTGCCTTACGGGCCGAAACTGCGGACTTGGACGGAACAGAACGCCGGTGTGACCCTTGGCATTGGTCTGGGCATGTTTGAAAAAGATGACCCCAAAGGCGAAGGCTTCTTCCGTATCGGCCATATGGGGCATGTGAACCCGCAGATGGTGATGGGGGCGCTTGGCGCGATTGATATGGCGTTTAAGGCCGAGGGAATCCCGCATGGTGCTGGCGCGCTGGAGGCCGCGGCGCAAGTAATCGCCGCCGGCTGATCGGCAATTCTGCGACCTCGCGGCCAAGACTTGCATTTGTTCACGATATGTTCATGATTGTGCCATGCATGATGATGACGCGATTCCATCTGAACAGCTGTTGCAAATGCAGCCGGGCCAGCTGCTGGCGCGCGGCGTAAGCCGGGCGCTGATAAGCTATGGTTTTGTTTCAGTCGAGGAGTTCGTACCGGCCCGGGGCCTGCGTGTGGACGTGATGGGGCTGGGGCCCAAAGGTGAGATCTGGGTCTTTGAATGCAAATCCAGCCGCGCCGATTTTCAGTCTGACAATAAATGGCAGGGCTATCTGGATTATTGTGACCGCTATTTCTGGGCGGTCGATGCGGAGTTTCCCACCGATTTATTGCCGGAAGGCACCGGTCTGATGATCGCAGATGCCTATGGCGGGGAAATCATTCGCATGGGGCCTGAGGACAAGCTGGCCGCAGCCCGGCGCAAGAAGCTGACACATAAATTCGCCAGCGACGCGGCGCGGCGGCTGCAAAGCTACCGCGATCCGCGTGTATAAGGCCGCTGCTTACTTGACCGCGCGTGCAGCTTGGGCGGCGGCGCGGATTTCTTCGGCGATTTCTTCAGCTTCTTCGGGATCGAAATCCATCGGGATCTCCAGTTCACCGGCGTCGATGAACAGGCGCACCATACCGTGGTCGGTCGGTCCAATTTGCAGGTTGGCTTCGATGTCGCGTTCGGTGTTGATGCCCATGATCGGCTCTCCTTTTCCGTTAAGTTCAGCTAGCGGTTTGCGTTGACTTTGGCAAGATTGCCCCGCGCCCTGACATCGATCCCGCGATGCGTTTGGGCTGAAACCAGGGAAGAATGGGAACCGGGCAGGGGGGCACATAGGCGGGCCCCTTGTTTTTAAGCGCTTCCATTGCGTCGGTAAAAAAGCCGCCAAGAAAGCGTAGAAATATCGCTTGAACGGGCTTGCAATCCCCCGTGGGTGTCTGTAAATCGCCCCTCAGTGCCGCCTTAGCTCAGTTGGTTAGAGCGCTGGATTGTGGATCCAGAGGTCCCCCGTTCGAGCCGGGGAGGCGGTACCATATTTCCCAAAATATCTAACAATCTATACGCCCGACAATGCAGTGCGTTTGGGGCGTTTTTTGTGTTTTAAAACAACGGGATACAGTCAGCCCGTACCCCGCTGGACCAGCTGCGGATCGATATAGACCTGTTCATTTGGTTTTCCGGGATCCGTCAGACGTTCCTGCAGAAGGCGCAGAATCTCTTCGATGGTTTGATCTAACGGGTTGCGTAGGGTGGTCAGGTCATATTCCGGCCAGCTGGCCTGGGCGATGTCATCAAACCCAACGATGGATAGATCCTGTGGCACCTGCCGATGCAGCCCGTAGCGCGCGACCGAAAGCGCCCCAAGGGCAGTGGCATCATTTGCACAAAGCAGCGCGTCAATGTGGTGATCGCTTAGCAGCTTCCCAGCAACATCGCGGCCACCTTCGTAGGTGTAATCTGACTGCGCCAGCGCGGTCAGCTCCAGCCCGGCCTCAGACAGGGCCTGGCGAATGCCCGTCAGACGGTCGTTTGATGATGATAGCCCCTCGGGCCCGCCGATAAAGCCGAAATGCCGCCGGCCTTTGGCGATCAGCTGGCGGGTGGCCTGCGCGGTGCCATCGGCATTGCGGCAGGAGACACAGTCGGCAAAGGTTGCTTCGATGATACGGCCCGAGAAGATCAGCGGGATGTTCAGCTTGGCACAATCTTCAAAAACCTGTTTCGATAGCGAGGAGCCGCGGACAATCAGCGCATCCAGCGGATAACTCAGCACTGGCAGAATCGCCTCTTCCAAAACCGCTTCGGAGCCGCCGATCACAATCGGCCACTTTCCTGCAGCGTTCAGACGGGCCACCAGCATCGCGGTGAATTCCGCATTATAGAGGTTGTTCATGCCGCCGGCTGCGACAGCCACCAGATTGCTGCGCTTGCCCTGCAGGCTGGCCGCCAGGGCATTGGGCCGGTAGCCGAGCCGCAGCGCGGTCGACATGATGTGGCTGCGTTTTTCCGCATCCAGATAGGCATTGGGCGTAAAGGCCCGTGAGACGGCCGACCGGGAGACGCCCGCGGCTTCAGCCACATCGGTGGCGGTCACACGTTTGTTCCGTTTCACTGTTGTACCGATTGTTCGTTCCCTCAGGTTGAGTTTAACGCCCTCGTCACAAGTAAAGAAACCCAAAAGAAATCCGATTTGGTGAAATTGTCTGTCAGTTGTCACATTGCAGTTATGTTTTGACAGTAGATGAACACGTGTGCAGTTATAGTGCGACTCGTTTGGGAGTTCTCGGATTCGCAAAAGGCGGATAGGACCGGTAGGTTTCTGTTTTTTATGTCTTTTGCAGTTCGGATGTTTCGGGAGGAACGACCTTGGGTCGTGTGCAACCCGTCCTATGGAGCGCCGCGTAACTGAAATCATTCCACGCGGTGTGGGGTGCGCACAGGGAAACAAGACCGGGGTCCGCAAGGGCCCCACACTGGGAGAAAACAAATGACTTTCAACAAAACCGCGTCGCTGAGCGTCGTGCTGAGCATGACCGCAGGTGTGGCCTTTGCTGAGACCGAAATCACCTGGTGGCACGCCATGGGCGGCCAGCTGGGCGAAACCGTTAACCAGATTGCAGCTGACTTTAACGCCAGCCAGTCCGACTATAAGATCACCCCGGTTTACAAAGGCTCTTACGAAGAGACCCTGACCGCAGGTATCGCCGCCTTCCGTGCCGGCGAGCAGCCCAACATCATGCAGGTGTTTGACGCTGGCGCCGCCACCGTGATCGGTGCCAAAGGCGCAACTATCCCGGTTCAGGATCTGCTGGCCGACAATGGCATCGCCTTTGACATTAACGACTACATCGCCGGTGTGCGTTACTTCTACGCCGACAGCGATGGCAAGATGATCGGCATGCCGTTCAACTCGTCCACCCCGATCATGTATTACAACATGGACGCGCTGGAAAAAGCCGGTGTAAGCGCACCGAAAACCTGGGAAGAGTTCCAGTCGGTCACCGCACCGGCCCTGAAAGGCGCAGGCTACACCCCGCTGTCGCAGTCGCACCTGCCGTGGATTTTCACCGAAAACTTCATGTCGCGCCACAACCTGCCGTTTGCCACCAACAACAACGGCTATGACGGTGTAGACACCAAGATCCTGGTCAACAACGACGCCATCAAAGCGCACTTCTCGGCTGTGACCGAGTGGCAGAAAGACGGCATGTTTGAGTGGTTCGGCACCGGTTGGGGTGACAACGCCAAGCCGTTCGAAGAAGGCAAAGTGGCTATGTGGCTGGGTTCCTCGGGCTCCTTCGGTGGTCTGCTGAACAAAGACCTGGGCTTTGACTTCTCGGCAACCATGCTGCCCTATTGGGAAGGTGTAACCAAAGAGCCGACCCAGACCTTCATCGGTGGCGCTGCTCTGTTCGCGATGGCAGGCAAATCGGCCGAAGAAAACAAGGCAACCGCCGAATTCTTCCGCTTCCTGACCTCGGCTGAGACCCAGTACTTCTGGCACAAAGAAACCGGTTATGTTCCGATCACCAACGCCGCCTACGACATGGCTGGCAAAGATGGTCACTATGAGCGTTTCCCTGCCGCCGAAGTTGGCATTCAGCAGCTGACCCTGCCGGCCGGTGACAACACCAAAGGCTACCGCATGGGCTTCTACGTTCAGATCCGTGACGTGATGAACCGTGAATACGGCCGCATCCTGACCGGTGAAACCGACGTGGACAGCGCGTTCAAGGCGATTGAAGAAGAAGCCAACAAACTGTTGGAACGCTTCGCAAAAACCCAAGGCTAATCGCCGCTAAACAGCAATAAAGGGGCGGCTGCCATCTGGCGGCCGCCCAACCCTATTCAAGATCGAGAACGCGATGAAACGTGCAGGATTTACCAATCGATGGTTGCCGGTCCTACTTCTGGTGCCGCAGCTCATCATCATTGCCGTGTTTTTCTACTGGCCCGCGGGCTATGCGATCCAATCTTCCTTCTATTTGCAGGACCCGTTCGGTTTCGGCTCTACCTTTGTGGGGCTGGAAAACTACACCGATCTGCTGAGTGCCTCTGAATATCGCAAGGTTGCCTGGTTCACGGTTATCTTCACCCTACTGGTGACTTTCTTTTCGCTGGCCTTATCGCTGCTGCTGGCAGTCAAAGCCGACAACATCCTGCGCGGGGCCAAGACCTATCGCACGCTGCTGATGTGGGTCTATGCGGTGGCGCCGCCGGTTGCGGGTTTCATCGGCATCATGATGTTTGACCAATCCACAGGGCCAATCAGCAACTTCTTCAAGTCGCTGGGCTGGGATTTCACACTGGGTGTGAACTACTTTGATACCGCCTCGGCGATGGTGATTGTCTCGGTCTGGAAACAGGTTCCGGTCAACTTCATCTTCTTCCTGTCCGGCCTGCAATCGATCCCGCGTTCGGTGCGCGAAGCTGCGCTGATCGACAACCGTTCCGGCATGGGCCGCTTTTGGGATGTGACCTTCCCGCTGCTGGCACCCACCGGGTTCTTCCTGCTGATCATCAACATCACCTATTCGCTGTTTGACACCTTCGGTGTGGTCGACACGCTGGTGAAAGGTGAGCCGGGCAATAACCCGATGACCCTTGTTTACAAGGTCTATGTTGACGGGTTCCGCGGCAATGACCTTGGCGGCTCGTCGGCGCAATCGGTGATCCTGATGGTGCTGGTTCTGGCGCTGACTATCTTCCAATTCCGGCTGGTAGAACGCCGGATCCACTATACTTGAGGGGGCTGACATGATTGATATCACAACAGCCACACCCAATGCGGCCACCATCACACCGAAACGCCGGTTCAAGTGGAATGTTGCGCTGGACCATCTGGTGCTGATCGTTGGGTCGCTCTTCATGATCCTGCCGGTTCTTCTGGCCTTCACCACGGCCAGCCATGATGCGGTGACCATTCACCGCGAAGGGCTGCAGCTGAAAATGGGCGACCAGCTGGGCGTCAACTTCCAAAAGGCGATGTTTGAAAAGGGCGGCTTCACCGACACGGTGGATGGGATGCGGATGCTAACCAACTCGTTCATTCTGGGCATCGGCTTTGCGGTGGGCAAAATCATCATCGGGATGATGGCGGCTTACGCGATTGTCTACTTCCGCCTGCGCTTTGCCAGCTTTGCCTTCTGGATCATTTTCACCACGCTGCTCTTGCCGCTGGAGGTGCGCATTCTGCCTTCCTATGAGGTGATCCAGGGCCTTGGCCTGACCAACACCTACACCGGGTTGATCGTGCCGCTGATTGCCTCGGCAACGGCGACCTTCTTCTTCCGGCAGTTCTTCCGCTCAGTTCCGGAAGAGTTGGTCGAAGCTTCCCGCATTGATGGGGCCGGACCGGTGAAGTTCTTCATCGACATTCTGGTGCCGCTGTCGCGCACCATGATTGCGGCGATGTTCATCATCATGTTCGTGTTTGGCTGGAACCAATATCTGTGGCCAACCCTGATCACCACCGAAGAGAGCTTCTTCACGCTGGTGCGTGGCATCAAACAAATCGTCATCTCTTACACCGATGCGCAGATCCCCGAACACGGGCAGGCGCTGGCACTGGCCTTTGTGGCGATCGTGCCGCCGGTCCTCGTGGTGATCTTCTTCCAGAGCTGGTTCGTTAAGGGCCTGACGGAATCCGATAAATAAGGAACAAAAGTACAATGGCAAAAGTAACGCTAGACGGAATCCGGAAGGTCTACCCAAACGGATTTGAGGCCGTCAAACCCAGTTCCTTCGACATCCCCGATGGGGAGTTTGTGGTGCTGGTTGGCCCTTCGGGCTGTGGCAAATCCACCCTGTTGCGGATGATCGCCGGTCTGGAAGACATCAGTGAAGGGGCGCTGAGCATTGGCGACCGTGTGGTCAATGACGTTGACCCCGCCGATCGCAACATTGCGATGGTGTTCCAGAACTACGCGCTTTACCCGCATATGACTGTGGCCAAGAACATGGGCTACGGGCTGAAAAACCGCGGGGTCTCCAAGGCGGAGATTGAGCGCAAGGTGGCTGAAGCTGCTGAGATGCTGGACCTTTCGGCGCTGCTGGACCGCCGGCCCAGTCAGCTGTCCGGTGGTCAGCGTCAGCGGGTGGCAATGGGGCGCGCAATTGTGCGGAACCCGGATCTGTTCCTGTTTGATGAACCGCTCTCTAATCTCGACGCCAAGCTGCGCAACCAGATGCGGATCGAAATCCGCGCCCTGCAGCGCCGCCTTGGTGTAACGGCGATCTATGTGACCCATGATCAGGTCGAAGCCATGACCATGGCAGATCGCATCATCGTGTTGAACGGCGGTGTGATTGAACAGATCGGCACCCCGACCGAGATCTATGAAAACCCGGCCTCAACCTTTGTGGCGGGCTTCATGGGCGCTCCGCCGATGAACCTGCTGAAAGCCAAGGTCAATGGCGCAGGCACGGCTGAGGTGACCGAGGGCCTGTCCTTCCCTGCACCGGCAGGTGCCAGTGGCGATGTGCTGGTTGGTATTCGCCCCGAAGATCTGGAGATTGCCGAAGATGGCGATATGCAGATGGAGGTGAAAATTGTGGAAGAACTGGGCGCGAACCGGCTGCTGCACGGTGATCTGGGCGGTCAGGAGTTCTCGGTCTCGGTGCCCAAACAGCAAGAGGTGACCGAGGGCCAGATTGCGTTGCGGATCAAATCCGGTGAGCCGCATGTCTTCGACGCCAACAGCGGCCGCCGTTTGTGAGCCATGAGGTGACCGAAACGGTACAGAAACTGCCAGCTGTGTCTGAAGCGCAGCTGGCGGAGATCCGCGCCGCAGATCGCACAGGCGCGGCGCATCGCAACCTGCTGGCTGCGGTGCCGGCGATGCAAATGCTGGAAGTTGGCGGATCAGCCGCAGCGCAGCTTTTGCCCGCCGCCTTCAACATCGCAGCCTGGAATGTGGAACGCGGGTTGTTCCCCGACAAATGCGCAGCGGCACTGGCCGGGCATGCGCCCCAGGTGGTCCTGCTCAGTGAGGTGGATAACGGCATGGCTCGCACGGGTCAGGCCAATACCACCGCAGAAATGGCGGCAGCCATGGGCATGCATTACGCCTATGGTGTTGAGTTTCTTGAAATGGATCTGGGCGGCCTGGTCGAACGGCAGTTCTGCCGCGATGATTTCAACGCTTTGGGGTTTCACGGCAATGCCATACTGTCGGCTGTGCCCTTTACCCGGCTGGCGCTGATGCGTCTGGATGAAGAGGGGCATTGGTTCCAGATCGGTCCTGACAGTGCCGGTGATCCCGGCCAGCCCCGGCTGGGCGGCCGCATGGCAATTTCGGCTGAACTGGCAACCGAGGCCGGGCCGATCTGTGTCGTCTCCGTCCATTTGGAAAGCAACGCCAAAGGGGACTATCGCGGCAGGCAATTTGCCGACCTTCTGGACCGCGTTCAGGCCTTTGCGGGCGACCTGCCGGTGGTCATCGGGGGTGACCTGAATACAGGCTGTCAGAACCCACCAGATTACGACTGGCGCGAGGAGCCGCTGTTCGCGCTGGCCGCAGCACAGGGCTATAGCTGGGCCGCCACGCCGGACGGTCCGACCATTCGCGCCAGCCTGATTTCGCTGCAACCCACACTGGGCATGAAGCTGGATTGGTTTGCCACCCGGGGCCTGAGGGCTGAGCCCGTTGCCGTTCTGCCCGCGCTGTGAAGTGGTCCCAGAAAACTGGACAGTCAGCTAAGGTGTATCCCAAACCTTTGAA
>NZ_CYSB01000009.1 GCF_001458255.1 Thalassovita autumnalis
GACATCTAGCAGGCACTCCATCACGCCGTCAGAGCGGGGACACCGGACGGATACGAAAGAGCAAAAACATTTGGATATTCAAAATGGTTTATTCAAAGAGGTTCTGCCGCTTGTCGCAAAAGCATCAAAGTATTGGCGCGTGTTGGACGACGAACACCGCGATTTCTTGAATGCGGTAAGGTTCGCCATCGAAGAAGGGAAGCGATGGGAATAAAAAAGCAGGTGATTTACACCTGCCCATTCATCGATTCACGAAAGACTTCACTTTCTCAAAATCATAAAACACACGTCCGCCAATAAACTTTTTCTCAAAATACTCCTCATGCTTTCCAGATGAGTTCCAGGTCGCCAGCGTGTTTGGTTTAAACCCCAAATACTTCGCCGCATCGTTTCTTGAAATCAAACCACACGGCAAGACTCTAATATTTTCCATCATTACATTCTCCTCTAATAACCTCCTTGCAACAGTATAGAACTATTGACTTTTCGGTATAATTGATTTATGATTAAGTCACTTGGAGCAATAACAAAAACTATATTGCCTCAAGTGACACAAATCATATCACATTATAGAAGTTGAGGCAAGAAATTATTGCTTGTCTTTATGCATTTCCATACAAAAGGGAGACAGAATGGTTAATAAAATATCGAAACAAAATTTGCAAAAATTGGAGGTAGGAAAAAGCATTACGGGAGAAGGTTTGGAGGTAAGAAAGACATCAAAAGGATTAGTGTTTTATGCTTCCACCCAAGTCCATGGAAAAAGGTTGCGCGATAAAATTGGCACTGAACAGCATGGCATGAACCTGACAAAGGCGAGAATAAAATTAAAAGAACTGGCGCTTTCAATCCCTGAGAATATTGATCTGACAGTTGCGCAACCGAACATTACATTCTCAGACGCGGCAAAAATTTACATTTCCACGTCACAAGAAAGTGGCGGCAAGAATATTCCACAAAAACAACAGCAACTGAACATGCATCTCGTTCCATATTTTGGAAAACTGAAGATCAAAAACATTTCCACCCTGTCAGTAGAGAAGTATGGACATCAACGCTTACAGGCAGGTGCTGCTGTTGCCACTGTTAACCGTGAATTTGCAACTTTGCGTCACATGTTGAATTCACTTTCAGAATGGGGCGTTGCTGAGACAAAGCACATCAAGGTCAAGAACAAGAGTGGCGAGAAGCAACGCGTTAAGACTTTTTCCACGGAACAGATCGCCAAGATGTTACGTTGTGCTGAAAACGATCACGATAGATACACATACTTTTTTGTCTTGATTGGTTTCCAGACAGCAATGCGCCACAAAGAAATCTTGAGAATAAGGTTCGAAGATTTTGACTTCGAAAACTTGACGCTGCACATACCTGAAGCAAAAGCAGGTAGCAGAGTTGCACCAATACATGAAAGTCTTGCTCAAGTTATACGAGACGAGCAAAGGCGGCGTGGTGTCGAAGCGGGTTACTTGTTTGAAGCAGATAGCGCGACAGGGCATCGAACTTACATGAAGAAGCAGTTTGAGCGTGTGTTGAACGCCGCAGGACTGTCTGGTCAGGGGTTCACCCCTCACTGTATGCGCCACACCGCCATATCAATCACCATGCGGTCAGGCGTGTCTGTTGCGGACGCTCAGGTCATCAGTGGTCACAAATCAACGCAGATGCTGCTGCGCTACACCCACCACAACAATGCATCAGTGGCGCGTGGTGTTAATGCTCTTGCCAGTGCAACCGCGTGCAACGATGCCAATGCACCGGTTAAGAATCACGTAGGCGGTGATGCTGCGTAAAGCACCCAAGTTCACATAAACTACACACGCGCTCCTCTTCAGAAAGGCGGGGAGCGTGTTTTTGTCTATATATAGCGGTTTCGGGGTGGATTTTGTCTATATATGGTGCCCCCACACGGACTCGAACCGCGGACCTACTGATTACAAATCAGTTGCTCTACCAGCTGAGCTATAGGGGCATGACCAGCGCGCTGGTCTGGGTCTTGGATTAGCCGAGAGGGCAGGGGGGTGCAAGGGGGCAATGTGATTTGGCGGTGGAAAAATCCGGGCGTCGCGCTGCGCAGTGCAAAGCCCGCAGATAGGCAACACAGGATGCGGTGAGGCCTGTCTGGGATCACATATGTGGTGGTGTGGGTAGTGAATTGGAGCGGGCGAGGCGATTCGAACGCCCGACCCTAACCTTGGCAAGGTTATGCTCTACCCCTGAGCTACGCCCGCTCCGTTGTGAACACTGACGCGGTTCTGACGCCCCCGTTCGGAGAAGATTTGGAGCGGGCGAGGCGATTCGAACGCCCGACCCTAACCTTGGCAAGGTTATGCTCTACCCCTGAGCTACGCCCGCTTCCTTTTCGACGGTGGGTGACCGTCATGGGTAACCTATTGGAGCGGGCGAGGCGATTCGAACGCCCGACCCTAACCTTGGCAAGGTTATGCTCTACCCCTGAGCTACGCCCGCTTCCTTTTCGACGGTGGGTGACCGTCATGGGTAACCTATTGGAGCGGGCGAGGCGATTCGAACGCCCGACCCTAACCTTGGCAAGGTTATGCTCTACCCCTGAGCTACGCCCGCTTCCTTTTCGACGGTGGGTGACCGTCATGGGTAACCTATTGGAGCGGGCGAGGCGATTCGAACGCCCGACCCTAACCTTGGCAAGGTTATGCTCTACCCCTGAGCTACGCCCGCTTCCTTAGGTGTGGCGTGGAATACAAACACTGGCCGGGGGCCGCAAGAGGAAAATGCCAAAGGCGGGCAAAAAAACCGGCTAAATTGGTCCGGCCTGCCCGCGGCCCCTTTTTTACAAAGGGCAGGCAGGTCCTGCCGCGCCATCGGGTAAGGCCAAAGGCTCATGTCAGATCAGGCTGTGGGCGATCAGGCCAAGCGCCGAAAGCGCCATCATGGCAAAGGTCAGGATCATGCCAGACTTGCGCAGGGGGATGATCTGCGGTGTGCGGCCAAAGCCGATGGCGTGCAGCAGTCGGCCGGCCAGGAACATCACACCAAGGACATGCACCGCCCAGGTTGGCGCGCCCTGCAGTTCGACCAGCAGCAGCAACAGCAGCGAGATGGGGGCATATTCCGCGCAGTTGGAATGGGTGCGCATGGCTTTGATCATCGCCTTGTTGGCGCCATCGCCGACGCTGACCTTTTCGGACCGACGGGTGCCGATTACCCGAACCGATAGGTAAAGGAACAGCAGGGCGGCAAGGCCTGCATATAGCGGTGTGGCGGCGAGGGGCATGGGACGGTCCTTTCATTTGGGTTGGGGGAGCCTACGAAGGCTGTGCCGGTCTTGACCAGCGTCTCGTTGGGTAAGGCCGGAGGGGCGTCACTTGGGCAGTGGCGTTTTGGACAGTATCGTCCGCAAGTAGGCCGCTTCATCTTCGGGAAGATGTGGTAGCATGACCCGCGTTGTGTAATTCCCCCACAGGATGCCCCGGGAGGAGATCGACCAGTCCGCGATCTGCGATTTGGAGAAACGCACCTTGCTGCCAAGCTTTTTGCCTTGCAGGTGGTTGGGCGTGTTTTCCAGATTGCCGGTGAAACGGCTCCCGGCAATCGGCCGGATTTTTCCAACCCAGATAATCTCATCCCCGGCCCCGTCGCTGCGGGCCAGGGCGACCTTCAGGGTCAGCGCCTGGTTGTAGGTGCCGTTGTGCAATGGGATCAAAGCGAGGGCTTCGTCGAGCGTGCTCTGCGCCTCATTCATCGCGGCGTTCATTTTGGGGTCTTCTTGAGCAAACAGCACCATTTTGTCGCCGGCGATCAGGGGCATCGGCAAGGTGACGGCCAGAAGCAGGGCTGCGAAAGCTGATTTAAAGCGCATTTAATAAATCCATAATAGAAAAGCCGCAGGCAACCTCGCCTGCGGCTTATCGTTTGTCAATTTGATTGGCTGGCGCGTGGATTACTCCAGCTCGACCAGTAGGTCCTTGGCGTCAATCTGGCCGCCCGGCTGCACATGCACGGCTTTCACAACCGCGTCGCGTTCAGCGTGGATGCCGGTTTCCATCTTCATCGCTTCGATGGTCAGCAGCAGGTCACCCTCATGCACTTCCTGACCGACTGAGACGCCGACCGAGGCCACAACCCCCGGCATCGGCGCACCGATGTGGTTCTGGTTGCCCAGTTCGGCCTTGGGGCGGGCGGCGGTGGCGGATTTCACCAGACGGTTCGGCACACGGATCACCCGCGGCTGGCCGTTCAGTTCAAAGAACACCTTCACTTCGCCGTTTTCATCGGTCTCGCCGATGGCCTGCAGGCGGATTTCCAGCGTCTTGCCCGGATCGATCTCGGCGGTGATCTCATCGCCGGGTTCCATCCCGTAGAAGAAGGTCTTGGTCGGCAGGGTCCGGACCGGGCCGTACTGACGGTGACGGCCCATGTAATCCATGAAGACCCTGGGATACATCAGGTAGCCGTTCAGATCCTCATCATCCACCTCAAACCCGTCCAGATCGGCGCTGACCTGTGCCCGGACCTCTTCTAGATCCACCGGGGCCAGATGCGCGCCGGGGCGGTCGGTATTGGGTGCGTCGCCTTTCAGCGCTTTGGCCACGATACCTGCGGGGAAGCCGCCCGGAGGCTGGCCCAGATTGCCGCGCATCATGTCCACAACCGAGTCGGGGAAGGCCACGTCTTTGTTCGGGTCTTCGACGTCGGCGCGGGTCAGGCCCTGGCTGACCATCATCAGCGCCATGTCACCGACAACCTTGGACGAAGGCGTCACCTTCACGATGTCGCCAAACATCTGGTTGGCGTCAGCATACATCTGCGCCACCTCATGCCAGCGTTCCTCCAACCCCAGCGAGCGCGCCTGCGCTTTGAGGTTGGTGAACTGACCGCCGGGCATTTCGTGCAGGTAAACCTCAGACGCCGGGGCCGCCAGACCGCTTTCAAAGGCGGTGTATTGCGCGCGCACCTGTTCCCAGTAGTTGCTGATCTCCCGAATGCGGCTGATATCGATGCCGGTGTCCCGGTCGGTGTTGGCCAGCGCTTCGACGATCGAGCCAAGGCAGGGCTGCGATGTCCCGCCCGAGAAGGCATCCATCGCCGCATCCACAGCGTCAACACCCGCATCTGCGGCGGCCAGAATGGTCGCACCAGCAATGCCCGAGGTGTCATGGGTGTGGAAATGCACCGGAATGGACAACTCTTCCTTCAGCGCTTTGACCAGTTGACGGGCGGCGGCGGGTTTCAGCAGGCCCGCCATATCCTTCAGGCCCAGCACATGGGCGCCGGCGGCCTCCAGTTCCTTGCCCATGTTGACATAGTACTTCAGGTCATATTTGGCGCGGTTCGGGTCCAGAATATCACCAGTATAGCAGATTGTGCCTTCGCAGACCTTGCCCGCCTCATTCACCGCATCCATCGCCACGCGCATGTTTTCCACCCAGTTCAGGCTGTCAAACACACGGAAGACGTCGATGCCTTTGGCGGCCTCCGCCACAAAGCTCTGCACCACATTGTCGGGGTAGTTGGTGTAACCCACCCCGTTTGAGGCGCGCAGCAGCATCTGGGTCATCAGGTTGGGCATGCGGCTGCGCAGATCACGCAGACGCTGCCACGGGCATTCCTGCAGGAAACGATAGGCCACATCAAAGGTGGCCCCGCCCCAACATTCGACCGAGAACAACTCGGGCAGGTTGGCGGCGTAGCTGGGCGCCACACGGATCATATCGATCGAGCGCATGCGGGTCGCCAGCAGCGACTGGTGGCCATCGCGCATGGTGGTGTCGGTCAGCAGAAGTTTTTTCTGCGCCAGCATCCAGTCGGCAACGGCTTTGGGGCCTTCGGCCTCCAACAGGTTGCGGGTGCCGGCCGGGATCTCATCACCGTGGGCGGGCGGTTTCGGCAGTTTCAGATCCTCAGCCGGGGCAGGGCGGCCCTCAGTCTCAGGGTGACCGTTGACCGAGATGTCGGCGATATAGGTCAGAACCTTGGTGCCGCGGTCGCGCCGTTTCTTGAAGTTGAAGAGATCGGTCGATTCATCGATGAACTTGGTGGTGTATTCATTGCTGAGGAAAGTCGGGTGCTTCAGCAGGTTTTCCACAAAGGCGATGTTGGTCGACACGCCGCGAATACGGAATTCGCGCAGCGCCCGGTCCATCCGGTGGATCGCCGCCTCGGGCGTTGGGGCCCAGGCGGTGACCTTGACCAGCAGCGAGTCATAGTAACGGGTGATAACGCCCCCCGAATAGGCGGTGCCGCCGTCCAGACGAATGCCCATGCCGGTGGCCGAACGATAGGCGGTGATGCGACCATAGTCGGGGATGAAGTTGTTCTGCGGATCCTCAGTGGTGATCCGGGTCTGCAGCGCATGGCCGTTCAGACGGATTTCATCCTGACTGTTTTTGCCGGTGGCCTCGGCCAGTGTCTTGCCTTCGGCGATCTTGATCTGCGCTTGCACAATGTCGATGCCGGTCACTTCTTCGGTGACAGTGTGTTCCACCTGCACCCGGGGGTTGACCTCGATGAAGTAGAATTTGCCGGTGTTCATATCCATCAGGAATTCAACGGTGCCGGCGCATTCATAGTTCACATGGGCGCAGATCTTGCGGCCCAGATCGCACAGCTCGGTGCGCTGTTCTTCTGTCAGGTAGGGGGCAGGGGCGCGTTCAACCACTTTCTGGTTGCGGCGCTGGACCGAGCAATCGCGTTCCCAAAGATGGTAAATCTCACCGTGGCTGTCGCCGAGGATCTGCACCTCAACGTGGCGGGCGCGGGTGATCATCTTTTCCAGATAGCCCTCACCATTGCCAAAGGCCGCTTCGGCCTCACGGCGGCCTTCCAGCACCTTTTCTTCCAGCTCATCCTCGCTGAGGATCGGGCGCATGCCGCGTCCGCCGCCGCCCCAGCTGGCCTTCAGCATCAGGGGGTAGCCGATTTCAGCGGCCTCTTTCTTGGTCGCCTCCATATCGTCGCCCAGCACTTCGGTGGCGGGGATGACCGGCACATCTGCTGTGATCGCAACCTTACGGGCGCTGGCCTTGTCACCGAGGGCGCGCATGGTTTCGGCCTTGGGGCCGATGAAGGTGATGCCATTGGCGGCGCAGGCATCGACGAAGTCGGGGTTTTCCGACAGCAGGCCATAGCCCGGGTGGATCGCGTCCGCGCCGCATTCCTTGGCGACGCGGATGATTTCATCAATCGACAGGTAGGCGGCCACAGGGCCCAGGCCTTCACCGATGCGGTAAGCTTCGTCCGCCTTGAAGCGATGCAGCCCCAATTTGTCCTCTTCGGCAAAGACCGCCACGGTCTTTTTCCCAAGCTCGTTGGCTGCCCGCATGATCCGGATGGCAATCTCGCCCCGGTTTGCGATCAGGATCTTGTTGAACTCAGTCATGGGTCGCACCTCCCGCGTTCCGTGAAAATTCTGTGACAGTGCTTGGCATGTCGCTGCATCGCAGCGCAACAGTTTTGGGCGCTATCGGTCACTTTAGGTGACCAAAAAAATCATGTTAGCGATAAACTTGCTTGTGTTGACACATTTTGACGTCTTCTATTTTGCATTTATGCATGATCCAATTCCGAATCTGCGAGTCATCTATTGGCAAATGCTGCGGTTCAGCGTAGCTGCCGTTGCGGCAGGTCCGTCAGTGTTTTGGCCCCCATTTGCCCCATGTTGGCCAATAGATCGCGGCGCAGCAGATCCACCAGATGATCCGGTCCTTTTGCCCCTAGTGCCCCAAGTGCATAATGCCATGCCCGCCCCAACATGACAAAATCTGCGCCTAAAGCGACAGCGCGGCAGATATCCAGGCCCCCTTCGACCCCGCTGTCAAAGATCACCGGCAGTTTAGTTTCAGCGCGAATGGCGGGCAGCACATCGATGCTGGCCGGGGCGGCGTCAAACTGGCGCCCGGCGTGGTTTGAGACCCAGATGCCATCAACGCCCGCCGCCTCCAGCGGTTTCACGTCACGCGCATTCATCACACCTTTGACCACAAGCGGCCCGTCCCAGGCCTCACGCAGGGCCTGCAGGTAGGTCCAATCCGGGGAGGTGCGCAGCAGGTAGCCAACATGTTCGGTGGAGCTGAGCCCGGTCGCCTTATCCGCATAGCCATCGATCAGCCGCATCCGCGGCATGCCCATTTTCGCCATGCCCATGGCCCAGGCCGGGCAGCGGGCCACCTGCGCCAGCAGACGTGGGGTCAGCCGTGGCGGGCTGGTCAGGCCCGAACGAACCTGCCGTTCGCGGCGACTGGCCACCGGCACATCCACGGTCAGAACCAAAGTGTTGAAACCCGCATCCCGTGCCCGTTTCAACATATCAGCGCGGATCTCAGGATCGCGTGGCGGGTAGATCTGAAACCAGCCATTGCCGTCCAGGCAATCGCCAACCTCCTCGGGCGTGCGGCTGGCCACGGTTGACAGCCCATAGGGCAGCCCGTGCCGGGTGGCCGCCGTGGCCAGCAGCCGTTCGGCGTTGGGCCAGAACAGCCCGGACATGCCAACGGGTGAGACGCCAAAGGGCAGGGGATGGCGTTGCCCAAAGAGGTCGACCGAAAGGTCCACCTCTTGTTCTCCATGCAGGATCGAGGGCATCAGTTGCACCGCATCCAGCCCCAGACGGTTGCGCAGCTGCGTGCGCTCCTCCCCGGTGGCGCTGTCGAGGTATTCAAAGACAAACCAGGGCAGGCGTTTTTGCGCCTTTGCTTTCAGGTCAGAGAGGGCGGGGTAGCGTTGATGCAGATCCATGCCGGTATTTGCAAAGCTGCGCAGGGGATTGTCCAGACTTGATTGCGCCTTACACGCTTACCTGACGGTGCGCAGTCTGCGCCTTTTGGGCTTTAACGAGCTGCCACATTGCCTGTTTTGCTGCCCTCCTTTTGGTCTGTTGCTGCAGGCTCTGTCTCATCCTCGCTACTTGACCTTTCAGCAACGCTGGCACGATCTGCGGCCAGATCCTTGTCCCAAGCCTCTGTCAGTGTCTCAGGCAAGGTTTCCGCCAAGGCCTCGCTCAACGGGTCAGGCATTTGCGCAGAAGGGGCGGTGTTTATCTCAGCGACAGAGGTATCTTCTTCTGACGCCTGGGCCGAGGGATCCCGGGGGCTGGGGGTCACGGTGTTGGCCATTTGGACCTGATTGCGCCCTTTGGCCTTGGCGACGTAGAGCGCTTCGTCGGCGCCGCGCATCAGCTCCTGTGGCAGCGTGCCATGCTGCGGATAATGTGCGACACCCAGCGATATGGTGACCGTTGGCAGCGTCTTCTCGCCATAGCGCAGCGAGATTGCCTCGACCGCTTTGCGCAGGTGTTCAGCCTTGCGCAGCACATCGTCGTTTTTCACCCCGGGCAGGATCAGCGTAAACTCCTCGCCACCCATACGGCAGGCGACCTGGTCGCCATCGCAGGTCTTTTCCAATGCGGTGCCTACGGCGCGCAGGATCATATCGCCTGCGTCATGGCCATGGTTGTCGTTGAACTTTTTGAAGTGGTCCACATCCACCGCGATCAGGCTCAGCGGCACGCCGGTGTTCTGACTGTTGTTGATCGCTTTGCGTAGGCATTCGGTCATATGGCGACGGTTGAACAACCCGGTCAGCGGGTCACGCACCGACTGATCCTGTAGCTGATCCCGCATCCGTACATTGGCGATCGCCATGGAGATCTGTTCTGCGCACATGCGGGCCAGTTTCTTGTTGCTGCGAAAGGTCCTTTCATGGGCAGCAGCGGCGCGCAGATGCATCAGCCCGACGGTTTCGCCATGTGCCAGAATGGGAAAGCAGTAATAGGGTCGGCCATCATGAGGCTCGGCGTGATTGCAGGTGAAATCCACTTCTGAGGCACCGAATTCATAGGTCCGGCCGCGGCGCAAACCCCAGCATTCTTCGGGGTGGATATGTGGTTTCACGGTTCCACCATTCCACTTTGCTGAACCATCCAGAACGTCGCGTGAGTTGGAATAGACGTAAAGGCTTCCCTCTGCGTTGGGCAGGATATGGGTCATGAAGCGCGCCACCATCTGAAACAACTCTTCCAGTGAGTGGCTGGATTGCAGCCACTCATTCAGCTCGCCCAGTAACTGAACCTCTCGGGCGAGTTGCAGCTGCTGGTCGATGATTTCGCGTTCCTTGGTGTTGCGTCTGTTCAACTGTGCAACGTGGCGTGCGTTGTTGCGGTGCAGCAGCCATCCGGCGGATAGCATTGTGACCAGAACGGCCCCCACAATGACAGACAACAACAGGCGGGCACGGTTCATGATGCTGGCGCGCATGTCGGTGACATCTGTGTAGAACTCAATTGCGCCATCAAAGTGACCGTTGTGCATAAAGGGCACATAAATTTCAGCAACATGGCGTAAATCGCTGGAGGCACCCTGTGACAGGTAAGTGGGAAAGCTAGGTGCCGGCGATGGCGGCTGCGCTTGTGCTGTCCCGCTGTCTGCGGAAACTGGCGCGCCGCTGCCCCCTAGGCCTGCGCTGTGGTCATCATGATCAACGCTTGCGTGGGGGCCATTTTCTCCGGTTATAAGTTGACTTGGGTCATGCGGAGGGGCAATTGGCGTTTCGGTCCCGTGATCACTGGGGGTGTCTAAGGCCTGTCCCGATGCGCTGGAGGCAGCAACTTTCCAGGCGGCTTTCTCCTCGGTTTTGTAGTAAACTTGCCCTTTGGCTACGTTGTTATGGAAGTATTCTCCCTCTTCCATATAGCCGATTTTCGCGCCATCGGTTGACCAAAACACCTCACCCTGCTCATTGAACAGATGGAACCGGTAAACATCGGTGGCCTGCACCAACAGATGCAGGAACCGTTGGTCGTGATCGCTGACCTGAGAATTGACAAAGCTGTACTCGGCGTCATCCAGTTGCAGGACCACCTGTCGTTTCCACAGTTCGGCTTGTGCATGGATGTTGTCGCGCACCAGCCGCTCAGCAATGGGTGCGGGTGCCCAGACCACCGCAATCAGAGCCGACAGTAACATAACGCTTAATAATGCGATCAGACCTGCCCCTCGTCGCACTGAATTCACAAACTCTGTGAGTATGGTGGTCACCGGCCGCCTCCCTGTCATAACCCCGTCGACACCCTGGCTGAAAAAACTTGTCAAAAAGTTAAGAGCGTTGAAACGTGCCACCTGAGTAACCGTAGATTTTCCAAAAATTTGAGCCTTCTAGCCGGGGAGGATGCGACCTGCCGGGGGGATCCATAGCAGTCAAAAGGATGCGAACATTGTGCGAACGTCCCTTTTCGTGGCGGCTGAATCAGTTTAAGATCGCAGCATGAACGATTTTGACGAATTCGACGCGTTTGAAGGCGCCTCTGGCGGTGGTTCTCTGTCTCAACGTGCCATGGCCGCGCGTCCCGCCCCTTACCTAGACGAGCTGAACCCGGCGCAGCGTGCCGCGGTGGAGGCGCTGGATGGTCCGGTGTTGATGCTGGCAGGCGCGGGCACCGGCAAAACCAAGGCGCTGACCACGCGGATTGTGCATCTGCTGAACACCGGGCGCGCCGGCCCGCATGAGATCCTGTCGGTCACCTTTACCAACAAGGCCGCGCGCGAAATGAAAGAGCGGGTGGGCCGTTTGCTGGGCCAGACGGTGGAGGGGATGCCCTGGCTGGGCACCTTCCATTCGATCTGTGTGAAACTGCTGCGCCGCCATGCGGAACTGGTGACGTTGGACCTAGCGCTGGGCGCGGGGGGCGAGGATCCGCTTGCTGCGGCTCAGACTACGGCTCAGGCGGCGGCTCAGCAGGATGATGTGTTGGAAGATCTGACGGGGCAGCCTTTTGCCCCGGCCGCGATTCCGAACCATCTGAAAAGTAATTTCACCATTCTGGACACCGATGATCAGAACCGTCTGCTGAAACAGCTGATCGAAGCGGCGGGCATGGATGTCAAACGCTGGCCAGCGCGGCAGCTTTCGGGGGTGATTGACCACTGGAAAAACCGCGCCTGGACACCGGAACAGGTGCCCACCTCTGAGGCGGCGGCCTTCAACAATCGGGGCATTGAGCTGTACAAACAGTATCAGCGCCGCCTGATCGAGCTGAACGCCTGCGATTTCGGCGATCTGCTGTTGCACGTGGTGTCGATCTTCCAGCGCTACCCGGATCTGCTGGATCAGTATCGCCGCCGCTTCAAATACATTCTGGTGGATGAGTATCAGGATACCAACGTGGCCCAGTACCTTTGGCTGCGGCTTCTGGCAGGCGGGCATAAAAACATCTGCTGTGTGGGCGATGACGATCAGTCGATCTATGGCTGGCGCGGTGCCGAAGTGGGCAATATCCTGCGGTTTGAAAAGGATTTTCCCGGCGCCGAAGTGATCCGTCTGGAGCAGAACTACCGTTCAACCTCACATATTCTGGCGGCGGCCTCAGGCGTTATTCAGGGCAACTCAAACCGTTTGGGTAAAACCCTTTGGACGGATCAGGGCGACGGCGAAAAGGTGCGGCTCATCGGCCATTGGGACGGTGAGGAAGAGGCGCGCTGGATCGGAGAAGAGATTGAGGCTGGCCAAAAAGGTGCGCGCGGTGTCCGCCCACATGGGTTGGATGAGGTGGCGATCCTCGTGCGCGCCTCACATCAGATGCGCGCCTTTGAGGACCGTTTCCTGACCATCGGCTTGCCGTATCGTGTCATCGGCGGCCCACGCTTTTATGAGCGGATGGAGATCCGCGATGCCATGGCCTATTTCCGTGTGGTGACCTCACCTGCGGATGATCTGGCGTTTGAGCGGATTGTGAACACCCCCAAGCGCGGCCTTGGCGATAAGGCACAGCAGAAGATTCAGATGGCGGCGCGTCAGAACGGTGTGCCCTTGGTGGAGGGCGCCCGCCTGCTGCTGCAGGACAAGGGGATCGGTGGCAAAGGCGCCAAAGAGCTGGCGCTGCTGGTCGACAATATTGACCGCTGGGGCCGTCTGGCCGGGGATGAGGATCTGAGCCACATCGAATTGGCCGAAATGATCCTGGATGAATCCGGCTACACCACGATGTGGCAGAACGACAAAACGCCCGAGGCGCCGGGCCGTCTGGAAAACCTCAAGGAATTGGTGAAGGCGCTGGAGCAGTTTGAAAACCTCTCGGGCTTTCTGGAACACGTGGCGCTGATCATGGACAATGACAGCCAGGACGCTGAGCAGAAGGTTTCGATCATGACGCTGCATGCGGCCAAAGGGTTGGAGTTTCCTGTGGTCTTCCTGCCCGGCTGGGAAGATGGGCTGTTCCCGTCACAGCGCTCGATGGATGAAAACGGGGTCAAGGGCCTCGAGGAAGAGCGGCGGCTGGCCTATGTGGGCATCACCCGCGCCGAAGAGGTCTGTACCATTTCTTTTGCCGGCAACCGGCGGGTCTATGGCCAATGGCAGGCGCAGCTGCCCTCGCGCTTCATTGACGAAATCCCGGAGGAGCACGTCGAGGTGCTGACCGGATCGGGCTATGCGGGCGGCGGCTATGGCGGCGGCATGGGCATGGGGGGATTGGGCGGCGTGGCCTCCTCCATCGACAGCCGTGTGGCGGATGCCAATGTCTATAACTCACCAGGGTGGAAACGGATGCAGGCGCGCAGCCATCAGCGCCCGGTCGGCCAGCCCAAGGAAAGCCTGAAAACGGTGATCGATCTGCAAGCGGTCAGCGCCTACACCCTGGGCGAACGGGTGTTCCACCAAAAATTCGGCTACGGCAGCATCACCGGGATCGAAGGCGACAAGCTGGAGATCGATTTTGAAAAAGCCGGGCCCAAGAAAGTGGTGGCGAAGTTTGTCACCGCGGCCAATGATGCAGGCGGCGATGTGCCGTTCTAAGGAATTGAAGACATGACGAAAATGACCCTTCTTGATGGTGGGATGAGCCGTGAGTTGGTGGCCTGCGGGGCTGAGTTGAAACAGCCTGAATGGTCGGCCGGTGCGGTGATCGACGCCCCCGAGGCCGTGGTGGCCGCGCATCGCAATTTCATCAACGCAGGCGCGCAGGTGGTGACCGTCAACGCCTATGCCTTGGTGCCCTTCCACATCGGCGAAGACCGGTTTGCCGAACAGGGCGCAGGGCTTGCCGACCGGGCGGGCCGTCTGGCGCGCGAAGCTGCCGGTGACAGCGGGGCCAAGGTGGCGGGCTGTCTGCCGCCGCTCTTTGGCTCTTATGAACCGCAGGCCTTTGATGCGGCCCGCGCGCCCGAGATGCTGGCGCAGCTGATCACCGCACAATCGCCGCATGTCGATCAGTGGCTGGTTGAAACGACCTCCAGCCTTGAGGAGGCGGCAGCTGCAGCCAAGGCGCTGGAAGGGGACACCCGTCCGCTGTGGATCTCCTTCACGCTGCGCGATGACACGGTGGAGGCCCCGATGTTGCGGTCCGGCGAAACCGTGGCGGCGGCAGCAGCATTGGCGATGGAGGTTGGGGCAGAGGCCATTCTGTTCAACTGTTCCCAGCCTGAGGTGATGGAACAGGCCATCGCGATCGCCCATGGGGCGGCACAGGCTGCAGGATCGGCGATGCGGGTGGGCGTTTATGCCAATGCCTTTGACGATCACAAAGATGACGGCGATCAAGGCGCCAACGACAAGATCACCGAATTGCGCAAAGACCTGAGCCCGGAATGCTATGTCACTTGGGCGGATCTTTGGGCCAAGGCAGGCGCCGGCATCATCGGCGGGTGCTGTGGCATCGGGTCAGGCCATATCGCGGCGCTGAAGGCGCATTTTCACGACAGTTGAGCAAAACAGCCTGACCCTTCACACCCGTTAGGGTTTGAGGGGCAGGCGTGGCCCGGCCATCAAGGCCGCGCCACCTGCGGGCAGCAGCAGTACCCATTGTGGCAGGGTGATCAGCCCGTAGGCCCCTTCAAGATGCAGCGCGATGGCGATGAACAACGCGCCCCCCAGCAGGTAGAGCCAGCTGAAATAGCGCGCAGCCGGACCACCCTGCCAAAACACATAAGCAGACAGGATCAAAAAACCGCTGACCATGTGCCATGCGGCCCAGATGGTGCCGCGCACAAACAGCGGCAGATCAGTCTGCATCACCGGCATCAGCGTATCCATTGTTCCTAAAATCGTATGGGCGGCGGCAGAAATGCCCGCCAGCCCAACCGCAAACATGCGGGCAAAATGTGGGACGACAACCTGTTTGGAGGTCCGGGTCATAGGGTCAATCCCTCGAGGTCAAAAGATGCCTTGGAGGCTACTCTTCCTATTCGCGGGCACCATGCGGCATCCGCACCGCGCGACCGTTTGACCCTTTGCGGCGACTGAGCTTTTGCGGACCTACAAAAACAAAACGGCGACACCCAGGGAGGAGGAGGGTATCGCCGTCTTCTTTGCGGCACCCTCAGGGAGGAGGAAGAGAGTGCCGTATCTGGGTCAAGGGTGCGGTGACCTCAGGGAGGAGGAGAGAGGCCACCGCTCTTGACAACGACCTGGGTCTAGGGAGGAGGAGAAGACCCGGTCGTATAACGTTGCCCCTTGCGGGGCTGTCAGTTGCGGCGCTCTCAGGGAGGAGGAGAGAGCGCCGCGCTTGACAACGAAAGATCTCAGGGAGGAGGAGAGAGATCCTTCGTATTCAGTGCGGTGACCTCAGGGAGGAGGAGGAGGTCACCGCCAGATCACAGAAGCCTCAGGGAGGAGGAGAGAGGCTTCTGAACCCGTTAACTCTTATTTGCCGTTGTAGGCGTGTTCCCAAGCAACCGAACGCAGTTGGCTGCGGCTCAGGCCCAGGTCGCGCAGTTCGCGATCACCCAGAGCCGACATTTCGTTCAGGGTGTCACGGAACAGCTTGCGGCGTGCACGGCGTTCCTGCAGGTCCTGGATCAGCGCCGCGAAGCGGTCTGCGATGCCGAAGGTCTCAGTGCGAAGGATCGATGCGTTTGCCATTGGTCTATCTCTCTTACGTGCGTCTGTTGCGCCATCGTGGCGCCGTGTCTCGTTTGATGACCCCAATATGTGTCTTTCGCTGCAATTGCACAATCGCTGATGCCGCAACGCAGCTATGCAGTAGATGCATATGAAATGCTGACCTATTTTCCCTTGGGTCACTTCATCGCAATTTTTCGGTTAAGATGTTGTTAATAATTAACTTGTGCCCCTTTAGGGGCATCAAGGGGGCTAAAGGTGCATCGAAAACTCCTCTTGTAAGTGCTGGAATTTGGGTCACCTTTGCCTGCGAAATTGGCACAAGAATCACGGTGGAGACCGACATGGCACCCATAGCACCGACCAAAACCGATATTGAAAATGCGCTGACGCAGATCGAATTGCCTGACGGCGGCACCTTGGTGAGTCGTGACATGTTGCGGGCGATGCAGATCACCGGCTCTGAGGTGCGGTTTGTGATTGAGGCGCCCAGCCCCGAAGCGGCCAAGATGATGGAACCGCTGCGCGCCGTGGCGGAACGCTGTGTTGCCGCACTGCCGGGGGTCACCAAAGTCTCGGTCGCACTTACGGCCCATGGCCCGGCACCCGCGGCGAAACCGGCGCCCAGCCTGAAAATCGGTGGGCACCCCTCGCCACAGGCCGGCCCGATGCGGCCCGCAGGGGTTGACCGCATTCTGGTCGTTGGCTCTGGCAAAGGGGGCGTGGGAAAATCCACGGTCTCCTCAAACCTTGCCGTGGCGCTGGCCAAACAGGGCCGTAAGGTTGGTCTGCTGGATGCAGATATCTATGGGCCGTCGCAGCCCCGCATGATGGGCACCAGCAAACGCCCCGCCAGCCCGGATGGCAAAACCATCGAACCGCTGCAGGCCCATGGTGTCACGTTGATGTCCATTGGTCTGATGCTGGACCCGGATAAGGCTGTGGTCTGGCGCGGCCCGATGCTGATGGGGGCGCTGCAGCAGATGCTGGGGCAGGTGAACTGGGGTGAATTGGACGTGCTGATCGTCGATCTGCCGCCGGGCACCGGCGATGTGCAGCTGACGCTTTGTCAGAAAACGGTTCTGAACGGGGCGATCATCGTCTCAACCCCGCAGGATGTGGCGCTGCTGGATGCGCGTAAGGCTATCGATATGTTCAAGACGCTGAAAACCCCGATCCTGGGGCTGGTAGAAAACATGTCGACCTTCCATTGCCCTGAATGTGGGCATGAGGCGCATATCTTCGGCCATGGCGGTGTCGCCAAAGAGGCCAAGGAAATGGGCGTGCCGCTACTGGCGCAGTTGCCGATTGATCTGGACACCCGCCTTGGCGGCGATGGTGGCGCGCCGGTTGCGCTGGGGGATGGCCCCGTGGCCGAGGCCTACGCCCGGCTTGCCAAAGGTCTGGTGCAAGGGGGGATGGCCTAAACCTAGGCCGCTTCCCAGGCTGCCATGGGGGCGGGCTGCTCCGCCGGTCGCACCACCGTGGCGGGGCGGGACTGGCTGAGCTCGCTCATTGTCACAAAGTCAAAGTTGTAGGCCCGGGCCAGCGCCAAGATCCCTTCCAGATCGTCCGGGCTGCAGCGCATCTTGGGAAACTTATTGCCCTCGGTGCCAATGAAGTGGCCACAGGTCACCGCCGCGCCGCCCTCTTGCTGCAGCCACTCAAAGCGATCGGCGAAATAGCTGTTCGAGAGGCCCATGCCGGTTTTGTCGGTGAAGCAATAGGTGTTCACGGTGCGGCTGCCATAACGCGCGCTGAGCGAGTCGTGAAACTGATCATAGGGCCCTTCCAGGCGCAGGATCTCAAACCGTTCCAGCAGCGGCGCAATCAGTTTGGGCCGGAACCGGAAGTAGGGGAAAGAGAAGCTTTTGGGGTGAAAGCCCAGATCGGCCATCGCGTCCAACCCGCGATCAATCTGATCGTCCAGATAATCCTCCAGCGTGTGGGACAGCAGATATTTGGGCAGGCGCACATGTTCCCGGGTGTGGAACCCGATCTCATGCCCGCGCGCTTCAATCTCTTGCAATTTGCGCAGTTGCGGCGCGCTGATGCGTTCCGGCCAGCACAGGAAAAACGTTGCCCGCGCGTCGTATTTGTCAAAAAGATCAAGGGTGTCATGCCAAGAGTCGACGAAATTGTCGTCAAACGTCAAGCATAGTGCCGGACGGTCCGTCATCTGAATATCTGCCTCCAAGTCGGCGCTTTTGGCGCGCCGTTCCCTGCAGGGTGAGTCAAATTTAGCTAAAATTCAAGCGTCTGGGCCTTGGACGGGCCGAGCAGATGCTACCTGTGGTCCTTGGGCCGCAGCTGCCCTTGGGGGCGGTCAAAGAAAAGGCCCCGTCAGGAATTGAGCGGGGCCTTGTCAGGATCAGTTAAGGTTTGCGGCGTGGCACCGCGTTGGGGCCACGTTTGGGGCCGCTGTATTTCGGGCGATCGCCCGGTTTGCCAGTTGATTTGCCAGCGGGCTTACCGCCCGGTTTGCCAAACTTGCCGGCAGGTTTGCCGCCGGGCTTACCCTTGCCTTTGAAATCGCCTTTGGGGCCATCGCGGAAATCGCCCTTGGGTTTGCCTTTGAAGCCGGACTTGCCGGCGGGTTTGCCCGCCGGTTTTCCCTCGGCCCCACCTTTCTTATGGCGGGGTTTGCGGTCACCATCCTCAGATTTGCGGAACGGGGGCTTTTTGGCGTGGTCATGCACCTCGGGGTCGCGCTTGGGCTTTTCAAACCGCGGCTTGTCTGATTTGGGTTTGTCGAACTTGGGTTTGTCGTGTTTCGGCTTGTCGTATTGGGGCTTTTCACGCTTCGGCGCACCGTCGCGGTTGTCTTCCCAATCCTTCGCCATCTGTTTTGGGTTCTTGCGCGCGCCCCAATCCTCACGCTCACCGCGATCTTCGCGCGGTTTGCGGTCGCGACGTTCCCCGCGATCATCATCGCGGCGCGGACCTTTGCGGTGAGGTTTGCGATCGTCGTCAAACCGTTTGCGCGGTTCGGGCTTGGGCAGGTCCGGCAGTTCATCCACTGCGGCCACACGCACGCCTTTTTCCATCTCACCACCATCGCCGATCTGGTCCAGGAAGCGCGCACGCGCCTTTTCGCCCAGTTCCACATAGGTCAGATCGCGGGCCACGCGGATCGCGCCAATCTCATCCTTGGTCAGATCGGCCGAGCGCAGCAGCATCGGCAACAGCCAGCGCGGCTCGGCCCGTTCTTTGCGGCCAACCGACAGGCTGACCCAGCCGGAGGGGCCCAGTTCAACGCGCGGTTCGCGCTTGCGGTCCTTGCGGTCGGTGACCGGGGCCAGTTCTTCGGGCGCCGAATGACGGGCCTCATGCAGGGCCAGATAGGCCTGTGCCAGCTGCGCGGCGCTGAATTTCTCGGTCAACTGCGCCACGGCTTCGTGGCGGTCTTCCTCTGCAACGTCCCAGACGGGATCCTGCAGCATACGTTCCTGATCTGCGGCGCGCACGGCCTCAGCCGACGGGGCATCGCCCCATTCGGCGCTGAGTTTTGCCCAGCCCAGCAGACGCTCGGCCTTTTTGCGCACTTTCGGCGTGGCGATCAGCACCGACACACCCTTGCGGCCCGCACGACCGGTCCGGCCCGAGCGGTGCAGTAGCGTTTCCGAGTTGCTGGGCAGTTCGGCATGGACCACCAGATCCAGTTTCGGCAGGTCAATACCACGCGCCGCCACATCGGTGGCCACACAGACCCGGGCGCGACCATCACGCATCGCCTGCAGCGCGTTGGTGCGTTCCTGTTGGGTCAGCTCGCCTGAGAGCGCCACCACCTGGAACCCACGGTTTGACAGGCGGGCGGTCAGCCGGGTGACCATTACTCGGGTGTTGCAGAAGACAATGGCGTTTTCCGCCTCATGCAGGCGCAGGGTGTTGATCACCGCCGCGTCCACCTGATGCGGCATGACGCTGAAGCCCTTATAGGTAATGTCAGCGTGCTGCGGTGTGTTCGAAATGGTGCGCACGCGCTCTGCATCCGCAGACAGGAAGTTTTTGGCCAGGCGTTCGATGCCTTTGGGCACGGTGGCCGAGAACATCAGGGTGCGGCGCTCTTCGGGGGCGGAAGAAAGGATCAGTTCCAGATCCTCGGCAAAGCCCATGTCCAGCATCTCATCCGCTTCGTCCAGAACCACGGCGCGGATTTGGGTCAGGTCGATGCTGCCGCGTTCAATATGGTCGCGCAGACGGCCGGGGGTGCCGACCACAATATGGGTGCCACGTTCCAGGTTGCGCCGCTCGGTCCGCATGTCCATGCCGCCCACGCAGGATCCCAGACGCGCGTTGCACTCTCTATAGAGCCATTCAAATTCGCGGCGCACCTGCAGGGCCAGTTCGCGGGTCGGGGCGATGATCAGGGCCAGCGGCGCGCTGGCCGGCGGCAGGCTGTCGCCCTCTTCCAACAGGGTCGGGGCCAGCGCCAGACCAAAGCCCACGGTTTTGCCTGAACCTGTCTGCGCCGACACCAGCATATCTTTGGTGGCGCGTTCAGGATCCATCATTTCCTGCTGAACCTGTGTCAGCGTGTCATAGCCGCGTGCGGTGAGCGCGCCGGCCAGCGCCGGGTGAAGTTCTGAGGGCAGGGTCATGAAGTCATCCTTTGGCCCGCTATCGGGCAGATCGGGCGCGGGCATGCGCGTGTGAAGAACCGGCAGGTATAAGCTTTTACCACAAAGGGAAAGGGATTTCTGGGCAAACCAGCCATGCAGCGACGTCACAGCGCGCCACCAGATCTAGGGATCAGGGTGCAGATGGGGCGCCGACGGGGCGCGGCCTGGGGAAATCTGGGAAACTATGGCCCGTCTGGGAAAACATGGAATCTGACTGGGAAAGCGATAGGGCGCATGCCGCACCCGAATCACTTGCATCGGCATTCAGCCCTGTTTTTAAGGGTTTTTCGAGAAATTGCGGATCTCAGGCCAAATTCCCGTGCCCGGATCGGCATCAGGCGTGACCCAAAATGGGAAAAAATGGGAAAAAATTTGGGCAGAGTATTTTGTCTACATATGGTGATCTGTGCGATCACTCATCCCAATTTGTAGTATCTTTTTCGTGAATTTTCGATGGGCCGATTCTCTTTGAGAGTCAAGTCGGCAGCTAAATCCCAAAAATTCCTGTTGCGTTCCATGCTTTCCCATGCGATTCATGTTTACACGATGAGGACGGGATCAAGGGGCACAAGACCCCGCTAAATAAAAAGATCCGAGTCAGGTTTCATACAGGCACCCGCTTCATCGAAATTGAGATCCGGCGCGCGGGCGAGCAGACATCCCCCCAGGTGGCGCGCGCAGCTGGACAAACCCGCAAAGCGGGACGAGGGCGGCGAATTGGGCAGTGGCAGCAGCTCAATTCGCCGTTTCGCTTTCTGGCCTCGGGGAGGTCAGGGGCAAAACGCCGAAAGGCAACAGAGAGGACGGGCCAGGACAGTGGGTCTGAGTTTCAGAGGCGAGTTCAGCCAGAAGGTTGACAGCAAGGGTCGGATGTCGATCCCTGCTGATTTTCGCCGTGTGCTCGAGGCTGGTGATCCCGCGCATCCTGAAAACCCCAATCCGCGGATGGTGGTCCTTTATGGTCAGCACCTGAAAAACAAGCTGCAGGCTTACACGATCGAGGATATGGCCGAGATCGAAGCCGACATCAAAAACATGCCGCGTGGCCGAGAGCGCCAGATGGCCAGCCGGATGATCCTCGGGAAATCCTGGGAAACCGAAGTGGACCGCGACGGCCGTATCGTCCTGCCCAAAGAACGCCGCACCCAGATTGGTCTGGAAGGTGAGGCGGTGATGGTGGCGATGGGCGATCACTTTGAGATCTGGAACGCCGCCACCTACGACGACGTTGAAAATGCTGAGATCGACGCCTTCCTGGATGAAATGCCGGATGACTTCGACCCATTGACCCTGTTGGATAATGCTGGAGGGGAATAAACCATGACCGATGCGGTCCACCCCTCTGATGATGCTCCTCACATTCCGGTTCTGATCCGCCCCTTGATTGCGGCGGTGTCACCCGTTTCTGGCCTGTGGCTGGACGGCACCTTTGGTGCGGGTGGCTATACGCGCGAATTGCTGAAGGCGGGCGCTGACAAGGTCTACGGTGTGGACCGCGATCCGCTGGCCTTTGAACTGGCGGCCCCTTGGGTCGGCGACTATGGCGACCGGATTGAGCTGGTTCAGGGGGTGTTTTCGCGCCTTGATGACTATGCCAGCGATCTGGACGGTGTTGTGCTGGACCTTGGTGTCAGCTCAATGCAGCTGGATCTGGCGGAACGTGGCTTTTCCTTCATGAAGGACGGCCCCCTTGATATGCGCATGTCGCAGGACGGGCGCTCGGCTGCGGATATCGTGAATGAGGCGAGTGAGACGGAGCTGGCTGATATCCTGTTCCTGTATGGCGAAGAACGCGCCAGCCGCCGGATTGCCAAGGCCATCCTGAAAGAACGCGCCGCTGCGCCGATCACCACCACGCTGCGGCTGGCGGAGATCATTGAGGGCTGCCTGCCACGTAAAAAACCGGGGCAGAGCCATCCGGCGACCCGGTCGTTCCAGGCGCTGCGGATCGCGGTAAACGACGAATATGGTGAGCTGATCAAAGGGCTGGAAGCGGCAGAACGGGCGTTGAAACCCGGCGGGCAGCTGGCCGTTGTCACTTTCCACTCGGTTGAGGACCGGATGGTCAAACGCTTCTTCCAGCAGCGGTCTGGCGGGGCAAAGACGACCAACCGCTACGCGCCGATGCAAGAAGCCGATCCGGCGCAATTTACGCTGAAATCGAAAAAGGCCATTGGGCCGGACGATCAGGAACTGGCGGAAAACCCAAGATCCCGCTCGGCCAAACTGCGGGTGGGAATCCGCACCGACGCCCCGGCCGGTCCTTGTGACCGCAAAGGTCTGGGCATGCCCATGTTGAAGGGTCAAAAGTAATGCGTTCTGTGTTTTATATTCTGACTGCTCTGGCCGTTATGGCCTCGGCCTATTGGGCCTACCGCGAAAATTACCGCACCCAGGCCGCCTTGGCCGAAAGCGAAGATATTCAGCGCTCCATCGGGGAGGCGCGGGCGCGTCTTGCGGTGTTGAAGGCCGAATGGGCCTATCTGAACCGCCCCGATCGCCTGCGTGATCTGGCGGACATCAACTTTGACCGTCTGGGTCTGTTGCCGCTGTCACCTGAACAGTTTGGCAATGCCGATCAGGTCAGCTACCCGCCCGAGCCTGCCACCTTGCGCATTTCTGATGCCATCGAGGTGTCCAACATGGAGGCGCTCAGATGATCCGCACGCCGCTGCGTCCGCTGGCCCAGATCCTTGAAGCGCGCCGGTTGGGGGAAAACCCCGACGCGATTGAGCGGGAAAATATCCGCCAGCGCCATGAGGATATGCGTGACCGCGCCCGCAGCCGTGCTGAGGGGCGCCTTTTGGTTTTGGGGCTGTTCTTTGCCTGCGCGTTCATGGCGGTTGGCGGCCGGATGGCGACCCTTGCCGCGACGGAGCCGAGTGAGCCGCGCGCCAATGCCTCGGGGTCCAGCATCGTGGCGCAACGGGCCGATATCGTGGACCGGCAGGGCCGCATTCTGGCGACCAATCTGGAAACCTTTTCACTTTATGCCGTGCCGCCGGACATGATTGAGCCGGAACATGCCGCCACCGAACTGGCGCGCATCTTCCCTGAGCTGGAAAAAGAAAAGCTGCTCAACGCCTTCACCGGCAAAAAGAAATTCCTCTGGGTGCGCAAGACGCTCAGCCCCGAGCAGAAGCAGGCGGTACATGATATCGGCGAGCCGGGGCTGCTGTTTGGCCCGCGTGAAATGCGGCTTTATCCCAACGGTCGGCTGGCGGCCCATGTCATGGGCGGCACCACCTTTGGCCGCGAAGGCGTGCAGGCAGCCGAAGTTGTCGGCGTTGCGGGGATTGAACGGCTTTTTGACAAAGAACTGCGCAGCCTTGCCAATGACGGCCAGGCGCTGGAACTGGCGCTAGACCTGACCGTGCAGGCAGCAGCCGAACGGGTGCTTTACGGCGGTATGAAGCTGATGAACGCCAAAGGGGCGGCATCGATCCTGCTGGATGTGCACACTGGTGAAATCATCTCCATGGTGTCGCTGCCGGATTTTGATCCCAATGACCGTCCGCGTCCGCTGGTGGAAGGCAACGCCAGTGACAGCCCGCTGTTCAACCGCGTGGTGCAGGGCGTCTATGAACTGGGCTCCACCTACAAGATTTTTGCCGCCGCGCAGGCGATGGAACTGGGGTTGGCAAACCCGGACACGGTGTTTGACACCCGTGGTCCCCTGCGTTGGGGCAAACATAAGATCCGCGATTTCCGTAATTACGGCAATGAGTTGTCGCTGACCAAGATCATCGTGAAATCCTCCAACATCGGCACCGCACGGGTGGCACAGCAGATCGGCACCGAACGGCAGAAGGATTTCCTGGGCCGTCTGGGGCTGTTGCAGGCCACCCCTGTTGAACTGACCGAGGCCTCAGGCGGTAAGCCCCTGTTGCCAAAAAACTGGTCTGAGCTGTCGACCATGACAATCTCCTACGGTCACGGCATTTCGGCCACCCCGATGCATCTGGCCGCCGCCTATGCGGCGATTGCCAATGGCGGCACCGTGGTCAAACCGACCCTGTTGAAACAGGACGGGCCGCAAAACGGGGAACGGGTGATGTCTGCCGCCGTGGCCGCCGCCAGCCGGACCATGCTGCGCAAGGTAGTGACCGAAGGCACCGCCTCCTTCGGCGAGGTGGCAGGCTACGCGGTGGGCGGCAAAACCGGCACCGCGGACAAGCCCAAGGAACAGGGTGGCGGCTATTATGAGGATAAGGTGATTGCCACCTTCGCTTCAATCTTCCCGGCGCATGATCCGAAATACGTGCTGGTGGTGACGCTGGACGAACCGGTGGAAACCTCGGGCGAAGAACCCCGCCGCACCGCCGGTTGGACGGCCGTTCCGGTGGCCGCCGAAATGATCCGTCGCGTCGCGCCGCTCCTCGGGATGCGGCCCGAGATTGAACCCACCCCGCTGGCTGATATAACCCTGACGTCGAACTAACTGGCACAGGGCCAGAGATCAGCCGGGAAAGGCACGCGATGGCAGAGCAGGGCAAAACGCTGACAGATCTGGGGCTGACCGCCGCAGCTGGGCGTAATCCAGTGATTTCAGATGTTTGTGTGGACAGCCGCGCCGTGTCAGAGGGGGCATTGTTTGTCGCGCTGCCCGGCACGCAGGTGCATGGCGCCCGCTTCATCCCGATGGCGCTGGACCAGGGGGCGGTTGCGGTTTTGACCGATGCCGAAGGGGCTGCGATGGCCCGTGATGCGCTGGATGCCGCCGAAGCCGCCGTTGTGATCGCCGAAGACCCGCGCCAGACGCTGGCCTATACCGCGGCGCTATGGTTCGGCGCCCAACCGGGCACGATGATTGCGGTTACCGGCACCAATGGCAAAACCTCGGTCTCGACCTTTGCGCGCCAGATCTGGATGGAACTGGGCGAAGAGGCGGTGAACCTTGGCACCACCGGGGTAGAGGGCGCCTGGACCGCGCCGCTCAACCACACCACGCCAGAGCCGGTGACGCTGCACCGCACCCTGGCCAAAGCCGCCGCTGAGGGCATCACCCATGCCGCGATGGAGGCCTCATCCCACGGGCTGGCGCAGCGCCGTCTGGATGGGGTGCAGCTGAAAGCGGCAGGGTTCACGAACTTCACCCAGGATCATCTGGATTATCACGAGACCTTTGAAGAATACTTTAACGCCAAGGCCGGCCTCTTTACCCGCGTTTTACCCGAAGAGGGCACCGTGGTTGTCAATGTCGACGACCCGCGCGGGCAGGATGTTCTGGGGCTGGCTCAGGAACGTGGCCAAAAAGTGATCCGCGTTGGTCGCACGCCCGGCTGTGATCTGCAGCTGCAGGGGCAGCGTTTTGACGCCACCGCGCAGGAACTGCGGTTTTCCTTCCGTGGCAAGGTGCACCATTGCCGCCTGCCGCTCATCGGTGGGTTTCAGGCCGAAAACGTCTTGCTGGCGGCGGGTCTTGTGATTGCCTGCGGCGAAGATCCCGATGCGGTCTTTGAAACCCTGCCGCATCTGGGCACCGTACGTGGCCGGATGCAGCTGGCCGCCACCCGTGAAAACGGCGCGGCGGTTTTTGTGGACTACGCCCATACGCCGGATGCGGTGGAAACCGCGCTGAAGGCCCTGCGCCCCCATGTGATGGGCCGGCTGGTGGTGATCGTGGGCGCGGGGGGCGACCGTGACCGCACCAAACGCCCGTTGATGGGGCAGGCCGCCGCCGAAAACGCGGATCTGGTCATTGTCAGCGATGACAACCCGCGCAGCGAAGATCCCGCCGTTATCCGCCAGGAGGTGCTCCTGGGCTGCCCCAATGCAATTGAGGTTGGCGACCGGGCCGAGGCGATCCTGCGCGGCATCGATGCGCTGGGGCCGGGCGATGCGCTGCTGATTGCCGGCAAAGGCCATGAAACAGGCCAGACCGTGGGCGATGTGGTGTACCCGTTTGATGATGTGGAACAGGCCAGCCTTGCGGTTTCGGCCCTGGATGGAGGTCTGGCATGACCCTTTGGACCGCAACTGAGGCCGCCGCTGCCACCGGCGGGCAGGCGATTGGCGACTGGCAGGTCACCGGTGTGTCCATCGACACCCGCACCATTCAGCCCGGTGATCTGTTTGTCGCACTGAAGGCCGCCCGCGATGGCCATGATTTCGTTGCGCAAGCGCTGGAAAAAGGGGCTGCCGCCGCATTGGTCAGTCACCGCCCACCGGGCGTGGCTGAGGATGCGCCGCTGCTGATCGTTGACGATGTGCTGCCGGGGCTTGAAGCACTGGGGCGCGCCGCGCGCTTGCGCACTGCGGCGCAGGTGGTGGCCGTCACAGGGTCCGTTGGCAAAACCTCGACCAAGGAAATGCTGCGCGATGTCTTGTCGGCGCAGGGCAAAACCCATGTGGCCGAAGCCAGCTACAACAACCACTGGGGCGTGCCGCTGACCCTGGCGCGGATGCCGGCCGACACCGAATTTGCGGTGATCGAAATTGGCATGAACCATCCCGGTGAAATTGCCCCGCTGGCCCAGATGGCCCGGCCTCATGTGGCTATGGTCACCACGGTTGCCGCCGCTCATCTAGAGGCTTTTGAGAACATCGAAGGCATCGCGCATGAAAAGGCGGCGATCTTTGACGGGCTGGAGCCGGGCGGCGTGGCCGTCAGCAACGGCGATCTTGATACGGCAGCTGTCCTCGAGGCCAAAGCGGATGAGAGGGCAGCAGAAACCCTGCTGTTTGGGGAAGCTGAGCGCAACGCCTATCAGATCACCAAACTGTCGCTGATTGACACCGTCACCGTGGCAGAGGGGCAGGCGGGCGATCTGCCGGTTCTTTACAAAATCATGGCCGCGGGGCGCCATTTTGCCGTCAACGGCATGGGCGTTTTGGCCGTGGTCGATGCGCTGAAACTTGATGTGGCGCTGGCCGCCGCCGATCTCGCCCGCTGGGCCCCGCCTGCGGGCCGTGGGCAGCGTGAACGGATCCAGCTGGACCCGGTGCTGAGCGAACAGGCGATTGAGCTGATCGATGACGCCTTCAACGCCAACCCCACATCCATGGTGGCCGCGCTGGAAGTGCTGGCCGCAGCCAAACCGCAGGACGGTCTGGGCCGGATCGAAAAGGGCCGCCGCATCGCGGTGCTGGGCGACATGCTGGAATTGGGGCCAGAGGAAATGGCCCTGCATGAGGCGGTGGCGGATCTGCCCTTCCTTGACGGCATTGACCTTATCCATTGTGTCGGCCCGCGGATGAACCGCCTCTGGGCCAGGTTGCCGGACAGCATCCGTGGCGATTGGGTCGAAGAGGCCGAAACCATGGCCGATCGCGCCCATAGGTTGATCGATGCCGGCGATGTTGTGCTTGTTAAGGGGTCTAAGGGGGCAAAAGTCTCCAAGGTTGTTGACGCGATAAGAAAACTGGGCCATGCCGCGCCCCAATCTGAACAAGAGGCCTGAGCATGCTCTATTGGTTGACCGAACTCTCGGACGGTGGCGACTTCTTTAACCTGTTTCGCTACATCACCTTCCGCGCCGGTGGCGCCTTCATGACAGCGCTGATCTTTGGTTTCCTCTTTGGCAAGCCGCTGATCAACGTGCTGCGCCGCAAACAGGGCAAAGGTCAGCCCATCCGCGATGATGGCCCCGAAGGTCATTTTGTAAAGGCCGGCACGCCGACCATGGGCGGGCTGCTGATCGTTGGGGCGCTGTTGACCTCCACCGTGATGTGGGCGCGTCTGGACAATCCCTTTGTCTGGCTGGTGCTCTTTGTGACCATGAGCTTTGCCGCCATCGGCTTTGCTGATGACTTTGCCAAAGTCTCCAAACAGAACACCGCAGGTGTGCCCGGTAAGGTGCGACTCTTGTTGGGGTTCCTGATCTCGGGCATCGCGGGCTACTGGGCCACGATGTATCACCCCGAAACGCTGCAGAACCAACTGGCGCTGCCGGTGTTCAAGGACACGCTGCTCTATCTGGGTTACTTCTTCATTCCCTTTGCAATGATCGTCATCGTGGGCTCCGCCAATGCGGTCAATCTGACCGATGGTCTGGACGGTCTGGCGATCATGCCGGTGATGATCGCAGCTGGTGCGCTGGGGGTGATCGCCTATGCAGTGGGCCGCGTTGACTTCACCAGCTATCTGGATGTGCATTACGTGCCGGGCACCGGGGAGATCCTGATCTTTGTCGCGGGCCTCATCGGCGGGGGCCTGGGCTTCCTGTGGTACAACGCCCCGCCTGCGGCTGTCTTCATGGGCGACACCGGCTCGCTGGCCCTTGGCGGTGCCTTGGGCGCAATTGCCGTGGCCACCAAGCATGAGATTGTCTGGGCCGTGATCGGTGGCTTGTTTGTGGTTGAGGCGCTGAGTGTCATCATTCAGGTGCTCTACTTCAAACGCACCGGCAAACGCGTGTTCCTGATGGCCCCAATCCACCACCACTATGAGAAAAAGGGCTGGGCCGAACCCCAGATCGTGATCCGCTTCTGGATCATCGCCCTGATCCTCGCCATGATTGGCCTCGCCACGCTGAAAGTGCGGTAAAAAGAAAGCACCCCACGGGGTGCTTTTTTATGCGGGGAGGGGGCGCTCGTACGTAACTACCGCGGATCTCCATTTCTGTAACGACTGTTCAAGCCCAAAGCTGCTTTTGGTCGCGGGTTCTTACTTCTATTATTCAACTCCTCATTGCAGACATCATTTGGGCTAGTATAGCGTGCGCCTAGATTGATGGAGGCAAAGCTATTGAAAAACTACGTGATTGTTGGATTGCTGGGTCTTGTTGCCGCTTTGGTCATCGGCATAGAGCCTGTGCAGCGGACAATAAATGAGGCAACGCAAAAAGGCACTTTAAAGGGCGTTGAAAGTTGCATGGACTATTCGGATAGTGAACTTCTCTCTGACGATGCAATCCGAACAACATGCGTAAGCACGTTTCAAAAACGTTTATTTCGACAAGACCACGCGACAGGGCGTGCCGGACCAAGAATGATCGAAGGAAGCTTGGGCTGGGGAGGCACACTTGAAAACAAGACACCAGATCATGTCACCACTTGGGTAAAGATTTCGGTAAGTATTTTCGATGAGGAGGGAAAAGAAAATGAACACTTCACAGAAACATCGATATGGATTGATCCGTTAGGCAAAACTGAATTCAGTGTAGATCTGCCGGACGTTGAGGCCGAGCAAATTGAGGCCTTCAAGTTTTGCGATCATGATGATGCAGAACCGAAGGCGTGTTTCACTTGGGGTGTCGCAGATGTGATGGGCCTTACGGTCTAGTTTCTGGGTGGTTCGCAAAAAGGTGCGTCCCCAATTTAGAGAGCTTTTTGCTCTTGGTCCCATTCCGTCCCTCCACCACCCATCCATCCTCCCCCCACACAATCCCCCACTGGCAAAGTTGGGCATAATTCGGTAGCGCTGAACAAAGCAAGTTTATGGGGGCGTGTATGATTCCGGTATCGGGTTTTGAGGGCAAATCGGTTGCGGTGTTGGGCTTGGGCCGGTCGGGCCTTTCGGCGGCGCGCGCATTGGAGGCCGGGGGCGCCACGCCGGTCTGCTGGGATGACAATGCCGCCGCACGTGAACGGGCTGAGGGGGAAGGGTTCGAAATCCGCGATCTCAGCCGCAACAGTGCTTTTGAGGGGATCAGCTGGCTGGTGGTCAGCCCCGGTATTCCGCATCTTTACCCCAACCCGAACAAGGTGATCGCCGCCGCCTGGGAGGCTGGCGTGCCGGTCGACAATGACATCGGCTTGTTCTTCCGCTCCTTCGGGTCAGGCGAATGGGACATGTATGACCAGCCGCCGCGTGTTGTGGCCGTAACCGGCTCCAACGGCAAATCCACCACCTCAGCCCTGATCCATCATGTGCTGACCGAGGCAGGCAAACCCGCGCAGCTGGCCGGCAACATCGGGCGCGGTGTCCTGGATATCGACCCACCTGAGGATGGCGGCGTGGTGGTGCTGGAGCTTTCCAGCTACCAGACCGATCTGGCGCGCGCGCTGACGCCTGACATTGCCGTCTTTACCAACCTCAGCCCGGATCATCTGGATCGCCATGCCGGTATGGGCGGCTATTTCGCTGCCAAACGTCGCCTCTTTGCCGAAGGTGGGCCGGACCGCGCCATCATCGGCGTGGATGAGGCGGAGGGCCGCTATATGGTCAACCAGCTGACCCATGGCGCGGCGGATGATCGGGTGATCCGGATTTCTGCGGCGGGGAAACTCAGCGGGCCTGGCTGGAACGTCTTTGCCCGCAAAGGGTTCCTCAGCGAATACCGCAAAGGATGTCAGGCCGGATCCATCGACCTGCGCCAGGTGCCCGGGCTGCCCGGCGCGCATAACCATCAAAACGCCTGCGCCGCCTATGCCGCCTGTCGCGCCTTGGGGCTGGCGCCGCGTCTGATCGAGGATGCGTTCCACAGCTTTGCCGGTCTGCCGCACCGCAGCCAGCGGGTGGGCGAAAAAGACGGTGTGTCCTATGTGAACGATTCCAAAGCGACCAATGTCGATGCGGCGCTGAAGGCGTTGCAGGCCTTTGACAACATCCGCTGGATCTGCGGCGGCTTGGAAAAAGAGGGCGGCCTGGAGGCGCTGCAACCCGCGTTGCGCCATGTCACCAAAGCCTATGTCATCGGCCGCGAAGCCGCCAATTTCGCCCTTCAGCTTGAGGGCTGTGAGGCTGAGGTCTGCACCACAATGGCCGAAGCCGTGGCCCGCGCCAGTGCGGATGCCGAGCCCGGCGATACCGTGCTTCTGGCCCCAGCCGCTGCCAGCTTTGACCAATACGACAGCTTCGAAAAACGCGGTGAGGATTTCATCGCCGAGGTTGAAAAACAACTATCCCGCTGACCCTGATCGCACTGGGGTGATTTGACAGGTGACCGCTGAGCTGCAAGGCTTTCTCCATTATTTTATGGATTGGAGAAAGCTATGTTTAAGAAAAGTCTTTCGATCACCTGTGCCCTTTTTCTGGCGGCAACTTCCGCTTCGGCGGAGATGGGGTTCGTCACCATTGATACCGATCAGATCGGCATAACAACCCCGCTGACCTGGTGTGAAATGGACCCGGCCTGTGATCCGCTGCCGATGGCCAGTATTGAGGCCTTTGCAAATCGTGCCAAGGACAACGCGGCCCTGATCATGTATCGCAGCCCAAATGAAGGCGATGCATCGCAGGAGATGAAGCAACTGATTGCTGACCTGAACACCCATCAGGATGAGACAATCAAGGTCTGTATTGAACAGGTCAAATTGGCGGGCGGTCCTGACGCCACACCACCAGACGGTGTTGAATATATGCCCTGTTACGGGCAGGAGTTTCTGCAGTCTCAGGTCTTTAACTTTGACATGGGGGCAAATGCCGTCGTCCCGACGATCGGGGTTGTCGATATTGCTGCCGGCCGTGGGGACCGTGATTTGGCGGCAAAGTTCATGGAGCAGTCAGGGTTCAATAAATCGGTTCTGGGAAAACTGGCGGCCGGAACGGATTTCAGCGCAATTTCCAAAGACATCACACTGACCGGGGACTGGCGGGATGTTCCTGTTCACGTCGGCACCCAGATCCCCGAGATTTGCACGATGATCCTGTGCCAGCAGACATTGGAGCTCGGCGGTGGTGGGATTTGTGAACAATGCCTCGGCCAGTCTGCGGCCTATTTCCAGCCGTTGATGACGCCGGATCAGGGCCCGGCCCTCGCGACGGATCTGCTGAAACTTTACGAGTAAAACTGCGGGGGCGTGGGGCGATCACCCGCGCACCCGGATCGCTGTGCCCGCCGCATGGCCCGATGACCAGGCCCATTGGAAGTTGAAGCCGCCCAGCCAGCCGGTGACATCTGCAGCCTCACCGATCACGTAGAGGCCGGGGACGGTTTTGCTTTCCATCGTTTTGGAGGACAGACCGTCGGTATCGACGCCGCCCAATGTGACCTCAGCGGTGCGATATCCTTCGGAGCCTGAGGGCAACAGCCGCCAGTTGGTCAGCTGGTCACACAAGGTCCGCAAAGCAGAATCGGATTGGTCAGCCAGCCGCGCCTTCAGGCCCAGATCCGCGCTGAGGTGGTCAATCAAACGACCGGGCAGCAGCGGGCTGAGCGCGCTGCTGAGCTGTTTGCGACCGGCCTTTTGCCGCTCCTGGCGCAGAAAGGTGAAGGGATCGGAGGCTGGCAGCAGGTTCAGTGAAATTTCCTCCCCCTCCCGCCAGTAAGATGAGATTTGCAGGATCGACGGGCCGGAGAGGCCGCGGTGGGTGAACAGCAGCGCCTCCTCAAAGCTTTTGCCGCCTGCCGTGGCGCGCACTGGCAGTGAGACGCCTGAAATGTCCGCGAAGCGTTTGTCAGAAAAGGTCAGCGGCACCAGCCCGGCGCGGGTGTCGGTGACCGCCATGCCGAACTGACGCGCCAGATCATAGGCGAGGCCCGTGGCGCCCATCTTGGGGATCGACTTGCCGCCCGTGGCCAGCACCAGCGCGTCACAGGTCACGGTCTTGCGCTTGCCTTCGCTTTCGATCCTGAGGGTGAAGCCGCTTTCGGTTTTGGCAACCTCAGTGATGGTGGTTTTCAGCCACAGCGTGGCGCCAGCCCGGGCCATTTCATCCAGCAGCATAGCGATGATCTGTTTGGCGCTGTCATCGCAAAACAGCTGGCCCAGCGTCTTTTCGTGATAGGCGATGCCGTGGCGCGCCACCATGTCGATGAAATCCCACTGGGTGTAGCGGGCTAGCGCCGATTTGTGGAAATGCGGGTTGCCGCCCAGAAAGTTTTCCGGGCCCGCGTACATATTGGTGAAGTTGCAGCGCCCGCCGCCCGAGATGCGGATCTTCTCGCCCGGGGCTTTGGCATGGTCCAGCACCAGCGTGTCGGGGCCTGCGTGGATCGCACACATCATACCGGCGGCACCGGCGCCAAGGATCACGGTTTTATAATGGCTGGATTTCTGCATGGGCGCGGGGTGCCTGACTGGGCACAAAATTGCAAGTGATCTGACGCATGGGGAGGGAGGGATAGGAGTATTTATCGGATCATTGAAAGGGACATCTTGCGCCCACAGCACAGCCTGTGCAGCGCGCGGGAATATCCCTAGCCTGATTGCGGCTTTCGCGGTATCATGCAGTCAGACCCCGAAAAGGGGCAGTGATCGAGGCAGTAAGAGTAGTATCCCATGACAGCAATGGTGCATGGTTCCACCCCCGTGCGGGAAGGGGAACCGGTTCTTCCGAAGTGGTGGCGGACGCTGGATAAGCTGACCGTCTCCTGCATTCTGATCCTGTTTGGGATCGGGTTGCTTCTGGGGTTTGCGGCCTCACCGCCGCTGGCGGAAAAAAACGGGTTTCAGCCCTTTCACTATGTGGAGCGGCAGGCGTTTTTTGGCGGCCTAGCTCTGCTGGTGATGTTTGTCACCTCAATGATGTCGCCGCAGCTGGTGCGGCGGCTGGCGGTGATCGGCTTTGTCTGCGCGCTGATCGCGGTGCTGGGATTGCCGTTTTTTGGCACTGATTTTGGCAAAGGCGCGGTGCGCTGGTATTCGCTTGGCTTTGCGTCCCTGCAGCCGTCGGAGTTTCTGAAACCCGGCTTCATTGTGGTGGCCGCCTGGCTCTTGGCGGCCAGTCAGGAAATCAATGGCCCGCCGGGGCGGCTCTGGTCCTTTTTGCTGACCTTTGGCATTGCGGTGGTGCTGGCGCAGCAGCCTGATTTTGGTCAGGCCTCACTGATCCTGTTTGGCTGGGGGGTGATGTATTTTGTCGCCGGTGCGCCAATGATGCTGCTGGTTGGTATGGCAGGGCTGGTCATTCTGGGGGGCACCTTTGCCTATCACAACTCAGAACACTTTGCCCGCCGGATCGACGGTTTCATGAACCCCGACATCGATCCGACAACCCAGATTGGCTACGCCACCAATGCGATCCGCGAAGGCGGCTTCTTTGGTGTGGGTGTTGGTGAGGGCCAGGTGAAATGGTCGCTGCCGGATGCCCATACCGATTTCATCATTGCGGTTGCGGCTGAGGAATACGGTCTGGTGCTGGTGCTGATCGTGATCGCGCTTTACGCGCTGATCGTGATGCGGTCCTTCTACCGGCTGATCAAGGAACGCGATCCGTTCATTCGCCTGGCCGGCACCGGTCTGGCGGCGATGTTCTCGGTACAGGCGCTGATCAACATGGGGGTGGCGGTGCGGCTTTTGCCCTCCAAGGGGATGACCCTGCCGTTTGTCAGCTATGGCGGGTCTTCGATCATTGCGGGGGGGATTGCCGTCGGCATGTTGCTGGCCTTCACCCGGACGCGGCCACAGGGGCAGATCGGCGACATTCTGCGTGGCCATCGCCGCTGAGGGGAGAGGGCGCTTTCCAAAGGCGCGGCTTTTCTTCTAAAGACAATGCTTCGGGGCCTGCCGACCGATCTGGCAGCGGCCCCAAACGGAATGTGACGGAATATCTGGCCCCGTGATGGGCCGGGCAGGAGGCAGAAGATGGCGGCACCGCTTTTGGTGATTGCGGCAGGGGGCACCGGCGGGCACATGTTCCCGGCACAGGCCCTGGCAGAGGTGATGCTGCGCAGGGGCTGGCGGGTGAAACTGTCGACCGATGCGCGTGGGGCGCGCTATACCGGTGGCTTCCCGCATACGGTTGAGATTGAACAGGTTTCCTCGGCCACCTTTGCGCGTGGTGGCGTGCTGGCCAAGGCGCTGGTGCCGTTTCGGATCCTTGGTGGGATTTTGGGCATGTCGGCGCGGATGCTGCGCGACAAGCCGGATGTGGTGGTGGGTTTTGGCGGCTACCCGTCGATCCCGGCGCTGGCGGCGGCCACTTTGCTGCGGCGGCCCCGGATGATCCATGAACAAAACGGGGTACTGGGCCGGGTCAATCAGCTGTTTGCCAAACGCGTCGATGCGGTGGCCTGCGGCACCTGGCCGACCGCGCTGCCTGAGGGGGTGGAGGGCCACCACGTGGGCAATCCGGTGCGCGGCGCGGTGATGGAGCGGGCAGGGGCCGGCTATATCGCGCCGGGTGATTACCCGATGGAGCTACTGGTCATTGGCGGCAGCCAGGGCGCACGGATCCTGTCAGATGTGGTGCCCGCGGCCATTGCGGAGCTGCCGGTGGAGATCCTGCGCAACATCCGGGTGGCGCATCAGGCGCGCGAAGAAGATCTGGAACGGGTCAGCACCTTTTATGCAGAACATGGCATCGCGGCGGATGTGCAGACGTTTTTCAACGACGTGCCGCGCCGGATGAGTGAGGCGCAGCTGGTGATCTCGCGCTCGGGCGCGTCCTCGGTGGCAGATATCAGCGTGATCGGCCGCCCCTCGGTGCTGATCCCCTTTGCCGCGGCAACCGGCGATCACCAGACCGCCAATGCCCGTGGGCTGGTGGATGCGGGCGCCGCGATCCTGGTGCCGGAAAACCGGCTTGAAGTTGCCGCGCTTTCCGAGCAGATAACCTTGGTTCTTGGCGATGCAAAAGGCGCCTCGCTGATGGCGCAGGCGGCGCTGTCGCAGGGCAAGCCGGATGCCGCACAAGAGCTGAGCGAAATGGTCGAAGCGCTGGCAGAGGCCGGGAAGGCACGGAAAGGCACGTCATGAATGCAGCAACCAAACTCCCCGTTGATGTGGGCGCGATCCATTTTGTTGGCATCGGCGGCATTGGCATGTCGGGCATCGCCGAGGTGTTGCTGAACCATGGCTACACAGTGCAGGGCAGTGATCTGAAGGCCTCAAAAATCACCGATCGCCTGTCTGAGATGGGCGCAAAGATCTTTGTTGGGCAGAAGGCGGAAAACCTGGCGGGCGCGGAGGTCATTGTGATCTCCTCCGCGATCAAACCGGGCAACCCGGAACTGGATGAGGCCCGCCGTCTGGGCCTGCCGGTGGTGCGCCGCGCTGAAATGCTGGCCGAGCTGATGCGGTTGAAATCCAACGTTGCGGTTGCCGGCACCCACGGCAAGACCACAACGACCACCATGGTAGCGACGCTGCTGGATGCGGGCGGGGTGGATCCGACCGTGATCAATGGCGGCATCATCCACGCCTATGGCTCAAACGCGCGTGTCGGCACCTCGGACTGGATGGTGGTTGAGGCAGATGAAAGCGACGGCACCTTCAACCGTTTGCCAGCAACCATCGCCATCGTCACCAATATCGACCCGGAACATATGGAACACTGGGGCACCGAAGAGGCGCTGCATCAGGGGTTCTATGAATTTGTCTCGGGCATTCCTTTTTACGGGCTGGCGATCTGCTGCACCGATGATGCGGATGTGCAGGCGCTGGTGGGCAAGATCACCGACCGCCGCGTTGTGACCTACGGGTTCAACGCGCAGGCCGATGTGCGTGCGATCAACCTGCGCTATGAAAAAGGCGCTGCGATTTTCGATGTGGCGCTGCAGGGCGAAGATGTGGTCATCGAGGGCTGCACCCTGCCGATGCCGGGCGATCACAATGTATCCAATGCCTTGTCTGCCATCGCTGTGGCCCGCCATCTGGGCATGAAGGGCGATGAGATCCGCGAGGCGCTGGCCGGGTTCAAGGGGGTGAACCGTCGCTTCACCCGCGTGGGTGAGGTGAACGGGGTCACCGTCATTGATGACTATGGCCATCACCCAACCGAAATCGCCGCCGTTCTGAAGGCCGCCCGTCAGGCGACCGAGGGCCGCGTGATCGCAGTTCATCAGCCGCATCGCTACACCCGGTTGAGCCATCACTTTGAGGAGTTCTGCTCCTGCTTCAATGAGGCGGATGTGGTCGGCATTGCCGAGGTCTTCGCCGCCGGTGAACAGCCGATCGAAGGCGCCAGCCATGAAGATCTGGTTGCCGGTCTGATCCGCCATGGCCATCGTCATGCCCGCAGCGTCTTGTCTGAGGATGATCTTGAGCGTCTGGTGCGCGAACAGACGCAGCCGGGCGATATGGTTGTCTGCCTTGGCGCCGGTACGATTTCCGCCTGGGCCAATGGTCTGCCGGCCCGTTTGCAGGGCTGATCTCCGGGCTGATTGCAGCACCGGGGCTGACTAACAATTGACAGGGCGGTCTATTTTGGCTGCTCTGTCGCGCGAAACTGGTACTGATGCGCCCAATCTTTGGGTGAGTCGTGTTTTGAGTATTTAAGAAACAGTGAAATTGCAGCGGGAGGCCGGCGATGGCTGACGCTTTGAAACGACGGATTGGGTTGCCATTGCTCACCGCCTATGGGGTGGGGGTGATGGTGGGCGCTGGCATCTATGTGCTGGTGGGCGCGGTTGCAGCCGATGCCGGGATCTGGGCCCCTCTGGCCTTTCTGTTTGCGGGGCTGGTGGCTGCCCCAACCGCCCTGTCTTATGCCGAGTTTTCCACCCGCTTGCCCGAAGCCGGCGGTGAGGCGGTTTTTGTGTCCGAGGGGCTGGGGCTGCAATGGCTGGGCGTTCTGGTGGGGCTGGCTATTGTTGTGACCGGCACGGTCTCGGCCGCGGCAGTGTTGCGGGGCGGCGCGGGCTATCTGACCAGCGTGGTGCCTCTGCCGATGGCGGCAACCATTGTCGTCATGGGGCTGAGCCTGATCGCGGTTGCTATCATTGGTGTGTTGGAAAGCCTGACGCTGGCCGCGATCTTCACTGCAGTGGAGCTGATCGGCCTTGCCTTGGTGATCTGGGCCGGGCTGGCCGCGGATCCGTCGCCGGATCTGACCGTTGCGGCGCCGCCGGTTTGGGCGGGGATCGGGGCTGGCGCGGTCTTGGCGTTTTTCGCCTTCATCGGGTTTGAAGACATCGTCAACATGGCCGAAGAGGTGACTACACCGGAAAAGACCCTGCCGCGCGCCATCCTCTATTCGCTGATGATCACCTCGGTGATCTATGCGCTGGTGTCTTATGCCGCGGTGCGGGTTGTGCCGTTGGCTGAGCTGACCAGCAGCAAACAGCCCTTGGTTCTGGTCTGGCAGCAGGCGCAGGGTGGATCGGTGGCGTTTTTGTCGGTGATTGCGGTGGCCGCAGCCCTGAACGGTGTGCTGGCGCAGATCGTCATGGCGGCGCGGGTGCTGTTTGGGCTGGGTCGGCGCACCGCCGGGCTGGCCACGTTTCATCACAGCAGCGCCCGTTTCGGCACCCCAACGCTGGCCACGGTGCTGATTGGCACCGCAGTGGTGATCGGCGCGCTGACCCTGCCGGTGGCCACATTGGCGGAAGGCGCATCAACCTTGCTGTTGACCATCTTCGTGATCGTCAATATTGCCCTTATTCGGCTGAAAACCAGCGTGCCGGAGGCCCCGTTCAGGGTGCCCATGGCGGTGCCAGTCTTTGGTTTACTGGCTGCACTTGCAGCGCTGGCGATCAACTTCGGGGCGCTTGCGTTCCTGACTGAGGCCCCGGGAGGCCCGCTATGACCCTATCAATCCTTTTGGCCTGCAGCTGGTTTGTGCTGGCCAATATCCTTGCCATGATGCCCTCCAAACGCCGCCACTGGCCGCAGGCCTGGGTGCTGATCACAATCGGAATTCCCATTCTGGGGTATGTGGTCTATGAACACGGGCCTTGGCTGGGCTTGCTGATCATGGCAGGCGCCATGTCGATGCTGCGCTGGCCGGTGATCCACCTGCTACGACGTGTGAAGAAAATGGTGAGACGACACGATGGAACTGCCTGAGACACTGGCTGAGATCCTGCCTGAATTGCGCGGCCGGTTGAGCCATGCCAAAGACCTGAGCAGCCTGACATGGCTTCGGGTGGGTGGCCCGGCGGATCTGTTCTTCCAGCCGGCGGATGTGGCAGATCTGCAAGCGTTTTTGCAGGCGCTGCCAGCAGATGTGCCGGTGTTCCCGATGGGGGTTGGCAGCAACTTGATCGTGCGGGATGGGGGGCTGCGTGCGGCGGTGATCCGTATGGGGCGTGGCTTCAACCATATCGAAATTGACGGAAACCGGGTGACCACCGGTGTTGCCGCATTGGATGCCCATGTGGCGCGCAAAGCGGCTGAGGCGGGGGTTGATTTGACCTTCCTGCGGACGATTCCCGGCTCCATCGGTGGGGCCGTGCGGATGAATGCGGGCTGTTACGGATCCTATGTGGCCGATGTGTTTGTCAGCGCCAAGGCAGTGACGCGCGAGGGGCAGCTGGTGACGCTGAGCGCCGAAGATCTGCAATTCCAATATCGCCAGACCGAACTGCCCGAAGGCTGGGTCATCGTGGAGGCGACGCTGGAAGGGCCTGCGGGTGATGCGCAAGAGCTTGCCGATCGTATGGCGGCGCAATTGGCCAAGCGTGATGAAACCCAGCCCACCAAAGACCGCAGTGCGGGCAGCACCTTCCGCAATCCGGCAGGCTTTTCTTCAACCGGGCAGGCCGACGATGTGCATGATCTAAAGGCCTGGAAGGTCATTGATGATGCGGGCATGCGGGGCGCGCGAAAGGGCGGCGCACAGATGAGTGAGAAGCATTCAAATTTCCTTATCAATGCGGAAAATGCCACCGCAGCGGACCTCGAAGGCCTTGGTGAAGAGGTCAGAAAAAAGGTTTACGAAAATAGCGGTATCACGCTACAGTGGGAAATCATGCGCGTCGGCGAACCGGCGGCTGAGTAAGAGCGCTAAAACGCGCCAGCAGGCAGGGCAAACTGGCCCTTATTACATGTAAACGACCGCAAAGACGGTCGAGATTTTGAGGCACAGCGTGGGTATGTCGAGCAGGGCAACCCCTCTGGTCATGGTCCTGAAAGGTGGCCCCTCTGCGGAACGCGAGGTGTCGCTTAGCTCAGGGCATGAATGCGCAAGAGCGCTAGAGGGTGAGGGATTCCAGGTGGTTGAGGTCGATGCCGGCCCCGATCTAGCCGCGCGTCTTGCCGAGATTAAGCCGGATATTGTTTTTAACGCGCTCCACGGTCGCTGGGGCGAAGATGGCTGTGTGCAGGGCATTCTGGAATGGATGCAGATCCCCTACACCCACTCCGGCGTTTTGGCCTCGGCCTTGGCGATGGACAAGGAACGCTCGAAACAGGTTTACGCCGCCGCCGGGTTGCCCATCGCAGACAGCAAACTTGCCGATAAAGACGCAGTAGAGGCGGATCATGTTTTGCCGCCGCCCTATGTGGTGAAACCCTATAATGAGGGGTCATCAGTAGGGGTCTATCTGGTGCATGAGGCCGCCAACGGCCCGCCGAAACTGTCAGCCGAGATGCCGCAGACCGTGATGGTCGAAGCCTTTGTGCCCGGGCGTGAAATGACCGCCTCGGTCCTGGGGGATCGTTGCCTAGGGGTGACCGATATCCTGACCGATGGCTGGTATGACTACGATGCGAAATACAAAACCGGGGGCTCCCGCCATGTGGTGCCCGCCGATATCCCGGCTGAGATTTATGCCGCCTGCGAAGATTTCGCCCTACGTGCCCATCAGGCCCTGGGTTGTCGCGGGCTGAGCCGCACCGATTTCCGTTGGGATGAGGCCAAGGGGCTAGAGGGGTTGATCCTGCTCGAAACCAACACCCAGCCGGGGATGACGCCGACGTCGCTTAGCCCCGAACAGGCTGCGTTGCAGGGGATGAGCTTTGGCCAGCTCTGCGCCTGGCTGGTGGAGGATGCCTCATGCAACAGATGAGCACCTATCCGGAAATGGAGCCGCCGATCGAACAGATCCCCGGGCTGGCCGCGCCCCGCCGGGAAGCGCCGCGCGCCAAGGCCGATCCGGCGCCGTCTCGCTGGGCTTACCGGTTTCAGCGCTTGATGCTGACGCCGATCTTCCGTCTGTTGCTGAAGGTTGGCTTGCCGATGGGTGCCGCCTTTGCCGGTGGGATGCTTTACTTTTCGGATCAGGACAACCGCGATGCGCTGCGTCTGTGGGTCGTCGAGATCAAGAATGAGATCCAGACTCGGCCGGAGTTCATGGTCAACCTGATGCGGATCGACGGCGCCGCGCAAAGCGTATCTGAAGACATTCGGGAAATCCTGCCGATCGATTTTCCTGTCAGCTCCTTTGATCTGAACCTTGATGACATGCGCCGCACCATCGCGGAGCTGCCAGCGGTCAAAGATGTGACCCTGCGGGTGACGCCGAAGGGTGTGCTGCAGGTCAATGTGACGGAACGGGTGCCGGTGATCCTGTGGCGGACCCGGGATGGGCTGGCGCTGCTTGATGAACATGGCAACTACGTTGGTCAGGCAGAGAAGGGCGCAGATCATCTGCGCCTGCCGCTGATTGTGGGTGATGGCGCCGATATGGCGGTGCCGGAGGCGCTGCAACTGATTGCGGCGCTCGGCCCCTTGGCGCCGCGCACCCATGGGATCGTGCGCATGGGCGAGCGGCGCTGGGATGTGGTGCTGGATCGTGGTCAGCGGATCCTGCTGCCGGAAACCGGCGCGGTGCAGGCGCTGGAGCGGGTGATCGTGCTGCATCAGGCACAATATGTAATGGACCGGGATCTGGCGCATGTGGACATGCGGCTGGGCCAGCGGCCCACTATTCGAATGAACGAAGCGGCCGTCGACCATTGGTGGCGGAAAATCAAAAGCGGTTTCGGGGACTAGAGTATGTTTGATTTGTATGACAGCCAGCGCGCCATGCGCGGCATGCGCAAAGCCGCAATGCAACGCGGCGTGGTGGCCATTCTTGATGTAGGCAGCTCCAAAATGGCCTGTCTGGTGCTGCGCTTTGATGGCACCTCGGGCAGCTTTGAGGCCGAAGGCGTCGGTTCCATGGCGGGGCAGGCCGGGTTCCGGGTGATCGGTGCGGCAACCACGCGGTCGCGCGGGGTGAAGTTTGGCGAAATCACCGCGATGGGCGAAACCGAACGTGCCATCCGCACTGTGCTGCAACAGGCGCAGAAGATGGCCAACATCCGTGTTGATCACGTGATTGCCTGTTTCTCCGGTGCGGAACCGCGCAGCTATGGGCTGACAGGGGCCATTGATCTGCAGGGGCAGATCGTGACCGAACAGGATATCAGTCAGGTGTTGGCGGCCTGTGATGTGCCGGATTACGGCCATGGCCGCGAGGTGCTGCACGCACAGCCTGTGAACTTTGCGCTGGATCACCGTTCGGGTCTGGGCGATCCGCGCGGCCAGCTGGGCAACCGGCTGTCGACTGATCTGCATATGCTGACGGTGGATGCCGCCGTGGTGCAGAACCTGGCGCATTGCGTGAAGCGCTGCGATATGGAACTGGCCGGTGTGGCCTCCTCAGCCTATGTCAGCGGCATTTCCGCTTTGGTTGAGGATGAGCAGGAGCTGGGGGCCGCCTGTATCGACCTGGGTGGCGGGTCCACCTCGATCTCGATCTTTATGAAGAAACACATGATCTATGCCGATGCGGTGCGGATGGGCGGCGAACATGTGACCGGCGACATTTCGATGGGCCTCTCGGTGCCCCATGCCACGGCGGAGCGGATCAAGACCTTCTACGGGGGCGTTGTTGCCACCGGCATGGATGACCGTGAGATGATCGACATCGGTGGCGACACCGGCGATTGGGAACATGACCGCCGGTCGGTCAGCCGGGCCGAGCTGATCGGCATCATGCGGCCGCGGGTGGAGGAAATTCTGGAAGAGGTGCGCGAACGTCTGGATGCGGCAGGGTTTGACCATATGCCCAGCCAGCAGATCGTGCTGACCGGTGGTGGCAGTCAGATCCCCGGCCTTGACGGGCTGGCCAGCCGTATTCTGGGCCAGCAGGTGCGTCTGGGTCGCCCCTTGCGGGTACATGGCCTGCCGCAGGCGGCCACAGGTCCGGGTTTTGCCTCGGCCGTAGGGATGTGCCTGTTTGCCGCCCATCCGCAGGATGAATGGTGGGACTTTGAGCTGCCGGTCGATCGCAGTTCGGCCCGCACCTTCAAGCGTGCGGTGCGCTGGTTCAAGGAAAACTGGTGATGCGAGAAACCCGGTGAATTTCGGGTGATTTTCCGCGCCCTCCGCAAGAAGCAGGGTGACGCGGGAGAACTTTGGGGATAAACTGTGGATAACCGCTGGGCGTTCAGGCGCAACATGGCGGAGATTTGAGGATCGGGGCAGCGCCCTTCCATATTGAGAAAGCCACATGCACGTGCCGGGACAGGGTGCGGACCGCATGGCCATAGGTGTGGCGTGCTATCAGCCCGCTAGATCTGCGCGGATCGGCAAGATCCCGCAGGTTTGATCGGTGTTTGCCCCATATTTCGTGGCTTTTTTGCGTTTTTTTGATGACGCATGGGTTGGTTCTCGCTACCATCGAAGGTAATAGGCAGAAAAACATCCGCGAAATGCGGGTCAACGATATCAGGCGGACAGTTCCATGACATTGAACCTTTCGGTGCCCGGGCACGACGATTTGAAACCCCGTATCACTGTCTTTGGCGTCGGTGGGGCCGGCGGCAACGCTGTGAATAACATGATCGAAAAAGACCTCACCGGGGTCGATTTCGTGGTGGCCAACACGGACGCTCAGGCGCTGCAGCAGTCCAGCGCGCAGGCCCGCATCCAGCTGGGTGTGAAAGTAACCGAGGGTCTGGGCGCAGGGGCCCGTGCCACGGTTGGCGCCGCCGCTGCCGAAGAAAGCATTGAACAGATCGTAGATCACCTGGCGGGCGCTCACATGTGCTTCATCACCGCCGGGATGGGCGGCGGCACCGGCACTGGTGCAGCCCCGATCATCGCACAGGCTGCCCGCGAGTTGGGCGTGCTGACTGTGGGTGTGGTGACCAAACCCTTCCAGTTCGAAGGCGCAAAACGCATGCGTCAGGCGGAAGAGGGGGTTGAGACCCTGCAGAAGATGGTCGACACTCTGATCATCATTCCAAACCAGAACCTGTTCCGTCTGGCCAATGAGAAGACCACCTTCACCGAGGCCTTCTCGATGGCGGATGACGTTCTGTACCAAGGCGTCAAAGGTGTGACCGATCTGATGGTCCGTCCCGGCCTGATCAACCTCGACTTTGCCGATGTGCGCGCCGTGATGGACGAGATGGGCAAAGCGATGATGGGCACCGGCGAGGCCATGGGCGAAGATCGCGCCATTCAGGCTGCTGAGAAGGCCATTGCCAACCCGCTGCTGGATGAAATCAGCCTGCGCGGTGCGAAGGGCGTTCTGATCAACATCACCGGCGGTCATGATCTGACCCTGTTTGAACTGGACGAAGCCGCCAACCGCATCCGCGAAGAGGTGGATCCGGAAGCCAACATCATCGTTGGCTCGACGCTAGACACCGAGCTGGACGGCGGCATGCGCGTCAGCGTTGTGGCCACCGGCATCGACGCCTCGGAAATGGTTCAGGACATCCCTGTGCCGCGCCGCTCGATGGCTGCGCCGCTGACCCAGACCACCAGCGTGGAAGAGGCCAAGGCCGCACCGGCGCCTGCTCCGGCCCCTGCCGCGGCAGCCCCGGATGCGCCAACCATCGAAACCGTCGCACCCGTTGCAGCAGCCCCTGCCGCACCGGTTCAGCCCGAAGGCCCAGCTGAGCCCAGCCTGTTTGGTGAGTTCGACGCGCAGGAAGCGGCGGCTCAGGATCAGATGGAAGATATCTTCGAAGAAGAGACCGGCAGCGATGTGCCGCCCCCGGCCTATCAGCCGCAGCAGGCACAACAGCAGTTCCAGCCGCAGCCCGATGCCTATCAGGCACAGCCGGAAGAAGCTGCAGCCAACTTCCTACCGCCACAGCCGCGCCCTGCCGGTCAGCCTTCGCCTGAGGCGCAGGCCCGTCTGCGCGCCGCCGTTGAGAACCAGCCAAAGGCACAGCCCGCGGCCCAGCCGGTGCAGCAGCAACAACCCGCGCCTGAGCAGGAGCGTTCGCGCTTCGGGCTGGGGTCGCTGATCAATCGGATGTCAGGCAGCGGCCATGAGCAGCAGCCCGCCCCGCGTCAGCAGCCGCCGATGCAGCAGTCAATGCACGGGCAGCAGCAAGCACAGCAGGTGCATCAGGAATATGAGGATGAGGTCGAGCAGGACCGCATCGAAATTCCCGCCTTCCTGCGCCGTCAGGCCAATTAAGGCTGTAACATCTGTTGCAATCCGTGTGAGATACGCGGCATGACGCTAGGTCAGAAATCATAGTTTGGAACCGCCTTCGGGCGGTTCTTTTCTTTTTATTACAATTGTTTGCAATGGATGTGAGCGGATTTCGGCGCATTTCTAACAGCCATGTTTCAGAGCGTTACAAAGATTGAGTTGTGACTGTGAACACCCGGTTGTACCAAGATCGCGCACTGCCGCTGACGTGGTGTCAAGCATCTGGGGACGATCTTGCAGACAACTGTTAATGGGCCGGTGAAATTCACTGGTGTAGGACTGCATTCTGGTAAACCAGTACGGATGACCGTACTGCCGGCAACGCCGGATCATGGCATTTGGTTCCGTCGAACCGATGTCACCGATCGGGATGCGCTTATTCCTGCCCGTTTTGACGTTGTGAACCAATCGCCCCTGTGCACCAAACTGCTGAATGAGGCCGGCACCGATGTGTCGACAGTGGAGCATATCATGGCCGCTCTGGCGGGCTGTGGCATCCACAACGCCTTGATTGACATCGACGGTCCCGAAGTGCCGATCCTTGATGGCAGCTCGGCCCAGTTTGTGAAGGCTCTCTTGTCACGTGGTCTGCGCCAGCAGGGGGAACCGGTGCGGGTTCTGCAGATCCTGAAACCGGTTGAAGTGCGCAAGGGCGAAGCCTGGGCGCGGCTGACCCCGGCCGATGAGCTGCGGATCGATTTCCACATCGATTTTGTCGACGCCGCGATTGGCGTTCAGGAAAAAGGCCTGCAAATGGCCAATGGCGCCTTTGTGCGTGAGTTGAGCGACAGCCGCACTTTCTGCCGCCGTTCCGATGTGGAGTGGATGCAGGCCAACGGTCTGGCCCTCGGCGGTGTGCCGGGGGAAAACGCTGTGGTGTTTGACGGTGCGCTGGTCGAAAGCGGCAAAGGTCTGCGTCACGCGGATGAGCCCGTGCGCCACAAGATGCTGGATGCCCTGGGGGATCTGGCTCTGGCAGGGGCCCCGATTCTGGGCCATTACACCGGTTACCGCGCCGGCCATGCGATCACCAATGATCTGCTGCGGGCGCTATTTGCCCAGCCTGATGCCTATCGTCTGGTAACCTGTGATGACAGCATGCTGGCCCGTTTGCCCGGCGTTGGCGTGCATTTGAACGAGATTCCGGCGGTCGCCTGATCAGGGTTTTGACACTTGTGGAAACAACGCGCAGGGGCACTTCGGTGCCCTTTTCACGTTTCTGTACGGCTGACGGGCGAAAACCTGCCAAAGACGTTTTGCCTTGGATTATTCTGTGCTAGGACCACGGGAAGCACCGCGTTATCAATGCGGTGGAAGTCCAGACAAGGGTGAGACAGCACATGACAGGCATCGGGTCGCGTAAACGGGGGATCGCGGGTCTTCTTTTTGCTACAGCTTTGGCCGCCTGCGGGACCAACGCCGCATTGGAACGTGGTGAGGTGCCTCTGGAAAACTACACGGCCGAACAGATCTTTGGTCGGGCCGAGTTTGAGCTGGAACGGCGCAAACCGGATCAGGCCGCCTTCTACTTCTCTGAAATTGAACGGCTTTACCCTTATTCGGAATGGGCAAAACGTGGCCTGATCATGCAGGCCTTTTCCTATCACAAAGACAAAGACTATGAGAACAGCCGCGGTGCGGCGCAGCGCTACATCGACTTCTACCCGCTGGAAGAAGACGCAGCCTATGCGCAATACCTGCTGGCGCTCAGCTATTACGATCAGATTGACGAAGTGGGTCGCGACCAAGGGGTGACCTTTGATGCGTTGCAGGCGCTGCGGGTGGTGATTGAGCGCTATCCTGACAGCGAATATGCCCGTTCGGCGATCCTGAAATTCGACCTGGCTTTTGACCACCTGGCTGGCAAGGAAATGGAGGTCGGCCGTTATTATCTGCGCCGTGAACATTACCCTGCTGCGATCAACCGCTTCCGCGTGGTTGTTGAAGAGTTCCAAACCACCACCCACGCTGCCGAGGCGCTGCACCGTCTGGTCGAAGCCTACCTGTCCTTGGGTCTGAACGAACAGGCCCAGACAGCGGGCGCGATCCTGGGGCATAACTTCCGCTCCACCGATTGGTATGAGGACAGCTACAAGCTGCTGACCGGTCGCGGGCTGGAATTGGAAGCGGCAGGGGATGGCTGGCTGAACCAGATCTATCGTCAGACCCTGCAGGGCAAATGGCTCTGACGCAGGTCAGATCGGGTAGGGGCCTCTGATGCTGCGCGCGCTGGAAATCCGCGACATGCTGATCATCGACCGGTTGGATCTCGACTTCCAGCCGGGACTGAACGTGCTGACCGGGGAAACCGGGGCGGGCAAATCTATCCTGTTGGATTCGCTGGGGTTTGTCCTTGGTTGGCGGGGGCGTGCCGAATTGGTGCGCGCTGGCGCAGAACAGGGTGAGGTGGTTGCCGTCTTTGACCTGCCCGCCGATCACGCCGCCCATCAGGTGCTGGAAGAGGCCGGACTGCCCTCCGACGGGGAGGAACTGATCCTGCGCCGTGTGAACCGCAAAGATGGCCGCAAGACCGCTTGGGTCAATGACCGCCGGTGTTCGGGTGAGGTGCTGCGGCAGCTGTCAGAAACCTTGATTGAGCTGCATGGCCAGCATGATGACCGTGGCCTGCTGGATGCCAAGGGGCACCGTGGGCTGCTGGATGCCTTTGGCAGCTATGAGCGCCTGCAGGAGAAAACCCGCAGCAGCTGGCGCGCCCTGTCTGCCGCACGCCGGGATCTGGCCAAGGCCGAAGCCGCGATTGCCGAAATCCGCGCCGAAGAAGAGTTTCTGCGCCATTCGGTGGCTGAATTTGATGCGATGGATCCGCAGCCCGGCGAAGAGGCGGCGTTGGATGTGAAACGCCGCCAGATGCAGGGGGCCGAAAAGGTCCGCGAAGATGTGGCCCGCGCGTTTCAGGCGCTGTCTGGTGACGGGGCCGAGGGCGCGATGGGCGATGCCATGCGCTGGCTGGAAGATGCCGCGCAGCAGGTCGAGGGGCTGCTCGATGCGCCGATTGATGCGCTTGGCCGCGCCTTCGCCGAATTGGGCGATGCGGTACAGGGGGTTGAGGGCGCGCTGGATCAGCTGCGCTTTGACCCGCATGAGCTTGAGACCTGCGAAGAGCGCCTGTTTGCCATGCGCGGTCTGGCCCGCAAACACAGCATCGTGCCGGATGATCTGGCCAAATTTGGCGAAGATCTGCGCCTGCGCTTGAAAACCCTGGATCAGGGGGAGGGCGATCTGGCCGATCTGACCGTCGCCGTGAAAGAGGCCGAGGCCGCTTATGACAGCGCCGCCACCGCCCTGACCGAGGCCCGCAAGACAGCCGCCGCCAAGCTGGACAAGGCCGTTTCTGCTGAACTGGCGCCCTTGAAGATGGAGCGCGCGGAGTTCTGCACCGGTGTGGATCTGGGCGACCCCGGTCCTGAGGGACGCGATGAGGTGGCCTTTACCGTGGCCACCAATCCCGGCGCACCCGCGGGCCCCTTGGGCAAGATTGCCTCGGGCGGTGAACTCAGCCGTTTCCTGCTGGCTTTGAAGGTCTGCCTCAGTCAGACCCAATCGGGCATCACCATGATCTTTGATGAGATTGACCGCGGCGTTGGCGGCGCAACCGCAGATGCTGTGGGCCGTCGTCTGTCCGCGCTGTCTGAGGGCGGTCAGGTTCTGGTCGTGACCCATTCGCCGCAGGTGGCCGCCCTTGGCGCGCATCACTGGCGGGTGGAAAAGCGGGTTGAAAACAACGTCACCACCTCACGCGTTGTGCCTTTGGATGATAATGAGCGGGTCGATGAGATTGCGCGTATGGTTTCCGGTGATCGCATCACCGAGGAAGCCCGCGCCGCAGCGAAATCCCTGCTGGCCGCGCGCTAGGCGCATGTGCAGGGCCGGATCCGGCCCTGCTGAGCACCTTTTTCAGGTCAGTTGCCCCGCACCAGCTTGCCGGGGTTCATCAGGTTCTGCGGGTCCAGCGCCTGTTTGATATCCCCCATCACATCCCATCCGGCGCCATGTTCGGCCTGCATGTACTTCTTCTTGCCCAGGCCGATGCCATGTTCGCCGGTGGCGGTGCCGCCAAGCGCCAGTGCCCGTTCGACCATGCGGTGCGACAGATCATTGGCCGCCTGAACCTCCGCCTCATTGGCTTCATCAAACAGCAGGATCGCGTGGAAGTTGCCGTCGCCAACATGGCCCAGGATCGGTCCTTCGATGGGCGAGGCCGCGATATCAGCGCGGGTCTGCTCCACCGCCTCCGCCAGGTTTGAGATCGGCACGCAGATGTCGGTGACCAGCGCCTTGCAGCCCTGCCGGGATTGCACAATCGCCCAATAGGCATGATGGCGCATGGTCCAGAGCGCTTTGCGCTCCTCCGGCTTCTTGGCCCATTCAAAGCCTTTTGCGCCAAACTCCTCAACCACTTCACCGAAAAGCGTTGCCTGCTCTTCCACTGCAGAGTCCGAGCCGTTGAATTCGATCAACAGATGCGGGCAAAGCGGCAGATCCATTTTGGAATAAGCATTCACCGCGGCCACGGTCGCTGCATCCACAAATTCGATCCGCGCCATGGGGATGCCCATCTGGATGGTCATCTGCACCGCGCTGACCGCCGCCTCAATATCGTCAAAGGCACAGACGGCTGAGGTCACTGCCTCAGGCTGGCCATGCAAGCGCAGGGTCAGGGCGGTGATCAGGCCCAGCGTGCCCTCCGCGCCCACAAACAGCGCGGTCAGATCGTAGCCGGCCGAGGATTTGCGCGCCCGCGTGCCTGTCTGAATGATGCGCCCATCGGCCAGCACCACCTCCAGCCCCAGAACATTGTCACGCATGGTGCCATAGCGCACCGCCGTGGTGCCGCTGGCCCGGGTTGAGGCCATGCCACCGATTGAAGCATTGGCGCCGGGATCCACCGGGAACATCAACCCGGTGGCGCGCAGCTCCTCGTTCAGCACTTCGCGAGTGATGCCGGGCTGGACGGTCACATCCATATCCTCAGCCCCGACATGCAGCACCGCCGCCATATCGCGGAAATCCACAACCACGCCGCCCTGAACCGCCAATGTCTGCCCCTCCAGCGAGGTGCCAGCGCCAAAGCCCACCACCGGGCAGTGGTGACGGGCGCAGATCTTGACGATCGCGCTCACCTCTTCGGTGTTTGCCGGATAGGCCACCGCATCGGGCGGTGTCAGGGCAAAATGCGTCTCAGAGGTGCCATGTTGATCAAGATCAGACTTGGAGCGGCTAAGCCGTTGTCCTAGAAGGGTAGAAAGCTCTTCGATTGCCGCGTTTATCGACATGGGGTCCTCCGTCTTATTTGGGGCATCCTGCGCGCTCCGGCGTATCCCGCCGTGGCCGCAACGCCCTGAATTGCGCGCACCCTATGCGATCCGGCAAGGAGGAGCCAGAGACAGGCCCTGCGGCAGGAGATCACATTGTCCAATGGCATGCGCACCCACCTGATCCGGCTGACCCGGGATTGGCTGCACTCCTTTGTGGAGGCCTATCAGCTGATGCGCCGTCAGGGGCCCTCGCAGGTGCAGTTCTGGCTGATCGCTGCGGCCATCGGTACCGGTGCAGGGTTTGCCGCCTTAGGCTTTCGCAAAGGGATCGAAAGCCTGCAGGCTTTCCTCTATGGCACTGATGATGTGGCGCGGCTTCATAGCTTTGCCGAAACCCTGCCGTGGTACTGGATCCTGCTCTTGCCCATTGTGGGCGGGTTTCTGACTGGTTGGATCCTGCACCTTTTTACGCCGGACGGGCGGGTGCGTTCGGTGGCCGATGTGATCGAAGGCTCGGCCATGCACAACGGGCGTGTGGAATATAAGGCCGGCTTTGCCTCGGCCTTTGCCTCGCTGATCACGCTGTCCTCGGGGGGCTCAACGGGGCGCGAGGGCCCGGTGGTGCATATGGCGGGCATGATTGCCTCACGTGTCAGCGATGAGATCCGCGCCGATGGCATCACTGGCCGTGACCTCTTGGGCTGCGCCGTGGCGGCGGCGGTTTCGGCCTCTTTCAACGCGCCCATTGCCGGGGCGCTTTTTGCGCTTGAGGTGGTGCTGCGCCATTTTGCGGTGCATGCCTTTGCCCCGATTGTGATCGCCTCAGTCGCGGGCACCATCATCAACCGGCTGGAATATGGCGGCGTGACTGAGTTTTTGCTGCCCAAAGCCAATGTGTTGGAATTCTACATCGAGCTGCCCGCCTTTATCCTTTTGGGTCTGCTCTGCGGTCTGGTGGCAACGGTGCTGATGCGCTCGGTCTTTTATGCCGAGGATTTTGGCAACCTCGTGCAACAACGCACTGGCATGCCCCGCTGGCTACGGCCGACGATTGCAGGGGCGCTTCTGGGCCTTCTGGCTATCGCCTTTCCCCATATCATTGGGGTGGGCTATGAAACCACTTCGGCAACGCTGACCGGGCAGATCCTGCTGTGGCAGGCGGTGCTTTTTGCGGTGATCAAGGTGATTGCCGTGGCGATCACCATGGCGGGGCGTATGGGTGGCGGCATGTTCTCCCCCTCACTGATGATCGGGGCGCTCACGGGGCTGGCCTTCGGATTGGTGGCAACCAGCGTCTTCCCTGAGGTTTCCGGCGCCCATACTCTATACGCCTTGGCTGGCATGGGGGCGGTGGCCGCCGCCGTTCTGGGCGCGCCGATTTCCACTACGATGATTGTGTTTGAGCTGACCGGCGACTGGCAGACCGGTCTGGCGGTGATGGTGGCGGTGTCCCTCTCGACCGCTTTGGCGTCCCGTCTGGTGGACCGCTCCTTCTTCCTGACCCAGCTGGAGCGGCGCGGCGCCTGTGTGGCAGCGGGACCGCAGGCCTATCTGCTGGCGATGTTCCGCGCCGCCTCGGTGATGCGCGCGCCCGGCGATCCCGGCGCGGCGGATCCGGTGCGCTGCGCCGAAATGGTTGAGGATGGTATCTTCCTGACGCCTGAGGCCACCCTGCAAGAGGCGATGCCGCTGTTTGACAAGGCCGGCGTGCCCTTCATCCCCGTTGTGGGTGACGCAGAGGAGGATGGCCAGCGCCCGGTCCATGGTGCATTGTTCCATGTGGATGCGCTGAAAACCTACAACCGTGCGCTGGCGGCCACCGCGGCTGAGGAACACAGCTGAGCGCTTTCAATGATCTGAAAATACTCACGTCGCAGACATCTCGGCAGCCACAACGCTCGCGCGGTCAAAACACCGGTCGCGTCAGCATCAACCACAAGATCGCCAGAACGGCAAAAAACGCCGGAAACCCGCAGGCAAACCAGATCCGGTAAAGCCGCTGGTAACGCGCCGGCAGGGCGGTATTGTCGGCAACAGCCTGTCGGGCCAGATCGCGCATCTTGATCTGGATCCAGACCACCGGCAGCCAGAACATCCCGACAAACACATAAAGCACCAGCGACAGCACCACCCAGGGCTCCATCAGGTCATAGCCAACCTCACGGATCAGCAGATAGCCGGTGATCGGCTGGAAAAGGGCCGCCGTGGCGGTAAAGACCGTGTCGGCCAGCACAACGATACCGGCAACATGGGCGATCAAGCGCGGCTCCTGTGTGCGGTGTGAGATGACCATGAAAAACGCAATGCCCGCGCCGGTGCCCAAGAGGACGCTCGCGCCGATCACATGCAGGAAGCGCAACAGCTCATAGCTCATCGCGTGTCCTCCAGCGCCAATGGGATCAGTGCCAGCACTGCGGCGGGCAGGGTTTTCACAAACGGCCCCAGCGGATCTGCCCAAAGGTCGGGCGCCACCAGCGTGCCAGCGCCCAGATACCCCAATGTGACCGCGATCATGCCGAGGCAGGCAGGCCGCAGTCCCCGTCGCCACAGCACCATGAGGCCAAGCGCCAGATCCAGAAAGATACCAGCCGCCACCGCCACGGTGGCCAGTCCGGCGCTGCCGCCGCGGGAGGTCAAAACCTCAACCGCGGCAGGGAACTGCGCCAGACCGATTAGGCCAGAGGCCAGCCAAAACAGCGACAGCGTTGCAATCACCAGCGGGAACAGCAGAAAGAGGCGTGAAAACCAGCGTTCCTGCACCGTTGTGGGCAGATCTGACAATGTATCGTTCAACGCGCGGCAGGGTCGGCCACCGGCGGCCAGCCAGTGGGTAGGATCCCCGGTGATCCCATCCGACAGTGCGGTAAGCGCCGTGCTGCGCAGCGGCGAGCGCCAGCCAAACAGACCCAGCAGATCAGCCCCTTTCCCCACCAGTGACAGCATAAATCCGGGTAGCGGCAGGGACAGCCCTGGCGCCGGCAGGCCTTGCCAGTGGCGCAAATCGCGGATCAGTTCAGGGAAGGGGCGGGCCTCGGCCTCGGTCAGGTCGGCGATGGTGCCTGCGGCGATATCGCCTTTGGCCGCCGTGACAATGGCCGCTGTCAGATCGCTCAGCGCGATGGTTTGAACCGGCGTATCCTCTAGTATTCGCCAGTCGATCAAGGGCAAAGCCGCCACCGCGCGCAATAGGGCGGTGCCCCCATAGGCCGCCGCACCGATCACCAATGTTGGGCGTAGGATCACATGGTCGATGCCGGCCGCAACGATCGCCGCGTCCCCCCGCGCTTTGGTGCGGAAAAAGGCGGTGCTGGCCTCCTCGGACACACCCGCGGCAGAGATTTGGATCAACCGCGTGTCGCTGCCGACAAGCGCCGCGCTTAACCGTGCAGGCAACGTGGTGTGGATCGCCGCCAGATCGGTGCCGCCACCGTCTTGCAACGCCCCGGCAGCGTTTACCACCACATCCACATCTGCACAAAGCGCCTGCCAGTCTGTGGTGCTGAGCGTTGTGACATCGGCAAAATGCCATCTGGCCTGTGGCAAAACACGACGGGCGGCCGTTTCCGACCGCCCGACGCCTGTGACCTCAAAGCCCGCTGCCATCAGCGCCCGCATCGCGGCGGCACCGATCAACCCGTAGCCGCCCAGAACCAGGGCACGCGGTGGGGTGGGGGCAGGGGCAGTCATCTAAAGTGCTGTGGCTCAGATCCGTTCGACGGCCAGCGTGTCACTGACGTAGAAGCCCAGGTGATCCTTGATCCGGGCGACGGGGTCATGCGGGGTTTCATAAGACCAGGCCGCATTTTCCAGCGTGGTCGATTTGGTCACGATGGAGAAATAGCTGGCATCCCCTTTGTGCGGGCAATGGGTGCTGTGATCGGTGGCATCAAGGAAAGCCATGGCAATGTCTTCACGTGGGAAGTAGATCACCGGCGCCAGTGCGCCCTCAGTCAGTTCCAGAGCGTTTTGGCTTTCGCCCAAAACGGCGCCGCCTGCACGGACAACCCAGGTGCCTTCGGCTTTGCGGATGGTGATATCGGTCATGGTCTTCTCCCCTCGTTTCTTGTTCGCTTCGCTTTGCATGGCGATTGTTACATCAATATGTCGGCCCCTGCCGCCTGAGGGCGACGGAACGCGACGTTCCATTGACGTGAACAGTCACACCTGCGGGCCTCTCCCAAGGCCAGACATGCGCGGGGGGCCGATCAGCGGCCCCCGGTATCCACTCCTGGCTGATCTTTTCTCAGATCGGCGCGGTTGATTGCGCTAACCATAGCTTGGCTTTCGCGCTAAGCCGAGGGCCGATTTTGTCGCGGCACGCTTTATGGTAGCTGTTGAGCCATTCGCGCTCGCTCTCACTCAGCATTTCGGCGGCGATCAGGCGGCGATCGATGGGCACATAGGTCAATGTTTCAAAGCTGAGCATCGCGCGATCATCCGCCCCGCTGAGGGCGGCGGCCTGTTCCACCACAATCAGGTTTTCAATGCGGATGCCAAAGGCACCTTCGCGGTAATAGCCCGGTTCATTGGACAGAATCATCCCCGGCTGCAGCGGTTCCATGTTGCGGCGGCTGATACCTTGGGGCCCCTCATGCACCGACAGATAGGCGCCAACCCCGTGGCCGGTGCCATGGTTATAGTCCAGCCCCGCAGCCCAAAGCGGCGCGCGGGCAAAACCATCAATGTCACGTCCCGACAGCCCGGCTGGAAACCGCAGCTGCGATACCGCGATCATGCCCTGCAGGACCCGTGTGAAACAGGCGCGTTCTTCCTGTCCGACGTCACCCACAGCCAGCGTTCGGGTGATATCCGTGGTGCCGTCCTGATACTGACCACCGGAATCCAGCACCAGAAGTTGGCCGTTTTCCAACCGGGCATTGCTGGCCTCGGTCACCCGGTAGTGGATCACCGCGCCGTTTGGGCCGGTGCCCGAGATGGTGTCAAAACTGATTTCCAACAGCGCCCCGGTGTCCCGGCGGCAGGCCTCCAGCTGGGTGACCACGTCAATCTCAGTCAGAGAGCCGACGGGCTGTTCATCATACCAGGCCAGAAACTCGCACATGGCGGCACCATCGCGCAGGTGGGCGGCGCGGGCACCTGCGACCTCGGCCGGGTTTTTACAGGCCTTGGGCAGGATCACCGGATCACGGCCCAGCACAACCTCGGCCGCGCCAGCGTCCAGCGCGCGTTGCAGCGCCAGCGGGGCCGATCCTTTGTCCAGAAGCACCCGTCCTGTCAGCGCGGTGGCGGCAGCAGCCAGATTTTCTGGCGATTTCAGCGTCACCTCAGATCCCAGATGGGTCCGCACGTCCTCGGGCAGTTTTTCGGCAGCCATAAACAGATCTACTGCACCGCTATCATGCAGGATGGCAAACCCATGCGGCACCGGATTGCGGGCGATGTCACTGCCGCGGATGTTCAACAGCCAGGCGAGCGAGTCGGGCAGGGTGATCACCACCGCCGTCTGCCCCGCCTGACGCAGCCCTGCGGCCAGCCGGGCGCGTTTGTCTGCGTGGCTTTCGCCGGCTTGTTCCTCCGGCTGGATCGTGACAGCCCCAAGCGGTGCTGCAGGCTGATCCGACCAGACACGGTCCAACAGATTGTCGACCTCCCGCAGGGTGATGCCGCTGCCTTGCAGGCGCTGCACCAAGGTGGCCACCTCGCCCACGGTATGAAGCCAGGGATCTATGCCGATCACGCCGCCCTCGGGCAGCTGTTCTTTCAGCCAGTCCGCCAATTGGGTTTCGGGCCAGGGCACCGGGTTGAAATGCTCGAGGCTTACCTGCGCCTTCACCTGGGTGCGGTAACGCCCGTCAATGAAGACCCTCGCCTGATCCAGCAGCGCAGCGCAGAAGCCGGCCGAGCCGGTGAAGCCGGTCAGCCAAGCCAACCGGTCATCGCGTGGGGCAACATATTCGCCCTGATGCACATCCGCGCGCGGCACCAGAAACCCGCTGAGCGCTTCGGCACTCAACACTTCGCGCAGTTTGGCCAGACGTCCGGGCCCTTCGGCGGGTGAGGCGCTTTCTGCAAAACTCTGAAACATCCCTGTCTCCCATGTGCGGCTGGCTGAAACGCCAGCGCTTTGTCCGTTTGTACAAATATCCCGGCCAGAGGCAAAGCCATGCCCAAAACCACAGCGCGCGCCGGTTGGCGCGCTCTGCTTAGCTCTCAGATCTGAGGTCGGATCTTACAATCCGGCCTTTTTCATACCCATGGTGCGGGCCCGGGCGCGTGGATCGTGATCAAACAGGCCCGCCAGCTGTTCGGTCATGGCGCCCGCCAGCTGCTCCGCGTCGGTGATGGTCACCGCGTGTTGGTAGTAGCGGGTCACGTCATGGCCGATGCCGATGGCGATCAGTTCCACCTGTTTGCGCTTTTCGACCATGGCAATGACGTCGCGCAGGTGCTTTTCAAGGAAGTTCTGCGGGTTCATCGCCAATGTTGAATCGTCCACCGGCGCCCCGTCCGAGATCACCATCAGGATTTTGCGCTGCTCAGGGCGGGCCAGCATACGGCGGTGGGCCCATTCCAGTGCCTCACCATCGATGTTTTCCTTCAGCAGACCCTCTTTCATCATCAGGCCCAGATTGGCCTTGGTGCGGCGCATCGGGGCGTCGGCTTTTTTATAGATGATGTGGCGCAGGTCGTTCAGGCGGCCCGGCTGTTGCGGGCGCCCCTCGGTCAGCCATTTTTCACGGCTCTGGCCACCTTTCCACGCCCGGGTGGTGAAGCCCAGAACCTCAACCTTCACGTCACAGCGTTCCAGCGTGGAGGCCAGAACATCCGCACAGATCGCCGCGATTGAGATCGGGCGCCCCCGCATGGAGCCGGAGTTGTCAAGCAGCAGGGTCACCACGGTGTCGCGGAATTCAGTGTCTTTTTCCACCTTGAACGACAGCGGTGTCGTGGGGTTGGCAACCACGCGGGCCAGACGGCCAGCGTCCAGAATGCCCTCTTCCATGTCAAACAGCCAGCTGCGGTTCTGCTGCGCCTGCAGGCGACGCTGCAGCTTGTTGGCCAGGCGACTGACCGCACCTTTCAGCGGCTCCAGCTGCTGATCCAGATAGGCGCGCAGGCGTTCCAGCTCGGCCGGTTCGGCCAGCTCCTCGGCCATGATTTCTTCGTCAAATGCGTCATTGTAGACGGTGTAATTCGGATCCGCCTCTGAGGCTGGTGGCGGCGCAGGCGGCTCCAGCGGCGCTTCACCGTCGGGCAGTTCGCTCTCGTCCGACATTTCCTCTTCGGCCATGTCATCCATCGAGACCTGCGCCTCGGAGCTGTCCTGCTGTTCTTCCTGACTGCGTTCAGGATCGGCTTCGGCCTCCTGATCTTCCTGATCATCCTTGCCCGAGCTGTCGGGCTCCTGCTGATCATCCTGATCGTCGCTGGCGTCGTCTTCCTGATCCTCGTTTTCCTCATCAGGATCATCGCCCAGCTGATCGCCGTAGCCCAGGTCCTCAATGATCTGGCGGGCAAACTTGGCAAAGGCCGCCTGATCAGACAGGCGTTCCTGCAGATCCTCCAGCGTGCCGCCGGCCTGATTTTCGATGAAGCCGCGCCACAGATCCATCACATTGGCAGCTGCAGGCGGCAGGTCGCGCCCGGTGGCCAGATGACGGATCAGATAGCCGGCCGCCACGGACAGCGGCGCATCGGCGCTCTGTTTGATCTGGTCATAGCCGGCGCGGCGGGCCTCGGACTCAATCTTGGCGTCGATGTTACCGGCGGTGCCGGGCATGTCACGCGCGCCCATTGCCTCGCAGCGGGCCACTTCCATCGCTTCGTAGATCGAACGCGCCATGTCGCCGGGGGGCGCATAGCGGGCATGGGTGGTCATATCGTGATACTTGCGCTGCATCGCCAAAGCATCAGCGGTGCCGCGGGCCAAGAGAACCTCATCCCGCGTCATCCGGCGGCTGACCTGGGGCAGGCGAATGGTGTCGCCCGCCATGCCTGCCGGATCAACCGTGTAGGCGACGTTCAATTCCGGGTCATCGGCCATGACCTTGGTGGCCTCGGCAAGGGCCTTTTTGAACGGATCAGCGGGGTTGTCGCTTGGTTTTTTCATTTGGCCCAACCTTCTTTGTTTGAGAAGCTCTCAATATCCACCGATGAATCACGCGGAAAGTCGCGACCAGTTTTGTCAAAATAAGCATCGTTTGCCACATACAGCAAATCTTCGAGCCAATTCGATGAACGTTTGGGAAAAGCCCGGGGGGTTTTCAGAACATCTTGGTATGCATGTTTTCCCTGCGCGACGACCATCAAGCGTGTGTACAGAAAACTATCGGACAATCCTGGAATCCAGCTAAAGCGGCGGTAGTGTTTTCTCGTGTCCAGTGCATAGGCTTTTTGAGCCAGACACTCATAGAAACCATGAATGTCAGCTTCGGTCATTTTCGAGAGCGCGGCGACAAGCGGTCCAAAATCGGTTAATTCATCTTGCCGCTTGCAGCCTTCAATTTTCTCGATCAATGACCAAAACTGCGTGTCAATCATGGCATATAAGTTCACCCCAAGCTCATGCTGGCTGCGCTTTCGGGCAGCTCTTCGTCAAAGCAGCGCTGGTAGAACTCGGCCACGGTCTGGCGTTCCAGCTCATCACATTTGTTGAGGAAGCTCAGACGGAAAGCATAGCCCACATTGCGGAAGATCTCAGCGTTCTGGGCCCAGTTGATCACGGTCCGCGGGCTCATCACGGTGGACAGGTCGCCATTCATAAACGCGGTGCGGGTCAGATCCGCCAACGTCACCATCTGGCCGATGGTCTTGCGACCGGCCTCGGTGTTGTAATGCGGGTTTTTCGACAGGATGATGTTGGTTTCCGCGTCATGGCTGAGGTAGTTCAGCGTCGCGACCAGCGACCAACGGTCCATCTGCGCCTGGTTGATCTGCTGCACACCATGATAAAGGCCGGTGGTGTCGCCCAGACCTACGGTGTTTGCGGTGGCAAACAGGCGGAAATAGGGGTTCGGGGTGATCACTTCGTTCTGGTCCAGCAGCGTCAGCTTGCCGTCCGCTTCCAGAATACGCTGGATCACAAACATCACGTCGGCGCGGCCCGCATCATATTCGTCAAACACAATCGCGGTCGGGTTGCGCAGCGCCCAGGGCAGGATGCCTTCGTGGAATTCGGTGACCTGCTTGCCATCACGCAGTTTGATCGCGTCTTTACCGATCAGGTCGATCCGGCTGATGTGGCTGTCGAGGTTCACACGCACACAGGGCCAGTTCAGGCGGGCGGCAACCTGTTCGATGTGGGTCGATTTACCAGTGCCGTGGTAGCCCTGCACCATCACACGACGGTTGCGCGAGAAACCGGCCAGAATGGCCAGCGTGGTGTCCGGGTCAAACTTATAGGTCGGATCGATTTCCGGCACGCGGTCGCTGGCTTCGGCAAAGCCCTTCACGGTCATGTCGGTGTCGATGCCAAAAACATCGCGAACCGAGATATCTTCGGTGGGTTTTGCGTTCTGCTCCATCATGCCCTCGGCCATGGTCATTCCTCTTCGGTCAGGGTGGGGTGCCACCCGAAATGCGTCTCACGCAGCAACATATCGACGGAAACGCGAAGGAAAAGGCGAAAAGCGACAGGTGCATGGGAAAAGTGACACTACGTTACGTGCGCGCCCGTATTTCTGCTGCAAGCTGCGCAATCAGTTGGGCCATCAGCTCCGCGGCGGGCAGGCTTTGGGCGCGGGCAGCCCCGGATCCGGCCCAATGGGCGCCATAGCTGTGATCACCTTTGGCCTTGGCGGCGGCATGCAGCGCTTTGCCCGCATCATAGGTGTGCGGGTAGCCGGGGCTGTCATCCTGTCGATCTTCCCCCCATGCGGTGAAGGCATTGGGCAGTGCGCGGGCCGGGCGGCCGGAAATCGCACTGGTGAAGCCGGTATGATTGGCCGCATCCGATGCCATCGCCGCGCGGTAACCCTCATCGGCGGAGGTTTCAGGGCACAGGACAAAGGCGGTGCCCAGCTGCACCATATCCGCCCCAGCCTGCAGGGCGCGCGCGCAATCCACCCCATCCATCAACCCGCCAGCCGCGATCAAAGGCAGATCGGTGCGTGATTTGATCCGGGCCAGCAGGTCCAGCGTTGGCAACGCCTCATCCGGGGCCAAGGGGTCAAAAATGCCGCGATGGCCGCCAGCCTCAATCCCCTGCACAACAATCCCGTCCATGCCCGCGCTGACACATGCCTGCGCTTCGGCGACATTGGTGGCCGATGCCAGCAGCGTGATGCCCGCCTCCTTCAAGGCGGCAATCACGCTGGCGGAGGGCAGGCCAAAGTGGAAGGAGACAACTTCGGGCCGTTCTTGCAGCAGCATGGCGGGCCGTTCGGGATCGGCGACAAAGGACAGGTAAATTTCGCGCAGCTCATTGGGCGGCGTAGCCTCAAACCGGGCAAACTCGGGCGCCAGTGCAGCGCACCAGCGCGCCGCCTTGTCGGCTGCCAGCTGTTCTGGGTGATGGCAGAAGAAATTGGCATTCAGACAGGTCGCCCCCAAATCCCGCGCAGCGCGGATCGCCTTGCGCCCGCCTTCGGCATCAACGGAGCCCAGCCCCAGTGCCCCCATGCCGCCAGCCTTGCACACCTCCGCCGCAAGGGCGGGGGTGGACACACCGGCCATCGGGGCCTGAATGATCGGGGTTTTAAGGCCCAGACGGGGCGCCAGAATGCTCTGCATGATGTGTCCTCCTGCCGCCAACATGGCCTTTGGAAGGGAGGGGGACAAACAAAAACCGCGCCCAAAGGGGCGCGGCTGGTATTTCTACTTACTGCAAATATCACAGGAAGTTGCGGCTGTCCTTCAGCTGGTCCCAGGCCCACATGACCTCTTGCAGCTGTTCTTCCTGGCTGCGGTCGCCCCCGTTCATATCGGGGTGCAGCACCTTGATGAGCTTCTTGTAGGCTTTGCGGATTTCAGCCTTGGACATGGTGTCCTGCACGGCCAAAATCTCCACCGCTTTGCGCTCCACCGCGGGCAGGCGACGGCCTGCACCGGCGTTGCGGCCGGGGTTCTGTGTGGCATTGCCACCCAGAACCTGATGCGGATCTTCGATGCCCAGACGGGCCCAGGCACGGGCTTCGGGATCGGTGGCCTTTTTGGTCTCACGTTCCCAAACCTTGTCCGAGGAACGCTGGGCGTTCATCTCAGCCTCGGTCTTGCCGTCAAAGAAGCTCCACTTGGCGTTATATTCCTTCACGTGATCCTTGCAGAACCAGCGGAACTCATCCAACACATCCGGCGCTTTTGGCGCGCGGTATGCCCCGGCTTCGGTGCAGCCGTCATGTTCGCACTGCCGGGTAGAGGTTTCCGACGCACCGGACATGGTACGGCGGCCACGGGGGTTCTTTTTCTTTGCCGATTTGATCGACATATCGAACCCGAAGGGGTCTGATTTATCCATGAGATCACCTTTTCGACTCGGACCGCCGATAATAGACCAAATCAGGTCAAGTTGAAGGGCAAACTTGCCGCAGGGCAGAAATTCTGTCGCCGCTTGTGCAGGTCACAGATCGCGCCCGGATCAAGGCGCGGCGCGAGGATTTCAGCCGTCTTTTGAGGCGTCCGAACGTTCTGCAGCCTGCGTATCACCCTGTTCCATCAGCTGCGCCACACGGTCACGCAGAACATCCCCTTCGCCACGCGGGGCCTCAGCGGTTGTTTCTGGCTCAGCAGCGTCCGCCTCACCATCCGCAGGGATATGCGCCTCAGCCTCAAAGCTTTCGGGCATCGGCTGGAACCCATCATCCTGTGCGGGTTTGGGACGGCGGAAAATCAGGATTGAACGGTAGGCTGTGACCGAGGAGGCAATGCCCGAACGCTCTTCGCTGGGCAGGGTTTCGGCACGCTGATATTCCCAGCCCTCAGCGGCCAGATCATTCAGCTGCAATTCCACGGCATTGGCAAAACGGGCTTCAGCCCCTTTGATCCCCTTGGCCTTCACCCCACGCGCCGGGGCGGGCACAACCTTGTAATCATACTGCGTCATCAAAGAGATCCCTGTTTTAAACGCGGCGCAGGCTAACAGCAGCGGCGCCCCGGTTCAATCCGTTGCGCCCTCTTATCCCCGTCGCAGCCCAAGGGGCAAGCCAACAAAATCCGGTTTCGGGAAGGCGGCATGGGCCGTCTGCATCGCGGCAACCTTTTCAGCCACATCCGCCGGGTAGGGCGCAACCTTGGGGCCAGACATGTCGATGTGCAGCCCAACACCTTCACCGGTGGCCGAGAGCCAGCCCTCTTCATGCAGGAGCCACTGACAGAAATGGAAGCTTTTGTCGGTGCTGTCGAGCAATTGGAACCCCACGCGCACCCGGTCGCCTTCGTGAATCTCCCGCAGGTAGCGCAGCCGGAAATCGGCGCTATAGGTCGTCATCTGACGGCTGCTGGCATAATCGGGGCCAAAACCCATTGCGGCAAACGCCTCATCCGCGCCGGTGTCAAACAACACGTTGTAATAGGCCATGTTGAGGTGGCCATTGTAGTCAATCCATTCCGGTAGAACGGTTTTCACCTCTGAGAGGAAGGGGATTTGGCTTTGGAGCAGCTCGGACATTTTGTGCCTCGGGTTGGGTCAGTGCAGTTAGGTCGGTTGCGCCCAAGCTGCCAAGCGGGCCGCGAAAAGGAAAGGGCGGATGCCTCCGGTGGGAGTTTTTTAGAACATTGAAAGGGAGGGCACAGCGTAAAGAAAAACGCGCCCGAAGGCGCGTTCTGTCTGCCGGGGCTGTGGTGGGGCTCAGCTGCCGAGCTTTTGCGCCACCAGCTGGTTCACCGCTTTCGGGTTGGCCTTGCCGCCGGTGGCTTTCATCACCTGCCCGACGAACCAACCGGCCAGTTTCGGGTTCACCTTGGCCTTTTCCACCTGCGCCGGGTTGGCGGCGATGATTTCATCCAGAGCGGCCTCAATGGCGCCGGTGTCCGTCACCTGCTTCATGCCTTCGGTTTCTACGATCTCTTCCGGATCGCGGCCCGTGGTATAGGCGATTTCAAAGACGTCCTTGGCGATCTTGCCCGAGATGGTGTCGGCCTTGATCAGCTTGATGATGCCACCCAGCGCGGCGGGCGACAGCGGGCTATCACTGATGTCTTTCTCATCCGCTTTCAGGCGGCCGAACAATTCGTTGATGACCCAGTTGGCGGCCAGTTTGCCGTCTTCACAGGATGCAACCACACCTTCGAAGAAACCGGCCGAGGTGGTGTCGGCGGTCAGAACCGAGGCGTCATATTCAGTCAGGCCATAGTCGCCCATGAAACGCGCTTTCTTGGCGTCGGGCAGTTCCGGCAGCGAGGCGGCGATGTCATCAACCCAAGCCTGTTCAATCTCCAGCGGCAGGAGGTCAGGGCAGGGGAAGTAGCGGTAATCATGCGCCTCTTCTTTGGAGCGCATCGAACGGGTTTCGTTCTTGTCCGGATCGTAGAGACGGGTTTCCTGATCGACGGTGCCACCAGCTTCCACAATGGCGATCTGACGACGCGCCTCAACCTCGATCGCGGCCTGAATAAAGCGCATCGAGTTCATGTTCTTGATTTCGCAACGGGTGCCGAGGTGCGAGAAGTCCTGAGTTTCCTGATACTTCTCATACTGGCCTGGGCGGCAGATCGAGACGTTCACATCCGCGCGCAGGTTGCCGTTTTGCATGTTGCCGTCACAGGTGCCCAGATAGCGCAGGATCTGGCGCAGTTTGGTCACATAGGCGGCGGCCTCTTCCGGGCCGCGGATGTCAGGGCGCGAGACGATTTCCATCAGCGCCACACCGGTGCGGTTCAGGTCCACAAAGGACATGTTGGGATCCATATCGTGGATCGATTTACCCGCGTCCTGTTCCAGGTGGATGCGTTCGACACGCACCAGACGGGCCACGCCGGGGCCCATGTCGACCAGGATTTCGCCTTCGCCCACGATGGGGTGATAGAGCTGCGAGATCTGATAGCCCTGCGGCAGATCAGGGTAGAAGTAGTTTTTGCGGTCAAAGGCCGAGAACAGGTTGATGTCCGCCTTGAGGCCCAGACCGGTGCGCACGGCCTGCTCAACGCAGTATTCGTTGATGACGGGCAGCATACCGGGCATGGCGGCGTCCACGAAGGCCACATTGGCGTTCGGCTCCGCACCGAATTTGGTCGAGGCGCCCGAGAACAGCTTGGCGTTTGAGCTGACCTGGGCATGGACCTCCATGCCGATCACAAGTTCCCAGTCATGTTTGGCCCCGGCAATCACCTTGGGTTTCGGGGTCTCATAGGTCAGGTCCAGCATGGTTTCATGTCCTTCGAAAGCATCAGCTTGCCTTCTAGGACAGGGGCGGTTGAGGGGCAAGGGGGTTTGGTGGGGGCGGGTTGAAAGAACCCATGATGAACCGATGACCAGGGTGGTTTCCGTCAAACCCAGCAAGCGAGCAGTATGTAGCAGCAGCCTAAAAGAGCGGGGTGCCTATCAAGCGGCGGTAAAGGACTGCAAAATGGCATCGACAATCTTTTGCCCGCCTTGTGAAGAGGGCTCAATTGGGGAAATTTCCGCGAAGCCCTCTTTCTCTGCGCAGATCTTGTCCAGTCGGAGGATCGGCACACTCCGCGCTTCTGCCATTTGCAGGATCCGCACGTTGAAAGCGTTTATTGCGGCCGGCGCGTGGTTTCGCATTTCAGGTTCTGCAAAGGGGATTGCAGTGTAGATGGTGCAGGCCGTTACGGGCAGGCCGTGTTGCAACAGCTTGTCCAGCATGGCGCCATAACTGGCTTCGAACTCTGCCAAAGGGGCGGCAATCAGCTGTTCCAGTCTCGCGCCCTGTGTAATTTCCCTCAGCAAATGGCCAAAAGTCCGAAGATCATTGCCGCCAATGCTGACAAAAATGTGGGTTGTGTGGGTGGGTACGTTCTCAAGTTGCTCTGTGATGTGACCGATGCGATCTCCGTCAACTGCAACTTTGGAGGCAGACCAGCCTTGGGGCAATGAACGCCGCAATTGCTCAATCACGCCTGGTTCCCCCAAGACATAGCCATCGTTGTCAAAGATGGAATCACCCATCAGGCAAATGTGTTTTTGGGTCCTCAAATGTCTCGTTCGGAAAATTGTAATTTGCAGATCTTTATCCAATCTTGCGGCAAGATCAAACAGTTCTGCAGGGGATCGTTGCGGAAGAACGATAAAGAACGATAAGGCCGGTGTTTCTGCGGGGATGAGCGCTGTTCCCCCAAAAAAAACGCCCCCCGAAGGGGGCGCAGTCAGGCAGGTCGGTGTTTTGGGATAGCCCGGGCAGCGGGGCGGTTAGGCCGGCTGTGGGGCCAGTGCGTTTTGGGCGGCGGTGCGGCCCATTTCGGTTAGCTCTTCGATGGAGGGCAGGCTGGCATAGGCGCCCAGACCCAGTTTGGCCTGGCCCCAGATCAGCGGGTGCAATTCCTGCAGGTGGTCGCGCTGGATCCAGTCCAGCGCAGCGCGCAGCCGGCTCAGCCCTTCGCGGGTGGCGCGGCGATGGGCGGGCAGGGCGGGCAGGGTCACGGCGCAGAAGGCAGCCCAGGTGTTGACCACATGCTGGTCCGGTGCCCGCTCCAGAATATCGCGCATCCCATCCAGGAAGAAATCCGCATCAAGAAGTTCCAGCGCCCCGGGATCCACGGACAATGCGTCCAGATAAACCCAGGCGTAGCCGCCGGCGCCCCACAGATCCTCGGTCATCAGCGCAACTCGGCGCGCCTCAACCTCAAGCATCTGATAAGAGCCAAACCACCGGGGCAGCAGGTGGTTGCCAAAGGCCCGCATATGGCGCGGATTGCCCGGGTCCAGATCGATCAGGTCTTCGTAGTCATCCGCCAGTCTGGCATCAGGCTCCACCGCCGCAGCGAGCAGGGCGCAGCGGCAGGCCGCCAGAGCGGGGCTGTCATGTTCGAAGGGGCTGAAACGGTCCAGCAGGGCTTCGGCGCGCGCCATATGGCGCAGGAAGGAGTGTTGCCGCTGTGGCGGCAAAGCATCGTGCCAGCCCTCACCGCGCCAGGCCCAGGCGAAATCGATATGGGCCTGGATCAGCACAAGGGCGACACCAAAATCTTCGGGGTGATCTTCCAGCACCTCTTCGAGGGCAGAGATGCCTTCGCGGGGGGCATGTTGCGGCAAAAGCGCGGGATCGCTGAGGATCTGTTCCACCGGCTGCACCACATCCAGGCGGGCACCCCGGGCCAACAGATCGGCCAGACCCATGCCGCCGGGGGTGCAGTCCCGGCTTTGATCTGCGGCGCGGATTTCCTCACCCAGCTCCTCCCAGCGGTCCTGACGGGCCAGAAACTGGCCGCGTGCTTCGATCTGCTGACGCAGGCTGTCTTCGGCGCTGGTGGGTTTTTCTGGCAGGTCCAGGCGACGGGTTTGCGCCCCGGGGGTCGACGGGTGGGTCGACAGGTCAGTCGAAAGGGGGCGTTTGGGGGCGGCGGCATTCCGCCATGTCGGTCGCAATTTGCTGAGCAGAGTGGGGCGTGCAAACGTGGCTTTGATCATGGGGCTCTTCTTTTACTTGGCAACGGGTACTGGATCACTTGTTACCCCACCAATGTCGCGCCGCTTTCGGGCGGAAAGAAGGCAGCCCGAAGGAGCTTTCGGGCAGAAACTGCGGAGGGTTTGGCGGCAATTGGGTCAGATATGGAAACAACCGTCAGGTGGCTGACGGATTGCGCCTGAAACGACGGTTTTACTGTCGATATTTCGACAATTGTCGGGATTTTTACGTGACCGGCGGCTGCTGACGCCTTTTGCAGTATCGGCGGCGAAGGCGCCTTGGCGCGGGCGGCAGATCGCAGGATTCGCGGCGGCGTTGTGTGCAGCGGCCCCGGCCTGAGAAATGCGCCGGGGCCACCGATATTGATAAGCCCTTAGCTGCCGCGAATGCGGGTCAGCATTTCGGTGGTGTCACGGCTGAGACCGTCCTGCGCCAGAATGCGGTCCAGCTGGGCGGCGATCAGCGCCTGACGGTCGCTGTCATAGCGTTTCCAGGTTTCAAAGGCGGAACACATCCGCGCGGTGGTCTGCGGGTTCAGCGGATCCAGTTTGATCAGCCAGTCCGCCAGCAGTTTGTAGCCTGCCCCATCCGCACGGTGGAACCCGGCGGGTGACATGGCTAGCGCGCCCAGCGTGGCGCGGAAACGGTTGGGGTTCTTCATGGTGAAATCGGGATGCTGTGTCAGCTGCTCCGCCACCTCAGCGGCTTGCGCTGGATCGGCGAGGCTGATTTGCAGGCCGAACCATTTGTCGATGACCAAACGGTCCTCTTTCCATTGCTCATAGAAGGTGGCGACGGCCTGTGCGCCTTTGCCCGCGGTCAACAGCGCGGCCAGCCCGGCCAGTTGCTGGGTCATATTGTCGGCGCTGTCGTATTGCGCCTGCGCGGCAGTGCCGCCATCTACACGGGAAATCAGCGACAGGGCAGCATTGGCCAGCGACCGTGCTCCGGACTGTGCGGCATCGGGCTGATAGGCCTCGGTCACCTGATACTGGGCATAGATGCGCGGCAGCACATCCTGCATATGGGTGGCCATTGCCATTTTCAGGGTTTCCAGCGCCTCATAGATGGCCTGCGGATCCGGCGTGTGGCCCTGATCCACCAGCGTCTGGGCCAGATCATCCTGACTGGGCAGCCCCAACGCCAGCGCGCGGAAGGCGGGGTCCAGGCTGTCATCGCGCAGCACCTGCAGCACCGCATCCAGATAAGCCCCGTCCGGTGCGGCCCCGTTCAGGATCATCTCCACCAGGCCGGCGCGGGCCAGGGCGCGCCCGGCCTCCCACTTGTTGAAGGGGTCGGTGTCATGGGCCAGCAGGAAGGCGCGTTCAGCGTTGCTGCTGGCGCGTTCCAGAATAACCGGCGCCGAGAAGCTGCGCAGGATCGAGGGCGTTGGCCGTGCGGTCAGCCCCTCAAAACGGAAGCTTTGCGTCGCCTCGGTCATTTCCAGCACCGTTGTCGGCACCACCTCATCGCCATTGGGATTGAGCAGGCCCACCGCAATGGGGATCACCCGCGGGTCTTTCTGATCCTGTCCGGGGGTAGGGGGCGTGGACTGTTTGAAGGTCAGGGTGAAGGTGCCATCTTCATAGGCTTCTTCCACCGCCAGACGGGGCGTGCCCGCCTGTTCGTACCAGCGTTTAAACTGGGACAGATCGCGACCGGTGCTTTCCTCAAACACGGTCAGCCAATCCTCAATGGTGGCCGCATCGCCGTCATGGCGATCAAAATAGAGGTCCAGTGCCTTATAATAGGCGGCATCACCGACAAGGGTTTTCAACATGCCGATCAGTTCGGCGCCCTTTTCATAGACGGTGGCGGTGTAGAAATTGTTGATCTCCACAAAGCTGTCAGGGCGTACGGGATGGGCCAGCGGGCCGTTGTCTTCGCGGAACTGGCGGGCGCGCAGGGCGATGACGTCTTCGATCCGCTTCACCGGTTCTGAACGCATGTCTGCGGTGAACTGGGCATCGCGGTAAACCGTCAGCCCCTCTTTCAGGCACAGTTGGAACCAGTCGCGGCAGGTGATGCGGTTGCCGGTCCAATTGTGGAAATACTCATGTGCAATGATCGCTTCGATCCGTTCGAAGTTCATATCGGTTGAGGTTTCGGCTGAGGCCAGAACACAGGAGGAGTTGAAGATGTTCAGCCCCTTGTTTTCCATCGCCCCCATGTTGAAATCATCCACCGCAACGATATTGAAGATGTCGAGGTCATATTCACGGCCATACACCTCTTCGTCCCAGACCATCGACTTTTTCAGCGCTTCCATCCCGAAAGCGCATTTGCCCTCATCACCGGGACGGACGTAGATGTTCAGCTCGACCTCCTTGCCGGACTTGGTCGTGAATGTGTCGGGGTGGTTGATCAGCTCCCCGCCCACCAGCGCAAACAGATAGGCCGGTTTTGGCCAAGGGTCATGCCATTCTGCAAAACCTTCACCAGACGTAACCGGATTGCCGTTGGACAAAAGCACCGGCAGGTCGCTTTCGATCCTCACGGTAAAGACCGACATCACATCGGGGCGGTCGGGGTAATAGGTGATCTTGCGAAAGCCCTCGGCCTCGCACTGGGTGCAATACATGCCGTTTGACATATAAAGCCCCTCCAGCGCGGTGTTGGTGGCAGGGCTGATTTCCACCTCCGCCTCCCAGACGAAGGGCGCATCCGGCACGGCACAGGTCAGGCCGCCGACCACCAGATCCGGGGTGACCTCCGCGCCATCGATCTTGGCTGAGATCAGCTGCAGATCCTCCCCATGCAGGAAGAAATCCTTGCTGCTGGCGTCGGGATTGGGGCGGAAGGTGATGCGTGACAGCACCCGCGTCGCCTCAGGCGCCAGACGGAAGGTCAGATGCACATCCTCCACCAGATAGTTCGGCACCTGATAATCACTGAGGTAGATCTTCTGCGGGGCGGCGTCTTTCATCGACTGTCTCCGGGTACGGGTTACACGTTTGGTTGTGGCGGAGGGTAGGGCGGTTTTAGCAGGGCTTCAATGCCGTGGAATTCAGGTTTGCTGAATTATCCACCGGAAAGGAGACCGCACAGCCTATTGCGCGCTGGTGCGCAGCAAAACACTTGGGCCGAGAAGGCAGGTAACGCTAATGTGGCCCCATCGCACAACAGCTTTGACAGGCCCAATATGACACGTCCCATTGTCGGCATCATCGGCAACCAGCATCTGATCAATGACAGCTACCCCGTACATGCGGTGGGGCATATGAACTCAGAAGCGGTGGCGACCGTGTCCAACTGCCTACCGATGCTGATTGCGCCAGATCCACGTCTGGTCACGGTAGAGGAACTGCTGGAGGCCTGCGATGGCTTCATCCTGACCGGTGGTCGCCCCAATGTGCATCCCGAAGAATACGGGGAGCCCGCGACCGAGGCGCATGGCGATTTTGACCGCTGCCGTGATGCCATCACCCTGCCGCTGGTGCGGGCCTGTGTGGAACGCGGCCAGCCCTTCATGGGGATCTGCCGCGGGTTCCAAGAGGTGAACGTGGCGATGGGCGGCTCGCTCTATCCGGAAATTCGCGATCTGCCGGGGCGGATGAACCACCGGATGCCGCCCGATGGCACCCTGGAAGAGAAGTTTGCCCTGCGCCATACGGTGAAGTTTTCCGCCGCTGGCCCCTTCCATCAGATGATGGGCGCGCAGGAGGTGATGACCAATACGCTGCATGGGCAGGGCATCAAAGAGCCGGGCGCGCGCATCGTGATCGACGGCTATGCGCCTGATGGCACGCCCGAGGCGATTTTTGTCAAGGACGCGCCGGGCTTCACCTATTCGGTGCAATGGCATCCCGAATGGGACAGCGCCAATGACCCCGTGTCGCGCCCGCTTTTCGAAGCCTTTGGAATCGCCACCCGCGCCTATGCGGAGGCCCGGCGGGCCCATCCGCTGCGGCAAAGCGCTTAATCCAGACCTATCAGCCGCAGCAGCGCCGGGGCGGATAGGCTGAGGGCCAGCACCATCAGGCACAGGCCAAGCCCGATGTTCAGTACCCGCCGCCGGCGTGCGGTGTTCAGCAGCCGTGTCAAATTGTGCCCCAGCACCGCCCAGGCGCCGATGCCGCAGAAACATACGATGAAGTACAGGGCGGAAAACTGCATCAATTCCAACGTCTTGCCCTGTAGATTGAACAGGGCAACGCCGCTCAGGCAGGCAATCCAGGCCTTGGGGTTCATCCACTGCAGCGCCGCCCCCTGCCAGAAGCCGGGCACCGGGATCTGGCGGGTGTCCAGCGTGCCCTCGGCGCGCAGCAGACCGTAGCCGAAATAGAGGATCACCAAGGCGCCTAGGCAGCTGATCACATCAACCGCGCCGTCGGGCAGCGCCTGTGTGGCGCTGAGGCCCAGACCGGTCAGGATCAACAGAGCCGTAAAGCCCACCGTTGCCCCGGTGATGAAGCGCAGCGGCGCGCTGACACCATGGTTCAGCGCGGTGGACAGGATGATCAGGTTCACCGGTCCGGGCGCCAGTGACAGGGAGGCGGCGAAAAGCGCCATCGGCAGGAAGGGGATTGTGAGGGCAGGCATGGGGTCTCCTTTCCGATCAGAGCTAGCCCGGGGGGCAACTGTTCGGTAGAGTGGAGCAATCGAACAGATTGTGCGAAAAGTTAGATTAATGCTGGTGTATCGTTTGAAATCGCTGGGTATCTTTGCCGAATGTGTGCGGCAGGGATCGTTCCGGGGCGCTGGGCGCGCGCTGGGCCTGACCCCTTCGGTCGTCAGCTATCACGTCAAACAGCTGGAGGAGGAGCTGGGCCGCCCCTTGCTCTATCGTTCGACCCGGCGGTTGAGCCTGACCGATGCGGGCGAACGTCTGGCGGCCTCGGCTGAGGCGATGCTGGGGCTGGCGGAAACCGGGTTGATGCAGGCACGCGATCCTGAGGCGGCGCTCAGTGGCACGTTGCGGATCACCCTGACTTCGGCCATGGCGGGATCGCCGATTGCGGCCAAACTGGCGCGGTTTCACGCGGAAAATCCGCAGGTTGCGCTGGATCTGCACTACTCCGACATATGGGAGGATCTGGTGGGGGACCGCTATGATCTGGCGCTGCGTTCTGGCGGGATGACCGACAGCAGCCTAATGTGTCGCAAGCTGTGGGATATGCCGCGGGTGCTGGTCGCCAGTCCTGACTTTCTGGCGAAACATCCGCCGATTGAGGTGCCCGCAGATCTTGGCCAAATCCCATGGATGCGATTTGCAAAAATGAGTGATCAGCGCGTCCTGACCGGACCGAAGGGGCAAGAGGCGCAGGTGCTGCAGGCCGGCAATATCACGGTGAACAATATCGAAGCCATGTCGGATTTCGCCCGTCTTGGCATGGCCTTAGCCTCACCGCCCACCCATTTCGTGGCGGCGGACCTGGTGGCCGGTCGGTTGGTGGAGGTTTTGCAGGAATGGCAGGTTGCACCGATCCCGGTCTATGCAGTGTGGCCCGCCGGGGCGGTGGCCAATCCGCTGACCACGCAGTTGTTAGATATGCTGGCAAAAATGCAGCATTGAGGCCTGAAAAGGTCGAATGTCTGGCGAATTTGCCGCAGTCACGCCGCCCGCAACAGCTGCGCCTCATGCGCGCGCAGGCAGATCCGGGCGGTGTCACCATAGCCATTGGGGTTTGAGCGCAGCTCCGGGAACAGGGCAAACAGCTCCTCGCGCGCAGGGGCGTCAATGGCCGAGAGGCCCATCTGACCGGGGTGGAAGCTTTCGCTAACAGCACCTTCGGCAAAGACCATTTCGTGACTGTCAAAGAGCATGTGCACATAGGTCACCTCTTCGGTCTCGATCTGCTGGATCGAGTCTCCGTTGACCATGTGTTTGGCCGGGATCAGCACTTCGCTGTCGTTGAAGTAGAGGTTCGCGGCGGTGGACTGATGCAGCATCCGGTGCTGTGGTGACACCAGTAGCTCACGTTCGTTGCCGATCACCCCTTGGGCAAAGCGGATGGGGGCAAACCGACCGGCCCCTTTGACCGTGCGCTGACCAATCCAGCGCACCGGCTGCACACCGTGATCGCGGGTCAGCACCAGATCGCCGGGCTGCAGGGTCTCGATCAGTCGGGCGCCCTGCGGCGTCCAGATCCGGGTGCCGGTGGTGAAACAGATGACCAAGTTCTCAATGTTTGAGAAGTTGACCACCGTGCCATCGCCCAGCGTCGCCGAGCCTGCCAGCGCATCCGGGTTGGTGTCTGTGAAGGTGACGTCGCCCCAGCCGATCTGACCTGCGAAGTCCAGCGTGTCACCGCCCGGTTCGTCGGTTTCGCCGCCATCAATGGTGATTGTGCCACCGCCAAGGGCGGTGTCGTCGATGATAAAGATGTCATCACCGCCGCCGCCGGTGACCGTATCGCCCGACCCGACCAGCAGGCGGTCATTGCCTTCACCGCCATCCATGAGGTCTGCACCGGTGCCGCCGATGATCGTGTCGTTGTCGGCGCCGCCATAAAGCTCATCATCGCCGCCGGCACCATCCAGAAGGTCATCGCCGTCATTGCCGTAAAAGACGTTGGTCCAAGCCACGCCATCATCCACGCCCTGACCGTCATAGCCGGTGAGCGTGTCGTTCCAGTCCGAGCCGAGGATGCCATCCAGGCCGCTGCCCAGCGTATCGCCATCGGCATGGCCGCCGCTTGCGGTGCTGTTGGCAAGGTCGATGCTGACCCCGGCGTCGGACGCGGTGTAGTCGAGGAAATCCATCCCCGATCCGGCACTCAGGCTGTCGCCCCCAGCGCCGCCTGCCAAGGTGTCATTGCCGGTGCCGCCATCCAGCGTGTCACTGGCGTTGCCACCGGACAGGCTGTCATCGCCTTCACCGCCCGACAGGCTGTCAGAGCCGCCATCGCCGGACAGCGTGTCATCGCCTTCCTGGCCAAAGATCGTGTCGGCACCACCGCCACCGGAAATGCTATCATCGCCCGGTTCTTGCGGCAGGGTGTCAAAGTGCAGGTCAGACAGCCACACCGCCTGTGAGCCGTTTTGACCGTTGCTGTATTCAATCTCAAAGGAGCTGACCGGCCCGGTAATGGTGATCAGGACCGAACCGCCAAGATCCTGCGGGTTTTCTCCAACCTCATCAGCGGTGATCGTATTGCCAACCAGCGTGTCCCCACCGCCAAGGGTGAAGGTCACCGCAACCGGATTGCCCGAGGCATCCAATGCTGTGACTGTGATGATATCGGTGTGGTTGTTGTCGCCCCAGTCGATGTCATTGATGCGGAAGGTGAGGTTTTCCACCTCATCCTGCATTTCCGAACCGGCCACGGCGGCAAAGTTGAAGTTGGCGCGCAGCGTGTCGCCATCGCCGTCACCGCGTAGGTAGACCAGGCTATCGGCGTCAAAGGGTTCGCCTGCGCCAACATAGCCGGTGTCATTGGTATCAATTTCGATGCGCGGGTTGTTGTTGCCGGTGTCGGTGAAACTGGCAGTGACCTGCATTTCGCCGGTGGTCACGGTCAGGCCGCTGGCGATGCTGTCACCGTTGCTGCCCTGCGCCGTCCAGCTGAGTGTTTCAGAGGTGCCGGCGCTGGCACTTTGGCTGTCACCATAGATCAGATCGGCGCCGCCGTTACCGGACACAACATCATTGCCTGCGCCAGCCTCAATCGTGTCGTTGCCGCCCTGTGCGGTGATGGTGTCATCACCGCCACCTGCGGCGATGCTGTCGGCGCCTGAGCTGACGCTTTCCCCTTCGCTGTCGGTGTAGCTGCCATCGATCACCTCAGCCTCACCGGTGCCATCGACCACACCGTTGCCGGGCAAGCTGAAGCTAGGCGCGGAAACGACCGTGGAGGAGGTCAGCGTGGTCACCGGGCCAAAGCTAGGCTCAAAGTAGACGTTGCCATCTGTGGCCAAGTAATAGGTGCCCGGCTCCACCTCATTGGTGTAGGGGGTGCCGTTATAGGTGCCGGTCCAAGTCCATTGACCCGAGCCGATGGTCTGATCCGTGGTGAAGGTGACCAGGCTGCCGCTGATCACATCGCCTGCATCCAGCGAACCATCTCCGAGTGTGACCAGATATCCAGACGGCATGTCATGGGCTCCAATAAGGCGCGAGCGCGCGTAAGTGTTTGACTGACAGCAAGATTAATGCCGAGCTGCGGCAGGGTTTGGGGCGGAAAGGGGCGACATCGCGGCATATGTCCGCCTGGGACGGGCGAAATGAGGCAGGCCAAACGCAGCGCATCCACCGCGCTTGTCTGATCCGCCAGGAGGGAACAGGGGCAAGAAGCGCTGTGTTTAAAGGGGCTGTGCTAAATTCGGGTTAAGGCACCGCGCGGGGGTAGGGTGGTTCAGCGATGGGGGCTGGGGCTGATTTGTGTCATCCTTTGGCCTTATTTTCCGGCAATACATCGGCGCGGTAAGGTCTATTGTTTCTTATTGGGAAACGTGCCGGCGCATTGCGCAGAGGTTGTTTCCAGATTTTCGGCCGCAGCCCCTGATAGGGCGGCGACCTTAGTGTCATCGCATGGCGTACTGGCCGAGGTGTCGGTTCAGAGTGCGGTGCGCAGGTGCCAGAGTTCCGGGAAAAGCTCAACCTCCAACATGCGGCGCAGATAGCTGACCCCACCGGTGCCGCCGGTGCCACGTTTGAAGCCGATCACCCGTTCCACCGTGGTGACATGATTGAACCGCCAGCGGCGGAAGTAATCCTCCAGATCCACCAGCTTTTCTGCCAGCTCATACAGCTCCCAATGGGCCTCGGGATCTTGGTAGATTTTGGTCCAGGCCTCTGTGACGGCATCGCTGGTCTGATAGGGGGTGTCTGGGGCGCGGTTCAGCACCTCATCCGGCAGACCCACCGCCTGGGACAGTGCCGCAAGGGCCACGTCATAGAGCGACGGCTGCGCCAGTTCAGCGGTCAGCAACTCTGTCAGATCCGCGCGATGAGCATGCGGTTTCAGCATCGCCTGATTGCGGTTGCCCAGCATAAATTCGATCTGACGGTACTGATAGCTTTGAAAGCCCGAGCTTTGGCCCAGATCCTCGCGGAAGCGCGTGTAGTCTGAGGGCGTCATGGTGCGCAGCACGTCCCAGGCGGAATTGAGCTGTTCAAAAATCCGACTGACCCGCGCCAGCATCTTGAAGGCGGGGCGATATTGCCCGTCTTTCAACAGGTCGCGGGCGGCGTGCAATTCATGCACGGCCAGCTTCATCCACAGCTCAGAGGTCTGGTGCTGGATGATGAACAGCAGTTCATCATGGGCCGAGGACAGCGGGTGCTGGGCGCTGAGGATCGCATCCAGTCCCAGATAATCGCCATAGGACATCCGCCCGTCAAAGCTCATCTGGGCCCCGTCTTTGGCGGGATTAAAGGGGGTGTTCGGGGTTTCTTTGGTCATCTGTGTCACCTGGAACATCCACTGGCGCATCAGGCGGCAGCGGGGGGATTTGAGTATTTATAGCAAGATGAAGGCGCAGCGGAGGCGCGATTTATCCGGCTGTCAGGTGGCAATAGAGCTGAGGCGGGCCTTGGCCCGCCAGAAGGCCGCCCAGAAACACGGGCGGCACAAAGGGATATGCTGGGTGGGTTCTGGCATCCGGGCTCAGGTGACGCGGTTGCGCACCTTGTATTCCGGCTGATCCCACAGATCGTTAATCATCACGTCCTCGATAATCTCGGCCGCTTTGATCACGTCCTGTTCATCCACGTAAAGCGGTGTGAAGCCAAAGCGCATGATGTCTGGCGCGCGGAAGTCACCGATCACGCCGCGGGCGATCACGGCTTGCATGGCCGCGTAGCCTTCTTTGAAGCGGAAGGAGACCTGGCTGCCGCGCACGCTGGCGTCACGTGGGGTGGCCAGCTCCAGCATGGGGCAGCGGGCTTCAACCTCTTTGATGAACAGATCGCAGAGCTCATTGGAGCGGGCGCGGATCGTTTCCATATCGGTCAGATCCCAGATATCCAGCGCCGCCGCCAGCGCCGCATTGGCCAGAACCGGCGGGGTGCCGACGCGCATACGTTCCACACCGGCGCCAGCGCGGTAGCTTTGTTCAAAGGCAAAAGGTGCATCATGGCCCAGCCAGCCCGACAGCGCAGGCTCTGCCACATCGGCATGTTTCGGGTTCACATAGATGAAGGCCGGGGCGCCGGGGCCCCCGTTGAGATACTTATAGGTGCAGCCCACCGCGAAATCCGCCTGACAGCCCGCCAGATCCACCGGCAGCGCACCGGCGCTATGGGCCAGATCCCAAACGGTGACGATGCCATTGGCATGGGCCTTTTCGGTCAGCGCCTTCATGTCGTGTTTACGTCCGGTGCGGTAATCCACCTCGGTGATCATCATCACCGCCACCTCATCGGTAAGGTTTTCAGCCACCGCTTCGGGGTCAACGACACGCAGTTCCAGACCCAAGGTGCCATCGCGGTCCAGCGTCTTGATCAGCCCTTCGGCCATATAGAGGTCCGAGGGGAAGTTGCCATTGTCGCTGAGGATCACCTTGCGCGCGGCGGCAGCGCCGCCTTTGGCGTGTTGCAGCGACATTGCCGCCGCGACGGCCTGGAAGACCTTGATCGACAGGGTGTCGCCGATCATGACGTGGTTTTCTTCGGCGCCAATCAGACGGGCGATGCGGTTTCCGATTTCGGTTGGGCGCGCCATCCAGCCGGCTTTGTTCCAGCCGGTGATCAGATATTCGCCCCATTCGTCCTGCATCACCTCAGCCATCTTGGCAGGGGCCGCTTTCGGCAGCGGGCCGAGCGAGTTGCCGTCCAGATAGATCATGCCCTCTGGCAGATAAAACATCTCTTTGGTGGCGCTGAAATCGGTCATCTTTTCCTCCCGCTGGCACGTAGTGCGACACGTCTGCTGGCCCAGGTTGGCCTCTTGTTGCCCCGTGCTTAGCGGAAGGATTTTTGCGATGCACCAGCAATTCTTGTGCGAATTTATATCACGTTTCGTGATGTGTTGCTGGAAGCGCCTTAGCCGTCTTCACCCGGAATCGGGATGCCCAAAGCGCGGCGTTTCTTTTTGGAGAGGCCTTCGGCGACCAATTCATAGGACGCGATAAGGTGTTGTTTTAATTCACTATCGCTGAGACCTGGGGCCCCATGTTGCTGGATCCAGCTCATCCCGCGTGAGGCCAGATAAGGGGCCGGGCGTAGGCCCGGCATGTCTGAGAGAACCTCAAACCCCAGCTGGGTCACCTTGAAGGTGAAGGCATCGCGCCCCTCGGCCCAGCCACAGATCGCAAAGACCTTATCGGCCACTTTCCAGACGTCGGAATCACCCCATTGCACCACATGGCTGGTGGCAGTCAGACCGGCACAGAACTGATTGAACTCATCCCGGGTCATCGCCGCCCCTTACATTTCGCCGCCAGAGATCTGCACGGTTTGCCCGTTCATGGAACCGGAGTGTTCACCGCAAAGGAACATCGCGGCCTCGGCCACCTCTTCCACTGTGATCAAGCGGCCATGCGGGTTGGCGCCGACCATCACCTGCAGCGCCTCTTCTTCGCTCATGCCAGTGCGTTTCATGATGCTTTCGACGTTTTGCGGCACGATGTTGGTGTCCACATAGGCCGGGCAGAGCGCGTTGAACGTATAAGGCTTGCCTGCGTAATCTGCCGCCAGTGCCCGGATCATGCCGACCATGGCGTGTTTGGTGGCGGTGTAGCAAGCGCCACCTTTCAAGCCGCGCAGGCCCGCGATGGAGCTGACGGCGATCACCCGACCCCAGTCGGTGCCATGCATCGATTTCAGGCATTCGCGGATGGTCAGGAAACAGCCATCCACGTTGATCGCCATCATCTGGCGCCAGAACTCCATCTCGGTGTTATGCAGGGCGCGGCCTTCGGCAATGCCGGCGTTGGGCACACAGATCTGGATCGGGCCACGCGCCGCAACCGCTGCGGCAACGCCGTCAACCACCGATGCCTCATCGGCCACATCCATCTGTAGGGCGTGCAGGCCATTGTCGGCCTCAGCCTCCAGCACGTCGAGGCGACGGCCGGTGATGGTCACCTCAGCGCCCTGCGCCGCCAGGGCCTTTGCGATGCCCAGCCCAATTCCGGTGCCGCCTCCGGTGACCAGTGCGTGTTTTCCCTTCAGATGCATATTCATTCCTCCCGTGTTGGGGATGACGATAGCCACGCCAGCCCCCGGTGCAAGTCAGAGGCGATTTTCCGCTGGGTCATTTCTGCACATGTGTGTGTGTTACGGTCTTTACAATTACATTCGCATGAGTGAATTTGATCGCGATGTGAGGTCGGGAGGATCACTATGAAACTGAATGCACCGCTGCTGGGCGTTATTGCCGCTACCACTGCATCTGTTGCTTTGGCCAGCGAAGACATTGCGGATCAATATCCGGGGTCGGAACTGTATTCCAAACCGGTTGAAGTGATCCCGCATGTGTTTTCGGCCATCGGGGCCACAGCACCGCCGACCTATGAGAACTCAGGCCATAACAACAACCTGTCCTTCATCGTGACAGACGAAGGCGTTGTTGTGGTGAACGGTGGCGCCTCGGTGCGGCTGGCCGCCGCCCTGCATGAGGAGATCAAGGCGGTCACCGATCAGCCGGTGGTTCTGGTGATCAACGAAAACGGCCAGGGCCATGCGATGCTGGGCAATGCCTATTGGATGGATCTGGGCGTCGATATTCTGGCCCATGTCGATGCGATTGAGGCCTTTACCTCAGAAGCGGATTTCATCCTGCAGGGGATGGAACGCTACAACCGCGATAAGGCCGAAGGCACCCGCACCGCGACGCCGAACCTCAGCTTTGAAGACAGCTACAGCCTGACCCTTGGCGGGGTACAGATTGAGGTTATGCATATGGGGCCGGCCCATGATCCGGGCGACACACAGGTCTGGCTGCCGGATTGGGGCATGCTGATCGCGGGTGACATCGCCTTTCATGAGCGGATGTTGCCGATCTTTGAAGGCATCTGCACCTCCTGCTGGTTGGAAACATGGGAAACGGAGATGGAACCTTTGGCGCCCACCTATGTGATCCCCGGTCATGGTCATCCAACCAATCTGGCGCAGGTGCGCCGCTACACCTACGACTATCTGAGCGATCTGCGCGCCAAGGTGGGGGCGCATATCGATGAGGGCGGTGATCTGGCCGGCGCCTACTATGTGGATCAAAGCGCCTGGGCGAATCTGGACACCTTTGAGGAGCTGGCGACGAAAAACGCCGGTCGTGTCTTTGAAGAAATGGAATGGGAATAAGCATCACTGCCAACCAAGCAGTCGATTCTATTGGACAATTTGGCCGATCCCAGAATGGGGGCGGGTCCAAATTGTCACTCCGAGGCTCCTCCGGGACACAAGGCCGCGGCTTCCCCGCATAAAAGCCCTTGTCGGTCTTGGTTCCGGGCGGGCAGTTTGACCCCGCAGGCGGGATGGCCCCGGCCGTCCCGCCGATAACGGCCGGGGCAGGACCTGTCAGTGAAACCAGACCGCCCGGGATGGTTGCCCACGATCGGCATGGGCGCGGCGCTGGGGACCATTGGTGTCAGGAGAGTAAAATGAAGAGATTTGATATCCCTCCGGTGTGGCTTTTGCTGACTGTTTTGCTGGCCTTAGCCCTGCCGCAGGTGGTGCCGGCGGGGTTGAGCCTGAAGAGCCCAATTATTGACCTCCTCAGTGCCGTTTTATTGGGCGGTGGGGTGATCTTGATCGCGATGGCGGTCAGTCAAATGCGGCAGATGAACACCACATTTCATCCCCGAGGTGAGGCCGCGCAGCTGGTCACGGGTGGGGTCTTCAAGTGGTCCCGCAACCCTATTTATCTTGGCTATGTGCTGATCCTGGCTGGGGTGATCTTGTGTTTCGATACAATTTTGTCCTTGCCATTGGTGCCCATTTTTCTTTGGTTCATGGAGAAACGTTTTGTCATCCCAGAAGAAAACGCCCTGCGAAAGAAATTTCGCTTAGACTTTGCGCGCTATTGTCAAAAAACGCGGCGTTGGGTCTAGGCCTTGGCTTTACGTTAGGTTTGACATGGGTGCGAAATAGGTATCACAAGGGTGCGTAGTTCTGCGCAATATTATTGCGCGCCCGAATGAGTTAACATCTTCGTTCTAAACGAAGCAACGAACACAGTTCTGAAGGGGGACGTGACAGTTGAAAATCGGAACGCCAAAGGAAATCTTTGACGGCGAAAACCGTGTCGCGATGACGCCGGACTCGGCGCGTCAGCTACAGAAACTCGGCTATGAATGTGCCATCGAGAGCGGGGCCGGTCTGGCCGCGGGCTTCTCGGATGCCAGCTATGAGGAGGCCGGTGTTGAGATCGTCAAAACCGCCGCCGCTTTGTGGAAAGGCGCCGACATCATTGCCAAGGTCCGTCAGCCCAATGAAACCGAGCTGAAGCGCCTGAACAAAGAAAAGACGCTGATCTCCTTCTTCAACCCCGGTGGGAACGAAGAGGGCATGGAACTGGCCAAATCCAAAGGCGCCAATGTGATCGCCATGGAAATGGTGCCACGGATCAGCCGCGCCCAGAAAATGGATGCGCTGTCCTCCATGGCCAATATCGCCGGCTACCGCGCGGTGATCGAGGCGGGCAACAACTTTGGCCGTTTCTTCACCGGTCAGGTGACCGCTGCGGGTAAAGTGCCGCCAGCCAAAGTGCTGGTTGTGGGCGCTGGTGTGGCTGGTCTGGCCGCGATCGGCACCTCGACCTCGCTGGGCGCGATCACCTTGGCGTTTGACGTGCGTCCTGAGGTGGCCGAGCAGGTTGAATCGATGGGTGCCGAGTTCGTTTATCTGGACTTCGAAGAAGAAGGCACCGATGGCGCTGCGACCGGTGGCTATGCCTCCGTGCAGTCCGATGAGTTCCGCGAAGCGCAGCTGGCCAAGTTCCGCGAACTGGCCCCCGAAGTGGACATCGTGATCACCACCGCGCTGATCCCGAACCGCGAAGCGCCTGAGCTGTGGACCAAAGACATGGTCGAAGCGATGAAACCGGGTTCGGTCATCGTGGACCTTGCAGCGGAAAAGGGCGGCAACTGTAAGCTGACCGTCGCGGACGAGAAGATCGTGACCGAAAATGGCGTGACCATCATCGGCTACACTGACTTCCCGTCGCGGATGGCGGCGCAGGCTTCCAGCCTTTATGCCACCAACATCCGTCACATGATGGCTGACCTGACCCCTGAAAAGGACGGCCAGATCAACCACGACATGGAAGATGACGTGATCCGTGGCGCGACCGTGACCCATCAAGGTGAGATCACCTTCCCGCCGCCGCCGCCGAAAGTGCAGGCGATTGCGGCCAAGCCGAAGGAAACCGTGCCTGAGCTGACGCCGGAAGAGATCCGGGCACAGGAAGTGGCTGAGTTCAAGAAGCAGACCAAGAACCAGGTGACCCTGCTGACCGTTGGCGCGGTTCTGCTGTTGGGTGTTGGTCTGGTGGCCCCGGCCAGCTTCATGCAGCACTTCATCGTGTTTGTTCTGGCGGTGTTTGTCGGCTTCCAGGTGATCTGGAACGTTGCGCATTCGCTGCACACCCCGCTGATGGCGGTGACCAACGCGATCTCCTCGATCATCATTCTGGGCGCGCTGATGCAGATCGGCTCGGGCTCCTTCCTGGTGATCCTCCTTGCCGCGCTGTCGGTCTTCATGACCGGGATCAACATCTTTGGCGGCTTCCTCGTGACACGGCGCATGCTCGCCATGTTCCAGAAATCCTAAGGAGTAAGGACTTATGGACTTTGGTTTCACGACTGCCGCCTACGTTGTTGCGGCTGTTCTCTTCATCCTGTCGCTGGGCGGTCTGTCTGGTCAGGAAAGCGCCAAACGCGCCGTTTGGTACGGCATCGTCGGCATGGGGCTGGCGGTATTTGCAACCCTGATCGGCCCCGGCGCCGGTCTGTGGTGGGTCTCCATCCTGCTGATCCCGGCGGGTGGTATCATCGGCTACCAGCTGGCCAACCGGGTGCAGATGACCCAGATGCCGGAACTGGTGGCTGCGATGCACTCGCTGGTGGGTTTGGCCGCTGTCTTTGTGGGCTTCATCGCCCATATCGAACTGGGCCGTGTGCTGGCGATGGGCGCGGATGAGAAGAAAGCGCTGGAAGGTTTTGCCAAGCTTTTGGCCAAGAAGGACGCTGTTGAGATCGGTATCCTGCGGGTTGAGCTGTTCCTGGGTATCTTCATCGGTGCGGTGACCTTCACCGGTTCGGTGGTGGCCTATGGCAAGCTGGCGGGCAAAGTGACCTCGGCAGCAACCAAACTGCCCGGTGGCCATGTGCTGAATGCGGCGGCGGCGATCCTGTCGCTGGTGGCGCTGATCTGGTACTGCAACACCGGTGGCCTGCTGCCGCTGATCATCATGACCATCGCGTCGCTGTTCATCGGCTATCACCTGATCATGGGCATCGGCGGCGCCGACATGCCGGTGGTTGTGTCGATGCTGAACAGCTACTCGGGTTGGGCGGCTGCGGCGATTGGTTTCTCGCTTGGCAACGACCTCTTAATCGTGGTTGGTGCGCTGGTGGGCTCCTCCGGTGCGATCCTCAGCTACATCATGTGTAAGGCGATGAACCGCTCGTTCATCTCGGTTATTCTGGGCGGCTTCGGCGGCGCAGCGGGTCCGGCGATGGAAGTGGAAGGCGAACAGATCGCCATCGACGCGGACGGGGTTTCGACCGCACTGGAAGAGGCCGACAGCATCGTGATCATCCCAGGCTACGGCATGGCGGTGGCACAGGCGCAGCAGAATGTGGCGGAACTGACCCGTCGCCTGCGCGCAAAGGGCAAGAACGTGCGTTTCGCGATCCACCCTGTGGCTGGTCGTCTGCCGGGGCATATGAACGTGCTGCTGGCTGAGGCGAAAGTGCCTTACGACATCGTGCTGGAGATGGATGAGATCAACGACGACTTCCCCGAAACCGATGTGGCCATCGTGATCGGTTCGAACGACATCGTGAACCCGGCCGCGCAGGAAGATCCGAACAGCCCCATCGCGGGCATGCCGGTTCTGGAATGCTGGAAAGCCAAGCAGGTGTTTGTGTCGAAACGCGGTCAGGGCACCGGCTATTCCGGTATCGAGAACCCGCTGTTCTACAAAGAGAACACCCGCATGTTCTACGGTGACGCCAAGAAGTCGCTGGATGACCTGCTGACCCGTATCAGCTGATCCGGCTCACGCGTTGAGACTAGAAAAGCCCCGCCAATCTGGTGGGGCTTTTTCTTTGCGCCTTATTGGGTCCTGTTGACCCGTGGTCGCCTTTGACAGTCTTGCGCAAAACCTCTCCTCTGGCGGACAGAGGAGATCGGATATGGACATTCTGGAATTTGGCCGCGGCATTCTGCAGAAGCAGCCGTTCAGCGTGCTGTTGGGCGCGGAGCTGGAGAAATTTGAACAGGGCTTTGCCGAGCTGCACCTGCCGGTGCGCGATGAGCTGAAGCAGCAGCATGGCTTTGTGCATGGTGGGGCGGTCAGCTATCTGGCGGATAATGCGCTGACCTATGCCGGGGCCTCTGTTCTGGGCCAGGTGCTGACGTTGGAGATGAAGATCAACTATTCGCGCCCCGCCATTGGGGAACGCCTGATCGCCCGGGCGGAGGTAGAAAGCCATGGCAAACGGCAGGCGGTTTGTTCCTGCAAAGTCTACGCGCTGAAAGACGGGGAAGAGAAACTCTGCGCGATTGCCCAGGGCACGGTGCTGGTCACCGGTTAAGGGGGGCTGCTGCCTCAAACCTCTCGCCTGCGCGTACCGGTTGGGGCAGGGTGTTCTCAGCCGGGGACAGCGGGCAGACATAGCCATCGCTAAAGGCACACGACGGCGTATAGGCAAAGTTGAAGTCGCAGATCAGCCTGCCGTCCCGGTCGAGCCCTAGATCCGCGCCTTTGATTGCGTCAATCAGATACCGCCCACCGCCATAGCTGCCATGCCCGTTGGTTGCGTCGCGAAACGGCAGGAACAGCCCACCACCGTAGCCTTCGATCCAATAGAGGGTCAGCTCAGCGCCAAGGCGCTGCAGCCCACGGGTTCGCGCCACCGGGCGGGCCTGCATCAGACCATCCGCGCCCAGATCAAACTGCAGCGGCACAGCACCCGTCACGGGATCCAAAGACACCTCAAGTCGCAGGCTGGGATCGTAGGGGAAGACCGGAATGTCATAATGGCCGGACCGCGCCTGTTTGGGCAGCGGTGACATCGGGTGACACTGGAACATATGGCTGCGGGTTTCATGCCAGAGCGCCCAGCCCGCACGGGCGTCACGGGTGGCGCGCACCGCAGCATAAAGGTCATTGATCCGGCGCCGCCAATCGGCCAGCGCATAGGCATCGGGGCCATGGTAGGTCTGAGGGGAGCGGGCCTCGTTCATTGCAATCCTCCGTCATCCCTTAGACGTAGAGTTGTACGGGAGAAAAACAACCCTGACCCTGTGTTGCGCTGATCGCGTTCCCGGGGCATTCAGCGGCCGATTGCGTGGGGGAGTGCGGAATTGTATGCCGAAGTATTCCTTCAACACACTGAAAAATAACTTGTTTTTACATTCTGATCTGCCATCAAAGACCCACTGAGATTTGAGGGCCCCCAAGATGTCGATCACAGACCACCCGCTGCGGTACGAATTGGCCAATGAATTGCACGCCCGTCCGTTCCCCACCCTGGATGTGCCCTGCACAGCCGTTTACGTCGCCATCAAACGGCCCGAACAGGCGGTGGGACGCGACCGGCAGGCGGATCTGCAGCATCTGATTGCCCTGTTGGATCGCCATGGCGCGCCACATCCGCAGCCGGGGGCCACCCATTATTCGGGACGCATTGGCCGCCATGAGGTGAAATGGGAAAGTCACACGGAATTTGTGACCTATACCGCCTTCACCTCCACCCTGTCAGATCGCGCCTTTGACCCGGCAGATTTTGAGGTGTTCCCCAAGGATTGGCTGGCCGAAGCGCCGGGTGTCCGGGTCGCGGCCTGTCATATCCGGGTGCAGAAACGACCTGAGAGTGCGGCGGTTGATACGCTGCTCAGCGATTGGTTTGTGCCCGAAAGCCTGGCGGTCAGCCGGGTGCTGGATGATGACGCGATCCTTGCCGGCGATTTTCGGATCGATCCCGCAGGCCACACCAGGTTTGCGGTTTTTGCCAACACCGAAACAGGCACCCGGCGGGTGGGGCGCATTGTGCAGCGCCTGTGTGAGATTGAGACCTACAAAAGCATGTCGATGCTGGGCTTTGCCCGTGTGAAGCAGCTGTCAGCACCCTTGGGGGAGGTTGAAAAGACCCTGTCGCAGCTGGTGGATCAGCTGGGCGATGATACCCTGCCGGCTGAGGAAACGCTGGCGCGGTTGCTGTCAACCTCTGCCGCCTTGGAACAGATGGTCACACGCAATGCCTTTCGGTTTGGCGCGACGGGGGCCTATGAGGCGATTGTGAACCAGCGGATCTCAGTCCTGCGGGAGGAACGATTTCAGGGCCGTCAGACCTTCGCGGAGTTTATGATGCGGCGCTATGATCCGGCGATGCGGACGGTGAAATCCACCGAAGGCCGCTTGGCCGATCTGTCAGACCGGGCCATGCGTGCCGGCGAATTGCTGCGCACACGGGTGGATGTGGAACGCTCGGCGCAGAACCAGAAGGTTCTGGCCAGCATGGACAAACGTGCCGATATGCAGCTGAAATTGCAGAAAACGGTGGAGGGTCTGTCTGTGGTGGCGATCAGCTACTACGCTGTTTCGCTGGCATCCTATGGGGCCTATCCGCTGGCAAAGCTGCTCGGCCTAAGCAAGGCCGAGCTGACCGCAGCACTTACTCTGCCGGTTGTAGCGGTGGTTTGGTGGATGATCCGGCGGATCCAGAAGAAGATGCATTGATCTTCAACAGGCGGTCGGCGATCACGCCGCCCGCTGCAATTGCCAGGATCGCCAGCAACGCGGCCACCGATAGCGTTGGCACACCCGACAGACCAGCGCCCAAGGTGCAGCCCCCCGCCAGAACACCGCCCACACCCATCAGCGCTGCTCCGCTCAGGTAGCGACCGGTTTGGGCTGGGCTGTCGAAGCTCTGCCACTGGAACTCTCCGCGGATCAGGGCGGCAATCGCGGCCCCTGCCAAAACGCCACCTAGGATACCGGTGCCAAAGGTGGCGGAGATCGAAGAAGAAGCGATGGTCCAGAACAGCGTTTCCGAGGCGGGCAGGGTGAAGCTGAGGCTTTCCAGCGCCACCGGGTCAAAATCATCATAGAGCACATAGCCGGTGGTGACCCAGCCCGCCGCCGCCAGCAGGCCAATCACCGCGCCGCCGATCAGATGTGAGGGGCGGGCACCCGAGCGGGCGGCAACGGCGAGAAGGGCAAAGGCGATAAGCCCTGCCAGGATCGGTCCCGCGCCGGGGAGGGCGGCGTTTTCAAGCGGAACCGTATAGCTGCCGAGTGCTGTACGCAGCGGCGCCAGCACACCTTTCAGCGTGGCATGGGCGACAATGGCGAAAACCACCAGCACGGTCAGGGCCCGCAGGTTGCCAGAGCCACTCAGCACGGTCAGGCGGGACACACAGCCGCGGGTCAGCACCATGCCTGCGCCAAACAGCAGCCCACCAAGGGCGATGGCGGCAACAGGCAAGTCGGTGACCATGAAGCGGTGGTCGTCGAAGGAGATCAGCCCGTACATGACCGCAAATTGCGTGGTGAGGATGGCCAGCGCCAGCGCGGTCAGCCAGACACCTGCGGCCTGACGTTGATCCGGGCCGCTGACAACCGCGCGGCGGAAACAGAAGCGGGTGACCTGCGCCACAGCGCCAAACAGCACGCCAAGGATCAGACCGGCATAGACGGCCACCTCGGGTGCGGTCTTGTCTTCCAGACCGGGGATGAAGGAGAGGGTTTCCAACAGAGCTTCGTACATTTTGTCACCTCAGATGCGAACAAATGCACGAATGCCAATGTGATTGAGGGAAATCAATCTCTCTGCTTGTTGGGTTGGCGGCTGTGAGGGGAACGGTTTCCCGATCGGGCGGTTGCTGTCGGAACGCACGTTTGTGCTGCTAGCTTGGGCAAAGAAAACGGCCCGCTGCGGGGGCAGCGGGCCGTTCCAGTGTTCTTATTTGCGCCTTAGCGGCCGCGGATCCGGGGATCCAATGCGTCGCGCAGTCCGTCGCCAAGGTAGTTCACGCTTAGCACCGTCAGCGAGATGGCCAGACCCGGCCAGAACACCCGCTCAGGGTATTGCTGCAGGTAGTCGGTGGCATCAAACAGCAGACGGCCCCAGGTCGGGAAGTCCGGCGGGAAGCCAAGACCAAGGAAGGACAGCGCCGATTCCGTGATGATCGCATTGGCGATCCCCAGCGTGGCTGACACCATGATTGGCGACAGCACGTTGGGCAGGATGTGGCGGGTGATCATCTTGCCGTTTTTGGTGCCGATGGAACGGGCGGCCAGAACGAACTCACGCTCCTTCAGCGCCAGAACGTCACCGCGCACGATCCGTGCGGTCGGCATCCAGCTGGTCACACCGATAGCCAGAACGATCAGGATGAAGATCCCGGTCTCAGGTCCAAAGGCCTGGTTCAGCGTGTCGCGGAACAACAGCACCATAACCAAGAGCAGCGGCAAGAGCGGCAGCGCCAGGAACAGGTCAGTAAGACGCATCAGCGGGCCGTCGAGCTTCTTGAAGAAGCCGGCCAGCACGCCTACCAACGAACCCAGGAACAACGCCAGCAGCATCGCGGTGATGCCCACGGCAACTGAAACCTGACCGCCGGCCATCATACGCGCCAGCGTATCGCGGCCCAGCTGGTCGGTGCCCAGCGGGTGGGCAAAGCTCGGGCCCTGATTCCGGGCGCGGATGTCGATGTAGGTCGGGTCATAAGGCCAGATCCAGGGACCAACAAACACCGTCAGAACGATCACCAGGAAGATGATACCGCCCAACAAAGCCCCTTTGTGGGTTTTGAACTGCTCCCAAACGGCACGCCATTGGCTGCGCGGCGGGGCAGAGGGCATCGGATCGGACAGGGCGCCGATCGCTGCGGTTTGCTTTTCATCAGTCATAGCGAATCCTCGGGTCCAGGATGCCGTAGAGGACATCGGCAATGATGTTGAAGACCACGATCAGCAGCGCAAAGATAAAGGTCAGCGTCTGCACGGTCGGCAGGTCGTTGGCCTCAATCGCGCCGATCAGCAGATGGCCCAGACCGTTCACCTTGAACACCTGTTCGGTGATGATCGCACCCCCAAAGACCTGCGGTGCCCCCAGGGCGATCACGGTCACAACCGGGATCATCGAGTTGCGCAGGACGTGTACCAGCACCACGGCCTTTTCACCCAGGCCTTTGGCCCGTGCGGTGCGCACATAGTCCTGATTGAGGTTGTCCAGCATCGAGGCCCGCATGAAGCGGCTGATCTGTGCGGCGTTGTAAAGCGCCAGCACAAAAACCGGCATCGCCAGCTGTCGCAGCTGCCCAACGAAGCTGTCCCAATCTGTCACCTTATGGGTGGTGTCGTAGATCGAGGGGAACCAGCCAAGGTTCACCGAGAAGATCACGATCAACAGAACGCCGGTGAAGAACGTGGGCACCGAGAAGCCGATCATCGAGATGAAGGTACCAACCTGATCGAAGATCGAATACTGGCGGTAGGCCGAGTAGATCCCGATCGGCAGCGCGATCAGCACACCGATGATATAGGACATGCCCACAACCCACAGGGTCTGCGGCATACGCTGCACAACGATGTCCATAACCGGCGAACGGGTCTGCCAGCTAAGCACGCGCAGCTTGCCTTCGGCGAAGGTGGTGCCAAAGACGTGGTCAAAGAGAACCTGGGGTTCAATCCAGAAGAATTGCACCAGCCATTTGACGAAACGGATGTGCACTGGCTGGCCGAGACCCAGCGCTTCGCGCATCTTTTCCTTTACCTCTGGCGGTACGGTGAGCGGGACCTGTGCCATCGGATCGCCCGGCGCCAGCTCGAGCAATAGGAAGATGACAAGGCTGATGAACAACAGGGTTGGCACGGCCAACACCAATCGTCGAACAGTAAAAGTCAGCATATACGGAGGCCTTTGCGGCTATTCTTGTTTCTGCGCGCGGTCATACACTCTCGCGCGCTCAAGAAAAAGCCCCGGCCCGAGGTGGGCCGGGGCAATAATCACGTGGGATTACTTGATGCGGTGCCAGTCAGCGGCGTTCCACAGCTCAGAGTCCCAGGTGTTCAGCACAACACCACCCAGGGTGTTTGCGTGGGCCGATACGCGACCACGGTCAACCAGCGGGATCTTCACATAGCTGTCTTTGGTCAGCATGTCGTTCAGCTTACGACCCAGCTCACCACGTTTGGCCAGCGAACCGGTTTTGGCCAGCTCAGCAACCAGCGCGTCGAATTCTGGGTTACAGAAACGGTTGATGTTCTCACCCTGCCACTGCGATTCAGGCTTAGGTGCCTTATCACAGGTGTTCTGTGCCAGATACGACTCAGGATCGGTACCGTCGAAGTTGTTGGCGTACATTTCAGCGTCAGCGTAGAACTTCTGGAAGGTGTCAGGCGAACCCGGGTCACCACCGAAGAAGACCGATGCCGAGATGTTGCGCAGTTCGGTTTCAACACCGATTTCGCTCCACCACTGTTTGATCAGAGCCTGGAAGTCCTGACGAACGGCGTTGGTCGAGGTCTGGTACAGGATCGACAGTTTAACGCCGTCTTTGGCGCGGATGCCGTCAGCACCTTTAACCCAGCCAGCTTCGTCCAGCAGTGCGTTGGCGCCTGCGATGTCTTGGGTCAGGCAGTCGGTGTTGTCGGAAGCGTAGATCGCCGGTGCAGGCACCAGGTTACAGGTCGGGCGACCTGCTTTGCCGTAGCCGATTTCCACCAGCAGTTCGCGGTCGATGGCCATCGACAGTGCTTTACGCACGTTCAGGTCCGACAGGAACGGGTGGGGGTGGGCTGCGGTCGAACGCTCGCCTTCCGGCAGATCGGGCGACGGGTTGGTCATGTTCATTTCGATACGCTCAACCAGCGAACCGAATGCTGCAACGGTTTTACCTTTGCCGCCTTTTTCCATGTTCGCGATGACCTCAGGGGCCAGCTGCAGGTTCCAGGCGTAGTCAAATTCACCGGTTTCCAGAACGGCACGACCAGCTGCGGTTGCGTCGCCGCCACCTTTGAAGGTCAGGGTCGCGAAGGCAGGCTTGGCTGCGTCACGGTAGTTCTGGTTGGCTTCCATCGAGATCACGTCGTTCGGCTTGAACTCGGTGACAACAAACGGGCCGGTGCCGATCGGGCCAAAGTTGGCGGTGGTGCACTCAGGCGCTTTGGCGCCCATGCAGTCCGCAAACTGAGCGGCTTGAATGATCGGCGACTGACCACCCATGAACGGGCCGTACGGGTTCGGTTTGGCTTCGCCGAAGGTCACTTTCACGGTCAGGTCGTCAATAACGTCAACCGACTCAACACCTTCGAATTTCGCCAGCTGAGCACAGCCACCCTCGGGGTGCATGCAGTAGTCGGCGGTGAACTTGACGTCAGCCGAGGTCACAGCGGAACCGTCCGACCATTTCAGGCCCGACTTCAGTTTCCAGGTGATGGTTTTCAGGTCTTCAGAAACACCGCCGTTTTCCAGGGTCGGGATTTCTTCGGCCAGGTAAGGAACCAGCGCGCCGGTCGGGTCGTAACGGCCCAGCGGCTCCACGACGAGCGAGGCGGACTCGATGTCCTTGGTGCCGCTCGACAGATACGGGTTCAGGATCGAAGGCGCCTGCCAGTAGATGATGTTGACGTGGCCGTCGGAACCGCGCTCAGCGATTGCAGCCGGTGCCAGGGCGGTCGCAGCAACGGCACCTAGCATGAGAGTTTTAATTTTCATTTTCCACTCCTTGTTGGACACCCAGTTAAGTGTCTCAAGTTCCCCATACGGGGGGATTAAGACCCTTCGCCGGGCCATGATTCTATCCGCGGGTGCAACCTGATCGTCAGATTCCGGTTAATTTCGTTGGTGATTATCCCCGAAAGCCCCACGGCTGGCCGCATCTCAAACCGAATAATTCGAAAAAGCAAGGGGTAGTACGCGGGTCTTTTATCGCTCGGCACGGTAGATATACGGTATCTGCATGGGGTTAGCGGGGCATATGCAAATTTTGCATAAAGTCATGCATTTCTTGGGCGTCGCTAAAGTAGAAATGTGCCTGTTTAATCACCTAATGATATACGGATTTGACACTGGCTTTGGGCTGTCTATAGCGTCGCCTGAAACAACGATACCAAAAATGGATCAGGGGAATGCTGGATCAACCGATTGCAAAGATCGAAAACCTACGGGTTGAATTTCAGACCAAGGACGGGCCCGTCGTTGGTGTGGAAGATGTGTCATTTGACGTAAATCCGGGTGAAACCGTTTGTATCGTTGGGGAATCTGGCTCCGGTAAATCGGTTTCCAGCCTCTCCTTGATGCGTCTGGTTGAATTTGGCGGCGGCGAAATTGCTGGTGGCAGACTGCTGTTTGATCGCAAAGAAGGCGAGCAGATCAACTTGGCTGACACCGACCAGGATCTCATGCGAACGATTCGCGGCAATGAGATTGGTATGATCTTCCAGGAACCAATGACCGCGCTGAATCCGGTGTTCACCGTGGGCCGTCAGCTGACTGAAGGTCTGCGTCTGCACAAAGGTCTGTCTAAAAAAGAGGCAGAAGCCCGCGCATTGGATCTTTTGAAGCAGGTCCGCATCCCGGAACCGGAGCGCCGGCTGAAACAATACCCCCACGAACTGTCCGGCGGTATGCGTCAGCGGGTTGTGATCGCGATGGCGCTGGCCTGTGAACCGCGCCTGTTGATTGCGGATGAACCGACCACCGCGCTGGATGTGACCATTCAAGCGGAAATTCTGGCGCTGATGGATCGTCTGAAACGTGAAACCGGCACGGCCGTGATGTTCATCACCCACGACATGGCGGTTGTGGCGCAGATGGCGGACCGCGTGGTTGTGATGTTCCGCGGCAATAAGGTCGAAGAGGGCACCGTTAAGGAAATCTTTGAGAACCCGCAGCACGACTACACCAAGGCGTTGCTGGCCGCGGTTCCGAAACTGGGGGAGATGAAAGGCAAGGCTCTGCCGGAGCCGATGAAGCTTCTGGGGCGTGAGAACCAAAACCTTGACCCAATCGCCGGGACTGATGAGCCGCTGCTGGAAGTGAAGAACCTCGTCACCCGCTTCCCGGTGAAGGGCGGTTTCTTCCGCCGCACCGTGGCCAATGTGCACGCGGTTGAGGATGTGAGCTTCACCCTCAACAAAGGGCGCACCCTATCGCTGGTGGGGGAATCGGGCTGTGGTAAATCTACCGCTGGCCGGTCGATCCTGCGTCTGGTTGAACCGCAGGCGGGCCACATCAACATCGATGGCAAAGACATCATGGCGTTGGATCACAATGAACTGCGCGCCGCCCGTCTGGACATGCAGATGATCTTCCAGGATCCATTTGCCTCGCTGAACCCGCAGATGATGCTGGGCGATCAGGTGGCCGAGCCGATGCGCAACTACGGCACCCATTCCAGCGTTGAGATGCAGAAACGGGTTGAGATGCTGTTTGACCGGGTGGAACTGCCGCGCAGCTTCCTGCGTCGTTTCCCGCACGAACTGTCCGGCGGTCAGCGTCAGCGTGTGGCGATCGCCCGTGCTTTGGCGCTGAACCCCAAGCTGATCATCGCGGATGAGGCAGTATCGGCGCTGGACGTGTCGGTGCAGGCGCAGGTTTTGAACCTGATGATGGAACTGCAGGCAGAACTGGGCCTGTCCTTCCTGTTCATCAGCCACGACATGGCCGTGGTGGAACGGGTCAGCCACGATGTGGGTGTGATGTATCTGGGCCGGATCGTCGAACTGGGGCCGCGTCAGGCCGTGTTCGAAGATCCGCAGCACCCCTACACCCAGGCGCTGATGCAGGCGGTTCCCATTGCGGATCCGAACCAGCGCAAGTCTGAGCGTGAGCTTAACTTCAAACCGATCCCGTCACCGATCCACCCCGTTGGATATGAGCCGGGTCCGTCTGAGTACAAGGAAGTGAGCCCCGGCCACTTCGTGCTCACCTCGGAAAGCGGTTACTGATCAACATCTTGGCGGCCTTCGGGCCGCCAAGCCTTTGGGGGCTGGCCCTGCGGCTGATCGGCAGTGCGCCACGCGACCCCCGTAGTTTCACTTGATTGACCTTTGCCGGTCCCTGTGGTCGGTTTTGGCCTTCTGCACAGTTTGGCGTTATTGCATGTCTGCCCTGATTGACCGCTCAGCTTCCGATTTGGCACCGGCCTTCACCGGTGCCTTTGGGATGGCTGTGTCAATGCGTGGCCGGCTCCGATGCCGATATTGGTAAAGCTCTGAAAAGGATCCCCATGACCACCCTCCTGACCCCCCGTGAGATTTTGGACAAGCTGGTGTCGTTTCCGACCGTAAGCCGGGACAGCAACTTGGACCTTATCGATTGGGTTGAGGATTATCTGAACGGTCACGGGGTCACCTGCCACCGCCAGTATAATGAGGCCGGGGATAAGGCCGGGCTCTGCGCCCATGTGGGGCCTGAGGTTGATGGTGGTATCGTGCTGTCGGGTCACACCGATGTTGTGCCGGTGGACGGCCAGCCCTGGACCACCGATCCTTTCACCGTGGTGGAAAAAGACGGCAAGCTTTATGGGCGCGGCACCTGTGACATGAAAGGGTTTGATGCGCTGGCCATCTGGGCGCTGGTCGAAGCCAAACGTCAGGGCGTCGCGCGGCCGCTGCAAATTGCGCTGTCCTATGACGAAGAGGTGGGCTGCGAAGAAGTGGTGCCGCTGATTGAGGAAATGCAGAAACATCTGCCGCGCGCCTCCGCCGTGATTGTGGGGGAACCTTCGATGATGAAGGCGGTCACCGCCCATAAAGGCGGGCGCGCGTTTGACATTCATGTGCATGGGTTTGAGGTGCATTCCTCGCTGATCCACACCGGCGTCAATGCCATCATGTTTGGCGCCAAGCTGATCGAATGGGCCAATGAGATGAACGCGGCGCAGGCCGCCGGCACCCCGTCGGAAACGGCTGCGCTGTTCGTGCCGCCCTGGACCTCAACCCATGTGGGCACGATTTCCGGCGGCACAGCAGGCAACATCACGGCCAAGGACTGCACCTTCGAGATTGATTTCCGCAATGTGCCGGATGAAAACAACGACGACTGGGAGGCCCGGCTGCGCGCCGAAGTGGCCGAGGTTGAGGCCGAAATGAAAGCCATCGTTCCTGACACCTGGATCGAAGTGACCCCAACCTATGACCTGACCGGGCTGGCGCCTGAGGTTGACGGTGAAGCCGAAGCGCTGGTGCGCCGCCTGACCGGGGACAACTCGCAGAATGTGGTGAGCTACGGCACCGAGGCCGGTCATTTCCAGAATGATGGCTATTCCACCGTTGTCTGCGGCCCGGGTGACATCGCGCAGGCGCATCAACCGGATGAGTTTCTGGAAGTTGCCCAGCTGGAGGCCGGGCAGCGGTTCATGGTGAAACTGGTGCAAGAGGTGCTTGCATGACGCCATTTCCATTGGGTCTTCAGTGCCCGGTAGAACATGACGGCCCCTTGCCCGAGGCGGTGGATGTGGCCATTGTTGGCGGTGGCGTCATCGGTGTGATGAGCGCGCTGTTTCTGGCCCGCAAAGGCCTGAAGGTTGCGGTGCTGGAAAAGGGCCGGGTTGCGGCCGAACAATCCTCACGCAATTGGGGCTGGATCCGCCAGACCGGGCGCGACATGGCAGAGCTGCCCATCGCGACCGAGGCAAATCACCTCTGGACCCAGCTGCAGGGTGAGGTGGAGGAAGATCTGGGCCTAGCCCGTCTGGGTGTGGCCTATCTGGCCGAAAGTGAAAAAGAGGTCGCCAGCTATGAGGATTGGCTGAAACAGGCCAGCGCCCACGGCGTCGACAGCCGCATTTTGAACGCCGATCAGACCGCTGATCTGCTGCCCGGTGCCACAAAACGTTTTGCAGGCGCGCTGCACACACCATCCGACATGAAGGCAGAGCCCTGGGTTGCCGTGCCGATTTTTGCCCGCGCGGCCGCTAAGGCCGGTGTGGTGATCCGCGAAAACTGCGCCGTGCGTGCCTTGGATATCGCCGCGGGCAAGGTTGCTGGTGTGGTGACCGAAAAGGGCCGGATCAAGGCGGATCATGTCATGGTTTCAGGTGGTGCCTGGTCGGCGCTGTTCCTGCGCCAGCATGGTGTAAACCTGCCGCAGCTTTCGGTGCAGGCGCAGGTGATGGCCACCGAGCCCTTGCCCGCGCTTGATCTGCCGGCCGCCGGCAACAATGAGCTGGCGTTCCGTCGCCGCGCGGACGGAGGGTTTACCCTGGCCGCAGGCGGCTGGCACCGGCTGTTTATCGGCCCTGATGCCTTCCGTCATTTGGGGGCCTATATGCCGCAAATTAAGGCGCATCCTTTCGGGACAAAATACCACCCGGCCGCGCCCAAAGGCTTCCCCGATGCATGGGGCACCAAACGGCGCTGGTCGTCACAGGACGAAAGCCCGTTTGAACGCATGCGGGTGCTGAACCCGCAGCCCACCATGGGCTTGCACGAGAAAACACTGGCCGCCTTTGGGGCATTGTTCCCGCAGCTGGGCACACCGCGGATCAAGGCCGTTTGGTCCGGCATGATTGACGCGATGCCTGATGTGGTGCCGGTGGTGGATCGCGCCCCGCTTGAGGGGCTGAGCATCTGCACCGGCATGTGTGGCCATGGCTTTGGCATTGGTCCGGCCTTTGGTCGCATCATGGCCGATCTGATCACCGGGGGCGCACTGGGGCATGACCTCAGCCGCTTCCGCCTGTCGCGCTTCAGCGACGGATCAAAACTGGAATTGGGGCCGGGCCTCTAAGGCCGGGCTGAGAAGAGGGAGACCTGAAATGCCGATTAAGAACCGCGTGGCAGAACTGCACGGTGAGATCACCGAATGGCGCCACGACTTCCACCAGCATCCTGAGGTGATGTTCGATGTGCATCGCACCGCCGGTGTGGTGGCCGAAAAACTGCGGGCCTTTGGCTGCGATGAAGTGGTTGAGGGCATTGGCATCACCGGCGTTGTGGGCACCATCAAGGCCGGCACTTCGGACCGGGTGATTGCCCTGCGCGCCGATATGGATGCGCTGCCGATGGATGAGATCACCGGGCTGGACTATGCCTCCAAAACCCCGGGTGCGATGCATGCCTGCGGTCATGACGGTCACACCGCCATGCTGCTGGGTGCGGCGAAATACCTGGCCGAGACCCGCAATTTTGATGGCACCGTGGTGCTGCTGTTCCAACCCGCCGAAGAGGGCGGGGGCGGGGGCCTCAAAATGGTTGAGGACGGCTGCATGGACCGCTGGAACGTGGATGAGGTCTATGGCCTGCATAATGCCCCCGGCGTGCCTGTGGGTGAATTTGCCATCCGTCCCGGTCCGCTGATGGCCTCCGCGGATGAGTTGGAGATCGTGATTGAGGGCAAGGGTGGCCACGCCGCTGAGCCGCATCAAACCATCGACACCACCCTTGCAGCCGCCCATGTGGTGGTTGCGCTGAACTCAATCGTGTCGCGCAATGTCGATCCGGTGAAACAGGCGGTTTTGACCATCGCCACCTTCCTGACCGAAAGCGACACCCAGAACGTGATCCCGCAAACCGCCAAGCTGCGCGGCACTGTGCGCTGCTTTGAACCTGAGGTGCGTGACCTGATGGAGGCGCGGGTCAAAGCCGTGGCCGAAGCCACCGCCGCCGCCTATGGTGCAACCGCGCGGGTCGACTACATCCGCGGCTACCCGCCCACTGTCAACAGCGTCGCCGAAACCGCCCATGCGGTTGAGGCGGCACGCGCTGTTGGCACCAAGGTTGAGGCCAACACGGCCCCCATCATGCCGGCAGAAGATTTCTCCTACATGCTGGAAGCGCGCCCCGGCGCCTATATCTTCCTCGGTAATGGGGATAGCCAGGCCTGCCACCACCCCGCATATGATTTCGCAGACGAAGCCGCGCCCTATGGCACCAGCTTCTTTGCCGAATTGATCGAACGACGACTGCCGCGCGCCTGAGCGCGGCCAACACCATCTGGAAGGACGAAAGATGCCCACCAAAAACCGCTTTGCTGAACTGCAAAATGAGATCACCGAATGGCGCCGTGATCTGCACGAAAACCCTGAGATCCTGTTCGAAACCCACCGCACCAGCGCCATTGTGGCCGACAAGCTGAAAGAATTCGGCTGCGATGAGATCGTCACCGGCATCGGCCGCACCGGCGTTGTTGGCGTGATCAAAGGCAACAAGACCGGCTCGGGCAAGGTCATTGGCCTGCGCGCCGACATGGACGCGCTTCCGATCCACGAACAGACCGGTCTGGACTATGCCTCGAAAACCCCCGGTGCGATGCATGCCTGTGGTCACGATGGTCACACCGCCATGCTGCTGGGGGCTGCGAAATACCTCAGCGAAACCCGCAACTTCGACGGCACTGTTGTGGTGATCTTCCAGCCCGCCGAAGAAGGCGGCGGCGGCGGTCGTGAAATGTGCGAAGACGGCATGATGGATCGCTGGGGCATTCAGGAAGTCTACGGCATGCACAACTGGCCGGGCCGCCCGCTGGGCAGCTTCGCCATCCGTCCGGGCGCCTTCTTTGCCGCCACCGACACCTATGAGATCGTCTTTGAAGGCCGCGGTGGCCATGCCGCCAAGCCGCAGGAAGTGATCGACACCAATGTGATGACCGCCACGGCCGTGACCACGCTGCAGTCGATCGCCTCGCGCAATGCGGATCCGGTGGATCAGATCGTTGTGTCGGTGACCTCGATGGAAAGCTCCTCCAAGGCGTTCAACGTGATCCCGCAGCGCGTCACCATTCGCGGCACCGTGCGCACCATGTCCAAAGAGATGCGTGATCTGGCCGAAAAGCGGATCAATGAGATCTGCAACGGCGTTGCGGCCACCTTTGGCGGCACCGCGGATGTGAACTACATGCGCGGCTATCCGGTGATGGTGAACCACGATGAGCAGACCCAGTTTGCCGCCGATGTTGCCAAATCGATCACCGGCCAGTGCGACGAAGCCCCGCTGGTCATGGGCGGCGAAGACTTTGCCTTCATGCTGGAAGAGCGCCCCGGCGCCTATATTCTGGTCGGCAACGGCGACACCGCCGCTGTGCACCACCCGGAATATAACTTCAACGACGAAGCCATCCCCTCCGGCTGCAGCTGGTGGGCCGAGATCGTCGAACAGCGCATGCCCGCCGCCTAATACGCCGGGTGCGTGATGAGATGAGAAAGCCGGGCAGGGGAACCTGTCCGGCTTTTTTGCGGCTGGTGAGGGGCTTTGGGCCGTTTTACCGGGGGGCGCCAATAAGACCCTCCTCCGTTTTGTTCGAGAGTCCTTTAGCGGACGAAGAATGAATTCGCTGCGGCTGCGCCAATGTCGGCTTTACGAAACGCATTTTGTAAAGACTGGTGCCACGCTGCCAACATGCGTAAAATGTACGAGGATGCAGTAATTTCCCAAATCCACAGCTAGACACATCAATATTTTGACCAAGATGATGATTGACCATGTTCAAAGTACTTCATGCAGACCTGCATATTGGCGACACGGACCTAGCGAGGGGAGGTGATCCTCCTATGGGGTGCGCCGAGGGTGAATTTCAACCAACTGACGGCTTTGCGACGTTCCAATCATCTGTGCTGCCGCAATTACAAGATGAACAGGATTACAAAATCTGGAATGGTTTGATCTTGAAGACGGAAGATGGGCGCCAAATTAGATGTGTCGATGTTACTTTGCATCTCGTTGAATTCGGTGACAATGGCACCGAAGCATTCGTGGATGCTCTTGGAGTGAGCGAACCGTCCTACGAAACGCTATTCCCGCAGCACGTTGAAGCCTACGAAAATCAATTCAAAGCATAGTGACTGAGGTGATTCAGCAGAGGCCACTTGATCCATTTTTGGGGCTAGCCTTGAAAACACGGACGTTTGTGCGACCTGCAGCATCTTACACCAAGGGCTCAATGCAGTCCTCAGTGTTACCGCATTTCCCCCAAGATGTGCTTGCAGTCCGTTGTTCCTCGCAAAACCTCGCCAACGAATGAGCCCATGGGGTCTTACCCCGCCAGCAGGTCCCGGTAGATCTTGATCAGCGCGTCGGCTTCTTGGTGCAGTTGGAACTGGTCCAGCACCCTTTGGCGGGCATTCTCAGACCATGTGGTCAGGCGGGTGGGGTCCGAAAGGATCGCTTGTGTCGCGGCGATCATTTGGTCCAGATCGCCGGGGTCAACCAGCGTGCCGGTTTCGCCTTCGGCGATCAGCTCTTCAAAGGCGCCGACGCGGGTTGCGATGGAGGGGGCGCCGCAGGCCATGGCCTCCAGCGGGGTGAGGCCGAAGCCTTCCCAGCGTTGCGGCGCAATGTAGAGGTCCAGCACCTGATAGTATTTCGCCATTTCCCAGACCGGCACCTCGGGCAGGAACAGAATCCGATCGCTAAGACCGGCGGCGGCAACCTTGTCTTTCAGGCCCTGTTCGAAATCCTTGTGCTGATCGGTGGCGCGGCCCATCACCAGACCGTAGGCCTCTGGGTGATTGGGCAGGGTGGCGATCATCGCATCGACAAAGACATCGGTGCCTTTCTGGGCGCGAATACGGCCGTAGCAGCCGATGAGTGTGCCGGTTTCTGGCAGGTTCAGTTCCGCGCGCAGGGCAGATTTATCCGCAGTGGGGCTGAATTGGTCAGCGTCAATGCCATGGTGGATGACGGTGGCGGGGCGGTCCAGATAGGCGGCGGTTTTGGCCGAGGTGGCGACAACCGCATCCATCTGTGTGATCAGCCATTTGGTCAGCCCGGTGTGGTGACGCTGCGAGGCGGAGGTGAACATCAGCTTCAGCTCTTTGCGCAGGATATGTTTCAGCGCCAGACCACCCAGCATCTCGATGTTGCGCCGGGCGTGCCAGACCCGGGCGCCAGAAGGCCCTTTGCGTGACATGGTCAGCAGCGCGGACAGCGGCACATGTGGCACGTGATCGGGCATCACAGGCCCCACGGCGGCAATGGGCAGGGTTTCGGCCTGCAGGGGCACCAGACGGATCACCGTAGACGTCACACCGGACAGGCGGCGTTTGAAATTGGGGGCCAGCACATCCAGCGTCGCGGTTTTTGGCTGTGGCATCCGGGTATCCTTGCGCATCAGTTCAGGCGTTGTGGCCCCAAGTTACTGCAGCCCACGTCTCTTCGGCCCTGTCTAGCCGTCTTTCAGCAGTGCGGAAAGCTCTGAAATCATCTGATCCAACCCCTGCATCTGGCCACGGGCAAAACCCTGCGCGGCGGCGCTTTCGGCGGCGCGGTGATCGGAATCGTTCAGCAGAATGGTGAGGGCCTGTACCAGCTCAGCACTGTCGGACACTTCGACCGATCCGCCTGCCTTGGCAAACTCGGCGTAGCTTTCCGCGAAATTGGCAAACAGGGGACCGTGCAGCACCACCGCGCCGGCATGGGCCGGCTCAAACGGGTTATGGCCGCCCACCGGCGTCAGGGACCCGCCCAGAAACACCAGCGGCGACAGGCTGTAAAACAGACCCATCTCCCCCAAGGTATCGGCCAGATAGACCTGCGCGGTGGGCGCATCACCGCGGCTGCGCAGGCTGTGGCGCAGCCCGGCATTGGCGATCATCTGTTCAATCTCAGGGGCGCGTTCCGGGTGACGTGGCACCAGCACCAGCAACAGGTCCGGGTGGTCGTTCAACAACGCTTTATGCGCTTCCAGCACCGCCAGTTCCTCACCCGGATGGGTCGAGGCGGCGATCCAGATCGGGCGTGCGCCGATATGCTTTTGCAGCTGGCTCAGCGCTTCGGTCGGGACCGGCAGCGGGCCTGCGGCGGACTTCAGGTTCTGCCCTTTGGCGCAGCGCGATGGCTCTGCACCCAGCGTCAGCAACCCGTCCAGCGTGGCCTGATCCTGGGTGCGGATCAGCGCGAAGCGATCCAGCAGCATTTTGGCAGAGGCGGGGAATTTCCCCCAATTGCGCAACGATCCTTTCGACATGCGGGCGTTCAGCAGGGCCAGAGGCGCCACAGCCCCGGCACGCATGATCATCTGCGGCCACAGCTCACTTTCGACAAAGGCGACCAAATCCGGGGTCCAATGGTCCAAGAACCGGCGCAGGGCGCCTGTACTGTCCAGCGGGGCAAACTGGTGATGGCAGCGCGCGGGCAGGCGCTTGGCCACGATCTCGGCCGAGGTGGCCGTGCCAGAGGTTAGTAGGAACTGCAGCTCGGGGTGGCGCGCACCCATTGCCTCAATCAGGGTCAGCGCCGACAGGCTCTCCCCGACGGAGGCCGCATGACACCACATCAGCTGGCCCGCCGGGCGGGGCAGCGTGGCATGGCCCAAACGCTCGCGCAGACGATCCGGGGCGACACCCGCCGCCGCCAGTTTTTTCGCCACTTTACGATAGGCCAAAGGCGCCGCCAGATTGGCGACGCCAGAGTAAATGCGATAGGTCAGGGTGGGCCCGGCGAGGGGGCCCCGATCTGCGGGCATGGTCCGTCCTTAGCCGCCGGTGTGGCTCATGTGGCGCGACATCTTTCCGCCCACTTCCTGACGGGAATAGTCAAAGTCGTGGCCCTTGGGTTTCAGACCGATTGCAGCGCGGATCGCCTCATAGAGTGGCTCTTCGTGGTCGGGGTTGTTGCGCAGGGCAGGGCGCAGGTCTTGCCAGCCCTCCTGACCCAGACAGGTGTAGATCTCACCGGTGCAGGTCAGCCGCACGCGGTTGCAGCTTTCGCAGAAATTATGGGTCATCGGGGTGATCAGCCCCACCTTCTGGCCGGTTTCCTCCAGACGGATGTAGCGCGCCGGGCCGCCGGAACGTTCGGCCAGATCGGTGATCTGATATCGTTCACCCAGCTGGGCGCGCAGATCGGTCAGCGGCCAATATTGGTCCAGACGATCCTCATTGCCGATATCGCCCATCGGCATCACCTCAATGAAGGTGATATCCATGTCACGCTCATTGCACCATTCGACCATGTCGAACAGTTCAACATCGTTGAAGCCCTTAAGGGCCACCGCGTTGATCTTGACCCGCATCCCGGCCTTTTGGGCGGCATCGATGCCTTTGATCACCTGCGGCAGACGGCCCCAACGGGTGATGTCCGCGAATTTCTGATCATCCAGCGTATCAAGTGAGATGTTCACCCGGCGCACGCCAGCGGCATAGAGGTCATCGGCAAAGCGCGCCAGCTGTGATCCGTTGGTCGTCAGCGTCAGCTCTTTCAGCGCGCCGCTGTCCAGATGGCGCGACATGGCGTCAAAAAATGTCATGATGCCCCGGCGCACCAGAGGTTCACCACCGGTGATGCGCAGCTTTTCAACGCCAAGGTTGATAAAGGCCGAACACATCCGGTCCAGCTCTTCCAGCGTCAGCAATTCCTTTTTCGGCAGGAACTTCATGTCTTCGGACATGCAATAGACGCAGCGGAAATCGCAGCGGTCGGTCACCGAAATGCGCAGGTATGTGATCGCACGCGCAAAGGGATCGATCAGTGGGGGCAGGGTCTTGATGCTCATGGACAAGAACCTATGCCGCCGCCCCCGGCGCGGCAAGGGTAAGATTGTCCGATTTCGTGTCCGTGCTTTGTTGATTGGGGGTCAGAATGGGCGTAGCCTTGGGGCATGAAACAGATTGCCTTGATCCTTTTGCCCGCCTTTGTCCTCAGCGCCTGTTCCGATCTGCCGCTGATGGAAAACCTCACTGATCGTCCCTGGCTGCGTGAAGCGCCGGGCAGCAATACGCAAACCGCGCAGTCGCTGCCGGATACGGGCGATATTGAGGTGGCTGCATTGCCGGATCCTGATCCTGAGGCCGCGCGCCCGGAACCGGCGGCCAGCGGTCTGTTGGGCACCACCGTTGCCTCACTCGGGGATGCCACCCGCGAAGGCTTCTGGATGGAAACCCCGCTGGTGGACACCGCAACCAAAGGCAAAGTGCGCTACCCCAAAACCGGCCGGGAGGTGAAGGTGGACCTGATCCCACGGGCGGGTGCAGTCTCAGCGGGCTCGTCGCTGTCCCTGGGGGCGATGCGTCTTCTGGATGTGCCGCTGACCGGATTGGCTGAGGTTGAGGTGTTCCAGCTCTAGGGCTGTTTTACCTGTCGGAGGGGCTGATGCTGACGACTGTGGCCTATGCCTACGCTATGATCTGCTGCTGCGTGATCGGGTTTCAGATCGCACTGATCGCCGGTGCGCCCTGGGGTCGTATCACGCAGGGCGGGCAGGTCGATGGCCCGCTGCCGCGCCGGGGGCGGATCCTTGCCGCGGTTTCGATCTGTATCTTGGCCTTTATGGCCCTTTCGGTTCTCTCAATCGCCGGGTTGGTCGTGGACTGGCCGAAATGGACGATCTGGGTGGCGCTGGCGGTGCAGGCGCTGTCTGCATTGGCCAATTGGATCACCCCGTCTGCACCGGAACGTCGCCTGTGGGGGCCGATCACAACGGTGATGCTGCTCTGTGCGGGCTATGTGGCCCTGAGCGCCTGAACGCAGGTCGTCAGAGGTAACAAAAGCAAAAGCCCCGCCGGATTGGCGGGGCTTTGTTATTGATCAGGCAGGTTGCTCAGGCCAGTTCATCCGGCAGGTCGGTGATATCCGGGCCATCGTATCCGCCCTCATCCTGCCATTCGGGCCGCGGCTGTTTGGCGGCGGCGCCTTCGGGTTTCGGGGGCAGATGTTTGCCAGCCTCCTTGCGGGCAAAAGGCTTCATCGCTTTGCCATGTTCACGCAGGAAGGTGATGACGCGGTCGGCGTCATGTTTGCTGAGATCGCGCAGCCACCAGGCTACGGATTTCTGGATGAACCACTCAGGATCCTGCACATAGCCCGCCGCCCAGGTCAGCACCCGTTCGCGGATTTCCAGATCCTGCGGTTTGGGGTTGTTCTGTTTGGTCCAAGGCAGGGTGATGACCATCGCCGCGCGCCGGGTCCAGTGATCGGGGGAAGAGGTCCAGACCTCCACCTCATCCAGACGGGACGGATCGGCAACCACCCGTTTCTGACCGGCCATCATGGCGTGATCGGCAATTGCCCAGCTGTCGAAATCCTTCACCCAAGAGGTGATCAACTCCCAGACCGGCTGATCGCCCTTGATCCGCGCCTGTGTCAGCAGTTTTGCGGCCGCCAGACGGCATTCAAAGATATTGCTGTCCCAAAGGGCGCGGGCCAGATCGACGCGGCCCTGCACATCCAGACCTTTGCGCCACTCTTTGGCCAGGTCATTGATCGCCGGGTTGGGCACGCCCAGGTATTCGCGTGGCACCTTGTGATACTCGGCCATGCCTACGGCGCGGCCGGGTTCAACATGGGCCTTTAGCGCGGCCAGCGCCTCTTCATAGGTCATTCTACAGTCACCGATTTTGCGAGGTTGCGCGGCTGGTCCACATCGGTGCCCTTGGCAACGGCGGTGTGGTAGGCCAGCAGCTGTGCAGGCACTGCGTATAGAATGGGCGACAGCACGGGGTCAATGGCGGGCAGGGTGATGGTCTGCCAGGCATCGCCTGCGGCTTCAACTGTACCCTCGGCGTCAGTGACCAGCATCACCTTGCCACCACGGGCCAGAACCTCCTGCATGTTTGACACGGTCTTATCAAACAACCCGTCGCGCGGCGCCATGACAACCACCGGCAGGTGTTTGTCGATCAGCGCAATGGGGCCGTGCTTCAACTCACCCGATGCATAGGCCTCGGCGTGGATGTAGCTGATTTCTTTGAGTTTCAAGGCGCCTTCCAGCGCCAGCGGGTACATCAACCCACGGCCCAGGAACAGGACATCGCTGGCCTCAGACAGTTTGCGTGCGGCATTGGCGATGTTGCCGTCCTGCTCCAGCGCGGTGTTCAGCGTGTTGGGCAGGGCGCGCAGGGCGGACAGCAGATCGCTCAACCGTTCCGGCGTCAGGGTGCCGCGCTGTTCGGCTGCTTTCAGGGCCATCATCAACAGAACCGTCAACTGACAGGTGAAGGCCTTGGTCGAGGCGACACCAATTTCAGCACCGGCCAGAATCGGCAGTGCGAGGTCGCTTTCCCGCGCGATGGAGCTTTCGGGGACGTTGACCACGGACAGGATTTTGTCAGCCTTGCCGTCGCAATAGCGCAACGCTGCCAGCGTGTCGGCGGTTTCGCCCGACTGGCTGACAAACAGCGCCACGGTGCGGGCGGGGATCGGTGGTTCGCGGTAGCGGAACTCGGACGCGATATCGACCTCCACCGGCATCTGCGCCAGCTGTTCGAACCAGTACTTCGCGGTCAGACAGGCGTAGTAAGCGGTGCCACAGGCCACCATGGTCATCCGGTCGATTTGGGTGAAGTCCAGATCACCGGGCAGGGCCACCGCGTTGCCGTCATCGCTGAGGTAATGGCGCACCGCCTCACCGATCACGCGGGGCTGTTCGGCGATTTCCTTGGACATGAAGTGTTTGTGGCCACCCTTGTCCACGCGGGCGTCATCCATGCGGATGGTGCGCATTTCGCGGTTGGCCAACTCCCCTTGGGCATCGCGGATCACCAGTGAGGTGCGGGTCAACACGGCCCAGTCGCCCTCTTCCAGATAGGTGATTTTATCGGTCATGGGGGCCAAAGCGATGGCGTCGGAGCCGACGAACATCTCACCTTCCCCATGGCCGATCGCCAGGGGGGACCCTTTGCGGGCGGCGACCATCAGGTCCTCTTCGCCCTCAAACAGGAAGGCCAGCGCAAAAGCGCCATCCAACTGCGCCAGCGTGGCCTCGGCCGCATCCACCGGTGACAGCCCGTCCGCCATAAAGGCCTGGGTCATCAGGGCGATGGTTTCCGTGTCGGTTTCAGTGGTAAAACTGATGCCTTTATCGGCCAGCTCTGCCCGCAATTCGCGGAAGTTTTCGATGATCCCGTTGTGGACCACGGCGACAGGGCCGGCCTGATGCGGGTGGGCGTTGCCAATGGTCGGCGCGCCATGGGTGGCCCAGCGGGTGTGGCCAATGCCGGATTTCCCGGCCAGCGGTTCATGCACCAGCAGGTCCGACAGGTTTACCAGCTTGCCCACCGCGCGGCGACGATCCAACGTGCCGCCATTCACGGTGGCAATGCCCGCGCTGTCATAGCCGCGATATTCCAGACGTTTCAGCGCATCGACAAGGATCGGCGCAGCCTCATGGCTGCCGAGAACTCCAACAATACCGCACATCTTATTGGTTCCCTTCGGATTTTTCAGCCGCTTTGGCTGCGTCGCGTTTGGCTTTCTTGGCCAGCAGCATATCGTACAGCTTGCTGGCAAAGCCGGGTTTGTTTTCCTGACGGGCGCGGGCCACGGCCAGCGCATCGGCCTCGACGTCCTTGGTGATGACGGAGCCCGAGCCGGTCATCGCGCGGTTGCCGACCTTCACCGGGGCCACCAGCATGGTGTTGGAGCCTATGAAGGCGTGGTTGCCAATCTCGGTCCGGTGTTTCAGCACGCCGTCATAGTTGCAGGTGATGGTGCCGGCGCCGATGTTGGTGGCCGCGCCTACGGTGGCATCGCCGATGTAACTCAGGTGATTGACCTTGGCGCCTTCGTCCAGCACGGCGTTTTTCACCTCAACAAAGTTGCCGATACGCACCTTCTCGGCCAATTCGGCACCGGGGCGCAGACGGGCGTAGGGGCCAACTTGGGCGCCTTGGCTGACGTGGCAGCCTTCCAGATGGGAGAAGGCGCGGATTTCTGCGCCGGATTCAATGGTGACACCCGGGCCGAAGACCACATTGGGTTCAATCACCGTGTCGCGGCCCACATAAGTATCATGCGCGAAAAAGACGGTTTCGGGCGCTTGCAGGGTCACACCGTTTTCCAGCGCCTCAGCGCGGGCGCGGGCCTGAAACAGCGCCTCGGCCTCGGCCAGTTCTGCGCGGGCATTGACGCCCAGCGTTTCGGCGGGATCACAGGTCACAGCGGTGGCTGACAGACCACGCTCCTGCGCAATGGCCACGATATCGGGCAGGTAATATTCCCCCGCCGCGTTGTCGTTGCCCACCTGATCCAGCAGCTCAAACAGGACCTTGGCATCCGCTGCCACCAGACCGGAGTTGCACAGCGTGATCGCGCGCTCCGCCGCGCTGGCGTCTTTATATTCGACGATACGCTGCAGTTGGTCCCCTTCCATGATCAACCGGCCATAGCGGGCGGGATCTTCGGGTTCAAAGCCAAGGATAACCACATCATGTTTGGCGCGCGCCTCGGCCATACGTTCGATGGTTTCGGGTTGAATGAAGGGCGTGTCACCGTAGAGCACGATCACGTCACCTTCAAAATCGGCCAATGCGTCGCGGGCCATCAGCACCGCATGGCCGGTGCCTTTCTGCTCTTCCTGCAGCACCACCTCAGCGCGGTCGTCCCAGGCCTTGGCGGCCTTGCTGACCAGTTCCGCGCCGTGACCGGCCACAACGACCAGTTTTTCAGGCTCCACCGCGGCACCGGATTTCATGGCGTGCACCAGCAAGGGTGCGCCTGCGATCTTGTGCAGAACCTTCGGCAGGTCCGAGTTCATGCGGGTGCCCATGCCTGCGGCCAAAATAACAAGTGCCGTGCTCATGCTGTCCTCATCCAATATTTCTTCTTTGTAATTGCCTTGATCAGGTTTTATCCGCTTGCACAAGTGGCGCAAGACCGGCTCTGGTCACTTGTGATTGCGCCCTGCAACATGACGGGGCGTTGCCTGCGCGGATATTCGCCAATTGGTATTAATTTGAGGGACCAGAAATGAAAACGGTGATCTTTGATCTGGATGGCACTTTGGCGGACACCAGCGGCGATTTGATTGCGGCGGCCAACAGCCGGTTCCGCGCCTTGGGTCATGGCGACCTGCTGGATCCGGTGGCAGATGCCGAAACCGCGTTTCATGGCGGGCGGGCGATGCTGAAGCTGGGGTTCAGCCGTGTGGGACTGGCCGATATCACCGCCGGGGTCGAAGCCAACTACCTGCCGTTTATTGAGGCTTACCGTGAAGCGATTGATGTGCACACCTCGCTTTATCCGGGCACCATGGCCGCTGTGGGGCGCTTGAAAACAGCCGGATATAAGGTGGGGATCTGCACCAACAAACCTGCCGCCTTGGCCGAGGAGCTGATGACCCGGCTGGGGGTGCGGGGCGAATTTGCTTCCCTCATCGGGGCCGATACATTGCCTGTGCGCAAACCCGATCCCGCCCCATTGGTGGAGGCGGTCAAACGCGCCGGCGGCGATCCGGCGCAATCTGTGCTGATCGGTGATACCGTGACGGACCGCAAAACCGCCGAGGCGCTGGGCGTGCCTTGTATTCTGGTCACCTTTGGTCCCGCAGGGCAGGGGGTTGAGGCGCTGAAACCGGAAGGTCTGATCGCCCATTATGATGCGTTGGACGCAGAGGTGGCGCGGCTGATTGGCCTGCCGGATGTGGATGCCAATTGACCTGATTTGATCAAACGGTCAGAACAGGATCATGACTGAGAGATTTACCGGCACTTTCACCCAACAAGAACCGATCCCAGAAGAGGCGATCGAGGCCGCCGTGGCTGTGATGCGCAGCGGGCGGCTGCACCGTTACAACGTGGCAGAGGGCGAAGTGGGGGAAGTCGCACTGCTGGAGCAGGAGTTTGCCGCCGCGATGGGCAGTTCCTATGCGCTAGCGTTGGCCTCAGGCGGCTATGCGCTTGGCTGCGCGCTGCGGGCGCTGGATGTGCAGTCGGGCGATAAGGTACTGACCAATGCCTTCACATTGGCCCCCGTGCCCGGCGCTATTGCTGCAGTTGGCGCGGTGCCGGTGTTTGTCGGCGTGACCGAGGATCTGGTGATCGACCTGGCGGATCTGGAGACTAAGGCGGATCAGGCTTCGGTCCTGATGCTGAGCCATATGCGCGGGCACCTCTGTGATATGGATCGGCTGATGGCGATCTGTAATGCCCATGACATTCAGGTCATTGAGGACTGCGCCCATACAATGGGCGCACGCTGGAACGGTCGGTTGAGCGGCACTGACGGGGTGATCGGCTGTTATTCGACACAGACCTATAAGCACATGAATTCGGGCGAGGGTGGATTTCTGATCACCGATGATCCGCAGGTCATGGCGCGCGCGGTGATGCTGTCAGGGTCTTACATGCTTTATGATCGTCACCTTGCCGCCCCGGCGCCCGAGGTGTTTGAGGCGGTGAAATATGACACGCCCAATGTGTCTGGCCGGATGGACCATCTGCGCGCGGCGATCCTGCGGCCGCAGCTGCGCGATCTGGACCGACAGGTGGCGCGCTGGAACGAACGCTATGAGGTGGTTGAGGCCGGGCTGCGCGAAACGCCCGGGCTGACCGTGATCGAACGGCCTGAGGCGGAGCGCTATGTGGGATCCTCCATCCAGTTTCTGCTGCTGGATTGGCGGGAGGATCAGATCGATGCGGTGCTGAACCGCTGTTTGGCCCGCGGGGTCGAGTTGAAATGGTTCGGCGGCGCGGAACCCAGCGGGTTTACCAGCCGCTATGACAGCTGGCGCTATGTTGACGCTGCGCCAATGCCCGCCAGTGACCGGGTGCTGAAAGGCATCGTGGACATGCGGCTGCCGCTGACCTTTTCGCTGGAGGATTGCGCCCTGATTGCGCGGATCATCCGGGCTGAGGTGTCTGCCGTCTATCAAGCGGGCTGAGGGGCGGGGCTAGCCGGGTGTTGCCCGCAGGTTTAGTTGGGGGCGTTGCCCCCTTGGCCTTTCGGCCAATTCCCCCAGAGTACTTATGAAACGTTGAAAGGACGTGGCGTCGGTTTGGCGCGTCGCGGAATTGCGCGCGCTTGACGCGACTCACTTTGTTCGGCATTTATTGAACAAGTGTTCATTAAATTCGATGGAGGAGCCGGCACATGTTCAATGCGGTGATGAATTTTGATCTGGGCGAAGATGTAAACGCGCTGCGCGACATGGTGCACCGGTTTGCACAGGAACGGATCAAGCCGATGGCGGCTGAGATCGACGCGAAAAACGAATTTCCCAACGAGCTGTGGCAGGAAATGGGTGAGCTGGGCCTGTTGGGTGTCACCGTGCCCGAGGAATTTGGCGGCGCAGGCATGTCCTATCTGGCCCACACTGTTGTGGTGGAAGAGCTGGCGCGCGCTTCGGCCTCGGTTTCGCTGTCATACGGGGCGCATTCGAACCTCTGCGTGAACCAGATCAAGCTGAACGGAAGTGACGAGCAGCGCGCCAAATACCTGCCGCGGCTGACCTCAGGCGAACATGTCGGGGCGCTGGCCATGTCAGAGCCCTCGGCCGGGTCTGACGTTGTGTCGATGAAGCTCAAAGCGGAAAAGCGCAACGGCTACTATGTGCTGAACGGCAACAAATACTGGATCACCAACGGCCCGGACGCTGACACTCTGGTCGTTTATGCCAAGACCGATCCGGAAGGGGGATCCAAAGGGATCACCGCCTTTATCGTTGAAAAAGAGATGACCGGTTTCTCCACCAGCCCGCATTTTGACAAGCTGGGCATGCGCGGTTCCAACACGGCTGAGCTGATCTTTGACAATGTCGAAGTGCCGTTTGAAAATGTACTGGGCGAAGAGGGCAAAGGCGTGCGCGTTCTGATGTCGGGCTTGGATTACGAACGGGTGGTTCTGGCCGGCATCGGCACTGGCATCATGGCAGGCGCCATGGATGAGGTGATGCCCTATATGGTGGAGCGCAAACAGTTCGGTCAGTCGATCGGGGACTTCCAACTGATGCAGGGCAAGATCGCCGATATGTACACCAAGATGAACTCGGCCCGGGCCTATGTCTATGAGGTGGCCAAAGCCTGTGACCGTGGTGAGGTGACCCGCCAGGACGCGGCGGCCTGCTGTCTCTATGCCTCAGAGGAAGCGATGAACGTTGCCCATCAGGCGGTGCAGGCCTTTGGTGGCGCGGGCTTCCTGGCGGATGCGCCGGTGGCGCGGATCTTCCGCGATGCAAAGCTGATGGAAATCGGTGCCGGCACCTCTGAGATCCGCCGCATGCTGGTGGGTCGCGAGTTGATGAGCGCGATGCGCTGATCATGTTGACGGCGGCGGACAGCTACGGCGCGTTGATCCGGGATTTCCAGTGGGAGATCCCGGCAGCGCTGAACATGGCGGTGCAGGTCTGTGATGACTGGGCGGCGCGGGCCCCTGACCGGGTGGCGATCCGCGATGTCTCCAACGGGGCGGCCGAACACATCAGCTATGGCCGTCTGCGGCAGATGGCCGATGGGTTGGCCCATGCGCTGGTGGCGCGTGGGGTTTCCCGCGGGGATCGGGTGGGCATCCTGCGCACCCAATCTGCCTGGACTGCTGCGGCGCATATCGCGTGCTGGAAGATCGGTGCGATCTCAATCCCGCTGTTCAAACTGTTCGGCGTTGAAGCGCTGATCACCCGGCTGGAAGATGCCGGTGTTGCCTTAGTCATTGCAGATGAAGAGGGCACCGAAGGCTTAAGCGAATGGCTGAAAGGTGCAGGCCGTCAGCAGCTGGTGCCGGAGGCTGAGACCTTTTCGACCGAGCCGTTTCAGACCGTTGACACCGGCCCCGAAGATCCCGCCGTTTTGATCTACACCTCGGGCACCACCGGCGCGCCGAAGGGTGCGCTGCATGGCCACCGCGTTTTGATGGGCCATCTGCCCGGCGTTGAGATGAGCCATGATTTTCTGGGCCAAGAGGGTGATTGCCTCTGGACGCCTGCGGACTGGGCCTGGATCGGTGGGCTGTTTGACGTGCTGATGCCGGGGCTGGCGCTGGGCGTGCCGGTGGCGGCGGCCCGTATGGCCAAATTCACCCCCGACGAATGCCAGCGCATCATCGCCGAAGGCGGCGTGCGAAATATCTTTTTCCCCCCGACAGCGCTGCGTATGCTGAAAGCCGAAGGCGCAGTGATTGCAGGCCTGCGCACCGTTGCCAGCGGTGGCGAGCCGCTGGGCGCGGAAATGCTGGACTGGGGCCGGGCGGCCTTTGGCGTGGCGATTAACGAATTCTACGGTCAGACCGAATGCAACATGGTGGCCTCCTCCGCCTCCAGCCTGTTTGAGGCGCGCCCCGGTTGCATCGGCAAACCTGCACCGGGGTTTAAGATCGGGGTTCTGGATGGCCAGGGCCAGCTGACAACGGGCGAGGGCGATGTGGCGATCAAACGCGGCGCGGCCTCGATGATGCTGGAATACTGGAACCGCCCCGAGGAGACGGCGGCGAAATTCCATGGGGATTGGTTGATCACCGGCGATCGCGGCATCTGGGACGGTGACTTCCTGCGTTTTGTGGGCCGTGAGGATGATGTGATCACCTCCGCCGGTTACCGCATCGGGCCAAGCGAGATTGAGGATGGCTTGCTGAAACATCCCGCTGTTGCCACGGTGGGTGTGGTTGGCAAACCCGACGATCTGCGCACCGAGATTGTGAAGGCCTATGTGGTGGTTAAACCGGGCTATGAGGCTTCAGAGACGCTGGCGCGTGAGCTGCAGGATTTTGCCAAGGCCCGCATCGCCAAACACGCCTATCCGCGAGAGATTGGCTTTCTCGACGAACTGCCGATGACCGTCACCGGCAAGGTGATCCGCAAAGCGCTGAAAGCGCGCGCGGCGGGGGAGTTGTGATGAAGACAGTGCGAAACATAGGGCGGCGCCCGATCCTGGGAGGGCATGTCGTGTCTTCGAAGGATCAAGGCACACCAACGCGCGCACCACTGGGTGAGATCATCAATAGGCTGCAATGCGCCCTCCCATGGGAAGGGTCGGGCGCGGCCCGGCTGTTCCGGGCTATTGGCGTAGTGCTTAAGGGGGGTATTCTCTCAGCTGGCATAGCGATCTCTTCTGCCGAAGCATTTGAAAACCAGATGGTCAATGAGAATGCGCGCGACTGTTTGGCCAATCTGGCCGGAAACGGGAAGACACTCGAAGATTGCTTTCACCAAGTCCATGAAAACTGCGTCGAGCGTCACATGGATCGGGACACCTCCCCCCACCTCGGGAAGGCTCAGTTTGTCTGCCTTCTGGAAGAAGACTTTGCATGGACGCGGCAAAAGATGGACTGGACGGGTCAGTACCTTGGTTTCCGGGAAACCGATGCGACGTTCGATGCGAAAACATACATCTCACAGCAGATTGAATTGGAAAACCAAGCATTCGAACGTTGCAAGTCGAAAGCCGAAGGTCCCTTCGGCGGATTTGCCGAGTGCCTGCTATCAAATACCAAATCTGAACTTCGGGGCCTTTGGAGCCTCATTGAGGAATGGAGACCGCAATGAAACTGAAATCCCAAGCTTTGCCCTCCTCCGAAGGTTTCAAAGCCAATGTGAAAGCGCATAAAGAAGCGCTTGACGTGATCGAAGCAGCGGCAGAGGCCGCGCGTCTGGGCGGCGGTGAACGGTCCCGCGCCCGTCATGAAAGCCGGGGCAAGATGTTGCCGCGCCGCCGGGTGGCGAACCTGCTCGATCCCGGCTCGCCCTTCCTGGAAATCGGCGCAACGGCGGCTTTCAACATGTATGACAATGCTGCGCCTTCCGCTGGTGTGATCGCAGGTATCGGTCGGGTCAGCGGTGTCGACTGCATGATCGTCTGCAACGATGCCACCGTCAAAGGCGGCACCTATTTCCCGATGTCGGTGAAAAAACACCTGCGCGCCCAGGAAATTGCTGAACAGAACAATCTGCCCTGTATCTATCTGGTCGACAGTGGCGGCGCCAATCTGCCGCAGCAGGATGAGGTGTTCCCGGACCGCGACCACTTTGGCCGGATCTTCTACAATCAGGCCAATATGTCGGCCAAAGGCATCCCGCAGATCGCGGTTGTCATGGGCTCCTGCACCGCAGGCGGCGCCTATGTGCCGGCGATGTCGGATGTCACCATCATCGTGAAGGAACAGGGCACCATCTTCCTGGCGGGCCCCCCCCTGGTGAAAGCCGCAACTGGTGAGGTTGTGAGTGCCGAAGATCTGGGCGGCGGCGATGTGCACACGCGCCTTTCGGGCGTGGCGGATTATCTAGCCGAGGATGACGCCCACGCGCTGGCGCTGGCGCGCCGCTCTGTCAGCCATCTGAACCGCCGTCGTCCGGCCACGGTGGAGTGGGCGACACCGGAAGAGCCCGCCTATGATCCGGATGAGATCTTTGGCGTTGTCCCCGGCGATCTGCGCACGCCCTATGACATTCGCGAGGTGATTGCCCGCACCGTTGACGGGTCGCGTTTTGATGAGTTCAAGCCGCGCTTCGGCGAAACGCTGGTCACCGGCTTTGCCCATGTCAAAGGCTGCCCCGTCGGCATCATCGCCAATAACGGCGTGCTGTTCTCTGAGGCGGCACAAAAAGGCGCGCATTTTGTGGAACTTTGCAGCCAGCGCAAAATCCCGCTGGTCTTCTTGCAGAACATCACCGGCTTCATGGTGGGGCGTAAATATGAAAACGAAGGCATCGCTCGGCATGGCGCCAAAATGGTGACTGCCGTGGCCTCCACCAAAGTGCCGAAAATCACCATGCTGGTGGGCGGCTCCTTCGGGGCAGGCAACTACGGCATGGCAGGTCGCGCTTATTCCCCGCGGTTCCTGTGGACCTGGCCGAACTCGCGCATCTCGGTGATGGGCGGCGAACAGGCGGCGGGCGTGCTGGCGACGGTGAAACGTGACGGTATCGAACGGCAGGGCGGCACTTGGTCGGCTGAGGAAGAGGCTGCGTTCAAACAGCCCACCATCGATATGTTCGAAGAACAAAGCCACCCGCTCTACGCTTCGGCGCGCCTTTGGGATGACGGCGTGATCGACCCGCGCAAAACCCGCGAAGTTCTGGCGCTTAGCCTGTCGGCATCATTGAACGCGCCGATTGAGGAGACACGTTTCGGCGTGTTCCGGATGTAATGGCAGCGTTTTGTTGTGCACTCGAGGATGTATGCCTGACAGAGGATTTTTTAGCTTCTTTCCACGAATATGTGGGCAGTGCGGCTTCGCTGGAGCGCCGGCAGTGCAAAGTCTGTGGAGCCATGTGGCTAACGGATTCCGAGACGCACGAGTTGAGGTTGGCTTTCAGAGAGGCCGCGCTTGATGGCGATTTAACCTTGGCTATCGAAACCGCACGAAGAGAATTCCTCGAAGAGAACAAAGACCAAATCGGCAAGACGTGTATTTGGAAAGACTGTTCTGAAAGAGCCATGTTGGGCATGGCGTTATGCAACACACATGCCGCTGGAAGGAAGTAAAATGTTTGACAAAATTCTAATCGCCAACCGTGGTGAGATTGCCTGCCGTGTGATGGAAACCGCCCGCTCCTTGGGGGTGAAAACCGTGGCGGTTTATTCTGACGCGGATTGTGATGCCAAACATGTTGCCATGGCGGATGAGGCTTGGCACATCGGCATCGGGCCTGCGCCTGCGGATAGCTATCTGTTGGGCGATGAAATCATTGCGGTTGCCAAAAGCGCTGGCGCGCAGGGCATTCATCCGGGCTATGGTTTCCTCAGCGAAAACCCCGAATTTGTCGATGCAGTTGAGGCGGCGGGGCTGACCTTTATCGGGCCCTCGGCCAAAGCGATCCGCGCGATGGGGTTGAAAGATGCCGCCAAGGCGCTGATGGAAGAGGCCGGCGTGCCGGTGGTTCCGGGCTATCACGGGGCCAATCAGGACGCCGCCTTTCTGGCGCAGCAGGCGGATGAAATCGGGTATCCGGTGCTGATCAAAGCCGTCGCCGGTGGTGGCGGCAAAGGCATGCGTCTGGTCGAAGCCCCGGATGAGTTTGCTGATGCGCTGGCCTCGGCCCAGGGCGAGGCGCAGACCGCCTTTGGCAATCCCGACTGTTTGATTGAGAAATATATCCAGAAACCACGCCATATTGAGGTGCAGGTCTTTGGCGATGGCACCCGGGCCGTTCATCTTTATGAGCGGGACTGTTCCCTGCAGCGCCGACACCAGAAGGTGATCGAAGAGGCCCCAGCCCCCGGCATGACCGCTGAGATGCGCAAAGCGATGGGCGATGCCGCCGTGCGCGCGGCGGAGGCGATCGGCTATAAAGGTGCGGGCACGGTGGAGTTCATCGTGGACGGATCCAACGGGCTGCGCCCGGATGGGTTCTGGTTCATGGAAATGAACACCCGCCTGCAGGTGGAACACCCCGTGACCGAATTGGTCACCGGTGTGGATCTGGTGGAATGGCAGCTGCGCGTTGCGTCGGGTGAGGCGCTGACCTCCACCCAAGACGATATTCCGCTGATTGGCCATGCCTTTGAGGCCCGCCTTTACGCGGAAGATGTGCCCAAGGGTTTCCTGCCTGCGACCGGCACACTGACGCACCTGGAGTTTCCGGCCGGGGCGCGCGCCGACAGCGGAGTGCGGGCAGGGGATGTGATCAGCCCCTGGTATGATCCGATGATTTCCAAGGTGATTGTGCATGGTCCCACCCGTGCGGTGGCGCTGGCACGCCTGTCCGAGGCCCTGGCACAGACCCAGGTTGGCGGCACGGTGACCAACCTTGCCTTCCTTGGGGCCTTGGCTGCGGATCAGGGATTTGCCTCCGGCGATGTGGACACCGGGTTGATTGCCCGAGAGATTGACACGCTGGTTGTCGATCCAGAGGCAAGCGCAGAACATAAGGTGGCCGCCGCCATGCAGGCGATGGGCCTGATCGACACGGTCTGGGACAGCGGTTTCAGCCTTTGGGCGCCGCTGCACCGCTCAATCACGCTGCAATGGCGTGATGACAGCTTTGTCGCAACCGTTGAGGTCGAAAGCCCGGATCGCCAGATCTGGGAGGTTGATGGCGAACAGGTGATCTGCAACCGTATGGCCGGTCACTGGGATGTCGGCGGCACCCGCCTGCCCACCGTGGTGCAGCATGGCGATACCATCACCGTCTTTGCCGATTACGGTCTGAACTTCGAAGTGGTGGATCTGCTGGATCAGGCCAGCGGCGCAGGCGGCGACGGCAATGTGGTTGAGGCGCCGATGCCCGGTCTGGTCAAGGCGGTCTTTGCCACGGCGGGCCAGGAGGTGAAGGAGGGCGACCGTTTGGCGATCCTTGAGGCAATGAAGATGGAGCATTCGCTGCTGGCCGCCCGCGATGGCGTTGTGGCCGAGGTTTTGGCCGCCGATGGCGACCAGGTGGAGGCAGGCGCGGCACTGATCCGTCTGGAAGAGGCATGAGCGCGACACTCCATTCCATAGCGGGCAGCCGGTCCTTCCGGGTGCTCTGGCTGCTGCATGAGCTGGGCGAACCTGTTGAGGTGGTGCCCTATCAGATCATGGACGGATCCCTGCAGCAGGAGGGGTTCAAAGCAATCTCACCCGCGCGCCGGGTGCCAGCCTTGGAAATTGATGGCCGGGTGCTGATCGAAAGCGGCGCGACGGTGCAATACCTCTGCGAAACGCGCAAAGGCCATGACCTGATGCCGCCGGTGCATGCCGACGAGCGCGCCGATTGGCTGCAATGGCTGCATTACGCCGAAACGCTGGGTGGTGGCATTCAGAACCTGAACATGCAGCACCTGTTCCTGCCGAAGCCCGAAATGCGTTCGCTGACCGTGATGGGGATTGAAACCAAACGTCTGGCGATTGCGCTCAAGGGCGTTGAAAAGGCGCTGAGCGACGGGCGGGATTACCTGCTGCCCACCGGGTTTTCGGCGGCGGATGTGATGATGGGCTTCACCCTCACCTCTGCCCGGCGTTACGTGCGCTTTGAGGGCTTTCCGCATTTGACGGCCTATCAGGCCCGGTTGGAGGCACGCCCGGCTTACAGTGCGGCACAGGTTGCTGAGGGGCCACAACAGTTCTACACGCAGGACTTCTACGAACTGCCAGAGGGATAAGCCATGCAGATCACGCTACACCACGCGCATGAGGCCCGTTCGATGCGGGTCCTCTGGCTGCTGGAGGAGTTTGGCGCCGACTACACGCTGCGGGTCTATGACTTCTTCAACAAATCGCTGCGGTCTGAGGATTACCTGACCATCCACCCCGCAGGCCGCGTGCCCTCGGTGGAGGTTGACGGCCGGGTGATGCTGGAAAGTGGCGCGATCGCGGAATACTTGGCAGAACAGCTGCCCGCTGCCGGTCTGCATCGCGGGCCGGATCATCCGGAGCGGATGGAATATCTGGAGCTGTTGCACTACGCCGAAACCATCGGCCAGCATCTGGCGAACCTGACGCAGGGCCATATCGTCCTTTACGAGGACTGGATGCGCTCGCCCACCCAGATCGGGCTTGAGACAAAACGGTTGGCCAAGGTGCTGACCCGGCTAGAGGCGCAGCTGAGGGATGGGCGGGCGTATCTGCTGACCTCAGGCTTCTCGGCGGCGGATTGTGCGGTGGGCTACGGTGTCTGGCTGGCACCGCGCTTTGTCTCGCTGGAAAAACTGCCCCATGTGGCGGCCTATCGTGACCGGCTGATGGCACGGCCAGCCTTGCAAAAGGCACTGCCCCCAGAAGGGGCAAAACGTATTTACACCAAAGACTTCTACGAGGTTCCTGATGTCTGAGACGGTTGAGATCTTTGAAATGGGGCCGCGGGATGGCCTGCAGAATGAAAAGCGCCAGATCCCGACAGAGGAAAAGATCGCGCTGGTTGATTGCCTCAGCCGAGCGGGGTTCAAACGGATTGAGGTCGCCAGTTTCGTCAGCCCCAAATGGGTGCCGCAGATGGCCGACAGCGGCGAGGTTCTGGCCGGCATCACCCGTGCAGCAGGCATTTCCTATGCGGCGCTGACACCGAACATGAAAGGTCTGGAACGGGCAATGGCTGCCAAAGCGGATGAGGTGGCGATCTTTGGCTCTGCCTCAGAAGGGTTTTCCAAGGCCAACATCAACGCCACCATCGCCGAAAGCCTGGAACGGTTCAAACCCGTGGCTGAGGCGGCACTGGCCGCAGGCATCAAGGTGCGGGGCTATGTCAGCTGCGTCACCGATTGCCCTTATGACGGTAAGGTCGACCCGGCTGAGGTCGCCCGCGTCGCCGCCGCGCTGGACGCGATGGGCTGTTATGAGATCAGCCTGGGCGACACCATCGGGCAGGGCACGCCGGACAGCATCGCGGCGATGTTGGATGCGGTTTTGCAGGTGGTTCCGGCAACGCGGCTGGCCGGTCACTATCATGACACCGCTGGCCGGGCTTTGGTGAACATTGAGGCGTCGCTCGACAAAGGTGTGCGCGTCTTTGATGCCGCCGTGGGGGGCTTGGGCGGTTGCCCCTACGCACCCGGCGCCAAAGGGAACGTGGCGACCGAAGCGGTGGCCGAACGGCTGGCGGCGCTGGGCTATGACACCGGCCTTGATATGGCGGTGATTGCCGAGGCAGCGGACATGGCACGCGCCATGCGGATTGAGCGCTAAAGGGGACGATAGCATGTATGACACAGTAAAGATCGAGCGCGACGACCGCGGTGTGGCCACGCTCTGGCTGGCGCGGGCGGAAAAGCACAACGCCATGTCGGCGCAGATGCTGGCGGAGCTGCATCAGGCCGCTGAGGAGTTGGGCGCGGATGACAGCGTGCGCGTGGTCGTTCTGGCAGCAGAAGGCCGGTCCTTCTGCGCCGGTGGTGATCTGGGTTGGATGCGCGAACAGTTCGAAGCCAGCCCCGAGGTGCGTAAGGTTGAGGCCACCAAACTGGCCACCATGCTGCAGGCGCTGAACACCCTGCCGAAACCGCTGATCGGGCGGGTGCAGGGCAATGCCTTTGGCGGCGGGGTTGGCATGGCCTCGGTCTGTGACGTGGCGATTGGCGCCGACACGGTTCTGATGGGGCTGACAGAAACCCGTCTGGGTCTGATCCCGGCCACCATCGGGCCCTATGTCTGTGCCCGCATGGGCGAAGCCAATGCGCGCCGTGTGTTCATGTCGGGCCGCCGCTTTGACGCGGCTGAGGCGGTGACGCTGGGCCTTTTGGCCAAGGCGGTGCCTGCCGAAGATCTGGACGCTGCGGTTGAGGCCGAAGTGGCCCCCTATCTGGACTGTGCCCCAGAGGCCGTGGCGCGCGCCAAGGCACTGCTGCGCAGCCTGGGACCCCGCATTGATGAAGGCACCATCGCCCATACCATCGATGAGCTGGCCGCCTGCTGGGAGGGCAGCGAAGCCCCCGAAGGGATCGGCGCCTTTTTCGACAAACGCAAACCCAGCTGGCAGGGCTGAGCGCGCGTCCTTGCGGAGCGCGAATACCGGCGCTGATCGGGCACAAAGCCGACTGGTGGTATTTTGTGAAACAGACCTCTCTGCGACCACGTCCTGTCGCAGAGAGGCGTCCGCAAACGTCAGAAAACACGGCGGATTGCGCGACTCACCCGGGTGTCAGCGAATTTCCTAGGATTCGCGTCAGGTACTCAAAAACCGGACTGTTAGCGCTGGTTTGAAACATTCCCACGAAATACATTTTCAGACATTCTGACCGCGCAAATTTTTGTCATTGAACGGCGGCGGGTCACATTGTCCAAGGTACGCCTTGTAAACAAGGGCTGTGTGCATCGGTATACAGTGTTGCGCTCGGGCCAGATCCTTCCGGTGATTTGGCTGTAAATCCGCCGCACTCGGTTGACCCTCCCTAGGACACGGGAGTAAACCCCTGCACAGCTAAAGCAGCCTACTGACTGCGCGACTTTGCGCATGAAAGGAGCCACCGTGGAAGAGATGTTGCGGGAATACCTTCCCATCCTCGTCTTTCTGGCCATCGCAATTGCCCTTGGCCTTGTCCTGATACTTGCCGCCGTTGTTCTGGCCGTCCGTAATCCGGACCCGGAAAAGGTCTCGGCCTATGAATGCGGATTTAACGCTTTCGACGATGCGCGCATGAAGTTCGATGTCCGGTTCTACCTGGTCTCGATCCTGTTCATCATCTTCGATCTGGAAATCGCCTTCCTGTTCCCCTGGGCCGTCGCGTTCAAGGACATCTCGATGGTCGGCTTCTGGTCCATGATGGTGTTCCTGGCCGTGCTGACCATTGGCTTTGCCTATGAGTGGAAGAAAGGGGCCTTGGAATGGGAGTGATGACCGGACAGAACACTGCCGGTGCCGACCGTGAGGTCGCCACGCAGGAGCTGAACCGCGAGCTGCAGGACAAAGGTTTCCTGCTGACCACGGCGGAGGATCTGATCAACTGGGGCCGGACCGGCTCGCTGCACTGGATGACCTTTGGTCTGGCCTGCTGCGCAGTTGAGATGATGCACACCGCGATGCCGCGATACGACGTGGAACGCTACGGCTTTGCCCCACGCGCCAGCCCGCGGCAGTCTGACGTGATGATCGTTGCAGGCACCCTGACCAACAAGATGGCCCCGGCCCTGCGCAAGGTCTACGACCAGATGCCTGAGCCGCGCTATGTCATCTCCATGGGGTCCTGCGCCAATGGCGGTGGGTATTACCACTACAGCTATTCGGTTGTGCGCGGCTGTGACCGTGTTGTGCCCGTCGACATCTACGTGCCCGGCTGCCCACCCACGGCAGAGGCGCTGATGTACGGTATCATGCAGCTGCAACGCAAAATCCGCCGCACCGGCACCATTGTGCGCTGATCGCGGGGAGGAGTAGAGATGAGTGACGCTCTGAAAGATCTGGCCACCCATATTGAGCTGAAGCGCACCGATTGCGTGCTCAGCTGGGACATCGCCTATGGTGAGCTGACCGTGGATGTGGCGCCAGCCAACATCAAAGCCTTTGTGGAATTCCTGAAATCGGACGCCACCTGCAAGTTCTCCACCCTGGTGGACATTACCGCGGTGGACTACCCCGAGCGGGCCAAACGCTTTGACGTGATCTACCACTTCCTGTCGATGTATCAGAACCACCGGATCCGCTTGCGCGTGTCGATCCGTGAAGAGGATGTGGTGCCGTCGATCGTGGATGTGCACCCGTCGGCTAACTGGTTTGAACGCGAAGTCTTTGACATGTTCGGCATCATCTTTTCAGGTCACCCCGACCTGCGCCGGATCCTGACCGACTATGGCTTCCGCGGCCACCCGCTGCGCAAGGACTTCCCGACCACCGGCTACACCGAAGTGCGCTACGACGAAGAGCTGAAGCGCGTGGTCTATGAACCGGTGAAACTGGTTCAGGAATACCGCCAGTTCGACTTCATGTCGCCCTGGGAAGGGGCCAACTACATCCTGCCCGGTGACGAAAAAGGTTCCGAGAAAGGGGAGGCGAAGTGATGGACGGCTCCAAAGGTTTTGATGACGCCCTGACCGGCGAACAGAAGATCCGCAACTTCAACATCAACTTCGGTCCGCAGCACCCTGCGGCGCACGGCGTTTTGCGTCTGGTGCTGGAGCTGGACGGTGAGATTGTTGAGCGTTGCGACCCGCATATCGGCCTGTTGCACCGTGGCACCGAAAAGCTGATGGAAAGCCGCACCTACCTGCAGAACCTGCCGTATCTCGACCGCCTCGACTATGTGGCGCCGATGAACCAGGAACATGCTTGGTGTCTGGCGATTGAGAAGCTGACCGGCGTTGAAGTGCCGCGTCGCGCCCAGCTGATCCGCGTGTTGTTCTGCGAAATTGGCCGGGTGCTGAACCACCTGTTGAACGTGACCACCCAGGCGATGGACGTCGGCGCGCTGACGCCGCCGCTTTGGGGCTTTGAAGAGCGTGAGAAGCTGATGGTGTTTTATGAACGTGCCTGTGGTGCACGTCTGCACGCCAACTACTTCCGTCCCGGTGGTGTGCATCAGGACATCACCGACAAGCTGATCGATGACATCGAGGAATGGTGCATCGAGTTTCCTGCCGTGCTGGAAGACATCGACGGGTTGCTGACCGAAAACCGGATCTTCAAACAGCGTAACGCCGATATTGGTGTGGTCACCGAGCAGGAAATCCTCGACTGGGGCTTCTCTGGCGTGATGGTGCGTGGCTCGGGCCTGGCATGGGATCTGCGTCGTGCGCAGCCCTATGAATGCTATGACGAGTTCGAGTTCCAGATCCCTGTTGGCAAAAACGGCGACTGCTATGACCGTTACCTCTGCCGCATGGAAGAAATGCGCCAGTCGGTTTCGATCATCCGTCAGGCCATTGTCAAACTGCGCGAAACCCCCGGTGACGTGCTGGCCCGTGGCAAGCTGACCCCGCCGAAACGTGGTGAGATGAAAACCTCGATGGAGGCGCTGATCCACCACTTCAAACTCTACACCGAAGGCTTCCATGTGCCGGAAGGTGAGGTTTACGCCGCGGTTGAAGCCCCGAAGGGTGAATTTGGCGTCTTCATCAAATCCGACGGCACCAACAAACCCTACCGCGCCAAGCTGCGCGCGCCGGGTTTCCTGCATCTTCAGGCGATGGACCACGTGGCCACCGGCCACCAGCTGGCGGATGTGGCAGCGATCATCGGCACCATGGACGTTGTGTTCGGGGAGATCGACCGCTGATGCGTTTTGCACCGTTTCAGGCAAACACAGATAAGGCTGGCGCAATTTCTGCGCCGGTCGCCTCTGCCTGTGCGGTGTTTTCTGCAAACTCTTCGCTCAAGTCGCACAAACAGGGACAATTTTCCCCCGCGCCTCGGGCTATGCTTTTCCCAATTCCATTTTTCAAAGAGGTGACATCATGAAGGCAATTTCCGCCCTGTTCGTCTCCGCTGCTTTGGCGCTGCCCACCATGGCGGCGGCTGAGGTGAGCGAAGACCGTGTTCTGGAATTCATCGAGGTGATGGTCGCAAATGACTGCGTCCTGCCCGAAGACAAAGCCGCCGAAGTGCTCCCCGCGAATGGGTTTGAGCGTGATGAGGCTGGTGCCATTGTTAAACATCTGCGCGGTGAGGGCCGGATGAACCGTGCCAAGCGCACGATCTACCTGACCGGTCCTGAGTGCGAGAGCCCCGAGGCCGTGCGCGCCGGCGCGCTGCAGGTGCTGAAGAAAAACGACTGCAAGGTCGGCCTTGAGGAGTTCAAATCCGTTTTCAAAAAAAGCGGGCTGGAGCCGATGCTGGTCAAGCAGGAACTGCAGAAGATGGTCATGGGCGGCGAAGCCACCATGGGCGAAAATGACACCATCATGCTGAAGCCGGAGGTTTGTTCCTGATGTTGAAAAAGGGCGTTTTGACCACTGCTGTTCTTTCACTGCTGGCGGGCTGCGGCCTGCCGCAAGGGCTGTCGCTGCAAGACGTCCAAACCTACGAAACCGCGGTGGCCTCGATCGGCTGCGTCATGCGGACCGAAGCTGACTATCTGCCGGTGGAGCTGCAAACAGGCTTCACCCGGGAACAGGTGGTTGGCCTGACTGAATATGAACTCGCCACTGGCAAAGCCCAGAAGCTGGAAGACGGTGGCGTGCAACTTACGACCGGAGCCTGTGCCTGATGCTACGCCGTCTCTACCACGAACAGCCAGAAAGCTTTGCTTTCACTGCCGAAAACCAGAAATGGGCTGAGGCACAGATCACCAAGTACCCGGCTGGCCGGGCGCAATCGGCTGTGATCCCGCTGTTGTGGCGCGCGCAGGAGCAAGAGGGCTGGTTGACCCGCCCGGCGATTGAATATGTCGCTGACATGCTGGGCATGGCCCATATCCGCGCGTTTGAGGTGGCATCCTTCTACTTCATGTTCCAGCTGACCCCGACCGGGTCGATCGCGCATGTTCAGATCTGTGGCACGCTGTCGTGCATGATCTGCGGTGCGGAAGACCTGATTAAGGTCTGCCAGGAACAGATCGCGGAAAAGCCGTTTACCCTGTCCGAAGATGGCGCCTTCACCTGGGAAGAGGTTGAATGCCTTGGCGCCTGCGCCAACGCGCCGATGATCCAGATCGGCAAAGACTATTACGAAGACCTGACCGCAGAGCGCTTTGCTGAGATTCTGGCCGAGCTGCGCGCGGGCAAGGTTCCGGTGCCGGGACCGCAGAACGGCCGCTTTGCCTCTGAGCCGCTGTCGGGCCTGACCTCGCTGAAAGATTTTGACAGCGGTAAAACCAAATACAACGCCTCGGCGCAGCTGGCCGTGGATCTGGGCGAAACCGTCAAGCGGATCGATGGCACTGAGGTGCCGATCCTGACTCCTTGGATGAAGGGCAAGGACGCATCAGACGTGGCCGCGCCTGCAAATGGCAAGGTGGCCGATCCGGCCCCTGTGGCCAAACCGGCCCATGCCCAGAAAGCCGAAGCTGACGCCAAAGCGGCGAAGCCTGCCGCCAAAGCTGAAGCCGTGGCTGAGGTTGACGAGGCTGAGCCTGAGGTGCTGACCGCAGCGCGTTCAGAAGGTGCAGATGATCTGAAGAAAATCAGCGGTGTTGGCCCCAAGCTGGAGCAGACGCTGAATGAGCTGGGCTTCTTCCACTTTGATCAGATCGCCAAGTGGACCGAAGCTGAGATCCAGTGGGTTGATAACCGTCTGAAGTTCAAAGGCCGCATTACGCGGGATGACTGGATCGGCCAAGCGGCTGAACTGGCCAAGAAAGACTGAGGGTAACACGTTGAGCGAACAGAAAGATGCAGAACTGGCACGCAAGGGGCGCATCACCTCACTGGTGATTGCGGGCACTGCGCTGTTCTGGATCGTGGCGTCATTTGTCGGCGGGTGGCTGGAATTGCCCAACCGCACGCGCGCCCTGTTCGATCTGGTCGCTTTGGCGGGGTTCATCTACGCCATTGTGATGATTTTCCAAATCTGGCGTTTGCGTCAAAGCAACGACCAGAACAACAAAGGGTAACGGGATGCTGAAGGACCAAGACCGTATCTTTACCAACCTGTACGGCATGCATGACCGTACATTGGCAGGTGCAAAGGCACGGGGCCATTGGGATGGCACCGCCGGCATTATCCAAAAGGGCCGCGACTGGATCGTGAACCAGATGAAGGCTTCTGGCCTGCGCGGCCGTGGCGGTGCGGGCTTCCCGACCGGTTTGAAATGGTCCTTCATGCCGAAGGAAAGCGACGGGCGCCCGGCCTATCTGGTCATCAACGCCGATGAATCCGAACCCGGCACCTGTAAAGACCGCGAAATCATGCGACATGATCCGCACACCCTGATTGAGGGCGCGCTGGTTGCCTCTTTCGCGATGAATGCCCATGCAGCCTATATCTACATTCGCGGCGAATACATTCGTGAACGCGAGGCGCTGCAGGCCGCCATTGATGAAGCCTATGACGCGGGCCTTCTGGGCAAAAACGCCGCTGGTTCGGGCTGGGATTTCGACCTGTATCTGCACCACGGGGCAGGGGCCTATATTTGTGGTGAGGAAACCGCCCTGATCGAAAGCCTTGAGGGCAAGAAGGGCATGCCGCGGATGAAGCCGCCGTTCCCGGCAGGCGCTGGCCTTTATGGCTGCCCGACCACGGTGAACAACGTGGAATCCATCGCTGTTGTGCCGACCATCCTGCGCCGTGGGCCAGAGTGGTTTGCTGGTTTCGGCCGCCCCAACAACGCGGGCACCAAACTGTTTGCGATCTCAGGTCACGTCAACAACCCCTGTGTGGTTGAAGAGGCGATGAGCATCAGCTTCGAAGAGCTGATTGAGAAACACTGCGGTGGCATCCGTGGCGGCTGGGACAATCTGCTGGCCGTGATCCCCGGTGGCTCCTCTGTGCCTTGTGTGCGTGGTGAAAACATGCGCGATGCGATCATGGACTTTGATTACCTGCGCAACGATCTGGGCTCGGGCCTGGGGACTGCGGCGGTCATCGTGATGGACAAGCAGACCGACATCATCAAAGCGATCTGGCGCCTGTCCAAGTTCTACAAACACGAAAGCTGCGGACAGTGTACACCGTGCCGCGAAGGCACCGGCTGGATGATGCGGGTGATGGATCGTCTGGTGAAAGGCGAAGCGGAGATCGAAGAGATCGACATGCTGTGGGACGTGACCAAACAGGTCGAAGGCCACACCATCTGCGCCCTTGGCGATGCCGCGGCTTGGCCGATCCAGGGCTTGATCCGCAACTTCCGTGATGAAATTGAAGACCGTATTAAAGCCCAGAAAACCGGCCGCCGTTCGGCCATTGCTGCGGAGTGATTTGAAATGCGTAACGTGATCCTTTGTGTAATGGGTGTCGCTCTGCTGAGCGGCTGCAGCTGGGCGAAAAACGTCCAGAGCTCGAAGAATCGCGTCTATTTCGAAAACCTCTACTTCCCGGCACGCCTGTCGACCAACAGTGACGACAAGCAGAGCTTCACCGTCTCCGTCGACCGGATCGATCAGGGCCTCGCTCCCGCGCGTGAGGCTGGCCGCTATGAGGCCACCAAATACTGCGTTGCCACTTACGGCAATTCGGATGTGGCTTGGGTGGCCGGCCCGGATGCGCCAGACAGTGAACTGCGCATCGTTGAAGGCCGTTTGCAGTTCGAAGGGCGCTGCGACGTATGATCGATTTCGCCATCATATCAGGGCTTTGCGCGATGTGTTATTGCATATCAAGCGCCTGCGCCCGCATCTCTAGCGCGACGGGAGGCCTTTCGGCCGCCCTGGTTTCGCGTGAGTACAAAGGAGATGCCCCATGCGTATGATGATGACTGCAGCCGCTCTGTCCCTGGTTCTGAGTGCGGCAGCCAGCCATGCCACCGCCAAACCGCCGCTGCGGGACGTGGCTGAGATTGACAACAACATGCTCTGGGTCGCGTTGGCGATTGAGATTTCTGACAAATGTGATGAGATCGATGCCCGCACCTTCAAGGGGCTGACCTTCCTCAATTCATTGCGCAACCGGGCCAAGGCGCTTGGCTACAGCAATGCCGAAATCAAAGCCTATGTCGACAGCGACACCGAAGAGGCCCGGATCCGGTCCATCGGCGAGGCATATGTGAAATCCAAGGGGTTGAACCCCACTCAATCTGCTGACCTGTGTAGCCTCGGCCATGCCGAGATCGCTGCCAGCAGCCAGATTGGAGTCCTGTTGAAAGCTAAGTGAGGCAAGATGACCGACCTACGCAAAATCGTCATTGACGATCAGGAGATCGAAGTCGAAGGCGCGATGACTCTTATCCAGGCCTGTGAACAGGCCGGGGTAGAGATCCCGCGGTTCTGCTACCATGAGCGTCTGTCGATTGCGGGCAACTGCCGCATGTGTTTGGTCGAAGTTGTTGGGGGACCGCCGAAACCGGCGGCCTCCTGTGCGATGCAGGTGCGTGACCTGCGTCCTGGCCCCGAAGGTCAGCCGCCGGTGGTGAAAACCAATTCGCCAATGGTCAAGAAGGCGCGTGAAGGGGTGATGGAGTTCATGCTAATCAACCACCCGCTGGATTGCCCGATCTGCGACCAGGGGGGCGAATGCGACCTGCAGGATCAGGCGATGGCCTATGGTATCTCGGAAACCCGCTTTACCGAAGGCAAACGCGCGGTGGACGATCTCAACCTCGGCCCGCTGGTGTCGACCGCGATGACCCGCTGCATCAGCTGCACCCGTTGTGTGCGTTTCACCACCGAGGTGGCTGGCATCACTCAGATGGGCCAGACCGGCCGCGGCGAAGATGCTGAGATCACCAGCTACCTGAACGAAACACTGGACAGCAACCTGCAAGGCAACATCATTGACCTCTGCCCGGTGGGGGCGCTGACCTCGAAACCCTATGCCTTCACCGCCCGCCCGTGGGAGCTGACCAAAACCGAAAGCATTGATGTGATGGATGCGCTTGGCTCCAACATCCGTGTGGACACCAAAGGCCGCGAAGTGATGCGGATCCTGCCGCGCAACCATGATGGTGTGAACGAAGAGTGGATTTCGGACAAAACCCGGTTTGTCTGGGACGGTCTGCGCCGCCAGCGTCTGGACGTGCCTTACATTCGTGAAAACGGCAAACTGCGCAAAGCCTCCTGGGGCGAGGCGCTCGGTGCCGCCGCTGCAGCGATGAAGGGCAAAAAGGTTGCCGGTCTGATCGGTGATCTGGTGCCTGTTGAAGCCGCTTTCGCACTGAAGAACCTGATCGAAGGTCTGGGCGGCAACGTCGAATGCCGCACCGACAAGGCGCGCCTGCCGATTGACAGCCGTTTCGGCTATGTCGGCAACGCCACCATTGAAGACATTGATGACGCCAAGTTCATCCAGCTGATCGGCACCAACCCGCGCGAGGAAGCGCCGGTGCTGAACGCCCGGATCCGTAAGGCCTGGCTTAACGGCGCCAACATTGGCCTCGTCGGCGAAGCGGTTGATCTGACCTATGAATACGCCCATGTGGGCACCGATCGCGCGGCGCTGGACAGCATCGTCGGCCGGGACTACGGCGCGGTGAAAGACGCGCCTTCGGTGGTGATCGTGGGGCAGGGCGCCCTGCGCGAAGCTGATGGTCTGGCAGTTCTGGCCGCGGCTCAGAAGCTGGCGGAAGACACCGGGTCCAAGCTGATGATCCTGCACACTGCCGCCGCCCGTGTGGGCGCGATGGACGTTGGCGCAGTGACCGAAGGTGGGGTTGAGGCCGCCACCAACGGGGCAGAGGTGATCTACAACCTTGGCGCCGATGAGGTGGAAATCGATGCGGGTGCCTTTGTGATCTATCAGGGCAGCCACGGCGATCGCGGCGCACACCGCGCCGATGTGATCCTGCCCGCCGCCGCCTATACCGAGGAAAACGGCCTGTTCGTGAACACCGAAGGCCGCCCGCAGCTGGCGCTGCGCGCTGGCTTTGCACCGGGTGAAGCGAAAGAAAACTGGGCGATCCTGCGGGCGCTGTCGGCAGAACTGGGCGCGGCCCAGCCCTGGGACAGCCTAGCCCAACTGCGTCAGGCGCTGGTTGCGGCGGTGCCGCATCTGGCCAAGGTGGATCAGGTTGCCGAAAACGAATGGGTCTCGCTGCCGCAGGATAAGCTGGGCAAGGCTGATTTCGTCAACGCAGTCAAAGACTTCTACCTGACGAACCCGATCGCACGCGCCTCCAGCCTGATGGCGGAACTGTCGGCCGGCGCAAAGGCGCGCGGCGTGCAGCAGGTGGCGGCTGAGTGATGATCCGCACCGCGATCATATCCCTGACAGCGGCGTTGACCGTTGCGGGTTGCGAGGCATCGCAGCCCGACGCACTGGCGTTCGTGCCAGACTATCAGGGTGTGGACACGCGGTTGCTGGAAGGCGATCTGGTCAGCTTCCTCGTCGCGATGGACGGGGCACGCGGACCAACGGATGTAGAGGATTATGCGCAATGTGCAGCCGCACAATATACGCTGATCCGTGGATTTAGTTTCGCGCGGCATGTCCGCACGAATGTAGAGCAACAGGGCGGCCTATGGCGGGCGGATGCGGTTTATACCATTTCCCCCGACTTGCCGCGCGGCGCCAAAACGATCGATGCGGAAACCGTTGTCGATCACTGCGTCGAAAACGGAATACCGACGGTGTGAGGACCTAATGGCAGAGTTTTTTACCACCCCCTTCGGAATAGCGATCATCATCGTGGCCCAGTGTCTGGCTGTGGTGGCCTTTGTGATGATTTCGCTGCTGTTCCTGGTTTACGGGGACCGGAAAATCTGGGCCGCGGTGCAGATGCGTCGCGGGCCGAACGTGGTGGGCGCCTTTGGCCTGCTGCAATCGGTGGCGGATGCGCTGAAATATGTGGTGAAAGAAGTGGTGGTGCCCGCAGGCGCGGACAAGCCGGTCTTCTTCCTGGCGCCGATGCTGAGCTTTGTTCTGGCGATGATCGCCTGGGCGGTGATCCCGTTCAATGACGGCTGGGTGCTGAGCGACATCAACGTCGCGATCCTCTTCGTCTTCGCGGTTTCCTCGCTTGAGGTTTACGGCGTGATCATGGGCGGCTGGGCGTCGAACTCGAAATACCCGTTCCTCGGCTCGCTGCGTTCTGCTGCACAGATGATTTCCTATGAGGTGTCTCTGGGTCTGATCATCATCGGCATCATCATCTCCACCGGTTCGATGAACTTCGGTGACATCGTGCGCGCGCAGGATGGCGATTACGGCTTCTTCAGCTGGTACTGGCTGCCGCATTTCCCGATGGTCTTCCTGTTCTTCATCAGCTGTCTGGCGGAAACCAACCGTCCGCCGTTTGACCTGCCCGAAGCGGAATCCGAACTGGTGGCCGGCTATCAGGTGGAATATTCGGCAACGCCGTTCCTGCTGTTCATGGCAGGCGAATATATCGCCATCTTCCTGATGTGCGCGCTGACTTCGCTGCTGTTCTTTGGTGGCTGGCTGTCGCCGATCCCGGGCCTGCCGGATGGCGTGCTGTGGATGGTGGCCAAGATGGCGTTCTTCTTCTTCATCTTCGCAATGGTGAAGGCGATCACCCCGCGCTACCGCTACGACCAGCTGATGCGCATCGGTTGGAAAGTGTTCCTGCCGCTGTCGCTGGGCTGGGTGGTGATCGTCGCATTCCTTGCAAAATTCGAAGCCTTCGGCGGCGCCTATGCCCGCTGGGCGATTGGGGGCTAAGCACATGGCAAACGTCGACTATAAACGCGCGGCTGGCTACTTCCTGCTGTCGGATTTCATCAAAGGGTTCAAACTGGGGCTGAAGTACTTCTTCGCACCCAAATCCACCCTGAACTACCCGCATGAAAAGGGGCCGCTTTCACCTCGTTTCCGCGGGGAACATGCGCTGCGTCGCTATCCGAACGGGGAAGAACGCTGCATCGCCTGTAAGCTGTGCGAAGCGATCTGCCCGGCGCAGGCGATCACCATCGACGCGGAACCGCGCGATGATGGATCACGCCGGACCACCCGCTATGATATCGATATGACCAAATGCATCTACTGCGGCTTCTGCCAAGAGGCCTGCCCGGTGGATGCCATTGTGGAAGGTCCGAACTTTGAGTTCGCGACCGAAACCCGCGAAGAACTGTTCTACGACAAGGCCAAACTCCTTGAGAACGGTGAGCGATGGGAAGCGGAAATCGCACGTAACTTGGAACTGGATGCGCCCTACCGTTAAGGGCGCTGTGTAAGGGGTATAGATCATGGGCGCTTGGGGCGTAGGCACATTTGAAGACGACACTGCTCTCGACTGGATCGAAGAGGAGTATTCCGCTGCGGGCGTCGAAGCTGTGCGTAGTGCCCTTCAGGATGTGATCGACCTGGAACCGGGTGACTATATCGAAATGGATCTGGGCACCGCAGCCCGCGCTGCCGCTGAAATCGTAGCCTTGGCCTTTGATGCAGGCGGTGAGCTTGGCTCAGACGTTGCCGAAACCGTTGGCGAACATTCCGAACAGGTTGCCGAACATGATGATCTGCCGGCGCTGGCGCTGGTGGCACTGGCCCGGATCAGTGGTGAGGCCTCGGAATTGGCTGAGCTTTGGGCCGAAAGCGGTGACAGCAGCGGTTGGGAAAACGCCATGGCGGATCTGACCGCCCGGCTGGAAGGGGTCAAATGAGCGACAGCAAATCCCCCTTTGAGCTGATGATGGCGCAGATGAGTGCGCAGGCGCAGACCATGGCCAAGGCAATGAATCCGGCGCTGGAAAGCTTTTCGCCCACCGAAGCCTTCAAAGGGTTCGAGGCACTTTGGCCCACCATGCCCAAGGAATTCATGGAGATGACCTTTGGCAAAGGGATCAGCAATGATGGTCTGGATGCCAAAACGCGGCTGCTCCTGACGTTGGCAGGGCTGACCATGCAGGGCGCGCAAAATGAAACAGGCTTGCGGATGACAGTGCGACACGCACTGGAAGCCGGGGCCACAGAAGACGAAATCGCCGAGACCATCGCCCAGATGTCGATGTTTGCCGGCATACCCGCCATGACCAAGGCAATGGATTGTGCCCGTGAGGTCATGGCTGACAAAGAGGACAAAGAGACATGACGATTGCAGCATTGGCATTCTACCTGTTCGCAATCTGCGCCGTCACCGGCGGGCTGTTCACCGTGATCAGCCGCAACCCGGTGCACTCGGTGCTGTGGTTGATCCTGGCCTTCCTCAGCTCGGCGGGGCTGTTTGTGCTGCTCGGGGCCGAGTTTGTGGCGATGCTCTTGATCATCGTCTACGTGGGGGCGGTTGCGGTTCTGTTCCTCTTTGTGGTGATGATGCTGGACGTCGAATTTGCCGAACTGAAGGCGGAAATGGCGAAATACATGCCCATCGCGCTGCTGATCGGTGTGGTTCTGCTGATGCAGTTCGGCCTGGCCTATGGCGCCTGGGACTATGCGGAACACGCGATGGACAACCGCGCCGCAGTTGCACCGGCGGACATGCAGAACACCGCCGCGCTGGGGGTGCTGATCTACGACAAATACTTCCTGCTGTTCCAACTCTCCGGTCTGGTGCTGCTGGTCGCGATGATCGGGGCGATCGTGCTGACACTGCGCCACCGCACCAACGTCAAGCGCCAGAACGTGCTGCACCAGATGTGGCGTGACCCGGCCGAGGCGATGGAACTGAAGGACGTCAAACCGGGGCAGGGCCTGTAATGGCCTGGTGGGGTTGGCTTGCAATAACTGTGGCGCTGGTCGCCGCGATAAAAACGACCGCTAAGAAAGAGGGGCGGACATGATTGGACTTGAACATTACCTGACGGTGGCCTCGGCGCTATTCGTCATCGGCATCTTCGGTCTCTTTCTGAACCGGAAAAACATCATCATCCTGTTGATGAGCATCGAATTGATGCTCCTGTCGGTGAACATCAATCTGGTGGCCTTCTCCAGCTTCCTTGGCGATCTGGTCGGGCAGGTCTTCACATTGTTTGTGCTGACCGTCGCAGCCGCTGAGGCGGCGATTGGCCTGGCGATCCTGGTCTGCTTCTTCCGCAACCGCGGCACCATCGCGGTGGAAGACGTTAACGTGATGAAAGGCTGAGCCAGATGGAAAAGATTATCCTCTTTGCACCCCTCATTGGGGCGCTTATCGGCGGTTTTGGCTGGCGCATCATCGGTGAGAAGGGCGCGCAGTTCGTCACCACCGGTCTGCTGTTTCTGGCCGCGCTGCTCAGCTGGATCGTGTTCCTGACGCATGATGCGTCGGTGACCCAGCAGATCCATATCCTGGACTTCATCCAGTCCGGCACGCTGGACACCGCCTGGTCGATCCGTCTGGACCGGCTGACTTCGATCATGCTGGTGGTGGTGACCTCGGTTTCGGCGCTGGTGCACCTTTATAGCTTTGGCTACATGGCGCATGACCATGCGTGGAAAGAGGGCGAGCACTATAAGGCCCGCTTCTTTGCTTACCTGTCGTTCTTTACCTTTGCCATGCTGATGCTGGTCACCTCGGACAACCTGGTGCAGATGTTCTTTGGCTGGGAAGGTGTGGGCGTCGCCTCCTACCTGCTGATCGGCTTTTACTACAAGAAACCTTCGGCCAATGCGGCAGCGATCAAGGCTTTCGTGGTGAACCGTGTCGGTGACTTCGGCTTCGCGCTGGGGATCTTTGGCCTGTTCCTGCTGACCGACAGCATTTCGTTTGATGTGATCTTTGCCTCTGCACCGGAACTGGCAGAAACCACCATCACCTTCCTGTGGACCGACTGGAACGCGGCCAACCTTCTGGCCTTCCTGCTGTTCGTCGGCGCGATGGGGAAATCGGCACAGCTGATCCTGCACACCTGGTTGCCCGACGCGATGGAAGGTCCGACCCCTGTGTCGGCGCTGATCCACGCCGCCACCATGGTGACCGCAGGTGTGTTCCTGGTCTGCCGCATGTCGCCGCTGATGGAATTTGCGCCTGAGGCCACGGCCTTCATCACCTTCCTCGGCGCGACCACAGCGTTTTTTGCAGCGACCGTTGGTCTGGTGCAGAACGACATCAAACGTGTGATCGCCTATTCGACCTGTTCGCAGCTGGGCTACATGTTTGTGGCGGCTGGTGTGGGCGTCTATTCGGTTGCGATGTTCCACCTGTTCACCCACGCCTTCTTTAAGGCGATGCTGTTCCTTGGCGCGGGCTCCGTGATCCACGGGATGCACCACGAGCAGGACATGCGGAACTATGGCGGTCTGCGTAAGAAACTGCCCCTGACCTATTGGGCGATGATGATCGGCACGCTGGCCATCACAGGTGTCGGTATCCCGCTGACCACCATCGGTTTCGCCGGCTTCCTGTCCAAGGACGCGGTGATCGAGGCAGCTTATGCCGGCACCAATGGCGGCTATGCCTTCTGGATGCTGGTGATCGCTGCGCTGTTCACTTCGTTCTACTCGTGGCGTCTGATGTTCCTGACCTTCTACGGCGAACAGCGCGGCGATAAGCACACCCACGAACACGCTCATGAAAGCCCGACCGTGATGCTGATCCCACTTGGCGTTCTGGCTGTTGGTGCGGTGCTGGCCGGTATGCTGTGGTATAATGTTTTCTTCGGCAAGACCGATCAGGTCGCCAAGTGGTTCGGCGTGCCCTACCATGCGGAAGCGCATCATGATGAGCATGCTAAAGATGACCACGCCAAAGATGACCATGGTGCGGCCAAGGGCGATCACGGAAAAGACGCCAAACCGCACTACGTACTGGCCGGCAACCCCGGCGACGGTGCGATCTATGCGGGCGTCGACAATGACGTCCTGAACGAGGCGCATTATGTCCCGAAATGGGTCAAGATCAGCCCGTTCATTGCCATGCTCACCGGCTTCATCGTGGCGCTGTGGTTTTACATCTGGAACCCTTCGATGCCCGCGCGTGTGGCGGCGGCAAACCGTCCGCTGTACCTGTTCCTGCTGAACAAATGGTACTTTGATGAGATCTACGATTTCCTCTTTGTGAAGCCTGCGCAGGCGCTGGGTCGTTTCCTGTGGAAACGCGGTGATGGCGCGGTCATTGACGGCTTCCTCAACGGTGTGGCCATGGGCATCGTGCCCTTCTTTACCCGCCTCGCGGGCAAGGCGCAGTCTGGCTACATCTTCACTTATGCCTTTGCGATGGTGCTTGGCATCGTTGCACTGATCACCTGGATGACGCTCAGCGGAGGAGCGCACTAATGTCTGATAGTTTGCTCTCTCTGGTCACCTTTATCCCGGCGCTGGGGGCGGTCATTCTGGCCGTGTTCCTGCGCGGGTCCGATGCGCCTGCACAGCGCAACGCGAAATGGGTGGCGCTGGTGACCACATCGATCACCTTCCTGGTGTCGCTGTTCATCCTGGCCGAGTTTGATCCATCCAACACCGGGTTCCAGTTCGTCGAAAGCCGCGAATGGATCCTGGGCCTGAGCTACCGCTTGGGTGTGGATGGCATTTCCGTGCTTTTTGTCATGCTGACCACCTTCATGATGCCGCTGGTCATCTGGGCCAGCTGGGATGTGAAGAGCCGCGTCAAAGAATACATGATCGCCTTCCTGCTGCTGGAGACCCTGATGCTGGGTGTCTTCATGGCGCTGGATCTGGTGCTGTTCTACCTGTTCTTTGAGGCCGGGCTGATCCCGATGTTCCTGATCATTGGCATCTGGGGCGGCGCCAACCGTATTTACGCTTCGTTCAAGTTCTTCCTCTACACCTTCCTTGGCTCGGTGCTGATGCTGGTGGCGATGGTGGGCATGTATGTGGATGCGGGCACCACCTGTATCGCAGCCTGTGGCGAAGCAACCTCGCTGATGACCCATTCGTTTGAGGCCGAAGGCTTTGAGGTGCTGGGTATCTACGTTGTCGGTGGTATGCAGACGCTGCTGTTCCTGGCCTTCTTTGCCAGCTTCGCGGTGAAAATGCCGATGTGGCCGGTCCACACCTGGCTGCCCGATGCCCACGTTCAGGCCCCAACGGCCGGTTCGGTGGTGCTGGCCGCGATCCTGCTGAAGATGGGTGGCTACGGCTTCCTGCGGTTCAGCCTGCCGATGTTCCCCATTGGCGCTGACGTGATGACACCGCTGGTTCTGTGGATGTCGGCGATTGCCATCGTCTACACCTCTCTGGTGGCGCTGGTGCAGGAAGACATGAAAAAGCTGATCGCCTATTCCTCGGTGGCTCACATGGGGTATGTGACCATGGGGATCTTTGCGGCCAACCAGCAGGGCATTGACGGTGCGATCTTCCAGATGATCAGCCACGGCTTCATCTCGGGCGCGCTGTTCCTGTGCGTGGGCGTGATCTACGACCGGATGCACACCCGTGAGATCGACGCCTACGGCGGTCTGGTCAACCGGATGCCGGCTTATGCGCTGATCTTCATGTTCTTCACCATGGCCAACGTCGGCCTGCCGGGCACCTCGGGCTTTGTCGGTGAATTCCTGACCCTGATGGGCGTCTTCCAGGTCAACACCTGGGTTGCCATGATCGCCACCTCAGGCGTGATCCTGTCGGCAGCCTATGCGCTGTGGCTCTACCGCCGCGTGGTGATGGGTGACCTGATCAAGGAAAGCCTCAAGACCATCAGCGACATGACCGTCCGCGAACGCGCGATCTTTGCGCCGCTGGTTGTCATGACGCTGCTCTTGGGGGTCTATCCGCCACTGGTCACCGATATCATCGGCCCGTCGGTTGAGGCGCTGATCAACAACTACCAACTGGCCCTCGCGGAGGCGCCAAGCGCCACCGCCGTGGCCGTATCGCACTAACGGGAGCCCTGAGAGATGATCCAGGCTGATCTGAACATTATCCTGCCGGAAATCCTGCTGTCCGTTTACGCGATGCTGGGGCTGGTTTTTGCGGTCTACACCGGCAAGGACAAGCTGGGCCCGCTGCTGACATGGACCACCGCATTGGTCTTTGTGCTGCTGGCGGCATGGATTGGCATGTCGGGCAGCGGCAGCCACGTGGCCTTTGACGGCATGTACAATGACGATGCCTTTGCCCGCTTTGCCAAGGTTGCCATCCTGCTGAGCGCTGCGGCCATTCTGGTGATGAGCCAGGAGTATATGAGCCGCCGCGACATGCTGCGGTTTGAATATCCGATGCTGATGGCGCTGGCTGTTGTCGGCATGATGGTCATGGTGTCTGCCGGTGACCTGATGGCGCTGTATCTGGGGCTGGAACTGCAGTCTCTGGCGCTCTACGTGATCGCCTCGCTGCGCCGTGACAGCGTCAAATCCACTGAGGCGGGTCTGAAGTATTTCGTGCTGGGCTCGCTCAGCTCTGGCCTGCTGCTGTTTGGCTCGTCGCTGGTCTATGGTTTCTCGGGCACCACGCTGTTTTCGGGCATCATTGAGGCCGCATCGGGCGGGCATGCCTCGCTGGGGCTGCTGTTTGGTCTGGTGCTGGTGATCTCGGGCCTGGCGTTCAAGATCTCGGCGGTGCCGTTCCACATGTGGACGCCGGACGTTTACGAAGGCGCGCCCACCCCGGTCACTGCGTTTTTTGCAACCGCCCCCAAGATCGCCGCAATGGCGCTGTTTGCCCGGGTGCTGCATGACGCCTTTGGCGGTGTCACCAAGGACTGGCAGCAGGTTGTGGCGCTGTTGTCGCTCTTGTCGATGTTCCTCGGTGCTGTGGCTGCGATTGGTCAGACCAACATCAAACGTCTGATGGCCTATTCCTCGATCGCCCATATGGGTTATGCGATGATGGGTCTGGCGGCAGGCACGGCCTTTGGTGTGCAGGCGCTGCTGATTTACATGGTGATCTATGTCACGATGAACATCGGCACCTTCGCCTTCATCCTGACGATGGAGAAAGACGGCCAGCCGGTCACCGATATCAACGCACTGAACATGTATGCCAAACGGGAGCCGGGCAAAGCGCTGGCGATGCTGGTTCTCTTGTTCTCGCTGGCAGGTGTGCCGCCGATGGTGGGCTTCTTTGGCAAGTTCTACGTGCTGCAGGCCGCTTATGAGGCCGGTCTGATCTGGCTGGCGGTGCTGGGTGTTGTGGCCTCGGTCATCGGCGCCTTCTACTACCTGCGGATCGTCTACTACATGTACTTCGGTGACGAGAGCGAGGAGAGCCTCGACAGCGGTGCGCAGCCGGTGCTCTGGGGGCTGTTGATGGTCTCGGCCGTGATCATCGGTCTGGCTTGGCTGCCCGGTGTGAACCTCTTGGGCGTTGAAGCCTGGGCCGAAGCCGCCGCCGCGACGCTGGTCAACTAAGCGCTGCAGCCTTAAGCCGCAGGGCCAAGATGGCCCCGAACTTGCAAGATTTACGGGCGCGCGCGGGGACACTCGGGCGCGCCGTGTCATTTTCGCTGGGTTTATTGCCGCTAGCGCGGCATGCCTCCGGCGGGAGTATTTTGGGAACGATGAAAGGCAGACCTCATGCAGGATTGGCCGGACGGTTACGGAAAACGGGTGCTGGCAAGCATCGATAGCACCAACGCAGAGGCGGCACGGATCGCTGATGATCTGGCGGGGCCGGAGTGGATATTGGCGCTGGAGCAGACCGCAGGACGTGGTCGGCGCGGCCGGGCCTGGGTCAATCCGGTGGGCAACTTTGCCGCCACGCTGGTGCTGCATCCGACGGAACCGCCCGAGGTGGTTGCGCTGCGCAGTTTCGTGGCCTCCCTGGCGCTTTATGATGCCTTTGTTGCGGTCACAGGCCGGCCGCAGGGGCTGAGCCTGAAATGGCCCAATGACGTGTTGCTGAACGGCGGCAAGGTCGCTGGCATTCTGTTGGAAAGCGTCGGCATGGCGCGCGACATCCGCCACATCGGCATTGGGATCGGGGTGAACCTGAAAGAAGCCCCGGGCGCCGATCAGGTGGAGGAGGGGGCTGTCCGGCCAGTATCGCTCCTGTCAGAAACCGGGATTGCGGTGTCACCGGAGGAGTTTCTGGACGCGCTGGCCCCGGCCTATGCCCATCATGAGGCGCAGTTCCGCATCTACGGGTTTGAGCCGATCCGCGCCCTGTGGCTGGATCGCGCGGCCCGTCTGGGTGAGGTGATTACAGCACGCAGCATGCGCGATGAACGCACCGGCACCTTCGAGACGGTAGACGCGGCGGGCAATCTTGTCCTATCCACCGCAAAAGGTCGCGAAACCATCGCGGCCGCTGACATTTTCTTCTGAAGCATCCACGGGGGGCGTTCATGCTTCTGGCCATCGACTGCGGCAATACAAATACGGTGTTCTCAATCTGGGACGGGGAAAAATTCCTGTGCACCCTGCGCACCTCCACCCACCATGCCCGCACCGCGGATGCCTATTTCACCTGGTATTCGACGCTGATCAATCACTACGGCATCAAAGCCAAGATCACCGATGTGGTGATTTCCTCAACCGTGCCACGGGTGGTGTGGAACCTGCGCGTCTTTGCTGACCGGTTCTTTGGCTGCCGCCCGCTGGTGGTGGGCAAGCCCGATTGCCTGTTGCCGCAGACGCCGCGGGTGGATCAGGGCACCCAGCCGGGCCCCGATCGTCTGGCCAATGCGGTGGCGGCGTATGAGCGCCATGGCGGCAATGTGGTTGTGGTCGACTTTGGTACTGCGACCAACTTTGACGTGGTGGCCGAGGATGGCGCCTATGTGGGCGGCGTGATTGCGCCGGGTGTGAACCTCAGCCTTGAGGCGCTGCACTCCGGCGCGGCGGCGCTGCCGCATGTGGATGTCAGCCAGCCAGAGAAGGTCATTGGCACCAATACGGTCGGCTGCATTCAATCCGGCGTCTTTTGGGGCTATACCGGCCTGATCGAAGGCATCATTACGCGAATCAAGTCAGAATACGGTCATCCGATGAAAGTCATTGGCACCGGTGGTCTGGCCCCCTTGTTTGAGAAGGGCGATCACCTATTTGACACCATCGAGGATGACCTGACCATGCACGGCCTGACCGTGATCCACAAATACAATAAGGACCAAGGCAACATATGAGCAGCCAGCGCCTGATCTATCTTCCCCTCGGCGGCGCGGGGGAGATTGGAATGAACTGTTACGTCTATGGCTACGGCCCCAAGGATCAGGAACGCCTGATCCTTGTGGATCTGGGCGTGACCTTCCCGGATATGGACGGCACGCCGGGCGTGGACCTGATCCTGCCGGATATCGCCTGGCTGGAAGAGCGCAAGGATCGCCTTGACGCGATCTTCATCACCCATGCCCACGAAGACCATGTCGGCGCTGTGGGCCATCTTTATGAGCGTCTGGGCGCGCCGATCTTTGCCCGGGCCTTCACCGCAAATATCGCACGGCACAAGCTGGCAGAATATGGCTTTTCGGACAGCGTGCTGCGCACCGTCTCGCCATTGCCGGAAAGTGTGAAGGTGGGTGATTTTGAGGTGGCCTTCCTGCCAATGTCACATTCGATCCCCGAAAGCTCGGCCTTGATCATCGACACGCCCAAGGGGCGGTTGATCCATACCGGCGATTTCAAACTGGATAAGACCCCCATCGTGGGCGAGCCTTTTGATCCTGACCTCTGGGCGACAGTGGCCAAGAAAGGTGTGAAAGCGCTGATCTGTGACAGCACCAATGTGTTCAGCCCGCAGCCCGGTCGTTCGGAAGCCTCCATCGGTGATGAGATCACTGCGCTGGTGGCTGAGGCGCCGGGCATGGTTGTGGCGACCACATTTGCCTCTAACGTCGCGCGGGTGAAAACCCTGGCTGAGGCCGGCGTGCGGGCAGGGCGGTCAATCTGCCTGATGGGCCGGGCCATGCGCCGGATGATTGAGGCGGCGATCACCACCGGTGTGCTGGCTGACTTCCCCAAGGTGGTGTCTGCCGAAGAGGCACGTGACATTCCGCGGGAAAACCTGATGCTCTTGGTGACCGGGTCACAGGGCGAACGCCGCGCGGCCTCGGCCCAGCTGGCCAATGGCAAATACAATGGCATCAGCCTGAAAGAGGGGGACATGTTCCTGTTCTCCTCCAAGACCATTCCGGGCAATGAACGGGGCGTGATCCGCATCATGAACCAGTTCTCGGAGATGGGTGTTGATGTGGTGGATGATCACGGCGGGCGTTATCACGTTTCCGGCCACGCCAACCGCCCCGATCTGATCGAGATGCACAAGCTGGTGCATCCTGAGATGATCGTGCCGATGCATGGCGAACACCGTCACCTGCGGGAACATACCAAACTGGCTCAAAGCAACGGCTACCCCGCCACCATCGCGGTCAACGGCACCATGCTGGACCTGTCGGGGCCGGAGCCTAAGGTCTGCGACTATGTGGAAACCGGGCGCACTTATCTGGATGGCTCAGTGCAATATGGCGCGCTGGATGGCATCGTGCGGGATCGGATCCGCATGGCGCTGAACGGCCACGTGTTGGTCACTGTTATCCTGGATGAGGACAATGAGCCGCTGGGCGATCCCTGGTGTGAGCTGAAGGGCCTGGCCGAAACCGGCAAGTCCAACGCGCCACTGGTCGATGTGCTGGAGGAAGACCTGAACCAGTTCATGGGCCGTGCCGCACAGCGGACGCTGGACGATGACGACAAGCTGGAAGATGAGCTGCGCAAGATCACCCGCCGTTCGGCCATGGGGGAGATCGGCAAGAAGCCAGAGGTCACAGTGGTCATCTCGCGCCTGTCGGCGTGAGGTAGATACCCTGAGTAAAAGAAAGGCGCTCCGAACGGGGGCGCCTTTTTTGATTGGGAGTGTGAAACAGAATAATGCCAAATCTTTGATTTGGCAGCGCCCGAACCGCCCCCACGGGGCGGGCGCTTTGCTTCGCCCCTCGGTTCGTGCGCAGGTGATCGCCAGTGACTAAGTGGGCTTCGTTGGCTTTCACCCGTTGATAACCACACCACGCCGACCTGCGAGGTCGGTGAAGTATTGCCATGCCACACGGCCTGACCGGGCGCCGCGAGTGGCCTGCCATTCGATAGCTTCCGCCCAGAGCGTCTCTTCGTCGATCTCTACGCCATAGGCCTTGCAGTAGCCGCGGATCATGTCGAGGTAGTCATCCTGCGAACAGGGGTGGAAGCCCAGCCAAAGGCCAAAGCGATCCGACAGGGAAACCTTCTCCTCAACCGCCTCAGACGGGTTGATGGCGCTGGAGCGTTCGTTCTCGATCATATCGCGCGGCATCAGGTGGCGCCGGTTGGAGGTGGCGTAGAACACTACATTGTCGGGCCGCCCTTCGATGCCGCCATCCAGAACCGCCTTCAGCGATTTGTAATGCTGGTCATCATGGCCAAAGCTGAGGTCATCACAGAACAACAGGAACCGCGCCTCTGAGGCGCGCAGCAGGTTCATCAGCCGCGACACAGACGGCAGATCCTCGCGTTGCAGTTCCACGATCTTCAGATCATGGCCCTGACGCAGCACCTCGGCGTGAATGGCCTTCACGATGGAGGATTTACCCATGCCGCGCGACCCCCAGAGGAGGGCGTTGTTGGCGGGCAAACCTTTGGCAAACTGCAACGTGTTGGCCAGCAGGGTCTCGCGGGTGCGATCGACGCCAACCAGCAGCGACAGGTCCACCCGGTTCACTTTGGCTACCGGTTCCAGGCGGTCAGGTTCCACATGCCAAACAAAAGCATCCGCAGAGGCGAAGTCAGGTGCAGAAAGAGGCGCCGGAGCCATTCGCTCCAGCGCCTCTGCAATACGTTTTACGGTCTTTTTCACTTGTCGCTTTCCTTAGCGTTTTCTGCCTCATCGGCGTCAAACTCAGCCATTAGCGGATCGTCAAACTCTTCTTCGTCATCATAGTAACCCTCCGCCCGCAGTTGCGCTTCGCGTTTGGTTTCCACCCGGGCCACAAGGAAGATCGAAATCTCATAGAGGCCGTAAACAACGGTGAACAGGATCAGCTGTGTGGTCACATCCGGCGGGGTCACCAGCGCGGCGACGGTCAGGATGCCAACAACCGCATATTTGCGTGTGTTGCGCAGCCCGGCGGCCGAGGCCAGCCCGGCCTTGCCCATCAGGGTCAGCAGAACCGGCAGCTGGAAACACAGGCCAAAGGCCACGATCATCTTCAAGGTGATGTCGAGGCTTTCGTTGACCTTGCCGTTGAAGACAATGTCGATGCCTTCTTTGGCGGCTTCCATCGAGCCTTCGACCTCTTCGCCAACCAGAATGGCCGACACGAAGGAGGGGAAATCTGCAAAGCCCAGGAAGAAGGCCATCGCCAGCGGGATCACCACATAATGCGAAAAGGCCGCGCCCAATAGGAACAACGCCGGCGAAGCGATGAGGAAGGGCAGGAAGGCGTTTTTCTCATTCTTGTAGAGACCCGGCGCCACAAAGCGCCACAGCTGGTAGCCGATCACCGGGAAGGCCAGTGCCAGACCACCCACCATCGAGATGCGGATCAGGGTGAAGAAATATTCCTGCGGGGCGGTGTATTGCATCACCGGATTGGGGTTGCCCAAATCCCGCATGGTTTTCTCAATCGGATCCAGCAGGAAGTCCAGCAGCTGCCCGCCAAAGGCAAAGCAGATCACCATGCCAACGAGGAAGGCCAGCACAGACCGGATCAACCGGGTACGCAGCTCGGCCAGATGCTCGATCAGCGGGGCGCTGGAATCCTCCAGCTCGTTAGAGTTGCTCATGGCTTATCCTTGGGCCTTGGTGTCAGGGGCTGCGTCAGCCGGTTTGGCGGCTTCGGCATCTGCGGCAGCCTCAGCGGCAGCAGCTTCCTGACGTTCTTGTGCCTTTTTGGCGGTGGCGTCGTGGATCTTGCGGGCCGCATCGGCGCGCTCATCAGACAGGGTGCCCTCGGCGTCAGGTTCCCACTTGGTGAAACTGTCGGTGGCTTCCTTGACCTTATCCATCCCAAATTGAGTGGGGTTTGTCGCCGCTTTCAGGCTTTGACTGACCTCTTTCATTCCGGATTCATCTGCGGCCTGATCCATCGCGCGGCTAAACTCGCGCGCCATGCCTTTGGCTTTGCCGACGAAACGTCCGACAGAGCGGAACAACATCGGCAGGTCTTTGGGTCCGACGACGATCAGCGCCACAATGCCGATCACCAGGAGTTCGGTCATGCCCAGATCGAACATGGCTTAGGCCTTGTCTTTTTCGGTCTCCGGGGTCACGTCTTTGGCAGCTTCGGCCTGGTCTTCCAGTTCCGCTTTGCCTTCGTTGACGCCGCGCTTGAACGAGGTGATGCCTTTGCCAACTTCACCCATCAGCGAGCTGATCTTGCCGCGACCGAAAAGTACCAGCACCACAACGGCGATCAGAAGAAGGCCGGGAAGGCCGATATTGTTCAGCATAGTGTCTCTCCCTTGCTACGGGTCCGCGCTGATCGGCCCCGTCGAAATTCACCTTCCGTATCTAATGGCTCAACCCCTCTGTTGGAAGGACCAATGCGCCGCAGGGGCGGATTTTTCCTAGAACAGTGCAAATGCGCGGCCAAAACGCCTGTGGCGCTACCCAGAACTGCGTAGGAAATCGGGGTCAGCTTGACCCGTCAGGCGTTTTGGCGCGGAAAGACAAAGCAGCGGTCGCGACGGAACATCAGCCACAAGGGGCGCCCCGGTTGCGGCAGGAACACGTTTGGCACCGTCGCTTTCAGGATGGAGCCATCGTAATCCATGCGGATTTCCACCAGGCTTTCCGATCCCATGAAACGGGCACGCACCACTTCACCACGGGCGGCGACACCGTTCTGTGGGGTGGGCTCGGGGCCTTTGCCATTGCGATCAAATTCGATTTTCAGGTGCTGCGGGCGGATCACGATGTCCACTTCGCCGCCATCGGCCACACCGGGGGCCAGAAACTGACCAAAGGGGGTTTCGCACAGCGCGCCCTGAACCTTGCCGCAGATCACGTTGATATCGCTAAAGAAAGAAACGGCCTGACGGTCCTTGGGGGCGTTGTAGATATTATAGGGCGCGCCCTGTTGCACAATGCGACCGCCGCGCATCAGTGCAATTTCATCAGCCATGCGCATCGCTTCTTCCGGCTCATGGGTCACCAGCAGAACTGCCGCGTCTTCTGCTTTCAGCAGTTCCAGCGTCTGGTCGCGGATGTCATCGCGCAGCCGGTTATCAAGGCCCGAGAAGGGTTCATCCATCAACATGATCTTGGGACGTGGGGCCAGCGCACGGGCCAGCGCCACACGCTGTTGCTCGCCGCCTGACAGCAGATAGGGATAGCCATCGATGAAGCGGCGCAGGCCGACCTTGTCCAAGAGCTCCTCAACACGGGCGCGCTTTTCCGCTTTGCTGCCTGACAGGCCAAAGGCGACGTTGTCGCCGACGGTCAGATGCGGAAACAGGGCGAAGTCCTGAAACATCAGCCCGATGTTGCGCCGTTCTGGTGGGATGCGGAACACCGTGTCGCAGATCAGCTCACCATCGACGTAGATCTCCCCGCTGTCCTGCATCTCCACCCCTGCGATCATCCGCAGCGTAGTGGATTTCCCGCAGCCCGACGGGCCCAGCAGACAGGTCACCTGACCGGGCATCACCTTGAGTGAGACGTCATTGACCACCGGGGTGCCGCCGAAACTGCGCATCATATTGCGGATCTCAAGGCGGGGGGCGGTCTGGGGCGCGGGTGTGAGCAAGGGCAATCCTTGGGGCGTCTGGCCGGCGATCAGGCCGGGGCGGGTGGCAAATCAGGCTGTCCGATTAAAACAATCGGGATTTGCCGACCCTTAACAACCCAAAAGGCTTGGCACAAGGGATCAGCAACAGGGTGCGGCGCCTTGGGCCAGATCGCGTTCAAACGGGCTTTCGCCGCCACAACCTTCGAAGATTCCGTAATGGGTTGAGAAGTCCCCGATGAAGGTGAAATGTTCAGCCAGTCGGGTTTCGGCCAGCATTTTCCAGGTGTTGCCACAGACGGGGAAGACCTTGCCGGCCTCAATCACATGGTGGTCATCCAGGACGAACTGATGGGGCGCGTGGGGCAGGGTGCCTTTGTAGATCACCGCCTGACCGTAGTCTTCGCAGGCCGGTTCCAGCCCGTTGAGTTTGAACAGACGGTAGGTGGCTGAGGTGAAGGAAAGCGGGGCAACACGCTCCTCCAGAACCTGGTTTTCAATGGTCAGGGGGCGATGTGTCACCAGACGGGGATCGTCAAAGCCTGCACGGCGGGCAAAGCTGAGGAAATCGTTCCAGTAAAGGGCGCCGGACAGGCATTCGCCATAAAGCACCTCATCCTCGGCCATCGCTTTGGGAACGCGGCGATCCGCATAGACGTCGGCAAAATACATCTCGCCACCGGGTTTCAACAGGTGATAGGCGCCGTTCAGCACCGCCTGTTTGTCGGTGGCCAGGTTCACCACACAGTTTGAGACGATCACGTCAAAACTGCCTGGCTCCAGCCCCAGCTGATCCAGTTTCTCAATGAACCCTTCGCGGAAATCGACATTGGCATAGCCGAACCGCTCAGCATGCCAGTCCTGATGGTCGCGCGCGACGGCCAGCTGCTCTGCCGTCATATCGACGCCCACAACCTCTCCTTCAGGGCCGACCAGCTGGGCCAGCGCGTAGACATCGCGACCCGCGCCGCAGCCCAGATCCAGCACCCGCGCCCCTTCCAGACCTTCGGGCATCACCAGACCGCAGCCGTAGTAGCGGGTCAGCACCTCATCATGCACGTTGCGCAGTACATCTTTGACGTATTGCGGCATTTCGGCCGGGCTACAGCAGGCGTTGGTCTGCAGATCATCACTGCCCTGCAGGACTTTGCCGTAATAATCCTGAACGTTTTCGTGTTTCATGGTGCTTCCCCGAAAGTCTTGTGTTCAGAAGGGGATAAAGCGGTGTTTTGAGGCGGGCAATCACCTGTTGCCGCGCCTCACGCGATTGTGGGGAAATGTCAGACAGGGAGACGAGGGATTAGGCGATCAGCTCAAATCCGGTTTCGGCGAGGATGCGACCGTTCACCTGCAATTCCACCCAATGCGGCCCGGGGTGCAGGGTGAAGGTGGAGGCATTGCCTTTCAGCTTGTGGGCCTTTTTCAGCACCAGAGGTTTGCCCGCCTGCACTTTGGCCTGCTTCAGTTTATGCACTCTACGCCCGGTTTTGCCGCCGGGGCGGTGGAAATGCAGCACGTAGTCCACAAGGACCGGCACTGTTTCCGGACTGCTCAGCGTAACTTCCAGCGTGACCGCCGTGTCAATTTTGACTGGATCCGGCGTGGCGGTGATCTGTCCTGTGACCGGGGCGTCAGCACGAAATCCCAGCAGGGCCATGGCCCGCGGGTCGCCGGCCTTGATCAGGTTGCGCAGCGCATGTTTGGTCAGCCATTCACGTTCCTTCGGCTGCTGTGCTGCTTGTCCGTCCCAGACCTCCAGCCGATCCATCATTTCTGCAGGATGCAGGGCTGCCAGATCGTTCAGGTGGTTGGCAACCGACCGGGTGACATAGCGGGTTGGATCGCTGTGCAGCTGATCCAGAAACGGCAGCGGCCGCAGCGGATCCATCGCCACCTTCTGGCCCCAGGGCAGGCGCGGGCGGGTGCCTTCGCTGACCAGACGGCGCAGATGGTAGTGATCCGAGGTGACCCAGCCCTCCATCGCAGCGATCACCTGATCCTCCCACTTGTTCAGGAAGGGACGGATCGCAAATTCCATTGAGAAACGTGTTGTGACCTCGGCCAGCATCGGCAGTGAGGTCTGCGGCGCCTCAAGACCGCGTTCGGCGATGAAATCCCCGATGGGGGCAAAGATGAAATCGCCAAAATCATCATCTGACAGCGTGGGATCGCATGGCGCGGGCAGGGCGGCGGCGATGATATCGTAGCTGTGTTGCAGGTCCGCGGGCAGTTTGGCACCCAATACCCGCGCAATCAGCTGCTGACGTTGCTTCAGCTCCAGCGGCAGCAGCTCCACCATCACGTCTGCCACGAAGCCATCCCGGTCAAACCCGTCCCAGGCCCCGGCAAAAAGGTCGCCCAGATAGGCGACCTTTTCGGCGTTGAACAAATGGTCTTTCAGCGAAAACGCTTCGGCCATTTGGCCCTCCTCCGTTTTGGGTGGTTTACATCACCTGGTTGGCGGCGCCGCCATCCAGCAGGATGTTTTGACCAATCATGAAGCCCGCATGCTGCGAGCACATGAAGGCACAGGTCTGGCCAAACTCTTCCGAGGTGCCGTAACGGCCGGCCGGAATGGTTGCGGCGCGCTGGGCCTTCGCCTCATCCATCGAAATGCCCTGCTGTTGGCTGACGCCTGTATCCAGCGCCACGGCGCGGTCGGTGGCATGGATGCCGGGCAGCAGGTTGTTGATGGTCACGCCTGAGCCTGCGACCTGACGGGCGGTGCCCGCCACATAGCCGGTCAGACCGGCGCGGGCCGAATTCGACAGGCCCAGAACCGGGATCGGCGCCTTGACCGAAACCGAGGTGATGTTGACCACACGGCCCCAGCCACGCTCCATCATGCCGGGCACCAGCGCTTTGATCAGCGCGATCGGTGTCAACATGTTGGCATCCAGCGCTTTGATGAAATCTTCGCGGTCCCAATCCGTCCACATGCCGGGGGGCGGGCCACCGGCGTTGGTCACCAGAATGTCGACCTGGCCGGCCACCTCCAGCAGCTGCGCCTGACCTTCAGGGGTGGTGACGTCGGTTGCGCAGGTTTCGACCTCAACGCCATATTTGGCGCGGATCTCAGCGGCGGCGGCTTCCAGGGCCTCACTGCCGCGGGCGTTCATCACCAGGTTGACACCAGCTTCGGCCAGCGCTTCGGCACAGCCGCGCCCCAGACCTTTGGAGGACGCGCAGACCAGCGCGCGTTTGCCTGCAATGCCAAGATTCATAAGTATTCTCCCTTGTGCCAATAAAATGGCGTTTCGTGGTACCGTTAAGTATAGTGAAGCCTCCAAAAGGAAAGTGCCAGCAAAAGGCCGTGGGGTTGGACGATTTGCGCCGCATTCCTGACGTAACGCTGTCAGGAGGTGTTTCGGCCCTCTTGGCGCTGCGTCCCCCTGTGGGGCGCGTCAAAGGCTATAAAAGTAAGGGCTGCGGCGATGTTCGCGGCCTGTTTCGGTGCCCCGCCGGTCAGTGAAAGTAGAGCGATATGCAAGATTTTGCCCCTAGTTCGGTATTTACCCTGCCAGCCTATGCGTCTTCGGCGTTACGGGTCAGCCATGGGGCGAATCTGGGGGATGCGCTGTCTTTCGCAGAAGAGCTGGTTCTGGATGACACCTATTTCCTGAAAGGCGGCGCACGATCGGCGCGACTGGCCGTGGTGCCGGGACGTTCGGGCGCCTTTACCATTGCGCCCGCCACTGAGATGGGCATGCCGGGATGTCAGCTGCATCTGGACAGCTGCCTGACCTTCATGTCGCCCGACGGGATCACCACCGAAGCGCTGGTGCTGGTTGAGGTGGATGACGCCGGTGATGTGCTGGAGGTCTATGCGCTGCCGCTGTCGCCACTGCGGCCCAAAACCGAATTGACGCTGGTGGGTGTGGATACCGAAAACCCGCAAACCAAACTGGCCGAGGTGGCCTGTGTCAGCTTCACCGCCGGCACCCATATCACCATGGCCTCGGGCGAACAGCGCCGGATTGAGGATCTGCAGGTTGGTGACAGGGTTCTGACCCGCGATGACGGCCCACAGGAATTGCGCTGGATTGGGCAGTCCACCGTTCGGGCTCTGGGCGAATTTGCCCCGGTTCTGATCGCCGCCGGCACCCTGCATAACGCCAATGACCTTGTGGTCAGCCCCGAACACCGCCTGTTTGTCTACCAGCGCACCGATGAATTGGGCGCGGGCCGCTCAGAGGTGCTGATCAAAGCGCGCGACCTGATCAACGGCAGCACGGTCACCCAGCTGGACGGTGGCTTTGTCGAATATTACCAGCTGCTGTTTGATGACCATCAGATCATCTACGCCGAAGGCATCGCAGCGGAAACGCTGCTGGCCGATTTGCGCACCTCGCCTGCGTTGCCGCCAGAAGTGGCGGAACGCCTGCGCTCCGGCACCCTGCGCCATTCTGACCGCAGTTATCTGGAGTTTTCCCTGTCCAAGGTCGAAACAGGGGAGGTCGACATGACCTCCGTCCTGCGCCGCGCCTCGACGGGGTGATGCACGCCACCTCTGCGGGTTTTGATGTCTTGACGTTCGCGTCAGCTCTGGCATTGTGCGGTTTTTGCGTGACATGACACGCTTGAGGGGCCGCATTTGACTAACCTTGCAGAGACATCTTTCGCCGTTTTCGACCATCCCACCGATGTTGTGGCAAACGAGTCCTTTGAGCCCTCGGCCTTTTTGCAGGCGCCGGGCCCCACTTTGGTTTTAGGGTTCTCCTCAACCGGTAAATCCCATTTTATTCAGCACCTTATCACCAAGGTGCCGCGCTACCGCAATGCGCAGTTGCGGTTTCCGTCGGAGGCTGAGAACCCCAAAAATCCACCGTTTGGCACAGATGATCTGATCCACGGTGACTTGTCGATCAGCGGCGAGGCAGATCATCAAGTCACGCGTTTTCCAACTTTGGAAAGTCACCCGATTTTGACCCGGTTGATCCGTGGCAGAACCTTGGGACAGGCCATTGTCATGGTGGATTCAGAGGAGGTTTTGCGCAAGCGCATCGCGCGACGCAAAGTCATCGGCATAGGCTTTGGTCGAGACGACGACGCCAAGCCTTACCTGCCGTTGAGTAAGATCGTTCAGCTGAACTTATTCTCGTTGATTGACTATTATGCTATCTGGATCGAGGCGTTAAAGGCTGCAGAGGTGCCGTTTCAATTTGTGCAGTCGAAGGGTGGCGCGTTTCATGTTCTCAGCGAGGAAGAAGCGCTGCGCCTGCTGTCGCACCACCACATGCGGCGTCTGCCTCGCCGTATAATGAGGCGTTTGATGTGGCACGTTATCTGGTCTTGTTCAGCTTCGGGATTTCCCAAGATCTGATCGCACAATTGCCTAAGGGGCGGGCTAGGTCATCAGGTCGCAGTCTGTTGTCAGTAGATTGAAAATTCATCTCTCCTACCTATCTCAGAATAGCATAGAGGGGAGTGACACATGCTCGATTCAATCTTGTTGGCCACCGACTTGTCGCAGCGCTCGGATCGGGCGTTGCATCGCGCGGTGGCGCTGGCGCGTCAATCTGGGGCGAAATTGACCATCCTGACCGTGGTCGATGATGAGCAGCCAGACGACATGCGGGAAGATCAAGTAAACCATGCCCATCGCCAGCTGGAGGCCAGCCGTGAGGCCCTGTGTCAGGGCATTGAGTGCACCGTGCTGGTTGAGCAGGGCGACCCAACCGATCTGGTGCTGACCCACGCGCGCAATGATGAGCCGGATCTGATGGTGTTGGGCCCGCACCGCGAACGCAACCTTTGGGACATGCTCTATGAAACCACCGGGCAGCGGATTGCGCGGATGACCCATGTGGCGGTTTTGCTGGTGGTTGAGCCTGCGGAAACCAAATACAATTCGGTCTTACTGGCCACCGATTTCTCGCCAGCCTCGACTGCAGCGGCCCTGCTGGCAAATGAGGTGGCGCCAGAGGCTGATCTGCATGCGCTGCACGCGTTGCATGTGCCCTATGGGGCCATGGGCCGTGCCGCAGGCGGGGGGGCAGACAACAGTCTTGAGGCAAGCTTCCGCGCTGACGCGAAAACCGCAGATGCCAATTGGCGGGGTAGTTTTGAAGCCCCGGCCAATCTGTCTGAAACCGATATTCAGACCGGATCTGCAGAGGCGCTGTTTAACCAGATCGTGCAGGCCAAACATGTGCCGCTGATCGCCATCGGGGCCCATGGCCGGGTTGGGGCGCATCGGGCTTTGCTGGGCTCGCTGGTCACCAGCCTGATGCGCTACCCGCCCTGTGATCTGCTGGTCTGCCGCCCGCATTAAGCTGCATTCACCGACGGTACACTGGAAAACGCGCACCAAGGGGGCAGCCTGTGCTGCCCCCTTGAGCGTCCTCCATTGCCAGAGCAGCCAACCCCGGCTATATGCGCCTTCATGTTGGACACCGCTACAAACCGCCCCGAATTGCCGCCTGAGATTGCGCGCCGCCGTACCTTTGCGATCATCTCGCATCCGGACGCAGGTAAAACGACGCTGACGGAAAAGTTCCTCCTTTATGGTGGTGCGATTCAGATGGCGGGGCAGGTGCGTGCCAAAGGCGAAGCGCGGCGGACCCGTTCGGACTTCATGCAGATGGAAAAGGATCGCGGGATCTCGGTCTCGGCTTCGGCGATGTCGTTTGATTTCGGTGAATTCCGTTTCAATCTGGTGGACACCCCCGGTCACTCGGACTTTTCGGAAGACACTTATCGGACGCTGACGGCGGTGGATGCGGCGGTGATGGTGATCGACGGCGCCAAAGGTGTGGAAAGCCAGACGCAGAAGTTGTTTGAGGTCTGCCGCCTGCGGGATCTGCCGATCCTGACCTTCTGTAACAAGATGGACCGCGAAAGCCGCGACACCTTTGAAATCATTGATGAGATTCAGGAGAACCTGGCCATTGATGTGACCCCGGCCTCCTGGCCGATCGGGGTTGGCCGTGATTTCATCGGCTGTTACGATCTGCTGAACGACCGGCTGGAGCTGATGGACCGGGCCGACCGGAACAAAGTGGCCGAGTCGATCTCGATCGAAGGTCTGGATGATCCCAAGATCGAAGAGCACGTGCCCGCCGAGCTGATCGACCAGCTGCGCGAAGAGGTGGAGATGGCGCGTGAGCTACTGCCCGCGCTGGATCCGCAGGCCGTGCTGGAGGGGCATATGACCCCGATCTGGTTTGGCTCGGCGATCAACTCCTTCGGGGTGCAGGAACTGATGCAGGGCATCGGCAAATACGGGCCAGAGCCGCAGCCGCAAAGCGCCCAGCCGCGCGAAATGATGCCGGAAGAGAAAAAGGTCGCGGGCTTTGTGTTCAAGGTGCAGGCCAATATGGACCCCAAGCACCGTGACCGCGTGGCCTTTGTGCGCATGGCATCCGGCCATTTTAAACGTGGCATGAAGCTGACCCATGTGCGCACCAAAAAACCGATGGCGATTTCCAATCCGGTGCTGTTCCTGGCCTCGGACCGTGAACTGGCCGAGGAGGCCTGGGCCGGTGACATCATTGGCATCCCCAACCACGGCCAGCTGCGCATTGGTGACACGCTGACCGAAGGCGAGGCGCTGCGCGTCACGGGCATCCCATCCTTTGCGCCGGAACTGCTGCAAGGCGTGCGTGCGGGCGATCCGCTGAAGGCCAAACACCTTGAAAAAGCGCTGATGCAATTTGCCGAGGAAGGCGCTGCAAAGGTCTTCAAACCCAGCTTCGGCTCGGGCTTTGTGGTGGGCGTTGTGGGCGCGCTGCAGTTTGAGGTACTGGCCAGCCGGATTGAGCTGGAATATGGCCTGCCGGTGCGGTTTGACCAGTCGCAGTTCACCTCGGCCCGCTGGGTGCATGGGGAAAAGGATGCGGTGGATAAATTCGTCAATGCCAACAAACAGCATATCGCGTTGGATAACGACGGTGATGTTGTTTACCTGACCCGCCTGCAATGGGACATCGACCGGGTGGAACGGGATTATCCCGACATCACACTGTCGGCGACCAAGGAAATGATGGTCTAACATCAAAAGGTCAGGCAAGAAATTGCCTGACCTTTTTTCATGCAGAAATTTTTGCTTCCCTTGTAAAGTGTATACTATAACATCTGTCGCAAAACAGGCAGGAGTTTCCAAAATGCAAAGCAGCCGTTTCGCCCTGATGAGTGCCTTTGGCGCCACCAGCGCCGCCTTCACCGCGCCGCCCGCGCTGGCGCAGGTGGATGTCTGGCAGTTGCTGGATCAGATCGAGATCGAAGAGGTGGTGACCGAAACCACCTATGAGGTGAAGAAATCGCTGCCTGCTGAAATCGATAAAGGCCTGCAAGGGGTTGAAATCACCGGCTTTGCGGTGCCGACCTATCCCGGTGAAACGGTGAAGGAACTGCTGCTGGTGTCAGACATGGGGCTATGCCCGCTCTGCGGCAGTGGGGATCACGGCGCCACCCTGCAGGTGATGCTGGAAGATCCCATTCCCGGTTTTGAGGCGCCCAGCAAAATCACCCTGCGCGGCGATCTGCAGGCGGTGCGTGACCCGGAAACCTGGCAGGCGGCGATTTTGACCAAGGCTTCTGTGCTGGCACCAACGAATTAAGTTGAAAAACAGGGTCGTGTTGTGAAGGGTAAGCCGGGGAATTCCCCGGCTTTTTTGTGCAAATTATCTAGAGATTTTCAGAACTTCGATGACCAAGACAGATACCATACAAGTCGCTTTTGCCATTGATCAGGGGTTGATTGAGCCGCTCTGTGTCACGCTCCATTCGCTGTTGCGGCACCGAACTGGCGCTACTGAGGTGCTGCTATTGGCCACTGACTTGACCGAGCCACAGCTAAAGCCGATCCGACAAACGGTGGCGCTGTTCCCGCAGGCGGACCTCACCGTGCAGCCGTTTGAACTGGGGGATGACGCGCTGGCGTCGATTTCCTCAGGGCATTTGACGGCAACCACTTTGGCGCGGATTTTCTTGCCTGACTTTGTGGAGGGGCGGGTTCTGTACCTGGATGCGGATATTTTAGTGCGGGGCGATCTGGGCCCTCTGTTCCACAGTGACATGGCGGGGCGGTCCCTTGCCGCGGCGCGGGATCTGCCGCAGCAGGTGCATTGCGATATTTTGGCGCGATCGGCCAAAGGGGATGCGGTGCTGCCACGGGATCTGCGGCGGGCTGAGGCAGGTCTTGATGTATTTCGCACTGATTTCCCCGAGGGCAACGCTGAGCACTATGTCAACACGGGCGTGTTGCTGATCGATTGCGCGGCGATGCGGCAGGACGCCGAACGCTATGCAAGGTTGCGCGATATAGGGCAGGCGGCGCACTATCCGCTGCTGGATCAAGACCATATCAACCGAACCTATGGCGAGGAGATCACCAAGCTACCCCTGCGCTGGAACCGTTTGGCGGGCAATGTGTCTGAGGGCATGTATCGCCGCTATCTGGCGGCGCATGGCCTGAAGGATGAGGCCGCAGTTTATCACTACGCGGGACCGCGCAAACCGTGGAAACCCTGGTGGCGTTGGCGCCGCAGTGCGGCCCCGGCCAAGATGCTGCGCTGGCGCTGGGAACGTCACCTCTGGCGGCGGAACCTCAGGAAAGGGGCGGCCCATGACCTTGCAGAACCGCGTTTTGCCAACGGGTGAGATCATCGCCACGCCTGAACGGGGGATGATGACCGGCAACCGGGGTATTTTGCACCGCGATGATGGCACGCTTGGGGTTAGTCGCTGGCAGCATCCGCATTGGGTCTGTTGCCAGCTGCAGTTTCGCGGCCGCTATCATGGCCCCATGCCCAATCGCGGCTGGACGGCGCTGTTTTTCCTGGATGAGGCGGTGGCGCTGGCGGCGGGGCATCGGCCCTGTCTTTTCTGCCGCCACACGGATGCCATGCGCTTCAAGGCGGCTTGGGCCGATGCCAATGGCCCCGCCACAGCCCCTGAAATTGATCGCATCCTGCATCCGGCGCGGGTGACGCGGCAACGCCAACAGGTTCGGTTTTCGGCTGCCGCGTCAGGCCTACCAGATGGCGCGTTCATCCTGCGGGCCGGTCAGGCGGCACTGATCTGGCAGGGACAGGCCTATGTCTATAGCCCGGCAGGGTATGGCGCTGCCCAGCCAATCCCGCAGGGGGATGTGACGGTTCTGACGCCGAAACCAATCCTTGATGTGCTTTCAGCGGGTTACCGGCCGATGTTGCATCCCTCGGTCCCGGCGTAGCAGGTGGTGAATGGCTTGCAAGGCTGGGCAACTCAGGCCATGCTCTGCCCATGAGTGAGCAGCGCAAAACAACCTATCCCGGCGGCTTTCCGGCCATCCTGACCCAGATGGAGGGGCGGCGTGATCCGTTCACCTATTACGATGGCGAGGCCTTGGCGCCGCTGGATCAGGACCTGCAGGCGCTGAAACAGGTCACGATGCAGGCAGCCGCCCCCGAATTGGGCGACAGCCGCAGCGGCTATGCCCGGAAATACCGCGCCCTTGCCGAAGAGTTTGACGGGCAGCCAGCCCTGTTGCACCTGCACGGGCTGTTGGTGGCCCATCTGCGCCGCCGTGCGCAACCGGATCATACGGCCGCGCTGTTTCAGCGACTCTGGGCGGAGGAGGCCGAGTATCTGCTGGCGCGGCTTGATGCACGTTGGCTGGTCTCAGCGGCGACGACTTTTGGCGATCACGGGGCAAATGAGGTGCAGCGCTCGGTCGGGCATGCACTGTCGGTCCTCTTTGGCATGATGAAGCTTTATGAGACCGAGCGTTTGTATTCCGCTGTGCCCCCGGAACAGCCACACCCCTGGCGCAAGAAATCCAGCAAACATCTGGCGATGCAGATGGATGCCTTTGCCGTCGGTGGGGCCGGGGGGCTGGATGTCAATATGCTGGGGCGTCTGTGGCAGCAGGGCAGCGAAGATCCGGTGATCGCGCCATTGGTGCAGCGGCTACTGACCTTGCTGGTGGATGACGACAAAACGGTGTTTCGCCGCCTTCACATCATGCGAGCACGTAAAGAAAAACAGCGCCAGGCCGAGGGCAAAGAGGGCAAGGTCAAGCCGGGGCGTTCGATGCCTGCCGACCGGCAGAAGATCACCGCGCCGGTGCCGCAACGCCGGGCCGACCGGGCAGGCAGGCCGCTGCATTGGGGTGTTGTGTCGCTGATCAAGGCCCCGGTGCGCGAGATACTGGAATTTGCCGCCTATCACATCGATCGCGGCGCGCATCAGCTGCATATCTATCTGGATCAGCCCGATCCTGAGGCCGAGGCCATTCTGGCGCGCCATCCGCGTATTACCCTGACCGTCTGCGATGATGCCTATTGGGACGCGCAGAAAAAGCCCCGGATGAAGACCCACCGGATGCGGCAGGTCTGGGTGGCGACCCATGCCTATAACACGACGGACTGTGACTGGCTGTGCCATATCGATGTGGATGAGTTCCTGCTGCCGGCATCAGGCGTCTCGGTCGCCGATATGCTGGCCGCGGTGCCGGGGGATCAGCTGGGCGCGCTGTTGCAACCTGCTGAAATGCTGCAAACCGGCGCATCTGCCGAAGCGGAGGCGTTTAAGCTGACCCACCTGGCTGCTGGCCACAAACGGGCGGTTCTAAGCGAGATCTACCCGAATTTTGGCACCCATCTGCCGGGCGGTTTCATCGGTCATATCTCTGGCAAGCTGTGTCTGCGCACCGGCTTGGACGGCTTGCGCTTTGGCATTCACGCCTGCCATTGGCAGGCCGCGCAGGTCGAAAATATCGAAGTGCTCTCAGGCAGTTATTTGGGTCACGCCCATGCGCCGGATTGGGCGCAGTTCCGCAAACATCTGGATTTCCGCATGACCCGCGGGTCCTACCAGCGGCAGGAGGACAACGACCGCCTGCAAATGGGCGATGTGGTGGATCTGCTGCTGGAGGAGGGCGGCGAGGATGCGCTGCGCCGTTTCTATGAGGAAATGAACGGGGGGGGCGATGCGCAACGGGCCGCCCTGGCGAAACACGGCATGCTGGTCGATTATCCGCTGCATCTCAGCGCGCGGGTGGTGCGGGTCTTTGGCAATGACGCCAAAGCCTATCTGTGAGGGGCGGTAAATGGCGGTGAAATGGGGCGTTGTTTCAACCATCAAAGCACCTGTTGATGAGGTGCTGGAGTTCTGCGCCCATCATTTGGATCTGGGGGCGCACCGGCTGTTCATCTATCTGGATGACGACAATCAGGAGGCCTTTCGCCTGCTGTCAGATCACCCCAAGATTCGTCCCGTTCTAACCGATGACGCCTATTGGCAGAAACGTGGGTTCAAACGGCGAGAAAAGCACCAGTCCCGCCAGTTTGAGAATGCCAAACAGGCCTACAACAGGGCCTCGGGCCAGGTCGATTGGCTGACCCACATCGATGTTGATGAGTTTCTGTGGCCTGAACGGCCCTTGGGCGATGTGTTGGCCGAATTGCCCGCATCCTGCCAATGCGCCCGTATCCGCCCCTGGGAGGCGCTGGCGCTTGAGGACACAGCGCAGACGGATATGGTTCAGTTCAAAGGGTTCACTGTGGCGCAGCCGCAGCGGCGTCAGCAGACCGAGGCGATCTACCCAGACTACGGCGCGCATCTGAACGGCGGTTTCCTCAGCCATGTTGCGGGCAAGATGATCTATCGCACCGGGGTGGATCGGCTGAAGGTGCAGATCCACAACGTCTGGGTGGGCGACGACATGAACCCCGGTCAGCGGGAACTGGCTGATGTGAAACTGCTGCATATGCACGCCAAAAGCTGGGAACAGTTCTATGCCGCCTATCGGTTCCGCATGGAAAAGGGCAGCTACCGCAGTGAGTTGAAGCCGAACAAGCCGCGTGAAGAGGGTGGGTTGAGCCTGCATGAGTTGTTTCAGATGCTGGATGATGACGGCGGACCGGAGGCGCTGCGGCGGTTTTATCAGCAGGTTTGCGCTGCGTCGCCCGAGCTGATCCAGCGGCTGAGCGCACATGGGCTGCATTTTGAGGCGGATCTGAGGCTGGCGGACAAACGGCAGCGCCACTTCTCCGCCAGCTAAGCCGTTCATCACGCAGGTAAAACGCCTCGAAATTGACCTTCGGGTTAACTTCTGTGGCAAATACGCCGCGCCAGCCCCCCTCAGATGTCAGAAAACTGGCGAAAAATGCGCTTTCGTTGACCAAGCACGGGGTTTGCGTTAAACCGCGCTCCATCAAGGATCCAGTTGCGGGAAACCGTCAGGCCATCCGGGCCGATCCACTGCTGCTGCTGCGGGCCCGAAGTGTCCGCAATAAACGGATACGTATGACAAAATTTAGTGATCTGAAGCTCGCCCCCAAAGTTCTCAAAGCGATTGCGGAGGCCGGTTACGAAAGTCCGACACCGATTCAAGCCGGTGCGATTCCGCCTGCGCTTGAGGGCCGTGATGTTCTGGGTATTGCCCAGACCGGCACTGGCAAGACGGCCAGCTTCACCCTGCCGATGATTTCGCTTCTGGCGCGCGGTCGCGCCCGGGCACGGATGCCGCGTTCGCTGGTGCTCTGCCCAACCCGCGAATTGGCGGCACAGGTGGCGGAAAACTTCGACACCTATTCCAAACACCTGAAACTGACCAAGGCACTGCTGATTGGTGGTGTCTCGTTCAAGGAACAAGAAGCGCTGATCGACCGTGGTGTTGACGTGCTGATCGCCACCCCCGGCCGTCTGCTGGACCATTTTGAGCGCGGCAAGCTGCTGCTTACCGGTGTGCAGATCATGGTGGTGGACGAAGCGGACCGGATGCTGGACATGGGCTTCATCCCGGATATCGAACGCATCTTCTCGCTGACGCCTTTCACCCGTCAGACGCTGTTCTTCTCGGCCACCATGGCGCCTGAGATTGAGCGGATCACCAACACCTTCCTGTCCGCCCCTGAGCGGATCGAGATTGCCCGTCAGGCAACCACCTCGGAAACCATCACCCAGGGTGTGGTGATGTTCAAAGCCAGCCGCAAAGACCGTGAGGGCAGCGAAAAACGCCGCCTGCTGCGGGCGCTGATCGACGGTGAAGGGGAGAAGCTGACCAACGCGATCATCTTCTGTAACCGCAAAACCGACGTGGACATCACCGCCAAATCGATGCGCAAATACGGCTATGATGCCGCTGCGATCCACGGCGATCTGGACCAGAGCCAGCGGATGAAAACCCTGGATGCCTACCGTTCGGGTGAGTTGAAGTTCCTGATCGCCTCGGATGTGGCGGCGCGTGGTCTGGACATTCCCAGCGTCAGCCATGTGTTTAACTTCGACGTGCCCGGCCACGCCGAGGATTACGTGCACCGCATTGGCCGGACCGGTCGTGCCGGCCGTGAAGGCACTGCGATCACCCTGTGTGTGCCGCGCGATGAAAAGAACCTCGGCGACGTTGAGGCGCTGGTGAAACAGGAAATCCCGCGTCTGGAAAACCCGATCAAGGATGTGAAGCCGACCCGTCGTCGCAAAGACAAGGTTGAGGCCGACGCCCCGAAAGACGGCGCGCAGGAACAGCCTCAGGCGGAAGAAAAAGCGGCAGAGAAGCCCAAGCGGGGCCGCCGCGATGACCGCCGCGAAGATCGTCGTGATGACAACCGCCGCGATGACAACCGCAACGAACGTGGTGACCGCAATGATCGCGGCAACCGTGGCAAACACGGCAAAGGCGGCCGCAACAACGTTGTGGGCATGGGCGATCACCTGCCCAGCTTTATCGCGCTCAGCTTTGATGAGCGCCGCGCCGGCTAAGCATGGCATACCATTGACTTAAAGAAGCTCCCGAAGGCCCCTTCGGGAGCTTTTTCATGCCTTGGGAAGGGGCTGAGAGGGGCCCAAAGGAAAACAGCCGCCCAGTGGGACGGCTGTCAATCAGTTGCTCTGCCTGATGCGCACAGTCAGTTCAGATAGGGCATCGGATCAACACTGTTGATGCCTTTGCGCACCTCAAAGTGCAGGTAGTTCGATTCCCCTGAGCGGATCTTGGCGATCGACTGACCGCGGGTGACGCTGTCCCCCTTGGCGACAGAAATGTCAGCGACATTGGCGTAAACGGTCAGCAGGTTGTCGGGGTGTTTGACCACCACGATTGGCACTTTTTCAGCGTTGGTGATGATCGCGGCGACGGTGCCGGCCTCAGCCGCTTTGATCGGGGTGCCGGGGGCGGCGGAGAAATCGATGCCCTCATTCTTACCCTTTGAAAACTCACGGAAGATCGAACCGTTCACCGGCATAGCCAAACGCCCACCTGAGGGGACTTTGCTCAGATCAGGGGTGTTGGCTTTGGCCTGCGCTTCGGCTTCTTTTGCGGTTGGGGTTTTCTCATTCGGCAGCGGTTTGGAGGCCGAGGGCGGTGTGGGCGTCGGTGTACCTTGGCCGGGGACTGTATCGCTGCTGCGGGCGGTCTTGATCTCGGTCGAGGCGGGTACAGGCACCAGCAGGTACTGACCTTCGCGGATGGCGAAATCAGGGCCCAGGCCGTTCCATTCAGACAGCGACTTCACGCTGACGCCATAGAGGCGCGAAATGGTATAGACGGTTTCGCCGCGCGCCACCTTATGGCGCAGCGGTTCAACGCCGGTCTGGGCATTGTCCTCTTTGCTACTGGCAATCGGTTCCAGGGTGGTGGTTTCCACCGATTGCGGTGTGGCATTGTCGATCGCATTGCCGGCCAGCGCGGCGATATCCACGCCTGAGGGTGGCTGGATCGGCCCTTCACCGGTTTCCGAAACCCGGCGCGGCAGGGCCAGCACTTCGTTGTTGCGCAGCAGCGATTTGGTCTCAAGCCCGTTGTAGCTGGCCAGTTCCTGCGCATCGACGCCGATGCGGTTGGCCACATCCTGGACCGAGTCACCGCGTTTGGCGACAGCAACCTGATAATTCGGGTAAGAGATTATGCCGCGATCATCAGGGCGGGGGCGATCTGCGGTGATATTCTGGGCGGCGTCCGCGGTGTTGAAGGCACCGCCAAAATTGCCGCGCATGTCAAAGTCCAACGGTTGACTGCAAGCGCTGAGGAGCGCCAGCCCGCTGGCGGCGACAAGCCATGTCCGGGGACTTTGGCGAAGTGTGGACATCTCGATTTCCTCTGCCTCTCAGGTCTGCCTCAGGCGATACCCCTGTTTGCCGGGGCCTTGCCAGTTGATCATCAAGCGATCTTAGAACGTGTGCTTTTATTGGTCTTTAACGACCATTTTACGCGATTGCGCGCAAAACGGCCAACATCACGCAAATTTGCGCGCCTTTTTGCCTATTTAGGCGTCTCGGCCCAGACCTTCAACCAGTGGAACGAAACGCACGGGCATCAATTCGTCGTAGTCAAATCCATCTTCGGTCCGGGTGACGCGGATCAGGCTTTGCACGTGATCTGATTGTCCCACCGGCAAGACCATGATGCCGCCGACCTTCAGCTGTGCCAGTAGCGGTGGCGGCGGATCCTCGGCGGCGGCGGTGACCAGAATGCGGTCAAACGGCGCCTGATCAGGCAGGCCAAAGCTGCCGTCGCCCAGGATGCTGGTGACATTGGAAAGATCAAGCGCTTCAAAGACTTCGCGGGCTTCTGCGACCAGCCTGCGATGGCGGTCCACGGTATAGACCCGGCGCGCCAACTGGCTGAGGACCGCGGCCTGATAGCCAGACCCGGTGCCCACTTCCAGCACCTTATCGCGCGGGCTGATCTGCAGCGCCTGGCTCATCAGCCCAACGACTGAAGGCTGGCTGATGGTCTGTCCGCAAGCGATGGGCAGCGGCATATCCTCATAAGAGCGTTCAGCGAACAGCCCCTTGATGAACAGCCCGCGATCAATTTTTTCCATCGCGCTCAAGACACGCTGATCCGTGACGCCCTTGGAGCGGAGCGCAAAGAGGAACTGCATCTTGCGTGTGGCGATGTCGTCTTCGCTCATCTGTCGCTTTCCAGAGATTTCAGCCGCTCCAGCGCGTCATTGGCGGTCAGATCCGCACGCATTGGGGTGACGGAAATATAGTCATCAAGGTTCACCGCCGCATCAGTGCCGGGCAGGGTGGGGCGACGCTGATCGCCCCCACGGACCCACAGGTAGCGTCGACCAGTGGGGGAGGTGTGCGGCTCTACCGCAAAGCCAGGGCCACGACGATAGCCTTGCGGCGCCACACGCACGCCTTTCACCTCGGCCGCCGGGCAGGGCGGGAAGTTCACATTGAAGAACAGGCGATAGTCCTCTTCCTGTTCGGGCATCTGTTCCAGGATCTGGCGCAACAGGGGCACGGCGTGTTCCGCCGCGGCCTCAAACGGGTTTTCAGCGTTATAGGTTTTCGGCCCCAGATATTGGCTGAGGGCAATGGCGCGCACGCCCTGTAAAGCCCCCTCCATCGCGCCGCCCAGCGTACCGGAGTAGAGCGCGTTTTCGGCCGAGTTGTTGCCGCGGTTCACGCCAGACAGGATCAGATCCGGCGGCGTGTCTTTCATCACGTCATGCAGACCGACCAGCACACAGTCGGCGGGGCTGCCCTCGGCGGCAAACCGGCGTTCGCCTAGTTTGGCGACCATCATCGGGTGGGTGTAGCTGATGCAATGGCCAACGCCGGATTGTTCAAAAGCCGGGGCAACCACCCAAACCTCACCGTCCGGGCCGGCCAGTTCACCCGCGATTGCTTCCAGCACCTTTAGGCCGGGGGCGTTGATGCCGTCATCGTTGGTGACCAGAATACGCATGGCTGTGCCCCTTACCCTCAGCCCCTGATGGGGCGATCTGCCTTATGTCTTCAGGCCTTTAGTAGGGGAGCGGCGCGAATGGGGCAAGCGCCCGCAAGGGGCACCCGCCAATGGCGTGGGCGCTGTGTTGTTCTTAAGCGACGCCCAGACCTGCTAGCAGGCGCTTGGCCTCTTCCGCCGGTTTGGCCAATGCGTCGCGGTCTTCGCCGGGGAAGAAACGGGCGCGGTTGGCGGTGGCCAGGGGCTTGGGCTGCAGGATATGGACCTTGGGCCCGGTGGCGGCGGTTTCCGCCGCCCAGGACCGGGCCAGATCGATCTGCGCGGATTTGGTGGCGCCATAGGCCCCAAAGAACTTCTGCCCGCCGCGCGCGTCCTCAAAGAACAGTGCGGTGCCGTCCTCACCCAGAAGCGGGGCAACATAGGTGATCAGACGGCCGGTGGCGGTGACATTGATGTTGACCGACTTGTCCCAATCCTTGGCGTCGATGAACTGCGCCGGGGACAGGGGGGGGGCATGCACTGCGGCATGGGCCCACAGATCAATCGCGCCCCAGCGGTCATAGATCGAGCGGCAGAGCTGTGCCATGGCATCGGGATTGGTGATGTCCATCGGGGCCAGGGTGGCCTGTCCGCCTGCGGCCTGAATACGGTCATCCAGCTCTTCCAGCGCGCCGGTGGTGCGCGCCACGGCAACGATGTGGTGGCTTTGGCAAAGCGCTTCGGCCAGGCCTGCGCCGAGGCCACGCGATGCGCCGGTGATGAGTGCGATTTTCTGTGTCATGACGGGGATGTGCGGCCTATTGGGCAAGAGGTCAAGGGCAAAGCGCTGCCCTGCGCTGCTTAGTCGTGTTGCAGATGGGGGCGGATGTCCTGGCCAAAGGCGGCGTAGATATCCAGAAGCTGATCAAAGCTGATCCCGTTTTCTTGCGCCTCCGCCAGCTTACCAGATTGCGCCAGCGCGATCGGGCGGGCCTCAGGGCCGGGGAAATGCAGCAGGACCGGCAGGGGATCTTCGGTTTCATCTTCAAAGCCAGGCAGCTGGTTGACCAGCGTCGCCGGCGCATCATCCACCGCCGGGGCATCCGCGCCATCAAAGGTGTCGAGATAGGCATAGAAGGCTTCGGGCGAAAGTTCGACCCAGGGCGTAACATGCAGTGCCTCATCGTCGGCGCCTTGGATGGGGAAACTCATGACCACGCGGACAAAACGCTGTTCACCCGCACGGCACAGGTCGGCGGTCAGCTGATCCTCCCCCTGTTTCACAAAAGGCTGGTCGTCGCGCGCCTCATGCGGCCAGGGGCCGGGGTGATCAAAGCCAATGTCAAAGACACCGGAAAACCCCTGATCGGAGCCCGGCATCACGCGGTTGGGGTCATTGAAACGCCGCCAGCGGGCATCAAGATCAAGTAGGGCCATCGGGCACACCGTTGCTGTCTTCTGTTGGCGCCACGGTATGGGGCGGGGCCGGGCGCTGCAAGTAAGAAGCCGGTGCGGGCCGAAAGGTCGGAGCCTCCGGCGGGAGTATTTTGGGAACGATGAAAGGGGAGGGGCGGCGCTTAGGCGGTGCTTAGGTGGTGGCAGGCAGGCGCATCTGACGCTGGTCATCCCCGCGGGTCAGGGTCAGCGCGCCGCTGTGGATGGCGGTTACCTCAGCGCCCTCCAGTATGTCACCCGGGCGCACCTTGTGAATACGCCCAGCACCCAGATGCACATAGGCGCGCGGGCCCTCGGGCGTCAGAATCGTGCCGAGCAGGCTGGCATGGCCCATCGGCAGCGCAGACCGCTCGGTCGCGGCAGCGTCAATTGTCAGGCTGCGCTCCAGCCGGCCTCGAACAGACATCACGGGTTACTCCACTACACCAGGAAAGCTTGGCAAGAACTGTGCCGAGCCGGGAAACGGTGCCTCAGAAGTGTTGTGATTGTCTTGAAACGGACAAAAAACAGGGGGCACGCGGCCCCCTGAATGTTTCGTATTTAGATCAAATTGCGCTTATTCAGCGGCTTTCAGCTGGAAGCCTTTTTCGATCATATCGCTTGGCACAACCGGGTATTCGCCGCTGAAACAGGCGTCGCAATACTGTGGGCAGGATTTGGAGCGGCCATCGGCTTCGCCCACGGCGCGATAGAGGCCATCAAGCGTGATGAACTTTAGGCTGTCGACCGAAAGGTGCTTGCGCATCTCTTCTTCGCTCATCGTGGCGGCCAGCAGCTTTTCGCGCTGCGGCGTATCGACACCGTAGAAACAGGGCCAGGCGGTGGGCGGTGAGGCGATGCGGAAATGCACCTCAGCAGCACCTGCATCAAGGATCATTTCCTTGATCTTGCGCGAGGTGGTGCCGCGCACCACCGAGTCATCAACCAGAATGACCCGTTTGTCTTTGATCAGCGCGCGGTTCACGTTGAGCTTCAGGCGCACACCCATGTTGCGGATCTGCTCGGTCGGTTCAATGAAGGTCCGGCCCATATATTGGTTGCGGGTGATGCCCAGACCAAAGGGGATGCCGCTTTCATGGGCAAAACCGATGGCCGCAGGCGTTCCGCTGTCCGGCACGGGGCAGACCAGATCGGCCTCCACAGGGGCTTCGCGGGCCAGTTCCACACCGATCTGACGGCGGGTTTCATAGACCGAACGGCCGCCGATGATGCTGTCGGGGCGCGAGAAATAGACATGTTCGAAGATACAGAACTTCGACGCTTGTTGGCGGAAGGGGAAGTGGCTCTCCACGCCGCCCTCGGCGGTGATGACAACCATTTCGCCCGGCGCGATCTCACGCACAAATTCGGCACCGATGATGTCGAGCGCGCAGGTTTCCGAGCTGAGCGCCCAGCCGTCACCGACCTTGCCCAGCACCAGCGGGCGTACACCAAGTGGGTCGCGCACGCCGATCAGCTTGGTGCGGGTCATCGCCACAACCGAGAAGGCGCCTTCGACACGGCGCAGCGCATCTTCCATCCGCTCAGGGATGTTGCGCTGAAGCGAGCGCGCCATCAGGTGGATGATGCATTCACTGTCGCTGGAGGACTGGAAGATCGAGCCACGCTCGATCAGCTCTTTGCGCAGGGCTTCGGCGTTGGTGATGTTGCCGTTGTGGGCAATCGCCGCGCCGCCCATCGAGAACTCGCCAAAAAAAGGCTGCACATCACGGATGGCAGCCCCTTTGGATCCAGCAGTGGAGTAGCGCACATGGCCAATGGCCAGCGGACCGGGCAGGGTTTTCATCAGCGACTGGCTGGTGAAGTTATCGCGCACATAGCCGAAACGGCGTGCGCTGTTGAACCCGTCTTCGGGGTCATGGGCAACGATGCCGCCGGCTTCTTGGCCGCGGTGTTGCAAAGCGTGCAGGCCGAGGGCCACGAAGTTTGCGGCATCAGCAACGCCGACGACGCCGAACACACCGCACTCCTCCTTTAGCTTGTCGTCATCAAAGGGGTGGGCGAGGGGCATAGGCTTGGACAAGGGGATGCTCCGAATCCGTTCGCTGGCAGTTGGCCCCCGTATAGGACGTGCGAGCGCGGCTGTCATCAAAGGATCACAAAAGAATTTGTGCTGAACAGTCGCGTGCCTAAAATGAGGACTAAATCGCAGGGCAAAAGGGCGGAGGATGAGATGCAACGTCGCAGCGTTTTGGCTCAGATGATTGGTGGCTTGGGGGCTGGTCTGACCGCTGGCCTTGCAGGGGTGAAGGCCACAACGGCAGAGGCTGCAGAACAGGGCACAGAACAGCACGCTGGGGCGTGGTATGTGCCTGCCGAAGAGGTCCCGCATGAGCTGACATTCATGCAGTTTCCGGTGGCCTTGTCGGTTTACGGCGATCGGTGGTTTTTGCAGCAGGCTCAGACCACGATTGCCGAGATTGCCAATACGATTGCAGAATTTGAACCGGTCGTGATGCTGGCCGCAGCTGGCGATCACGCCTCCGCACGGCAGCTCTTGTCAGATAAGGTGACGCTCTGGGACATCCCGACGGAGGATCTGTGGTGTCGCGACAGCGGCCCGATTGTTGCGGTGGATGGCACCGGCGGGCGGGCCGTGCAGCACATCCAGTTTAACGGCTGGGGCGGCAAACAGCGCCATCGTCGCGATGGCCGGGTGGCGGAACGGGTGGCGGAGCGTTTGGGCCTGCCGCTTTTGCCCACAGGTCTGGTGGGCGAAGCCGGCGGTGTGGAGCAGGACGGCCACGGCCTGCTCTGCGCGCATGAAAGTTCCTGGGTGATCAGCAATCGCAATCCCGGAATGCACCGCGATCAGGTGGAGGCGGCGCTGCTGGCGGCCTATGGCGCGGACCGGATGATCTGGGCGCCGGGGGTGAAGGGGCAGGACATCACCGATTATCATATCGATAGCCTGATGCGGTTCACCGGGCCGGGGCGGGGTCTGATCAACCTGCCTGAGGAGCCGGATTTTGACGATCCCTTCCATATCTCAGCCTTTGAGACACATGACATCCTGCAAGCAGCCGGCGTGGCGCTGGAGGTGATTTCCGAACCAAACGTGCGGCGCGTTCAATCGCTGGATTTCGTCGCCTCATATGCCAATTACTATGTCTGCAATGGGGCGGTGATCGCTGCTGAATTTGGCGACCGAGAGACCGATGCAGCGGCCGAGCGGGCCCTGCGCCGTCTTTACCCCGGCCGTGATGTGGTGATGCTGAACGTTGATCCCTTGGGGGAGTTGGGCGGCGGCATCCACTGCGCCACGCATGAATTGCCCAGCGGATGAAAAGATACCGCATTGACCTGCCAATTGAAGTGAGCTTTCGTCGTCGCACCAGTTATTTAGAATGGGCATTTTTTAATGATGAATGGACTTCGACCCGTCGCTGTGCGGTCATTTCTTTTTGTGTGTGCTTCGGTTTTTGCGGTTTCAGCAACTGCGGCCGCGGCGGACTGCGTTGATTTAAGCAAGGGCACCGGTTTCACGCTCACACGTAATGAACCGTTTTTTCAGGTCACCAATCGGCTGGCGCAGGACGGAACCGTGCGGGAAGATCGGACAATGGAAAGGGACGGAACGACCGAGCGGGTCAGCACAGAATATTGGAACGGGGTCATCGCGGTGGATCGCAAAACGGCTAAAAGTCGAATTGAAATGCAGGTGCCGGCGACAGCGAAATCGCTGGATCTGAGTGTGGGGGGGAAGAAATATACCTTGCCGATGACGATGCACATCAATGGCAAGGATTTCGGGCGCGGTACCTATATTGTGCGCCCAATCAAAAGGACCGATGTGCAGATTGGAAAATGCCGTTATCCCGCGATGATCGTGCGCACGACACTGCGGATGGAAAACAGGGCGGATATAAACGAAGAGGCCTTGCTGAGCCTTGAGGCTGGCATGCTGCTGGGAAACGTTGCAATGACCGCCACGTGGCAGCCCAAACATGGCGTGTTGTTTGATCGGATTGAGGGCCACGAGGCACTGGTCCTAACAAAAAACGGCGCCTCGTGGGGCGCCGTTTGGAAACTCTCTGGTGAATGGGACTACAGCTCGCAGCTGCTGACCAGATCTTCGTACTTGGAGGTGATCCAGCCCAGCGATGCGCTTGGGTCGCGGTCTTCGATTTTGCCGGTCATTGAGGCAAAGACCTTGGCTGAGCGGCTGTTGTCCACCATGGCAACGTCCTGACCCACCGCGACGGTTTCGTAGACGAAGAAGGTGATCGCCACCAAGAGCACGCCGCGCAGCACCCCGAAGAGGAAGCCCAGACCCTGATCCAACCCGCCCAGGATCGATCGCTGCACCAGCGATGAGAACAGCGGCGTAAAGAGTGATGCCACCACCAAGACCAGTGCGGCGACCACAAAGGCGGCTGACAGCATCGACAACTCGCAGCTGTCGGCGATGAAATCACCCACAACGGGGATCTCTTTGACCAGCGGTTGCACTTTCGGGGCGAACATAAAGGCCAGCACAGCGGCCAGAATCCAGCCAGCAATCGCCAGCGACTCGCGGACTAAGCCACGCGAATAGGCCAAGAGGGCCGACAAAATGATGACCAGCGCGACAACGCCGTCGATGATGGTGAAACCGTCCATGGTCCGTTTCTTATCCCTGTTCCCTATGTGACGCCTCAGCCAGCGCCGAAAATATCACCCACAAAAGCGGTCAGGTCTGCATATGAGCGCAGGCTCAACCCATCGCCCCCGGTGATCTTGCCGCCAGACGGAACGATGGCTGAGGTGAAACCAAGTTTTTGCGCTTCTTTCAACCTGTTTTCGCCCTGACCCACCGGTCTGAGCGCCCCGGAGAGCGAGATTTCACCGAAAACCACCGTATCCGCCGGCAATGCAGCGTCTTCGCGGGCCGACAGCAGCGCTGCCGCAACGGCCAGATCTGCGGCGGGTTCCTTGACCTTCAGCCCGCCTGCCACGTTCAGATAGACGTCCAATCCGGCAAACGGGATGCCGCAGCGGGCCTCCAGCACGGCCAGGATCATCGCCAGACGTGAGGCATCCCAGCCCACCACCGACCGGCGCGCCTGCGCGTGGGGTGAGGGGGCGATCAGGGCCTGAAATTCGACCAGCACCGGCCGGGTGCCTTCGATACCGGAAAAGACCACCGATCCGGGCGAGGGCTCCCCCCGTTCAGAGAGGAACAGGGCCGAGGGGTTCAAAACCTCCGACAAGCCGCCACCGGTCATTTCAAAAACGCCGATCTCATCCGCGGGGCCAAAACGGTTTTTCACCGCACGCAGGATGCGGAACTGATGGCCGCGCTCACCCTCGAAGTAGAGCACGGTATCCACCATATGTTCGACCACACGCGGCCCGGCGATCTGACCTTCTTTGGTGACATGGCCGACCATCACGATGGAAATGCCTTTGCGTTTGGCAAAGGTCGTCAGCTCATGCGCGGCGGCGCGCACCTGGCTGACCGATCCCGGCGCGCTGTCGACATTGTCAGCCCACATGGTCTGGATCGAGTCGATGATCGCCAACTGCGGCATCTCAGCCTCCAGCGTGGTCAGGATATCACGCAGGTTGGTTTCTGCGGCCAGTTTCACCGGCGCATCCGACAGGCCCAACCGCTGGGCCCGCATCCGCACTTGCGCCGAGGCCTCTTCGCCGCTGACATAGATGGTTTTCAATCCCGCCTGGGCAAACCGCGCTGCCGCCTGCAGCAGCAGGGTGGATTTGCCGATGCCGGGATCGCCGCCGACCAGAATGGCACTGGCAGGTACCAGGCCACCGCCCAACACGCGGTCCAACTCATCCAGCCCACTTTGGGTGCGCGGTGGCGGGGCTTCTTCGGTCGACAGGTCGGTCAGTTCCAAAGCGGCACCGCGTTTGCCGCCCAGCGATTTGGACGCGGGACCGGCCGACAGCGGCGTGTCCTCAACGATGGTATTCCATTCGCCGCAGCCGTCGCAGCGGCCGGACCATTTGGTGAAAGAGCTGCCGCAGGCGGAACAGCTGAAGGTTTTGTTTTGCTTGGCCATGGGCTGTTGATGCAACAGCCACGCGCAAGGGTCAAACGGCGATTTCGGATCGCGTTTCCTGTGGCGGGATCACCCGTTCGGGTGAGGTAGCGATGAGACAAGGTTTAATAAAATGCCGCTGAAGCGCAGGAAATCCTAGGGGAATAAGTGGTGCACGGACCTAATACGCGCGCCGGAGACGCGCCCGTGTAGCCTATCAGTGCTGATTTTTACCGAGACATTTTGAGCAGCGTTGCCCGGCGAATTGTAGGGGACATGCAATGAATTCAATTTCCACTTCGCGGTTGACTGCCGCAACACTGGCGCTGCTGTGCTGCGCTGCCCCGGCTGCCTATGCGCAGTCTTTGGGCAAACTGACCTATAGGGCCACCATTTCAGGCACCAAAGCCCGGATGATGGCTGGGTCTACTACGTCGACAACAATCGAGAAATCTCTGCCGGGTTTACCGAGTTTTTGGTGAAGCCGACATTCACGTCGCCGCCACCACGACCTGTGCCCGGTGCTCCAGCCCCTGCCGGTGGGGGGGAAACTGTTGCGGTGATGGATGAACTACCAGTGATCGAGTTCAGGCCCCATGTGCGCGTTGTCAGTGTGACACACACAGGCGTGCCCTCAAGTGAGAGCGATCTGGCGTTCTACTCTACCGCGCCCGAAAGCTTCCAGCGGTATGATGGCGCCCTGCGCGGAACCAGGACCTTCTACGTGGGTCGCATTCCCGAAGGAATGGGGTTCGGCATCAAGTTTCGCGACGAAACAGAAGGCACCTACCTCGCCTTTGCCTCCTCCGAACAATGGGTTGGGACCACCTCCTTTGAATATCAGCTGGAGTTCTACAACCTGATCGTCGAACATCTGCTTGCTGGCCCAACGGCGCAGCAGCAGCTGGATGAAACCGGTTCGATCATGGTGCAGACGGGCCTGGGCACGATCCTGATCACCCGAACCAATGTGCGCGATGCGGTCGCGGGCAGCTTTGCCAGCCGGGACAACACCGTCTTCATGTCCACGCAGGGTCGTGATGCCGGCACCGGCACCATGATGGGTGACACCTATGTGTGGATGCGCGTTTCGGGCTTCCGATCAGAGGAAGATGATCGCAGCTTCTCCAGCCCGCTGTTGCAGCTGGGTGTGGATGTTGAGCTGAATGACAACCTGCTGGCGGGTCTGTCGGTTGGGCGCGCCAACCTCGATGCGTCCTCGCCTGATTTCAGCTACACCGGTCAGCAGACAATGGTGCAGCCTTATCTGGGGTGGCGCAGTGGCGACTGGCACGGCACCGCGTCGTTGAGCCTTGGCAAGATCGACTATGATGAGATCACCCACTCCGGCGGCACCGCCGCGGCGGAGGGCGATCTGCGTGCCTTCAGTGCCGAGGTGAAGCGCGACATCGATCTGGGCAAAGGGCGCACACTGACCCCCACCTTGGGCCTCAGCAAAGGCCGCGTGGAGCTGGCCAGCACCTCTGGTTCGCTGGCAGGCAGCGGGGTGGGCGAAAGCGTTGATTTCACCCGTGCCTCCATCGGGGCGGAATGGCGCCAGGCGCTGAGCGCTGGCTCACTGACCCTGGGACTGAGCGGGGATTACACCGACACCAATGCGCCGATCGCGCTCAGCTCGGGCGAATATGACCAGAACGGCTGGGCCGGCACGGCCTCGCTGGGGTTCCAGACGGAACTGGCCAACGGCTTCTCAATCGATCTGGGGCTGTCCCTCGGCGGCCTTGGTCAGGACTTCTCAGAGCAAAGCGCCTGGCTGGAGATCGGTAAAAAGTTCTGACGCGCAGAACTTCATGAGACGGAGAGCGGGGGCGATGCTGCATCGTCCCCGTTTTTCTTGCCACTGAGGCGCTGGCGTTTTTCCGCCAAGGACAGGCCGAGGGAGGCCAGAATGCAGCCGGTAAACAGATATAGGCCCCAGGCCACCTCAACCGTGCCAAGGCCAATGCCCTTGGCCAGCACAATATAAAGCGCGATCAGGAAGATATCTGCCATCGCCAGTTTGCCCAGCACGGTCAACACCGGCAGGGCCCGGCGGTCCAGCAGGTGAAACTGCACCAGCGCCAGCCCCAAGGTTTTCACATAGGGGGCAAATAGCGCGAAAAATGTCACCAGTAGCGCCAGAAACACATCACTGCCCCACAGGCTCTGCAGGCCGGAAATCACGCTGATCTCACTCAGGCCAAAGAGCGGCAAGAGCCCGGCGCGCAGCAGCGGGGCAAACCAGGCGACCGGAAACAGCACCAGCAGCAAGAGGTTGAGAATACGGGCCATTTTGCGCGGTCTCCCTATGTCTACCTGCGTGTTATCGGCGTGGCTGAGAGGTAAGCAGCAACGCCACCCGCTGCAAGGGGTCAGCCCAAGATGCCCCAGCCGGTCAGGGCAATCATCGCCGTCATCGCGCCAAGCGCAGGCAGATCGGCGCGGCCCCAGCCATCCTCGCGCCCCAGTCGGAACCAGTCAAACAGCAGCCAGCCATAGATGCCAATCGCAGCGAAATCGCGGAACTGACGCATCTGCAGCTGTTGCAGCCAGGCGGGCGGCATCAGCCAGCACAGGAACAGCAGCACCGCCGCCACCACACAGGACCACGCCGCGCGCGGCGGGTGTGGGCTGCGCAGGCGCATCAGGGCGGCGATGGCGACCAAAACGGGTAGGGACAGAACGCAGAAGCGCAGCAGCGTCAGCACCCATGGCGACAGATCCGGCAGGTAGGTGGCAATCAGCGGTGTATCAGGCATGTTGGCCCCTCCCTTGTTGCCCAGCCTCAGGGCCTAGCGTACAGCCCCAATCGGGCCATCGGCGCGGCCGTGAATAAATTGATCCAGATAAGGATCGCCCGAGGCATCCATCTGCGCCACCGGGCCCGTCCACTGGATGACGCCATCGTGCAGCATCGCCACATTGTCGGCAATCGCGCGGACCGAGGTCATATCGTGGGTGATGGTCATGGCTGTTGCGCCCATCTCCACCACAATCTCACGGATCAGGTCGTTGATGACGCCGGACATGATCGGGTCCAGACCGGTGGTCGGCTCATCAAAGAAAATGATCTCAGGCTCGGCGGCAATGGCGCGGGCCAGTCCAACCCGTTTCTGCATGCCACCTGACAGTTCCGACGGGAACAGATCCGCTACATCCGGGGTCAAACCAACGCGGCGCAGCTTCTCAATCGCGATGTCGCGTGCCTCGGCCTTGGGCCTTTTCAACGCGCCGCGCATCAGGCGGAAGGCAACGTTCTGCCAGACCGGCAGGCTGTCAAATAACGCACCGCCCTGAAACAACATGCCAAAACGCGCCAGAAAGGCATCGCGATCCCCCGTGCCGACGTCCTGCCCATCCAGAGTGATCGAACCGCTGTCCGGGGTCACCAGGCCCAGAACCGATTTCAACAGCACTGATTTGCCGGTGCCTGAGCCGCCGATGATCACCATCGATGTGCCCTTGGGGATGGTCAGGTTGACCCCCTGCAGCACTTTCTTGGGGCCAAAGGCCTTATGGACATCTGTCAGCTCAATCATGCGGAAAAGAACAGCTCTGTAAGGATATAGTTGGCAGCAAAGATCAGGACCGAGGCGGCGACAACCGCCGATTTGGTCGCCGCGCCAACGCCCTGCGCCCCACGGCCCGAGTTCATGCCGTAAAAACAGCCCACCGTGGCAACGATGAAGCCAAAGACCGCGCCTTTGATCAGGCCCGAGGTCACGTCAAAGACCTCAAGGAAATCGACGGTGTTTTTCAGATAGGCGGCGGCGTTAAAATCCAACCGGCTGACGCCCACCAGATAGCCGCCCATGATGCCGATGACATCGCCCACAGCCACCAGACAGGGCACCGCCAGGGTGGCGGCCAGAACGCGGGGCAGGGTGAGGTATTTCATCGGGTTGGTCGACAGGGTGACCAGCGCGTCGATCTGTTCGGTTACCTTCATGGTGGCAATCTCGGCCGCGATAGAACTGGCGACACGTGCCGCCACCATCAGGCCGCCAAGGACTGGCCCCAATTCGCGCACCATGCCGATGGCCACAATCGAGGGCACAACCGCCTCAGCCGAAAACCGTGCGCCGCCTGCGTAAATCTGCAACGCCAGCGCGCCGCCGGTGAAAAGCGTGGTCATGCCGACCACCGGCAGGCTCAGCCAGCCGATCTGCACCAATGCGGTCAGAAATTCGCGGGTGTAAAACGGCGGGCGCAGCAGGTGGCTGATGGTTTCCGCCGCAAACAGCGTCAACCGCCCCACCATGGCCAGCATCGCCAGCACCTGCGCCCCAAGGCCGCCTATCACCCGCACAACACTCATCCGCCGATATTCTGGCGCTGATAACGCCGCCCCATGGAGGTCAGGATTTCATAGCCGATGGTGCCAGCGATATCCGCCAGATCATCAACCTGTTGCTGGTCATTCAGGATCTCAAGCTGATCCGGGGCTTCGGCCAGATCGGTGATATCCACGGTGATCAGGTCCATCGACACCCGACCCACCACGGGGCAGGCGGTGCCACTTGCAAAGACATTGAGCGTTGCACCGTTCAGGCCGTTGCCGATCATACGGTGCAACCCGTCGGCATAGCCCGCCGCCACGGTGGCGATTTTGCTGGGCCGTTCGGCCACCCAGGCGTTGCCGTAGCCCACGGCCTCGCCGACAGCGACATCACGGATCTGGATCACCGGCAGTGCCACTGTCACCACGGGCCTTGCATCTTCAAAGGGCAGACCGCCATAAAGCCCCACACCGGGACGGACCAGATCGAAGTGATAGTCCGGCCCCAACAGGGTTCCGCCGGTTGCCGACAGGGACCGCGGCACGGTCACACCTGACGTCATTTCTGTGAAACAGGCCAGTTGCTGGGCATTCATGGGATGATCAGGCTCATCGGCGCAGGCCAGATGGGACATCACCAGCCGCAGATCCCCGGCCTCAGCGCGCGAACGGACTGCGGCCCATTCTGCAGGTTCCATCCCCAGACGGTTCATGCCGCTGTCCAGCTGCACGCCATAGCCGCGATGGGGCAGGGCGCTGAGGTGACGGTCCAGTTGCGCGGCGGAGTTCAGCATTGGGATCAGATCGAGATCGCGGATCAGATCGGTATCCCCTGCGCCGTGGCCGGAAAAGACGCAGATCTCTGCCCCGTCGCAAATCGCCTCACGCACCGGGATCGCTTCCTCGGCGGCGGCAACGAAGAACCGGCGCACCCCTGCCGCACACAGAGCCTTGGCCACGCGGCCAGAGCCGAGGCCATAGCCATCCGCCTTGATCACCGCGGCGGTTTCAACCGAGGCGTTGGATTTTGCATCAAGCGCCCGCCAGTTGGCCACCAGCGCATTGAGGTCGATCGTCAGAGTAGAAACAGTCATGGCGCCTGTTTTGCCAGACGCGTGGGGCGGGTCAAGATGAAAGCGCAACCACCCCGCCAAAACGTGGCGCGTTGAGGCGCGGCTGCCCAATGTGAGTATTTGGGGAACATTGAAAGGGGGGCGGGGACAGGGGGCGGGTGTTGCCCCCCTTAAGATTTGGCAAACGGAAATGCGGCTTAATAGCCCTGGTCGTCCTGCTGCCACTGTTTGACAAGGTTGCCAAAGCGGGTGAACTGCGCCTCAAATGACAGCTCCACGGTGCCGATGGGGCCGTGACGCTGCTTGCCGACGATCACCTCGGCTTTGGCGTGCAGGCGTTCCATCGCCTCTTTCCACTCTTCCATCTTTTCCAGCTCATGATCGCCGGGTTTTTCACGTTCCTTATAGTATTCCTCACGGAACACGAACATCACCACATCCGCATCCTGTTCGATCGAGCCAGATTCCCGCAGGTCCGACAGCTGCGGGCGTTTATCATCGCGGCTTTCGACGTTACGCGACAGCTGGGACAGCGCGATCACCGGGATGTTCAGTTCCTTGGCGATGGCTTTCATGCCCATCGAAATCTCGGCAATTTCGTTCACACGGTTGTCTGACATACCACGGCAGAGCTGCAGGTAGTCGATCACCAGAAGGTCCAGGCCATGGGTCCGTTTCAGCCGTCGCGCCCGCGCGGCCAGCTGGCTGATCGGAATCGCCGGCGTGTCATCGATGAACAGCGGACAGGCCTCAAGATCCTTTGCGGCCTGCACAAACCGGCGGAATTCTTCCTCGGTCATGTCACCCTGACGGATCTTGTGGCTGGAAATTTCCGAGGCTTCGGCCAGAACACGGCCGGCCAGCTGCTCGGCGCTCATTTCGAGCGAGAAGAAGCCGACAACACCGCCGTCCACTGCGCCTTCGGTGCCGTCCTGTTTCAGACCGCGTTTGTAGGCCTTGGCGACGTTGAAGGCGATGTTGGTCGCCAGCGAGGTTTTCCCCATCGAGGGACGCCCCGCCAGGATCAAAAGGTCCGACGGGTGCAAACCACCAAGCTGTTTGTCGAGATCGACCAGACCGGTGGAGATCCCCGCCATGCCACCGCCGCGCTGATAGGCTTCGTTGGTGACATTTACCGCTTCAGTGACGGCTTTCAGGAAGGATTTGAACCCCGACTCGGTCTGGCCCTGCTCGGACAGCTGATAAAGCTTCTGCTCGGCATCAACGATCTGTTCTTTCGGCTCAGAGGCCACATCGACCCGGCGCGCCTTTTCCGAGATGTCACCGCCCAGGCGGATCAGCTCGCGGCGGATGGCCAGATCATAGATCATCTGCGCGTAGTCACGCACCGCAAAGGCCGAGATGGACGCCCCCGCCAGCCGGACCAGATACGCTGGTCCCCCAAGCGCCTTGAGGCCCTCGTCTTCCTCAAGGAACGCTTTCAGCGTCACCGGCGTTGCCAGTTGGTTTTTGGCGATGCGGGCGGCGGCCACCTCGTAGATGCGCTGATGGACAGGCTCATAAAAATGCTGCGCATTAATGACCGAGGCAATTTTGTCATAGACATCATTGTTGGTCAGGATCGCGCCAAGCAATTGCTGCTCGGCTTCGATCGAATGCGGCATTGGATCAGTCGCTTCCGCCTCTTCTTTTGGCGCAGCGCTGTTGATCGGAGCGATTTCGTTCATTGTTTTTACTGTCCCCCAGTGGGTGGAGGTTTTACTCGAAGCGGCGTTTGCCGGGCAAATTGTATGTTTTGGTGGACCACCCTGTGCAAGACCTGTGAATGGCCTGTGGATAGATTGGTCCTACATCATTTTGTCGGCTGCGGCTGGTTTCTGTCAATATCTGGATGTCTCACAGCCAGAAGGTGGAAAAGGCACGCCAGATGACCCTGCGTGGATCGGCGTGCCTTTGCCTATGGCTGCGGCTCAACGTTGGATGAGCGGCGATCGCGCGGCGGATCAGCCTTTTTTGTTGGCTTCCTGCCAGGCGCGGGGATCGTTCAGGAACGACTCAACCTCGTTCAGCGTTTCCTCATCAAAGGCTTTCTGCGCCTTGGCTTCGGCCAGCACATCCCACCAGGTGCAGAGGTAGTGCAGTTCTACGCCATGATCGCCTAGACGTTTCGTGGTCTCAGGGAAGATGTCGTAGTAGAAGATCACCGCGGTGTGGCCGCACTCCGCGCCGGTTTCACGGATCGCATCCACAAAGGACAGCTTGGAGCCGCCATCGGTGGTCATATCCTCAACCAGCAGCACGCGCTGGCCTTCGGTCATGACGCCTTCGATGCGGGCGTTGCGACCGTAGCCCTTGGGTTTCTTACGCACATAGGTCATCGGCAGCGCCATGCGTTCAGCAACCAGCGCGCCAAAGGGGATGCCTGCGGTTTCGCCACCGGCGATGTTGTCGAAGGCCTCAAAACCGGCGTTGCGCATAACGGTGACGGTCAGGAAATCCATCAGCGTGGTACGGATCCGTGGGAAGGAGATCAGCTTGCGACAATCCACATAGCTGGGCGAGGGCAGGCCCGAGGCCAGCGTATAAGGCTCACGCGAGTTGAAGTTCACCGCACCGATTTCCAGCAGCATACGGGCGGAGAGGCGGGCGATTTCTTCTTTGGACGGGTAGGACGTTGGGATCATCTGGGCAGCACCTTTATGAAGCGATCAGCAGCTCGCGCGCTGATAGCCGATCTATGGCGGCGATGTCGAGAGGGGTTGCGGTAGAGGTCGGGCGAGGTAGTGTGGCGTGGGTAATCTTGGGTTGTGCTGTGGGGCTTGCGAGATCAACTAGGTGTCGATCATAAAGAGATCTGCGCCAACTTCCTGCGCGCATAGCTGTCAGATAGTGGGTTGCTGCCGATTGCTTTGATTTGTTGGTGTACTGAGGCTGTGAAATTGCAGGTGCTTGTGGATCGTTATGATATCCTAAAGCACTTGCCGCCCAAGCTGAACGAGCTGGATGTTCATGCGGTTTGCGATGAAATCCGCCGGCAAGAAATTGAAGAAGATGCTCGCGAATAGGTCTTCGCCCAACAAGCAATGTTGGGCCGCGCCGAACCGCCCCCACGGGGCGGCGCGTTCGCACCACCCCTCGGTTCGGCGCTAGGTCTTGCTAAGCTTTGACAGCGCCTACCCAGGCAGGCGCAGCCTTTTGTTCTCGAGCGTAACGCTTACGCCACTTTCCAATGCACCGGGAAGCCGGGGTCGAACACGGTGACGGGGCCGTCTTGGGTGTCGATCTGCTGCGGGAAGGCAGTGGGCGCGTCGCCTTTGGTCAGGGTCAGCGTGCCCTCGTTCACCGGCAGGCGGTAGAAGTTCGGCCCGTTTTCGCTGGCAAACTTGGCGAGGTTGTCCAGCTTGCCTTCTTCCTCAAACACATGCGCCAGGAGCGGCATGGTGTTGGTGGCGGTGAAGCAACCGGCACAGCCGCAGGGCTGCAGCTTGTTGGCGTCCGTGTGCGGCGCTGAGTCGGTGCCAAGGAAGAAGCGCGCATCGCCCGAGGTCGCGGCGGCGCGCAGGGCGATCCGGTGCTCTTCGCGTTTGGCGACGGGCAGGCAGTAGTAATGCGGTTTGATCCCACCGACCAGAATGTGGTTGCGGTTGATGATCAGGTGGTGGGTGGTGATTGTGGCGCCCAGATCCTTGTCCTGGCTGCGCACGTAATCGGCGGCATTGGCGGTGGTGATATGTTCCATCACAACACGCAGGCCCGGGGTGGCTTTGCGGATCGGATCCAGCACCCGGTCGATGAACACGGCCTCACGGTCGAAGATATCGATGTCGTGGTCGGTGACTTCGCCATGGGTGCAGAGCGGCAGACCGATCTCGGCCATCTTTTCAAGCACCGGACGCACCTTGTCAAAGTTGGTCACACCGGAGGAGGAGTTGGTGGTCGCCCCCGCGGGGTACAGCTTCACCGCCTTGACCAGCCCGCTGGCATGGGCGGCGGCCACATCTTCAGCGTCGGTGTCTTCGGTCAGGTAGAGCGTCATCAAGGGTTCGAACGCCATGCCCTCAGGCAGGGCCGCCAGAATGCGATCCCGGTAGGCGGCGGCATCCGCGCCCTTAACCACCGGTGGCACCAGATTGGGCATGATGATCGCACGGGCGAAATCGCGGGCGGTTTCGGGCAGGACGGCCTGCAGCATCGCGCCATCGCGCAGATGCAGGTGCCAGTCATCGGGGCGGGGAATGGTGATGGAGGTGCTCATGGCCCCGCGCTTACACAAATCTACGCTGAAGTGCTAGAGCCCTAAGAGCGGCTTATGCCTCTGCGCCGCCTTCTGGCGCGGGCTGGTCAGCCTCCGAGGGGGCTACCGGTTCAATCCCGGGGATGCGAATTTTGCCTTCGCGGGCTGCAGCCTCCAACGCGTCAAGGCGGCGGCGGATCCGTGGGGCGCGCATCCGGCTTGTCACATTGCGGCAGACCATCGCGGCCATCCAGGGCCGTTCAGCGGCATCCATGCGGGCGATCAAGCCACGCAGGTAGCGTGGATAGTCACGGCGGGCGCGGGAGAGGCGGGCGAATTCTTCTTCGCTGAAGCGATCCTCGCCAATGGCCTGCAGGATCGGGAACAGCAGTTCCATGCTCAGCAGGTCCGACTGCAACGCGCTGCCCATATTGGGCAGGCGCAGCTTGGTGACATTGCGGCGGGTGAACAGCGCGGCATGCATCGCGTCCAGCTCTTCACGCGGGTCATAAAGTACGTAGCCCTGTTGCGCGGCATCCATCATATCGGGCGCGTAGCCAAAACGATCCGTGAAGGAGGTGCGGCGCATTTCAACAAAGCGATTGTCCCATTCGGTGACGCGCGGGTCCAGTGTGGCCTGTGGCTGGATTGCCAGCACATGTGCGCCGGGCGAAGCGACCGAAAAGGCCGCAGCCGCATAGCCACAGGGGCCTGCACCATAGAAAATCACCCGGTCAAATTCCTCAAAGAACCCGTCATCGATCAGCTGGTCAAAGAAGCCATAGACCTCTGGCGCGCGGAACCATGTGTCCCCATCGCTGATCACCGACAGGTGGGACCAGCCCAGCGAACGGGCGAAATCCCAGCCCAGCGGCTGTGCGCTTTCGGAAAGGGCCTGAATGCCCTGACGGGTTTCAAAGGTTACCAAGAGGATCGGTTTTTCATCCACGAAGCCAGCACAGTGGCGCGCGCCCAGGGGTTGGAAAAAGCCGGTTTCTTGGGTGATCTCGCTAAAACGCTCCAGCCATTCAGCTTTCTTCAGGCCGTTCAGCGGCGTGTCGAGCGGGTTGGGCGCGTCCAGCATATACTCAGATCCTCAGTACCGTGCCCTTTGGGGTGCAACCTGCACCCGGGGCTTTTGGGGGGCTTTGTGGGCTTTTGAGGAAATTTGACCTGAGTTTGCGGCCAAAATGCGGAGAAACGGCGGGAATCCTAGGGCCTTTGGGGCTGTGAGGCCGGCGAATTGGGCGGAAATGTGTCGCCCGCCCGATGGCATTGGTCGGTCGGCGTTGAACGCGCAGGGGCTGTCCCTACTTAAACAGAGATTGTTTGGCGAAGGTATTCTGGCAGGAGAGGACAATGGATCGCAGAGCGTTTTTGAAACTGGGCGGTGCCGGTGCAATTGCAGCGGGCACGGGCTACGCTTGGGGCCAGTCGGCAGCGCGACAGCTGCCACTGATCCCGATGACCGATCTCACCGCCGGGATTGAGGGACGGATCGCGCTGAACCTGCAATCGGCGCAGCATGATTTTGGCACCGGGGCCTCCAGCGCCACCTTTGGCATCAACAACAGCTATCTGGGGCCGGTTCTGCGGGTGAAGCAGGGCCAGGTGCTGCCCTTTGATGTGATGAACAGCATCGGCGATGTGACAACAATCCACTGGCACGGGCTGCACATCCCCGGGGATGTTGACGGCGGTCCCCATCAGGAGATTGAGGATGGCGCGACCTGGTCGCCTGACGTGCCGATTGTGCAAGGGGCCTCAATGAACTGGTTCCATTCACATATGCACGGAAAAACCGCGCAGCAGACCTACACCGGTCTGGCAGGTGTTCTGCTGATCGAAGACGAGGGGAGCCTGGCTGCAGATCTGCCCAAGACCTATGGCGTGGATGATTTCACCCTCGTCCTGCAGGACAAGATGTTCGATGCCAGCGGGCGGATGAGCTATTCGCTGACGGGCGACACAATTGAGGAGGGGTTTCAGGGCGATACCCTCGTGGTCAACGGGGCGATTGCGCCGGTGGCGCAGGATGTGCCGACGGGATTGGTGCGGCTGCGACTGCTGAACGCCTGCAACGCGCGGTTCTTGGAGCTGTCGATGGCGACGGGGCCGATCACAGTGATCGCATCCGATGGTGGCTTCCTTTCATCCCCTGTTGAGGTGGAGAGCATCGTGATGTCCCCCGGCGAACGCTATGAGATCCTCGTTGATATGGCGGCTGTCGAAAGCAACGCGCTGACCGTCAACCTGAACGGTGGTGATGTGGGGTTCTTTGCCAGCCTGTTTGGCGGCAATCAGAGCACGGTTGCGCTGCACCTTAATCGCACGGCGCAGGCAGGCTTCACCGGGGCGATGCCAAACCGACTGGCTGTGTTGGAGCCCCCTAAACGGTCTGAGGCTACGGTGACCCGGTCGTTCCAGTTGGACATGGATCTGGGCGCTGATCTGACCGCACTGGCGCTGGCGTGGGATAATGTCTGCGGCGATGCCGGGGCGATGGCGATCAATGGTCAGCCAATGAAGATGGACCGGATCGACGAAAAGGTGACCAAAGGCACCACGGAAATCTGGCGCATCACGGCGGATGAACAACAGCATCCCTTCCACGTGCACGGCTGTTCCTTCCGTATCCTTCAGCAAGAGGGAGGTGCAGCCCCCGCCTATGCGCAAGGCTGGAAGGATATGGTGCATGTTGGCGAAGGCTGGTCAGAGATCCTGGTGCGGTTCGATCATGCAGCGCCGGCCGATGCGCCGTTCATGTATCACTGTCACATTCTGGAACACGAAGACTGCGGCATGATGGGGCAATTCACCGTGACGTAACAGTGGCTTAACGCAAACTTACCGAGCCTACTTGCCCGAGGTTTCTGCCGCGTTGACCCGCGCCTTATTGGCGTGATGGGTCAGAAACTTCGCGGCTTGCTCGGGCACGGGCTGACTGGGCGGGGTCATCAGCAGGCGGGAAAACAGGGCGCGCGATGGCTCTTCTGACAGCAGGGCCTCAAACCGGGCGTGGCGCCAGGCGACGGCCTGCTGGTGCAGGGCGGCAAGCGTTTCGTCGGCCTTCAGCTGATCCATCGCCGCCAGCATTTCCGGCGCCAAAGACTGGATTGAGCGGTCTTTTTCCACGTTAAAGTTACGTTCCACCCAGTAATCCAACCCCAGCCGATCCGCCTCATGCACGGCGCGGCCACGATCGGCCTTCAACACATAGCTTTCCATTGTGCCCAGCGGGTAATGGTTCAGCTGCGCCAGCTTGTAGTTTGACTGGCCGTAGTTGGAAAAGATCCGGGTGCGGGCAAACTTCTCAGGCAGTTCGCGGCCCTCACCGTCAAACCAGCGTTGGTCTTTCAGCCGCTCAGGATCGGGGTTGCGCGGGCGATGCACCCCCAGCTTGCCGTAGGTGCCATCATTGCGAAACAGTGTTTTGAACATCGCCGCGCGCCAGGGCCAGTGTAGCACCACGGGTGCGGCGGCAAAGAAGGTCTGGGTGATCGGCACATCATTGTAGCGGATCTGGCCGGCGTTGCCGAACAACCGCCAGGTCAGCGGGATCGCCGTCGCCTCGGGCAGGGCATCGAACAGCGCCTCTAACGTGTGATTGCCCACATGGATGTTCACAAATTCATCGATATCCAGCGTCATCACCCAGTCTGCATCCTGCATCAGGGGGTGTTTTTCAGCCAGCTTATAGGCGGCGAACTGAATGCCGCCTTTGCCATAGGGGCCGTCATTGCGAATATGGGTCAGTTCGCCCATGTCCTGCAACCGGTCCAGCATCTGATCGGTGCCGTCCTGACAGTCGTTTGAAAACACAAGGAAATCGGTGAAGCCGACCTGTTTGTGATGGGCCAGCCATTCCAGCAGGAAGGCCCCTTCGTTGCGTAAGGTCAGGATGGCAAGCGCGCGCATTGGGTCAGCTTTCCATATCAAGGGCCAGCGCGTAGGCCACGCGTTCCACCTCGGTCAGTTTCAGCGCCACGGCCTGCTGATAGAGGTCTTCGAACTCCGCCATGCCATGCAGTTCGGCCGCTTTGGCCTGATGCCAGGCAAAGCCCGCCTCATGCAGGCGCTTCAGCTCTTTGTCCTCCAGCAGCCGGTCATATTCGGCCCTGAGGCGCGGCAGATTGCGTTGGATGGTAACATCTTTGAAGTCCGACCAGTCCATGCGGATCCAGTAGTTCAACCCGATGGAGCGATCGACATGCAGGGCGCGGCCACGCTGGCGTTTGACCAGATAGCTTTCGGCGCTGCGCAGCGCGTAGTGGTTCAACTGGATCAGATCGTAGCCGATGGATTTCTTGGAACTGCGCCAGCCTTTCTCGGCGGCCTCACGGGTCATATCGATGCCCGATCCGTTGACCCATTTGACGCGGGATTTGAAATCCTCATCCAGTTTGTTTGGCCGGTGGCAGGAGATTTTTTCATAGGCGCCGATGTTTTTGAACATCGTCTTAAAGCCCCAGACGGTGTGCGGCTTGGGGCAGAATTTAGGGGCGCAGGTGTCAAACTGACCCACCACCAGATCATCGGCCAGTTCGGTCACGCCGTTGTGGCCAAACAGCCGCCAGGTCATGGCAACATTGGTGGCATCGGGCACCCGGTCAAAGAAATCCTGCAGCGTGCCGTTGCCGCAGCGCACGTTGATGAACTCATCCACATCGATATGCACGATCCATTCGGCGTTTTTCAGCACCGGCTCTTTCTGGGCCTGATTGAGGGCATATTGCTGGGGCGAGTTGCCTTTCCAATTGTCGTTGTTGCGGTGCTGCAAAACGCCCATCTCCTGCAGGCGATCCAGCATCTCGCTGGTGCCGTCGGAACAGTCATTGGTGTAAATCAGGAAATTGTCGACGCCCATCGCACGGTGATAGGCGACCCATTCCACGATGTAAGGCGCCTCATTTTTCATGCAGCCGACGATGATATTGCCGGTGCTGCCTTTGGGCAGTTTGCGCGGCTTCATCGCGGTATAGGGCGCGGCCTCAGCGGTTTCATCAACCCGACCGATGTCATTGTGCGGCTTAAAGGAAGACCCTTGCAGCTTCTCAAAATTCTGCACCGCCAGCGGGGGCATAATCGCGCGGGCCGCAGCCGTCAGCCCGGTGATCCCGTCACCTTCGTCTGTCGGCGCGGGGGCAGGGGCCTCCTCGGTGGAAGCATTCAGCTTGGCCAGTTCAGCAGCCTTATGCTCTTTCTCCTCACGGGTGAACTTGTTGATCCGGTGCAGGAAGGACAGCAGGTATTGTGTAGCACGATACCCGCGGGTCGGGTCCGCTTCGTCCCAGTCGGGCAGGGCGGCATCCGGGGTTAGGCTGGCCTTGTTAAGGCCCTTATGCGCCTTGATCAGCGCCTTGTTCTGTTTCGCAAATCCGTCTGAGATGGCTGCAAGGCTGCCGGGGGCAATTGGATCACCGTCTACCTTGATTTCATTCATGAACTTCCGCCAGAGCTGGCGGTTGATCAACCGGTCCGAGGATTTCAGCATCTGCAAGAACAGATCATTCATCTGCCGTCCACGGGTCACCCAGGCGGCAGCGGGCTGTTCAGGGGGCTCTTCGGCGTTGGCGCGGCCGATGGTCTGGTCGATGTCAAACATCGCGCGGATCTCATCGGTGACGGCCTCGGAATAAAACAGCGCCTCGTCATAGGCGCGGAAGCTCACGCAGCCTTCGCCAAAGACCGCCTCCCACTCCTGTTGCAGGCGGGCGTAATCCAGCCAGAATGGCGGATGCTGGATTTCCAGAAACTCACCGTTTTCCGGCACGATCTGATGGCCATCCAGCAGGGCATCGTCCCACCAATCAGCGGTGCCGGCCATGTCCATTTCCCGCGCCAGAGATGTCGCGCGCCCCTCCAGCACCTGCGCGCTGTAGCGCCGGGCCAGCAGGCGGGCCTGTTCATCCACATGGGCGACAACTTTTATCTCCCCCTCAATCGGGGCCAGCAGCGCCTTTAGCCGCTCCAGCTCTGAGCGCCGCGCCAGGGACGCGCCCAATTGGCTGGCCGACAGGATCAGCTTTTCAGGACGCACAGCGGCGACATCACGCAGGATCGCCTGCTGCACCAGATTAAACAGGCTGCGCTGTTTTTCGGGATCGATATATCCGCGATTGAACCGCAGCGTGTCCACATGATCCGGATCCGTCACCGCCATATAAAGCCGGGTGTGGTTCTTGCCGCCCGCGCCGCGCGGGAACAGGATGCCTTTGGCCTCCAACTGTTCGCGTTTGCTGGCCAGCACGTCCTGAATGCGGGCCGCGCCCACCTGTTCCAAACCGATGTGCAGGTAGATCTGCATCAGACGGCCTCCGTATCCGTATCGCCTGTTGGCGTGTCATTGTCGTGCCGGTCGCTGGTGTCCTGGCCCGTATCATCCCGGCCCGTATCATCCTGGTCTGGCGTTTCCACGCGCACAGGGTTGCGATTGAGATGCCCCCACCATGGCACGTCGCGGCCGATAAAATCGGCCAGTTGCTGACGCGCATCCTCTGCGCCCACATCCAGCCGCAGGAAGTCTTCTGAGCCGGCAAAGATCTGGTCCAGATGGTCATAATGCCCTGCAATCCAGCGCTGGCGTTCACCATCAGCCCCGCCAAATCCGCGCGGCAGACCGGGGATCTGATTTTTCGGCAACCGTTCTGAGGTCAGGTTTGACCAGCGAGACATGGAATCGGAAATCTCAGCCACCGGACGCCAGCTGGCAAAGAACTTCACCCCGGGATGGTTCTGGCGGATCGCGTCAATCACCGCGAAATCCATCTGCGGCCAGAGCGACAGGCCCTTGCGCAGCACGCTTAACTCACTGAAGGCATCAAATTCATCCAAGTAAGCCAGCGGATCGCCGGTGCGGAAGAAGGCCTCATAGACCAGCTGACCAACAAAATCGCCCAGGATGTGGTTGTCTTTGCTTTGCCCGGTGCGGATCCGGTAGTCCGCTGTGTGCAGGCTGGCCCGGCGCAGGGCGCGGGCCACGGTGGTGGTGCCGGATTTCGGCAGCCCCAGATTGACAACCCTCAGCCGGCTCATAGGGTCAGCCCCAGTTTGCGGATCAGCGCTTCCTCCTGCGGCGGCAGGGTCGAGGCCGCGCGCAATTGTGCCTGCATCTCCTGATAGGCGGGCTGGGCCAATAGCGCATCGCGCTTTTCCCGGTGCAGGGCGCAAGCCTTGTCATGGAGCGCGTTGATCTCAGGATCGGATTTCAGATCGGCCAGTGCGGCCTGCAAATCAGGCAGGTAGCGTTGAATGCTCAGATCCTGCCAGGCGGGATCATTGCGTTCGCGCCAATAGGTATCATCAAAGGCGCGGTTTTCCCGGTTCACATCACCGCGATCGTTTTTCACCAGATAGCTGTCGAGCGAGCGCAGCGCATAGTGGTTGAGCGTCGCATAGTCGCGCGCACCCTGGGCTGGAAACTTGCGGATGCGGCGCGGATTGGCCGCGACCAGAAACTTGTGCTGCACCTTGCGACCAGATCCATCGGTCCAGGAGGGGCGCTTTTTCGGTGGTAGTTTTTCGCGGAAAAACGGGCGGTGGGCGCCAAAATACTGCAGCGGGAAGTCATGGCGCACCAGCGATTTCACCTCAATCGCCGCCTCCCCACACCACAGGTCGGGATTGTGCGAGCGGGTGAACTGTTCGATCACCGGACGGTCCTCGAAGGTCTCAATCCCATCGCTGGCAAAGAACTGAAAGTTCAGCGAAATCGCCTGAGGGTTGCCGCAGGCCTCGACCAGCGCGGGGATGGTGTGATCGCCCACATGGATGTTCAAAAACTCATCCACATCGGCCACCCAGACCCAATCAGCCTCGCTCACCACCTCTTGTTTGGCGGCGTGTTTCAGCGCCTCCATCTGGTAATTGCGCCCTTTGGCGGGGTTGGGCAGGTGCTGAACGATGCCGCGCGCAGCCAGCGCATCCAACATCTCATCAGTGCCGTCGGTGCAATCATTGGAATAAAACAGGTGATCGGTCACCCCGATCAGCCGGTTGAACGCAATCCATTCCAGCAGGAACGGGCCTTCGTTTTTGACGCAGGTGACTGCGGTTACACGCATCTGCCTGCCCCTTTGGGTTGTGCAATGCTCACTTGTTTACTCTCTGCTCTCGAAACGACTGATTTTATTATGGCTTTAGCCGCTTGTTTCCCAATTACCTACAATCCCCCCTGCAATGCGTCAATTGTCCGGCGGTGGCTGGAGCTTACCCGCGTCCCGAACCGCAGCCCTTTGGCAACGCCGCCCCGGCCTAGACCTTGGTCGCGCTTGACGGGGGCAGGTGCAGCTGCCCTTCTACCGGGCAGGGAGGACATTCATGCGCACAGCCACATCCATTGAGGATCTGCAGCACCAGCTGGCAGAGCAAAACTACGTTTGCAGCCGCGCCCTGGCCACCGTTGGCTTTCTGTCACTGAAGCTGGGCCGGCCCCTGTTTCTGGAAGGCGAGGCCGGCACCGGCAAGACCGAGATTGCCAAAGCCATCGCCGCCGCGCTGGGCCGCCGGTTGATCCGGCTGCAATGCTATGAGGGGCTGGATGCTTCCTCGGCCGTTTATGAATGGAACTTTGCCGAACAGATGGTCGCCATCCGCACAGCCGAGGCGGCGGGCGGGGCAGACCGTGACGCGTTGAAAAATGAGCTGTTCACCGAAGATTACCTGATCGAGCGGCCGCTGTTGCAGGCCATGCGGCCGCAGGATGGCGGTGCACCCGTTCTGCTGATTGATGAGATCGACCGCACCGATGAGCCGTTTGAAGCCTTCCTGTTGGAGGCGCTCAGCGATTTTCAGGTCACTATCCCCGAATTGGGCACGATCAAAGCGCCCGAACCGCCGATCGTGATCCTGACCTCCAACCGCACCCGCGAAGTGCATGACGCGCTGAAACGGCGATGCCTTTACCATTGGGTGGACTACCCCGGCTTTGAGCGGGAGGTGGAGATCCTGCAGGCCCGCGCCCCCGAAGCCGCCGAGGCCCTCAGCCGTGAGGTGGTTGCCTTTGTCCAACGCCTGCGCACCGAGGATCTGTTCAAGAAACCCGGTGTGGCTGAGACCATCGACTGGGCGAAATGCCTGCTGGCGCTGGACGTTCTGACGCTCAGCCCCGAAGTGATTGCCGATACATTGGGAGCGGTTCTGAAATATCAGGATGATATCCAGAGGTTGCAAGGGTCTGAGGCAAAGCGCATTTTGGATGAGGCCAAGGCCAGCCTAGAGCCAGCGTAATTGGGGGGCGAGCCATGACCCAGCTGCCCGATCTCGACTTGCCTGAGGATCCCAAGCTCAGCCACAACATCATCCATTTCGCCCGCGCGCTGCGCAAGGCGGGGTTGGCGATTGGGCCTGGGCGGGTGATTGACGCGATCCGCGCGGTGGAGGCGGCAGGCTTCAGCAGGAAAGAAGATTTTTACTGGACGCTGCATGCCTGTTTTGTGACCCGCCCCGAACATCGCGCGGTCTTTGGTCAGGTGTTTCGGCTTTATTGGCGCGATCCGCGGTATCTGGAACATATGATGTCGATGCTGCTGCCCTCGGTCCGCGGGGTGCAGGAGGAACGCAAAGCCCGCGCCGCAGAAAAACGCGCGGCAGAGGCGCTGCTTGAAGGGCAAGAGCCTGATGAGCTGCCCGAACAGCCCGAGGCGGATGAGGTCAAGATTGAGCTTGATGCCTCGCAAACAACATCGCTGCAGGAAAAACTCCGCACCTTAGATTTCGAACAGATGAGCACCGAGGAGATTGCCGCTGCCAAGCGCATGATTGCACGGCTGAAATTGCCGGTGCAGCCGATCCGGTCTCGTCGGATGCAGGCCGCTACAACGGGCCATGCGCTGGACTGGCGGCGCACCATTCAGGCCTCGATGCGGCGGGGCGGTGAGGTGCATGAACTGGCACTGAAACAGCGGCGCACCCGTTGGCCCAATCTGGTGGTGCTTTGCGATATCTCAGGCTCCATGTCGCAATACAGCCGGATGGTTTTGCACTTCCTCCACGCTGTCGCGAACGAAAAAGGGGCGGGATGGGCCAAGGTGCATGGTTTCACCTTTGGCACCCGGTTGACCAACATAAGCCGCCATCTGCGGCGCCGCGACGTGGATCAGGCCCTCGCGCTGGCCGGGTCTGAGGCGCAGGATTGGGAGGGCGGCACGCGGATCGGTGATTGTCTGCATCTGTTCAATCGCGACTGGTCGCGCCGGGTGTTGGGGCAGGGGGCGGTGGTGCTGTTGATCACTGACGGGTTGGATCGCGGCGATGCCGCCGCGCTCAGCAAAGAGATGGAGCGGCTGCATCTCTCCTCACGCCGGCTTATCTGGATCAACCCCTTGCTGCGCTGGGACGGGTTTGCCCCCAAGGCGCAGGGGATCAAGGCCATGCTGCCCCATGTCGATGCCTTCCGCGCCGGCCATTCCATCGCCTCGCTGGAGGCTCTGGCCGAAGCGATTTCCGACGCGCAGGACCGCGGTGAAAAGGATCGCCTGATGGCGATGATGGCTGAGGGCTAGCAGTCCAAGGGGCAGGGATCAGCTGCGGCGCTGGGCCACCACCGCAGAAAACCGCTGTTCGCTGCCCGAAGGGGTGAAATGGCTGAAACGCTGGTTGTGACGACAGGTGAACCTTGGTCCCAGAAACTGCATCAATTGCCCGGCGTCATAAGGTTCGATCTGCTGGCCCGAACAGGATTTGGGGCCGTCCGGCGCGAAGGTGGCGATGATTGCATGTCCGCCAACCGGCAGGGCGGCCAGCAGCGTGCGATGATAGCGGGCCTGATCGCGCGCGCAGGTCAGAAAGTGCAGGGCGGCCCGGTCGTGCCAGAGGTCATAGCGGCGTTTCGGGCGCCACTCCCGCACGTCAGCGGCAATCCATTGAAGGCTCTCTGCCTCTGGCAGCTTTGCCTTGTTGATCGCCAGCGCATTGGCCGAAAGGTCCAGCGCCGTCAGATCGCGCCAACCCCGCGCCCAGAGGTCCGGCACCAAAGGCGACACGCCGGCGCCTATGTCGATCAGGCTGTTGTCCGGTGTGGCCCCGATCTTGGCCAGCAGCGCGAGGGACTGGCGCGCCTCGGCCTCAAACCAGCTGACGGATTTGGGGTCTTTGGTGGCATAGACATTTTCCCATTTCTGCTGTTGGCGGGACGGTGCATCAGATTTTGGCTGGCGAAGGGCTTGCATCGTGCTTACTATAAATTCAAATAATTGAATTTAATCTGGTTTCGATAAAAAATAAACCCCTTGTCATGTTTTCTTTGACTTGGCGCGGACTACCACCAATGGACAACAGCGGCGGGGCTGCTAGTTTGCTATCACCGGGCAGGGAGGCTTGGATGGAACGCTTTGACAATATTCCGGAAATCGCGCTGGGCTGGCACCGTGAGGGCAAAGGCGCCGTGCTGGCCACTGTGGTGGAAACCTGGGGCAGCGCCCCGCGTCGTGTGGGCAGCCAGTTGGCCATTTCCTCGGAAGGGGAGATTGAGGGCTCCGTCTCAGGCGGTTGTGTTGAGGGCGCCGTGGTCGTTGAGGCGATTGAGGCGCTGGAGGCAGGTGAAAGCCGGATGTTGGAATATGGCATCAGCGATGGCGATGCCTTTGCCGTTGGGCTGGCCTGCGGGGGCACCATCCGGGTGCTGGTTGAACCAATTGGCGCGGTCCTGCCAGAGGCGATGCTGGCCGATCTGGTGGCCGCCCGCACAGCCCGCCAGCCTATCGCCTATGTGGTAAACCCCACATCCGGGGCGCGCAGCCTGACCGCTGACGGATTTGGCACACGCTTCCGTATGGACCGCTCTGGATTCGAAGAGGACGGCGAAACCTTTGTGGCCATTCACAACCCGCCGCTGCGGATGCTGATCGTTGGGGCGGTGCATATTGCCCAGGCGCTGGTGCCAATGGCGCGGCTGGCGGGTTATGACCCAACCCTGATCGATCCGCGCGAAAGCTTCGGCTCTGAGGCACGGTTTCCCGGTGAAACGATCCTGCATGACTGGCCGGATGAGGGGGTGGCCAGCTACGGGTTGGACAGCCGCACCGCACTGGTTTTGCTGACCCATGATCCCAAGCTGGACGATCCCGCGCTGGAACAGGCGCTGCGCTCAGAGGTATTTTATATCGGCGCGCTTGGCTCCAAACGCACCCACGCAAAACGCGTCGCCCGGTTTGAGGAAAAGGGCTACAGCGCTGCCGAAATTGGCAAGATCCACGGCCCGGTTGGTCTGGATATCGGCGCCGCCAGCCCGGCTGAGATTGCGCTGTCCATCATGGCGGAATGCACCGAAGTTTTGCGTCACGGGCCCCAAAGCGGGTCTGAGGCACCGTCGGAAAAGGCGGCAGGATGAAGTTTGGACCCGTCCCCGTGGCCGAAGCGGCAGGCGCCATTCTGGCCCATTCGATGCAATTGCCCGGCCAGAAACTGCGCAAAGGTCTGATGTTGGACGCGGATCATATCACGGCCCTGCAGGCGGCTGATGTCACTGAGGTGACCGTTGCCCGGCTTGAGGCCACGGATATGCATGAGGACGCCGCCGCCGATGCGCTGGCACAGGCGCTGGTGCCGGATCCGGCGGCTGCGGGCCTCAGCCTCAGCAAGGCCTTTACCGGCCGGGTAAACATCACCGCCAAGGGCCCAGGTGTTGTCTCGCTCAACCAACGGGCCTTGGTGGCGATGAACGCTATCGATCCGATGATCACGCTTGCCACCGTCCCCGCCTATCAGCAGATGACTGAGGGTGGCATGGTCGGCACGGTCAAAGTCATTTCCTACGGTGTCAGCACGCGCGATGTTGAAAAAGCCTGCGCCGTGGCGCGCGGCGCCTTGCGTCTGCGCCCGCCGGTACACAAAAGCGCCGCGCTGATTGTCACCGATATCCCCGGCGGCGCTGGGCTGAAGGGGGAACAGGCGATCGCTGACCGCCTGACCGCTCTGGGGATGCAGCTGGTCGAGACCAAGTTGGTTCCCCATGAGGAGGCCGCGCTGGCCAAAGCCCTGGCGGCGGTGAGCGCCGATATGGTGCTGATCCTGACCGCCTCGGCCACGTCAGACGCCTATGATGTGGCGCCACAGGCGGTGCGTCAGGCAGGCGGCAGGGTGGAACGGTTCGGCATGCCGGTGGATCCCGGTAACCTGTTGTTCTTGGGCGAAATCTCCAACCGTCCGGTGATCGGCTTGCCGGGCTGTGCCCGCTCGCCGGCGCTCAATGGCGCGGATTGGGTGCTCAGCCGGGTGGTCTGCGGGATTGAGGTGACCGGGCAGGACATCGCCGAAATGGGTGTGGGCGGCTTGCTGAAAGAAATCCCGACCCGCCCGATGCCCCGCCGTAGCAAGGCCCGGGGCTAGAGACCTCAGGCGCTTTTGCGCCCCTTCGTGGGCTGGGTCAGCCCCAGCGCCGATGGAAGGCTGCGGGCAAAGGGCGTCAGCGCGGCATGGAAATCCTGTTCAGCAATCTGACGGTCGGTCAGGCACAGATGGGCCCGGTCCGGCGCGCCAATCAGCTGCGTCACCGCCGCCCTCACCTGATCCGCGCCTGAATCAGACTGGGTGATCAGCGTTGCATAAGGGGGCAGGGGGCGGCCCTGTTCCAGCAGCCAGGCCCGCATCGCCGGGCATAGGGCCCCGGCCCAATTGGGCAGGGCCAGAACCAGTGCGCGGTAGTCTGCCGCCCAACGAAGGGGCTGGGCAATCTCACAGGCCATGCCACGGCTGGCCTGCCTGCGCCCCCAGAGATAGGCCAGCGGGCCGCGGCGCCGATGGCCTTCGCGAATGTCTTCAAAATCCGCATCCAACCGCACCCGCAGATCCAGCGCCACCTGCCGCGTCAGACCGGTGCGCGAATAACATATGATCAACACATCCTTCATGGCCGCAACCCTGCGCCCGGGTCAGCAGGCGCACTTTGATCTGGCACAAATCACCGCGGTTAACCGCTGTGAATTTGCATGAAATTTACCGGGTTCCGTGAAACTACGGCATCGCGATTTTGCGGGGACGCAGGGCTTGGCTTGGCATTGGGGCTGGGTTAGCCTCAACCGGGACGGCCCAGTCACGGGCCCAGTTACGGGAGGAAGATATGAAGTCTATTTTTGCCAAGGCCGTTGTGGCCTCGCTCGCCGTTGGTTTTGCGTCGGAGACGATCGCAGAGGAATGGAATGTTTCGCTTTGGGGCAAGCGTCGTGCGTTTACGGAGCATGTTGAGA
>NZ_CYSB01000010.1 GCF_001458255.1 Thalassovita autumnalis
GAGATCGCAGACCGACCGGTACGGCGCAGATCACTGAAATAACCTATAGCTGTGATGCCTAGATGGCTGTATTTGGATCAACCCTGCGTATGAACTGGCGGTCAGTCCGTTGTCACCGCTGCGACAATCGCTGAGCAAACTCACTGTATTTCACCGAATCGCTGTGAAGCAAATGGGTAGCAACCAGTTTGAGGCGACCACTGCGCGTCTTTGTGTACTTCGACTTAAGGTATTGTAATGCAGTAGTTTTACGGGTTAGCGAGCCGCATCTTCCTAAATCCGTGTCAATTCTGCACCGATTTTCCCCCCTCACAAACAAGACACCTTTCCCTTCACGTAAAGAAACACCGAAAACGGACGTAGTTAACAATGTCGATCAATCTGCCGAGAAGAGTGGATGGTCTATTTGTTGCAGGATGGAGTGTGAGTGGGGTGGCCTCTGGGGTCAGAGGTTTCGCGTATAGGTGAGAATTGGGGACGATCCACGTGAGAGCGTGGAGTGATAAACGGGCAAATATGAAGACTTTGGGTAAGGCCCTGCGCAAGCTCTGCGCAGGTGGGGCTGATCTGCGGATCGGTGCGATTGTTATGGTATTGGGGGTTGGCTTTGGGGCTTTGGTTCCCAATCAAGCGAAGGCACAAGACGTCGACTGGGTTTTGAACCTGGAAGACACGGGCTATGACCCGACGCCGGCAGGTGGTCTGATTTCCTACAGCTTGTCGATCTCCAACAGCGGTCTGGATTCCATAACAGCGACCTCAGTGGATCTGACAATCCCTGCCAACAGCCAGTTTGCCGGGATGACCGGCGATATGGGGCCCTGTCTGCCAGCGACAGCGACGGGCCCAGCCGTGGTGCGCTGCGATGTGCCGGCATTGGCCGGAGAGGGCAGCGTGGCAGCGCAGGTTAACATCCTGTCTGAGGTGATGGGCAACCTGTCCCTGTCCGCTGCAATCACAGATTCCACCGACGCACCGCAGACCGGCAACAACCAGGATACAGAAACAACCACGGTCAGCGCAGGTTCGGATCTGGGTGTCACACTCAGCGGCCCAACAACCGCGGCTTCTGGCAGCGTGGTGACTTACAGTTTTGTGGTCACAAACAATGGCCCCAATACGCTTAGCACAGCGGCGTTGCAGTTCCCGACCACCAGCGGCTTGGTGGATGTGACCCCGCCGGCAGGCTGTTCTGCCGGGGCGGGTGGCTTTGACTGTACAATTACGGGGCCTCTGTCCCTTGGCGCGAGCCGCAGTTTTGACTTTACCGGCCAGATTTCAGCCGCCTCAGGCTCGACGATTTCACCGCTTGGCAGTGTCCATACTGCGGATCCGCTGGATCCGATTGATGGCAATGATACTGATACGATCGACACCTCCGTGACCTCTGGAAGCGACATCCGGATCAGCAAGTCCCGTTCGCCAAATGGCAACCTGCTGGTTGGGGACACGGTCAGTTTTACCCTGTCTTCCAGCTACACAGGTGACAGCCCGACGGGATTGCAGATCCTCGACACATTGCCGGTGAACTACCAAATTGACAGCGTTGTGCCTGATGGGGGCAGCGACTGGGTTTGCGGTTTTATGGGCCAAGTTGTGACCTGTGACATGACTGATGGAACGGTCGCTGGGTCAAATGTGGACCTTGGTGATGTGACGGTGAATGTGACCGTTGTGTCCGAAGGCACTGCGCAGAACACCGCAAGGATTTCATCTGCCTCCCCCCTGGATCCGGACCTGAGCAACAACAGCGACAGTGACAGCGAAGCGACGATTGTTGAGCCGTTCATCGATCTGGATGCCAATAAAACGGGTCCGTTCCCGGCCCTTGGTGTTGTTGGCAACACCTATGAGTTTACGCTGAACGCGCGCAACCGGGGCAACACTGATTTCTGGGGCACCGTGATTTTAACAGACAGTCTGCCGGCTGGGCTGCGCTACTCTGGCTATCGCGGTAACGGTTGGTCCTGTAGCCCTGCAGCGCCTGTGGACGGTCCCAACGATGTGACCTGTAGCCGAACCTACACCGAGGCGAGCCCGCTGCCTGAAAACAGCACGACGCCCGATCTGATCCTGGAAACCGAAACACTGGCGGAAGGCGATGCCACCAACGTGGTTACTGTCTCTTCACCCGACGCCAACCTTGTCGATCAGATTGCCAGCAACGATACCGCGTCGGTCACGCTAAGCGTCTATCAGACAGCAGTTTCGGCGGATATTACTGTGCAGAAGTCGGCTACTTTGGCATCCCTGCAAGCTGGCGAGGTGCAGACCTTCACTATCGAAGTGATCAACCCAGATGCCTTTACCGCGACGGATGTTGAGGTCACGGATGACCTGACCGGCCTAATCAACAATGCGGTTGGTGCCACCGGCGCGGGAGTTGTGGGCTTCAGCATCACAGCCAACGCAGCCTCTGGCGTGACCTGTGACACGGATACAGTTTTGGGCGGAACTTCGCGCCAGCTCTCCTGTGACATCGTCAGCTTGCCCCAATGTACGCCCGGCGCAGGCGGGGATTGTCCGATCATCGAGGTGCAGGTGCGCCCGGGCGGCAATGGCGGCAGCCGGACCAATACGGTTGACGTGATTTCGATGGGTGTGGCGGACGGTGACCTGACCAACAACACGGACAGCGCCAGCTTTACCCTGACACCGCGCGCGGATGTCACCGTCAGCAAAGTTGGCTCGCCCGGATCAGTGCCGGCAGGTCAGAACCTGACTTATGTGATTTCCGCGATCGTGACCGATGACGGGTTGAGCGCCGCAGATGATGTGACGATCACCGATACGTTGCCGCATGGGGTGACCTTTGTTTCAGCTTCGCCCTCGGCGGGCAGCTGTACCACGGTGCCAACCGCGGGCGATGCCATCACCGCGCTGAACGATCAGTTGGTCTGTGATCTGGGTCGGATCAACAATGGGGCGCAGCACACGGTGACGGTTGTTGTGCGACCAAACCACAGCGCGGGCGCATATCCCCGTACCATCACCAATGCGGTGTCGGTGGCCACCAGCACGGTGCAGACCGATACCAGCAATGACAGCACCACCGAAACAACCACGGTGACGATCCCGGCGATGGATCTGATCGTGAACAAGACCGAGGATATTGATCCGGTCGCAGTCGGTCAGGAAACGACCTACACCATCACCGTTGAAAACGGCGGCCCCAGCCATGCCGAAGATGTGGTTGTGACTGATACAATGCCGGGGGCGGGCCTGAACTATCAGTCCTATACCGCACCCGGTGGCGTTTGTACGGCCCCGGCGGTGAATGCGGTTGGCGGCACGTTGACCTGTTCCTATGACCTGATCCCGGCTGGTGAAGTGCGCACCATCACCCTGACGGCGATGGGGGTGACCAAAGGGATCTACGACAACTCGGTCTCGGTCAGCTCTTTCGGGGCGGCGTCGCTTTATGACACCAACAGCACCAATGACAGCACCACCGAAGGCACCACCGTGCGCACCCGCGCCGATATGGAGGTGGTCAGCAAGACCCCCAGCGCGGCTTCGGTCAACCTGCGTGATGACTTCACCTTTGTGATCCGGGTCCGCAACAACGTCGGCCCTCACGTGCCCACCGGCGCCATTCTGGCTGAGGCGGATGAGGTTGAGGTGGCAGATACCCTGCCCAGCGGGATGGAACTGACTGGCACGCAAAGTGTTGCTGTGGTCAGCGGCTCCATCACGGCCAGCACCTGTACCGGTGCGGCTGGCGGGACCTCTTTCACCTGTGATCTGGGCACTGTCAGCTCTGGCGGTGAGGTGGACATCACCGTTCCGGTTCAGCTGGTTTCGGTCAGCAGCCTGCCGCATGTCTTCACCAATACCGCGACGGTCGACAGCTTCTCGCTGGATATGGAGCCGGGTAACAACAGCAATTCAGGCTCGGTCAGCGTAAACTCCTCGGTTTTGACCGGTCGTTTGTTCCGTGATTTCAATGACGATGGGGGGGTTGACGCGGGCGATACCGGCATCGCAGGCATCACCATGACCCTCACCGGCACCTCGTTTGACGGCCAGTCGGTCACGAGGACGGTCACCACAGATGCCAACGGCGATTATCAATTCGACTACGTTCCGCAGGGCACCTATCAGGTGAGCCGTGGCAGCGTTTCTGAGGCCTACCTCAACGACGGAACAGACACGCCCGGCACGCTGGGCGGCACCGCACAGAACACCACCGACATTGCAGCGATCAGCCTGCCTGCAAACACCAGCACCACCGGGTATCTGTTTGCCATGGTGCCACAGGCACGTATCGGCATCGCCAAAGAGGTCACCAATCAGGTGATGCGCGCTGATGGGTCCTTTGATGTGACTTTTGGTCTGACGGTTGAGAACTTCAGCCTGGAAGATCTGGAAAACGTCACCGTGACCGACCCGCTGAGCGGCGCGGCGCCTAATTTTGGCTCCTTGGCGACCTTGGCGGATCCGGCAAACGATCCGATGATTCCGGGCACCTATGTGGTGACCACGGTGCCCAGCAGTGTTTGCGGTGGGGCACATCCCGGATTTAATGGCAGTGGGGACCCAATCGTCGCCACCGGTATCACCCTGTCTGCAGATACGCAGTGCGTTATAGATTTCACCATCCGGGTGCAGCCAACCGTGCCGCTACCTGCGGCGCAGCCTGGTGGCCATCTTTTTGAAAATCAGGCCGAGGTTCAGGGCGATGGCGTTCTTTCGGGCCAGATCTTCCCGACAAACCCATTGCTGCGCGATCTGTCCGACAATGGCGGCAACCCCGACCGGAATAGCAACGGTCGCGGCAATGACGCGAATGAGGATGATCCGACCCCGGTAACCCCGGGCGTGGCCCCAGCGATCGATCTGGTGAAAACCGTTTCGGGTATTCCAACCACACCCCAGGCGGGCGATACGCTGACCTACAGCTTTACCGTGACCAACACCGGCAACGTGGATCTGAGCGATGTTCAGGTTGTAGATCCGCTGCTGGGTGGCGCGCTTTTGTCGCCGACCATCTCCCTGGCGATGGGGGCTAATCACAGTTTCACTGAAACCTACGTGCTGACGCAGGTTGATATTGATGCGGGGCAGGTGGTCAACAACGCCGATACCTCAGGCCGTGATCCCTATAACACATTGGTTGAGGATGATTCCGGCACCACCACCGGCACGGACGGTCCAACAACAGCGGTGCTGCCGCAGCGGCCCAGCATTGCCTTGGTGAAAACGGCAGATGTGTCGGGGGTGCAGACCCCGGCGGTCGTGGGCGATCCGATTGTCTATTCCTTCTCGGTTGAAAACACCGGCAACGTGACGCTGAGCGATGTGCAGATCAATGACCCCATGTTGGGCGGTGATTTGCTGGTCACACCGCTGAGTCCGCTGACGCTGGCACCGGGGCAGACGGTCAGCACCGCAGTCAGTGTGACCTATACCCTGACGCAGGCGGATCTGGACGAAGGACAGGTGGTCAATCAGGCCCGTGTCACCGGGACACCGCCCAGCGGGCCGGATGTCTCGGATGATTCCGGCACCGCAACCGGCACCGATGATCCAACCGCGTCGCCGGTGACGCAGAATGCTGCGATCACCCTTGAGAAAGAGGCGCAGGATGAAATCTACCGCACCACGCAGGCTGTCGCTGGTGATCCGCTGACCTATGAGTTCACGGTGACCAACACCGGCAACGTGACCCTGACCAATGTCACGGTCACCGATCCGATGCCGGGTCTGGTGATCACCAATCCGGTGATCCCGTCGCTGGCACCGGGGGCTGCCAATGCGGTGGTTCTGACAGGCAGCTACCCGTTGCTGCAGGCCGACATCGATGCAGGTGAAGTGCCAAACACTGCAACCGTGACCGGTGACTATCTTGATGTCACCGACACGCCGCAGCAGGTCAGCGACACCGACTCGGACCTGGCGATTGTTGCCGCGATTGAGGCCCTGGCGGAGTTGTTCCCGGCCTTCAGCACAGACGGTGGCACAACCACCTCAATGCTGGCCTCGGACACGGTGCTGGGGGATCCGGCCACGCTGGCAACTGTGACGATTTCCGTGCTTTCCGAAGATCCGGGCGTGACGCTGGATCCGGCAACTGGGTTGATCACCCTGGCCCCGGGCCAACCGGCAGGCGCCTATGAGGTGCATTATGAAATCTGCAGCGTCGCCTATCCGGCGATCTGTGACGATGCGGTCGAAACCGTGGTGCAGAACCCGATTGAATCGATTGAAGCGGTGAAATCGCAGCTGCTGGTTGACAATGGCGATGTTGTGGATGGCGTTGGGGATCGGGTGGATTACACGATCACCTTGACCAACACCGGCAACGTGCCACTGACCTCTGTCTCGCTGGTGGACACGCTGACCAGCCGCACCGGAACGCCCCTGTCACTGGATGCCTTGCCAGTTTTTGTCTCTGCCGACCTCGGCTCTGCCGAAGGGCGTTTGGAAATTGGCGAAACGGCCACGTATACCGCCAGCTACACCCTGACGATTCAGTCGGTCACCGAAGGTGGGCTGATGAACTCGGTCACCGGGCGCGGCACCTCGGAGTATCCGCCGATGTTCACATCCGCACCACGGGTGGTGACCGATGTCTCAGACGATGACATCGATACCGACGGCAACATGGTCGATGACCCGACTGAGCTGATCCTGTCAGCCGTCATTACGGATCAGGGCATGACGATCACCAAAACTACGCCGCGTGGTGTGGTAGAGCGCGGATCGGTGGTGCCCTACACGATCACCGTTGAGAATGAGAACGTCTTTGTCTCAGGCACGGTCGATATTGTGGATGTGCTGCCGGATGGGCTGTTCTACGTCGAAGGCTCCGCCACGCTTGAAGGCGCACCGCATCCTGTTGTCGTGGCCGGTCGGGTGATCACCTGGGATGATGTGCCCCTGCCACCGCTCACCACCTACACGCTGACCTTGTCAGCGCGGGTCAGCAGCGGTGCAGATGTCGGCGATCACATCAACCGGGCAACGGTCCGCCATCCGGATAACGGTACGCTTCTGGCCGAAGAAGCCACCGCAACGGTGCGGATCCTGCCCGAACCGGTGTTTGATTGCGGCGACGTGATCGGCAAGGTGTTTGAGGATGAAAACCGGGATGGCTACCAGAACGAAGGGGAGACTGGCCTGCCAGCGGCCCGTGTGGTGGGCGTTGACGGCACCATCATCACCACGGATGAGCACGGTCGCTTCCATGTGCCCTGCGCCATGCTGCCGGCGGATCGTGGATCAAACTTCATCCTGAAACTCGATACCCGGTCCCTGCCTGCGGGCTACCGCGTGACCACGGAGAACCCGCGCGTCATTCGCCTGACCCCCGGCAAGATGAGTGAGCTGAACTTTGGCGCTGCGATCACCCGTGTGGTGCGGGTGGACCTGAGCGATGTGGCCTTTGTGAGCGACGCTGAGGGGCGCAAACGCCTGAGCGAGCCACTGGTCTCTGGGTTGGCGCAGCTGTTGCCACAGATCAAGGCAGAGGCGGTGCATCTGCGGCTGGCTTATCATCTGGGGGACACACCAAGCGGTGCCGACAAACGGCGCGCCCGGCAACACATGCAACTGGTGGCACGCCATCTCAGACGGGAATGGCCCAAGATCAGTCAGGTCAAACTGACGATCGAGCGGACCTTCGTTGAGACCCGGAAATAAGGACAGACTGACGCCTATTATGACTGTTGCCCGTCCGGGCCGCACAACCGCTTTGCGTTCTTCACTGATGATCGGCACCGCTTTGGTCAGCCTCTGGGGCGCGCCTGTTTGGGCTGAGGACCGTTGTGATGAGGCCTTGGTACCCCAGCCCGAAGGCTGCGCACGGTCCAACGCCGACATCGTGGTGGATATGCCCGTTGGGGAAAACGCTGAGTTGATCACTACTCGTCCTGAAGGCCGGTTCGAAGAGGTGGGTTTCTCGATCTCAATCGATGACACCCATGTGGCCGGCAGCGCGCCGCCGCGTGATCCCCGCCGTCCTAACGATATGGTGGCCGAGAAAGCATCGGTTGATATCCGGTTTGACGGACTTAATCCGGTGGCGCGCTTGAATGTGTCAACTGCGGATTTGCGCGCGGGCTACCGCGCTGGTGAGGTGGTGACCTTCCGCAGCAGCGCGAACTACGCCTATTTCATCGACCGGGCTGAGGTGCGCATTCTGGACCGCGCCAACCGGCGTAAGCCTGTGGCGGTGCTGCCGATTTCTTCAAACGGTCAGGCGGGCTGGTCCATGCCTGAAGGGGGATCGGGCGATTATGCCTATGTGCTGCGGGTCTATGATGCGGCGGGGCGGTTTGATGAAACCCAACCTTTGCGGCTGACCCGGCTTTCTGGTGATCACGACAGACATGACACCACCGGGCCGGAGCTGGTCGCGGCAGGGGAGGGCGAAGATCGCACCGCCATCCGCAACATTCGCATTTCAGGCGGCGAAGTGACAGCACATGGCACATCCCTGCCAGCTGGCGCAGTGGTGGAGGTCATGGGCGCGCAGGTGCCGGTGGATGCCACTGGCCGGTTTGTCACCAGTCAGATCCTGCCAGAGGGCGAACATCGCATTGATGTGCGCCTAGTGACCGATGGACAGGCTGAGGCCATTCGCCGTGACATTCGGATCCCTAAATCAGAACAGTTCTATGTGGTGCTGGCTGACCTGACCATCGGGCGGCGGTTGCGCGATGATCTGGGCGAAGCGGACCCGGATTTCGAACGTAACTATGCTGAAGGTCGGCTGGCCTACTACGTCAGTGCCAAACTGGCCTCGGGTTATAAGATCACCTCCTCTGCCGACACGGGCGAAGGGGATTTGGACGGCATCTTCCAGCGGTTGAACGAAAAGGATCCGCGCAACGTGCTGCTGCGCCTGGATCCGGAGGATATGTATCCCAGCTATGGCGATGATAGCAGCGCCTATGACGATACGCCGTCGCAGGGCCGTGTGTATGTCCGGGTGGAAAAGGGCGGCAGTCGCTTCACCTGGGGTGATTTCGACGCTGAACTGACCGGCAGCCATTTCCTCAATCAATCCCGCGCTCTCTATGGGGCTGAGGTGCGTTATGCCTCTCCTTTGGTGAACAGCGAAGGGGCACCGAAACTGGCAGCCACCCTTTTTGCCGCCCAGCCTGATAGCCTGCCACAGCGCGACATCCTGCGTGGCACTGGCGGGTCGGTCTATTTCCTGACCCGTCAGGATATCCTTGGTGGTTCACTGCGGCTGAGCGTTGAGACGGTTGATCCAGACACCGGCCGGGTGGTGCGCAGCGCCCCCATGCAGGAAGGGCAGGACTACGAAGTGGATCACATGCAGGGTGTCTTGATCCTGACCGATCCGCTGCCCAGCTCCACAACGGATGGCGGCCTGATCGGTGGCAGCAATGAGTATGACGTCAATCTTGTGGCCCAGTATGAGTACACCCCGCTGGCGGGTGATCTTGATGGGGCGTCGATTGGTGCACGTGTTGAGGCGCAGCTGACAGACCGCTTGCGCTTGGGCCTGTCGGGCATGTCCGAACAGACCGGAGATGCGGATCAACAGGCCGCCGGGGTAGATCTGACCTATCGACTGGGTGAGAACAGCCAGATCCGTGCCGAAGTGGTGGAAAGCCGCGGCGCGGGCTTTGGCCGGTCGACCTCAGCCACCGGCGGGCTGAGCATCGATACCAGCGGTACACCAAGCAGCGTGAAGGCCCGTGCCTATCGCTTTGAGGCGGACCTGGATCTGACCGATCTGGGGGCCAAGCGGGAAGGTCAGCTTTACCTATATGCCGAGGGCAAGGAAGCCGGGTTCGCCACCCTCAGCGAAGAGGTGAGTGAGGATCAGCAGGTCATCGGCCTGCAGCTTTCGACTGAGCTGAGTGATCGGTTGAGCTTTGGTCTGGATCTGGAGCGGTTTGAGAAAGAAGGCGGCGACGGCCACCGTGAAGGGGAGCTGCGCCTGTCCTATCAGCTGAGCGATACCCTGGCGCTGGATCTGGCGCTGGGCCATGAGGATCGCACCGTTGCAGCGGATGCCAGCAAAACCGGTACTCGCACGGCAGCTGCGGTTAAACTGACGTTCCAGCCTGAGGAGGATCACAGCCTCTATGTCTTCGCTCAGGGCGACCTGGAACGCTCCGGCGGTCTGGCGCCGGACAATCGCGCCGGCATCGGGTTTTCCAGCCAGCTGACCGAATATCTCAACGCGGATGGCGAAATCTCGGATGGGGACAAGGGCCGGGGCGCCAAGCTGAACCTGCGCTACGCCGCGACGGCAGATAACGAGGTTTACCTTGGCTACACCTTGGATCCCACGCGGTCCGGCCCCGGCAGCAGCCTGAGCGGGCGGGACGGCGGCACCTTTACGCTGGGCGGCAGCCACAAAAAGACAGACACGCTGACGGTGACAGCTGAAAACAGTTGGGATCTGTTTGGTGATCGCCGATCACTGACCCGTGGCTATGGCGTCACTTATACGCCAAATGCCAAATGGACCTTCTCCGGCGCAGTGGAGAGCGGTGAGGTACGGGATGCGGTGAACGGCGATTTCAATCGGGATGCCTATTCGCTGGGCCTCGCCTATCAGGATGGCGAAGACCAAAGCGCCCGACTGCGATTGGAGCACCGCGTGGAAGATGGCGACGACGCAACGCAGGATGCAGAGACCTGGGCGCTGAGCGGCGGCTATGAGTATAAGGTCAATGATGACTGGCGTTTCCTGGCCAATCTGGATGCCCTTGTGTCCCGCAATGAAGGCGATAATTTCCGTGACGGCGAATATTTTGAGGCCGCTTTGGGCTATGCCTATCGTCCAGTTATGCATCAGCGGCTGAACATGTTGCTGCGCTACAGCTACCTGCATGACCTGCCCGGTGTTGATCAGGTCACCGTCACAGGCGACACCGAAGGGCCGCAACAGAAAAGCCATATCTTCTCGGTTGATGTGGATTACGACCTCAGCCCGAAACTGACGCTTGGGGCCAAATATGGCTATCGTAAGTCGCAACTGCGCGATCGCACCAGCGGGGATGAGAGCACCAGCACAGCGAATTTGGGCATCCTGCGCCTGGACTGGCATGTGGTGCACAAATGGGATGCGCTGCTGGAGGGCAGGGTGATGCACACCGAGGAAAGCGACCTGACCGAAACCGGTGCGGTGGCGGGCCTCTACCGTCATCTTGGCAATAATGCGAAGCTGGGTTTTGGCTATGAATGGGGTGAGGTTTCGGATGATATGGCCGATATCACCTATGAAGGTCGCGGGGCTTTCGTGAACCTGATTGCCAAGTTCTAAGGCGTCTCCGGGCTGGCGAGCGGTATCGTCAGCCCGGATTTCACCCGCTTCATCACCACATTGGTGCGGAATTTGGCGATATTGGCTTCGTCAAAGAAATGCCGCCGGGTGAACCCCTCATAATCCGCCATGTCCTTGGCTGTCAGGGTCAGAACAAAGTCTGCCTCCCCGGTGACATAGAAACATTGCATGACCTCAGGCGCCTGCAGCATCCGGGTTTGAAACGCGTCAATCTCACTAGGGCTTTCTGAACGCAGCGTGACCTCCACCACCAGGGTCAGGCCGCGGCCCAGCTTTTCGGGGTTCAGCACGGCCACCTCAGCCTCAATCACCCCGGACTGACGCAGCTTGGACAGCCGTTTGCGACAGGCATCCGGTGACAGGCCAACCTGCGCCGACAGCTGTTCTGCGGTTTGGCGGTTGTTTGTTTGCAGGGCGTCCAGCAAAGCGCGGTCAAACGGGTCCATGATCCGATCCTGTGGTCACTAGCGGGTGATTTCTTCTACCACGTCCGATTTTCGGATCAAATAGACCCTGATCGTCGGAAAACACGCCCGCATGCGGCGTAGAAATCCGGGAATGCTCCGCCGCTTTTCGCTACGCTGTTTGGGCAATCACAGGAAGGAAACCCGATGCCCCACCACGTGACCAATCCCTATCGTGGCCAAGACAGTGCCGACCGGTTTGGACCGCTGCGTCCCTCGGCTGAGGTGGAGGCGGTAGAACAGCTTTTGGCATTGTGCCCGAAACACCGCGAAACCCCGCTGCGGGCGGTTCCGGTGCTGGCGCAGGCTGCGGGTGTTGGTGAGGTTTGGATCAAGGACGAGCGCCAGCGTATGGGGCTGGGCAGTTTCAAGGCGCTGGGCGCGGCCTACTGTATTGCCCGTGACGCCGCCGCCGCACGTGAAGCCACGCCAGACCTGGCTTGGGAAGAGACCCTGAAAGGGCGGGCCTATGCCACGGCAAGCGCTGGGAACCACGGGCTGTCACTGGCGGCCGGTGCACGTTTGTTTGGCGCCCGCGCGGTGATCTACCTGGCCGAAACCGTGCCGGAAGCCTTTGCCGAACGTCTGCGCGGAATAGGGGCTGAGGTCGTTCGGGCCGGCGCGGACTATGAGGCCAGCATGGAGGCCGCCGCCAAAGGAGCTGAGGCTGACGGGCTGAACCTGTTGTCCGACGGATCCTGGCCCGGCTACACCGAGCGCCCCTACCGGGTGATGGAGGGATATACCCAAATGGCGGCCGAAGCTGTGGCGCAGATGCCGGAACCCCCGACCGACATTCTGTTGCAAGCCGGTGTTGGCGGGCTGGCGGCTGCAGTTGCCGCCTATGCCCGGCGCGCTTGGGGGGATGTGCCGCGGATCACGGTGGTGGAACCCGCTTTTGCCCCGGCACTGATCGCGTCGATCGAGGCCGGTAAGCTGGTTGAAACCACCGGCCCCGTGTCCGAGATGGGGCGCCTGGATTGCAAAACACCCTCGATGGTGGCGCTGGCCGGTCTGGCCCATGATGCAGATGCCTTCTTGACCATCACCGAAGAACAGGCCGCCGCAGGTGTTGCGACACTGGCTAGCCATGATCTGGCGACCACACCCTCTGGCGGCGCGGGGCTGGCGGCCCTGCTGGCGGGGGTGCCGGGGCTTGGTAAGGACGCCCGGGTGTTGACCATCCTCAGTGAGGGTCCAGAAGATGGCTGAGCGGTCACTGATTTTTCCACGCGCTGAATATGAACGCCGCATCGCCGCCCTACAGTCCCGCATGGCGGCTGCCGGTCAGGACGCCTTGTTGCTGACCACGGCGGCGGATGTGTTTTACGTCACCGGGTTTCTGACCCGGTTCTGGGAAAGCCCGGCGCGGCCCTGGTACATGGTGATCCCTGCCACAGGCGCACCTGTTGCGGTTATTCCCGCTATCGGTGCGGATCTGATGGGGCGCTGTTGGATTGAGGATATCCGCGTCTGGCCCGCCCCCGATCCCCGCGATGATGGCGTGAGCCTTTTGGCGCAAACCCTCAGCGATCTGGTGCCAGAGGGCGGGGCGATTGCGGTGCCAATGGGGCTGGAAACCCAGCTGCGGGCACCGTTGGCGGATTTCGCCTGTGTGCAGCGCAGGATCGGTGATCGCAAGATCGTGGATGGAACGGACACGCTGCAGCGGGTGCGCGAAGTGAAATCAGATCTTGAGGTCGCCGCAATCCGGGAAAGCTGCGCCATTGCGGGCCGGGTTTTTGACCGGGTGCCGGAATTTGCCCGCGCTGGCGTGCCCTTGTCGCAGGTGTTTCGCGATTTTCAGATCGCCCTGCTGCAAGAGGGTGCTGATTGGGTCAGCTATGTCGCGGGCGGCGCTGGGCCGGGGGGATATGGCGATGTGATCTCCCCCGCGGATGATCGTCCCCTGCAGGCAGGCGACGTGCTGATGTTGGACACGGGCGCGGTGCGAAACGGCTATTTCTGCGACTTTGACCGGAACTATTCGGTTGGCCCCCCCGATGCCGAAACCGCCAAGGCGCAGGAGGCGCTGTGGCAGGCCACTGAGGTTGCCATCAAGGAGCTGCGCCCAGGTAGGCGCGCCTGTGACGTGCACACGGTTCTGGCCGATGCGCTGACCGATCACGGCACGCAGCCCTTAGGCGGGCGGTTGGGGCATGGTCTGGGGGTGACATTGACGGAATGGCCCAGTTTTACCCAGCTTGATGAAACCGAATTGGTGGCAGGTATGGTGTTAACGCTGGAGCCAGGGATTGAGATCGCGCCGGGGCGTTGCCTTGTGCACGAAGAAAACATCCTGTTGACTGACCACGGCGCCGAGCTGTTGTCACCGCGGGCGCCACGTCTTTTGCCGGAGCTGTCGACATGAGCCATTTCCCCTATGAACTGGGCCCTGCCATTGGGCATCGGGCCACCCTCGGGCTGGTGGTGTTGCAAAGCGATGAAACCATCGAACAAGAGGCCGCGCTGTTCAATCAACCGGGGCTGGCGCGCTATGTCAGTCGGGTGCCCAGCGGGGCGGAGGTGACGACCGAGACCCTAAAAGCGATGGAGGCCGAACTGCCGCAGGCTGCCGCCCTGTTGCCGCCTTCGGTGTCTTTTGACGTGGTTGGTTACGGCTGTACCTCGGGCAGTATGGCCATTGGGCCAGAACGTGTGGCCACCCTGATCCAAGGGGCAACAGATGTGGCCTATGTCACCAACCCGTTGACCGCCGGGATCGCGGGTTGTGACGCCTTGGGGGTGAAACGGCTGGCGGTTCTGACACCCTATATCGACAGCGTCTCACAACCGCTCTGCGGCGCGTTTGAGGCTGCAGGAATTACTGTCAGCGGCCATCTGTCCTTTGGTGAGGAGAGTGAGGCCAAGGTGGCGCGGATCGCACCCGCCTCCATCGCCGAAGGGGCATTGGCCGTGGGGGCAGGGGATCACGATGCTGTCTTCCTCAGCTGCACTAACCTGCAGTGTTTCAGCGTGATCGACAGGCTGGAACAGCAGCTGGGCAAGCCTGTGCTCAGTTCAAACCAAGTGCTGTTCTGGCATATGGCACGTCTGGCAGGCATCACAGACCTACCCGGTCCAGGGCAACTGTTTCAGCACTAAAGCCGCGCCATGGTCTCGTGAATGGCACGTTCCAATTCGGCACGCGCTACCGGCTTGCTAAGCCGGATGTCATCGGGATGCAGCACCGATCCTTCGTGCAGCGGAACATCGGTGTAGCCGGTCATTACGATGGCCGGAAACCCCGGACGGCGTTGGCGCAGCGCCTCAACCAGCGCGGTGCCCTGCAGGGAACCGGGCATTACGATATCGGTCAGCAACAGATCAAACACCCGCCCCCCGTCAAACAGGGCAAGGGCTGCGTCGCCATCCTCAGCCGTGGTCACTGCGTGGCCCATCCGGGTCAAGCTACGTTCCAACATGTTCCGCACATCGGGGTCATCCTCGGCCACCAGAATGCTCAGCGCGGCGTCTGCGGAGGTGCCCTTTGGGACCATGTCATTGTCTTCTTTGGCGGGCTGAGCGTTCAGTGCCCGAAATATTAACTCGATCTTGGTGCCTTGACCAAGTTCCGAGGTGACGCGAATGGCGCCGCCGGATTGTGCGATGAAACCATGCACCATCGATAGGCCCAGACCGGATCCCGCGCCGGGGCCTTTGGTGGTGTAGAAAGGTTCGAAAATCGTTTCCAGCTTGTCTTTGGCAATGCCTTCCCCGGTGTCCTCGAGAGACACAACCACATAGTCACCTGGCGCAATATCCTGCGGCATGGTCGCCACGTCCTGTGCATCAAGGGTCGCCGCTTTGGTCGCGATTGTCAGCACTCCGCCTTCGGGCATTGCATCACGGGCGTTCACCATCAAGTTCAGCAAAGCGCTGGCGGTTGAACTGCGGTCCAGCCTCACCAGAGGCAGATCTGGGGTCAGTTCTTTGCGCAGGGTGATTGTGGCCGGCAAGGTGCGGCCACTCCACCCCTCCAGCTCACGAACGATGTCATTGAGGTTCAACCCTTCCGGATCCAACCGGGCGCGGCGGGCAAAGCTGAGCATCTTTTTGGTCAGATCATTGCCGCGCTCCGCCGCCAGAATGGCCCCGCGCACAAACTCCAGCCTTTCGTCATCTTCGCGGCCTTCGTCGGTCAGGTCCTCTTCCAGCATTTCCATATTGCCACGGATCACTGCCAGCATGTTGTTGAAGTCATGAGCCATACCGCCTGTGAGCTGGCCAATGCTTTCCTGTTTTTGGGCCTGACGCATGATCTCTGCCTGCTGCTCAAAAGCTTCTTCACGGGCCTGCTGGGCGGTGATGTCGACGACAAAACAGTCCCAGCGTGTCCCTCCCGCTTCTTGGTGGTAGGGATGGCCCCAACCTTCCAGCCAACGCGCTGTGCCGTCGCGGGTTGTGGACCGCCAGATGAAATTCCATGTTGATCCCTCCCGACGGGAGCGTTCAACCTCTTGCTGGAATTCAGGCAGTTTTTCAGAATCAAAGGCGTTCCACAGGATGCCCGGATGATCACAGATCGCCTCGGGGGAGGCATTCCAGATATCGCGGCAGGCTTCGGTGATGAAATCGATCTTGTCGCGCTGCCCACTTTCCTGGACATAGGTGAAGAACGCCCCGGGGAAGTTGGTGATGAAACTGCTGAGGCGATCATCGGCCAGTTCCATATCGCGGATGATTTTTTGCCGCGACAGGGCCATGCGGTTTACCAGAAAAAGAGGGACGAGGATGAAAGCCGACAGTAGCAACAGCAGCAAGCGTTGATAGATCAGGCGATCAGTTGCGGCTGCCCAACCGCCGACAGGCCGGGCGTAAAGCCGCCAAGTGCCTTCGGCGAAATGCACCTCAGCGCTAATCGGATCATCGCTGGTCAGCTCTGGCGCGCCGTAAAACAGATCCTGATCCAGCCCGTGATCGTCCAACCGCGCCAGGGCCACCTCAATTTTCTGTTCTGAACTGCCCAGTCCAACACGCTCAAGGAAAAGGCCCAGCTCAAAGACTGTGGAGAGGATCCCCTCAAACTCAAAGTCACGCTCATCCACCGCGTAGACGGGGACGCGCATAATGAAACCCTTGCCTCCTTGAACCAGATCAACCGGACCAACAAAGGCGATCTGCCCGGTGTCTCGGGCGCGCAGGACGGCGTCCAGTTGGGCCGGGATCTGTCGGTAATCCACGCCCAAAGCCGCACGATTGGGCTCAACCGGGTGAACCCGCGTGATTACCAGATCCGGGGCCCAGGCGACATTGATCACATCCGCACGCCCTTCGGTTACACCGCGCACCAAGCGCGAAAATTCGTCCTGATCCAGGTCTTCCTCACGGCTGAGCAAGGAGGCCACACCGCGTGTAATCAAGATGCCACCTTCGATCTGGCTTTCCAGGCGAGCACGCAGGATCTCAGCCTCGGCCTGAACTTCGGACCGTAGATCCGAGCGGTTCACCGAACGGGTCTGATAATCCAAGCCAAATGCCAAAATGACGACCGCAATGACCGCCAGGGAAAATGGAAGGTAGCTTGTGAAAGGTGATTTTCTCATGATCCTCGGCTCAAACACGCATGTGCAGAACGGGTCTAAGCGCAATCAGGGTCATGGCGCTTGTCGCCGTCTCGGAAAGTACTTGGAATCACCTTAGCCGCAAATCCCCCATGAGTTTAGTCTTTTTGGGCAATCTCTTGTTTTTTGAATATTTCTGTAGCACGTGGGGGCCTTAGGCCGTTGCCTAAAGGTTGAGCGCCCAAACGGAAGTATGCGCTGAATTAGCCCTCGAAACTCACAGCCAGTGCATCTGGCATAGGGAATTCCTGTAGCGCCCGCGCCCGCGCCTCGACCGACATTTTGCGGGCTGTTTTGGCAACGATCTTTGCCAGATCGTCGCTGCTGCGGGTGGCTGCGAAATCCTGCAGATACCAGCGGATGAAGGTGAAGCAGATGACATCCTCCAGCGCCTGCACTTCGGCGTCTTTCTTGATGCCCTCTTTGCGCAGCAAGACGCCAACACGGGCCTGCGCCTCAGCGTCATATCCGGCATCCGCCATGATCGCCGCCACGCGTTCACCGTGGCGCCGACCCTGCTCCTTGCGCCAGGCGTAATAGCCAGCTTTGCCTTCGGGGTAGTCCTTGCGGGGCAGAAGCCAGCGCTCAATATGTTGACCGCGTGATGCGATCTGCAACACCTCAGAGGCGTCCGGGTAAAGTGCGGTCAGCTCCGCCGTCATGCGTTCCCCATAGAGCAGCGCGGCCGGCTTGCCGTCTTCCAGCGTTGGATCGGCTGCGTTGGCGGCATCAATCGCGGCAAGTGCGGTGCTGAGGTCGGCCATGAGGTAGCTCCCGTCTTTGGTTGGTGGCGTTCCCACCATTGAGCGGGATCGCCCCCGATTTGACAAGGGGCATTTGCGGCTACTTTCAGACCAGCGGATCAGGCCAGCGGAATGGTGAAGCTAAAGCAGCTGCCGTGGCCTTCGCGGCTTTGCAGGGCCATGGTGCCACCGTGCAGTTTCACCAAATTGCGGCTGATCGCCAGCCCAAGACCTGTGCCGCCCTGACGGCGCAGGTTGGACCCTTCGACCTGGTGGAAGCTGTTGAACACATTGTCTTGTTCATGCAGCGGAATACCGCGGCCTGTATCGATGACAGAAAATCGCAACGCCTCCCCGACCACCTCGGTTCGGATGGCAATCTCACCGTGATCGGTAAACTTCAGCGCGTTGCCCACCAGATTGAACAGGATCTGTTTCAGGCGGGTTTCGTCGGCCATCACGGCCACTTCGTCAGCTTCAACCCACAGGTCCAGCCCTTTGGCATCGGCCTGTTGCTGGAACTGATCGACCACATCTTCGATCACCCCGCGCACCGGCAGCGTGCTGGGGGAAACCTGCATTTTACCCTCTTCGATCTTGGCGTAGTCGAGGGTTTCTTGAATGAGGTTCAGCAGATGCTGGCCCGAGGCGTCCATTTTTGCAGCATAACGGGCCACCACATCCAGCAGCGCCTGTTGCCGGGCCTGCAGATCACCCTCAGATGCCTGTGGATCGGCCAAGGTTTCCGTCAGCGCCAAGTTGGCGGGCAGGGCTGCGGGATCTTTGAGAAAAGCGTTGTAGCCCAGGATCACCGTCAGCGGCGTGCGCAGCTCATGGGTCATCACGTTCAGGAACTCGGTCTTGGCGTGATTGGCAGCTTCTGCCGCCAGTTGCGCCTCTTTCAACGCGGTGATGTCGAGACGGAAGGCAACGGTCCAACCGTCTGCGGTGCGCCGTTCCGAGGCGCGCAACCAGGTGCCATCGGCCAACAGCTCATCCTGTTCAAAGTCCGCCGCCTGATGCGCCTGCATCCGGTCCGCGATCCAGGCTTCCTCACGCCCTTCGGCTTGCGGGTAAAGGCCGCTTTTGACGCCGTTGCGCAGCATATCTTCAAACCGCAAGCCGGGGCGCAGCCGGTCACCGGTGCTGCCAAGGCTGCGGCGGAATTGATCGTTGCTCATGACCAGACGGTCATTTGCATCAAACAGCGCGAAACCATCGGAAATTGCGTTGATCGCCTTGACCAGATTGGTCTCGGCCGAGGTTTTACGGCGGCTGATTTCAATGAAATACCCGGCAATCAGCAGCGCCAGAACTGTGCACAGAAGCATCCAGAACCGCAGTTGGCGACGTTCCTCAACATGGCGCGGCCAGCCGCCGGCGGGGCGCACGGCAAGGTCCCATTTGCCCTGCGGCAAGGCCACGTCCAGGCGCACGGCGGCCTGTCCAAACAAGGCGGCATCGCCATGGATCATCCGGGCAGGGCCCATGTCGCCGGCGGGACGGCGCAGCGCGATATCCAGGTGTTTGCCAGCTTGGGGCACACCCGCAGCGCGCAGCATCAGGTTCAGGTCCAGCGTGACAGACATGAGCCCCCAGAACCGGCGCATCTCTGCCCCGTTCATGCCGACAAAAATCGGGGTGCGCAGCACCAGGCCTTGCATGCCATCGCTGAGGGTAACCGGACCATCCAGCACCGTCTGGCCCGAGTGCCGAGCCCGTTCGATGGCCATCATGACGGAGGCATAGTCGCGGTAGTTCAGGCCAATCAGCGCCTCATTCCCTTGGGCGGGATGGATCTGACCGATCACCAGATCAGGCGCTGCCGCGATCATCTGGATCATCGGATCATCGCCGGTAACCTGGGTGGCAATCTCATCAAATTGGGTGGCGCTGAGGTCAGGCATGGAGGTGATGGCAGCGGCCATGCCGCGCATCTGCAGATCGCGCGCCATGACTTCCCCCTGCAGCTTGGCCCGCAGCGTGTTTGCCTGTTCGCCGATCTCTTCGGTCAGCGCTGCCTGAGCGCGGCCGATTGTGTAGCGTTCCAGCACCAGTTCCATCACCGCCATTGAGGCGATCAGGTAGATGTAAATCAGCACATGGGCATTTTCGCCGATCTTGCGCAGCATCCGGCGGGCAGTCGGAAAACTGGGTAGGCGCAGGCTTGGACGGCGGTGAAACAGCCCCAGATCCGCCATCAGTTCAGCCCCCCAAGGGCGCGGCGGAACAGGCGTTTCCACAGCGATCCAAGTGCAGGGCGGGGCCGGATCTGTACGGGCGCAGGATCGCTTGGCTCGGCCGCGGCCAAGGCGCGGTCCAACTGGTCCAACGCAGCCGGACCTGACCGCAGGCCCAGACGCATCTGTGGCGACCCGTTGAGGGCAAGCGGCATAGGCCGCCCGTCATCATATTGCAGCTCCATCGCCTCCAGTCGGTCGCGTATAGGCAGCAGCAGCTCCTCAGCCTCGGGCAGGCTGTGACCATGTGAGACACAGACAAATCCACCGCGACCGGCATGGGCCACGAAGGTTTCGTAATAGGCAAGGCTTTCGGCGATCGCCTCAGCCACATCGGCCATGGTGTAATAGTATTCTTCGCTGGAACAACTGTCATACAACCGCTCCACACTCTGGATCCGATAGGCAAAACAGGCCGAGGCAATCATGCCGCCACGGCCAAGCTGTAGTAGGTAGTTTTCCAGAGCCAGCAGATCTACAACACCTGAGACTTCGGCGATATTGAATGGTGTAGTGAGCGAAAAGGCGGGCATTTGCACACCGTGCGCCTCAGCCGTGGTGACGTCCTGCGGCATGGTCACCGGGGTGCGACGTTCCTGGTGCAGTTTTTGTGCGTGATGCAGGCGGGCGCTTAGTTCTTGCGGGTTAAACGGCTTGGTCACATAGTCCGTGGCCCCGGCTGCAAAGCTTTGATCGATGAAGCCACGGTCCGACATGGCGGTGATCATCAAAACAGGCGACTGACCATGGCCCGGCTGATCCCTGAGCCAGCGACACAGGTCGATGCCGGTCATGCCAGGCATCTGAATATCAAGGAGAAATCCGTCAAAACCTTGCGGTGCCTCGGCGATGAGTTTCATCGCTTCTGCCGCAGATCCTGCCCCGGTCACATCGGGGTATCCAAGCCCCGGAAGCGTCTCAAGCAACAGCTCCAGGATCATCGGGTCATCATCGACCGCCAGTAGTTTCATGTCCCCGTTTCCTTATCCTTCAGTCCCATCCCCACGGGTCTGCCCAGGGTGAAATTGGTTAACGAATGTGGCGAGATTTCGTCGGCAATTGCGGAAAATTCACGGCAGAGTGAGCGCCAAACCCTTGCCGTATAGGGGAATTTTTGTGCTATGCATGGGGAATTGCCAAAAAACACTCGGCTCCGGCGCTGGTTTTGAGACATCCCTGACGGGCAGCTTCTGGGCAAACGAGCAGAAAAAACAGGAGGCAGACCATGTTGATCCTTTCCTTTGTCGTCCAGCTGATGGGCGCCACGATGCTGCTGCTTTACGCGGTGCGGATGGTGCGGACAGGGATCGAACGTGCCTTTGGCCCCTCTTTCCGTCGCGTGGTGACGGCCAACACCAACCCGCTGCGCGCGGCCTCAACCGGGCTTGTGATGGCGATCATCCTGCAAAGTTCGGCCGCGGTGGCACTGCTGGTCGCAGGGTTTGCCGGCACGGGGGCCTTGGGGTTTGCTGCGGGTCTGTCGGTTGTGCTGGGCGCAGATCTAGGATCGGCGCTGCTGATCCAGGTGCTGTCCTTTGAATTGGAATGGCTGGTGCCGGTGCTGCTGGCGCTGGGTGGTGGTTTCTTCATCAAATCAGACCAGCGCCGTTTGAAACAGGCAGGGCGGATCATTCTGGGCATCGCCTTCATCCTGATTTCGCTGCGCTTCCTGCGCGAAACCATGGACCCGATCCGGGACAGTGCCTTCCTGCCATCGATTGCCAGCTTTCTGGCCAATGATTTTGTCACGGCCTTTGTGATAGGCGCATTGCTTGCGTGGTTTATGCATTCGTCGGTCGCGGTGATCCTGATGTGCGTGACCCTTGTTGATATCGGCGCCATCCCGGTGATTGCCGGTGTATCGCTGGTGCTTGGCGCCAACCTTGGTTCGGCGCTGATCCCGATCTGGTTGACCCGCAGCCTGTCGCCCACCGCGCGCCGGGTGCCCTTTGCCAACTTCCTGTTGCGCGGCACCGGTGCGATTTTGATGCTGGTTCTGGTCAATCGCCTGCCAGCGCTGTCCTTCCTGGGCACCGCACAGGCGGCACAGACGCTGATCAACATGCATGTCGCTTTCAACTGTCTGCTGTTGCTGGCCTTGCCCTTCACCCGTTTTCTTGAGCCGCCCTTGCTGCGGTTCCTGCCGGATGTGCCGGATGAAGACGCTGATCGCCCGCCGGAATTTGTCAGCGTATTGGACGACGCGGCGCTCAGCACACCGGCGCTGGCGCTTGCCAACCTGAAACGCGAAGTGCTGCGGATGGAACAGGTGCTGGCCAGCATGGCGGCACCGGTGATGGATCTGATGCTGCGGTATGACAAACAGCGGGCGGGCACGCTGATCGCGCGGGATCGGTTTGTGAATGAGGCGCTGGACGAAATTCGCCGCTACGTCGCTGCCATGCCGCAGGATGAGATGAGCAAGGCCGACCAGAAAGCCGCGCGTGAACTCACGGAATATGCTATCGCGCTGGAAACCGGTGGGGATCTGGTGGCCAAGGTGCTGCTGCCGCTTGCCAAACGTCGCGACGCCGAAGGGATCGTGTTCTCGAAGTCTGGCAAAGAGGAACTGACGCAACTGCATGAACGGCTGATGTCCAACATCGGGCTGGCCTCCAACGTGTTGATCTCAGACGATATTGAGACAGCCCGCCTGCTGCTGGAAGAAAAAAACGAAATGACGCGCGCCGAGCGGTCGAGCCGGAAGAAACATTTGAAACGGCTGGCCTCGGGCAGTCAGAAAAGCTTTGAATCCAGTGATATTCATCTAGAGGTGCTGCGCGCCATTCGGGAGGTGAACAGCCACGTGGCATCGGTCTGCTATCCTATCCTTTACCGTGGCGGTCAGCTGCTGGACACGCGCCTGATCGAGGCGCTGGATGTGGATATGACGGATGAGGACGCGCCTGAAAAACGGGTTAAGGCGGGGGGCTGATCCCCGTTAGACCTGCAGCGCGTTGCGCAGGGTGGCGATGGTCACTGGCTTGGCCAGGAAGGCGTCCATCCCGGCGGCAAGGCATTTGGCCTCTTCGCTTTTCAGGGCATTGGCGGTGATCGCAATGATGTGGCAGCGGTCGCGGTCGCTCTCGGCCTCCAGCTTGCGGATGCTGCGGGCCAGATCGTAACCGTCCATTTCGGGCATATGGCAATCCGTCAGCACCATATCAAACTCACCGCTCTGCCACAGTGCCAGGCCTTTCAGCCCGTCATTGGCAAGGGTTGCGGCGTAGCCCAGCGTCTCCAACTGTTTGGAGATCACCATGGCGTTGATGTCATTGTCTTCGACCACAAGGATGCGTTTTGGGGCGGTTTCTGCGACCTCTGCCAGTTCCATCGGGGGCAATGGCATTTCATGCGGTTGCATCGGCGCCGCAGGCGAAGGCTGCTGATCCAACAGTGGCTCATAGGGCAGGGTCACACGGAACTGGCTGCCGCTATCGCGTTGCATCAGGGTCAGATCCCCGCCCATCAACTGGGCAAGGTTCCGGCTGATTGACAGGCCCAGACCGGTGCCGCCAAACCGGCGGGTGGTACTGTTTTCTGCCTGCGAAAACGGATCAAAGATGCGCGCCGCGGCCTCTTGCGAAATGCCAATGCCGTTGTCGATCACATCGATGGACAATTGTCCTTCGTCGTTCTGATAGGCAAGAACCTCCACCAATCCGGCATGACCTTCGGCGCGGCCTGGGGTGAATTTCACCGCGTTGCTCAGCAGGTTAGACAGGATCTGTCGCAGGCGCCCCTCATCCAGCGACAGCACTGGCGCCAAATCGGCGGTGATGTCCAGGGTGATGGCCAGGCCCTTATCCTCGGCCAGCGGTTGGTAGATTTCTACTAGCTGTTGCAGCGGCGTGGTCAGATTACAGGGGTGCGCTTCAACCTGCAGCATTCGTGCTTCGATTTTGGAGAAATCGAGGATGTCATCGATGATCCGCAGCAATGCATTGGCGGACTGGCTGATGGTTTCTGCCTTGTGAACCAGTTCCGGATCCGCAAGCCGCTGCCGCAGCAACTCCGTCAGACCAATGATGCCATTCATCGGGGTGCGGATTTCGTGGCTCATATTGGCCAGGAATTCGGACTTGGCGATGTTTGCTGCATCCGCCGCCTCACGGGCCGAAATCAGCTTTTGCTCCACCCCTTTCAGACGGTTGATGTTGGTCAGCAACAGCACCTGGTAGCCGTTTTGCAGCTTGCGTTCACTGCCCTGGAACCAGCCGGAGCCGTCGCGATGGAATTCGAACGTACCTTGAGGGTTCTGGTGGCGGTCCACTGTCTGCTCCACCCAAAGCTTCATGTCGCCTTCGACGTCAGTGATCTGTCCAGCGTCGGCCAGAATTTCCAGATGTTTGCGGAAGCTGACGCCCTGGCGGATAGCACGGGGCACCCGGGCGTGCATTTCCTTGAAGGCCGCATTGGTGAAGGAGATGCAATCGTCGGGATCAAACACCGCGATCGGTTCCGCCATCGCGTCAATCACCCGGTAGAGTGTCGTCAGGCGTTCGTGGGTCAATTCTTGCTCGGTGACATCGACACCGGTGCCGCGATAGCCTTGGAAATTGCCTGAAGCATCGAACAAGGGTTTGCCGCTGATCCTCATGATCCGCCGGCGGCCATCCGGAGTCTTGGTGGTGAAGCGGAGCTGTTTGAACACCTGCTGGCTTTGCAGCTGGTGCAAAAGGTCGGCCTGCCGGTCGCGGTGCATCCGTTTGGCGCCAAGAACCCGGCAGTTTTCACCCAGCAGATCCGTGGCGCTGAGGCCAGTGTCCTGGTCCAATGCCAAGCTGCCAGAGACGAAACGGAACACATGGGTACGATCCGTTTCCCAGACCCAATCGGCAGCGGTTTCGGTGAAATCACGAAAGCGCGCTTCGCTATGGCGCAGCTGAGCGGCCAGTTCGCGGCTTTTGTCCTGCTCCAGCAGGTTGATCCGCGCAGCCATCATCGCTGCGATGGTTTCCAGCTGTTCCTGATGCCAAGGGGTATAGTGGTTTGGGCGCGCGTCCTCGGAATCGATCACACCGACCACCCGGTCTCCGATTTTGATCGGAACGCAAATCTCAGACCGGGCCGGTATCACGTCGGGGATATAGCGCTTATCCTCCAAGAGGTCATTGACCACCTGCGCGTCACCGGTCTGGGCTACCGTACCAGTAATGCCACGGCCGAAGGGGATGATCAGCGGGTTAATGATTTCACAGAGTTGCGGGTTTTTGACGTCCCCCAGCGCCGCCATTTGGCGTAGCGTTTTGCCATCCGCTTGAGTGTAATAGACCACGCAATCCGCAAACCCCAACTGGGCGACCACTTCGCGCGCCACATACCAGGCCAATTCTGCCTTGGAGGGGATTTTCATCAGATCGATCGCAAAGGCGTTGAGGACTCTTAACGCCTGATGATCGCTGTCATGAGAGGAACGGCGTGCACCAGCAGAGCGGGGTGGCGATTGCCATCCCGTCTTTACCGTCCCCTCCCGCAGCTTTGCGGCCTGAGCGTCATCTCTGGCAAACGGCTTTGACAGCGCGAACCTCTTGATCTTCTCGTTAAACTCTGACGCGATGTGCGCAGATTTCAATCTGCTCTGAGGATAAGGGATTTGTCCGCGTTGTTAAGGGCGTACCGCGTCAATTACACGTCGTAATGGCAAGTTTTGGGTTAAAGTTTCGGCAGTTTCCACTCTCCTTTGGATAGTTTTGGAAAGCTTCGGCCATGTGGGGCAATTCACGACAGATTTCGCGCAAAACTGATTCGCGTCCATCGCTTTGGTGAGATGCGGAAACTACGGTAGGAAAAGTGGGGCTTTCCTGACCTTTGATCCGGTTGGGTCCGGCAGGGCGTGGCCAGGGGGGCTGCCTCCTAAACCGCCACGCTGTGGGGGACCGTCGGGCAGCTCGCGGGGCGCATGGCAGGCGGTCGCTTTGCCGGGACATGCAAAACGAAAACCACGCGATATGCGTGGCGACTAGCGAAAACATATTTTTCGAGAGGGAATTTGGTGGAGCCTAGCGGGATCGAACCGCTGACCTCCTGCATGCCATGCAGGCGCTCTCCCAGCTGAGCTAAGGCCCCAATTTCCCAAGCCTTAGAGGCTTGTGTGGCAGGCTGTGTTAGCCTGTGCGCCGCTATCTAGAGGCTCCTGCGGGTGGGCGCAAGCGGAAAATTCCACCCGCAGGATATTTTTTATTCGTCGTCTTCTGCGGGAACGTCAGCCAGTTCATCCAGCGAAACGTTATCATCATCGTCGTCGTCCAGCAGGTCATCATCCAGCTCAACGTCAACGTTGTCATCTTCCAGCAGATCGCCATCCGAATCCGAATCGGACGCGGTTGCTTTCTTCGCCGAAGCATCCTCTGCGTCGGCAGAGATCATGCGGCTCTTGGTGGCTTCGGTCTCAACGATGTCGCCAGTGTAGGGGCTGACGATCGGGTCTTTGTTCAGGTCGTAGAAGCGCTTGCCGGTGGTGGGGCAAACGCGCTTTACACCCCATTCTTCTTTGGGCATCAGGGATCCCTCTCAATTCACATGGTCTTGTCGACAATCAGGGCCACCTGCCATAACAGGCTTTGCGTGTCAAAGGCTTTAAAGGATAGGCACCCGATGCCCAAGCAGAAAGGCGACAATGCACCTCATGTTCTGGCCGGTGATCCCCCGGTCGAAGTGCATCTGCGACGTTCGGCGCAGGCGCGCCGACTGTCGCTGCGTGTCTCTGGTCTGGATGCCAAGGTGACCCTGACCCTGCCCAACGGGGTGGCTGAGCGTCAGGGGCTGGCCTTCGCCGCGGAGAAGGCAGAGTGGCTGCGCCGCCAGATCGCCAGCCGGCCTGAGGTTGTTGATGTCGGCATTGGCTGTGAACTGCCCATTTACGGTCTGCCGCATCAGGTACTGGCCGGGCAGGGGCGGCGTATTGTGGTGCGCGATCAGCAGATCCTGGTGCCCGGCAATCCTGAGACCGCCGGGCGCAGATTGGCCGCCTTTCTCAAAGCCTTGGCCCGGGAACAGCTGGCTGCGGCCTCGGATCGTTATGCGGCAGATCTGAAACGTCCCTATAGCCGGATCTCCCTGCGGGACACCCGGTCGCGCTGGGGGTCGTGTTCCTCGGCTGGGGTGCTGATGTATTCTTGGCGGCTGGTGATGGCGCCGATGGAGGTGCTGGAATATGTTGCCGCCCATGAGGTTGCGCATCTGCGGCATATGGATCACTCCGCCGCCTTCTGGCGTCAGGTTGAGGAGCTTTATGGCGACTACAGCGCAGCCCGGGGCTGGCTGCGCGAAAACGGTTCTGAGCTGCATCGCTATCGCTTTGGCAATTGAGCGCAGAAAGCCAATTGACCCTGTGTCGATTTGTGATCACATAGTCCCATGCTGATCAATCCACGCCCCGAAGCCTCACCCTCTTCTGCCCATGATCGTGTCTATCGCGGTCTGCGGACCCGAATCATGCATGGGGAGATCGGACCGGGGCAGGCGCTGACCCTGCGCGGGATCGGTAAAGAGTTCGAAGTCTCGATGACACCGGCGCGTGAGGCGGTGCGCCGTCTGGTGGCTGAGGGCGCGCTGACGCTTTCGACCTCGGGGCGGGTGGCGACGCCCGAGTTGAGCAATGAGCGGATCGAAGAACTGGCGGCGCTGCGCAGCCTGATTGAGGTTGAGCTGGCCAGCCGTGCGATGCCGCGGGCGCATATGGCGCTGATCGAACGTCTGCAGACCATCAACGGTGCTATCTCCGAAGCGGTCGCGCACAAAGATGCCGTGGCCTACATCCGCACCAACCTTGAATTTCATCGCACGCTCTATCTGCGGGCGCAGGCCCCGGCGATGCTGGCCATGGCGGAAACCGTCTGGTTGCAGCTGGGACCAACCATGCGCGCCCTTTATGGTCGGCTGCGCCGCACAGAGCCGCCGCATTTCCATCGCCTGATCATCGCGGCCCTGCGGGCAGGGGATGAACCGGGGTTGCGGCTGGCGGTGCGCTCTGACGTGACGCAGGGCCTCAAGATGCTGGCCAGCTGAGGTAAGGCTGGTTGGGGGGCAGGATCAAATGGGATGTTTTCGCTACCATCTGCCCGAGGCCCCAAAAACCGAGTCTTTTCCGTCACGAAACCGTGGGGGCATTGCCCCGCTCCCTTGTCCGAAAGGGGCTGCGTCTCTAAATGGGCGATATGATGATTAAGCTGCCGTTTAAATCGAAACGCCCACGGGTCGCTGTGGTGCGGATGCAGGGTATGATCGCATCAGGTGATCGTGCCCCCCTCAATGATGCCGCCTTGGCACCACTAATTGAGCGCGCGTTCCGCAAAGGGAAACCGCAGGCGGTGGCCCTGGTGATCAATTCGCCCGGCGGCTCCCCTGTGCAATCTTCGCTGATTGCCGCGCGGGTGCGACGGCTGGCAGCGGAAAAGAAGATCCCGGTACACGCATTCGTCGAAGATGTGGCGGCCTCGGGGGGCTATTGGCTGGCCGCGGCCGCTGATGACATCTATGCCGATCCGGCCTCAATCATTGGCTCAATCGGGGTGATTTCCTCCAGCTTTGGCGCACATGAGTTGCTTAACCGGCACGGCGTTGAACGCAGGGTCTACACCTCAGTCAAATCGAAATCGATGCTGGATCCCTTCCTGCCGGAAAAGGAAGAAGATGTTGCGCGTCTGAAAGAGATCCTGGGCGACATGCATCAGGTGTTTGAGGGCTACGTCAAGGAGCGCCGTGGCACCAAATTGGCGGAAGATCCTGACCTGTTCACCGGACGTATCTGGATGGCTGAGAAAGCGCAGGCGCTGGGGCTGATTGATGGCGTTGGCCATGTGACGCCGAAGCTGAAAGAGATCTACGGCGACAAGGTGCGCTTCCTGACCTATGGGCGCAAACGTGGGGTCCTGTCGCGCTTTGGCATGTCGCTGGCGCAGGACGCCACCAGCCTGCTGGAAGAACGCGCCGCATATGCGCGGTTTGGGCTTTGATATGCTGTTTAAGATCATCACCTTCTTTTTGATCGGCATGGCAGTTCTGGCGATGTTCGGCAAAGTGAAAATTCCCGGCCAGAAACGGCTGGCCTCGGCCCGCTGTTCCCGCTGTGGCCGGTTCAAGATCGGCAAGGGCCCGTGCCCCTGCACCAAAGGAGTGCGCTAAGACATGATGGAATGGCTTTACGCAGCCCTTGGGCTGGTGATCTTGCTGTTGGCGGGGGACGCACTGGTGAAAGGCGCGGTGAATTTGTCACTGCGCATCGGCATCCCGGCCCTGATTGTCAGCCTGACGGTGGTGGCCTTTGGCACCTCAGCGCCTGAATTGCTGATCTCAATCACCGCCGCGCTGGAGGACAAGCCGGGGATCACGCTGGGCAACGTCATCGGGTCCAACACCGCCAATGTGTTGCTGGTGCTGGGGGTGCCGGCGCTGATCGCGACGATGCACTCCGCCCATTGCAACACCAAGATGAGCTATCTGCAGATGGTGTTCGGCAGCCTTTTGTTCATCGGACTTTGTTTCTTCGGCACGTTTACCTTTGTCAGCGGTGTGGTGTTGCTGGCGGCACTTGCGGCGACGCTGACCTGGGCCTTCTTTCAGGCCAAGGCGCACCGCGCCATGGGCGAAGATGATGATCTGGAAGAACCAGAAGGCGCGGATCCTGAAATGCGCTGGTGGAAAATCATCACTTACCTTGTGTTGGGTCTGATCGGCCTGCCACTGGGCGCAGACCTGTTGTTGGACAGCGCCGTGACCATCGCACGCATGTTTGGTATCACGGAAACCGTGATCGGTCTGACCTTGGTGGCCATCGGCACCTCACTGCCAGAACTGGCGACGACCGTGATGGCAGCGATCCGCAGGCAGGCTGACGTGGCGCTGGGCAATGTCATTGGCTCAAACATGTTCAACCTGCTGGCAGTGATAGGCGTCACCGCAGTGGTCAGTCCCATTCCGGTTGATCCTGACCTGTTGGAGTTTGACGTTTGGGTCATGCTGGGCGCAACCCTGCTGCTGGTGCCGTTTGTGTTCCTGCGTGCCAATATCACCCGGATCTGGGGCGTGGTGCTGACAGGGCTTTACGTCACCTATATCTTCACGGTTCTGCACTGATTTATAACGGGAGGGGCCCATGGCAGTTGCATTGGTGACCGGCGCGGGCAAGCGTCTGGGGCGCGCGATGGCGCTTTATCTGGCACGTCGTGGCCACGATCTTGCCGTGCATTATGCCAATTCCGCCACTGAGGCGTCAGAGGTTGTGGCCGAGGTCCGCGCGATGGGGCGGCAGGCTGAGGCCTTTCAGGCCGATCTGTTGGATGAGCCGGCGACCGAAGGGTTGTTCCCGCGCGTGGCGGCCGCCTTTGACACGCCCGTTACCTGTCTGGTGAACAATGCCTCCGTGTTTGAATATGACCGGCTGGAAACGGCCACCCGCGCCAGCTGGGATCGGCATTTCAACTCAAACCTTCGGGCGCCCTTTGTGCTGACCCAAGCGATGGCCGCCCAAGTGCCTGAGGCGACGCGGGACGAAAACGGTGAATTGATGCCGCAGGGTCTGGTGGTGAACATGGTGGATCAGCGCGTGCGCAAGCTGACGCCAGAGTTCATGACCTACACTTTGGCCAAGATGGGGCTGTGGACCTTTACCCAGACCGCAGCCTTGGGGTTGGCCCCACATGTTCGGGTCAATGCGATCGGCCCCGGCACCACCTTAATTGGTGCGCGGCAAACTCAGGACCACTTTGATGCGCAACGCCAGCGGTCTATTCTGCAGCGTGGGGCCAATGTCAGCGATATCACTGCTGCGCTTGGATTTTTCCTCGATTCGCCGGCTGTGACGGGGCAGTTGATCTGTGCCGATGGTGGTCAGCATCTGGCCTGGCAGACCCCGGATATCATCAATAAGCGCGGCTAGAAGGTGAGTCCGTGCCAAAGTTTTGCACGTGGGCCAGTTTTGTTACGAAGTTGTTACCAAATATTTAACAATTTCAACTACTTGGTAATTTTAAAGAAAAGTATTATTTAATTTCAAATAGTTATAATGTCGCCTAATTTTTAGGCAAATCAACAAAATCACCCAAAAATAACGAAAAAGCGCGGTTCCCCAAAAGATATCTTCAGAGTTATCCACATAAACCGTGGAAAGCTTTCCTCTTGCCCCATCGCTCCAAAGATTGCAGCCGGGCAGAGGGAATCATATCTCTGGTCTATGACCGATTCCTCTGCCGATTCTCTGACCGGCCACGCCCTGATCCAAGACTATCTCAAGACGCTGGACGCTTCGCCCGGCGTCTACCGCATGCTGGATGCGCAGGCGCGGGTTCTCTACGTTGGCAAAGCGCGAAATCTGCGGGCGCGGGTGTCAAACTACGCCCGACCGGCGGGACATTCGGGGCGCATTGCCCGGATGATTTCGGAAACTGCCTCGATGATGTTTCTGACAACGCAGACAGAAACTGAGGCGTTGTTGCTGGAACAGAACCTGATCAAGCAGCTGAAGCCGCGCTACAACGTGCTGCTGCGCGACGATAAATCCTTTCCCAACATTCTGGTGACGGCAACACATCAGTTCCCGCAGATCACCAAGCATCGTGGCGCCAAGAAATCGAAGGGCCGCTATTACGGTCCCTTTGCCAGCGCTGGCGCGGTCAACCGAACCCTGAACCAATTGCAGAAGGTGTTCCTGCTGCGGAACTGTTCCGATGCGATGTTTTCCAGCCGCAGCCGGCCCTGTCTGCTCTATCAGATCAAGCGTTGCTCTGGCCCCTGCGTCGGCAAAATCTCGGCTGAGGATTACGCCGCCTCTGTCAAAGATGCCGAACAGTTCCTGTCAGGCCGGTCCACCGAAATTCAGGAAACACTGGCGGCACAGATGATGGAAGCCAGCGAAGCGATGGAGTTTGAGCGCGCCGCCGCCCTGCGGGACCGGATCCGGGCGCTGACGCAGGTGCAGACGGTGCAGGGGATCAACCCGCGCACCGTGCAAGAGGCCGATATCGTCGCGTTGCATATGGAAAACGGACAGGCCTGTGTGCAGGTCTTCTTTATCCGGGCGGGACAGAACTGGGGTAACCGTGATTTCTATCCGCGCGTTGGCGTGGATATTGAGGCGCCCGAGGTTTTGGAAGCCTTCCTAGGCCAGTTCTACGACAGCAAGGAACCGCCGCGGCAGTTGATCCTGTCGCACCCGATTGATGATCCGGATCTGATGGCCGAAGCCCTTGGGCAGAAGCTGGGGCGCAAGGTGGAAATTCTGGTCCCCCAGCGCGGTGAAAAGGCTGAGCTGGTCGACGGGGCGCTTCGCAATGCACGCGAAAGTCTGGCACGTAAAATGTCCGAAAGCGCCACCCAGACCAAACTGCTGAACGGTCTGGCGGAGGCCTTTGGCCTCGACGCGGCACCGGGGCGGATCGAGGTTTACGACAACTCGCACATCCAAGGCACCAATGCGGTGGGGGGGATGATTGTCGCGGGGCCCGAAGGCTTCATGAAAAACCAATACCGCAAATTCAACATCAAGGGGGATGATCTGACCCCCGGTGATGACTTCGGTATGATGAAAGAGGTGCTGACGCGCCGGTTCAAACGCCTGCTGAAAGAGGACCCGGACCGCGACAAGGGCATGTGGCCCGATCTGCTGTTGATCGATGGTGGCGCCGGTCAGGTGTCTGCGGTGCAGGAGATTATGGAAGAATACGGGGTGGAGGACATTCCGATGGTCGGGGTCGCCAAAGGTGTGGATCGTGATCACGGCAAGGAAGAGTTCCATCGTCCCGGCACCCGGCCCTTTGCGCTGCAACGCAATGATCCGGTGCTGTATTTCATCCAACGCATGCGGGATGAGGCGCATCGGTTTGCCATCGGGACCCATCGCGCAAAACGCGCCAAATCAATCGGAGCCACCCCCTTGGATGAGGTGCCGGGTGTTGGTGCGACGCGCAAAAGGGCGCTCTTGGCGCACTTTGGATCTGCCAAAGCGGTGAGTCGAGCAGCCCTTGCAGATTTGCGCGCGGTTGAGGGGATTTCAGACACTTTGGCGCAGACAATTTATGACTTTTTCCATGAAAAAGGCTGATTTACCCGCCTAGGGTTGTGCCGCAACCCATGGGGAACGCTTGCTTTTGTTTTGCCGGCCCTCAATAGTATTGGGACTGTTCTGCGGCTTCGGGCAAAGGAACAGGCGCCCAGGCCGCTTCGGATGACGAACACCGAAGGGAGGCGATATGTCGGGACAATTCCTGCACTACGCCGCCGTTACGGCGGTGATGAATGTGGCGATCTGGGGGCCGGCTGCATGGGCTGGCCCACAGGATGTGGTACACCTCAGCGGTGACGTGACCGCTGGCACGCAGAGCGTGAGTATCGCAGATCTCGAAGCGATTGGTCTGGCCGAGGTTGAGACCTTTAATCCGCATGAAGCAAACGCCGATCAGTATGCAGGCGTTTGGCTAACTGACCTGATCGAAACTTTCGGCACTGGTCAGACGCAAAGTGTCACGCTCACTGCTATTGACCACTATCAGGCGCAGTTTTCACGTCAGGAATGGCAGGAAATGGAGGTTCTTCTTGCCACACGCGCAAATGGCAAGTTTCTTGAATTTGAAACAAGGGGACCAATGCGTGTGGTCATCGCGGACTATGACGAAACAAAACGATTACATCAGGAAACAGTGGCTAAATGGGTGTGGATGATCACCGAAATCGAATTCCAAGACTGATCGGGCTTTCTGCCCCCCGGGTGATTATTCTTGTTCTCCTAGGCGCCTTGGTGGTTGCAGCGCTTTTTGGGTTTGCGCTGCGTTCTGAAAACCAGGCCCGCAGAACCGCCGAAGACACGATCAGCGCTGTTGAATCGGCGCGCTACTCTTTCAAGGTGTCTCAGCTGACCCATCGCAGCATGCGTGCCTATGATCAGGCGCAGCTCACGGCGGATCCCGCCAAGTTGACAATGGCCAACCATCTGATCCGCGCTGCACTTGGCTTCACCGCCTCGCCCTTTGCGCACAATCAGGAACTGGTGGATGACATGGTGCGTGATCTCAATGAGATTGAGGCCATCATGCGGGCGGGTGGCCTGGACGCTTCCGTGGACCAGTTGGCGCGGTTGGATCAACTTCTGGCGCTGATTGACCGCAGCACCATCAAATACGAACAGGTGACGCAGAACCGGTTCCAGTTGCAACTGCACCTGATGGAGACGGTGGAACACCGCAAAGGTGTGATGATACGGGTGGCGTCGGTTTCGATCCTGGCTGCCCTTGTGATCTGCGCGGTGATTCTGGTTTTCATGCGGGCGGAGCAAATTCAGGCGAACCGGCGGATTGAGGCGGAAACCGCCAGCCAGGCCAAATCGGCCTTCCTCGCCAACATGAGCCATGAAATTCGCACCCCGATGAATGGGATCGTGGGCCTGTTGGAATTGCTGAAGCAGTCACCGATGACGGACGCTCAGCGCCAGATGATCGAAAACATCAACGACTCCGCGTTTTTCCTGCTGCGCATCATCGATGACATTCTGGATGCGGCTAAAATTGATGCCGGCAAAATGCAGCTGGAGGAACAGCCGTTTAACCTGTTGGAGGCGGTGGAGCGTGCAGCGGAATCTCTGGCGGTGGAGGCACGCAGCAACAATGTGCGTTTTCAGGTTTATGTTGATCCTGAGGTGCCGGATTGCGTTTCAGGCGATGCCTTGCGGTTACGCCAGATCTTGCTGAACCTGCTGAGCAACGCCATCAAATTCAGCCGGTCCGAGGATGGCAAACTGGGCCACGTGCAGCTCTGGGTCTCGGTCGCACGGGATCCTGATCGCCTGCAGTTCCGGGTCATCGACAAGGGCATCGGCATGGAGCCTGAGGTGATTGAGCGGATCTTTCACCCCTTCAATCAGGGCGAAGAATCCACAACCCGCAAGTTTGGCGGCACCGGTCTGGGGTTGGTGATCACCCGCAATCTGGTGGAGCTGATGGGCGGTGTGCTTGAGGTGGAAAGCACACCCAACGATGGCTCAACCTTCACCGTCACCATCCCAAATCTACCCGCCATCTGTGAGGAGACCTTGCCGGATGTAGAGGGGGTTCACGTCATCTTGCGGATGGATCACCTTAATTTCTCCGCCCGGATGGGGCAAAGCCTTGAGCGCCGCGGCGCCGTTGTTCATATCGCGGAAAATCGCAGCGACATGGCTGCCCAGATCAAACAGGCCGGGGGCGAGGCCGTTTTAGTTCTGGGGCTGGGCAGCTTTGAAGAAAATGCCGAGGAAATGGATGTGCTGCTGCAGGAGCATGCGGATCTGAAAATCATGGTGATGGACCCCGCGCGTGGCAATCCAAAGGGGCTGACCGCCCCGGGGCTATACGTGTCCTACCGTTATCCGATGCATCACAGCGATCTGGTGCGCGGCATCGCGATGCTCAGCGGCCGTTGGAAGGGTCCAAAACCCGTTGTACAGGCGCGCCCCGAAGTCTTGGTCCCCGGTGAGCCACCAATGTTGCTGCCACCGCTGCAGATTGAGACGGTTGGCAAAGGAAGCGAGGGGAGGGATGCAGGCCGTGCGGCCCATGTTCTGGTGATTGAGGACAATCCGCTGAACCTTTCGGTGCTGACGCGCCAGTTGACGGTTCTGGGCGTGAGCTATCAAACCGCCACAAACGGGCAGGAAGGGCTGGAGCATTGGCGAAAAGGCCAGTTTGACGCCATTCTTACCGATTGCCAGATGCCGGTGATGGACGGGCTCGACATGACGCGCCAGATCCGCAGTGAGGAGGCCCAGAGTGGCAGTGCTGCTATTCCCATCCTTGCCATCTCGGCATCAGCCCTGCCGCAGGAGGCAGAGCGTTCCCTGGCGGCGGGCATGTCGGACTATCTGACCAAGCCGCTGCAGATCGAAACGCTGGCGCAAAGCCTTCAATCCTGGTTGCCCGGTGCGGTGCCTGAGGGACGCGGGGACCTGAAAGGTCCTTCCCTAAGCTGACGCAAGAGGGTCACGTCCGGAACCGTTTTCAAGAAAGGCCGGCGCGCCACTTTCCCCGGCGCACGTCACAGGGTAAGGATTGGGCATGACCTGGACGATCCCTAATATCCTGACCGTTGCGCGCCTGTTGGCCGCGCCCGGTGTCGCCGTGATGTTTCTATACTTCACAAGGCCTTACGCTGACTGGTTTGCCCTCGTGCTGTTTGTCTTGGCGGCGCTCACGGATTGGATTGATGGCTACCTCGCCCGGTCCTGGGGACAGGAAAGCAAGATGGGCGCGATGCTGGATCCGATTGCGGACAAGGCCATGGTGGTGATCGCGCTGATGGTGATCGTGGGCTATTCCTCCATGTCACCCTGGCTGGTGCTGCCGGCCACTGTGATCCTCTTCCGCGAAGTGTTTGTTTCGGGCCTGCGCGAATTCCTTGGCGATACGGCCGGCACGCTGAAAGTGACCAAACTGGCCAAGTGGAAAACCACCGCCCAAATGGTGGCCATTGCCCTGCTGTTTGCCCAAGGTGTGTTTGAGCACTACTTCGGCATGAGTGTGCTGGGAATGAACGATGAGATTGTTGCCCAGATCCTGTCAGGTGAACTGCCGGATGATCTGGGTCTTGCGTGGAAACTCAGCGGAATGGTTTGGGCTGGCAATGCCGGTCTGGTGCTGTTGTGGGTCGCGGCGCTTTTGACCTTCATCACCGGGCTGGATTACTTCAACAAGGCGCGGCCGCATCTGAAGGATAATTAAGATGGATGTGCTTTATTTTGCATGGGTTCGGGAACGGATCGGTATTCCGCGCGAAACGCTGGACTCTAGCGCCACAACAGTTGGTGAACTGGTCGAAGAGCTGAAAGCGCGTGAAGAACGCTATGCCGCCGCCTTTGCTGATCTGTCGGCGCTGCGTGTTGCACTGGATCAGGACCTTAGCGATTTTGACGCCTCGCTTGAGGGCGTGCGCGAAGTGGCCTTTTTCCCGCCGATGACCGGCGGCTAAAGGGGGGCACGATGGACATCCGCGTACAGGAAGCGCCGTTTGATCTGGGCCATGAGGTTGAGGCCTTTACCGATCGCCAGGTCAATATGGGCGCGGTGGTCACCTTCACCGGCATCACCCGCGATCTGCCTGGCGCGGGCATGGACCGGATGGAGATGGAACATTACCCCGGCATGACCGAACGGGCGCTGACCAAAATCGCCGAAGACGCGATGGCGCGCTGGGATCTGGGGGATGTGCTGATCATCCACCGCTACGGCGTGCTGCGCCCACAGGACCGGATCATGATGGTCGGCACCGCCTCGCGCCACCGGGCGCATGCCTTTGAGGCGGCTGAGTTCCTGATGGATTACCTGAAATCCCGCGCCCCCTTCTGGAAGAAAGAGATCACCAAAGACGGGTCTGAGTGGGTTGAGGCCAAAGACGAAGACGAAGCGGCACTGGACCGCTGGTAACGTCTTTCATCGTTCCTAAAATACTCTGGGGTGAAGCCGTTCAAAAACACTTCTTTTGAACGGCGAGGGGCAACGCCCCTGCCGCGGAACGGCGTGTTTGCCTTACCTTGCCTTACCGTTTCGCATCCCAGCTTGCCATCAGCGCCCGCGCAGCCTGCGCCAGCATCACCACATCAATCCCCACGGCCAGGAATTGCGCGCCCCATGCGCGGTAAAGATCTGCTGCCTCATCCGCCAGTGCCAGAATACCCGCCGCCTTGTCTGAGGCCGCGATTTTGCCCAGACCTGCCTCAATTGCCGCGCGCACCTCGGGGTGTTCGGTCTGCCCCAACAGCCCCATGTCGGCGGCCAGATCCGAGGGGCCGATAAACACGCCATCCACACCTTCAACGGCGAGGATTTCATCCAGCGCGTTCATGCCCTTTACAGTTTCGACCTGCACCAGCAGGCAAATCTGCGCGTTGGCTGTTTGAGCGTAATCCGGGATCGCAGCAAACTGTGAGGCCCGCGCCAGTGCAGCGCCTGAGCCACGGATGCCTTCGGGCGGATAACGGCAGGCCCGAACCAACTCGCGCGCCTGTTCCGCGCTTTCAACCATCGGGATCAGCAGGGTCTGCGCCCCGGCATCCAGCATCTGCTTGATCAGCCATTCATTGCCTACCGGCAGGCGCACAACGGCTTCGGAGTGTTTGCCCTCCAGAACTTGCAGCTGCGCAGTGATTGAATTCAGGTCATTGGGCGCGTGTTCGCCGTCAATCACCAGCCAGTCAAAGCCTGCAGTTGCCATCAATTCGGTGGGATAGGGATCGGCAAAACCTGCCCAGCAGCCAATGACCAGCTCACCCTGTTTCAGGCGCTGTTTGAACATGTTGGTCGGGGCGGGCATGGGCAGTCTCCTCGGGTCTGCGGGTGTACGTGGCGCAGACAGGACCACCTTGCGGAGGGCGGGTCAAGCCGGGAAAACCGGCTTGACGGTTTGTTAGGGAAGCGGCCTTAGCCCGCGTCAATTGCGCCCGTTGTGGCGGCGGCTTGCAATGCTTCGCGCAGCGTGTCGTTATCCCCGATGTGATTGGCCAGAATGAGGATCAGCCGTGCGTTCAATGCATCGCTCTGCGCTTTGCTGAGGCCGTCATGTGCGGCCAGCAGATCGGCGTAGAAATTATCGGCATTGCCCAGATTGGCACTGAGGTTCAATGGCATCTTACTGCTCCTTCCCAATGGCGCGGCGCAGCGCGGCGCGTAGGGCGGTTTCGCTATAGCCATCCCAGCGGGCGGCCACATGTTGGTCAGGGCGGATCAGATACACCGCCGATTCTGCCAGCCCAAGGTAACGGGCCGCCAGATCACTGCCCGGCGGGGCGGCGATGGAGATCACGTCCAGATCCAGCCCGGCCTCTGACAGTGGTGCAGCCACACAGTTCAGGGCCAGAATGGTGAAGCGATCCCCCAGCTGATCCAGCAGGTATCCCGAACCCGTGCCCAGATCCGCGTCCGGGCAGGGGCTGCCGGGGCGCGCCCGCGCCGGCGCTTCGGGCAGGGTATCGGTGCTGTTCAGCGGCGAATAGTCATAGGTGCAAGGCAGCGACAGCCGGCCCGAGTTGACCAGAGGCCGCGCAAAGGCGTGGTGCTCTGACAGATCCAGCACCGCATCACGGAAAATCCGGCTGATGTCCGACTTGGGCGTGATGAAATCGGTTGAGCGTGAGGAGTTCAGGATGTTTTCATCCGCACCCACCACTCGTTCATAGTCATAGCTGTCCAGCAGGTCCTCATCCGCCACGCCGTCGATCACCAGTTTCAGCTTCCAACACAGGTTGTCGGTGTCTTGTACGCCTGAATTTGCACCACGCGCCCCAAAGGGGCTGACCTGATGCGCTGAGTCACCGGCGAAGAGCACGCGGCCGTGGCGGAACTTCTCCATCCGGCGGCATTGGAAGGTGTAGATCGAGACCCACTCCAACTCGAACTGCACCTCATCGCCCAGCATTGCCTTCAGGCGCGGGATGACGTTTTCGGGCTTTTTCTCTTCTTCCTTGTCGATGTCCCAGCCCAGCTGCAAGTCAATGCGCCAGACGCCATCGGGTTGTTTGTGCAGCAGCGCCGACTGGCCCTTGTTGAAGGGCGGATCGAACCAGAACCAGCGTTCAGTTGGAAACTCGGCGTCCATCACGACGTCCGCGATCAGGAAGTTGTCCTCAAACACCCGTCCAACAAAATCCAGCCCCAGCATCCGCCGCGTGGGCGAGCCCGCGCCATCCGCGGCGATCAGCCAGTCGGCCTCCAACGTGTAGCTGCCCTCAGGCGTTTCTACCTCCAGCGCGACGTGATCGGGATGGGTGCCAATCGCTTCGACCTTGGACTTGCCGCGGATCTCAATCGGTGCGCCCTCAGCCTGCAGGTCGCGGACGCGCTGCACCAGATATTCTTCGAAGTAATACTGCTGCAGATTGATGAAGGCAGGGCGCTTGTGGCCCTCTTCCGGCAAGAGGTTGAAGTCATAGACCTTGCGGTCGCCAAAGAAGACCTTGCCAAGGTTCCACTGCACCCCCTTGTCGACCATCGGCTGGCCACAGCCCAGACGGTCTAGGATTTCCAACGGGCGTTTGGCAAAACAGATCGCGCGGCTGCCAAAGCTGACCTTGTCATTGTCATCCAGAATGACCGCTTCAATCCCCTGTTGGGCCAGATCAATCGCGGCGGCCAGCCCCACGGGGCCTGCGCCAATGATCACCACCTTGCGCCGTACGGGCGCGGCGGCATCCTGATCCTCTGACCGCGCATAGGGGTAGAGGGGCACTTCGAATATCTTGTTCATCTTGGTCTCCTCCCGAGATGGTGCCTGTTCCGTGAGGCACAAAACACTGGTCTGCCGACCTCAACAGGTCGTCAGCGCACTGGAAACGTCGTATGTTTTGCGGTTGGGCGGCACGATCTGGATCAAACCGCCCGACACCCGCTTAACCCTGCAAAGCCTCCCACATTTCCAGATCGCGTTGAGCGGTCCAGATGCGGGGATGTGTGATGCCGCGGGCCTCGTCATAGGCGCGGGCGACGTTGAAGGGCAGGCAATGCTCATAGATCGCATAGTCCGAAAACTTCGGATCGCATTCGGCACGCACGGCGTCCCAGGCCTCTTTCAGTGTGCCATTGCGCGCGGCCACACGGGCGGCGGGGCGATAGGTGCTTTCGACAAAATCACGGGTGTTTTCGATCGCTGCATTGACCATCTCATGGCCGACCAACGCATCGCCACGGCCTGGTGCAATGGCATCGACGTTATAGGCTTTGATGTTGTCGAGAGTGTTGCCCCAATCTTTGAAATGCCCGTCGCCACAATAACAGGCCGAGTGGTATTCGACGATATCACCGGTGAACATGACGTTCTGATCCGGCACATGGATCACCGCATCCCCCGCCGTATGGGCGCGGCCCAGATGTTTGATATCCACCCGGCGGCTGCCAAGGAACACGGTCATCGAGTCTGAGAAGGTGGTGGTCGGCCAGGTCAGGCCGGGGATGCTCTCATGGCCTTCAAACAGACGGGGGAAGCGCTGAAATTCGCTGTCCCAATCCTCTTGCCCACGTTCGACAACCATCGAGCGCGCGGTGTCGGACATGATGATGTTCTGCACCCCAAAGGCCGAAGCCCCCAAAACCCGTACCGCGTGATAATGCGTTAGCACCACATGGGTGATCGGCTTGTCCGTGACCGAGCGCACACATTCAATGACCTTATTGGCCAGACGCGGGGTCGCCTGAGCCTCCACGATCATGACGCTGTCATCCCCGATGATGACGCCCGAGTTTGGGTCGCCCTCGGCGGTGAAGGCATAAAGCCCTTCGCCCACTTCGGTGAAGCTGATGGTTTTTTCTGCCATGTCGCCTTGCGAGGCAAATGCCTTGGCCATGGGGTGTCCTCCTTGGGGTTTGCTGCCTTTCCTGACGCTTGAAGGTTGCCTCACGGATGCAGTGTGTGAAGCGGCGTCGCAGCGGTTTTCATATGCGGTGCCAGAGGCAAGTTAGGATGCCTCCGGCGGGAGTATTTCGGGAACGCTGAAAGGATCAGCGTTTGTAAGGATCAGCCAGCGCCGGCAGCAGGGTGCCGCTGCAAGTGCCGAAGCCGATCTGGTATCCGTCACCTTTGGCGGCGCCTTTCAGGGTCAGCGTATCGCCGTCCTCGATAAAGCTGCGGGTCAGACCTTGGGCGATCTCCAGCGGCTCCTTGCCGCCCCAGCTAAGCTCAAGGAGCGATCCGCGTTCGTCTTTGGTTGGGCCGGAAATGGTGCCGGAGCCCAGAAGGTCGCCGACATTCATCGCGCAGCCCGAGGTGGTGTGATGAGCAAACTGCTGCGCGGCCGAGTAATACATCCGGCTGTAGTTTGTGCGCGCAATGGTGTGCTCTTGGCCACCCTCAGCCTGCAGGCTGACCGCCAGATCGATGTCATAAAGCATTGGCGTCGGTTCCGCCAAATAGGGCAGCAGATCCTTTTCGCGTTCCGGCGTGGTGGTGCGGAAGGGCTCCAGCGCCGCTTTGGTCACGATCCAGGGGCTGATCGAGGTGGCGGTTGCCTTTGCCTGGAACGGGCCCAGCGGCTGGTATTCCCAGGCCTGAATGTCACGCGCCGACCAGTCGTTCAGCAGCACATAGCCAAAGATCGCATCATCCGCTTCTTGCACTGTGATCGGGCCATCGGTGTTCTTCCCAACAATGGCGCCCATTTCCAACTCGATGTCGAAGCGCGCACAGGGGGCAAAGCGCGGCATCTCATCGTTCGGGCCTTTCAGCTGGCCCCAGGGGCGGCGAATGTCAGTGCCCGAAACCACCACCGAGGAGGCGCGGCCGTTATAGCCGATTGGGATATGCAGCCAGTTTGGCGGCAGCGCGTTTTCAGGGCCACGGAACATGGTGCCGACGTTGAAGGCGTGGTGTTTGCCCGCGTAGAAATCGGTGTATTCGCTGACGAGGAAGGGCATGTGCATCACCGCATCCGCCTGCGCCACCAGCATGGGTTCCACAGCCGCACGTTCGCCGCTGTTTTCTGCCAGCAGTTGGATCAGCCGCGCGCGCAGGGCATCCCAGGCCTCGGGGCCCAGTTCCATCACCTCATTCCAGAACGGCACGTCCAGCACCGGATCTTCGGCCAGTTCCACCAGACCGGCCTCTTCCGCAGCGGCAAGATCCAGGATCATGTCGCCAATGGCCACACCACAGCGCGGCTCTTCCTCACCGGTGGAGAAGACGCCATAGGGCAGGTTGTTCAGGGGGAATTGGCTGTCAGCGCTATTGGCGGAGGCCACCCAGCTTTTCATCAGAGTCATTGCGTTTCCTTACGTATCTAGCGAAATGGCCATCCCGTCGGTCCCTATGAACAAGGGGCCTGACCATCCGCGGCGGGTTTCGTCCCGCCAGTGGGTCTCAGTGAAATTCGGGTCGTCACAGGGGACGAGGTGATTGAGCGCCAGCTGTTTCACACCGGCCTCTTGGGCGATGCGGCCAACCTGATCGGCAGGGGCATGACTGCGTTCAAGGTGGATGCGCAACCGGTCATCGCCGTTGCCAACACGGGCACAGAGTGCCTCAATGCCGGCGGACAGCATCGCCTCATGCACCAAAATGTCAGCGCCTTCGGCAAAAGGCACCATTTCAGGGATCGGCGCGGTGTCGCCTGAGATCACAGCGCTGCAGGTGCCGCCGTCAAACCGCAGGGCAAAACTATCCTCGATCGGCGGATGTGCGTTGCGCAGCACCTTCATGGTCAAAGGTCCCAGCGCCTGCGCGCCCTCGGCAATCACCGAAATCTCCGCCAGCGGTGCCAGTTCGGGCCGTCCCTCATCGCGCAAACGCAGTGAGATGTCGAACTCCATTGAGGCGAGAAATCCCTGCCAATAGCGATCCAGACCGTCCGGCCCGATCACCGGAACGGGCTTGTTCAAACCGGCGGTCCAGGCGGTGTGGAACAGTGGTCCCAGCTCCAGGTAGTGGTCTGAATGCAGATGGGTGATAACAATCGCGTCCAAATCAGTCAGCGCCACACCGGCGTCACACAGCCCCCGGGTGCAGCCCAGACCTGCGTCCACCAACACGGTGAATCCGTCAATCTGCACGAGGGAGGAGGTCGGCATTCTTGTGCCCGGCCGGATTGCCGGCCCGCCTTTGGTGCCCAGAAGGACCACACGGTTCTCGCTCATCTCATTCACCTTATTCACGAAATGTGCCTTCGTGATTCCCTGCTATTCATCTTGTCGGAAATACTCTGGGGGAATTGGCCAAAGGCCAAGGGGGCAACGCCCCCCTGACCCCATAACGCATTCCAAACGTCACTTTTTGCCGGGCGTGCCGTCGAACTTCTTCTCCAGATCGGACCAGCAGTCGATGTAATCGTCCTGCAGCGGCGCCTCATTGGCGGCAAAACCGGTCAGGTGCTGCGGGAAGCGGGTCTCGAACATGAAGGACATGGTGTTATCCAGTTTCTCCGGCTGAAGATCCGCGTTGGACGCGCCCTCAAAGGCGTTTTTGTCCGGCCCATGGGGGATCATCATATTGTGCAGCGACATGCCACCGGGGATGAAGCCCTGCGGTTTGGCGTCATACTGGCCGTAGATGTTGCCCATCAGCTCGGACATGATGTTCTTGTGATACCACGGCGGGCGGAAGGTATCTTCCATCACCATCCAGCGTTCACGGAACAGCACAAAGTCGATGTTGGCGGTGCCCGGCACACCCGAGGGCGCAGTCAGCACGGTGAAGATTGACGGATCGGGGTGGTCAAACAGGATCGAACCGACCGGGCAGTAGGTGGTCAGATCGTATTTCACCGGGGCGTAGTTGCCGTGCCAGGCGACCACATCCAGCGGCGAATGGCCGATCTTGGTTTCGTGGAACTGGCCGCACCATTTGATCGTCACGGTCGAAGGCGCTTCGCGGTCCTCAAAGGCGGCCACCGGCGATTTGAAATCGCGGCGGTTGGCCATGCAGTTGGCGCCGATCGGGCCACGGCCGGGCAGTTCAAACTTCTGACCATAGTTTTCGCAGACAAAGCCGCGGCAGGGGCCTTCCAGCACCTCAACACGATAGAGCAGGCCACGCGGCAGGATGGCGATTTCCTGCGGGGCCAGATCGATGATTCCCAGCTCGGTGCAGAATCGCAGGCGGCCTTCTTGCGGCACCACCAGCAGTTCAGAATCAGCCGAGAAGAAGTAGCTGTCCACCATCGACTCGGTCACCAGATAGATGTGGCTTGCCATGCCGACCTGGGTGTTCACATCCCCGGCGGTGGTCATGGTGCGCATGCCGGTCAGCCAGGTCAGGCCCTGCTCACCCATCGGCACCGGATCCCAGCGATACTGCCCAAGGGAGATTACATCCGGGTCCACATGCGGCGCGGATTTCCAGTAAGGAAGATCGATTTTTTCGTAACGATGCGAATGCTTTACGCTGGGGCGAATACGGTAGCACCAGGTCCGTTCGTTCTGATGGCTGGGCGCGGTGAAGGCAGTGCCGGACAGCTGTTCACCATAGAGGCCATAGTTACACTTCTGCGGGCTGTTCATCCCCTGCGGCAGGGCGCCGGGCAGGGCCTCGGTCTCAAAGTCGTTGCCGAAACCGGGCATATAGCCGGGGGTGGTGCCCTCGGCGTTGGTGGCTTGGGTAAAGCTGTGGGGGTGGGCTTGCTTGTTCATGGCGGCTCCTCCTTTTCGCTTGCTTTGTTAATAGTTGTTTTTGTAACTAACAACGGGAGAGGACGTGAAATGTCGCAAAAAACTGACTTCGATTTACAGAATTTCCTGCCCTACCTTTTAAACCAGGCAGCCGAGGAAAGCAGCCTTGCGTTTCAAAAGGTCTATAAAGACCGATACGGCATGCTGCGCACGGAATGGCGGGTGCTGTTTCATCTGGGGATCTATGGTCGCATGTCGGCCAAGGAAATTGGCCAACGGTCCAAGATGCATAAAACCAAGATCAGTCGCGCCGTCGCCCGGCTGGAGGAACGCCGGTTTCTGACCCGTCAGGCCTCGGAGGAAGATCGCAGGCTGGAATATCTGCAGCTGACCCAGCAGGGACAGGCCGCCTATCGCGATTTGCTGGAGGTGGCCGAACGATATGACAGTCAGCTGACCGCAGCCCTCACCCCGGAAGAGGTGGTTGGGCTACGTGCGTTGCTTCGCAAATTAGCTGGAATGGGCTAGCGCCCAGCTTTGGGCCGGATCAGAAGTCCGGCTCAACCCCCGGCAGGTTCACCGCCTTGATCAGATCGCGCAGCTCCTGACGGGCTGCCACGTTGGAAATGTTGAGGCTGGAAATCCCGATGTCCTTCAGGTCCAGCAGGGTCAGACCGCGCGGGAACAGCTCGCGGAAGATGACGCGTTCGTTAAAGCCAGGGGCCACGCGGAAGCCGATGCGCTTGGCCAGATCGTCCAGCGCCTTGCCCATCTTTTCCTTGTTCACCATGTTCTGCGCGCCCAGACGGTTGCGCAGCACGATCCAGTCGATCGGCTTCAGCCCGGCCTGCGCCCGCAGCTGCCGCGCGTTCCAGACCATTTCTGAATAAACCGACGGGCCTTGGATTTTCTTGCCCTCGCCGTCGATCTTGGCCAGCAGATCAAAGTCCACAAAGCTGTCGTTCAGCGGGGTGATCAGCGTGTCGGCCAGCGAATGCGCAACTTGGCTCAGCCGGGTGTGCGACCCGGGGCAATCGATCATGATGAAGTCATGATCGGGTTCAAGCGAAGCGATGGCCGCGGACAGGCGGTGGTCATAGGGGTTTTCACCCGGCTTCAGATCACTTTGGTCGATCTGCGGCAGCTCGTGGTAATTCGGTGTCGGCAGATCCAGCCCGGCCTTCTCCATGAAGGCTTGGCGGTTCTCAACATAGCGGCCAAAGCTTTTCTGCCTCAGGTCCAGGTCCAGCACGCCCACACGTTTGCCCATCCGGGCCAGGGCGGTTGCGATATGCATCGACACGGTGGATTTGCCTGCGCCGCCCTTTTCGTTGCCGACGACAATGATATGCGCCATGGAGTTCTGTCCCTATACCTGCCTTGTTCCGGCTCATTGCCCACAGGATATTGTGGGCTTGGCCAATTGCAAAGCCTTGTTGCTGTCTTTGGACTGTCTGAATGGCATCTGTTGCAGAAATATGGAAGGGGGCGCGGGTGATTTCGCCCCCTGCCTTGGTGCTGGGATTTGGTTTCGATGCCGGTTAGTCTTGTCCCCTTGTTCGTGGGTGCATTCTGCTGACGCATATAGGGCAACAAAAAACCCCGCTCAATGGCGGGGTTTTCCGTATCAAATCGTTGGTAAAGCTTAGAAGCCCAGACCAGCGTATTTGTTTTTGAACTTCGACACGCGGCCGCCGGCGTCCAGCAGGCGGGCACCGCCACCGGTCCAAGCCGGGTGTACGGTGGGGTCGATGTCCAGCGCCAGAGTGTCGCCTTCGTTGCCCCAGGTCGAGCGCATCTTGATGATGGTGCCGTCGGTCATCTTCACGTCGATGAAGTGGTAGTCGGGATGGGTATCTGCTTTCATAGATCCGCTCCTTACGCTTTAGCCTTGGGGGCTTTGTAGTTGGTGACTTCTGCGATACGTGCGGATTTACCACGACGCGAGCGCAGGTAGTACAGTTTCGAGCGACGCACGCGGCCACGACGGATCACGGTGATCGAGTCGATGTTGGTCGAGTGCAGCGGGAATACACGTTCCACACCTTCGCCGAAAGAAATCTTGCGAACGGTGAACGAACCGGCAATGCCGACGCCGTTTTTACGGCTGATGCAAACGCCTTCGTAGTTCTGAACACGCGAGCGGGTGCCTTCGGTCACTTTGTAGCCGACACGGATGGTGTCACCGGCTTTGAAGTCGGGGATGTCTTTCCCCAGGGCGGCAACTTGTTCCGCCTCGAGCTGTGCGATCAGGTCCATATGACCATCTCCTATGATTGCTTGCGGTTGGCCCGCAAAGGTGAGTGCCGTCCCGAGAGCTCTTGGTCTTCGACCGGGTCCGCCGCAGCGCCCGCCAGAGGTCAGTTCGTTTTCTTATTTGCTGTAAGTCAGGTCCGAAGTGAGGCCGAAGAAGCACTCAGGAGCATATCCCACAGGTCCACAGACCGATTCCGGCCGTAGACGGGCGGTGTATAGGGGCAGCCCGCGCTGGGATCAAGCGCTATTCGGGCCGCCCCACCCTAAAAAACAGGGGGATCAGGCGGTCTGATCGTCGATCTTGGCGTCAGGGGCGTTTTTCTTGACTGACTCGATGCCGTTGTCGCGGCCCGAGGTGCTCTCATAGCTTTCCGAGGTGCCGATGACCTGGCCGTTGGTGGCCTTCAGGTTAAACATATGTTTGCCCGATTTGGTCTCTTTGCGTTCATAGCGCGCATCTTCGGGGGCGTTTTTCATCACCGAGGCGATGCCGTTTTCGCAGCTGGCTTTCTGCTTGTAGCCTTCCGAGGCCAGAATGATCTCGCCGTTGCCTGCTTTCAGACGGAAGCGGTATTCACCCGCTTTGTCTTCATAGATTTCAAATTTGCCTGCCATGAGGGTCTGTCTCCTCAAAAATCGTCGCGCGTTGCGGCGCTACAAATAGTGCTATGGTTGCGAGATTGCGGCAAAATCCGATGCAGATCAACAGCGTTGCGGGTGCCGCTAGGGTCAGCTTGACAGGGGGCTGGTCCGCCCGGCTAACTGACGGCGCATTGATTTTGATCGGGATATGTTATGCGGATTTTGAAACGGACGGCTGTGGCCCTGATCTTATTGGTGGGTGCTGCAGGGATTGGATATGCGCTGGCCGCGCGCCTGGCCCCAAAAGCAACGGCCGGCTATTTGGTGGCAACGCTCCGGGCGGTTTCTGGCCTTGAGGTGGCGGAGGCCGAAATCACCGTCAATTCCGATCCCTATCAGGTGGGCTACCTCGACAGTGGGGATGGCGCCGGGCTGCCGGTGGTCTTGCTGCATGGCGTTTTTGCCCGCAAGGAGCATTGGATCGATTTTTCCCGCCAGATCTCATCCGATCGTCGGGTGATTGCGCCGGATCTGCCGGGGTTTGGGGACAATGCGCTGATGCAGCCCGCGCTTTATGCCTATGAGCAGCAGGCGGAACATGTCATCGCCTTCCTTGATGCGCTTGGGCTGTATCAGGTGCATCTGGGCGCCAATTCCATGGGTGGGCAGATCGCAGGCCATATTGCCACGCGCTATCCTGAGCGGGTTGCCTCCGTCGCCTTCATCGGCAGCCCGGTTGGCGTGCCCACCGATCCGCCAAGTGAGATGGAACAGGCGATAGCAGCTGGCAACGCGCCACTTCTGGTGCAGAGCGAAGCGGATTTTGAGGCCCGGATGGAATGGCTGTTCCCCAAGGCACCCTTCATGCCCGCACCAGTTCTGCAAACATGGGCCAAGGCTGAGGCGGCACAGGCTGAGGCCAACGCGGCCATCTGGCAGCAGCTGTGGCAGACGGAAAACCCGCCCCTGATTGAGCTGGCCCCGGATATCGCGCAACCCAGTCTGGTGATCTGGTGCAAGGAGGACCGCGTCTTCCACCCCAAAGGGGCGAAGCTGCTGCAAGAAGCACTGCCCAACGGGCAGGCCGACGCACCGCGCAACTGTGGCCATCTGCCGATGCTCGACAAGCCGGGGCCGTCAGGCAAAATCTACGCTGCGTTTCTGGCGGAGTTGCCCTGAGGCGGCTCAGCCCTTTTTGTTGGTGAGGTAGCGTTCCCACATGTCGGGGCGGCGCTCTTGGGTGATTTTTTCACCCATCTCATGTCGCCATTCGTCCACCTTGCCGTGGTGGCCTGACATCAGAACCTCTGGGATTTCGCGCCCCATCCATTGTGCAGGGCGGGTGTATTGCGGATGTTCCAGCAGGCCGTTGGAATGGCTTTCATCCTCAATGCTTTCTGCATTGCCCAGCACATCTGGCAGCAGCCGCACCGTGGCATCCAGCATCGCCTGGGCCGCAATCTCACCCCCGGTCAGGACAAAATCGCCCAGTGACACCTCTTGGATCTGGTAGTGATCCAGCACCCGCTGATCGACACCTTCGAACCGGCCACACAGCAGTGTGACGCCATCACAGTCCGCCCATTGGCGTGCCATCGCCTGATCAAACCGACGCCCGCGCGGCGACAGGTAGACCAAGGGCCAGCGCCCGCGTGCGCCCTGCATGGTCTGTTCAATTGCATTGCCCAGAACATCAGGCCGCAGCACCATGCCGGCGCCGCCGCCTGCGGGCGTGTCATCCACGTTGCGATGTTTGCCAACGCCGAAGTCACGCAAATTGGTGGTTTCCAGCTGCCACTTGCCATCGCGCAGGGCGCGGCCGGTCAGACTTTCGCCCAAAACACCGGGGAAGGCATCCGGGAACAGGGTGATGATGCGCGCCGTCCAGACGCCAGCAAGGCGCGGATTGTGCTGCATCAGCTCCTGCGGTTTGAAGCTGGGCCGGATCGACAGGCGGCCGTGGGACTTGGGCTTTGGTTCGGGTGTATCGCTCATGCTGCGCTCTTACCCTGAGGGGTGGGGCCGGGGCAATCCCGACATCTGACCCAGCAGGTGCCGAAGATTGCCCTTGGGCTCAGCGGATCTTTAGGCGGCCGCGCGTTCGCCCAACTTGTGGGCGGCATCCAACCAGCCCTCAATCTTGGCGGGTTTGGCCGTGCGGACCGAGCCAAACTGCACAACGCGGCGCGGTTTGATCCCAACGAAGCCTAGAACCTGATTGCTGATCACCCGACGCCCCGGTTTGCGATAAAGCAGCCGGTCCAGCAGCGGCGGCGTATCGGAGGTGATGATCACATCGCCGGTCTTGCCCTCCAGCAGTTTGTTCCACTGCAGGCTTTTGGGACCTTTGTATTTAAAGGCAAAACCGGGCAGCAGGGCGCGGTCCAGCACCGATTTCATCCGCCCCGGCATCGCGCCCCACCAGTAGGGGTAGACGATCAGCACGTGATCGGCCCAGGTCATATTGTCCTGCCAGTTTTTCAGGTCCGGCTCCAGCTCCAGCCGCTTGCCGTCATAGCCGGCGAAAGCGCGGTCATCAAAATCCATATTCGCCAGGTTCATCCGTCGTACTTCGCTGCCAGCGGCGCGCGCTGCGGCCTCATAGCGGTCAGCAAGCGCGTCACACAAGCTGCTTTGTGCGGGGTGTCCGACCCAGATGAAAATGCGTTTTGCTTGTGAGGTTGTCATGACTTGTCCATCCAATCCTAAAAGGTGATAAATGCTCACATTTGATAACGTGACATATGATCATGTTTATGGCAGAGTCAAGAACGCAATTGAGAAAAGGAAATTCCGTGCCCGAAGATGCCGCCATTCAGCAGATCCTGCCGCGTAAGGAACCGGTGCAGGAGCGCAGCCGGAAACGGTTTGAACGGATCCTTGAGGAGGCCACCGGCCTGATCGACGCGCAGGGGGTGGATGCGGTCGCGATGAAGGAGATTGCGGCGGCAGCCGAAATCTCAATTGCCTCGCTTTATCAGTACTTTCCCGACAAGGCTGCGATCATCGCAACGCTGGCGGACCGCTTCTACCGCGAAGGTCAGACCTGCGTTCAATCGCTCTTTGCGACCGTTGCGGATGCCGCCTCTTTTGAGGCCGCGATGTTGGAAATGGTCGACAGCTACTATGGTTGTTTTTTGGAAATGCCCGGCGCCTTTGCGATCTGGCAGGCCACACAGGCCGACCGGCGGCTGCAGCTATTGGATGAGGAGGATTGCGCACTCCACGTCCAAACCGTGCAGGCGGCGATGCTGCGCACACACCCTGACGCCGATTCGCAATGGGTGGCGGAGGCCGAGGTGATGGCGAAGCTATTCGTTGGGGCCATTGCCGGTGCGGTGCGTGCGGCTGTTGCACTGCCCGAGGATGAAGCGCGCGATCTGCTGAACCTGTGCAAAACCCGCATGTTGCGCCCGGCGATCCGCGCCAGTCTTGCTGCTTAATCGCTGCCTTTTTGCTGCTTCAGCAGGGCTGCCTTCTGCGCCTTCAGCGTATCCCGGCTGAGGCCTTGGCGGTTCAACTGCAAAAAGATCCTGCGCAGGTCCTCTGACTGGCCGGTGTTCTGCGGTTCAGCCGGTGGCAGCGATGCCACCACGTCAGCGGGCACCCTCATCAGTTCCAGGATCATCGCGGCAGGCCCTTGGTGGTGATCGGCATAGTCTTCTAGCGCGCGAATATGCACCGGGGTTGGCGCCAGCGCCTTAGCGATCTTTTCGGCGTCTTTCTTCAGGTCGAAATTCGGGGGGAACAGATCCGAAAACCGCATCAGATCATCGCGCAGGTGGGTGGAGCGCAGTTGATGCCCATGGACAGACCGCAGCCAGCTGTCGCGGTCGCGCACTGAGTAGAGAAACTGCAGATCCATATAGTTGCCAAACCGGCGCTCCAGCCCGGCGCGTATATCCCGGGCCAGCATCCGGGCGGCGGGGTTGATATCTGTCAGGATCTCACCGTCCAGCCCACGGTGCCCGGGCATGATGCCTGCATAGTTTTCGCGGCTGATGACGATATTTCCATCCTCAGGCAGATCCGCAACAAAGCGGTTAAACCCCCGCCGAAAGGCACGGCGGCTGTCCTCGGTCAGGTGACGGCCAAATTCACGTGCCAAAGCGCCAGTGTCCCGCAGGCTATTGGGGCCGAAATAGTGAAAATACGGGCTTAGATCCTGCTGCACGCGGGCCAATTGGGCCTGCAGGCTGGTGGTGCCGGTTTTGTAAAATCCGGCATGGATCAGAATGCGCCGCCTGCTCATCGATCGGGATTATTCCGGGAACAGCCCCTCAGGCGGATCCGCGATGATGCGGCCAGAGGTCAGATCGACCGTCGGCACCGCAGCCAGGGTGAAGGGCAGCAGCACCGTGGTTTTCAGCCCCGGCCCGTGGATTTCCAGCAGATCACCGGCGCCGTGGTTCTGCACCGCCTTGACCACGCCCAGTTTGGTGCCGCCAGTATCAAACACCTCCAGCCCCATCAGATCGGTGTGGTAATATTCATCATCCGGCAGCGACGGCAGGCGATCGCGCGGCACGTAGAGCTTCACCCCTTTCAGGGCGTCGGCCTCTTCTTTGGTGGTGACATCTGACAGGCGCACCGACAGGCCGTTTTTGATCGTGTTAACGATGCCCACTTCAAAACTGCGGCTGCCATCTTCGGTGGTCAGCGGATTGTAATCGGCAATCGCGTCTGGTTCCGCGGTAAAACTTTTCAGCCGCACCTCGCCGCGCACCCCGAAGGCACCAGCGATGGAGGCCACACAGATCAGATCGTCAGTTTCACTCATGGTATCACCTAGGAAGCGGCAGGGCGTTTCCCCGTTGATAACGCCTTGGGCGGGCAGGGGCAATTCGCCAGTGTGACCGCAGGGTCAGCGGGTCTCGATGGGCAGTTGCCCGCGGCGATCTTCCCAGCCTTTGCGTTCCAGCTCAGGGGTGTCGCTGTCTTCGGCGGGGTAGCCAACACAGAGATAGCCCACCAGACGCCAGTCCTGGGGCACATCCAAATCCCGGCTCAACTGGTCCGGATCAAGGATGGAAACCCAGCCCATGCCGATCCCGCGGGCACGGGCGGCCAGCCAGAACAGGTTGATCGCCGAAACCACGGAATACCGCCGCATTTCCGGCATGGTGCCAGCCCCAAGGCCTGACCCCTTTTCGGTGCTTTCGTCGCAGTAGACCGCCAGCTGCACCGGCGCGTCCTGCATGCCCGAGAGTTTCAGCTGCGCATAAAGCGCGGCCTTTTCATCGCCATAGCCGGCCAGCGCATCGGCATTGGCGGATTGATAATTCTTTAATGCAGCAGCGCGCGCTGCAGCGCTTTCGATCCGGATCACCCGCCAGGGTTCCGACAGCCCAACAGAAGGGGCCTTCAAAAACGCGTCGAGGCACTGCGTGAGCAGTGCCTCGTCAACAGGATCTTTACGGAAGTGACGCACATCGCGCCGCCACCGCATGAGATCGTCCAGATCGCGCTGGAATGTTTCTGGGAAGACCCGCATCCCAGCGCTCCCTGTCTGTTACTTACTCTTCAGCAGCGGCTTCGGCAGCTTCAGCTGCTTTGGCGGCTTTTTCTTCAGCGCGCTCCTGAGCTTTCTTGCCGGGTACGGCTTTCTCAGGGTTGTTACGCTCTTTCTTGGCCAGAACGCCTGCGGCTTCCAGGAAGCGCGACACACGGTCGGACGGCTGAGCGCCCTGGTCCAGCCAGTACTGAACGCGTTCCATGTTCAGCTTTACGCGCTCTTCGCTGTCTTTCGGCAGCAGCGGGTTGTAGGTGCCCAGTTTCTCGATGAAACGGCCGTCACGCGGCATGCGCGAGTCAGCGGCAACAACGCGGTAGAAAGGACGTTTTTTCGAACCACCACGGGCCAGACGGATTTTCATTGCCATTGTTAGATCTCCTTTAGATGGCGTGTGCCGGCTGAGCCGGCAATTCGTTTTCCAGTTGCTTCCCCTGAGGGAGGAGGCGGGGTTACTCCTGGTGTTTTTTGTGGTGCTGAATGACTTCAGCGATGATGAAGTTCAGGAACTTCTTGGCGAAATCGGGGTCCAGGTCGGCCCGGTCTGCCAGATCTTCAAGCCGTGCGATCTGCTTGGCCTCACGGGCCGGATCGGACGGGGGAAGGTCATGTGCCGCTTTCAGCTTGCCCACGGCCTGGGTGTGCTTGAAGCGCTCCCCCAGGGTGTAAACAAGGATGGCGTCCAAACGGTCGATGCTTTCGCGGTGCTCTTTCAGCAGCTCCGCAGCGCGGGAAACAGCGTCAGTCAAGGGCGAATCCTTTCGGTTTGAACAGCGGGTCGGCGTAGTTGGCGATTTCCATCTCAATGCCGTGGCTCAGCTGGCTGCCTGCCAGTTGGTCTGCGGTGGGATGGCGGTAAACGATGTCATGGCCGTCGACGGTGGCGGCGCCTTGGTCCTTTTCAGCGCCCAGACGTTCGGCCAGGCGGATCGAATCCAGATTTTTAGGGTCGATGTAGGACACCGCAGTGGTCCACCCCATGTTGGAATAGAGGTAGTTACGCACCGCATGGGTGGCTTCCAGCGCGTAGCCGTGACCGGCCACTTCGGGCCAGATGATCCAGGCCAGCTCGGCCTCAGGCCATTTGGCGGGTTTCCAGCCACCGGCCATGCCCAATGTCTTGCCGCTGTCGCGGTCATAGATCACCCACATGCCATAGCCGCGGATCTGCCAATGGCCGATCTCTGCTGCATAAAGCATCCAGGTTTCATAATCGTTCAGCGGGCCACCCATGAAACGGGCGCGGTAGCTGGTGAAGGTCGACTTGAAGCTGGGGTAAGCCTCGGGCGTTGGGCCACGCAGGACTAAGCGCTGGGTTTCCAGAACAGGGATTTCAACTGGCATCAGCTTACCCCCCATTTTGCATGGCGGTAGATCCGCACCGGATGGCCTGAGATGTCACCATCCCGTTCAAAGCGCGCGCCCAGCCGTTCGGCCAAGGCGATCGAGCGGGTGTTGCCCGCATCGATATGGCTGATTGGCGCGGTGATGCCCCAGGTGGCGGCGGCGTGTTCGCGCACCTTCTGCGCCGCTTCAAAGGCATAGCCTTTTCCCTCGGCCGCCTCATAAAGGTTCCAGCCCAGTTCCGGTTCGCTCCAGCCTTCGGCCTCAACAATGCCCGTGCCACCAACGACCGTGCCGGTGGTTTTTTCTTCCAGCATGTAAAAGCCGTAGCCTTTGATCACCCACTGACCGATCATTGAGGTCAGCTTGCGCCAGGTGTCCAGACGGCTCAGCGGGCCACCGATGAATTGCGCACGTTCACTGCCCCAGAAGGCAATCAAGCCTTCCAGATCCCGTTCCTGCGGCTGGCGCAGGATCAAACGCTCGGTTTCGAGCGCTGGGATGGGCAGATCAAAGCTCATGCATAGCTCTCCATGCCGCCATCGGCGATATCGGCCGGGGCCATGTGGCGCCAGATTTCCACGTCGCCAAAACGGACATGGTTGAAGACACCATCCTGTTTGGCACCCATCCGCTGCGCCACTTTGCGTGAGGCATGGTTTTCCGGGGCGACCAGCGAAATTGCGGTCTGCCAGCCCAGAACGTCATAGGCATAGCTGCGGGCGGCCAGCGCCGCCTCGGTTGCGTAGCCCTTGCGGCCAAAGCCATCAAACAGGTCCCAGCCAATTTCTGCCTCGGGCCAGCCTTCGGGGTTCCACAAGCCGACCATGCCGCAGGGCTTGCCGGTTTCTTTTTCCACCAGGGTCCAGCGGCCATAGCCCATCAGGTTCCAGTGGCCGGCTTCCAACGCAAGGTGGCGCCAGACCTGATCCGGGGCCATTTGGCCACCGACATAACGGGCGCGCTCAGAATCGTAGAAGGCGCAGAGCGGCTCAAAATCCTCAATCGAAGGCGCGCGCAGGATCAGTCGTTCGGTTTCCAGGGTGGGAATGGTCACATTCATGACAGCGGACCTTTCGAAACAACGGGGGCATGACGCCAGATCTGGGTGTCGGCGTCGCTGGCGGCCACATCCAGATGGGCGCCCAGACGTTCAGCCAGACGGGCCGAGCGGGTGTTGGCAGGATCAACGCAGCTGACCAGCACCGGCAGGTGCAGATCGCGCAGGGCAAAATCACGCGCGGCGGCTGCGGCTTCGGTGGCATAGCCCTGACCTTCACCCGCTTCGGTGAACAGGTAGCCCAGTTCCGGCTCCTGATCGCTATATTCCATGCCGACCAGCACAAAGCCCAACAGCGCCTCATCCGAACGCCGTTCCACCGCCCAAAGGCCGGTGCCGCGCAGCAGCCAGCCCGCCACATACTGTGAGAAGTCCAAGAGCGCCGCTTCGCGGTCAAACGGGCCATCCAGCCCTTCGGCACGGTCGCCCATCAGGATCTCGGCATAGGCCGGGAAATCGGCAAGGGTTGGCGCGCGCAGGGTCAGCCGTTGGGTGACCAGCTCAGGCACAAGCTGAGAGAAGCGGCCCGCAAGGGTCGCTGCAGGCTCCGAAATCGGGGCCTCCCAGGGATATGCCTGAATGTTGCTCACTTATTTCTTCTTTCCGAAACCAGAGAGGCCGCCGGGCAATCCGCCCATGCCACCCAGACCCGGCAGACCGCCGGGCAGGCCTTTGCCGCCTCCCATGGCTTTGGCGGCCGCTTCCAGGGCTTTCGGGTCCAGCTGGCTGGGGTCCATGCCGCCCATCGCGGCCATATCAGCCGGTGAGGCACCTTTGCCCATCAGGCCCTTCATGGCCTGTTTCATCATCTTGCCTTTGCCCATTTTTCCCATCTTCTTCATCATGTCCGCCATCTGGCGGTGCATCTTCAGAAGTTTGTTCAGGTCGCTGACCTGCTGGCCGGCACCGGCGGCAATCCGTTTTTTGCGGCTGGCCTGCAGCAGGGCGGGGTTGGCGCGTTCTTTCTTGGTCATCGACTGGATCAGCGCGATCTGGCGCTGGATCACCTTGTCGTCCATACCGGCGTCCTGCACCTGCTTGGCCATTTTGCCCATGCCGGGCATCATGCCCATGATGCCTTCCATGCCGCCCATCTTGAGCATCTGTTCCAGCTGCATCTTCAGGTCGTTCATGTTGAACTGACCTTTGGTGAAGCGCTTCATCATCCGCTCGGCCTGTTCGGCCTCGATGGTTTCCTGCGCCTTTTCCACCAGGGCAACGATGTCGCCCATGCCAAGGATACGGCCCGCGATCCGGTCCGGCTCGAAGGTTTCGAGCGCGTCCATCTTTTCGCCAAGACCGACGTATTTGATTGGCTTGCCAGTCACGGCACGCATTGACAGGGCAGCACCGCCGCGGCCGTCACCGTCCATCCGGGTCAGGACAACGCCGGAGATGCCGATCTTGTTGTCGAACTCCTCGGCCACCTCAACGGCGACCTGACCGGTCAGACCGTCAACCACCAAGAGGGTTTCGCGCGGGCTGACAACGTCACGAACGTCCTCAACCTCTTTCATCAGCACTTCGTCGATCTGCAAACGGCCCGCGGTGTCCAGCATGTAGACGTCATAGCCGCCCATGGTGGCCTGCTGTTTGGCGCGTTTGGCGATATCAACCGGGGTCTGGCCCGGCACGATCGGTAGGGTGTCCACACCGATCTGCTGACCCAGAACGGCCAGCTGATCCATCGCTGCCGGGCGATAAACGTCAAGCGAGGCCAAGAGCACGCGCTTGCCGTCTTTCTCTTTCAGACGTTTGGCCAGCTTACCGGTGGTGGTGGTTTTACCCGAGCCCTGCAGGCCGACCATCAGAATCGGGGCAGGCGGGTTGTCGACCTTCAGCGCGCCGGGATCGCCTTCGCCGCGCAATACATCGATCAGCGCGTCATGCACGATCTTCACGACCTGCTGGCCGGGGGTCACCGATTTGGTCACGGCCTGACCAGTTGCCTGTTCCTGCACCTTCTTGACGAAGTCACGGGCCACCGGCAGCGAAACGTCCGCTTCCAGCAGGGCCACACGCACTTCGCGCAGGGCGGTTTTGACGTCCTCTTCGGACAGCGCGCCCTGTTTTGTCAGACGATCAAAGACACCGCCAAGGCGTTCAGATAGATTTTCAAACATTGGCGCCGCTCCTAACTTCAGCACATTTCCGATGTCCTACAGGTAGGTAGAACAGCCCCATAAGCCAATGTCCCCCGTGGGCGAAACTCGCTGACGGGGGGCGATCCTTGCAAAGGCGAAGGACCGGAAGACAATTGGGGCTTCCGGATGTTGGGTTGGGCGATACGCCGATTGCAGGGCAGAGTCAAGCGCCGTAGGGGTTTGACCTGCTTTTGGCGGTCTAAACCTGCGTGCTCAGCGTGCCGCCATGCGTTGGTTCAGCCGCCACAGCCCCCAGGCCAGCGGAACCGCGGCCAGACCACCAATGACATAGGCCAGTGGCTCATCGGCAAAGGTCTCAAAGAACTGGGTGTAGGCATGGATCGCGGCAAAGGTCATGGCCGTGTTGAACAGCCCGCGGATATTGCGATGGGCCGCCCAGAAAATCATGGCAACCAGCGCAACCGCCCAGAGGATCGAATAGACATCATCCGAAATGCGGGTGGCCTGATCGTAAAAGGCATCACGCGCCGCGCGGTAGGCGGCCCACTGGGCGTCATTGTCACCGGCGTCGGCAAAATCAAAGAAGTCCGGGCCCCAGAGGTGCTCCCCAATGACATCCCCCCAAAGCGATCCGACCAGCGCACACATATTGGCCACAACAAAGGCCAGCACCGCCGCGATCCGTGCATGGCGCGCTGTGCGTTCTGTGCTGCGCTGCGCCAATAGGACACAGCCCGCGATCAGCAGTCCCATCTGCAGGATCGAAAGGGTCGGCTCGGGTGAGTAAAACACATAGATTGCGTGGAAATAGCCAGATCCCGTGTCCAGCGCCTGGGCAAAGGGCACGATGGCAATGGCGGTGATCAGCCGTATGTCGGTGTGCCACCCTGTCAGCGCCAGCAGCACCGCCGCATAAAGGAAAAACAGCGCTTTGATCCCGCCGAACAGATCCGCCTGTTCCAGCAAGAGGGCAAAGCCCCCGATATGCAGGGTAACCCCGGTCAGCAGCAGCGCCGTCAGCACAAAGCCTGCTTTTGGCGCGGGTAGTGACAATCGCCAGGCGCAGAGGCCCGCGATGCCGGCACCGGCCAGGGCAAAGGCCCAGCCGGCGATGTCTTCGGCCTTGTCTATCAGCTCCACCGTGCCGCCACCGATCAACATGCCGGCCCCGATCAGCGCGGATGCATTACCAAACATCCGGTAGGTGTCGCCATCACGTGACAGCACCCAAAGACCGGCTGCCAGCATCAGGCCGCCCAGCACCGCAACGGCAAAGGCATCGGCCAGCCAGAATATGAACCCGCCGGTGGCCGCCAGAATGCCGAAACACAGCACCGCGTTGACGGCCATGGTCACCATGGCATCGCGGGCGCGGGCCTCAATCTCGCGGGCTTGGTCGGGGGTGATGATCTGGTCAGCAACCAGTTGTTTGGTGTCGGCAACGGCGAACATGATGAAATCCAATGTGTAAAAGCACCCATCACAGGGCACGGCGCCAGCATAGGCGCGCCAGGCTGGATTTCAAAATGATTGGTTAATTATTGGGCAGTCAGCCCGAAACGGTTATCCCGATTTTGCCCACATGGGCCTTTTTCAGGAATGCCTCCTGCGCGGCCCTCAGCTCTGCCAGCGGGTAGGTCATCGCCACGGTCGGCTTGATCTCCCCCTGTTCGATGTAGCGCACCAGATCGCTGAAAACGCTGTCCGCCTGCTGGGTGCAGCCAAAGAATGTCAGGTCCTTGAGGTAAAGCGTGCGCAGATCCAGATCCACAATCGGCCCGGCAATGGCACCGGACACGGCGTAGCGCCCACTGGGGCGCAGTGCATCCAGCAGACGCGGCCAGCTGTCGCCCCCCACCAAATCCAAAACCACGTCAAAGCTGTTCTCTGCCAGAGCCGCGTCACGGTTCAGTGTTTCATCCGCGCCGAGATCGCGCAGCGCCTCAGCCTTGCTGGCGCTGGTCACAGCGGTCACATGGGCACCGCGCCGTTTCGCCAGTTGGATCGCCGCCGAACCCACGCCGCCTGAAGCCCCGGTGATCAGCACCCGCTCGGCACCAAGGCCCGCGCGTTGGATCATCCCCTCGGCCGTGGAAAAGGCGCAGGGGAAGCTGGCCAGTTCCACATCGCTGAGGTGGGAGGTGATCCGCACCGCATCATGGCTGCGGATGGTGGTGTATTCAGCAAACCCCCCGTCGCGTTCGGATCCAAAGGTGATCAACGGAAGGTCAGGGTCGTTGGGGCCGGGCCTGTGCATGGCGCGGATCAACACGCGTTCGCCCACCCGCGCCTCCGACACCTCAGCGCCGACCGCCACGATGCGGCCACAGCAGTCTGCCCCTTGGATACGCGGGAACTGCAACGCCCCTGACCAGCCACCATCGGCATCGGCGGCTGCGCCAAACCCATCGGTGCCTGAGGCGGTATCGCCCTCAACCGATTTGGAATACCAGCCGATGCGGGTGTTGATATCTGTGTTGTTCACCGCCGCGGCGCCCACCTGCACCAGCACCTCATCCGGGCGGGGCTGCGGCACCGGCAGATCCTCGCGCCACTCCAGACAATCCATTCCCCCATGCGCGGTGAGAACCATGGCTTTCATCGTTTTGGGCAGGGACATTGCGGCCTCCGGTCTGTGGGGTGCTAGCTGAGGTAGAGCGATCACTTTACCTTTGCATGGGTAGAGCGTTCACTCTACATCTGTCAATATGTCAGACACGCCCAACCAAACTGCACAGAAAATCGCTGCCGGATTAGAGCAGGCTTTTGCAAAACATGGTTTTGCTGAACCAAATGTCGAGGTTTTGCGCGATGCGGCCGGGGTTAGTCTGCGCACGCTTTACAAATACATGCCGTCCCGATCGGACATGGTACTGGCCGCGTTGGAGCATCGCCATCAGCGGTATCTGAACCACATGTTTTCCGCCTTGCCTGGGGGGGCAGGGGACGCGGCAACAGGTCCCGCTGTGTTTGCCGAACTGTTGCGGCGCGTCGGTCAGTGGATGGTTGAGGAGGCTTCACATGGCTGCCTGTTCCACGCCGCGGTTGCAGCGGCGCCGACGGATCAGGCCCTTCAAAGTCTCTTGCAGCGACACAAGGCTGAGGTCGCCGGCAAAGCGGCCAGCGCCGTAGGGCTGCCGGATCAAAGCGCCGCCCTTTTGATGATCTTTGAAGGGGTCACGCAATGCTGGCCCTTGCAGGGGCAGGCTACCTTGCGCACAGCGCAGGCGCTGGGCCGGGGGCTGTTCGCGGCTGAACTGGCTTAAGCCTTTAACGGTACGGCACGAGTTGTATCGGTGGCGGTGAAATACCCCTGCGCCTGTTTCGGCTGATCAGACAGGTCCAGTTTGATGCTGCCCCAAAGGTTTCCCGCGATACCGTTGTTTGACAGGACCGCGCAGGCCTGCGCCCGCTCCGCGCAGATATAAAGCCCGCAGGTGGACCCGGCGGTGCCGCCTGAATGAAACAGAAACCCGGGTGCGGCGGGGTCATAGTTGATCGAAATCCAGCCCCAGGCCTGCGCCATGGGTTGAAAGCTGCCCTTTTTGCCTAGCCCCACAAGCGGTGTGGAAGACCGTGCAATGGCACGGTCCAGCGGGGTGCTGGAACTGCTGAACGCATGGATCACCCGGTCTGAGAACAGCGCCAGATCGCGCCCCGTTGATTTCAGGCATCCAGCGCCTGCCAAGGCTTCAAACACCCAAGGGTTCACCGGCTTGCCCTTGGGCAGCCGTGGCGTGGCAAATCGCGTCAAGTGCTCAGGGCTAAGCTGGTCTGTGGTGTCTTGCAGGCCTAGCGGGGCGATCACCCGTTCTGTCAGCAGATCCACAAAGGGGCGTCCGGTCTGCATCGCCAGCGCCTCCCCCAGCAGACCATACCCTAGGTTGGAATAGGCATGGCGCGGCGTGGCACCGGGATCTTTGCCCGACCAGTTGCGAAACCAGTCCAACAACTCGGCGCGCGCAAAGCTTGCATAGGGGCCGTCCGCTGACTGGTTCAGCACCGCCTTCCACAAGGGCTTGTAGTAATTCGGCAACCCACTGGTGTGGGAGGTCAGGCGTTCCGGCGTGATCCACTCGGGCACCACGCCCAGATCCGGTGCCATCTCGCGCAGGGGCGCTTGCGGATCAACCTTGCCCTCTTCGATCATCAGGCATAGCAAAATCGCGGTGAACACCTTGGTGATGGACCCAATCTCATAAATCACATCTTCGGGCGCGACCCCGGCCAAGGGCACGCCCGCTTGCTGATAGGCGGCCTGTCCACCAGCAAAACGGACCCCCGTCACAGTGTGCTTGGGGCCGGTATAGGTGTTCATCATGGCCGTCAGGCGTTCAGTCTGTGGATGTATCGTCATAGCGGGCACACGGTTTGCTTTCACTGACGAACAATGGGGAGCGTGGTGGCGAATTTCCAGAGTGGCCCCAGCAGATAACCGTCAAATACCTCAAGTGCGACGCCCAAAGGCCCCTTTAGCTGAGGCGCCCCAATGCAAAAAAGCCCCCGACGCGAAGGTCAGGGGCTTTTGACAGTCGTGGAGTGGCGCGTGGGGATCAGGCCGCCAGTTCCGCGATATGTGCGTTGGCCGCTTTCAGCGAGGCCTCGGCATCGATGGCGCCTTTGTCTGCGACGACAAACTGAACATCGGTGATGCCGATAAAGCCCAGAACATGGCGCAAGTAGCCCGAGGCAAAGTCATAATCCGACCCAAAGGCTGTGCCGCCCGAGGTATAGGCGATGATCGCACGGGTGTTTTTGATCAGGCCCTCGGGGCCATTTTCCGTGTAGCTGAAGGTGACGCCAGCGCGGGCAACGTGGTCAATCCAGGCTTTCAGCTGGCTTGGCGCGGAGAAGTTGTAGACGGGCAGGCCAATCACAACGGTATCGGCCTCTTTCAACTCGGCAACCAGCGTGTCTGCCAGATCGGCCGCGTCGTTCTGGTCTGCGGTGCGGGCATCCGCAGGGGTGTTCACGGCTGCCAGCCAGGCGCCGTCAATCTGGCCCAGATGGGTGGCCGCCAGATCGCGATAGGTCACTTCTGTGTCAGCGTGGCTGGATTGCAGCTTTTCGACGATCGCGCGGGTCAGCCCTTTGGAGACCGAATTGTCTGCAGTGATGGCTGAGTCGATGTGGAGAACTTTATGGGTCATTGTCTTATTCCTCAGAGTGGTGGGGTGGTGCTGTGGTTTGTCTGGAACGCAATTTAGCTCTTGCACATTCGAACACAATTTGCGTAATTCGACATAAAGTGTGATAATTTGCACATATGGGCGAGCCTGGCCACAGACGGCCCTTCGCCGATCATTGAGCATTAGGGCAGGTGATATGGACAACTGGGATGAGGTGCGGACCGCCTATCAGGTGGCCAGAATGGGAACCGTCAGCGGGGCGGCAGAAATCCTGGGCGTGCACCACGCCACGGTGATCCGTCACATCGACGCGCTTGAGGGGCGTTTGGGCGTCAAACTGTTCCAACGCCATGCGCGCGGCTATACCCCAACCGAGGCAGGCACCGATCTGATGCGGGTGGCCCAGACCACCGACGAACAGCTCAGCCAGCTGGCCAGCCGTGTCAAAGGGCAGGGCAATGATGTCTCAGGTGAATTGGTGATCACCTCGCTGGCGGGCCTCTCCGGCCTGTTGATGCCAGCGTTAGCAGATTTTCAGGAAAAATACCCTGAGGTAATTCTGCGCTTCCTGACTGGGGACCGATTGTTCCGCCTGGAATATGGTGAGGCGCATGTGGCGATCCGTGCAGGACGCGCGCCAGAAGAGCCTGACAATGTTGTGCAGCCGCTGATGTCGCAGGGGTCCAGCCTCTATGCCTCCAAGGAGTATCTGGAAAAATACGGCATGCCCCAGTCGGAGACGGATTTTGCCAATCACCGCTTTGTCTGCTCGGACGATCGCAACAGTCGTGCCCCGTTCAATCGCTGGATCTGGGAAAACATCCCTGAAGAAAACATCGTCTTCCGCTCCTCGGACCCACGCGCTGTGGGCATGGCGATGCAGGCGGGCATTGGCATTGGCTACGCCACCAAGTGGAGCGCCGAGCAAAACCCCGAGCTGGAAAAGATCTGCGCCCACAAAGAGGAATGGCCGTCGCCCCTGTGGCTGGTGACCCATGTGGATCTGCACCGCACCACCAAGGTGCAGGCTTTCCTGAGCCATATTAAAGAATACGCCAAAAGCTGGACCTAATCCCAATGCGTCAATCCACGCGCGGCCATCTGGCCATGCTGATCTTCTCGTCGCTTGTGGCGGGGTCGTTTTCGCTTGGCTCACTTGCGGCCAATGAACTGGCCCCGGCCGCGCTGAATGCAGTGCGTTTTGCCATCGCGGCGGCGGTTCTGGGGGCGGTGGCTCTGGCGACCACCGGCTTGCCGCGCCAGATGTGGCAGGCACCGTGGCGCTACCTGCTGTTGTCGGGGTTCTTTGCCAGCTATTTCATCCTGATGTTTGAGGGGTTGAAGACCGCCCCGCCGGTCTCTGCCGCAGCGGTCTTTACGCTGACACCGATCATGAGCGGGCTGGCGGGCTATGTCCTGTTGCGCCAGATCACCACGCGCCACATGGCAACGGCCTTGGTGATCGGTGGGGCTGGCGCCCTCTGGGTGATTTTCCGCGCAGACCTGCAGGCGCTCCTGGGGTTTGAGGTTGGCCGGGGTGAGGTGATCTATTTCATCGGCTGCGCAGCCCATGCGGTCTACACGCCTATGGTGCGCAAGCTAAACCGGGGTGAATCGGCGCTGCAGTTTTCCTTTGGTGTGACGCTGGCCTGCTGTTTGGTCGCCATGCTCTGGGGCTGGGGTGATATCGTGGCCACGGATTGGTCGGCGCTGCCGGGTATTGTCTGGATCACCATCCTCTATGTGGCGATCTTCGCCTCCGCTGCCACCTTTGTGCTGTTGCAGTTCGCCGCACTGCGCATCCCGTCCGCCAAAGTGATGGCCTATACCTATCTGGTGCCCAGCTGGGTTCTGGTCTGGGAGGTGGCGCTGGGCCACGGCGTGCCGCAGGTGTTGGTTCTGGGTGGTGTGGCGCTGACCATCGTGGCGCTGATCATGCTGCTCAAGGACGAAGGAGCGGGTTAGCCGGCTTCCTGTTCGGGCTCAATTGGGTCCTTAACGGGATCATCTGCCAGTTCGACTTCGAGGAACCGCTCAAAAGCGTCCAGATTGATCGCTTCAAACTGGCCAAACCCCTGCATCCAGACGCTGGCTTCGCGCAGGGCGTCTGGCTCCAGCTTGCACCATTTCACCCGGCCGCGCTTTTCTTGGGAGATCAGCCCGGCATTGGCCAGGATTGTCAGGTGTTTGGACACTGCTGCCAGTGACATATCAATCGGTTCGGCCACATCCGTGACCGCCATGTCATCCTCCAGCAGCATCGAAAGGATCTGTCGCCGGGTCGGATCCGCCAAGGCCGCGAAGACCGTGTCCAATGTAGGTTTATCAGCCATAGGCCCTGCCTAGCGGCTGTGTTGGGGGATGGTCAATGGCTGGCAGTAGCTCGTGCTGAGGCCGGTTCTGAGATCGGTGCTAAATAAAACTCAACCAATTCGTTAAATAACGCAAAACCCCTTGAATTTGCCTTGGGGTCACCGGTCCGCCCGACGCGGTTGCGCAGTGAGGCGGAAAAATTTGTTTTAAAACAGTACATTGAGTGGTTGCAAATGCCGCATTCAGCGCTGTTGACTCTGACCCCCCAGCCCCTTAGCAAGGCGCCAGTCATCCATAGGGGCTTTGCGCGTGACCGATCCAGAGCAAAAACAGCGACTAGAAGCGCTGGAAGCTAAGATCGAGGCGGCCAAAGAGGCACAGGCACCGAGGCCCCGCGTGGATGAACACTATTCCATGGCAAATCATGCCTGGCGAATGGTGGTCGAATTAGTCTCCGGTCTTGGGATCGGGTTTGGCATAGGATACGGGCTGGACAGCCTGTTCGGGACGATCCCGATCTTCCTTGTCACATTTACATTGTTGGGTCTTGCGGCCGGGATACAGACGATGATCCGAACCGCGCGTGAGATCGAAACGCAGAAATTGGCCGAAGAGGCCGAGAACGACGAGAGGGCATAAACGTGGCAAGCGAAGCACAAGGCGCCAAAGAGGGTGGTCTCGAATTTCACCCGATGGATCAGTTCATCGTTAAGCCGCTGTTCGGTGGTGATGAAATCGCATGGTACACCATCACCAACGTGACCCTGTGGATGGCGCTGGCCGTGATCGGCATCACCGCAATGATGGTGATCGGCACCTCGCGTCGCGCCATGATCCCGTCGCGCAGCCAGTCGATCGGTGAACTGGCCTATGGCTTCATCTACAAGATGGTTGAAGACGTCGCCGGCAAAGATGCGGTGAAGTTCTTCCCCTACATCATGACTCTCTTCATGTTCATCGTCTTCGCCAACTTCCTTGGCCTCTTGCCGATGAGCTTCACCACCACCTCGCATTTCGCTGTGACCATCACTCTGGCCCTCCTGGTGTTTGTCACTGTGACCGTGGTTGGTTTTGTTAAAAACGGCGCTGCCTTCCTTGGCCTGTTCTGGGTCAGCTCGGCACCGCTGGCGCTGCGTCCGATCCTGGCCGTGATCGAAGTAATTTCCTACTTCGTCCGCCCGGTCAGCCACAGCATTCGTCTGGCAGGCAACGTGATGGCCGGCCACGCAGTTATCAAGGTGTTCGCAGGCTTCGCTGCGCTGGCTGTTGTCAGCCCGCTGTCGATCGTCGCCATCACCGCGATGTACGGTCTTGAGGTCCTGGTGGCCTTCATCCAGGCCTACGTCTTTACCATTCTGACCTGTGTATATCTGAAAGATGCTCTGCATCCGTCGCACTAAGGTCTGAACCTCACACCACTTTTTCTAACTTCCAATCGTAAGGAGATACACAATGGAAGGTGAACTCGCACACATCGGCGCCGGTCTGGCAGGTCTGGGTACTGGTCTCGCAGCTCTGGGTGTTGGCAACGTTGCTGCTAACTTCCTGGCAGGCGCACTGCGCAACCCGTCGGCAGCAGCGTCGCAGACCGCGACCCTGTTCATCGGCATCGCATTTGCAGAAGCACTGGGCATCTTCTCGTTCCTGGTTGCTCTGCTGCTGATGTTCGCCGTCTAAGCCTTACGGAACACATCCTTACGGCCGGGTGGGTGCAACGCACTCACCCGGTGTAACCAGGAAGTTCCCGAAGGAGGACGTTATGGCGACCAATACCAACGCCGCCGAAGCTGCTTATTCGGTACACCCTATGCCACAGCTGGAACCCTCGTTTTGGGGCAACCAGGTGTTTTGGCTTCTGGTCACGCTGGTCGTGATCTATTTCGTCCTGTCGCGCATCGCGCTGCCGCGCATTGCTGCGGTTCTGGCCGAGCGTCAGGGGACCATCACCAACGACCTCGCCAAAGCTGAAGAGCTGAAAGCGAAAGCGGTTGAAGCGGAAGAGGCTTATAACAAGGCTCTGGCAGACGCCCGTGCAGAAGCACAGCGCATCGCCGCCGAAACCAAGGCCGAAATGCAGGCCGAACTCGACGCAGCGACCGTTAAGGCCGATGCCGAGATCGCCGAAAAACTGGCCGAAAGTGAAAAAGCTATCGCCGAGATCCGTGCGAACGCCCTGGCATCGGTGGAAGCCGTCGCCAAGGATACCGCAGCGGAACTCATCACTGCCCTGGGCGGTGAAGCCGATGACAAAGCCGTCGACGCAGCTGTGGCTGCTCGCATGAAGGGGTAAGAGATATGCGTAAACTTGCAACTCTCGTCGCTCTGACTGCGGCCAGCCCCGCCTTTGCTGCTGGTGGCCCGTTCTTCTCGCTGCGCAACACCGATTTCATCGTGTTGCTGGCATTCCTCTTGTTCGTCGGCATCCTGCTGAAGTTCAAAGTGCCCTCGATGATCGGTGGCCTGCTGGACAAACGCGCTGACGACATCAAGAACGAGCTGGACGAAGCCCGCGCCCTGCGTGAAGAAGCCCAGGCAATCCTGGCCTCTTATGAGCGCAAGTCGAAGGAAACGCAGGAGCAGGCAGATCGCATCGTGGCTCAGGCCAAAGAAGATGCAGCCGCCTTTGCTGCGCAGGCCAAAGAAGACCTGCAGAAGTCGATCGAGCGCCGCCTGAGTGCTGCGCAGGATCAGATCGCTTCGGCAGAAGCCTCGGCCGTACGTGACGTGCGCAACGCGGCGATTAATGTGGCTGTTGAAGCTGCCGGTGACATCGTTGCCAAGCAGATGAACGCAACCGCAGCCAACAAGCTGATCGACGCTGCGATCGGCGAAGTGGACGCCAAGCTGCACTAATCGCTTTGCATCGTGACATTCAAAACACCCCGTAGCCCGGCTGCGGGGTGTTTTGCTTTTGGTCTGTTTGGTTTTGAACAGCGCTGATCAGCGCAGGTGTTTTTCCATAGCCCAGTTGTGCAGCGTGACACCATTGCGCGCGATTTCACGCCGTTCAAGCACCCCAAATCCCTGTCTTAGAAAGAACCGTTTGGCGGCATCGCTGGCCTCGACCCAGAGCCGGGTGATGCCTTGGCGGCGCGCCTGATCTTCCAGATGATCATAAAGCGCCGTGCCGACACCGCTACCCGCATGCTCGGGATCACGATAGAAACAGTCGATGTGCCCGTCCGGCTGAAGCTCGACAAAGCCAGTGGGGTAATCGTTGGTATCAACCGCGACATAGACTTGATGGTCACCAGCCTGAATGCGGGCCAGATAGCGCTCCGCCGGGATTGGCCTGGCGCTCCAGGCCTGTCGTTGGTCGGCAGAATATTCACCCTCTGGCGTTGCCTGAACCGCCCGGTGAAAGATTCGGCCAAGCGCAGTGGCATCCTCATTGCGGAACGGGCGAATCTGCATGAAACCAATCCTGGGGCTGGGCATGGGCAGCGCCTGCCATCCGGCGGCGCTGCCTGATGTCACGAATTAGGCTCCGTGGTGGGGACGGGCCGCCGGGTAGACGCCAACGATCTTCAGCTCATTGGTGAAATAGCTCAACTCATCCAAGGCAAGCTGCACATTGGCGTCATCCGGGTGACCCTCAATATCCGCATAGAACTGAGTCGCGGTGAATGAGCCGTTCTTCATATAGCTTTCCAGCTTGGTCATGTTGACGCCATTGGTGGCAAAGCCGCCCATCGCCTTGTAGAGCGCCGCCGGGATGTTGCGCACCTCAAAGACGAAGGTGGTGATCATCTCAGCCTCACCCCGCCGTGCGTGGTTTGGTTCACGCGACATGATGACAAAACGGGTGGTGTTGTGGCCGTGATCTTCGATGTCTTTGGCCAGCACATTCAGCCCGTAGATCTTGGCCGCCATTTCCGATGCCAGCACACCCGTGGTGCGCTCATCGGATTTCGCCAGATCGGCGGCGGCACCGGCGCTGTCAGCTGCGGCTTCACCGCGAATCCCGTGTTTTTGCAAGAAGTTAGCCGATTGCGGCAGCAGCACCAGATGGGCTTGAACCTTCTCCAGCTCCTCCAGCGCAACACCCTGATGCGCCATCAGGGCAATGCGCACCCGCACAAAGGTTTCCCCGATGATATGCAGCCCGCTTTCCGGCAGCAGGCGGTGGATGTCCGCAACCCGACCATAGGTCGAATTCTCAATCGGCAGCATGGCCAGATCCGCCTCGCCGTTGCGCACGGCGGCGATCACGTCTTCAAAGGTCCGGCAGGGCAGGGCCTCCATTTCGGGGTAGCAGTTGTGGCAGGCCTCATGTGAGTAGGCGCCCAATTCTCCCTGAAAGGCGATACGATTGGTCATTGCTGATATTTCCCCGTCAAATAGACCCGTTTAGGGCGTTTGGTCGCGGAAACTATACCTTGCGCAAGGCAAGGGGAAGCGGGTAGATACGCCTCTGAACACATGTAACAAACGGGCGACCCATGCTTGATACTATGACCCTTACCAAAGCCGTCGGTGCATTCTGTGGTGCGCTGCTGGTTTTCTTGCTTGGCAACTGGGCGGCAGAGGCACTCTATAACACCGAAGTTGGCGGTCATGGTGATCACCACGCACAGGCCTATGTCATCGACACTGGTGCTGACGACAGCCACGGCGGTGCCGAGGAAGAAGGTCCTGACTTCGCGACCCTGTTGGCAGAAGCTGACGTGGCCAAAGGTGCCAAGGTTTTTGGCAAATGTAAGGCCTGCCACAAACTGGACGATGGTGCGAACGGCACCGGTCCGCACCTCTATCAGATCGTAGACCGCGCCGTGTCTGCAGCCGATGGCTTCGCCTATTCGGGCAAGCTGGTGGCAGTTGCTGACACCTGGACTGTCGACAATCTGAACGGTTTTGTTGAAAACCCCAAGAAATTCGCGCCGGGCACAAAAATGTCCTTCTCGGGCCTGAAAAAAGAGACCGACCGCGCCAATCTGATCGCCTATCTGCAGAGCCTGCAGTAAGCCATTGGCGTCCGCCGTCTGACCGGCGATCTGTTACAGAAAGGACCGTTGCCCAGCCGGGCAGCGGTCCTTTTCTTTGTGCGCAGGTCGCGCCTGATCGGCTATCTTGCTAGAATGTAATCACTATTGGGTGAGGCGTGGCTTGATGTAATGGGCGTGCCGATTTAGCTTTAATCAACGAAGAGATGCGAAGAACGCGTTCCAACAGCTGGAGGATCTTTCAATGGCACCATCCAAAATGCGCGCCCAAACGCACGCAATCGTGGCTGAACCTTCTGCTGGGCTGTACTGGCTTGGGGGTGGATTGACCGCCTTGGCGCTGCTCGGTCTGGCAGGGCAGGCGGGGGCTGAAGAAAAGATCATCACCAGCCATGGTTACAACTTCTTTGGTGAGCTGGAATATGGCGCTGATTTCGATCACCTGCGCTATGTGAACCCCGAAGCACCCAAAGGCGGTGAGATCTCGATCTGGACGCTGGGCACCTTCGACAGCTTTAACCTCTACACCCGCAAGGGCAACGCCGGTGCCCTGTCAAACATTGGCCATGAGGATGTTCTGACCTCCTACGCGGATGATCCCACAGGTGTTTACTGTTTCCTTTGCACGACGATGGAATATCCGGAATCAATCGATTGGGTGACCTTCAACCTGCGCGACGATGTGACGATGGCGGACGGCACACCATGGACCGGCCACGATCTGAAGTTCACCTTTGATATGTTCATGACCGACGGCCTGCCGTCGTTCCGTGCGGCCTTTGGCGCCTTTGTCGAAGAGGTTGAGGTGCTCGACACCTACAAGGTGCGGTTCCACTTCGCCCCCGACAGCCCTGAACGTGATCGCATCGGATTGGCCGGGGGCATGCCTGCCTTCTCGCAGAAATGGATCGAAGAGAACGGCTATAATATCGATGAGGCAAACGTCACACCGATCATGGGTTCAGGCCCATATCAGCTGGACAGCTACGATATTCCCAGCCGCATCATCTACAAGCGCAACCCTGACTACTGGGGCAACGATCTGGCGGTGAACAAGGGGCGCAACAACTTTGACAGCATCCGGGTCGAATACTTTGGTGACAGCGTTGCCGCCTTTGAGGCCTTCAAAGCAGGTGCCTATACCTTCCGGTCTGAAAACAGCTCCAAGACCTGGGCGACAGGTTACAATTTCCCCGGTGTGGTCAACGGCTATGTGAAGCCGGAAAAGCTGCCTGATGGCTCGCTGTCGTTGATGCAGAGCTATGTGTTCAATCTCCGTCGTGAAATCTTCCAGGATCGTCGTGTCCGCGAAGCGGTTGGGCTGATGTTTAACTTCGAATGGTCCAACGAATCGCTGTTCTATGGCCTCTATTCCCGGGTCACCAGTTTCTGGGGCAACTCGGACCTGCAGGCCACCGGCGTGCCCTCTGAGGGTGAATTGGCGCTGTTGCAGCCATTGGTCGATCAGGGGCTGCTTGAGGCATCGATCCTGACCGATGAGGTGGTGATGCCGCCGGTTTCAGGCAGCCGTCAGCTGGATCGCAAGAACCTGCGCAAAGCCTCGAAACTGCTGGATGAGGCGGGCTGGATCGTTGGCGACGACGGCTTGCGCCGCAAGGACGGTCAGGTGCTGACCATTGAGTTCCTGGACGATTCGCCAGCCTTTGACCGCATCACACTGCCCTATGTTGAAAACCTCAAACGTCTGGGCATCGATGCCAGCCTGAACCGTGTTGATCCGGCGCAGGCCAGTGAGCGTGAGCGCAAGTACGACTTTGACATGACCACCCACAACGGCCGCATGTCGCTGGAACCCTCCACCGGGTTGAAGCAATGGTTCGGGTCTGAGGGCGTCAACGAAAGCTCGCGCAACCTGATGGGCGTTGCCGATCCCGCCGTAGATGCGCTGATCGAAGAGGTGGTGGCCGCCACCAGCAAGGCCGAGTTGAAAACCGCAGTACATGCGCTGGACCGGGTGCTGCGCGCGAAACTCTTCTGGGTGCCGCAGTGGTTCAAGTCGGAGCATACGGTGGCCTACTACGACATGTATGAATACCCGACGCCGCTGCCGGCCTATGCCCGCGGAGAGTTGGATTTCTGGTGGTATAACGCCGAAAAGCACGAGGCGCTCAAAGCCGCTGGCGCGCTGAGGTAACGGGGCGATGGGCGCCTATATCCTCCGACGTTTGCTCTTGGTGATCCCGACGCTGATCGGGGTCATGATCATCAACTTTGCCCTGGTGCAGTTTGTGCCCGGTGGCCCGATCGAACAGATCATCGCCCAGACACAGGGCGAAGGAAACGTCTTCGAAAGCTTCGATGGCTCAGGCTCTGAGGTGGCGGGTGGCGATCTGGGTGGCGATGACCGCTATCAGGGCGCCCGTGGCCTGCCGCCTGAATTCATCGCTGAGCTGGAAAAAGAGTTCGGCTTTGACAAGCCGCCGTTGGAACGCTTCCTGTCGATGATGTGGAACTACATCCGCTTTGATTTCGGCGAAAGCTACTTCCGCTCAATCTCGGTGGTGGATCTGGTCATCGAAAAGATGCCGGTGTCGATCACGCTGGGCCTGTGGTCCACTGTCATCGCCTATATCATCTCGATCCCCCTTGGCATCCGCAAGGCAGTCAAGGATGGCTCTCGCTTTGATACATGGACCTCCGGCCTGATCATCGTGGCCTATGCGATCCCGGGCTTCCTCTTTGCGATCCTCTTGCTGGTGCTGTTTGCCGGTGGTTCCTACTGGCAGATCTTCCCGCTCAGGGGGCTGACCTCGGACAATTGGGAACAACTCAGCTGGTTCGGCAAGATCATCGATTACTTCTGGCACATCACCCTGCCGGTGGTGGCCTCCACCATTTCGGCCTTCGCCACGCTCACCCTGCTGACCAAGAACAGCTTCCTTGATGAAATCAAGAAACAGTATGTGGTCACCGCGCGCGCCAAGGGCCTCAGTGAATCGCGGGTGCTTTATGGCCATGTCTTCCGCAATGCGATGCTGATCGTGATTGCGGGCTTCCCGGCGGTGTTCATCGGCGTGTTCTTCGGCGGCTCCCTGATTATTGAGACACTGTTCAGCCTCGACGGTCTGGGCCGCATGGGCTTTGAGGCGGCCGTGGCACGCGACTACCCGGTGGTCTTTGGCACCCTCTTCGTCTTTGGCCTGATCGGGCTGGTTGTCGGGATCATTTCCGATCTGATGTATGTGCTGGTCGATCCGCGCATCGACTTTGAAAAGCGGGAGGGATGAGACCATGGCATTTGGTATGACACTCTCACCGCTGAACCAGCGCCGCTGGTCCAACTTGAAGGCCAACCGCCGCGCCTACTGGTCGCTGATCGTCTTCAGCGTGTTGTTTGTGATCTCGCTCTTTGCCGAGCTGGTGGCAAACGACAAACCCATTCTGGTGAACTACCGCGGCGATTACTTCACCCCGGTCTTCCAGTTTTATCCCGAAACCGCCTTTGGCGGCGATTTCCAGACCGAGGCCGTCTATAGCGATCCTGAGGTGAAATGCCTGATCCGCTCCGGCGGGATGGAGGATTGTTGGGACGATCCGGAAGGGGTGATTGAACAGATCAACGCTGGGGAGTACAGCGCGGAAGGCTTCCACAAAGGCTGGTCGATCTGGCCGCTGATCCCCTACAGCTATCAGTCCACCGTGGACCGCCCCGGCGCCGCGCCGCTGCCGCCGAACGCGCAGAACTGGCTGGGCACCGATGACACCAAACGCGATGTCATGGCGCGGGTGATCTATGGCTTCCGCCTGTCGATCCTGTTTGCGCTGATCGTCACCACGCTTTCCAGCATCATCGGCATCATTGCCGGCGCGGTGCAGGGCTATTTCGGCGGCTGGGTCGACCTGATTTTCCAGCGGATCATTGAGATCTGGAGCGGCACGCCCTCGCTCTACGTAATCATCATCCTGTTTGCGATCATCGGGCGAAGTTTCTGGCTGCTGGTGTTCATCACCGTGCTCTTCGGCTGGATCGGGCTGGTGGGCGTGGTCCGGGCGGAGTTCCTGCGCGCACGTAATCTGGAATATGTCCGCGCTGCCAAGGCGCTTGGCGTCTCCAACATCACCATCATGTTCCGCCATATGCTGCCCAACGCCATGGTCGCCACCGTAACGTTGCTGCCCTTTATTGTGACAGGCACGCTGGCAACATTGGCGGGGCTCGACTTCCTTGGTTTTGGTCTGCCGTCCTCGGCCCCGTCGCTGGGGGAATTGACGCTGCAGGCGAAACAAAACCTGCAGGCGCCATGGCTGGGCTTCACCGCCTTCTTTGTCTTCGCCATCATGCTGTCGCTCCTCGTGTTCATCTTTGAAGGTGTGCGCGATGCCTTTGATCCAAGGAAAACCTTCCAATGAGCATTCTTGAGGTCAAAGACCTGACCGTCAGCTTCCGTCAGGAAGGCAAGGTCAACAGGGCGGTGAAAGGGGTCTCCTTCACCGTGGACCGCGGTGAAACCGTCGCATTGGTCGGGGAAAGCGGTTCGGGCAAATCGGTGACGGCGATGTCCACTGTTTCGCTGCTGGGCGAAAACGCCGAAGTGGGCGGATCGGTCACTTATGAAGGCACCGAAATGATCGGCGCCAGTGAGGCCGAGTTGCAGCGCGTGCGCGGCAATGACATCTCTTTCATCTTTCAGGAGCCGATGACCTCGCTCAACCCGCTGCACACGATTGAAAAGCAGTTGAGCGAATCGCTGATGCTGCACCAGGGCATCGCGGCTGATCAGGCCCGGGGACAGGTACTGGAGCTGCTGGATAAGGTTGGCATCCGGGATGCGGAAAAACGCCTGACCTCCTATCCGCACCAGCTGTCCGGCGGTCAACGCCAGCGGGTGATGATCGCCATGGCGCTGGCCAACAAGCCCGACGTGTTGATTGCGGATGAGCCTACCACAGCCTTGGATGTGACCATTCAGGCGCAGATCCTTGATCTGCTGGTTGAGCTGAAAGAAAGCGAAAACATGGGGCTGTTGTTCATCACCCATGACCTGGGGATCGTGCAGAAACTGGCCGATAAGGTCTGTGTGATGAAAGACGGCGAAGTTGTTGAGGCTGGACCAACCGCCGAGATCTTTGCCAATCCTCAGCACGAATACACCCAGATGCTGTTGTCCGCCCGCGCCGCCGGGGTGCCTACCCCGGTTCCGGAGGGGGCAGAAACCATCCTGACCACCGACAGCCTGCGCATCTGGTTCCCGATCCAGCGGGGCTTCTTCAAACGCACGGTGGGCCACATCAAGGCGGTGAATGACGCCAGTTTTTCCCTGCGGGCAGGCGAAACGCTGGGGGTTGTGGGGGAGTCGGGGTCCGGCAAAACCACATTGGCCCTTGCCGTGATGCGTTTGATCGCCTCGGAGGGCGGGATCAATTTTGAGGGTCGCGACATTCGCAACATCTCAACCAAAGAGTTGCGGGCGCTGCGCAAGGACATGCAGATCGTCTTTCAGGATCCCTTTGGCAGTCTGTCCCCCCGGATGAGCTGCGCCCAGATCATTGCCGAAGGGCTATCGGTCCATGGCGGCGGCAAGAGCGATCAACGCACCAAAGTGGCCGCCGTGATGGAGGAGGTGGGCCTCGATCCCGCCACGATGGACCGCTATCCACATGAGTTTTCCGGCGGCCAACGCCAGCGCATCGCCATTGCGCGCGCGATGATTCTGAACCCGCGCCTTGTGGTGCTGGATGAGCCAACCTCGGCCCTGGATATGACGGTGCAGGTGCAGATCGTTGATCTGCTGCGCGACCTGCAACAAAAACACGGGCTGACCTATCTGTTCATCAGTCACGACCTGCATGTGGTGCGGGCGATGAGCCACAAGATGATTGTGATGCAACAGGGCGATGTGGTGGAGGCCGGGCCGGCAGATGCCCTGTTCAACAACCCGCAGACCGATTACGCCAAGACTCTGCTGGCCGCGACGGTCTGAACCGAAAAACGCCCGCCCCAACATTGCTGGGACAGGCGCCGCATCACTGTAAATATCAAACCAGTTCAGATTGCTGAGCTATGGCCCGCTTTGGACAGGTCATAGGCGTCAAATGCGCGCGCAATCATCCGGGTCAGTGGGCGGGCCGCTTCGGGAATGAACAGATCGCCATTGCGGCGATCAAGCATACCTGGGAAGGCGCTGTCAGCTTGATCCAGCATCGCCTGCAGCTGCGCGGCAGGGACGTCAAAACCATCCAGCAGCTCGGCACTGTCAACCTTGAAGTCGCACATGATCATCTCAATGATTCGGCTGCGCAGCTTGTCCTCAGGTGTGAACCGATGGCCCTTGGTGACTGAAAAACGGCCCTCCCGGATCGCGCCGGTATGGGCACCGGTGGCCGGGGCGTTCTGCGTGTAGCCCTGCGGGAACCGCGAAATTGAAGAGGCCCCAACCCCGATCAACACATCCGATGTGTCATCGGTGTAGCCTTGAAAATTCCGCCGCAACCGCCCGGCCTTCTGCGCGATGGTCAGACCGTCATCCTGCGTCGCAAAGTGGTCGATGCCAATTTCAGCGTAATTGTCCCAGACGAACAGTTTGCGCGCCGTCTCAAACAGTTCCAGTCGTTCTTCGGGTGTTGGCAGCGCGTCCGAGGGGATCATCTGCTGCCGTTTGGCCATCCAGGGCACATGGGCATAGCCGTAAAGTGCCACGCGATCGGGCTCCAGCGACAGCAGCTTCTGCACGCTTTCAGTGATCCGTTCCTGGCTCTGATGCGGCAGGCCAAACAGGATATCAGCGTTCAGGCTGTAGACACCGTGGCTGCGGATCGCCTCCACGGCGTCGCGGGTGATGTCATAGCCCTGAATACGGCCAATGGTTTTCTGGATCTCGTCGTCGAAATCCTGCACCCCGATCGAGGCGCGGTTCATCCCCGCCGCGGCCAAGACCTTGAGCCGCGCGTCGTCAATCTCATTCGGGTCAATCTCAACCGAAAACTCAGCATTGGGCGCGAAAGGCGCCACATCAGCAATTGCGCCGGCCAGCTCATTCATCATCTCAGGTGACAGCAGTGTCGGCGTGCCGCCGCCCCAATGCAGCCGTGACAGGCTGATGCCTTCGGGCAGCTGACGCTTCAGCATCTTCAGCTCAGCCTTGAGCACCTCAAGGTAGGCGGCCACAGGTGATTCACTCTGCGTGCCCTGGGTGCGGCAGGCGCAGAACCAGCACAACCGGCGGCAAAATGGCACATGCACATAGAGCGAAATACTGGAGCCAGGCGCTAAGGCGCTGATCCAGCTGGCATAATCGCTCCCGTTCACTTCCGTCGAGAAGTGCGGGGCAGTGGGATAAGAGGTGTAACGCGGGACTTTCGCGTCAAACAGTCCCAGTTTGGCAAGTTGCGTTTTCGTTTCCATGGACATAGCCTTTAGGAGAACGGCGTCAAAGCCTCTTTGACCCAGATCAAGCGCGAACGGATAGATGCTGAAAGAGATTTCCCTCCCCAGCCCCCATGATTGTTCTGATTGCCCGATTCGGCATCGGGCAGTCTGTGCCAGGTGTGATGCCGATGAATTGGAGCACCTGGATAAGATCAAATATTACCGCAGCTTCGAGGCGGGCCAGACTGTTGTCTGGTCAGGGGATCCGATGGATTTCGTCGGCTCGGTTGTCTCGGGCATCGCGACCCTGACCCAAACGATGGAAGACGGCCGCACCCAGATGGTTGGTCTGTTGCTGCCCAGCGATTTTGTTGGTCGCCCGGGCCGTGATGGTTCGGCCTATGACGTGGTGGCAACCACCGATCTGGTGATGTGCTGTTTCCGTAAAAAACCGTTTGAAAAGATGATGTTGGAAACGCCCCACATCGCGCAGCGGTTGTTGGAAATGACGCTGGATGAACTGGATGCAGCGCGTGAATGGATGTTGGTCCTGGGCCGCAAAACCGCACGCGAGAAAATCGCCAGCCTGCTGTCGATCATCGCAAGGCGCGACGCCACGCTGCACCTGCGCCCGGCGCAGGGCAAGGTGGTGTTTGACCTGCCGCTGACCCGCGAAGCGATGGCGGATTATCTGGGTCTGACGCTGGAGACGGTCAGCCGCCAGATCTCGGCGCTGAAGCGCGACGGGGTGATCCAGCTGGAAGGCAAACGCCATGTGACCGTGCCCGATCTCGACCGGTTGATGGATGAGGCAGGGGATGATTCTGACGGTGGCGTTTTCGCCTGATACGCGCCTATATCCTCAAATGCACATCTGAAAATGGCGGGGCTGGCCCCGCCATTTTCGTTTTCGGGCATTTTTTAGTGCGCCATGAATACTGGCAGCGGTGACAGTTCCAGCATATCCCGCGTGGCACCGCCTAAGATCGCCTCGCGGAACCGCGAATGGCCATAGGCCCCCATCACCACCAGATCGCAGTTGATGTCGCCCGCATGGCGTAGGATCACGTCAGAGACCCGCGGCAGGGTTTTCGACAGCACGTCGATTTCGGTTTTGACGTCGTGACGGGCCAGAAACTGGGACAGCATACCACCGGGATCGGACCGGCTGGGCCCATGGGCTGGCGGGTCCACCACCACAACACAGACGCGCTCGGCCTGTTTCAGGATCGGTAGGGCCGCGCGCACTGTGCGCAGCGCCTCGGGGCTTTCGTTCCAGGCAACCAGAACGGTTTTCGGGGTCGGCAGGGCCGTCACACCTTCTGGCATCACCAGAACCGGCACACCGCCATCAAACAGGGCCGCTTCGACAACCGCTTCCAGCTCCAAACCCAGCCCTTCGCCATAGGGTTTGGCCAGAACCGCCAGATCACTGAACCGGGCATGCAGCCCGACGTGCCGGCCAATGTCGGCCAATTGTGACACGCCGCTTTCAACACCCCAGCGCACATCCTGCAGACCCAGATATTTGTCGGCGCTGTCTTCAAGAGACTTGGCCTCTTCATGCGCGCGCGTTAGGGTTTCTTGTACGACCAAAGCGTTTGTGCCGGCGTAGTGGTACCCTGTTTGGGTGCGATCTACGCCAAGTGCAAGCACCTCAATATGTGCGTCATATTTTCGCGCAATTGTGGTGGTTTGGTCGAGAAGACCGGGGATTTGTGCCGGATCTGTCAGCACAGAAAATAGTGTTTTAAAGGCCATTTCCGAGTTCCTCCTGAGCAGATTGGCTGAATTTGAATTTAACGCCCCAACTGATGTGTGACTTTGACACGTGTCAATTTCACACCCTCTTGTGTCAGAGCCTCGTGAGAACGGTGGATTTTGATGCAGATCAAGGCGGTGACAGGCCCAGGGCCGCATTAAGCCGCCAGTCTGGAACCGCCCGTACGCGAAACGAATCGTGCGGGTTCAGAGACGAAGGGACGCAAAATGGTTAACTATATCAAGCTGATCGCGCTTGGTCTCGCAACGCTCGGTGCGTTGATCGCGGCCAACTACGGTCGGGACTTGGCCTACTCGGTGAACATGCTGATTGCAGCTTTGTTCGCGATTGTGGCTTTTATCTTTATTCTACGTCGCACGGATGAGCCAGCAGGCTCTGACGTGTCAGGCGAATACATGGATGGCGTGGTCCGCTACGGCGTGATCGCTACAGCTTTCTGGGGAGTGGTGGGCTTCCTGGTGGGTGTGGTCATCGCTTTCCAGCTGGCATTCCCAGCACTTAACTTGGATTTCATGCAGGGCTTCACCAACTTTGGTCGCCTGCGCCCGCTGCACACCTCCGCGGTGATTTTTGCCTTTGGCGGTAACGCGCTGCTGGCCACCTCGTTCTACATCGTGCAACGCACCTCGGCCGCGCGGCTGTGGGGCGGCAATCTGGCGTGGTTCGTGTTCTGGGGCTACCAGCTGTTCATCCTGATGGCGGCAACCGGCTACCTGCTGGGTGCAACCAACGCCAAAGAATACGCTGAACCGGAATGGCATATCGATCTGTGGCTGACCATCGTCTGGGTCTGCTATCTGCTGGTCTTCGCCGGTACGATCATGAAACGGAAAGAGCCGCATATCTACGTGGCCAACTGGTTCTTCCTGGCCTTCATCATCACCGTAGCCATGCTGCATATCGTCAACAACCTGGCGATCCCGGTCTCGATCTTCGGCTCCAAATCGGTGCAGGTCTTCTCGGGTGTGCAGGACGCGATGGTGCAGTGGTGGTATGGCCACAACGCTGTGGGCTTCTTCCTGACTGCGGGCTTCCTGGGCATGATGTACTACTTCGTGCCGAAACAGGCGGAACGTCCAGTTTATTCCTACAAACTGTCGATCATCCACTTCTGGGCGCTGATCTTCTTGTATATCTGGGCCGGTCCGCACCACCTGCACTACACCGCGCTGCCGGATTGGGCTTCGACCCTTGGCATGGTGTTCTCGATCGTGCTGTGGATGCCCAGCTGGGGTGGCATGATCAACGGCCTGATGACGCTGTCTGGCGCCTGGGACAAGCTGCGCACCGATCCGGTTCTGCGGATGATGGTGATCTCGCTTGGCTTCTACGGCATGTCGACCTTCGAAGGTCCGATGATGTCGATCCGCGCTGTGAACTCGCTCAGCCACTACACCGACTGGACCATTGGTCACGTGCACTCCGGTGCGCTGGGGTGGAACGGTATGATCACCTTTGGTGCGCTCTACTTCCTGATGCCCAAGCTGTGGAACAAAGAGCGTCTCTATAGCCTGAGCCTGGTGTCCTGGCACTTCTGGCTCGCCACCATCGGCATCATTCTCTATGCGGCCTCGATGTGGGTGACCGGTATCATGGAAGGTCTGATGTGGCGTGAAGTGGATGCCAACGGCTTCCTGGTGAACTCGTTCGCCGACACCGTAAGCGCCAAGTTCCCAATGTATGTGGTCCGCGGACTGGGTGGGGTTCTGTTCCTCGCGGGTTCCTTGATCATGTGCTACAACCTCTGGATGACTGCAAAGCGCGCCCCGGCCTCTGAGGCCGAAGGCTCCGCCGCAGTTCCGGCTGAATAAGGAGGGCCGGACAGATGGCAATTCTAGACAAACACGCGATCCTCGAGAAAAACGTTACCCTGTTGGCAATCTTTGCCTTCCTGGTGGTGACCATCGGCGGCATCGTTCAAATCGCACCGCTGTTCTGGCTGGAAAACACGATTGAGGATGTAGAGGGCATGCGCCCCTACACCCCGCTCGAACTGGCCGGTCGTGACATCTACATGCGCGAAGGCTGCTACGTCTGCCACAGTCAGATGATCCGTCCGATGCGTGACGAAGTGGAGCGTTATGGCCACTACTCGCTGGCGGCGGAGTCGAAATATGACCACCCGCACCAGTGGGGGTCCAAGCGGACCGGCCCGGATCTGGCCCGTGTTGGTGGTCGCTACTCGGATGAGTGGCAGGCAGACCACCTGCGCGATCCGCAGTCGGTGGTGCCGGAATCGGTGATGCCCAAATACGGCTTCCTGGAGAAGACCCGGATTGATGGCAAATACATCGATGAGCTGCTGAACGCACATCGCATCGTGGGCGTGCCCTACACCGATGACATGATTGCAAATGCGCAGGCGGACTTTGCCGCGCAGGCCGATCCTGACAGCGACTATGACGGTCTGCTGGAACGCTACGGCGAAGACTCGGTTCAAGTGCGCAACTTCGACGGTCAGCCTGAACTGACCGAAGCGGATGCGATGATCGCTTACCTGCAGATGCTGGGGACCTTGGTTGATTTCTCAACCTTTACCCCGGACGCAAGCCGCTAAAGGAGGGCGAGAATATGGAAACCTATTCCCTGCTCAGAGAGTTCGCGGACAGCTGGATGTTGCTGGCACTGTTTACGTTCTTCATGGGGGTCGTCGTGTTCGTGATGCGCCCTGGAAGCACCAAGACCTACAGCAATGTCGCTGACATTCCTTTCCGGCACGAAGACAAGCCCGCCGCCAAAAGCGGCGACGCCAAGGAGGCGTGAAACATGGCTAAAAAACCTACGCAAAATAAAGACGTCGGCACCACAGGCCATTCCTGGGACGGCATCGAAGAGCTGAACACCCCATTGCCGCGCTGGTGGCTGTGGACCTTCTACGCCACCATCGTCTGGGGCCTCTACTATGTGGCAGCCTATCCAGCCTGGCCGTTGATCAACGGCGCCACGCAGGGCTTCCTTGGCTTCTCAACCCGTGCCGAAGTTGCGGCTGACATTGCAGAATTTGAGGCCAAACAGGCCCCAATGAACGACAAGCTGGCCTCGGTTGAGCTGACCGCGATTGCCGATGATGCAGAGCTGCTGGGCTATGCAAACTCGGCCGGTGCGGCGGTGTTCAAGACCTGGTGTGCCCAGTGTCACGGTTCTGGTGCGTCGGGGGCCGTTGGCTATCCGAACCTGGTGGATGACGATTGGCTTTGGGGTGGGGATATCGAATCGATCCACACCACCATCACTGTCGGCGTCCGTCAGCCCACCGACGAAGACTATCTTCGCCAGTCGGAAATGCCCGCCTTTGGCCGCGATGAGCTGTTGGAGGATGGTCAGATCGACGAAGTGGTTAATTTCGTGATGTCGCTGTCAGGTGACGCACAGGATGCCACCCTCGTTGAGGCCGGTGCCGTGGTTTACGAAGAAAACTGCGCCGCCTGCCACGGTGACGAAGGAAAAGGTGACATAGATCAAGGCGCGCCGAATCTGGCTGATGCAATCTGGCTCTATGGTGACAGTTACGACGCCATCCGCGAGTCGGTCTATTACGCCCGTTACGGTGCAATGCCGGCCTGGAACACCCGCCTGTCTGAGGCGGAGATCCGCGCGGTATCCACCTTTGTCCACACTCGTGGTGGTGGTCAGTAACACCTGAGATACCCCGGGGCGTTTCCCGACGCCCTAGGGGCTGGCACCGGCCCTTCCGTCCTGTTCGCGCGTTTCCTGGAAGGCCGGTGCCCCTTATTCAGTAAAGCGTGTTGCGTTCCCTTAAAAAGACAAGAGGTCTCGGTTTTCCACCGGGATCTCTTGCTCGTTATGCCCTCTGGGGAGTCGTAGGGCAGGGATTACAGCTGGCGGATCTTGACCATGCCGCGGGCGCTGTCAAAGGCGCAGCAGGATTGGCGCGGCACGCGCAGTTTCGGTTTTTCCTCTGCCCGGGGATCCTGGACAGGCTGGTCCTGCCGGGTTGCAGTCAGAAAGCTATGTGCAAAAATATTCAACATGACCTTGTCTCTATCACTGGGTTTCTTTTGTCTTTTTGCGCTTTATTGTTGGCTATGACGACTCTGGTCTGATTTCTATAATGTAAGTTGAGGTTACACATGGATTGGCGTTCCCTGCCGCCCCTGACAGCACTGCGTGCCTTTCTGGCGTTCCATGAGGCGGGCAATATGGCGGCGGCGGGCCAGTCGCTAAACGTCAGCCACGCGGCAATTTCACAGCAAATCAAATCGCTTGAGGCCCATTTGGGCGTGACCCTGTTGGACCGCCGCGCCCGCAAAACCTCTCTGACCGAAGAGGGGCTGCAGCTGGCTCAGGCAATTGAGCGCGGCTTTGGCGAGATGCTGCGTGTGGTTGAGGTGCTGACCGGGGGTGAGGCTGCGCGCCCTGTGCAGATCTCCGTCACCCCGTCCTTTGCCGCAAACTGGCTGATGCCCCGTCTGGCTGATTTCCGCATCAAACACCCTGAGGTTTCGCTGATGATCGATCCCAGCGCTGAGGTGAAACAGCTGGAACCCGGCGGCATCGATGTGGCGATTCGTCATGGGGATGGGCATTGGCCGGGGCTGGATGTGAAGCTGATCGTGGCAGCGCCGATTGTTCTGGTCGCCGCGCCGCATCTGGTGCCCAAGAAAAACGATCTGCGGCCTGAGGATCTGCTGGACCTGCCTTGGCTGCAGGAGCTGGGCACCCATGAATGCAGCAGTTGGCTGCGCAAACAGGGGGTCAGCAGCGATCCCGCCTTTGGCATTTCCTCGATGCCCGGTAACCTGATGCTGGAAGCGCTGCGACTGGGCCAGGGGATCGGCGTTGCCGCCCGTCCCTTGATCGCCCCTGATATTCAGGCGGGCCGGCTGCAGGTGATCTTCGAAGAGCCCGAAGGCACAGGCTATTACATGGTCACGCGCCCGGGCGTGCAACGCAAGCCGCTGAAAACATTCGCCCGCTGGATGGTGCGACAAAGCGGCCAATAGATGAATTGAAGATGTGAGTTTGATTCAGGTCAAAGTCACCTTAGGTGCATCCCTGTGAGAAGGGTTCAAATGTCATAGCCAACGGAGCGAGTCCGTGTCGCAAAGCCAACCAGATGCCCCGCAAAACCTATATGCCGCCCGCGAGCCCGTATTTCCGCGCCGCGTGAGCGGGAAGTTCCGCAACATGAAGTGGGTGATCATGGCGATCACCCTGGGCATCTACTACTTAACCCCATGGATTCGCTGGGATCGCGGCGTGAACCTTCCGGATCAGGCTGTGCTGGTGGATCTGGCGAACCGCCGTTTCTACTTCTTCTGGATCGAAATATGGCCGCATGAGTTCTACTTCGTTGCCGGGCTATTGGTGATGGCCGGCTTGGGGCTGTTCCTGTTCACCTCCGCGCTGGGGCGGGTCTGGTGCGGCTATGCCTGTCCACAAACCGTCTGGACCGATCTTTTTATTCTGGTCGAACGCTGGGTTGAGGGGGATCGAAACGCCCGCCTGCGTTTACACCGGCAGAAAAAATGGGACGCACGTAAGCTGCGTCTGCGGCTGACCAAATTTGTGCTGTGGATTCTGATCGCTTTGGCGACCGGGGGCGCTTGGGTCTTCTATTTCACCGATGCGCCGCAGCTCGCGGTGGATCTGGTGACGCTGAATGCGCATCCGATTGCCTATTCCACCATGCTGATCCTGACGGCGACCACCTTCTTCTTTGGTGGCATCGCGCGCGAACAGATCTGTATCTACGCCTGCCCCTGGCCGCGTATTCAGGCGGCGATGATGGATGAGGACACGCTGACCATCGGCTACCGCCACTGGCGCGGTGAACCCCGGGGCAAGCTGAAACCGCATAAGAAAACGAAACCCGCCGCTGCGGCTGCGGCCAGTGATGCCCCTGTCATCTCTGAAGCCGCGGCGCCACAGGGCGACTGTATTGACTGTATGGCCTGCGTGAACGTCTGCCCGATGGGGATCGACATCCGCGATGGCCAGCAGATGGAATGCATCACCTGCGGTCTCTGCATCGATGCCTGCGATGATGTGATGGAGAAAATCGGCAAGCCCCGCGGGTTGATCGACTATCTGGCGCTGACTGATGAAACCGCTGAACAGGCCGGGAAAGAACCGAAATCGGTTTGGAAACATATCTTCCGCCCGCGCACCATCCTCTACACCACGCTGTGGTCACTGGTGGGGATTGCGCTGGTGGTGGCGCTGTTCATCCGCGCTGACATCGAACTGACGGTCGCCCCGGTGCGTAACCCGGTTTACGTGACCCTCTCGGATGGCTCGATCCGCAACACCTATGACGTGCGCCTGCGCAACAAAAACGGTGATGACCGACCCTTCAAGATCTCGATCAAAGGGCACCCGACGCTGCGCCTGCAGCTGGAAGGCACCCCTTATGATACAGTGGACGTGCCAGCCGACACCATGAGCCTGCAACGGGTCTATGTGGTGGCCCCCAAAGGGTCAGAGCCAGCGCTGAGCGAACGCATGGACCTGCGGATCTGGGTTGAAGATATCAGCAACGGCGATCGCGCTTACAAAGACACACTCTTTAACGGAAAAGGAAACTGACATGGCCAAGGAACTGACCGGCAAACATGTCTTGCTCATTTTTGTCGTCGCCTTCGGGACCATCATTGCGGTGAACCTGACACTTGCCTTCAACGCCGTCAGCACGTTTCCCGGCCTTGAGGTGAAAAACAGCTACGTGGCATCGCAGCACTTTGACGAACGCAAAGCTGCGCAAGAGGCGCTGGGATGGATTGTCGCCGGCACCCATGAGGCCGGTCAGCTGCGCCTGACCATCACCGGTGCGGATGGTGCCCCGGTTGAGGTGGCTGAACTGCAGGCAACGCTGGGCCGCGCCACCCATGTGGCCGATGACCTTGAGCCAAACCTTGTGTTCGATGGCACCGCCTATGTCGCCAGATTGGACATCGATGATGGCAACTGGAACATTCGTATGAAGGCCACGGCGCAGGACGGCACTGAATTTGTGCAGCGCGTTATTCTGGATGTGATCAGGTAAGCCAATGACCGAAACCCTCCGCCCACAAGTGGCCGCTTGCCCGGCCTGTGTCGCTGCCCCCTCCGCCGAAGCGATTGCCGCCAGCGCCGCCCCGAAAGAGGCGCGTTTGGCCCTTTCGGTGCCTGCCGTGCATTGTGCGGCCTGTATCTCCACGGTGGAAAAAGCATTGGCAGCGGTGCCGGGGGTGCATTCGGCGCGGGTCAACCTGACCCTCAAACGGGCTTTGGTCGAGGCCGATCCCGAGGTGGACGCCACCCCGCTGATCACCGCGCTGGAGGGCGTGGGCTACGAAGCGCATGAGTTGGACGCGGGCGCGCTGAGCGCAACCGAAACCGACAAAGCCGGGCGTGAACTGCTGATGCGCCTTGCGGTGGCGGGCTTTGCCTCGATGAATGTGATGCTGCTGTCGGTTTCGGTCTGGTCCGGGGCGGAGGATGCAACCCGCGATCTGTTCCACTGGATCTCAGCCGCGATTGCCTTGCCCACTATCGTCTTTTCCGGCCAGCCGTTTTTCCGCAATGCCTTTGCCGCGCTGCGGGCGCGGCGGCTCAACATGGATGTGCCGATTGTGCTGGCCATCGTGCTGGCCGTTGCCACCTCGCTCTGGGAAACCTCGCTTTCGGGCGAACACGCCTATTTTGATGCCGCCCTGACCCTTGTCTTCTTCCTGCTGGCGGGCCGTTATCTGGATCACCGCACCCGCGCGGTGGCCCGATCCGCCGCCGAAGAACTGGCCGCGCTGGAGGTGCCGCGCGCCATCCTGCTGCGCGACGGGCAGGAACATCAGGTTGCTGTGTCTGAGGTGCAGGTGGGCGATCTGGTCCTAGTGCGCCCCGGCGGCCGGATGCCGGTCGACGGTGAGATTGCCCAGGGCACCTCTGAAATTGACCGCTCCCTGCTGACCGGGGAAACGCTGCCGGTCTTTGCCACCGCAGGCCAGACGGTCTCCACCGGTGAGGTCAACCTGACCGGTCCCCTGACCCTGCGCGCCACCGCCGTGGGCAAGGACACCTCGCTGCATCAGATGGCGGAACTGGTGGCCATCGCTGAATCCGGCCGATCACGCTACACCTCGCTGGCGGACAGTGCGGCCAAGCTCTACGCGCCGGGGGTTCATATCCTATCTGCGCTCAGCTTCCTGGGCTGGCTGATCTACTCCGGTGACATGCGCACTTCGCTCAACATCGCGGCGGCGGTTTTGATCATCACCTGCCCCTGTGCGCTGGGTCTTGCGGTACCGGCGGTGACCACCGCGGCCTCGGGCCGGCTGTTCCGCAAGGGGATGCTGATCAAGGATTCCACAGCCCTGGAACGTCTGGCGCAGGTCGACACGGTGGTCTTTGACAAAACCGGCACGCTGACCGCAGGCACCCCTGAACTGACGAACCTCAGTGATCATGACGCAACCGCCCTGCAGGTGGCGCTTGGCCTTGCCGAAGGCTCCGCCCACCCGTTGTCACAATCCCTCTCCGCCGCCGCCCGCGCCGCCGGGGTGGAACCTGCCGCCCTGACCGACCTGCGCGAAGTTCCGGGCTACGGGGCTGAGGCCCGCTGGGGCAACAAACAAGTCCGTCTGGGACGTGGCGCCTGGGTTGGCGCCCCCAGTGGGACGATCAGCAATGCCATGACCGTGGCGTGGCTGGCGATTGAGGGGCAAGCGCCCGTGCCCTTCACCTTCACCGATCGGCTGCGCGCCGGGGCTGCAGAGGCAGTGCGCGATCTGCAGGCCGCGGGCAAGGAGGTCCTCCTGATGTCCGGTGACACCTCCGGCGCGGTTGAGGCACTGGCGGATCGTCTGGGCATCCAGCACTGGATGGCCGAGGCGCTGCCCGCCGACAAAGCCGCCCGTATCGATCATATGACCCAGCAGGGCAAAAAGGTGCTGATGGTGGGCGATGGCCTGAACGACACCGCCGCGCTGAGTGCCGCACATGTCTCCATCTCACCTGCGTCAGCACTGGATGCGGCCCGCGTGGCCTCAGACATCGTGCTGCTCGGCGGCGACCTCACACCGATTGCAGATGCTTTGGACACGGCGCAGTCCGCCACCAAACGTATCCGCGAGAACTTTCAAATCGCGACGCTTTACAACGTTATCGCCGTGCCGATCGCCGTCATCGGCCTTGCCACCCCTCTGGTGGCGGCCTTGGCGATGTCGACCAGCTCGATTACAGTGTCGCTGAACGCGTTGCGGCTGCGCTGACGGCCCCCGGGCGACCCGTCGCGACGCATCTAAAGGAACACACTATGGAAATCCTCGCCTATCTGATCCCGATCTCACTGTTTTTGGGCGGCGTGGGACTGGCGGCCTTTGTCTACACGGTGCGCAGCAACCAATATGATGATCCCGACGGCAACAGCCAGCGGATCCTCAGCACCGAATATGACGACAAGCCGAAAAGCTGACGCGATCGGCTGAACAAACAAAAGCCCCCGCGGTGCGTGACCCGCGGGGGCCTTTATGTTCCGGATATGTGAGGGCCTTACCCCGGCCCAACCATGAAACAGGTGACCTGTCGGGCCTGCAGGCGACGGCAGGCAAGATCGGCCTTTTCGCGCGGCATTCCCATGAATTGGGCGTCAAAGCCGCTTTTGCGTTTCACCACTTTGCGCAGCGATCCATCCAGCGTACTCATCTCGGTCAGTGCGGTTTTCAACAGCATCCGTTCCGCCGCATAGCGGCTGGGGAAACGGCCAACGTTGATGCCCCAGTGATTGCCGCCTGAGGTCGACAGGCGGCTGACCACCTCCTGGCCGTCATCCGTTGTGTCCGTCTCTTCCACGGCAGCGGCCAGGCTGGCGGTGGGGTCGGTGCTGGCCAGAACCACATCCTTGGCCTCCATCCGCGCCTTCGGGCGTTTGGTGCTATTGGCTTCGGCAACGGCTTTGTTGATCTCATCCCCCAGCGCCAGCAACACTGGATCTTTCGCCTTCTCCGTATCAGATCCTGTGCCAGATCCGGGGCGGGCCACGGGCCTCAGGCTGCGTTTGACGGTGGTGACCGTGCGAATGATCTTACCCGTGCCGGGCTCTGCGCTATAGACGGGGCGCGCGGGTTTGCGCACCGCGACGCGGGTCTTGGACTTTTGGAACCCCATATCCAACAGCTCGGCCACCCGGGCGTTGCGGGTGGCGGTGGAGCGACCGCCAAACACCGTGGCGATGATACGTTCACTGCCCCGCTCGGCCGAGGCCACAAGGTTAAAGCCCGCCGCGCGGGTGTAGCCGGTCTTGATCCCATCGGCGCCGCGATAGTTGGCCAGCAGGCGGCGGTTGGTGTTGTTCACCGTTTTGATCCCGGCATGGGTCGAACGACGGGAGAACAGATTGTAGTAATCGGGGTAGTCATAAAAGATGTGCCGCCCCAGCGTGGTCATATCGCGGGCGGTGGACATGTGACCTTTCTCGGTCAACCCATGGGCGTTCTTGAAAGTGGTGCGGCTCATCCCCAGCGCTTTGGCAGTGCGGTTCATCCGGCGGGCAAAAGCCGCCTCGGACCCCGAAATCGCTTCGCCGATGGCGGTTGCGGCATCATTGGCGGATTTCACAGCCGCCGCACGGATCAGGTAGCGCAGTTTGATGCGCTGACCGGCCACCAGCCCCAGCTTGGACGGCGGTTCTGCCGCTGCCTTTGAGGAAATTCGCACCTTTGTGTCCAGAGAGATTTCGCCGTTCTCAACCGCCTCAAAGGCGATGTAGAGCGTCATCATTTTGGTCAGCGAGGCCGGATGCAGCCGGGTATCGGCATTGCGCGTATGGATCACACGCCCGTCACGGGCATCGATCACCATCGCTGCATAGGGCGCGGCCTGCGCACCCTGCGGAAGGGCTGCGAAGATGCAAAGGAAGGAGAGAATCAGCATGCCACAAAAAGCACGCCGCCCCTGTCGGAGGGTTTCGATCACTGCCATGTCTGCCTCAGTGCCGCCGGTTTTCCGGTCTGGCCTCAATTATTGTTGCACCAACGCTAGCACAGGCCGGGCGTCGAATAAAGCGTGCAATGATACCGCTTTGGTATGTAAACGCCCGCCCGGCACCCTTTGGGGTAGATCTTGTGGCTGCGGGTAGGGCAGGGGCCAGACCGGGGATTTAACGGGGATTTACGGTGCAGAAAATGGCTGAGTTTGGCTGCGGGGGATGCCGCTAACCGGAGCCTAATCCAGCCGTTTGAACATGTAAGTGGTCGAATCGTAACGTTCCCCGTGCACATCCAGGCAGTAGCCGGGAATGACCCCGGCGGTCTGAAATCCCAGCGCGCTGTACAACGGCTCCGCCGCGTCACCCGTGCGGGTGTCCAGCGTCAGCAGCCCCTTGCCAATCCGGCGCGCCTCCGCCTCAAGATGGTGCATCAGCTGCCGGGCCAGTCCCTTGCGGCGGTGACCGGGATGCACCAGCAGTTTGGAGACTTCACCGCGGTGCGGCTGGTTGCCGGGCATCGCTGTGATCAGCGTCACCACCCCGGCGGGCTGACCCTGATCCAGCGCTACGTACAGACGCCGCGCGCCGCCGTCGACCTCTGCCAGCAGCCCCTGCCAGAAGCTTTTCGCCTCCGCCTGGGTATGGGGCAGAATAAAGCCGACGCTGGCACCATCGGCCACACAGGCGTGCAGAATTTCGGCCAGATCATCCAGCCGCTGCGCCATGTCATAGGCGCTCCATTCAGTGATCATCGGATCCTCTCACAGCAGAAAAAGGTGGTAATGGGCGGCGCTCGCGCCTGTCTCAAACCGGGTCGCGCCGTAAAGCCGGTAGCGCAGGCAATCGCCGGGGCTGAGGCTATGCGCTTTGCCTTCAACGCTCACCGTCAGCTGACCGCTGAGCAGCAACAGGTGATGTTCCAGCCCGGCCCGTGGCGGTGCGTCATAGCTGATGCACTGCCCCGCTGGCAGCTGGCAGTCCAGCCATTCCCCCGCCAGATCCGCACCGGGGGGGGAAATGACACTGCGCGTGAAGCCCGTGTCGCCATCCCGCCAGGACTTGCGACCATCGGCTGGGATCACCGCCGGGGCCTGATCTTCGACCAGCGCCAGCAAGCGCGACATTGAGGTGCCGTAAGCCCGGCACAGCTTGGCCAGGGTGTCTGTTGTCGGGCTGACCTGCGCCTTTTCCACCCGCGCCAATGTGGCCCGGCTGACCCCGGTTTCCTGCGCTAATTGGTCCAGTGACCATCCGGCCTCGGCCCTGAGGCGGGTTAAATGTTGGGCGAGCAAGCTGTCCATGTCTCAATTCCGGTCAATTCTCTCATTTGTGAGAATTGCGACCGAATGTGAGAATGTAAAGGGATTAGCTCTGTTCGATCCGATCGATTAGCGAAACAAGCTGCCCCAGATGGTCCAATGCCTCATATTTAGGCGCGGTTTCGGGGGCCGGGGCTTTTTCGAACTCCCAGACCTCACCATGGGGCACGTAGACCCCCCAACCGCCAGCATCGACCATCGGCACAACATCGGACTTCATCGAATTGCCCGCCATCAGCCCCCGCACCGCGCCGTCGCCATGATCGGCAAAGATCCGAGCGTAGACCTCAGGGGTTTTGTCACTGACAATCTCCACCCCATCAAACAGATCGCCAAGGCCTGATTGCGCCAGCTTGCGCTCCTGATCGATCAGATCGCCCTTGGTGATCAGCAAAACGCGGTGGCTGTCGGCAATGGCCTCCACCGCCTCATGTGCGTGGGGCAACAGCTCAATCGGGTGCTGCAACATCTCTTGCCCGGCATCGATCAGCTCACGCAAGACAGCGCCCGGCACCCGGTTTTCGGTGACCTCCAGCGCGGTTTCGATCATCGACAGCACAAAGCCCTTCACGCCGAACCCGTAGTGCCCCAGATTGCGCCGTTCAGCCGCCAGCAGCCGGTCACTCAGGTGATCAGGGTCGGCATGATCGCGCAGCAAATCGGCGAATCGCTCCTGTGTGATCCGAAAGAACCTTTCGTTGTGCCAAAGCGTGTCATCAGCATCGAAACCAATTGTTGTGAGTTTCTGTGCCAAAATTCACCCCCAATTTCATATCAGTTGCGGGTCTGCGCGCTGCTGACCTCTTTTCTAACCTACAACACAGGTTATATAGACCGTTCAAAGCGTAGTAGCCTCAAACCGAAGACCCTTCTTATGATTGACTGTGCCGTGATGACAACTGTGATGACATCCGACAATGATGATGACTTCGGCGGCGACAGCTCTGTCGCTCTGCAGACCAAGCCGAAGACCAAGCGCCCGCCACTCTACAAGGTGATGTTGCTCAATGATGACTACACTCCGATGGAGTTTGTGGTGCACATCCTTGAGCGTTTCTTTGGCATGACCCACAGTCAGGCGTTTGAGATCATGCTGACCGTGCATAAGAAAGGCGTCGCCGTTGTGGGCGTCTTCAGCCACGAGATTGCAGAAACCAAGGTGACACAGGTGATGGATTTTGCCCGTCGCCATCAGCATCCGCTGCAATGCACCATGGAAAAGGAGTGAACCGCCCCGGTTCACGCATTTAGGTCCTGACATGAGCCACCCGCGTTTGTCCCTCGCCCTTGATGGCGGTGGGCTGGATATTTCGTCTGGCCGCATCGTTGTGTTTGGCGCCCGCAGTGATCTTGATCTGCGCGATCTGCCGAAAGAGCGCTGCCAGCTGATCACCGGCTATAAACCGGATGTGGATACGCTGAGCGCGCAGGGCTGGGAGGTGGCGACAGGGGCCGATGGATCATTTGACACCGCGATCGTCTTTCTGCCCCGCGCCAAGAAACTGGCCAAAGCGATGATCGCTGAGGCCGTGGGTCTGGGTGTGGCCACTGTGGTGGTGGATGGTCAGAAAACCGATGGCGTCGACTCGCTCCTGAAAGAGATGCGCAAACGCGGTGAGGTGGCCAATGTCCTGTCCAAGGCCCATGGCAAACTGTTCTGGGTCACCGGGCTGTGTGCCGCAGATCTGGCGGACTGGCAGGCCCCCGCAAAACAGGAAATCGAAGAGGGGTTTGTGACCGCGCCGGGGGTGTTTTCCGCTGACGGTATCGATCCTGCCTCCCGCCTTTTGGTGGATGTGCTGCCGCAGAAGCTGGGCAAACACTTGGCCGATCTGGGGGCCGGTTGGGGCTACCTGTCGCGCAATCTCTTGACCCGGGATAGCGTCAAAACGCTCTCTCTGGTAGAATCAGACCATGCGAGTCTGACCTGCGCCAAGGCCAATCTAAGCGATGATCGCGCGACATTTCACTGGGCGGATGCCACCAAATGGCGCTCGGACCGGCTGTTGGATGGGGTGATCATGAACCCGCCGTTCCACACTGGTCGCGCGGCAGAACCTCAATTAGGTCAAGCATTTATCGCAAATGCTGCGCGAAATCTTTCGCAGTCCGGCCAACTTTGGCTGGTGGCAAACCGCCAATTGCCTTATGAAACATCTCTTGCCGAACTCTTCCTGGATGTGGAAGAAATTGGCGGAGATAATCGGTTCAAGGTTCTTCACGCTGCGCGGCGCCGCCGCTCGGGTCGTTAACACAGCTCGTCACCAAATCGCCGCCGGCTGACCCCGCGGCCCCGCAGGAGAAACCCATGTCATTTGCGATTTCCGGCAAAACTGCCATCGTCACTGGTGGCGCTAACGGCATCGGTTTGGCCATTGGCCGCCATTTCCTCGACAAAGGCGCCAATGTGATCTTCGCCGATATGGACGAAGACAACCTGATCCGCGAATTGGGCCCGAATGAGGAAGGCAACCCGCACCGCTACTTTGCCGGCGATCTGCGTGAGAAACTGACCTTGGCGAACCTGCTCTCGGCCACTCTGGACGCTTTTGACAGTGTCGACATTCTGGTCAACGCCTCACGCCAGATCATCGCCGCCGACCCGCTGAACGGGGATGACGCGATGGAGATCATGCTGCAGCAGAACCTGCTCACTGCGCTGAAACTGTCGCAGCTGGTGGCCAAGCGCATGATCAAACAGGGCGCTGAGGAGGAGGAGGGCATCCTTGGCACCATCGTTAACATCTCTTGCATCGCCTCACGCCGCACCTCGCCGGACCTGCTGGCCTATTCGGTCAGCTCGGCGGCATTGGATCAGATGACCCGCTCCCTGGCTGTGGCCCTCGCGCCCAACCGGATCCGCGTCAACGGTCTGGCTTTTGGGTCGGTCATGTCGAACAGCCTGAAAGAGACCCTGCGCGAACATGGTGAGTTCCGCGATGAGATTGAGGCGCGCACCCCGCTTGGTCGGATCGCCGCCCCCACCGAACTGGCCGAAGCGGCACAGTTCCTGGCCTCAGACGCCTCGGGCTTTATGACCGGTCAGATCATGACCGTGGACGGCGGCCGCACCCTGATGGACCCGGTCACCGCACCGGCGCATTAACTGACCTTCCGTCCGGGTCACGTAGTGAGCCGGTTCGCACCCGACCCGCCCCCAAGGCGGGTGCGAATTCTTGATGATCGTCCAGTGCACAACGACTCTTTGGGCCCAGAGGCCACGCAAGTTATAGAGCCGCCTTCGGATCGGGCGCGAACCTCCCGTTGCACTCTATTCGTGACGCGACCGAACGCGCGCTTTTCGCCCTTCGCCGCACCTGCTACATCCCTAACAATAGGATGAAGGAGCGCCGCAATGTCGGAAGAGTTTGCACAAGAAAAACAACGCGCCAGCCAGTGGTTCCGCCAGCTGCGTGATGAGATTGTTGCCGCCTTTGAGGCGCTGGAGGACAGCCAGACCACCGGCCCCTTCGCGGATCAGCCTGCCGGACGCTTTGAGGTGACCGAGACCAAACGCGCTTCGGCGGATGGCTCGGACGCAGGCGGCGGCTTGATGAGTGTGATGCGCGGCGGCCGGGTGTTTGAAAAAGTGGGGGTTAATATCTCCACTGTTTACGGTGAGTTGGGCGAACGGGCGCAGAACGCTATGGCCGCGCGCAAAGGCATCCCCGGCATGAAACAGGATCCGCGCTTCTGGGCCTCGGGCATTTCGCTGGTGGCGCATATGCAGAACCCGCATACCCCTGCCGTGCATATGAACACCCGCATGTTCTGGACCCCGCATGCCTGGTGGTTTGGCGGTGGATCGGACCTGAACCCCTGCATCGAATATGATGAGGACACCGCGCATTTCCACGGCGTGCAGAAAGAGTTCTGTGACAAGCACGACACCGCGTTCTATCCGCGCCTGAAGGAATGGGCGGATGAGTATTTCTTTGTGCCCCATCGCGGCCGCGCGCGCGGGGTTGGCGGCATCTTTCTGGATGATCACAACTCGGGCGACTGGGAGGCGGATTTTGCCTTTATTCAGGACGTCGGCCGCGCCTTCCTGCCGGCTTTCCTGCCGGTGACTGAGAAACGCCGTGATACGGTCTGGAGCGAGGCGGACAAAGACCAGCAGCTGCAGCACCGTGGCCTTTATGCGGAATATAACCTTGTCTATGACCGTGGCACCAAGTTTGGTCTGGAAACCGGCCATGACGCCAATGCGGTCCTGATGAGCCTGCCGCCGATGGCGAAATGGGTGTGAGCGGATCCACACGACCGGCTTAGAAATGGGCCTCCACCGCGGTGGGGGCTTTTTCTTTGGCGAGCTTCGTAGCAGTGTCTGGAAGGTATCAGAAGAGCCCAAAGGTGATTGCCTTCAAGCTGGGCCACTGCGGCCGAACCGAGGGGCAAAGCGAAGCGCCCGCCCCGTGGGGGCGGTTCGGGCGCTGCCAAATCGAAGATTTGGCTGAGTGAAACTGTGGAAGGGGCAAGAGTAAGGGAGAGAGCCATGGCCAAAGGGGAATGCAATTGCGGCGCGGTCCGGTTTGAGATCACGTCCGAGATCCGCGATGTCTACATGTGCCACTGTTCCATCTGTCGCCGTATGACCGGCGGCGCAGGGGTGCCGGTGGTCGTGGTCCCGAATGAGGATTTCCGCTGGCTGTCAGGGCAAGACAACATCGCCACCTGGAAAAAGCCAGACGTCGATTGGCAGGGCTGGTTCTGCCGCACCTGTGGTTCGCCTTTGCCGGGCGACAATGATCCGGCGCGCACCTATGTGCCTGTGGGCGTGCTGACCGAAGGCGCCGAGGCTCTGGAGGTGAAACATCACATCTGGGTTGGCTCCAAGGCGCATTGGGATGTGATTGGGGACGCGGGCAAACAACACCCCGAGGCCTTTGGCACTGGCTGAGTGGCTCAGGCTGAAAAGGGGCAGGGGGCGTTGCCCCCTCCGTTCAAAAGGGTTTTGAACGTCACCCCCAGAGTATTTGTGAAACGATGAAAAGCGTCAGTCGATCTCAACTGGTTTGCGGATCTGCGGCGCGGCTTTCAGCACCAGCGGTTTCAATCCTTGGCCGCCGGCGGCGATAATTTCGGACAGTTGATCGCGCATCCGTGGCTCCCAGAAGTCACTGATATGGGCAGCCACACCTTCGATGCCTTCAGCTTCTTTTTTGCTTTCGAAAAAGGTGGCGATCTGGTTCGCCATATAGATCAGTTTTTCCGGTTTCATTGCGGTTCTCCGCTGTGGATGCGGTGGGTGTGGGTGAAGACGTCAAAGCGGGTGCCGCGGGCGCGGGTCACCAGGGTGAGCCCGGCCTGATCAGCCAGATCCACCCCCAAGGCGGTGGGGGCGGAGACCGCGATCAGCACTGGCGCGCCGATCTGGGCGGTCTTCTGGATCATCTCAGACGACAGGCGGCTGGTGACGGTGATGGCACCGGTGCTGGCGTCGATCCCGGCAAGGGCCAGGGCGCCTGCCAGCTTGTCCAATGCATTGTGGCGGCCTACATCCTCGCGCACGAGGATCAGCCCGTCGCCGGGGCGATAAAACCCGGCCGCGTGGGCGGCATGGGTTTCGTCATGCAGCGGCTGTTGCTGGCGCATGGCTGTGGTGGCCAGATGGATGTCCTGACGGCGCAGCCGCAGGTTGGCGGTGACACGCGGCAGGGCGCGCATCGCCTGTTCTAGGCTTTCCACCCCGCAAAGGCCGCAGCCCACAGGACCAGCCAGCGCACGGCGGCGCTTGGCCATTGCGGCGGCACGCTCCTCGGGCAGCCACATCTGCAGCTCCACGCCTTGGGCGTGGCGGATCACCTCCACCTCACCCAGCTCATCGGCACTGTCGACCAGCCCTTCGGTCAGGGAAAACCCAACGGCAAAGTCGATCAGGTCCGCAGGCGAGCCCATCATCACCGCCAGCGTGGTGCCATTATAGACCAGCGCAATCGGCATCTCCTCGGCCAGCGCGGTGGTCTGGTCGCTGAGGCCCAGAGGCCCGGCCGTCAGGCCCGGTTTATCAACCGCCGCCCGCATCACTCGGCCGCCGGCAGGATGCGGCGCGATTTCTCGGCCTGGGCGTTATAATCTTCCTGCCAGTCGCTGGGACCGTTTGACAGGCTGACCTGCACTGCGGTGACCTTGTATTCCGGACAGTTGGTGGCCCAGTCGGAGTAATCCGTGGTGATCACATTGGCCTGCGTATCGGGGTGGTGGAAGGTGGTATAGACCACGCCGGTGCTGACCCGATCGGTAATCTTGGCCCGCAGCGTGGTTTCGCCCGAACGCGAGGCCAGCTTCAGCCAGTCGCCATCCTTGATGCCGCGCACTTCGGCGTCATGGGCGTGGATCTCCAGCTCATCCTGATCGTGCCAGACCACGTTCTCCGTCCGCCGGGTCTGCGCGCCCACGTTATACTGCGACAGGATGCGGCCGGTGGTCAGCAGCAGTGGGAAGCGTGGGCCGGTTTTCTCATCCGTGGCGACATATTCGGTGACGATGAAGCGGCCTTTGCCCCGGACAAACCCATCGACATGCATCAAAGGCGTGCCTTCGGGGTTGGCCTCATTGCAGGGCCACTGGATCGAGCCTTTCTCCTCCAGCATGGCGTAGTCCACACCGGCGAAGCTGGGGGTGGTGGCGGCAATTTCGTCCATGATCTGGCTGGGGTGGGTGTAGTGCCAGTCTGCCCCCATCGCCTGCGCCAGCAGCTGCGTCACCTCCCAGTCGGCATAGCCGTTTTTCGGCGCCATTACCTTGCGCACGCGGTTGATGCGGCGTTCGGCATTGGTGAAGGTGCCGTCCTTTTCCAGGAAGGTCGAACCGGGCAGGAAGACATGCGCGTAGTTGGCAGTTTCATTGAGGAAGAGGTCATGCACGATGACACATTCCATTGCCGCCAGACCAGCTGCTACGTGTTTGGTGTCGGGGTCTGATTGCAGGATGTCCTCACCCTGACAGTAAAGGCCCTTGAAGGTGCCATCGACCGCCGCGTCCAGCATGTTGGGGATGCGCAGACCAGGTTCGGGATCGATGGTGACACCCCAGGCGTCTTCGAAAATGGCGCGGACTTCCGGGCCTTTCACATGGCGATAGCCCGGCAGTTCATGCGGGAAGCTGCCCATATCGCAGGAGCCCTGCACGTTGTTCTGACCCCGCAGCGGGTTCACCCCCACACCGCGCCGGCCGATGTTGCCGGTCAGCATGGCCAGGTTGGCGATGCCGATCACGGTGGTGGAGCCCTGCGAATGTTCGGTCACCCCCAGCCCGTAGTAGATTGCACCGTTGCCACCGGTGGCAAACAGACGCGCGGCCGCGCGCAGTTCGGCCGCTGGCACGCCGGTCAGCAGTTCGACGGCTTCGGGGCTGTGACGCGGATCGCTGACAAATTCGGCGTATTCCTGGAACTCTTCCCAGTCACACCGCTCCTGGATGAAGGCCTGATCCATCAGCCCTTCGGTCACGATCACATGGGCCAGCGCGGTCACAACCGCCACATTGGTGCCGGGGCGCAGGGCAAGGTGATGCTGCGCCTCAATGTGGTTCGAGCGCACCAGATCGGTGCGGCGCGGGTCCACCACAATCAGCTTGGCGCCCTGACGCAGACGTTTCTTCAACCGGCTGGCAAATACCGGATGCCCGTCGGTCGGGTTGGCGCCGATCACGATCACCACATCGGTGTCTTCGACACTGTCGAAATCCTGGGTTCCTGCCGAGGTGCCAAAGGTCTGCCCCAGCCCGTAGCCGGTGGGCGAATGGCAGACACGGGCGCAGGTGTCGGTGTTGTTGTTCATGAACACGCCACGCGCCAGTTTCTGCACCAGGAAGGTTTCCTCATTGGTGCAACGGCTGGAGGTGATCACCCCGATAGAGCGGCGGCCATGTTGTTCCTGCAGCCCTTTCAGACGGTTGGCCGCAAAGCTCAGCGCCTCGTCCCAGCTGACCTCTTGCCACGGCTCATCGATCGAGTCGCGGATCATCGGGTTCAGGATGCGGTCTTTGTGGTTGGCATAGCCATAGGCAAAACGGCCCTTCACGCAGGAATGGCCACGGTTCGCCTTGCCGTGTTTGTAGGGCACCATACGCACCAGTTCGTCACCGCGCATCTCCGCCTTGAAGGAACAGCCGACGCCGCAATAGGCGCAGGTGGTGACCACGGATTTGTCCGGTGTGCCCAGCTCGATCACGGATTTTTCCTGCAGGGTTGCGGTGGGGCAGGCCTGCACACAGGCGCCACAGCTGACGCAATCGGACCCCAGGAAATCATCCCCCGCCATCCCGGCGGAGACACGGCTGTCAAAACCACGGCCTTCGATGGTCAGCGCAAAAGTGCCCTGCACCTCTTCGCAGGCGCGCACGCAGCGCGAACAGACGATGCATTTGGAAGGATCATAGGTGAAATAGGGGTTGCTGTCGTCTTTGGGCAGCCACTGCGGGTTTTCTTCGCCGCTGGTGTTGCGGGCCTCGAAATGGGTCTCTTTGGCCTCATAACGCACATCGCGCAGGCCCACGGCCCCGGCTGCATCTTGCAATTCACAGTCGCCGTTGGCGGCGCAGGTCAGGCAGTCCAGCGGGTGGTCCGAGATGTAAAGCTCCATCACGCCTTTGCGCAGCTTCTGCACCTTCTCGGTCTGAGTTTTCACCACCATGCCTTCGCTGACCGGCGTGGTGCAGGAGGCCGGGGTGCCCCGGCGGCCCTCAATCTCCACCAGACACAGGCGGCAGGAGCCAAACGCTTCAACCGAGTCGGTGGCGCAAAGCTTGGGGATCTTGATCCCCGCCTCCATCGAGGCCCGCATGACCGAGGTGCCTTCGGGGACCGAAACCTCAAAGCCATCCACGATGAGCGAGACCATATTGGTGGATTTCGACGCGGGCGTGCCCATGTCGTAATCGTCGGGCATCATGAAATCTTTCATTCTGCGGCCTCCTTCGCGGGGGTGAATTCTTCGGGGAATTGTTCAAGGGCGGACATGACGGGGAAGGGGGTGAAGCCCCCCAGCGCGCAGAGTGATCCCTCTTTCATCGTGTCACACAGGTCGGTCAGCAGCTCCACCGCGGCGCTGTCACCGGCTTTGATCCGGTCGATGGTTTCCACACCGCGCACCGCGCCAATCCGGCAGGGGGTGCATTTGCCGCAGCTTTCCACCGCGCAGAACTCCATCGCGAACCGCGCCATGCCCAGCATGTCGGCGCTGTCATCAAAAACCACAATACCGGCGTGACCGATCAGCGCGTCCTCGGCGGTGAATTCCTCATAGCCAAAGAGCGTGTCGAACTTGGCTGGCGCCAGATAGGCGCCTAAGGGGCCACCGACCTGCACCGCCTTGACCGGACGGCCCGTCGCGGTGCCACCGGCGATGTCGTTGATCAGATCCCCCAGCGGCATGCCAAAAGCGGTTTCAAACAGCCCGCCAAACTTGACGTTGCCCGCGATCTGGATCGGCATGGTGCCGCGCGACCGGCCAAGGCCGAAGTCCGCGTAATGCTGCGCGCCTTTTTCCAGAATGACCGGCACGGTGGCCAGCGAGATCACGTTGTTGACCACGGTGGGTTTGCCCAGAAACCCCTCAAGCGCGGGCAAGGGCGGTTTGGCCCGCACGATGCCGCGCTTACCTTCCAGCGAGTTCAGCAGCGAGGTTTCCTCACCACAGACATAGGCCCCCGCACCCACGCGGATTTCCATGTCGAAGGCTTTGCCTGATCCCAACAGATCCGCGCCCAGCAGACCGTTCAGCCGCGCGATGCGCACCGCCTCATTCATCACACGGATGGCAACGGGATATTCCGAACGCAGGTAGACATAGCCCTTGGTCGCCCCAACGGCGAGGCCGGCAATCGCCATGCCTTCGATCAGGGTGAAGGGGTCCCCTTCCATGATCATCCGGTCGGCAAAGGTGCCGCTGTCGCCTTCATCGGCGTTGCAGATGATGTATTTCTGATCCGCCTCAGCGCCCAGAACCGTGTTCCATTTGATGCCCGTCGGGAAGCCCGCGCCGCCCCGGCCCCGCAGGCCCGAGTCGGTGACTTCCTGAACCACATCGGCAGGCGTCATCGCCAGCGCGCGGCGCAGACCGGTCAGACCGCCATGCGCCTCATAATCCGCAATCGACAGCGGATCGATCACGCCGCACCGGGCAAAGGTCAGGCGGGTCTGGCGCGCCAGATAGGGGATCTCCTCCACCGGACCCAGCGCCTTGGCGTGGCCCTCAAGATCGTCAAACAGAAACGGCACATCGGCGGTCTCCATCGGGCCGAAGCCGATGCGGCCCGCCTCGGTCTCAACCTCGACCAGCGGTTCCAGCCAGACCATGCCACGGGTGCCGTTGCGGATCAGTTCCACAGGGATGTCGCGGGCTTTGGCTTCTGCCACGATCGCTGCGGCAACCTCATCTGCGCCAACCGCAACGGCGGCGGTGTCGAGGGGCACGTAGATCTTCATGCGCTTGCCTCCGCCAGTAGGGTTTCCAGCTTCTCTGCGGTCAGCCGGCCATGCAGCGTGTCATCCACCATCGCAGCCGGACCTGAGGCACAGAGGCCCAGGCAATAGACCGGTTCAATCGTCACCGCCCCGTCCTTTGAGGTGCCGTGCCATTCCAGCCCCAGCTTTTGCAGCGCGTCATCGGCCATCTGGTTCACACCCATGGCCTGACAGGCCTCGGCGCGGCAGATTTTCACCACATGGCGGCCCGCAGGCAGGTCGCGGAAATCGTGGTAGAAGCTGACAACGCCATGCACCTCGGCGCGGCCGATGTTCAGGTGATCCGCGATGACCGGCACCGCAGCAGCGGGGATATGGTCGAATTCTTCCTGCACTGCATGCAGGATCGGCAGCAGCGGTCCTTCCAGCCCAACATGCTGGGCGAGGATATTGTGCAGCGCCTCGGCTTGAGTATCGGCAAGCAATGCATCTGGCATCGCAGGGCCCTCCCTAACAGTAACTTACCACGATTTGGGTGATTTTTACATCACCGATCAATATCGAAATTTCGTTACTTGATAGAAATTGACTATCGTTGACCCAACCGTTCCGAAAGCGACATGGCAGAGTCGAGAAGCGCCGTCAGCACCGGCGCATGGGGTTCGCGGTGTGGCGCAATAAGCCCAATTCGATGGCTGGCTTCGGGGCTGACCAGCGGAACGGCCACCAATCCGCCGTCAGGTGATTCGTTTTGCAGGAAGATTTCGGTGCTTTTCTGCGGCAGGATCGACGCCCATCCGCCGCTCATCACATGGGAAATCAACACGATCAGGGAGGAGGCTTCGATCTGCGGCTGCGTTTCCACCCCGGCGGTGCTGAGATGGGTGTTGATGATACGGCGGTTCTGCATGTCCGGGGTCAGCAGGCACAGCGGCAGCTCTGCCAGTTCGGCCCATTTCACCTGCGCCCGGCTGGCCAGCGGGTGATCGCGCCGCAGCATCAGCACATAGCGTTCGGCATGGATCGGCACCGTGGTCACCCGGCCCAGCGGTTCATTGTCCAGATAGGTCAGCCCGGCATCGATCTGCAAATTGTCCAGCATCGACAGGATCTCACCCGAGGTGCGCGACCAGATGGTCAGCCGCACATTTGGATGGGCACGAGCAAAATCCGCCGTCAGGTCAGACACCAGCGTCAGCGCGGTCGGGATCACCGCCAGCCGCAGATTGCCGGAAAGCCCCTGCCGCGCGGTGCGCATCTCTTCTTTCATGGTGCGCACATCGCCCACGATCTGGCGCGCCCAGTCCAAAACCCGTTGCCCTTCAGGCGTCAGCCCCTGAAACCGCGATCCCCGATGCACCAGCACCACGCCCAGCTGTTCCTCCAGCTGCTTGATGGCGGCCGAAAGGCTGGGCTGGGTGACCCGGCAGGCCTCCGCCGCGCGGCCAAAGTGCTGCTCACGGGCGAGGGCGATGAACATTTCCAACTTGTCGATCATCCGGCGACTATTGCGCGTCCCTGCGGAAAACGGAACCGGGGGGGCAGCAATTCCTTTGGCCCGACTCTCGGTGATGGATGCAAGCCAAGTGACGGCCAAGTGACGGGGCGAAACAATTTACAGCCTTTCGCGTGCCGTGTTCCCTGACCGCAGGGAGGAACCGAAATGAGCAAAGTGTTGTATGAACGCGTCGGCCGCATCGCGCGGATCACCTTGAACCGGCCTGAGGTGATGAAACCGGTGATCTGCAAGGTGCACGGGTTTGCGGTTGCCGGGGGTTCGGACATCGCGCTCTGCGCAGATCTGACCATCATGGCGGAGGAGGCGCAGATCGGCTACATGCCCGCCCGCGTCTGGGGGTGCCCGACCACCGCGATGTGGGTCTATCGTCTGGGGCCGGAACGGGCCAAGCGGATGCTGTTCACCGGTGACAAGATCACCGGGCGTGAGGCTGCGGATATGGGGCTGGTGCTGAACGCCGTGCCCGCCGCGGATCTGGACGCTGAGGTTGAGGCGATGGCCGAACGGATGGCGGCGGTTCCGATCAATCAGCTGGCGATGCAGAAGATGGTGATCAATCAAGCGATGGAGCAGACCATGCAGGCCACGCAACGTCTGGCCACCGTGTTTGACGGTATCACCCGCCATTCGCCCGAAGGGTTGAACTTCAAACAGCGGGCTGAGGCGGTGGGCTGGAAACAGGCGGTGTCGGAACGCGACAGCGGCACCTGGGATTGGACGGCAAACGGCCCGTTGCCCGGCGCGAACCGCCCGTAACCACTAGACCTTGATTGCAAAAGAAAAGCCGCCCGGCAGACAGCGCGGGCGGCTTTTAATCTAACTCATTTATAGGCTTAGGCAGCCAGGCCCTTGCTGCCCATATCGAGGAACTTCTGGCGGCGGTCTTTGACCAGCTGCTCCGGCGACTGGCCGGCCAGCTCATCCAGCATTGACTGGATGTGTTCGCCAACCGCTTTGATCGAGGCACCGGCATCGCGATGTGCGCCGCCCAGCGGTTCGTCGATCACCCGGTCGGTCACGCCCAGCTTGGTCAGGTCCTGCGCGGTTAGACGCAGCGCCTCAGCGGCTTCGCGCATCTTGTCGGCGTTCTTCCACAGGATCGAGGCACAGCCCTCAGGCGTGATCACCGAATAGACCGAATGTTCCATCATCGCGACGCGGTTTGCCGTGGCAAAGGCCACCGCCCCGCCCGAGCCACCTTCGCCAACGATCACCGAAATCAGCGGCACGCCGATCTGCAGGCATTTTTCTGTCGAACGGGCGATGGCTTCGGACTGGCCGCGCTCTTCCGCGCCTTTGCCGGGATAGGCACCGGGGGTGTCCACCAGGGTGATCACCGGCAGGCCAAACTTGTCTGCCATTTCCATCAGACGCACGGCTTTGCGGTAGCCCTCGGGGCGCGCCATGCCAAAGTTGCGGTCGATTCGGCTTTTGGTGTCATTGCCTTTTTCGTGGCCGATCACCATCACCGGGGTGTCGCCGAAACGCGCCAGGCCGCCCATGACGGCGTGATCATCGGCAAAGTTCCGGTCACCCGCCAGCGGCGTGTATTCGGTGAACAGCGCGTCGATGTAATCTTGGCAATGCGGCCGGTCGGGATGCCGTGCCACCTGGCATTTGCGCCACGGTGTCAGGGTCTTATACAGTTCGGCCAGCATTTCGGACGCTTTTTTGTCCAAAGCAGCAGCTTCTTCTTCGACGTCCATTTCCTCGTTCTGGCGGGCCATCGCACGCAGCTCTTCGGCTTTGCCTTCGATCTCGGCAAGGGGGCGTTCAAAGTCGAGGTAGTTGGTCATTTTATGTCAGTCTCCAGCCTTGGATGGCAGGTTATATGGCGCTGCCTGCGCTCAGATGCAACAACGCATGTGACCTAAGGGGAGGGGCAGGCGTATTTTCCCCAATCAAATCGCGCCAGAGAGCGCCGCTCGCAGCGCCAATTCAGGCGAGGTCAAAACAGGGCAGGGCAGGTCTTGCAATGCCGCTGCCGCCCCCGCCATGGAGGCCTGCGCCAGAACGATGGCGCTATACTGCCCTTGCCCGGCCACATGCCGGATATCCTGGCTAAGCGCCGTGGCAAATCCCTGCAAATCACCAGTCTCGAACAGCGGCCAATGTTGACCCAGAAACAGCGGCGCGGCTGGGGTCATGTTGCCCTCGGCCTGCAACTCCCGCTCAAGCAGCGACAGGCTGGGCGCCTCGGTTGAGCGCAGGCAATAGACGATCAGCACCCGCCCCCCGGTTTGTGCGGCGGTGCGCATCATCGGCTGATCGATGCGAATGGCGCCAAACGCCTCAGCGATCGGGCCCAGGCTGGTGCAGCTGCACAAAACAGCCCCCTCCGCGGCGTCAATCGCCGCGCCAACCTCATCGCGCAGTGCCTCACTGATCCCGGCCTGCGCCTGCGCCAGCCAATCGGGACGCACCAGATGGGTCAGCGCAGCCTCCGGCGCCAACTGCTCGCGCAGAGTATTAAAGGTCAGGCGGTGCACATCGGCAGTGTGGATCAGGGTCAGTGTCATGAAACAGAGATTAGGCTCAGAACCCATTAATGTTCCAGCACCGGTGCGGAAAAATTATTGATTTCTGAGCCTAGAGAACCGGCAGGAGCGACGCCACCAGCAACACGGCCATAAAGATATTGAACGCTCGCAGCCGTTGCGGTGAGGACAGTACACGGCTCATCTGCTGGCCCAGCGCCGTCCAGCTGCTGACCGAAGGCAGGTTCACCGCGCCGAAAATCGCCGCCACCATCAGGATCGAAAACACCGTGCGTTCCGGCGCATAAAGGGTGATCGCGGTCAGCGCCATCTGCCAGGCCTTGGGGTTCACCCATTGAAACGCCGCTGCCTGCAGAAAGGTCATCGGCGTGCCGGTGCTTCCGCTGGTATCCGGCATGCCCGCATTGGCAATCTTCCACGCCAACCACAACAGATAGGCGATCCCGGCAACCTTCAACACCGTGTGGGTTACTGGAAAGGCATCAAACAGACCCATCAGCCCAACCCCGACAAGGGCCACCATCAGAACAAACCCCAGCGCCACCCCCAGCATATGCGGAATGGTGCGCCGGAACCCGTAATTGGCGCCTGAGGCCATCAGCATCAGGTTGTTCGGGCCAGGGGTGATGGAGGTCACAAAGGCAAAAGCGGCGAGGGCGGTGAGCAGGTCGTAAGTCATTGGGCAAGAATATGCTGTTCTTGCTGCATTGAAATTGCAATGTTGGGCGTGGATACGCAGATGAGACAATAAATGGCGAAGATAGATCAAATCAACGACAGGATATTGCAGGAATTGTCGCGTGACGGTCGGATTTCCAACCTGGAACTGGCGGATCGGGTGGGCCTGTCGCCCTCGGCCTGCCTGCGCCGGGTGCAGGAGCTGGAGCGTTCAGGCGTCATTCAGGGCTATCGCGCGGTGATCAACCCGGCGGCGCGGGATGTTGGCTTTGTGGCCTATATGACGGTGGGGCTGGGGCTGCACACCAAATCCGCGCAGGAGGCTTTTGAGCGCTCCATTGCTCTGGCTCCGGAAGTGCGCGAATGCCACAACATTACGGGCACGGTCGAGTATCTCTTGCGGGTCGAGGCGCGGGATCTGGCGGACTACAAGCGGTTCCATACCGATATCTTGGGCACCTTGGATCAGGTCAATTCGATCACCACCTTTGTTGTCATGGGCTCCCCCAAGGATGAACGGGCGTGATCTGCGGGGGGTGACGGGGGCGGTTCGGTTGGCGGAATGGGGCGCTGCCCCCTTGGCCTGCGGCCAATTCCCCCGGAGTATTCGGGAAACAGTGAAAAATGCAGCATCTGCAGGTCAGCAAGACTTGTTCATCCGGGCTGGGGCACATCTGCCCTGCGAAATGAAAGAGGGCGTTATGGCTGGAAGCTACGAAGACCGGATCCTGCGGGTGGTGAAATATATCCACGACCATCCGGCGGGGGATCTGTCGCTGGACCGGCTGGCCGATGTGGCGGCGATGTCGCGGTTTCACTGGCATCGGGTGTTTCATGCGATGATGGGGGAAACCTGCGCCGAGATGGTGCGCCGGGTGCGGCTGCATCAGGCTGCGCTGCGGCTGGTGCAGGGCACCGATCCGGTGGCCGAGGTTGCCACCCAGGTGGGCTATCCCACACCGCAAAGCTTTGGTCGCGCCTTTCGGGCGGCCTATGGGCTGACGCCTCTGGCGTTTCGCAAGCAAGGGGTGCCGCTGGTGGCGCTCCGGCAGATGAAACCTGAGGAGTTTAAAGTGTTTGATGTAAAAATTGAGGAGCGTGGCGCGTTGCGTCTGGCAGGCTGGGAACATCAGGGATCCTATATGGGGATCGGTGCCAAGTTTGAGGAACTGGCGGCCTTGGCCACGGCGCGGGGCCTGTGGGAGAAGACCTGCGGCATGGCGGGGATCTACTGTGGCGATCCAACCGAAATGCCTGAGGAGCAGCTGCGCAGCTTTGCCGCGCTGATCCTGCGCGACGGTCAGGATCTGCCCGAAGGTCTGGAAGAACGCGGCTACGCTGCCGGTCGGGTGGCGGTGCTGGTCTTCAAAGGTCCCTATTCCAGCATGGCAGAGGCCTATCAGTATCTTTACGGCCGCTGGTTGCCGGAAAGCGGTGAAGAGGCCGCCGATGCCGCGCCCTATGAGGTCTATCTGAATTCACCCGCCGACACCCCGGCGGAGGAGTTGCTGACCCAGCTCTGTGTGCTGTTGAAGTAAAGCGAAACGCGGTTCAGAAATGCAAAAGGGCGCCGGGTGTCGGCGCCCTTCTTGGTGTTGGGGATAGCGTATTGGGGATGGCTCAGCTGCCGGCGATCAGCTCGGCCTGGGCGACGATCACCTCGGCCTGTTTGATCGAGGCGATATCGACCAGACGGCCCTTGTAGACCGTGGCGCCTTCGCCGTTGGCCTTGGCCTGTTCCATCGCGGCAAGGATTTCGCGGGCTTCGGTCACAGCGGCTTCAGACGGGGTGAAGACCTCATTGGCCAGTGCGATCTGTTTCGGGTGGATCGCCCATTTGCCGACCATGCCCAGAGTGGCCGAGCGTTTGGCCTGCGCGATGTAACCTTCGTCATCCGAGAAATCGCCAAACGGCCCGTCCACCGGCAGCACACCATGGGTGCGGCAGGCGGCAACAATGGCGGCCTGAGCCCAGTGCCAGGGGTCGGACCAGTGTTTCTGGCCTTCGTGCAGCATGTAGTAGTTTTCCTGCGTGCCACCGATGCCGGTGGTCTGCATGCCCATTGAGGCGGCGAAATCCGCGGCGCCCAGGCTCATCGCGGCCATCCGGGGGGAGGCGGCGGCAATCTCTTCAACATGGGCGATGCCGGCGGCGGATTCGATGATCACCTCAAAATCAATGCGCTTGGTGCGGCCCTTGGCGACCTCAATCGCGGTGACCAGTGCATCGACGGCGTAGATATCCGCAGCGCAGCCCACTTTCGGGATCATGATCTGATCCAGCCGATCGCCGGCTTGTTCCAACAGATCCACCACATCGCGGTACCAATAGGGGGTGTCCAGCCCGTTGATCCGCACTGACAGGGTTTTGCTGCCCCAATCGATGGTGTTGATCGCCTCAATCGCATTGGCACGTGCCATGTCCTTGTCCGAGGGGGCCACCGAATCCTCAAGGTCGATGTTGATCACATCCGCAGCCGACGCCGCCATCTTGGCAAACAGCTTGGTGTTGGAGGCCGGGCCAAACAGCTGGCAACGGTTGGGGCGTGCAGGGGCGGCTGGTTGCAGGCGGAAGCTCATTGGGCGATTCCTCTGGGTAACGAAATTGCAGATTTTTCACCTTGAGGGTTATTAAATTGCGCCCCTGTTCGCAAGGATATTTTGCACCTGCGGCATCGCGCCTGCAGAGAAACCCGCGATGCGGTGATTAATTCGCAGGCAGAATGTAAACTTCGAAGAATTTTCGAGTGATCGGCCAAAATTCAGAGGTTTCTCCCAATGACGCAGGGTGCCCAGCTGCAATCGCGAAGACACTCCCGGTACGAATCCATCACACTGCGCCAGCTAAAAGAAATGAAAGGCCGATACGATGATCAAGACCCCCTATCTGCTGTTTTTGGGTGACGCCCCGGACCAACTGGCTGCAAAAGTGGCCCAAGGTATCAAGGACTGGCGTCCTGAATTTGCTGTAGGCCAGTATCGGATGGACGGCTGCAAGGCCGACATGGGCCTGCCCGACATGACCCTGGAAGAGGCCAAAGCGGCGGGCGCCAAAACCCTGGTGATCGGCGTGGCCAACCGCGGCGGCGTGATCAGCCAGGCCTGGAAAAAGGTTCTGGTCACCGCGCTGGAAGAGGGTTTTGATCTGGCCTCCGGCCTGCACAACCTGCTGAAAGACGAAGAAGACCTGGTTGCCGTGGCCAAAGCCACCGGTCAGGAACTGCACGACGTGCGCGTGCCTGAGGTCGACTATCCGATCGCCAACGGCAAAAAACGCACCGGCAAACGTCTGCTGGCGGTGGGCACCGACTGTTCGGTGGGCAAGATGTACACTGCCCTGTGCATGGAAAAGGAAATGCGTGAGCGCGGCATGAAAGCCTCGTTCCGCGCCACCGGCCAGACTGGCATCCTGATCACCGGCGACGGTGTGCCGCTGGACGCGGTAATTGCTGACTTTATGGCGGGTTCGATCGAATACATCACCCCCAACAATGACACCGATCACTGGGACATCATCGAAGGTCAGGGCAGCCTGTTCCACGTCTCCTACTCGGGCGTGACCATGGCACTGATCCACGGCGGTCAGCCAGATGCGCTGGTGGTCTGCCATGAGCCGACCCGCGATCACATGCGTGGTCTGCCGGATTACCAGCTGCCGTCGCTTGAAGCGGTGCGCGATATGGCGCTGTCGCTGGCCAAAGTGGCCAACCCGGACTGTCAGGTTGTGGGCTATTCGATCAACACCCAGAACATGCCCGAGGATGAAGCCAAGGCCTATTGTGCCAAGGTTGAAGCCGAGCTGGGCCTGCCGGCAACCGACCCGTTCCGCTTTGGCGCGGGCAAGCTGGTCGACGCGCTGGACGCGATCTGATCTAACAGCCTTGAAGGCCGGAGCGGACGACCCCTCCGGCCTTTTGAGTATTTAAGGAACATTGAAAGGGGAGGGGCGGCATGACCATCACCGTTCAAAAAGACGTCTTTAAACTGGCGCAGGTTTTCACCATCAGCCGGGGCAGCCGGACCGAGGCCAAGGTGCTGACGGTCAAGATCGAACGCGACGGCCATGTGGGCTGGGGCGAATGTGTGCCTTATGCGCGTTATGATGAGACGCTTGAGTCGGTCACCGCTGAAATCGAAGGCCTGCCCGCAGATGTCACCCGTGACGCCTTGCAGGATCTACTGCCTGCAGGCGCAGCCCGCAACGCGGTTGATTGTGCGCTCTGGGATTTGGAGGCGAAACAGGCTGGCAAACGGGTCTGGGAACTGGCGGGCCTGCCCGCGCCGGAGCCGGAAATCACCGCCTATACCCTGTCGCTTGCCTCCCCTGAGGAGATGCAGGCACAGGCCGCCAAGAACGCCCATCGCCCGCTGTTGAAGATCAAGCTGGGCACGCCCGACGATATGGTTCGCCTTGAGGCCGTGCGCAAAGGCGCCCCCGATGCGCGGATCATCGTCGACGCCAATGAGGGCTGGAGCGCCGAGGTCTACGCCGATCTGGCACCGCATCTGGTGCGTCTGGGGGTGGATCTGGTGGAACAGCCCCTGCCGGCCGGTGAAGATGACGCGCTGCTCGGCATGGACCGTCCGGTGCCAGTCTGCGCCGACGAAAGCTGCCATGACCGCACGTCGCTGGCGAAGCTGAAGGGCAAATATGATGTGGTGAACATCAAGCTCGACAAAACCGGCGGTCTGACCGAAGCGCTGAAGCTGCGCGATGCCGCGCTGGCCGAAGGTTATAAGGTGATGGTGGGCTGTATGGTCGGCTCCTCCCTCGCGATGGCACCGGCGACGCTGGTGGCACAGGGCGCCATGGTCACCGATCTGGATGGTCCGCTGCTGCTGGCCGAAGACCGCGATGCCCCGCTGACCTTTGATGAGGCCGGTGTGCACGGACCTGAGGCAGCGCTCTGGGGCTAAGCCCTGGCGCGTCCCATCAAAACCCTAACTGACAGCCCCATTCCGCCTTTCACAAAGGCGGGGCTGTTGTTGCGCCCTGTTGCCGCGTCCTGTTGCGGTGCAGCCAGCTAATGCTTGACACATCGGGCAATGCGCCCAAGAAGAAACCAACCCAAATTCAGGAGCCAGTGATGACCCGCACCGTATTCGTTAACGGAGAGTATTTGCCCGAAACCGACGCCAAAATCTCGATCTTTGATCGTGGTTTCCTGATGGCGGATGGCGTCTATGAGGTGACCAGCGTGCTGGGGGGCAAGCTGATCGATTTTGACGGTCACCTGAAACGTCTGGAGCGGTCGCTGAATGAGCTGGACATGGAGAAACCATCTGAGTTTGACGACCTGCTGGAGATCCACCGCAAACTGGTCGAGTTGAACGGCATCGAAGAGGGCATGATCTACCTGCAGGTCACCCGTGGCGCCCCCGGCGATCGTGACTTCGTCTTCCCCGATCCGGCAGAAACCCGTCCGACGCTGGTTCTATTCACCCAGAACAAACCCGGTCTGGCCGATAGCCCTGCCGCCCAGAAAGGCATCAAGGTCATTTCGATCGAAGATATCCGCTGGGGCCGCCGGGATATCAAAACGGTGCAGCTGCTCTACCCGTCGATGGGCAAGATGATGGCGAAGAAAGCTGGTTGTGATGACGCCTGGCTGGTCGAAGAGGGCAAGGTGACCGAAGGCACCTCGAACAACGCCTATATCGTCAAAGACGGCAAGATCATCACCCGCGCGCTGAGCAATGACATCCTGCACGGCATCACCCGAGCGGCCGTCCTGCGGTTCGCCCGCGAAGCGCAGATGGAAGTGGTGGAGCGCAGCTTTACCATTGAAGAGGCGCAACAGGCTGATGAGGCTTTTGTGACCTCTGCCTCAACCTTCGTGATGCCGGTTGTTGAAATTGATGGCGCTGAGATTGGTGAAGGCGCGGTTGGTCCGGTGGCCAAACGTCTGCGCGAGATTTACCTGGATGAGAGCCTGAAAGCAGCGGTCTAACCCACCCGACAGGACGAAATTTGCAAGGGCGGCCAGGGGCCGCCCTTTTGCGTTGCGTTGCCGCTAGGTCGCAGTCTCCCGGTGGTTGCGCGTAGCGCAAGTTGCCGGAATAGCAAGATATTCTAATGGGGGGCGCTAGTTTTTTGACAGTTATGCTCTTTTCGGTTGAAGTGCCTGTGTCATATCCGATACCCGACGGTATGGGCAGCCAAAGTGAGTGGCGCTGTTTTCAGCGGTGGCTGCCCAAGGCTTCTGCCTGCCGGGGGGCGGGCAGAAGCCGATCTACCCTTCAAACCGATAGCTTGAGGCCGTGACGCCACCAAAGATGTCCTTCTGGTGGTAGGTGCGCTGGGCAGTGGCGCCTTCGGCGGCACCAAGGGCGGCAAACAGCGGCGCCAGATGGTCCTCTTTGGCGTGACACTCGCGGGCATAGGGGGCCTGTTCCCAGTTCAGGATCGCCTCACGCCGTGCTTCAGGCGGCAGCGCCAGTGTTTCATGCAACCAGGCATCAAAGGCTTCGGAGGGCACTTTGGCCTTCGGGCCGAACTGGCGCAGGTTGTGATAGCTGAGGCCTGAGCCGATGATCAGCACGCCCTCATCGCGCAGGGGCGCCAAGGCGCGGCCCATTTTCCAGTGTTTTTCAGGGTCATACCCCTTTTGGAGGGAGACCTGAAACAGCGGCACATCCGCCTCGGGATAGATCAGCGCCATCGGCACGAAGGTGCCGTGGTCATAACCCATCGCATCATCCAACCGCGTCGGCAGACCCGCCTGATGCAACCGCTGTGCCACATCCTCGGCCAGTTCCGGCGCGCCGGGGGCGGGGTAGCTCAGCTCATAGGTTTCAGGTGGGAAGCCGTGATAGTCATAGACCATCCGCGGACGTTTGCAGTGCATCACCGCAAAACTCTCGGTTTCCCAATGGCCCGAGATCATCAGCACCGCTTTGGGCTTCTGATGCAACTCGGCTGAGATCTGGCGCAGGGAGGCCGCAAGCGGTTCCAGCTCCTGTGCCATGTTGGGCACCCAGGGCCAGGGGCCGCCGCCGTGCGAAATGAAATGTGTGGGCAGGGTCATGTCACGTGCCTTTGCTGCTAAGAAGGTGTTGCATCAAAGGTAGGGGGGCACTGCGCGGGCGAAAACGCCCCGTGCCCCACAGATTATGTGCAGATCTGCGCGGTCACCTTCGCCGTTTTGGCGGTGCCACAAAGATGTTGGTCTGGTGCCAGCCCACAGCGGCAACAAAAAACCTGAGGCCGGTTTGCGCAGCCTCAGGTCAAAGAATGCTTGGCAATGCGGCGGCTTATTTGCCCGCGTCACCAACGTTTTCGGCAAAGGCCTTGGTAAACTCGGCCTGTTTTTCCGCGCTGGCGTCGGTTTGATAGTTGGTTTTCCACTCATCCATCGTCATGCCGTAGAAAATCTCACGCGCGGCGTTTTTGTCCATCTCGATGCCACGTTCATTGGCGGCTTCCTGATACCAGCGGCTGAGGCAGTTGCGGCAGAACCCGGCGAGGTTCATCATGTCGATGTTTTGCACATCGGTGCGCTTTTCCATCAGGTGTTCACGCAACGCGCGGAAGGCGGCGGCTTCCAGCTCAATCCGGGTTTGATCGTCCATGTCTGTCTCCTTTTAGCGTGTCACAACACGCGTTTGGCGTAAGAGGCACCGTGCATATCCACCGCCTCAGCTGTCAGGCTGCCCACCTCTGGCAGGTGGGCTTTCATCACATCTAGCACAATCCCGGTGAGATGCGATTTGGTCGCATCGTCGCGCCCTGGCAGTAGCCGCAGGGTGGCGTGGGTGTAGCTTTGCGGATCCGTTCCAATCACGCCAAAGGGCTGCGGGCAGGCGCGGATTTTCAGGCTGGCGGGGTTGGGAATTGCCGGCTCTTTCGCCAGCGCGCCAAACAGGGCCTGGCAGAGCGATTGCAGATCAGCCTGCGTTTCAAGGCCGGCAGAATATTCCAGAACAACATGGGGCATGATGGGGCTTTCTCAGACGCCGCTGCGCGACAGGGTTTCGGTCAGGATCGGGGCCAGGCGCTGCCCCCATTGGGCCTGCTGCTGGTCGGTTTCGATCAGGTCATTGCGGATCTCAATCAGGGCGTTGGGGCGGCCATGCGCAGTGGCATGGGTGTCAATCGCATCGCCGGGCAGATAGCCGGTGTAGGGTTCATTGTCCCCGACACAAAGGTCCGGTTCCTCCTTCAGCCGGGTGATCAGCGGCTGGGCATAGCGCCCGTCCTCCGCCCAGAGCACACCGATATGCCAAGGGCGCGGCGCGCGGCCCTGCAGCTGCGGGGTGAAGGAATGCATCGAGATGATCACTGTATCGTCGCGCCGTGCCGCCAGATCTGCCAGGGCTGCATGATAGGGCCGGTAACAGGCGTCGAGCCGCCGCTCCAGCTCAGCCGCGTCGGCATGGCGGTTGGCGGGGATGATGGTGCCGTCATAGAGCTTCATCAGCAGGGTCGGATCATCGTCACCACGGTTGGGGTCAATCACCAGCCGGGAGAAATCCGACAGGATCGCGGCACATCCCAAGGCATCGGCCAGCGCCCGGGTCACCCCGGCAGCACCGACGTCATAGGCGATGTGGCGGTTCATATCGCCCGCGCCCAACCCCAATTCGCCGCCATTCACAAAGGGCGGCACGGTATTGGTGGCATGGTCGCAGGTGATCAGGAAGCGGCTGTCGCGGTCATCGCCGTGAATGTGGAAGGGATGGTAGGTCATGAAACTTTCACTTGGTTTGAAAAGCCTCTATGCCACTTTGCGCGTGATTGGAATTGTTTCTGCCGTACCATATGCGTATAAGGCAGCGAAGTTAGCGGTAACATTAGCCTGCTAGGAAGGGAATTGATCTGATATGAGACGCTTTCGCAACGTGAAAATCGTGGCCACTTTGGGCCCGGCCTCCAGCGACTATGAAACCATCCGTGCGCTGCATGAAGCCGGGGCGGACGTGTTCCGCCTGAACATGAGCCACGGCGACCACGAAGAAATCCGCGAACGTCACGCGATCATTCGTCAGGTGGAAAAAGATCTGAACAACCCGGTGGGCATTCTGGCCGACCTGCAGGGCCCGAAGCTGCGTGTGGGTGTCTTCGTCAATGATGCGGAGGAGCTGGAAAACGGCGCAAGCTTCCGTCTGGATCTGGATGAGACCCCGGGTGATGCAACCCGCGTCTGCCTGCCGCACAAAGAAATCTTTGATGCGCTGGAAGTGGGCACCACCCTGTTGGTCAATGATGGTAAGATCCGCCTGAAAGTCACCGAATGCGGTGCTGACTTCGCCGAAACCGAAGTGATTGCGGGCGGCACGATCTCAAACCGTAAAGGTGTGAACGTGCCGGATGTGGTGCTGCCGCTGGCGGCGCTGTCGGAGAAGGACAAGAAAGACCTGGAGTTCGTCTGTCAGCTGGGTGTTGACTGGCTGGCGCTGAGCTTTGTGCAGCGTCCCGAAGATGTCTGGGAAGCGCGCAATCTGGCCAATGGCCGCGCCGCCATCCTGTCGAAGATTGAAAAACCTGCGGCGGTGAAAGCCTTTGAAGAGATCCTTGATGTCTCGGACGGGATCATGGTGGCGCGTGGCGATCTGGGTGTGGAGCTGCCGGTGCAGAACGTCCCGCCGATCCAGAAACGCCTGATCCGCAAGTGCCGCAAAGTAGCCAAGCCAGTGATCGTGGCAACGCAGATGCTGGAATCGATGATCGATTCGCCGATGCCGACCCGGGCTGAGGTGTCGGATGTGGCAACCGCTATCTATGAAGGCGCCGATGCCATCATGCTGAGCGCCGAGTCCGCCGCCGGGTCCTTCCCGATCGAAGCGGTGACCACGATGAACAACGTGGCAGTCGAAGTGGAAAGCGATGCCACTTACACCGAAATCATCGAGGCCAGCCGGATCGCGGACCGCAAAACCGTTGCCGATGGCATCGTTGCGGCTGCACGTGAGATTGCGGAAACCACCGATATTAAGGCGATCTGCTGCTACACCCAGTCGGGGACAACGGCGCTGCTGGTGTCACGGGAACGTCCGCGGGTGCCGATCATCGCGCTGACCCCGCTGCGCGATACGGCGCGTCGTCTGGCGCTGAGCTGGGGCACCGACTGTGTGGTCATCAGCGGCGACGTCGATCGCTTCAAACAGGCGGTGGTCAATGCGGCGCGGGCAGCGCGGATGGGCGGCTATGCCACTGAGGATGATCAGATCCTTGTCACCGCGGGTGTGCCGTTCAATGTGACCGGCACCACCAACATTCTGCGGGTGGCGCCCTGTGCAGAACGTTTGATCTACGCGCACGATCCGGAATAACCTCTGCTGCAGGGCAGCCAGAGGGGCATCAAGATGCAGGCGGATTTGATCATGGTTATTGGCGTGGTGATCGCCTGCTTTGCGATCCCCGCCCTTGTGTCTGCCTGGAGTGAGAAAGAAGCGCCGCGTGCAGCGGCGCTTTTTGTACTTATCGGCTTTGCGCTGGGCTATTACGCCACAACGGTCAAACCCGGCGGCTTTGCCTTGGTGGATATTCCGATGGCCTTTGTCGTCGTGGCAGGTCAGGTACTGAACTGATTCTGAGGGGTTTCGGTCGTCCGCCTTATTTTATTGGCGATTACGGTGCAGATTCCCCCTTGCCAGCGGCGCCTATCCCCCCTAAAGAAGCGGCCTGTCTGCGCGGCCGGCTATATGGCATGCCGAGTCGCGTGTAATCGTACAAAGACTAGGAGACGAAAATGCCTAAGATGAAGACCAAGTCGAGCGCCAAAAAGCGCTTCAAGGTGACCGCGACCGGTAAAGTGATCGCAGGTCAGGCCGGCAAACGCCACGGCATGATCAAACGCACCAAGAAATTCATCCGCGACGCTCGCGGCACCACCACGCTGTCGGCTCCCGACGCGAAAATCGTCAAGGGCTACATGCCCTACGACCGCTAAGTAGAGGAGAGCTGATATGTCCCGCGTTAAAGGTGGTACCACGACTCACGCCCGCCACAAGAAGGTCATTAAGGCAGCAAAAGGCTATTACGGCCGCCGCAAGAACACCTTCAAGGTCGCCCGTCAGGCCGTTGACAAGGCGAACCAGTACGCAACCCGCGACCGTAAGAACCGCAAGCGTAACTTCCGTGCGCTGTGGATCCAGCGTATCAACGCTGCTGTACGTGCACATGACGAAGCGCTGACATACTCGCGTTTCATCAACGGTCTGGGCCTGGCTGGCATCGAAGTTGACCGTAAAGTACTGGCCGACCTGGCCGTACATGAGCCCGACGCTTTCGGCGCAATCGTCGAAAAAGCCAAGGCCGCTCTGGCGTAAGCCAAGCACTCGGTTACAAGATCAAAGGCGGTGCCCCCGGGTGCCGCCTTTTTCTTTGTTTATCAGGATTTCGCCGTGGTGGACGCGGCATCAGCAATTTTGAGGCTGTTATGACAACTGATCGATCCCCTACGCTGCATATGCTCTGTGGCAAAATCGCCTCGGGCAAGTCGACGCTTTGCGCCCGGTTGAGTGCGGCGCCGGGCACGGTTCTCTTGTCTGAGGATGATTGGCTGGCCGCGCTTTATGGGGATCAGATGCAAACGCCGCAGGATTTCCTGCGCTGTTCGGCGGCGCTGCGCTCGGTCGTTGGGCCGCATGTGGTGCAGTTGCTGGCTGAGGGCCTGTCGGTGGTGTTGGATTTTCAGGCCAACACAGTGGCAAGCCGGACATGGATGAAGGGGCTGCTGGCGCAGACAGGGGCCGATCATCAGCTGCATGTGATGACCACACCGGATGCGCTGTGCCTGCAACGTCTAAAAGCCCGCAATGCGGCGGGGGAACATGCCTTTGCCGCGACGGAGGCGCAGTTTGCCCAGTTTGCCAAACACTACGCCGAACCCACCGCTGAGGAAGGGTTCAACATTGTGCTGCATGACGCAAGCTAGCGGCGTCAGTGCGCGTGTTGAAGCGCTGTTTGTCTGAAGCACCCCGATCCAAATTCGCCTAGCGGTGCGCAAATGTGCCGCCGCCGCGTTGTTTTGTGCCTGAAGGGCCGCATTGCTTGACAGTGACGGGCGGCGCCCTGTTTGCTGTTGTAAATTATAGCCATTTGGATTGTGCGATGACTGCTTTTTACCCTCTGGACCCGGAAACGCTGAGCATTCCGCAGCAGCGCGCCAAGGAAATTGGCGCCACTTTGGCGGCGGAGTATCAGGCGCAGGCGCCTTATCACTACACCAGCGTCGACAATTTTCTGCCGTTGGAGGTGCTGGAAAAGGTGCGGGCTGAGGTGATGGCGCTGCCGGATCAGGATCCGGAGTTTTCCAGCGGCAATGAAAAGCTCAAGACCTCCTATAACCCCGACCGTCTGCCGCCCTACACCCGCTCGGTGTTTCAGGCGTTGAACGCGCGACCTTTCATTCAGTTTCTGGAAAACATGTCAGGCATCAAAGGTCTGATCCCCGATCCCTATTTCATGGGCGGCGGCATTCACCGGATCAACACCACCGGGTTCTTGGACATCCATGCGGACTTCAACCACCATTCGATCATGAACCTGGAACGGCGCCTCAACGTGCTGATCTACCTCAATCCTGACTGGCAGGAGGACTACGGCGGATCCTTTGAGATCTGGACCAATGACATGAGTGAGAAGGTGGAAAGCTTCGTGCCGATCATGAACCGGATGTGCTGTTTTTCCACCGGGAATAACACCATGCATGGCAACCCAGAACCGGTGAACCATCCGGACGGTCTGCCGCGGCTGTCCATTGCGCTTTATTACTACACAGCCACCTGGGAAGAGGGGCGCACGGCGCAGTCCACCGTGTTCAAGCGTCGCCCCGGCAGTGAGGATGCGCGCAGCTATGAAGGCACGTTGCGGGTGGTGCGCGGTGTGGTGCCGCCGGTGCTTTATCGCAAGACCAACAATCTGATCCGCAAGCTGCGCGGCGTTGACCGCGCCAAGTAGAGCGGCGGAGTTGTGCCTCCGTTGCGTCTGGGTCTCAACCCGGGCGCGCCCCTGTGTCCAACCCTTGCGTTTTATGGCTCTGCTCGCTAGCAGGGGCGTAACGGAATTGGAGGGGTCGGATGGACGATCTGAAACAGAAATACCTCAGCGCGATTGCCGATGCCGGTGATGAAGCCGCGCTAGAGGATCTGCGCCTGCAGGCAGTGGGTAAAAAGGGCGAGGTCAGCCTGAAGATGCGCGAGCTGGGCAAGATGACGCCAGAAGAGCGCCAGGTGGCAGGCCCGGCACTGAACGCGCTGAAAGATGAGATCAACTCGGCCCTGGCCGCGAAGAAAGCCGCACTTGCCGATGCCGCGCTGGAAGAGCGTCTGCGCACCGAATGGCTGGATGTGACCCTGCCGGGCCGGACCGAGCGCCGTGGCACCATCCACCCGATTTCGCAGGTCAGCGAAGAGATCGCTGCGATCTTTGCCAATCTGGGCTTTGCCGTGGCCGAAGGCCCGCAGATCGAGACCGATTGGTACAACTTCGACAGCCTGAACATCCCGCCGCATCACCCCGCGCGGCAGGAGTTTGACACCTTCTACATGAACCGTGCCGAAGGCGACGACCGCCCGCCGCATGTGCTGCGCACCCACACCTCGCCGGTCCAGACCCGCGCGATGGAAAAACAGGGCGCGCCGATCCGTGTGATCGCGCCGGGCCGTGTGTACCGTTCGGACTATGACCAGACCCACACGCCGATGTTCCACCAGGTGGAGGGGCTGTGCATCGACAAGGACGTGTCGATGGCGAACCTTAAGTGGGTGCTGGAAGAGTTCTTTGCCGCCTTCTTTGAAATCGATGGCATCAAGACCCGTTTCCGCGCCTCGCACTTCCCGTTCACGGAACCGTCGGCCGAGGTGGATATCCAGTGTTCCTGGGTTGATGGCCAGCTGAAGATCGGTGAAGGCGATGACTGGATGGAGGTGCTGGGCTCCGGCATGGTGCATCCGAAGGTGCTGGAAGCGGCCGGTGTGAACCCCGACGAATGGCAGGGCTTTGCCTTTGGCATGGGGATCGACCGTCTGGCGATGTTGAAATACGGCATCCCCGACCTGCGCGCCTTCTTTGACAGCGACCTGCGCTGGCTGCGCCACTACGGCTTTGCCTCGCTGGACGTGCCGACCCTGCATGGGGGCCTGAGCCGTTAAGCCAACGCCCGGCCGATAGGCCGGGCAGCGCCCGACCCGCCCCATGGGCGGGCGCTTTACGCCCACCCCGGGACGGGCGCTGCCCTTTGGGCAAGTCCCGAGACATGAGATACTTGCGCGCGATACCGCCGCATCCGAACCGAATATTTGCCAAAAGGGCGCTGAGACATGAAATTCACCCTCTCCTGGCTGAAAGAGCACCTGGACACCCAGGCTAGCCTTGATGAAATCCTCTACGCCCTGACCGATCTGGGTCTGGAAGTGGAAGAGGTCACCGATCCGGCGGCGACTTTGCAGGGCTTCACCCTTGCCAAGATCGAAGAGGCCGAAAAACACCCCGACGCGGATAAGCTGCGGGTCTGTCAGGTCGCCACCGACGAAGGCGAAAAACAGATCGTCTGCGGCGCCCCCAACGCCCGCGCGGGCATCACCGTGGTGCTGTGCAAACCGGGCATGTATATCCCCGGCCTCGACATCACCATCAAGGTGGGCAACATCCGCGGCGTTGAAAGCCACGGCATGATGGCCTCTATGCGTGAGCTGGAACTGGGCGATGATCACGACGGTATCATCGAACTGCCCTCGGGCGAGGTTGGTGAGAGCTTTGCCGATTGGCTGGCCGCCAACATGCCGGAAAAAGTGGATCCGGTGATCGAAATTGCGATCACCCCGAACCGTCCCGATGCTCTGGGTGTGCGCGGCATTGCGCTGGATCTGGCGGCGCGGGGTCTGGGTGAGATGAAACCGGCCAAGACCGCATCGGTCGCGGGCGGGTTCAAATCCACCATCAACGTCACCATTGACGAAGACACCCGCGAAGGCGGCTGTGAGGTCTTTGCCGGGCGTCTGATCAAAGGTGTGAAAAACGGCCCCTCGCCAGAATGGCTGCAGCAGCGTCTGACCGCCATTGGTCTGCGCCCGATTTCGACGCTGGTCGATATCACCAACTTCTTCACCTATGACCGCAACCGCCCGCTGCACGTCTTTGACGCCGATAAGGTCAAAGGCGACCTGCGGGTGCATCGCGCCAAGGGTGGCGAGACCCTGCTGGGTCTGGATGAGAAGGAATACACCTTCTCCGCCGGTCAGGTGGTGATTTCGGATGACAACGGTGTGGAATCCATCGGTGGCATCATGGGGGGTGAGGTGTCTGGCTGTACCGAAGAGACCGTGAATGTCTTCCTTGAGGCGGCGTTCTGGGACACCATTCAGATTGCTAAAACCGGCCGCGCGCTGAAGATCAACTCGGACGCGCGGTATCGCAACGAACGCGGCATTGATCCGGCCTACAACATGCAGGCGATGGAAGATGCCACCCAGATGATCCTGGATCTCTGCGGTGGTGAAGCCTCCGAGGTTGTGGTTGCAGGTGAGGTGCCCGATGTGGCGCGTGCCTATAAGCTGGACACCGATCGCGTGCAGTCGCTGGTGGGGATGGAAATCCCTGCTGACACCCAGCGCGAAACCCTGACCAAACTGGGTTTCGTGATGGAAGGTGACATGGCCCATGTGCCCAGCTGGCGCCCTGACGTGCAGGGTTCTGCCGATCTGGTGGAAGAGGTGGCGCGGGTTGCCTCGCTCACCAAGCTGGAGCCGATCCCCTTGGCGCGCCCCTCGGCCGGGGTGCCACGTCCGACGCAATCGCCCATTCAGCGCCGCGAACAGATCGCGCGTCGCACCACGGCGTCGCTGGGGTACAACGAATGCGTGACCTATAGCTTCATCGACCGCAAATCGGCGGAACTGTTCGGCGGTGGTGACAATGCCACCATGCTGGACAACCCGATTTCTTCCGAGATGAGCCATATGCGCCCGGCGCTGCTGCCCGGTCTGTTGCAGGCCGCGGCCCGCAATCAGGCGCGTGGTTTCAACGATATGGCGTTGTTTGAATGTGGTCCGGCCTTCCACGGTGGGGAGCCGGGCGAACAGCACCTCTTGGTCACCGGCCTGCTAATTGGTCAGACTGGTCCCAAGGATGTGCATGGTGCATCGCGCGCGGTGGATGTTTATGACGCCAAGGCCGATGCCGAGGCGGTTCTGGCTGCGATCGGTGCGCCTGCCAAGGTACAGATCCTGCGCGGCGTGCAGGATTGGTGGCATCCGGGCCGTTCGGGCAAGATTTGCCTCGGCCCCAAAAAGGTGCTGGGCGTCTTTGGTGAGGTACACCCGAAGATCCTGCAGGAAATGGGCGTGAAGGGCCCGGCCGTGGCCTTTACCCTGTTCCCCGAGGAAATCCCGCAGCCGAAAAAGAAATCGGCCACGCGCCCGGCGCTGGATATCAGCGATCTGCAGGCGGTGGAGCGGGACTTTGCCTTTGTGGTGGATGCTGAGGTTGAGGCGCTGACGCTGGTCAATGCCGCGGCTGGCGCCGACAAGGCCCTGATCGAAGAGGTGCGGGTCTTTGACCAGTTCATCGGTGGGTCTTTGGGCGAGGGCAAGAAATCCATCGCCATCACCGTGCGCCTGCAGCCAAGCGATAAGACCCTGAAAGAAAAGGATATCGAGGCTGTGGCAAGCAAGATCGTCGAAAAGGTCAGCAAGGCCACCGGCGGCGCGCTGCGCGGTTAAACCTGATGCAAGAGATCCGATCAGCCCGACCAGATGAGGCAGACGCCTTGGCCGGGCTGATCGACGCGGCCTATCAGCCCTACCGCGACTGTGGCCTTGTGTTGCCCGATGTCAGCGGCGGCTTGGATGAGGCCATTGCGGCCGGACAGGTCTGGGTCATTGGTGAAGTGCCTTTGGGTGTCCTGATGATGGCTACCACGCCACCCGACGCCCATCTGATGAACATCGCCGTCTCTGCCGCTGCCAAAGGGCAGGGGATCGGCGGGCAGCTGATCCGCTTTGCACTGGACCATGCCCGCGCGACGGGGTGCAGCCGGATGGCCTTGGCCACACATAAAGACATCCCCGAAAACGTTGCGCTTTATGAACACCTTGGCTGGCAGGTGACTGCGCGTGACGGCATGAAAGTGCTGATGTCGCGGGATCTGTGACAGGGTCAGTCTGAGAATTTGGCCTCAGGCTTTTGCGCCAGAAATTCGGCCAGCAGATCAAAGACCAGCCGGATGCGGCGGCTGGTGTGCAACTCGCGGTGGGTGGTCAGCCAGACCGGAAAGACCACCGGCGCCAGATCGGGCAGCACACGTTCCACATCGGGGGTGGCAGCGGCCACATCATCAGCCATGGCCGCAATACCAAAGCCCTGGCGTACCAGCTCCCATGAAACCACGCCGCTTTCACTGCCGATGCGAAAGTTATTTTCGCTGATCGGGAAGCCCAGCGGATGCAGGAAACCAAGCATCTGCGTCACGTTACCAAAGCTGATGAAGTCATGGTCGCGCAGATCGTCCAGCGTTTCAGGGCGGCCCTTGCGGTCAAGGTAGTCGGAGGAGGCGTAGAAGTATCCCCGCGCCTCACGCACCAGACGGGCAATCAGATCGGGTTGATCCGGGCGGACGTGGCGGATGGCGATGTCGGCCTCACGTCGCATCAGATCGCGGATGTCATTGGCGGCGACAATGTCAATTTCCAACTGCGGGGCGCGGGCGCGCAGCTCTTTCATGATCGGGGGCAGCAGATAGGCTGAGAAGACATCGCTGGCGGTGATCCGCACCACGCCCTCCACCGCCTGCGATTGGCCCGAGGCAACCAGCGCCACCTGATCAGCGGCGGCGTTCATGGCGCGCACGTGCTGCAGCAGCTCCTCCCCGGCCTGGGTCAGCACCAGATTGCGCCCGACCCGTTCAAACAGCATCAGGTTCAACTCAGCCTCCAGCGCGGTGACCTGACGGCCCAGCGTCGGTTGGGTCAGCCCAAGTTTGCGGGCCGCAGCCGAGAGCGAACCCTCCTCGGCAGTGGCCAGAAAGGCGCGCATATGGTTCCAGTCAAAACTGTTGGCCCCTTGGATCATGGTATCCTCAGCTGCGCCTGAACAGGCGGCGTTTATGCGTTTACGTATGGATGACTTGCAAATTTCCGCAATTTTTATCGCCTTTCTGCATGGCTATCTTCAAGGTGAAAAGATGAGGATGTGCAAATGACGGCTCAAATGACCAATCAGAAGACGGCGAAGTTCTGGGACAACGTGGCGGATGGCTATGTCAAATCCAAGATCGGGGATATGGCGGCCTATGAATATACGCTGGAACGCTCGGCCTCTTATATGAAGGCGACCGATGAGGTGCTGGAACTGGGCTGCGGTACCGGGATGACGGCGGTCCGGCTGGCACCGCATGTGGCCCGTTTCACCGGGTCGGACGTGTCGGAGGGGATGCTGAAACATTGCCGTGCCCGCGCCGAGGAGGCGGGGGCAGAGAACCTGACCTTCACCCAGGCGATGGTGGGCGATCAGACCTTTAAGGGGCAGCAGTTTGATGTGGTGATGGCCCATTCCCTGCTGCATCTGCTGCCGGATCTGGAACAGCGGCTGACCGATATTCGCGACCTTGTGAAACCCGGTGGTCTGCTGATCAGCAAAACCGTCTGTCTGGGCGAAGGACGCAGCCTGAAGGCGCGGGGTATCCGCATGCTGATCCCGATGATGCAGATGGTCGGCAAGGCGCCCTATGTGAACTCCATCTCGGTCTCAGAGTTGGAGGGGCTGTTGACCTGGGCGGGCTTCAAGATCGTGGAAAGCGGCAACTTCCCCAACAAGGTGCCGCCGGCGCGGTATCTGGTGGCCAGAAAGATCTGAGCGCGGTCCTGTGGTCTGATTTGAAACTCCTTCGCTCTGGGCAAGGGGCATGTGGCGGGCTAGACAGGTTTCCAAATGAATGGAGGGCGCGATATGACGCTGAAAGTATACCTGTCTGGCGAGATTCACACCGATTGGCGTGAGCAGATCATTGAGGGCGCAAAAGAGCTGGATGTCAGCTTCTCTTCGCCCAACACCGATCACGATTCCAGCGATGACTGTGGTGTGGCGATTCTGGGCGAGGAGCCAAACAAGTTCTGGCACGACCACAAAGGCGCCAAGCTGAACGCGATCCGCACCCGCACCCTGATTGGTGAGGCCGATGTGGTGGTTGTGCGCTTTGGCGAGAAGTACAAACAGTGGAACGCCGCCTTTGATGCGGGCTATGCCGCCGCGCTGGGTAAATCGCTGATCGTGCTGCACCCGCCAGAGCATCAGCACGCGCTGAAAGAGGTCGACGCGGCCGCATTGGCGGTGGCGGAACAGCCGGGTCAGGTGGTTGAGATGCTGCGCTATGTGCTGACCGGCGCGTTGCCGAAGTGATCACAACAGCCGGGGCAGAGGGGTTCAATGCACCGCTGCCCCTTGAAATCGGGCGCGGATAAGCGTATCTGCGCCCCATCCTGACAGAGAAGACAGACATAATGGCACGTACAAATCCGCTTCAGTTCATTCAGCAGGTCCGCGGCGAAGTGGGCAAGGTTGTCTGGCCGACCCGTCGTGAAGTTCTGCTGACCACCGTAATGGTGTTCATCATGGCCACCGTCACGGCGCTGTTCTTTGCCCTTGTTGATATGGGGATCAAAGGCGGTTTGCGCGGGGTTCTGTCGCTGTTTGGCTGATCCGATCAGGCGCGGCCGGGGGACCGGTATCTGCGCCTTTTCTCTTGAAATCCTGCGCCCTGCGGCGTAGGTGGGAAATCTAACCGGTTAGGGCGTGCGGCGATTCGAGTTGCACGCCGTATTTTTGTTCCGGGTAGCCGCAGATCAGATCTGCGAATGAGTTTTGAATTCCGACCAGAGGGCCAGAGATGCCCAAGGTCGCAGGTGCGGAGACACAGAAGATGGCGAAGCGTTGGTATTCGGTGAGCGTTCTCTCGAACTTCGAGAAGAAGGTGGCCGAGCAGATCCGTACCTCCGTGGAAGAAAACGGTCTGGAAGATGAGATCGTAGAGGTGCTGGTGCCGACCGAAGAGGTCATCGAAGTACGCCGCGGTAAGAAAGTCACCACTGAGCGTCGTTTCATGCCCGGCTACGTGCTGGTGCGCATGGAGATGAGCGATCGTGGCTATCACCTGATTTCGACCATCAACCGCGTGACCGGTTTCCTTGGTCCGCAGGGGCGCCCGATGCCGATGCGCGATGCTGAGGTGAACCAGATCCTCAACCGCGTTCAGGAAGGCGAGGAGCAGCCGCGTACCCTGATCCGCTTCGAAGTGGGTGAGAAGGTAAAAGTGAACGACGGCCCGTTCGAAGACTTCGACGGTATGATCGAAGAAGTGGACGACGAGGCCCAGAAGCTGAAGGTTTCGGTGTCGATCTTTGGTCGCGAAACCCCGGTGGAGCTGGACTTCACCCAGGTGACCAAGCAGGGCTGACCCGCCCCCGCTTGAAGAGACAGAGTTCTGCAAAGCGCGTTCCGATCGGGGCGCGCTTTTGCTGTTGGTGGTGCAATCTTCTCGACCTAACTTTGGCTGGAAAACGCCAATAAAACAGCACCAGATTGCCTGTTCTGCAGCTGCTGGGGCTTGTCAAAACCCGGTCCCCGGTGTAGATCGCGCGTCACTTGCCGCTCATGCGGCGAATCCCTCGTGGGAGGCACGGCCATCGCGATGGTCTAACCCAACCACGGCAACGTAGGCCAAAGGACGCGTCCCGCGGCTGTTTGAAAAGGAAAAGACAATGGCTAAGAAGCTCGTTGGCACCCTGAAACTGCAGGTGCCCGCCGGTCAAGCTAACCCGTCCCCGCCGGTAGGTCCGGCTCTGGGTCAGCGCGGCATCAACATCATGGAATTCTGTAAGGCCTTCAACGCGAAGACCCAGGAAATGGATCCTGGCGCGCCTTGCCCGACCGTGATCAGCTACTACCAGGACAAGTCCTTCACCATGGACATCAAGACGCCGCCCGCGTCTTACTACCTGAAGAAAGCTGCCAAGCTGAAATCCGGCGCCAACAACCCCGGTCGTGAGACCGTAGGTTCGGTGTCCGTGGCTCAGGTGAAAGAAATCGCCGAAGCCAAGATGAAAGATCTGAACGCCAACGACATCGACGCGGCAATGCAGATCATCCTGGGCTCCGCCCGCTCCATGGGCATCGAGGTGAAGTAAGATGGCAAAGCTCGGAAAACGTACCGCCGCTGCGCGTGAAGCTTTCGCTGGCAAAGCAGACGTCACCGTTGAAGAAGCTGTTGCACTGGTGAAAGCCAACGCAACCGCCAAATTCGACGAGACCGTTGAAATCGCTGTGAACCTGGGTGTTGATCCGCGTCACGCTGACCAGATGGTCCGCGGCGTTGTTGGTCTGCCGAACGGCACCGGTAAATCGGTTCGTGTTGCTGTATTTGCACGCGGCCCGAAAGCCGAAGAAGCTCAGGCTGCAGGTGCAGACATCGTAGGCGCCGAAGACCTGATGGAAACCATCCAGGGCGGCACCATCGATTTCGATCGCTGCATCGCGACCCCAGACATGATGCCGGTTGTTGGCCGTCTGGGTAAAATCCTGGGCCCGCGCAACCTGATGCCGAACCCCAAAGTTGGCACCGTGACCATGGACGTGAAAGCGGCCGTGGAAGCTGCCAAAGGTGGTGAAGTTCAGTTCAAAGTCGAAAAAGCTGGTGTGATCCACGCCGGTGTTGGCAAAGCCTCCTTCGACGAAGGCAAGCTGGTTGAAAACATCCGTGCCTTTGTTGACGCGGTTCAGAAAGCCAAGCCCGCAGGCGCCAAAGGTGCCTACATGAAGAAGATCGCAATCTCTTCGACCATGGGCCCGGGCGTTTCTGTCAACGTGGACAACGCCAACGGCAACTGATCTGACGGATCAGATTTGAATTTGAAAGGCGCGCCCCAACGGGTGCGCCTTTTCTTTTGCCTTTGTCGCGCCAGAAAAAGGCGACGCTGCCGGGCGGGCGGTTTTCAGAACATTGTGCTGAAAAAGATGCTGTTTTCCGGCTTGGCGGTTAGGGGCTTGGAAACCCTTTGGCGGCGATGCGCATCAATGATAGGGTCACCGCAATTGCAGCAAGGATCGCGGAACACCGCGGCGTAGGAAGCAGGCATATTTTGGACAGTAAAGCGTTGATTGAACGCGCCAAGACGCTGAAAGGCGATCACCGCGTGGCGCGGATTGAAGAAATTCGAATGATGGCCTTTGCCGCGCTGCATGGCGTGCAGGGGCCATTTGATGCATGGCACTACTATGCTGAGCTGAAGAAGCTTCGGCGCAATCCGCCATCCATTTTGTTCAATGAGGCGTTGGTGGCGACCTGTGTGTTTGGCCAGCTGCGTCCGTCTGGTACTGTGCGGGCTCTCGGAACGTTGAGGGCGCAACGCGAAGAACAGGGGCAATTGCAGGAGTTTCTGGCGTTTGAGGCCCTGCTGGGGGATCGTATCCCGACGAACCACGGATATAGTGGCCAGACCTTCGATACTATGGATCATAGCCGGATATGGGGGGCTGTAGGGGGCCATATCGAGGCCTTGGGCAGGATGGGCTATCGCTGCTTCTTGAACTCGGGCACGTTGCTGGGTGTGGTGCGCGATGGCAAGTTGATCGACCATGATGACGATGTGGATCTGGCACTGATCCTGCAGGCCGACAACGAAGCGGACGCCGCTGAGGAGTGGCGCCAGCTGTGGGCGCGGTTGGGTGAGCTGGGGCTTGATGGGGCTGGTGGTTTGAAATCGCCGGGTATTTACAAGCTCAAAGGGCAGGATGGCTGTGAGATCGATCTGTTCCCGGCTTGGGTGAAAGAGGGCCGCATGTATATTTACCCGCACACGTATGGCGAATTGAGTGCTGATGAGGTTTTGCCCCTGGCGTCCTGCAAGGTTTCTGGCCGTCCGATGCCGGCTGAGCCGGAGAAGATGCTTGCGGTGAATTATGGCCCGGAGTGGCGCCAGCCCGACCCCTATTTCAAGTTTCCCTGGAGCCGTGCGAAGGTGCGGTTTCACAATTTTCTGGAGGCCGTCGCATGAGCGCAGCACGTACCAGCAGAACGGTTTTGACCTACGGCACATTTGATCTGTTTCACTTTGGCCATGTCCGGCTGTTGCAGCGGCTGGCCAAGATGGGCGATCGGTTGATTGTGGCCTGTTCGACCGATGAGTTTAACGCGGTGAAGGGCAAGAAGACGGTTGTGCCTTATGAGAACCGCGTCGAGGTGCTGGAGGCCTGTCGCTACGTGGATCTGGTGATCCCGGAGACCGACTGGGCGCAGAAGCGGCAGGATGTGCAGCTTTATGACGTTGACGTCTTTGCGATGGGCGATGATTGGGCGGGCAAGTTTGATGATCTGGCGGATCTGTGTGACGTGGTCTATCTGCCGCGCACCGAAAACGTCTCAACCACCGATCTGAAACGCGCAGTGATCCGCACCCAGAACGCCAAAGCCTTGGGGTTGCCAGAAAATTTCTCCTTCGCGGACTGATCTTCTTGGCGGTATCGCATCGCCCTTGCCCGCGGTTTTGCAATTTGGCTGATTTTGCTGTAAGGTTGTGGCCGGCGTTACTTTGGCGCCGGTTGTTGGGGCATCCCTCAGGGAATGCAGCTGCCTGTCGGTTTTCCGGCGGGTTTTCCTGTTGGGGACTTGCGCCCGGTCTGTTTTCACAATAATTACCTCTCACGCTTTCAGCGTACGATTCGTCGTGCGCTGTTTTGCGTTTCGTCCAAGACGGTGGGTGACTTCGGTAACGGGGTCTTAATTTCCCTCCTGAGACGGGAATACGACAAAGATTAGCCGAAGGCTTCCTTCGGGTGATGTTGGCGCAGCCCCGTAAAAAGGACCTGAGTGTCGGACCTAGTCCGGCAGACAAGAGCCGGGGGGTAACCCCCAAATTTGGAGTGAAACTGTGGATAGAGCACAAAAAGAGAAGTTGGTCGAAGAGCTCGGCCAGATCTTTGACAGCTCTGGCGTTGTGGTCGTAGCCCACTACGCAGGTCTCACGGTTGCTGAGATGCAGGACCTGCGCGCACGCGCACGTGAGGCTGATGCCTCGGTCCGCGTTGCCAAGAACAGGCTCGCCAAGATCGCCCTTGAGGGTAAGCCCTGTGAAAGCATGGGTGAATACCTGACGGGTATGACCGTTCTGACCTACTCGGAAGACCCTGTAGCGGCCGCTAAGGTTGCTGCTGGTTTCGCCAAGGACAACTCGAAGTTCGAGATCCTCGGTGGTGCCATGGGTGAGAACGCTCTCGACGTTGCTGGCGTTGAAGCCGTGTCCAAGATGCCGTCCCGCGAGGAGCTTATTGCTACCATCGCAGGCATGCTGGGCGCACCTGCTTCGAACATCGCCGGCGCGATTGGCGCACCTGCCTCGGATATCGCGGGCATCCTGTCTACTATCGAAGACAAGGCGGAAGCCGCGTAAGCAACCTAATGATCTGCGTGGGGCGAAGCTCACACGTTGGAACACACTTAAACATACGGAAACAGTACAATGGCTGATCTGAAAGCACTTGCAGAAAGCATCGTGGGTCTGACCCTGCTGGAAGCACAAGAACTGAAAACCATCCTGAAGGATGAGTACGGCATCGAGCCCGCCGCTGGCGGCGCGGTAATGGTTGCAGCTGGCGGCGACGCCGGTGGCGCAGCTGCCGAAGAGAAAACCGAATTTGACGTGATCCTGAAGTCGGCTGGCGACAAAAAGATCAACGTCATCAAAGAAGTCCGCGGCATCACCGGCCTGGGCCTGAAAGAAGCAAAAGAGCTGGTTGAAGCCGGCGGCAAAGCCGTCAAAGAAGGCGTCGACAAAGCTGAAGCCGAAGACATCAAAGCCAAGCTGGAAGCAGCTGGCGCCGAAGTCGAGCTGAAGTAATCAGCGCCGGGGCAACCCGGTTGGCAAAAGATTTGGCTGGGTCCGGGGTTTCTCGGGCCCAGCCGAACCTGTCTTGGCAAGGGCCTCAATCACAAGTGGTGTGAGGTTTTTTCCAAGGTCTGGTTCAGCGATCGGGAGGCCTCTGGTGGGACAGAGGCCATGAATGGATCGAAACTGACCTGTTTCGGATGGGCGTGGCGCCGGGGCCCGACGGCTGCCACAACCGGTTAGAAACGAAAGGTGACACCTGTCATGGCTCAAAGCTTTCTTGGCCAGAAACGTTTGCGCAAATACTACGGCAAAATCCGCGAAGTGCTGGAGATGCCGAACCTGATCGAGGTTCAGAAATCCTCGTATGATCTTTTCCTCCGCTCTGGTGATGCCGAGATGCCGACTGACGGCGAAGGTATCATGGGCGTGTTCCAGTCGGTCTTCCCGATCAAGGACTTCAACGAAACCTCCGTGCTGGAGTTCGTGAAGTACGAACTGGAAAAACCAAAATATGACGTCGAAGAGTGCATGCAGCGCGACATGACCTACAGCGCACCGCTGAAGGTTACCCTGCGTCTGATCGTGTTTGATGTCGATGAAGACACTGGCGCCAAGTCGGTGAAGGACATCAAAGAACAGGACGTCTTCATGGGCGACATGCCTCTGATGACCCCGAACGGCACCTTCATCGTGAACGGCACCGAGCGTGTGATCGTTTCGCAGATGCACCGTTCGCCGGGCGTGTTCTTCGATCACGACAAAGGTAAAACTCACAGCTCGGGTAAGCTGCTGTTCGCCTGCCGCATCATCCCCTACCGCGGTTCCTGGCTGGACTTTGAGTTTGACGCCAAAGACATCGTGTTCGCACGGATCGACCGTCGTCGTAAGCTGCCTGTGACCACCCTGCTTTATGCGCTGGGTCTGGACCAGGAAGGCATCATGGATGCCTATTATGACACCGTCGATTTCAAACTGGAAAAAGGTCAGAAGGGCTGGATCACCAAGTTCTTCCCGGAGCGTGTGCGCGGCACCCGCCCGGCCTATGATCTGGTTGACGCAGGCACCGGTGAGATCATCGCCGAAGCCGGCAAGAAAGTGACCCCGCGTGCGGTCAAGAAGATCCTCGACGAAGGCAAGATCACCGAACTGCTGGTGCCCTTCACCCACATCGTGGGCAAATTCGTTGCCAAGGACATCATCAACGAAGAAACCGGTGCGATCTACGTCGAAGCCGGTGATGAACTGACCCTGGAATACGACAAAGACGGTGAAGTGACCGGTGGTTCCCTGCAGGAGCTGCTGGACGCGGGCATCACCGAGATTCCGGTTCTGGACATCGACAACGTCAACGTGGGCGCCTACATGCGCAACACCCTGGTACAGGACAAGAACCTGAACCGTGAGAGCGCGCTGATGGACATCTACCGCGTGATGCGTCCGGGTGAGCCGCCGACCGTTGAGGCCGCGTCGAACCTGTTCGACACCCTGTTCTTCGACAGCGAGCGTTATGACCTGTCGGCCGTTGGTCGTGTGAAGATGAACATGCGTCTGGCGCTGGATGCTGAGGACACTCAGCGGACCTTGCGCAAGGAAGACATCGTATCCTGCATCAAAGCGCTGGTTGACCTGCGTGATGGCCGTGGCGACATCGATGACATCGACCACCTCGGCAACCGTCGTGTGCGTTCGGTCGGCGAACTGATGGAAAACCAGTACCGCGTTGGCCTGCTGCGCATGGAACGTGCGATCAAAGAGCGTATGAGCTCGGTTGAGATCGACACAGTGATGCCGCAGGATCTGATCAACGCGAAACCTGCAGCGGCGGCTGTGCGTGAATTCTTCGGCTCCTCGCAGCTGTCGCAGTTCATGGACCAGACCAACCCGCTGTCGGAAGTGACCCACAAACGCCGTCTGTCGGCGCTTGGCCCGGGCGGTCTGACCCGCGAACGCGCTGGCTTTGAGGTGCGTGACGTTCACGCCACCCACTATGGCCGTATGTGTCCGATTGAGACGCCGGAAGGTCCGAACATTGGTCTGATCAACTCGCTGGCAACCTTTGCTCGCGTGAACAAGTATGGCTTCATTGAGACCCCTTACCGCGTTGTAAACGAAGGTAAAGTCACCGACGAAGTGCACTACATGTCGGCGACCGAAGAAATGCGCCACACTGTGGCTCAGGCGAACGCCTCGCTGGACGAAGAAGGCCGGTTCCAGAACGAACTGGTGTCGACCCGTCAAGCCGGTGATTACACCCTGGCCCCGCGTGACAACGTTGACCTGATCGACGTGTCGCCCAAGCAGTTGGTCTCGGTCGCAGCCTCGCTGATTCCGTTCCTGGAAAACGACGACGCGAACCGCGCACTGATGGGTTCGAACATGCAACGTCAGGCCGTTCCGCTGCTGCGTGCTGAGGCACCGCTGGTCGGGACCGGTATCGAAGAAGTTGTGGCCCGTGACTCGGGTGCTGCGATCATGGCGAAACGCGCCGGTATCATCGACCAGGTCGATGCCCAGCGTATCGTTATCCGCGCCACCGAAGATCTGGAGCTGGGCGATGCAGGCGTAGACATCTACCGCATGCGCAAGTTCCAGCGTTCGAACCAAAACACCTGCATCAACCAGCGTCCGCTGGTGAAAGTGGGTCAGCGGGTTTCGAAAGGCGAAGTGGTTGCTGACGGTCCGTCCACCGATATCGGTGAACTGGCATTGGGTAAAAACGTGATCGTCGCGTTCATGCCCTGGAACGGCTACAACTACGAAGACTCGATCCTGATTTCTGAGCGTATTGCACGTGACGACGTCTTCACCTCGATCCACATTGAGGAATTCGAAGTCGCCGCCCGTGACACCAAGCTGGGTCCGGAAGAGATCACCCGTGACATCCCGAACGTCGGTGAAGAAGCGCTGCGCAACCTCGATGAGGCTGGCATCGTTTACATCGGTGCGGATGTTGAGCCGGGCGATATCCTCGTCGGTAAGATCACCCCGAAAGGTGAATCGCCGATGACCCCGGAAGAGAAGCTGCTGCGTGCCATCTTTGGTGAGAAAGCTTCCGACGTGCGTGACACCTCGCTGCGCGTGAAACCGGGTGATTTCGGTACCGTTGTTGAGGTCCGCGTCTTCAACCGCCACGGCGTTGAGAAAGACGAGCGTGCCCTGCAGATCGAACGTGAAGAGGTGGAACGCCTTGCACGTGACCGTGACGACGAGCTGGCGATCCTGGATCGCAACATCTACGCCCGTCTGCGCGACATGCTGATCGGCAAGGTTGCTGTGAAGGGTCCGAAAGGCGTGAAACCGTCGTCGGTCATCAACGAAGACCTGCTGGAAACCCTGACCCGTGGTCAGTGGTGGCAGCTGGCCCTGGAAGAAGAGGGTGACGCCCAGATCGTGGAAGCGCTGCATGAGCAGTATGAAGCGCAGAAACGTGCCCTGGACGCCCGCTTTGAAGACAAGGTTGAGAAGGTCCGTCGTGGTGACGATCTGCCACCGGGTGTGATGAAGATGGTTAAAGTCTTCATCGCGGTGAAGCGTAAGCTGCAGCCGGGCGATAAGATGGCGGGTCGCCACGGGAACAAAGGTGTGATTTCGCGCGTTGTTCCGATGGAAGACATGCCGTTCCTGGCAGATGGTACCCCGGTTGACTTCTGTCTGAACCCGCTGGGCGTTCCGTCGCGTATGAACGTTGGTCAGATCCTTGAAACCCACATGGGTTGGGCCGCACGCGGTCTGGGTCTGAAAATCGACGACGCGCTGCAGGACTACCGTCGCACCGGCGATCTGACCCCAGTTCGCGAAGCGATGCAGCACGCCTATGGCGACAACGTCTATCAGGAAGGCCTAGCCAACCTGGAAGAGGCGGATCTGCTGGAAGCTGCAGGCAACGTGACCCGTGGTGTTCCGATCGCGACTCCGGTCTTCGACGGCGCCAAGGAACTGGACGTGAACGACGCGCTGCTGCGTGCTGGCTTCTCGGAATCGGGTCAGTCGATCCTGTTCGACGGCCGCACCGGTGAACAGTTCGCCCGTCCCGTGACCGTGGGTGTGAAATACCTGCTGAAACTGCACCACCTGGTGGATGACAAAATCCACGCACGTTCGACCGGTCCGTACTCGCTTGTTACTCAGCAGCCGCTGGGTGGTAAGGCACAGTTCGGTGGTCAGCGTTTCGGGGAAATGGAAGTTTGGGCGCTGGAAGCATACGGCGCGGCTTACACCCTGCAGGAAATGCTCACCGTTAAGTCGGATGACGTGGCAGGCCGGACCAAGGTCTACGAAAGCATCGTCAAGGGCGAGGATAACTTCGAAGCGGGCATCCCAGAATCGTTCAACGTTCTGGTCAAAGAAGTCCGTGGCCTCGGCCTGAATATGGAACTCCTGGATGCGGAGGAAGAGGAGTGATCCGACGTGGCCGGTATGCCAAGTATGGGTCAAATCTGGCTGTTGCTACTTGTGGCAACAGCTGGGCTTTTCCTCATCGGAGCGTTAATCGCGTTTTTGATTACTTTGGCAAGGCACAGGGAGCCTTCAGACGATCTTTCTGTAATTGGCGTGAAAGGCTTTCTCAGAGAGTTCGCATCCAGATCATGCAAAATATCGTCTGCTCTGATCATCTTATCTTTGCTGATCTTAGCTTTGACCATGGCCGCCTGAACGTGGCTGCTCGACAAGGAGCAAAAATATGAACCAGGAACTGACCAACAACCCGTTCAACCCGCTGACCCCGCCGAAGGTCTTTGACGAGATCCGCGTTTCGCTGGCTTCGCCCGAACGTATCCTGTCGTGGTCCTACGGTGAGATCAAAAAACCGGAAACCATCAACTACCGGACCTTCAAGCCTGAGCGCGACGGTCTGTTCTGTGCGCGTATCTTTGGTCCGATCAAAGATTATGAATGCCTTTGCGGCAAATATAAGCGCATGAAGTATCGCGGCGTTGTCTGCGAGAAATGTGGTGTTGAAGTTACCCTCCAGAAAGTGCGCCGTGAGCGTATGGGCCACATCGAACTGGCCGCGCCTGTTGCACATATCTGGTTCCTGAAATCGCTGCCGTCCCGCATCGGTCTGATGCTGGATATGACGCTGCGTGATCTGGAACGTGTGCTGTACTTTGAAAACTACGTCGTCATCGAGCCGGGTCTGACCGACCTGCAATACGGCCAGATGATGTCCGAAGAAGAGTACATGGACGCCCAGGACCAGTACGGCATGGACGCCTTCACCGCCAACATCGGTGCGGAAGCGATCCGTGAGATGCTGTCGGCGATCGATCTGGAATCTGAAGCCGAGCAGCTGCGCGCTGAACTGGCTGAGGCGACCGGTGAACTGAAGCCGAAGAAAATCATCAAGCGTCTGAAGGTTGTTGAAGCCTTCCTCGAGTCGGGCAACCGTCCTGAGTGGATGATCATGACCGTTGTGCCTGTGATCCCGCCAGAACTGCGCCCGCTGGTGCCGCTGGATGGTGGCCGTTTCGCGACCTCCGACCTGAACGACCTCTACCGTCGTGTGATCAACCGGAACAACCGTCTGAAGCGTCTGATCGAACTGCGTGCGCCTGACATCATCGTCCGCAACGAAAAGCGGATGCTGCAGGAATCCGTTGACGCCCTGTTTGACAACGGCCGTCGCGGTCGTGTCATCACCGGTGCCAACAAGCGTCCGCTGAAATCGCTCAGCGACATGCTGAAAGGTAAGCAGGGTCGTTTCCGTCAGAACCTTTTGGGTAAGCGCGTCGACTTCTCGGGCCGTTCGGTCATTGTGACCGGTCCGGAGCTGAAGCTGCACCAGTGTGGTCTGCCGAAAAAGATGGCGCTGGAGCTGTTCAAGCCCTTCATCTACTCGCGTCTGGAAGCGCGCGGTCTGTCTTCGACCGTGAAGCAAGCCAAGAAGCTGGTGGAAAAAGAGCGTCCCGAGGTGTGGGATATCCTCGATGAGGTGATCCGCGAACACCCGGTTCTGCTGAACCGTGCACCAACGCTGCACCGTCTGGGCATCCAGGCGTTTGAACCCACGCTGATCGAAGGTAAGGCTATCCAGCTGCACCCGCTGGTCTGCTCGGCGTTCAACGCGGACTTTGACGGTGACCAGATGGCTGTTCACGTGCCGCTCTCGCTGGAAGCTCAGCTGGAAGCGCGTGTTCTGATGATGTCGACGAACAACGTTCTGTCGCCTGCAAACGGCGCCCCGATCATCGTTCCTTCGCAGGACATGATCTTGGGTCTCTACTACCTCACCATCGCCCGCGATGGCATGAAGGGCGAAGGCATGGTCTTCTCCTCGCTGGAAGAGGTTATGTACGCGCTGGACGCTGGTGAGGTGCACCTGCATTCCAAGATCAAGGCCCGCGTGCCGCAGATCGACGAAAACGGTATGGAAGTTCAGCAGATCTTTGAAACCACCCCGGGCCGTGTTCGTCTGGGCGCCCTGCTGCCGCAGAACGCCAAGGCACCGTTTGAGCTGGTGAACCGTCTGCTGCGGAAGAAAGAAGTGCAGCAGGTCATCGACACCGTCTACCGTTACTGCGGTCAGAAAGAGTCGGTCATCTTCTGTGACCAGATCATGTCGATGGGCTTCAAAGAAGCGTTCAAGGCCGGTATCTCGTTCGGTAAGGACGACATGGTGATCCCCGATAACAAGTGGACCATCGTGAACGAGACCCGCGATCTGGTGAAAGACTTCGAACAGCAGTACATGGACGGTCTGATCACTCAGGGCGAAAAGTACAACAAAGTTGTCGATGCGTGGTCGAAGTGTAACGACAAGGTCACCGACGCCATGATGGGTACAATCTCGGCGATCCCGACCGATGAGAACGGCGCCGAACTGGAACCGAACTCGGTTTACATGATGGCCCACTCGGGTGCGCGTGGCTCGGTCACACAGATGAAGCAGCTGGGCGGGATGCGCGGCCTGATGGCGAAGCCGAACGGCGACATCATCGAGACCCCGATTATCTCGAACTTTAAAGAAGGCCTGTCGGTTCTCGAGTACTTCAACTCGACCCACGGTGCCCGTAAAGGTCTGTCGGATACGGCGCTTAAGACGGCGAACTCGGGTTACCTGACCCGTCGTCTGGTGGACGTGGCACAGGATTGTATCGTTCGCGATCGTGACTGTGGCACCGAAAACGCCATCACGGTTGAGCCTGCTGTCAACGACGGTGAAGTTGTTGCGTCGATCGGTGAGCGTATGCTGGGCCGTGTCGTCGCTGAGGACGTCATGAAGCCGGGCACCGATGAGGTGATTGCGGCCCGTGGCACCCTGGTGGATGAACGTATGGCAGATGCCATCGAAGATGCCGGTGTTCAGACCGCTCAGGTCCGCAGCCCGCTGACCTGTGAAAGCGACGATGGCGTCTGTGCCACCTGCTACGGCCGTGACCTGGCCCGTGGTACCCCGGTGAACGTCGGCGAAGCCGTCGGCATCATCGCGGCACAGTCGATCGGTGAACCTGGTACACAGCTGACGATGCGGACCTTCCACATCGGCGGCGTTGCACAGGGTGGTCAGCAGTCGTTCCTCGAAGCCAGCCAGGAAGGCACCGTTGAGTTTGAGAACCCACAGGTTCTGACCAACTCCAACGGCGAAGTTCTGGTTATCGGTCGGAACATGAAGCTGAAGATCATGGACAACGGTGAAGAGCGCGCCAGCCACAAGCTGGGCTACGGCACCAAGCTGTTCGTCTCGGAAGATCAGAAAGTTGCCCGTGGCGACAAACTGTTCGAATGGGACCCCTTCACCCTGCCGATCATCGCCGAGAAAGACGGTACTGCTAAATATGTTGACCTGATCAGCGGCATCGCCGTTCGTGATGAGACCGACGAAGCCACCGGTATGACCCAGAAGATCGTGATCGACTGGCGTGCAGCACCGAAAGGCAATGAGCTGAAGCCGGAAATCATTCTGGTGGACGGCGATGGTGAACCGGTGCGCAACGCACAGGGTCACCCGCTGACCCACCCGATGTCGGTGGACGCCATTCTGTCGGTTGAAGATGGCCAGCAGATCCAGGCCGGTGACGTTGTTGCGCGTATCCCGCGTGAAGGCGCCAAGACCAAGGACATTACCGGTGGTCTGCCGCGCGTTGCGGAACTGTTCGAAGCCCGTCGTCCGAAAGACCACGCGATCATCGCCGAAATCGATGGTTACGTGCGCTTTGGCCGCGACTACAAGAACAAGCGTCGCATCACCATCGAGGCTGCCGAGGAAGGTCGCGAGCCCGTCGAATACATGGTGCCCAAAGGCAAGCACATTCCTGTTCAGGAAGGTGACTTCGTCCAGAAGGGTGACTACATCATGGACGGCAACCCGGCCCCACACGACATCCTGTCGATCATGGGCGTTGGCGCGCTGGCGGACTATATGATCAACGAGGTGCAGGAGGTTTACCGACTGCAGGGCGTTAAGATCAACGACAAGCACATCGAAGTGATTGTGCGCCAGATGCTGAAGAAGTGGGAGATTTCGGACAGCGGTGACACCACCCTGCTGAAAGGCGAACACGTCGAAAAGACCGAACTGGACGAGGCCAACGAAAAGGCCATCGCCCGCGGTGGTCGCCCGGCATCCGGTGGTCCGATCCTGTTGGGTATCACCAAAGCGTCGCTGCAGACCCGTTCGTTCATGTCGGCTGCGTCGTTCCAGGAAACCACCCGCGTGCTCACCGAAGCGTCGGTTCAGGGCAAGCGCGACCGTCTGGTTGGCCTCAAGGAGAACATCCTTGTTGGTCGTCTGATCCCAGCCGGTACCGGTGGCGCCACCGATCGCGTCCGTCGCATTGCGCGTTCGCGTGACAATGTGGTGCTGGAAGCCCGTCGCGAAGAGGCAGAAGCCGCCGCAGCGCTGGCCGCGCCGATTGACGACATGGCTGGTGGCGAAAGCTTCGACACCCTGGTCGACACCCCGGAAAGCCGCGACGAATAAGTCGCTGCCCACCTGGGTTGAGAAAGATAGAAAGGCCCTCGCATTGCGGGGGCCTTTTTGCTGTTATGCACGGCGAGGATTGGACCGTTGCATGGGAGAGGCAGATGAAAATGTATCAGGTGGATGCCTTCAGCAGCGAGGTGTTCAAAGGCAACCCGGCGGCAGTTCTGCTGCTGGACCAGCCGATGGAAGATGCGCTGATGCAGAACATTGCGGCGGAAAATAATCTTGCGGAAACGGCCTTTGCCCTGCCTTTGGAGGCAGGCGGTTGGCACCTGCGCTGGTTCACCCCAACGCAGGAAGTGGATTTTTGCGGCCATGCAACGCTGGCAACCGCACATGTGTTGATTGCCCATCAGGGCTGTGCGGGGCCGTTGCAGTTTGAGACCCGCGTGGGCCGGATCACCGTGACTGAGGCGGCGATTGATCGGGCTGGGGCAGGGCAGGTGGGCTATCAGCTGGATCTGCCCCGGTTTGCGCCAGAGCCATTGGAGGCTCTGCCGCCGGAGATTGCCGCGACCTTTGCGGTGGAACCACAGGCGCTGTTCCGTAACTTCGAAAACCTGTTTGTTGTTTTGCTGGATGAGGCGGCGGTGCGTGGCTTTGAGCCGGATCTGCCCGCCATGACCAAACTGGGCCGACTTGGTGTGGTGGTGACCGCGCGGGCGGACGCTGACTCGGAGGCTGACTTCGTCTCGCGCTATTTTGCGCCGGGGGCGGGCATCCCCGAAGATCCGGTGACGGGATCGACCCATTCCACCCTTGTGCCCTATTGGGCGGAGGTCTTGGGCAAGCCTGATCTGCTGGCCTATCAGGCGTCTAAACGCGGCGGTTGGCTGCAGTGCACCGATACAGGGGAGCGCGTTCTGGTGCGCGGGCAGGCGGTGACCTATATGGCCGCCGATCTTACCCTGCCGGAGGCGACTGACTGACAGGTAGCGCTGCACCTGAGGCAAGCGGGGCCTCCGGCGGAAGTATTTGCTGATCATTGAAAGGGGCGCGCGCCGATACCGGGTTTTGCCAGATTTGACTTCGCCTGATTTGACTTTGCCGCAGCCTTTGGCCACAGTCGGCCAGTCGCGCGGCCGAGGAGGGCGCGCGCGATTTTCATGGAGATGCAGCATGCCCCTTTCCGACAACACGCGCGGTGCGTTGTTGATGATGGCCTCTATGGCGGCCTTTACCTTCAACGATGCGTTCATGAAATCGCTGGCAGGCACGGTGCCGCTGTTTCAGCTGCTGTTTCTGCGTGGGGTGATGACCTCAGCGATGACCGGGGGCTGGGCGCTGAAACAGGGGGCCTACCGGGTGCAGCTGCCCGCCAAGGACTGGGGGCTGGTGGCGCTGCGGGTGATTGCCGAGGTTGGCGCGGCCTATTTCTTTCTGACGGCGCTGTTTGTCTCCCCCCTGGCCAATGTCACCGCGATCCTGCAATCGCTGCCGCTGACGGTGACGCTGGCCGCATCGATCCTGTTTGGTGAGGCGATTGGCTGGCGCCGGATGTCGGCGATTTTTGTTGGCTTTCTGGGGGTGCTGCTGATCATCCGGCCGGGGCCGGACGGGTTTGACATCAATTCGATCTACGTGCTGATCGCCGTTGCCTTTATCACCATGCGGGATCTGGCGACCCGGCGGCTGTCACCGAAGGTGCCATCGATGCTGGTCACCTCGCTAAGTGCAGTTGGGGTGATGATCTTCTTTGGGCTGGGCGCCCTTGGGCAGGAGTGGGTCAGTCTGGACAGCCGCGCCTGGGCCGTGACCGCGCTGGCGGCGCTGATGGTCATGGGGGGCTATATGTTTTCGGTCATGGTGATGCGGGTAGGCGAGATTTCCTTCATCGCGCCGTTCCGCTACACCAGCCTGGTCTGGGCGCTGCTGCTGGGCTGGCTGGTTTTTGGCGACTGGCCGGATCCTGTGACCCTGTTGGGGGCGGCGATTGTGGTCGGCAGCGGCATGTTCATGCTCTACCGTGAGGGCCAGATTGCCCGCCGCAAAAAGCGCCAGAACACCCCGGTGCGCAGCAGCTGAGGGGCCAGTCCCCAGCCCGTGGGTCCGATGGCGCCGGGCCAGCGCGGGCAGGCTCTGTTGACAAGCGGTGCGACTCCCCCTATATGCCGCTTCATCCGGCTCATGGGGGACGTCCCAATTACGCCGAATCCATAACTGAGAAGGCCAAGTCCTAAGCTACTTTGAAGCTTGCGACCTCTGGAAACTCACCGCGTTGTTTGCCTCGGTACGGGAACATCGCGGATTTTGCGCTATGCAGACGTGTGTTGCGCAAACCGTCATCGTCCGGGGCCCTGGCCGCGGATAAAACATTGTGAAGCAAACGGGAAAGTGACCCTATGCCAACGATCCAACAGCTGATCCGCAAGCCGCGTCAGCCTAAAGTCAAGCGCTCCAAATCGATGCACCTGGAGCAGTGCCCGCAGAAACGCGGCGTCTGCACCCGCGTCTACACCACCACTCCGAAGAAGCCGAACTCGGCGATGCGTAAAGTTGCGAAGGTTCGCCTGACCAACGGCTTCGAAGTGATTTCCTACATCCCGGGTGAAAGCCACAACCTTCAGGAGCACTCGGTGGTTCTGATCCGTGGCGGTCGTGTAAAAGACCTTCCCGGTGTGCGTTACCACATCCTGCGCGGTGTTCTGGATACCCAGGGCGTTAAAGACCGTAAGCAACGTCGTTCGAAATACGGCGCCAAGCGTCCGAAGTAAGGAGATCGAAGAATGTCTCGTCGTCACGCTGCAGAAAAGCGCGAAGTACTGCCCGACGCCAAATATGGCGACCGCGTACTGACCAAGTTCATGAACAACCTGATGATCGACGGTAAGAAGTCGGTTGCGGAAAAGATCGTCTACAACGCGCTGGACCGCGTTGAAGGTAAGATCAAACGCGCCCCCGTCGAAGTGTTCCACGAAGCACTGGACAACATCAAACCCGCCGTTGAGGTTCGCTCGCGTCGTGTTGGTGGTGCCACCTACCAGGTTCCTGTCGAAGTGCGCCCTGAGCGCCGTGAAGCACTGGCCATCCGCTGGTTGATCTCGGCCTCGCGTTCGCGCAACGAAAACACCATGGAAGAGCGTCTCGCCGGCGAACTGCTGGATGCTGTGCAATCCCGTGGTGCCGCTGTTAAGAAGCGCGAAGATACTCACAAGATGGCAGACGCGAACAAAGCGTTCAGCCATTACCGCTGGTAATTCCATAGGGGCATTAGACCAATGGCACGCGAATATCCGCTCGAACTATACCGTAACTTCGGTATCATGGCGCACATCGATGCAGGTAAAACCACCTGTTCCGAGCGCATCCTGTACTACACCGGTAAAGAACATAACATCGGTGAGGTGCACGATGGTGCGGCCACCATGGACTGGATGGAACAGGAACAAGAGCGCGGGATCACCATCACCTCGGCTGCGACCACCACTTTCTGGGAACGCACCGAAGATGGTCAAACCGCTCAGACTCCGAAGCACCGTCTGAACATCATCGACACCCCCGGCCACGTTGACTTCACTATTGAAGTTGAGCGTTCGCTGGCGGTTCTCGATGGTGCTGTCTGTGTTCTGGACGCAAACGCTGGTGTTGAACCCCAGACCGAAACCGTGTGGCGTCAGGCTGACCGCTACAAGGTTCCGCGGATGGTTTTCGTCAACAAAATGGACAAGATCGGCGCAGACTTCTTCAACTGCGTTCGCATGATCGAAGACCGTACCGGCGCACGCGCTGTACCGGTTGCTTTCCCGATCGGCGCCGAAACCGAGCTGGAAGGCCTGGTTGACCTGGTGACCATGGAAGAGTGGCTGTGGCAGGGTGAAGACCTGGGCGCTTCCTGGGTCAAAGCACCGATCCGTGAGAGCCTGCAGGACCTGGCTGCTGAGTGGCGCGAAAAGATGGTCGAAGCGGCCGTTGAGCAAGACGAAGAAGCCATGATGGAATACCTGGAAGGCGAAGAGCCTTCGGTTGAGAAGCTGCGTGAGCTGCTTCGCAAAGGTACCCTGGCCCTGGACTTCGTTCCTGTTCTTGGCGGTTCGGCGTTCAAAAACAAAGGCGTACAGCCGCTGCTGAACGCTGTGATCGACTATCTGCCCAGCCCGCTGGACGTTGTTGATTACATGGGCTTCGCACCGGGTGACGAAACCGAAGAGCGTAACATTGCCCGTCGTGCAGACGACGACATGGCGTTCTCGGGTCTGGCGTTCAAAATCATGAACGACCCCTTCGTTGGCTCGCTGACCTTCACCCGTATCTACTCGGGCGTTCTGAACAAGGGCGACAGCATCCTGAACTCGACCAAAGGCAAGAAAGAGCGCGTTGGTCGTATGATGATGATGCACTCGATCAAGCGTGACGAGATCGAAGAGGCATTTGCAGGCGACATCATCGCGCTGGCGGGTCTGAAAGACACCACCACCGGTGACACCCTCTGCGACGCCAAAGAGCCGGTTGTTCTGGAAACCATGACCTTCCCTGATCCGGTGATCGAGATCGCCGTTGAGCCCAAAACCAAGGGTGACCAGGAGAAGATGTCGCAGGGTCTGGCCCGTCTGGCCGCTGAAGACCCCTCCTTCCGTGTGGAAACTGACCTGGAATCGGGCCAGACCATCATGAAAGGCATGGGCGAACTTCACCTCGACATTCTGGTTGATCGTCTGAAGCGTGAATTCAAGGTTGAAGCGAACATCGGTGCACCTCAGGTTGCCTACCGTGAGACCATCAGCCACGAAGCCGAAGTTGACTACACCCACAAGAAACAGTCGGGTGGTTCGGGTCAGTTCGGTCGCGTTAAGCTGGTCATCACCCCCACCGAGGCGGGCGAAGGTTACTCCTTCGAGTCCAAGATCGTTGGTGGTGCAGTGCCGAAGGAATACATCCCCGGTGTTGAAAAAGGCATCCAGTCCGTCATGGACAGCGGCCCTCTGGCTGGCTTCCCCGTGATCGACTTTAAGGTTGCCCTGATCGACGGTGCATACCACGATGTGGACTCCTCGGTTCTGGCCTTTGAAATTGCTGCACGTGCAGGTATGCGCGAAGGCATGAAGAAGGCAGGCGCTAAGCTGCTGGAACCGATCATGAAGGTCGAAGTGATCACCCCGGAAGAATACACCGGCGGTATCATTGGTGACCTGACCTCGCGTCGTGGCCAGGTATCTGGTCAGGAGCCGCGCGGCAACGCAATCGCGATCGACGCGAACGTTCCGCTGGCCAACATGTTCGGCTACATCAACACCCTGCGTTCGATGTCGTCGGGCCGCGCCCAGTTCACCATGCAGTTCTCGCACTACGATCCGGTGCCGCAGAACATCAGTGAAGAAATCCAGGCGAAATACGCCTAAGCGATTTGGGGGACCGGCCCGTTCGGTCCCCCCTTTCCAGACTTGGGGGCTGGCAGATCAGCCCTTCATTCAGACTAAGGAGGCCATCATGGCAAAGGAAAAGTTTGAGCGTTCCAAACCGCACGTTAACATCGGCACCATCG
>NZ_CYSB01000011.1 GCF_001458255.1 Thalassovita autumnalis
CGCCCTCCTCGTCGCCTTCCCATGGATTGTCCTGTGGCTGCCAAGCCAAGTGTGACGATATCGCGCCGGTTCACGCAGTGAGCCGGTTCGTGCCCGACCCGCCCCCAGGGCGGGCGCGAATTACCAACACTTGCCAGAAATAGAGTGCGCCGATGTCCTGAGAGGTCGGCGCACTTGAAGACCCCGCCCACGGGTCGGGCACGACCCTCCGCCTCTGTCTTCAAACAGCGATCAGGTGATTATCAAACGCCATGTCGTGCTGCACAGGATCCTTCTCAGCCCCGATATAGCGGATCATCCCAGTGCCGGAGGTTGCGATGAACCCGTCGCCAGAGGGTGACAGGCCACAGACATCCACCTCATCAATCTGGCTTAAAAAGTCACCCGTTCCAGCATCAAAAATCTGCACCGCATTGCCGCGGGGCGAGGTGATGGCAACCGTTTGCCCATCGCCGCTGAAAGCGATGGAGCCGGCGTAATTCTGCATGCCCTCATGCTGGGATTTGGGGGCGGCACTGAGGCGGGGCGCCTCACCGGGGCGCATCAGCCCCAGCAGCGGTGGGTGGCTGCCATCGCGGCCCTGCCACTGCATGGCAAAGCCGATCAACCCATCCGCCCTGAGTGCCAGATGGCGGATTGAGTTCAGCCGCAAGGCGGGCGCCAACTGGGTCACCTCCAACCCGCCGTCCAGATCCAAGAGCGCCAGATTGGCGCGCATGGTCGGCAGGTTCAGCGCGGTGCGGCCGCTTTCGGGATGGGTGTCTATACCGCCATTGGCGACCACGAACCGGTCCTGACCGGGCAGGCGCTGCAGGTCATGCGGGCCAATGCCCCCAGAGGGCAGATCGCCGATGCGGCGATAGCCCTGCCGCCTGTCCCAAAGGGCGATGCGGCCTTCACCGGCCTCATAGTCATTTTCCGGCGTTAGCAGCAGATCGCCAGCCAGATCAAAGGCGCCGTGGCCCATGAAATGGCGGCCCTCAGGGCTGTGAAGTTCGGCGATCACCTGACCGGTTGCACAGTCAATCACATGGGCAAAGGTGCCGGGACGGCGGGCGAAGGCCACGGCCTCGGCCCGGGTGGGATGGGCGGCGGCGGCATGGCCACGGCCGGGCAGGGGCAGATCAAATACCGGCTGACCCTGGGCCGATAGGCCAAAGAGGCGAAAGGATCCATCCGGCGTTTTGGCAGCCGACAGGTAGCGCGGCGCGCCGACATCGGCCCAGGTCACTGCGGGTGTCAGACCCGCCGCCAGAAGCCCCGCCAGAAAACCACGCCGTGAGGTCATCCGATCAACCCCGTCCAGCGCGTTGAACCCTGCGGGCACACCCAGGTCTTCGCCCAGCATCGGCATCAGCTCTTCCATGATCCGGTCATGTAAGGTCAGCCGCAGCATGTCGACCTGCATCCAGCCCATCGGCTCGGTCACTTGACCCAGATCCGCGCTGGTGATGCCGCCCAGGTTATCCGCGGCTTCGGCAAAGGCAGCGGCAAGTTCGCGTTCAAGGCTGCTGTCATCGGTTGCCAGCAGATCGGCCAGATGTGCCAGTTCGGTGACGGACAGCTCGATATGACGTTTGGAGCGTTCTGAGCGGCGCACCTCAGCACGTTTTGGACGGGGTCGGTCAAAACTGCCCAAGGGGCGGGCGAGGCGCATGTCGCTTGTGAACTGCAGGCCGGTCAGCAGGGCTTTGAACAGCTCCTGTGTCGCTTCATCCTGGGTTTTATAAGGGCCATCAGCGCTGGGGCTGCGCAGCGTTTCGGCATAGCTTTGCCAGTCTGTGTTGATGGCTGCGGTGATCCGGGCAATGTCGGCGCTGCCGGCTTGCACAAGGGCGCAGGCATAGGCGGCGGGCTGTTGCAGCTGCGGCTCAAACAGCAGGTATTCCAATGCGTAAAACCCGCGTGCCGCAATCGACAGTTCGGCGTATTCTTCCGGGGCCAGCAGGGCGACATCCTGATCGGCCAGCAAGCGGGCCAATGCGCGCGGTGTCTTGCCGCGACTGTCCGGCCAGAAGGCCAGCGCAAAGGCGCGGTTCTGCACCTCACTGGGGCCAAACCGCAGATGGCTGACCCGCACCCAGGCGTCAAAGGCGCGGTTATAGGCCTGCATCAGATCGCTGTTGCCCGGGGTGCAGTCACTGCCCGCGACAGTTGCCAGCATTGCGCTGCTCTCTGCCAGTTCGGCAAAGCCCGGCACTATCTGTTGATCCAGCACCGCCGCGACCTTTTCGCTGGCGGATTGGGCCAGGGCTGCAGTGGGCAGGATCAGGGCAAGAGCGGTGGCAAGAGGTTTCAACATCTCAAAGGCTTTCCAAAAAGGCGATCAATGCGTCACGGTCTGACGCTGGCAGCTGGCGAATATGGTTCTGGGCGCGGGCGGCTTCGCCCCCGTGCCACATCACGGCCTCCAGCAGGGTGCGGGCGCGGCCATCATGTAGGAACCCGGCCTCAGGCGAAGCGGCTTGCGCCAGACCGATACCCCAAAGCGGCGGGGTGCGCCATTCCTGATTGCCCGCGATCCCTTCCGGGCGGCTGTCCCTAAGCCCTTCTCCCATGTCATGCAACAGGAAATCGGAATAGGGCCAGATCAGCTGAAACGAACGTTCCGGCGTTTCGTTCAGGCGGTGGGTGACAAAATTGGGGGTGTGGCAGGCCTGACAGCCCGCCTGATGAAAGATCTCTTTGCCGCGCAGAACCTCGGGGCTGTCCACATTCCGCCGTTTGGGCACGCCCAGATTGGCGGTGTAAAGCGTCATCAAATCCAGTGCGATGTCGTCCACCTCATGCACCCGGACGTCCCTGTCGCCATGCGGCGCGGCGCGGCATTTGGTCTGCGCCTCGGTGCAATCGCCCCAGCCCGCAGGGAACAGCGGGGTCGACAGACCCAGATCGGTGCTAAGTGCTGCCGCAACCTGTTGGCGCAGGGTGGGTTGGCTGGCCTTATGGCCAAAACGGCCCAGCATCCAGCGGTCATATTCTACAGACCAGGCAATGGCGGCGCGGCCGGATATGCCGTCACCGTTGCTATCCTCAGGATCGGCCAGGGCCAGAATATCAGCGGCGGGGATTGCCTCGATCAACCCCAGGCCGCTGATCGGTGGTGCGATTCGTGGGCTGAGCATCACGTCAGGGTGCAGCGCACCATGGGCCATCTGTTCCAGTGCGACCTCAGGTTGGCGCAGCGCCAGAACCGCGCCATCTTCAAAGGTGACCTGACGGGAGCTGTAGCTGACCGATAGCCGCGCCTCCGCCCCGATATTGGCAGTGGCAAAGTCCTGTATCTGGCCACCGTAGTTGGGTTCCGGCGCCGTGGCGATCCAGCTGGCGATTTCGGCCGCCCGCTCATCCAGGGGCGCGGGGACAGAGAGTTTCAGGGCAAAGCTTTTGGCGTCATCCTCGGGCCCGGCTGGGGCATGGCCGCGCCCGTCGTTGATGTGGCAGCCCGAACAGGCACGTGCGTTATAGACCGGCCCCAAACCGTCAGAGGCGCGGGTTGAGGAGGGTGCTGCCACCCAGAGCTTTTCAAACAGCGACCGCCCCAATTCGAAATCCAACGTGTCCGTCAGGTTGGCCGCCGGTTGCGCAAAAAGCGCGGCACCACCCCGGACCAGAACGGTGCCTGCACCGGCGGGCAGGACCTCAAACTTTTGCGGGGCAGTGAAATCCTTGGGGGCTGCGCGCACGGCGTCGATGCGGGCCGCCTCAGACGCGGTGCGGGGCAGGGGGCTGAGATGGGGCTCTTGCGACAGATCGGCCAACACTGCGCCGGCTGTCAGCGGTAGGGAAAGGAGCGGTAGTAGGTATTTGGACATGGTTTCTGGCACCGGGAGGGATCCCTTACGAACAGGGGCGGGGCTGGATGTCAACTCTTCAACAGCGCGAATGCCAAATGTTGAAAGGCGCAGGCCGGCCACGGTTGCCCGCAGCCGGCCCATTGGAAACCCTCTGTTTATTCAAAAACAGCGGTCGGGTTGTCGAGGCTGTCGGAGCCTTCAAAGGCCAGCTGGTCAAGGCCCAGAGCGGCCACGACACGCTCGATCGATTTGGTTTGATCAACCAGACCGTTGACGCCACCCATGATCAACGCTTCGCCTTCGGCATTGCCGCGCTCCAGCATCTGGTCGTAGGCGAAACCGTTGTCGGCAGCCTCTTTCATTTTGCCCAGAGCGGCCATGGTCACTTCCAGTTTGCCGGTCATCTCAGCATCCAGCGCAGCGTCTTTGGCTTTCACCAGATCGCTCAGCGAGGCGCCCGACACAACGGTGCCGTCTACGCGGGTGTAGCTGCCTAGATAAACGTTCTGGATGCCCTGACCATCGTAGTAGTGGCTGTTGTGGGTGTTGTCGGAGAAGCAATCGTGCTCTTCCTCAGGATCGTTCAGCATCAGACCAAGGCGCATACGTTCCCCCGCCTGTTCACCGTACGACAGCGAGCCCATGCCGGTCAGCATAGCCACCAGGCCAGCACCTTCGTCGGCCAGAACTGTTGCGCGGCCTTCGCCACCTTCAGCCCAGGCTGCGGCCATGAATTCCAGGTCCGAAACCAGCAGGTCGGTGGCGGCTTTCAGGTAAGCGCCGCGACGGTCACAGTTGCCGCCGGTGCAAGCATCACCCGATGCGAAATCGGTGGCGGGACGGTTGCCGGCGCCAGCGCCGTGGCCGTTCAGGTCCTGACCCCAAAGCAGGAATTCGATGGCGTGGTAGCCGGTGGCCACGTTTGCCTCAACGCCGTCGGCTTCGTGCAGGGTGGCTTCCAGCAGGTCCGGGGTGATGTTGGTGGCGTCTACCTCGGTGCCCGACAGGGTGAAGACCGGGGTCGCAACAACGTTCAGCGCGGCGTAGTCGTTTTCTTCCGACAGGCCGTAAGAGGCATCCACATAGTCGATCAGGCCTTCGTCCAGCGGCCAGGCGTTCACTTTGCCTTCCCAGTCGTCAACGATGGCGTTGCCGAAACGGTAGACTTCGGTCTGCTGGTAGGGGTTGCGTGAGGCCAGCCAGGCATCCTTTGCCGCCTGCAGGGTGTCATCCGACGGTGATGCGATCAGCGCATCAACGGCGGCCTGCAGCGCTTTGGCGGTGATCAGACTGTCCTGATACTTCGCTTCAGCGATGTTGGCATAGTTTTCCAGAACCGCTTTGGCGCTCGGGGCCTCTGCCAGGGCGGCGCTGCCCAGCGTCAGTGCCAGCACGGAGGTGCTCAGGAAGGTGGTTTTCATGTCAGACTGTCCTTGGTTGGTTTTATGTCAATTATTGAGAAACTTGCGGGCTCGGGTAGAGGTGGCCGCTGTGCGGTTCCAACGTCTCTGTCCCAAAATCTTCGCTTGATCTGGCGCGCGACAGCGCGGTGCCGACGGATTGTGCCAATGCGGTCGACAGGGGCACCTGTTCGGCGCGCAGCATCAAGGTGGCAATCAGCATTGCATCTGCATCTTCACCCGCAGCGGCTAGTTCGACGAGATTGGCAAAACAACTCTCATCCGCCCCCAGACACTTGCATTGCAAATGATGGCGGCACAGGCGGCGCCGGCCGTGGTTGATGCACAGGCTGCACAGATGATCAAATTCCTGACCGGCGCGGGCGGCCGCCTCAGGACCAAGCGCAGGCAAGAGATCCTGCCGCAATTGGTCAGGGTGCCCCTCGCACCATAGGCGCAGGTACATCACTGCCGACATTGGCACCGGCTCCAGATCGCTCAGCACTCCGACGGGGGCGGCGCCTTTGGGGCGGGGGTTATGCGGCCTGTGGTAGCTCATTTGGTCAAGATCAGCTTGCCGGCGCGGGTGATGCGCAGGCTATAAACTTGGTCGTTCAGAACGATCAGGGCCTGTGTCCCGCCTTGGGTCAGGTCCTCGGCGCGGTGGGTGGGCAGCGTCGGCAGCTCAATTTCGGATGCGCCGGATTGGTTCAGTCTCATGGTGGTCATGACAGGGTCTCCCGTTGATCAAGCCGGTCAATGAGGCGTTCCAGAGAGTAATTCTCGGAAAGGCCTGTTTCAAAAATGCCGGTCTCGGAAAGCAACGACAGCACCAGTGGTCGTTCCGAACGGGTTGAAGACGGCGCGTTTGCCCGACGTCCAGCCGCTGAGATTTGCACGTTTCTCATATCGTTGTTTCCTGTTTCTCAGCAGAATCGGGCTGCCGCATGTGCGGTTGGCTAGACACGGGTGCTTTCTGACTAATTTACTCAGGATGGTCAAGCTGAGTTTTTCACTCAGGTTTAATTTTCGCTTACTTACCACTGTGCGCCCTCTGGCGGAGTAGGGGCTAAAACCTTATGAAGAAGGCACTATTGGCAGGAGTGCAGCATGGTGAACCGGGTGACATTTTCTTCGCTGCAAGACATTGCAGCTGCCGGGTTTGATGACATCATCGATGTACGTGCCCCGGCAGAATATGCCGAGGATCACCTGCCCGGCGCCATTTCGCTGCCGGTCTTTTCGGATGAGGAACGCGCGCGTGTCGGCACGATCTATGTGCAGGAGGATCCTTTTAAGGCGCGCAAAGTGGGGGCTGCTTTGGTGGCGCGCAATGCTGCGGCGCATCTTGAGGGGGTTCTGGCGGATCGACCGGGCGGCTGGCGGCCACTGGTCTATTGCTGGCGCGGCGGGCAGCGTTCAGGCTCATTTGCCTCAATCTTGTCGCAGATCGGCTGGCGGGTGTCCCTGATTGAAGGGGGCTATAAATCCTACCGTCGTCTGGTGGTGCAGATGCTTTATGATCAACCCTTGCCGCACCGGTTGGTGTTGATCGACGGGGGCACAGGCACCGGCAAAACCGATCTGCTGGCGGCCTTGAAAGGTCAGGGTGCGCAGGTGCTGGATCTGGAGGCCATGGCGCATCACCGTGGGTCCCTTCTTGGAGGGCGCGATGGCGGTCAACCCAGCCAGAAAGCCTTTGAAAGCATCCTGGCCATGGCGTTGGCGGCGATGGATCCCACGAGGCCCGTGCTGGTTGAGGCGGAAAGCGCCAAGATCGGCCGCATCCGCATTCCGCCCTCCGTCTGGCAGGCGATGGTGGCCGCAGATCACATCCGGCTGGAGGTGCCGCTGCAGGCGCGCGCGCAGTATCTGGCGCAGGCTTACAGCGATGTGATCGGCGATATGGAGGAGCTATGCGCCCGGCTGTCACATCTTGCGCCGTTTCATGGTCATGATCTGGTGACGCGCTGGCAGGACATGGCGCGGGGTGGCGATCATCAGGCGCTGGCCGCTGATCTGGTCGCGGTGCATTATGACCCCAGCTACCGCCGATCCTCTCGGCGCGCCGGGGCACCGTTGATGGTTCTGTCCCTGACGGGCCTTTCTGCTGAAGACATCGCTGCGGCCGCAACCAAGGTGCTATCTGTCCTCGCGACTTAGCGGCAGCGCAGTTCAGTACCGGGGAAAAACGTGCCGATTTGCCGGGCTGAGATACCATCATCCGCCAAAGCATAGAGCAGGGCATCAGCCTCACACTGATCCACGGCGGCCAGCAAGCCACCGGCGGTTTGCGGATCATGCAGCAACAGGCCGCGCGGCCCACGGACGTTGAGCACCGGCGCATGGGCCAGATTGGCGGGATAAAGCGAGGAGGTCACGCCAGCCGCAGCCAGCGCCTCGGCCCCATCGTAGAGCGGCAGCGCCTCCAGCCAGATCTCAGCCCCCAGACCGGAGGCGGCGCAGATCTCCTGCAGGTGACCGGCCAGGCCAAAGCCGGTGACGTCGGTCATGGCGTGCGCCTTTGACAGATGCCTTGCAGCAATCCCCTGCGGCTGGGCCATCTGGTGCAGCATGGCAGCCACATCGCGCCCCTTTGCCTGGCCCTGCATCTCAGCCGCCAGCAGGGTGCCCGATCCCAGCGGGCGCGTCAGGATCAACGCATCACCCGCCCGCGCGCCGTCAATCCCGATGGGATCTTTTGCGGTGCCGGTCACGGTGAAGCCGATGGTCAACTCAGCCCCCAGCGTGGTGTGACCGCCAACAATTTCCGCGCCAGCCTCAGCAAAGACTTCACCGGCGTGGCGCATGATTTCGCTTAGGGTGCGCCGCTGCAATCGATCGGACATGCGGGGCAGGGTCAGCTGGGTCAGCGCCGCCTGCGGGCGGGCGCCCATCGACCAGATATCGCCCAGGGCATGCACCGCCGCGATCCGCGCCATCAGCGCCGGGTCATGACTGAAGGCGCGCAGATGATCGGTGGAGATCACCTGCTTCACGCCGCCCATCTGCAGGATCGCTGCATCATCGCCAGCCCCCTGCACCACATCGGGATGGGCGGGCATGCGCAATGCGCTCAGCGCATCAGATAGCGCAGCCGGCCCCACCTTGGACCCGCAGCCAGCGCAGATCGGCTTGCCGCTGGCCAGTTCATCGGCCACGCCTGCAGCCGCAACAGCGGGCGTCGCAGCGCTGGCCATTTGCGGCAGGTTCTGAAACTTCACCATAAAGGCGCGGTCGATCCGGTCCTTCCAGCGCCACAGGGCTGCACCTGTAACGGGGCGCCCCCAACGTTCGGCAAGGGCGGATTTATGACCTAGAGAAATCAGTTTAAGATATTGCGATTGTGGTTTGAAAATGCGTGGTTTTTTGCCGACAAGCAACGCCTCGATATTGCCGTGCAGATAGGGCGCGGCCCGGACGGCAAAGACCCCTGCCTTGGGCCTTGGGGCATGGCTCAGATGAGCGCAGTCGCCGGTGGCAAACAGGGTGTCGACCCCCTCAACCTGCAGCGTCGGGCCAACCTTGATGAAACCCTCGTGCAGCGGCAGGCCGGTGTTCCCCAGCCAGCCATGCGGCGTAGCACCCGCGGCCCCCACCGTCAGGGCGGCCGGGATCACCTCGCCTGTTTTTAGGCGCAAATTGCCCGCGGTGATTGCCTCAATTTCCACGCTTTTCCTGAGGGTTATATCGTTTTCCTCAAGTTGTTTTTCCAGCGCGCGGCGGGTTGCTGGGCTGGTGCCGGTCAACTGCTCCGCGGCCTCCAACACCGTCACATCCGCCGCGCCTACGGTGTGGCGCAGCCGATGCGCCATGGCCAGCGCCAGTTCTACGCCCGCGACCCCGCCGCCGATGACGGCAACGGGGCCAGCCTGGCCCGTCGCCTGCGCCTCATCCAGAAACTGCTGCCAGCGCGCAGCGTAGCGATCCAGCGGTTTGGCGGCGATGGCGTGTTCAGAAAATCCTGGCAAATCAGGTAGATCTGAGGTGATGCCAATGTCGATTGAGGCGATGTCATAGTCCACCAATCCGTGGCCTTCGACCATGATCTGGCGCGCCTCGGGATCAATGCCTGTGGCCCGGCCCAGCAGCAGACGCGCGCCCGCAAACCGGGCCAGACGGACCAGGTCAATCTCCAACTCCTCCCGGATGTAATGACCGGCGATATGGCCGGGCAACATGCCGGTATAGGGCGCCGTGGGGCCGGGATTGATCAGGGTCAACCGCACGCCCGGCAAGGGCCGCATGCCCCATTTGCGCAGTACCAGCGCATGGGTGTGGCCGCTACCGATCAGCACCACGTCTTGGGTCAGGGGGATGTTATTTTGCATGGCGGCCTCATCATCAGATGGCCAAGAGCTACCTCAGCCGCAGGCCAAGGGCCAGAGGTCAGGTGGTCCCATCTGCGTGATCTGAGTGGCTTAGGGCGTGCCCGCTGCGCAGCCGGTCGCCATGTCCTTCGGACAGCGGATCATCAGCACGGCAGGGTTTTCAATGCCTTTGGCGGCAATGCATTCGGCCATTTCATCCAGAGCGCACTCAAGGATCTTCTCATGTGGATGGCTGGCAGAGGCCACGACTGAGACTTCGGTGTCGCCGGGCAGGCCACCCGACAGCAGGTTTTCCTGCACCTCAGCCGCCTTATGCACCGCCATGTACAGCACCAGGAGTGAGCCGGGAAGCGCCATCTGCGCCCAATCAGGCTGATCATCGCCGGGCCGCAGGGTGCCCGTCGTCAGGGTGACGCGATCGGTTTCGCCGCGTGCGGTCAACGGCCGGCTCAAGGCGGCTGCAGCGGCAGAGGCGGCGGTCACGCCCGGCACAATCTCCACCGGGATACCCGCGGCGCGGGCGGTTTCCAGCTCTTCCACCGCGCGGCCAAAGATCGACGGATCGCCTGATTTCAGGCGCACCACGCGCTGGCCCTGACGGGCGGCGCGCAGAACCACCTCATTGATGCGGTGCTGCGGCCATTGGGTGGTGCCCAGTACCTTGCCGACATAGACGCGTTCGGCGTCGCGGCGCGCCAGTTCCAGCACCTCGGGATCAACCAGCCGGTCGTAGAAGATGATATCGGCCTCTTGCAGCCGCTCCACCGCCCGCAGGGTCAGCAAATCCCGCGCCCCAGGGCCGGCGCCAACAAGGCTGATTTGTCCCAGATCCGACGTGCCAGGTGCTCCGCCAGAAGCTATGGCCTGTTTCAACAGATCTGCCGCCTGCCGCTCGGCACCGCGTTTATGGGCCTGCCAGGGATCTTCCTTAAAGGTCCAGCGCCAGAAATTGCGCCGTTTGGGTTGCGGCACCCGTTTCGCCACCGCATCCCGCAGCCGGCCCGCCAATGCGGCGAAACTGCCAAGGCGCGGGTCCAGCATCACCTCAAGATCGGTTTTCAACCGGCGCGCCAGAACAGGCGCTGTGCCCTCGGTGCCGATGGCCACAACGACCGGATCACGGTCGACAATTGACGGCGTGGTCGCATCGCAAAGGTCTGGCTGGTCCACCACGTTGACCGTGGCGCCGGCGGCTTTGGCGATGGCATGCAGCGCTGCATCCATCCCCGGGCACCCGGTGGCAATGAAAACTAAGGCCGCGTCAGCAAACTGCGCCACGCCAATTGGGCCGGTGTGATGTTCGGCGCGTCCTTCGTTGACGATTGCCTGCAGTTCATTGTCCAGCTCGGTGGCAAGAATGCTCAAGGCTGCGTCAGTTTTTAGCACCAAACGGGCCTTTTGCGCCGCTTGCTCCCCGCCGCCTGCGATCACCACACGGCGGTCTGCCATCCGCAAGAACATAGGAAAAAATTTCATCGGCTGCGTCCTAAACGGCTGCGGGCGGACCCGGGGATCTTAACTGGCACCTTGGAGCGGGGGCGTGCAAGGCCACCCGTCGACTGGCACCGTGGTTTAACGGTGTTTTGCGGCGAAGCAAAGGGGCAAGCGGCCTTATTCCGCCGCCTGCCGTGGCATTGCCGCAGAAAGCAGCGCCGCCAGTTCCGGCCGGCAGGAGCCGCAATTCGTCCCTGCGTTGAGCGCGGCGCCGATGGCGTCTACTGACATCAGGTTTTGCTGCTGGATGGCGCTGATGATGGTGTTGATGCCAACGTCGAAACAGGCGCAGATCGTGGCGCCGGGATCCGGCTGATCCGCGCCGGCGCGCCCGGCCAGTGCGGCGGGGGCCTCAGTGCCCAGCAGCGTGTTGACATGGCTGCGGGCCAAGGCAACGGGGTTGGGGGCGATGAACAGGGCGGCCTCCAACAGACCGTCGCGATGGGCGGCCAGCCGGAACAGGCCTTTGGCCGGGTCCTCAGTGGTTTGCAGGTTGCAGCCATCGGTGCAGAGCAGCTGTTCCGCGTAAGCCCGCCAATCCTCGGGCGTATGGCGATCCGCAAACTCCATCTGCCAACCGTCCCCCAGCCGCGCCAGGGCCCAATACTCGGCCTTAGGCTTGGGGTGTTGGCGGCTGACGGCATAGCCATACCAGCGGGCAGGCAGCTTGGTAATCGCCACCGGGGTCGCTTTGGATTCCGGCTGGCCCGAGACCGGATCAACCTCCGCCGCCACCACGGCGTCGATCCGCCCGGCGGAGGATAGTTGGCTCGTCCAATGCATCGGCGCAAAGACAGCGCCGGGTTTCACCTTGTCGCTCAGCAAAACACGCAAGATGGCGCGACCATGGGCCGAGGAGACTTCGGCCAGATCTGCCGCCTGTAGTCCCAGCGTGGTGGCATCGGTCGGGTGAATTTCCAGATAGGGCTCGGCCATATGCTGGTTCAGGCGCGGTGCAAGGCCGGAGCGACTCATCGTGTGCCATTGGTCGCGGATCCGCCCGGTGTTGAGGATGAAGGGATGCGTCGCGTCAGCGGGTTTTGCCGGGGCGCGGTGATGCAGCGGCAGCATGTTGGCGCGCCCTGACGGGGTGAAAAACCGCCCATCTGCAAAGAACCGTCCACCCCTTCGCTCCTTGGTCAGGGGCCAATGTTGCGGTGGCAGCGCGTCATATTCGACCTCAGTCAGATCGCTGAGGGCGGAAATGTCGAAATCCTTGCCATGCTGCGCGGCGAGACCTGAGAGGGTGGCGTATTCCCGTAGAATTTCGGCCGGGCTTTCATAGGCAAATTCAGCCTGCCACCCCATGCGCCTGCCGACCTCCGCCAGGACATCCCAGTCGTGGCGCGCGGTGCCCGGCGCGGGCAGGAAGGGACGTTGCCGCGAAATGCAGCGTTCGGAATTGGTCACGGTGCCGGTCTTTTCACCCCAGCCCGTGGCGGGCAGGACGATATCGGCCAGCTTTGCCGTATCTGTGTCGCCATACATGTCCGAGACGACCACGAAATCGCAGTTTGCAATGGCGGCTTTGACACGATCCGCCTCAGGCATCGAGACGACGGGGTTGGTGCACATCACCCACAGCGCCTTGATCCGCCCGTCGCCGACCGCGCGGAACATATCGACGGCTTTCAACCCCGCCGCTTCGGGCAGGGTCGGTGCCTGCCAGAAATCGCGCACGGTTGCGCGGTGGCCTGCGTTTTCCAGATCCAGATGGCAGGCCATCATATTCGCCAGCCCCCCAACCTCACGCCCGCCCATGGCGTTTGGCTGGCCGGTGACTGAAAACGGCCCCATACCCGGCCGGCCGATACGCCCGGTGGCCAGATGACAGTTCAGGATTGCGTTCACCTTGTCACTGCCCGAGGTCGACTGGTTCACCCCCTGACTATAGATGGTCACAACTTTTTCGGTGCCGATCCAGGCGCGGGTAAACTCGGCAAGTTCATTCGCACTTAGCCCCGTTGCCTGCACTTCGCCGGAACTGGCTGCGGAGAGTGCCGCATCAAACCCATCGACATGCTGTGCCACAAATGCGCTATCGACGGCACCCATTTCGTGAATCGTGGTTAGCAGATGGTTAAAAAGGGCCACATCACTGCCCGGTGTCAGCGCCAAATGCAGATCCGCCAGATCCGAACTGGCCGTGCGGCGCGGGTCAATGTTGATGATCTTCATCGCCGGACGCGCGGATTTCGCCGCCGCGATGCGTTGGTATAAAACAGGGTGGCACCAGGCAAGATTTGAGCCAACCAAAACAATCAGATCGGCCTGTTCCAGGTCCTCATATTGCCCCGGTACGGTGTCGGTCCCAAAGGCGCGTTTGTGACCGGCAACCGAAGAGGCCATGCAGAGACGCGAGTTGGTGTCGATATTTGCCGAGCCAATGAAACCTTTCATTAATTTGTTTGCGACATAATAGTCTTCGGTCAGCAACTGACCGGAGACGTAGAAGGCCACGCTGTCGGGACCGTGGGCTTCGATTGTTTGTTTGAAACGGCTGGCGACCTGCGACAGGGCGCTTTCCCAGGAGGCTTGGGCGCCGCTGATCGTTGGGTGGAGCAGTCGGCCGTCAAGTGACAGGGTTTCGGCCAGCGCCGACCCTTTGGAGCAGAGCCTGCCTTTGTTGGCGGGGTGATCCGGATCGCCTTTCACCGTGACCTGCGGGCCGGTGGGCGTGTCCGTCAGCGTGGCCAAAACCCCGCAGCCCACGCCGCAATAGGGGCAGGTGGTTTTCACGGTTTTGCTCTCGGCGCGGGTCGGATCAGGCTGTGCCATTTGGGCTCCGTTCAGAATGGAGGCGAAGAAAAGGAGGGATCGAACACCAGCAAGATGGCGATCACAGGAGTTGGCGGCGCGCGCCGCGAGCATGCCCTTCGCGGCGATGGCGGATTGAGTGATTTGGGCGGCGTTTTGCAGAGCTGACCGGATGGTTTGCGGTCAAATGACACGGCATCACGCCGCAGCTGCCCCCTGCAAACGGCTGACGTCCAACAGGATGTTGCCCTGTTCAACCCGCACCGGATAGGTGTCAATCGCGCCCTCATCCGCGCCTTGGGCTTCGCCAGTTTCAAGGCTAAAGACCCAATTGTGCAACGGGCAGGTCACGGCGCGGCCATGGACGATGCCCTCAGACAGCGGACCACCTTTGTGCGGGCAGCGGTCAGAGGTTGCAAAGACCTCATCCTCGCCGGTGCGGAACAGGGCCACGCAGCCAAGGCGGGTTTTCACCACACGGGCGCCGCGCAGTGGGATTTGGTCGACAGGTCCGATATCAAGCCAGCTCATTCCGCAGCCTCCAGGGTCAGATCAGCGATTGGGGTGAATTGTTTGGCGGGTTCGGGTTGTGCCTGTTCGGCCCAAGGGTCAGTGCGATAGACCGATTGTGACACGTCAAACCGCTCGGCAAGGGCACGGCGATTGTCCAGATCGTCAACCACCTGTTCCTTGCACCATTCGAGCCCCACTTTGGCGACCCATTTATAGACCCGGTCCAGATACTTGCCGTTTTCGCGGTAAAGCTGGGTAAAGGCCGAGATGACCTCGATCGCTTCAGCTTCATCCGGGACTTTGCACAGCAACTCGGTCTCTTTAACCTCCATACCGGCAGCGCCTGCGACGGAGATTTCATAGCCTGAATCCACGCAGATCACGCCGATATCCTTGCAGGTTGCCTCGGCGCAGTTCCTCGGGCAGCCCGAGACCGCAAGTTTGAGTTTGTGTGGCGTCCAGGACCCCCAGAGGTGCTTTTCCAGTTTCACCCCAAGGCCGGTGGAATCCTGGGTGCCAAAGCGGCAATGGTCTGTGCCAACACAGGTTTTCACCGTGCGCAGCCCTTTGGAATAGGCGTGGCCCGAGACCAACCCGGCCTGGTTCAGATCAAACCACATGGCGGGCAGATCTTCGCGTTTGACGCCTAAGAGGTCGATCCGCTGGCCGCCGGTCACCTTGACCGTCGGCACGTTGTACTTATCTGCCGCATCGGCGATGGCGCGCAGCTCATCCGGGGTGGTCAACCCGCCCCACATCCGTGGCACCACCGAATATGTGCCATCTTTTTGAATGTTGGCGTGGCGGCGTTCATTGACGAAGCGCGACTGCGGGTCATCGGCATAGTCCAGCGGCCAATCCGCCAGCAGGTAATAGTTCACCGCCGGGCGGCAGGTGTGGCATCCGTTGCGCGTTTTCCAGCCCAATTCCTGCCAGACCGCCTCCTGGCTTTTCAGCCCTTGCGATTTGATCAGCCGGCGCAGCGCCTCATGGGTCAGATCGGTGCAGCCGCAGATGGCCTGATCGGTGGGAATGACAAAGTCATCCCCCAGAGTCGCGCCCATCAGCTGTTCCACCAACCCGGTGCAGGTCCCGCAGGAGGCCGAGGCTTTGGTGGTGGCGCGAATGTCGCCCAGGGTGGTGGCGCCGGCCTGAATGGCCGTCACGATGTCGAGTTTGGAAACGCCGTTGCAGCCGCAGATTTCTGCATCATCCGGCAAGGCTGCAACGGCCGCCATAGGGTCCAGCGCTGCCCCCCCTTGGTAGGCGGGCCCAAAGATCAGCGTGTCCCGCATGTCGGACACATCGGTGCCGTCCTTGATCATGCCGTAGAACCAGGCGCCATCCGCGGTGTCGCCGTACATCACCGCGCCGATGATCCGGTTTTCTTTCAGGATCAAGCGTTTGTAGACGCCGCGGGCTGGGTCGCGGAACACGATGTCTTCGCGGTCGTCGCCTTCTGCAAAATCGCCGGCGCTGAACAGATCGCAACCCGTGACCTTCAATTTGGTGGAGACCTCCTTGTTCACAAAGGTGTCTTTTTCCCCCAACAGGGTCTTCGCCAGAACCTTGGCCTGATCATAAAGCGGCGCCACCAGACCAAAGATTGCGCCGTTGTGTTCAACACATTCCCCGAGCGCCAGAATATCTGCATCAGAGGTGATCATCTGGTCATCCACATGGATGCCTTTGCCGACGGCCAGACCGGCCTCGGCCCCCAGTTGGGTGGCAGGGCGGATGCCAACGGCCATGCAGAGCAGATCACAGGGCAGTTCGGTGCCGTCATCCAGCAGCAGGGCCCGGACCTTGCCATCCGCCCCCAGGATTTCCTTGGAGTTGGCGTTGCACATCACGGTGATGCCTTTGTCGACCAGCGCCTTGCGCAAGAGGTAGCCCGCCGCCGGGTCCAGCTGGCGTTCCATCAGGTGGCCCATGATATGGACCACGGTCACATCAACACCCTGCGCGGCCATGCCTGCAGCGGCCTCAAGCCCCAAGAGGCCGCCACCGATCACCACCGCTTTGGCACCGGGTTTGGCGCCAAGCGCCATCATGCACTCGGTGTCTTCCAGATCGCGGTAGGGGATCACGCCCTCCAGATCATGGCCGGGCAGCGGGATCATGAAGGGGTTGGACCCCATCCCCAGCACCAGTTTGTCATAAGGCACTTCGCCATTTTCGCCGATAACCACCTTGCGGTCGCGGTCAATGCGCAGGACCTTTTCGCCAAAACGGCAGGTGATGTTGTTGTCAGCGTACCAATCCGCGTCATGGGTGACGATGTCCTGATAGGTTTTTTCACCCGACAGGACGGGGGACAGCATCAGGCGGTTATAGTTGCCGCGGGGTTCTGCGTTGAACAGCGTGATGTCATAGGCGTTCGGATCTGCCTCCAGCAGGTGTTCCAACGCCCGGCCCGAGGCCATGCCAGCCCCGATCACAACCAGTTTCTTAGACATGGGAGCCTCCTTGCCCGAAGTCATGGGCAGGGAGTGCTGCCCCTAGGACGCCTTGGAATAGGCGGCGTCGATCATTGTGGTTGAGACAAATCCATAGACCTGTCCCCAAAGCAGCTTGCGCTCGTCTGAGAGGCCCCCGGGGGTCAATTCGTCCAGCGCGTAAATCAGCGCTTCGCCGACCAGGTCGTAATGCGCAGGCTCCGCCCCGTAGGTGACGTGCCGCCGCGCCAGCCGCTTGATCTTGCCGGTCAGGAACATGGGCTGGTGCAGGTTGTTGACCAGAAAGTCGAGCATGCTTTCCAGCTTGCTCATCTGTTCGCTCATATCCTCGGGGAAGAGGGGCCGGGCCTGTGGCGCGATGGCGAACAGACGCCGATAAAACACATTTGTCAGATAGCCCTTGCTGGGGCCAAGGTCCTGATACGACGCCTGCACCTCTGCGATGTCGCTTTTGCTGAGGAAGTCCATCCGCATTCTCCATCTTTGGTGCAAAGACGGTAGGGTGGTTTGCTTGCAATTCTCTAAACGCTGGCATCATTTTCCCTCACGCCGCGATGGGGTTTTTGCCGTTTTTCGGCGTTTTTGGTTTGGCGCCGTGTTCGTATTCCTCAAGGAAATCAAGAACCTCTTGGCGGAACGTGTAGTAGTCCGGGTGATCCAGCAGCGCTTTGCGACTGCGCGGGCGGGGCAGATTAACGTCGACAATTTTACCAACCGTGGCCTGCGGTCCGTTGGTCATCATCACCACGCGGTCCGCCAGCAGGATCGCCTCATCCACATCATGGGTGACACAGATCGCGGTCACTTTGGTGCGGTCCCAGACCTCCATCAGCACCTCTTGCAGTTCCCAGCGGGTGAGGCTGTCGAGCATGCCGAAAGGTTCATCCAAGAGCAGCAGTTTCGGCGATAGGGCAAAGGCGCGGGCGATGCCGACGCGCTGTTGCATGCCGTTTGACATCGACTGCGCTGGGCGGTCCATCGCATCGGCCAGGCCCACCCGTTCCAGGTAGTATTCCACCACATCCTGCCGTTCGGCCTGCGACGCCTTGGGATAGACCTTGTCCACCCCGATGGCGCAGTTTTCGCGCGCCGTCAGCCAGGGGAAGAGGTTGGGCGATTGGAACACCACCGCGCGTTCGGGATCGGCGCCTTCGACGTGGCGACCATCCAGGCGAATACCGCCTTTGCTGATCTCATTCAGACCCGCCGCCATGGTCAGCACGGTGGATTTGCCACAGCCTGAATGCCCGATGAGTGAGATGAACTCGCCCCGGTTCAGTTTGAGGTTAAAATCCTCAACCACCGTCAGCGGACCTTTGGGCGTCGGGTAGATCTTATGCAGCTGCGAAAAATCGAGGAAGTTATTGTCGATCATACCTTTCTGAGCGTCGGCAACCGCCACAGGCACACCGTGAATTGGTTCGACCTTCGGCAGGGTGCGGGTGGCCTCGGCCTTGGCTTCGATCCCCACATCCATCAGGTATTTGGTGATGTCACCGCGCAGCTTCTTGAAGCCGTCATGGTGGTTCATCGCCATCCGATCCCGCGGACGTGGGATCGAGACTTTGAAAGGGGCTCCCAGGGTGCCGTCGGGATTGAGCGGTATGATGCGATCAGCCATGATGATGGCTTCATCCACGTCATTGGTGATCAGCACACAGGTCTTTTTGTCATCTTCCCAGATCTCAAGGATCTCATCGGCCAGATTGGCGCGGGTCAGCGCATCAAGGGCTGACAGCGGCTCATCCAGCAGCAGAACCTCAGGGTTCATCGCCAGCGCACGGGCCACATTCACCCGCTGCCGCATCCCCCCCGACAGTTCCGCCGGGCGCCGTGTCATGGCGTGGCTGAGGCCCACCATCTTGACGTAATGCGCGACCTTTGCGGCGCGGTCCTTTTTGCTAAGACCGGGGAAGATCGTGTCCACCGCCAGCCCCACATTGCCCGCGACCGTCAGCCAGGGCATCAGCGAATAGCTTTGGAAGATCACACCACGTTCGGGACCGGGGCCTTTGATCGGTTCACCTTTGAAGGTGATCTGACCGCTGGTGGGCTGATCCAGACCGGCCATCATGTTGATCAGCGTGGTCTTGCCCGAGCCGGAGAAGCCGAGGAGGACCAGAAATTCGCCTTCCTCCACCTCCAGGTTGATGTCTTTCAACACCTCCTGTCGATGCTGGCCTTCACCGTAGCTTTTGCAGAGGTTCTTAAAGGAAATCATAGACATATCGATCACCGGTTGTTCGTGAAGGTGAACAGGGACTGCAGCGCATACATCACACGATCCAGCAGGAAGCCGATGATGCCGATGGTAAAGACCGCAACCATGATCTTGGCGAGCGATTGGCTGGAGCCGTTCTGGAACTCATCCCAGACAAATTTGCCAAGGCCGGGGTTCTGCGCCAGCATTTCGGCGGCGATCAGCACCATCCAGCCAACCCCCAGGCTGAGGCGCAAACCGGTGAAGATCAGTGGCAGGGCCGAAGGCAGCACCAGCTTGGTGATCTTGGTATAGGTGTTCATTTTCAGCACTTTGGAGACCGAGACGAGGTCCTTGTCGATGCTGGACACCCCCAGCGCGGTGTTGATCAGCGTCGGCCACAGCGAACAGAGCGTCACTGTGATGGCCGAAATCAGGAAGGACTTGGAAAACATGCCGTCATTGGAGGTGTAGACGGCGGACACCACCATGGTCACGATCGGCAACCAGGCGAGGGGCGAGACCGGCTTGAAGATCTGCACCAGCGGGTTCACGGCGGCGTTAGCGGTTTTTGACAGACCCGCCGCGATACCCACGGGCACCGCCACAACAGTGGCGATCAGGAAGCCGAAGAAGACGGTTTTGATCGAGGTCCAGATTTGCTGGTAATAGGTTGGTTTGCCGGTGTAGCTGCGGTTTTTCACCTTGTCGGCTTTGCCCGCCGCAATCAGCTTGGCATTGCGTTCATCCTGACGCTGGTAGAAGGCCGCGGCCTTGTCCTGTTCGCGCAGATGATCGTCATGCAGATTGCCGACCTGTTCCCAGACCTGCACCGGACCGGGAATGGCGCCAAGTGAGGTCTGCACCTTCGGCGCCAATGTGCCCCAGGCGATCAGGAAGGCAAAAATCGCGATCAGCGGCACCCCAAGCAGCTGCCATACCTCTTTCATCTGGGCGCGTGGGTTGTCACCAGCAGCAGCTTTCAGGATCGGGGTCAGCCAAGCGAGCCCCAGCACCTGAAACCAGCCGTCCAAACGGTTGATGCGGGTGAAGATACGGGCCTGTCGGGCGTCTTTCCGGGCGGTTTTCTCCGCGTCAGAGAGAGATTGCGGGTCGATGGCAGTCATGGCGAGAGATCCTGGCTGGAACGGTCAAGTCGAATGATTTGGAAAAGCGGGCGCGGGATCGAACCCCGCGCCCGAAGTGGCGGGGTGGTTAACCCTGGACGTCGCTGCCCACGACCTTCTGCGCGCCTTTCAGGCCGATCGGCAGGCTGTCGATATAGGCGTTGGGCGTGCGGCCGTCGTAGGCGATGCCGTCAATGATGTCGCCCGCTGGTGTGGGGGCTTTGTAACCGTCGCTGTCAAACGGGAAGTCAGCGGCATCGGCTAGACCTTCGTCGACCAGCATTTTGGCTGCTTCCAAATAGATCTCGGGCTTGTAGACCGATTTGGCGACCTCATCATACCAGCTGTCCGGTTTCTGTTCGGCGATCTGGCCCCAGCGGCGCATCTGGGTCAGGTACCAGACAGCGTCCGAATAATAGGGGTAGGTGGCGTTGTAGCGGAAGAAGACGTTGAAATCGGGCACCTCACGTTTGTCACCCTTTTCATATTCAAAGGTGCCGGTCATTGAGTTGGCGATCACGTCATAATCCGCCCCCACGTATTCCGAACGGCTGAGGATTTCGACCGCTTCGGGGCGGTTGGCGTTGTCATTTTCATCCAGCCACATGGCGGCGCGGATCAGGGCCTTGGTGATGGCCAGCGTGGTCTGCGGGTTTTCCTGCTGGAACTCCGCGCTGAGGCCAAAGACCTTTTCAGGGTTGTTCTTCCACAGCTCATAATCGGTGATGACCGGCACGCCGATGCCTTTGAACACTGCCTGCTGGTTCCACGGTTCCCCCACGCAGTAGCCATAAATCGTGCCAGCCTCCATCGTCGCAGGCATCTGCGGCGGTGGGGTCACGGACAGAAGAACATCTGCGCCGATCTGGCCGCTTACGTCCTCCGGAGAATAGAAACCCGGCTCCAGCCCGCCAGCAGCCAACCAGTAGCGCAGTTCGTAGTTGTGGGTCGACACAGGGAAGACCATGCCCATGTTGAACGGCTTGCCTTCATCGGCATAGGCCTCGACCACCGGTTTCAGCGCGGAGGCAGAAATCGGGTGGATCGGTTTGCCCGCATCATCATGGGGGATGTGCTGTTTCATCTCGGCCCAGATCTCATTCGAGACGGTGATGCCGTTGCCGTTCAGATCCATCGAGAAGGGGGTGATGATATGTGCTTCGGTGCCGTAGCCAATGGTGGCGGCCAGCGGTTGACCCGCCAGCATATGTGCGCCGTCCAAAGTGCCCGAGATCACACCGTCCAGCAGCACCTTCCAGTTGGCCTGAGCTTCCAGCGTGACAAACAGGCCTTCGTCTTCGAAGTAACCCTTTTCATAGGCCACCGCCAAAGGCGCCATGTCGGTCAGTTTGATGAAACCGAACTTCAGCTCATCCTTTTCAACATCCAGCAATTCAGCCAGCGCCGGGGTGGTCAGCAGGGTACTTGCAGCCAACAGGCTAGCGATCTTCAAATGCGTGCGTTTCATATCAAGTCCTCTGTTGGTGCCCGCCCAGAAAGGGCTGAGGCAAAACGAAAAAAGCCGCTCGTCTGCTCTGTCCTTGGGAGGTTGGACAGAGAGAACGAGCGGCTTTGCTCCTGGCAGTCGCCACCCCCATCGGGAGGAGGAAGGGTAGCGCCATCTAGCGGAACGCCATTGTTCCGGTTGCCTGCCATCCTGTGGCTTTCGCGGCACTGCGGCAATCGATTTGAGTGATTTTTTCTGCGTTGCCGCAAGGAAGGCGACGGGTTGCCTGATTTTTCATCACGTAACCCGCTCAGGATCAAAAATGCGGCCATCGAAGAAGGAATCAGGGGGCAGAATCAGCCGCCCGTTTTCCGATCCCAATGCGCTGGCGTGGCTCAGCGCACCCTCAACCTTGGCCGAGGCACCGGGCAGGCTGCGGGTCACCTGGGACAAATGATGGCGATGCAGATCGGCCCGGAACACTGCCTGTGCAGCTTGCGCGGATTTCACCGGATCGCGGCCATGCCGGCGCGCCAGTTGCACCCCGATCCAGGCCGCCTGAGATTGCCAGGGGAAGGTGGCCGCGCCATCGAAGAAGGCTACAAACCGGTCCGCCTGCCGGATCTCACCGCGGGGTGAAACGACCAGACGCCCCGACAGCGCCCGGTCAATCAGATCGGGCGACACCCCAAGGTGTTCCGGCCGTGACAGGATTTCTGCGCAGGTCGTCATGTTCTGGGCATCCCCCAACCAGCGACCCGCGCGCCATAGGCAGCGGATCAGGCGCCCGGCCAGATCAGGATGTCGGTCGGCCCAGCCGTGGCGGGTGGCCAGCACCTTCTCGGGTGCGCTCTGCCAGATGGCCTGACCGGGCAGCAGCAGTTCACCCACACCGTTTTCAACCGAAATTGTTCCCCAGGGTTCGCCAACGCAGAAGGCATCAATCTCACCCTTTGCCATGGCCTCCGCCATCAGGGGGGGCGGCACTGTGTGAATGGTGGGGCGTCGGTCAGCGGGCAGGCCAAGCGCGTCCAGCCAGTAAAACAGCAGTTCGGCATGCATTGAGAAGGGGAAAGGCACCCCGACCCGCAGCGGCTGATCCAGTGCAAACAGCGCCTCGCCAGCGGCACGCGCGTCAGCAAAATCAAAGCGGTAGCCGTTGCCCCGCATCAAATGCGCCAGTCCGGGGCTGACCCCAATGACGGTGCCATTCAGCGACAGGACTGAAAGCACCTCAAGCGGTTGCGCCGCCCCGCCAAGCCCCAGCGCCGCAGCAATGGGCAGGGGCGCCAGCAGATGCGCGGCCTCCACCCGGCCCATGGCCAGATAGTCACGCAGGGTTGCCCAGCTGGGCGCGCGGTGCAGCTCCAGATGCAGGCCTTCCTCCTCATCAAACCCAAGGGAACGGGCAATGATCAGCGGCGCGGCATCGGTCAGTGGGATGTATCCAGTGGGCAGGGTATAGGTCATGACAAGAGCCCCGCGGTGCTGACCAACGCTTCGGCCACCTCGGCCAGTTTGCGGCCCTGATCCATCGCGGCCTTGCGCAACAGCGCATAGGCCTCATCTTCACTGACGCCACGCGCTTTCATCAAAATGCCCTTGGCGCGGTCGATGGTTTTGCGTTCCTCCAAGGCACGGCGGGTGGCGGCCAGTTCACTGCGCATGCGGCTGACCATGTGAAACCGGGTGATTGCCGCATCTAGGATTGGGGTCAGCCGTTCCTGCTGCAACCCGTTCACCACATAGGCGGACACGCCCGCCTCAATCGCGGCTTTGGTCAACGCCCCGTCTGAGTGGTCAACAAACATCGCCACGGGGCGATCCATCGGACCGGAGGCCAGCGCCAGTTCTTCCAACGCGTCGCGCGACGGGCTGGCCATATCGATCAGCACCACATCCGGGTCCAGCGCCGCAATCCGGCGGGCCAGCCCGCTTTCTTCGGACAGGACGGTGATGGCATGATCGCCAGAGGCGTTCAGCCCATCGACGATCTGGAGCGCGCGGTCGCGGTCCTTTTCGACGATGATGATGGTGAGGTTCTTGGGCATGGCAGGGAAAATCCGTGGCTGGTCCCTCGGATTTTCTGCGTTGCAGCGATGAAGGGCAATGACGCGCGCGGGGCGTCATTGCGGAAACTACTGGGCTAACGAGAGTCTGCCCGAATTTTGGGCGACTGCCCGTAAATCAGACAAATTCAGGTGCGCTCAGAAATCCAGCCCCAGATCCAAAGTCTGCGCCGAATGGGTCAGCGCCCCGGAGGAGATGTAATCAACACCGGTCGCGGCAACCTCGGCAATCCGCTCCAGCTTCATGTTGCCGGAGGCCTCCAGCACCATCCGGCCTGCTGTCAGCTTCACCGCCTCTTGCAGGGTGGGGGTGTCCATATTGTCCAAGAGCACCACATCGGCGCCACCGGTGCGCAGTACTTCATCAAGCTGGGTCAGCGTGTCGACCTCAATCTCCACCCGCATCATATGGCTGGCGTGGGCTTTGGTGGCCTCCAACACGGCGCGCACGCCGCCGGCTGCGGCGATATGGTTGTCCTTGATCAGGATGGCATCGGACAGGCTGAAACGGTGGTTGAACCCACCGCCATGCAGCACCGCCTGTTTTTCGACGATGCGCAAACCGGGGGTGGTTTTGCGGGTGCAGGTGACGCGGGTCTGGGTGCCAGCGGTTTCCGCCACAAAGGCGGCGGTCAGGGTCGCAATACCGGTCAGACGCCCGGCAAAGTTCAGCGCTACCCGTTCACCGGATAGGATTGAGGCGGCTGCGCCGTCAATCTCCATCAGCGTGTCACCTTTACTGATCCGCTCACCATCCCGTTTCAACATGCGGATCTGCAACGTGGGATCCACCAGACGGAAGGCAATTGCCGCCACCTGCAGGCCTGAGGCCACGCCATCGGCGCGGGCGTTCAGCCGCGCGGTATAGGTGACATCGGCGGGGATCACTGCGCGGGTGGTGATGTCACCATAGGTGCCCAGATCCTCCATCAGCGCGGATTTCACTAGCGGTTCCAAAATCAGGTCGGGCAGGGTGGCGTAGCTTTGGCTCATGTCGGTTCACTCACGATTTCGGCGCGCAGGCGCAGGGCGGCGTCCAGGGTCATCAGGCTGCGTGTGCCGACCTTGCCGTTGGTTTCGGGAAAATCAAGGCGGCAATGGGCGCCGCGGCTTTCTTCACGCAAGAGCGCCGCAGCGGTGATCAGCGTGGCGGTGGCGGTCATGTTGCGGAAGGCGGGGCAGTCTGGCTGCGCTCCCTCCAACAGGTTGATCTGGCGCAGGGCGGTCTGCAAACCGGTTGCGTCGCGCAACACGCCAACGTGATCGGTCATGATCTGGCGCAGCTGCTCAACCGCTTGGGGATCTGGGGCCTGACCACCGGGGCGGAAGGTGAGGGTGACCTCCTCAGCGGGATCGGGTGCAGTGGTCGCCGCTATATCGCGGGCGCAGATGCGGGCGAAAACCAGTGCTTCCAGCAAACCGTTGGAGGCCAGGCGGTTCGCGCCATGCAACCCGGTTGAGGAAGCTTCCCCACAGACCCAAAGCTGGCCAAGCGTGGCGCGGCCCTGCAGATCGGTGGCGATGCCGCCCATGTGGTAATGCGCTGCGGCGGCCACGGGGATGGTGCCCTTGACCGGATCAATGCCGCCCCGCGCACAGGCCGCGGCCACGGCAGGGAACTGGCGGGTGACCGCATCCCCCAGCGCGGCGCGGGTGTCGAGCGCCGGGCGCTTGCCGGCCTGCGTTTGGGCATAGATGGCGCGGGCGACCACGTCACGCGGGGCCAGTTCGCCATCAGGATGGACCGCCTGCATGAAGCGTTCGCCGTCCTTGTTCACAAGGATCGCGCCTTCGCCGCGCAGGGCCTCGGTGGCCAAGGGTGCGGGATCTTCGCCCATATCGATGGCAGTGGGGTGAAATTGCACAAATTCGGCGTCGGCGATTTGCGCCCCGGCCCGCGCCGCCATGCCAATCACCTGGCCCCGGATCCGGGGCGGATTGGTTGTCAGCTTATAGAGACCGCCTGAGCCACCACCGGCCAGCAGCACCGCAGGTGCCTTAATCAGCAGCGGCGCGGCGCGGTGGTCCATGTCTGAGGGTTCGACCCAAACGCCCTGAACGGTGCCATCTTCGGTCTCCAGCCCTGCGGCCATCACACCTTCCAGCACCTGGATTGACGGGGTCGCCATCACTTCCGCGATCAGCGCGCGCATGATTTCGGCGCCAGCCTGGTCGCCTTTGACCCGCACCACACGGGCGTAGCTGTGGGCCGCTTCGCGTGACAGCACATAGCCGCCCTCACTGTCGCGATCAAAAGGCGCGCCACGCCGGGTGAGATCCAGAATGTGATCGCGCGCCTCCTGCGTCACCCGCTGGGCGACGGCGGGATCAACGGTGCCGGCCCCTGCGGCCAGCGTGTCTTTGGAGTGGCTGTCGGGGCTGTCGGGATCCCCCATCGCCGCCGCCACACCGCCCTGTGCCCATGCGGAAGAAGCCCCTTCGCCCAAAGGGTCGGGCGAGATCATCAAAACCGGATGGGGCGCAAGGTTCAGCGCCGCATAAAGCGCGGCCAGCCCCGCACCGACAATCACGATGCGATTGGTCTCAACCTCTTGCACATCTTCTGTCATGACGCCCCTCCCACAGGTGATGCCCAGACGGTTCAGCTCAGATCAGAGACCCAATTTCCGGCTGACATCGATCATGCGCTCAACCGCCAGCCGGGCGCCTTCGGCCACGGTGGGGTCAACCTCTACCGGGGTCGACATTGTGTGCAGGGAATAAAGGATCTTCTCGAGCGAGATCTTCTTCATGAAGGGGCACATGTTGCAGGGGCCGACAAAATCCACATCCGGCAAGGCGTCCGAGATGTTGGAGGCCATGGAGCATTCGGTGACCAGCATTGCTTTTTCGGGGCGTTCATTTTCCACATAGGCAATGATGCCAGCGGTGGAGCCGGAGAAATCAGCCTCATTCACCACATCAGGCGGGCATTCCGGGTGCGCAATGATGCGGGTGCCGGGGTTCCATTCGCGGAAATCTTTCAGATCCTGCGCGGTGTAGCGTTCGTGCACAATGCAGGAGCCTTCCCACCAGACGATGCGTTTGCCGGGCACCTGTTTGGCAACGTTCTGCGCCAGATACTGATCCGGCGTCATGATGACAGTGTCGCTTTCCTGCGCGGCGACGATCTGCGCCGCGTTGGAGGAGGTGCAACAAATGTCAGAGGCGGCTTTGACCTCAGCAGTGGTGTTCACATAAGTGACCACCGGCGCGCCGGGGTATTTCGCCCGCATCTCTGCGATACCCGCCGGGGTGATCGAGGAGGCCAGCGAGCAGCCCGCCTCCATATCCGGCATCAGAACGGTTTTGGCGGGGTTCAGGATCTTGGAGGTCTCGGCCATGAAGTGCACGCCGGCCTGAACGATCACGTCTGCCTCAACCCGCGTGGCCTCAATCGCCAGCTGCAGACTGTCACCGACAACGTCAGAAACCCCGTGGTAGATATCCGGCGTCATGTAGTTGTGGGCCAGAATGGCGGCGTTGCGCTGGGCCTTCAGGTCATTGATGGCTTTGACATAGGGCGCATAGGTGACCCATTCGGGCGGTGATACCACCCGGTCCATACGGGCGTAGATGTCCGACATGCTGTCGGCCAGCCGCGGGTTGGGCGCCAGATCGTAATGGTCGGCAAGGTCGCTGCGCAGCGTACTAAGGTCGAGCAAGCAAGGATCCTCCGGTCAGTTGCTTGGGGCGCTGCTATACGGGGAAACTACGGTGTTGGCCAGTCGCGAAACGCGGCTTTCCGTCGCGAAAGTGTATCAATTCCCGGCACGAGATTTCCGAAACGGCACAGGGCGACGCCATAGGAACCGCGGGGTTCTGCGCCCTGGGTTTTTTCAGGGGTGGAAATTACGATTTTTGCGTGTGTCGTTTCGGGCCCACGCAAAGCGGTGAGCCGGTGATTTCTGGGCCAAAAGCTCAGGCGAATCTCCTAAAACGGCGGATCGCAAAAAATGTGAGGAATTGGCGAGAAAACTGCGAAATTCCTGTTTTCACGCGGCAGATTGGCCCGGAATTTGCATCAATTTGGCTGAGAACGACCGGATTTTACCGACATTAAACTACGCGCCTACATACTTTTGTAGGCGTACCCCAAACCTATTCTTCAGGGGCCTCTTCCTATGCGACGTAGCAATCCCAACGGACCTTGGGCAATCATGAGGTCAGACGCCAAGACAGCGTCAGATCGCAACCGCAAACGAGATACCGAAAGGAAGGTCCCCATGTCGTTCCAGTTTCAGCCCGCCGCCCTGGTAGATGCAACACCGGTATCTTTCCCTGCACCTGCTGCGATGAACAAAGAAAAGTCGGACAAGCCTATGATGGGTGGTTGGTGGCTGGTGCCCTATATCGCCAGCGGCACGATGTTCTGGCTCTGGTTCATCCCGACCGTGACCAAGACGATTATCTAAGGTCACATCCCCAGTTTCACCAAGTCTGCGGGGATGGATCCCCGTCCCCAAACACCCCATCTCCGCAGCGCAATCTCTCTCTCCAAGAGAAACGGGTGGTCCCTCGGGACCGCCCGGTTTTGCTTTTGGCGGGTGGCTTTGGGGGATGACCTGGGCTGAAGGTTAGTCAGAGCGGCCCAGCCAGCGGGGCAGGGCGTCAGCCAGTTTGGCGATCTGAAACCGCAAGGCGCCCGCCAGCGACAGCAGCGCACAGAACGACATCACCAGCGAACGCAGCGGATCACCCTCTGTCACCATGACCTCCCCCAGCAGGAACAGGCCAACCCCGGCAAAACACAGGGTTGAGATCATCTGGCCATAGGCGCCTTTTTCGCGTCGTTGCATCATCATCTGTGTCTCCATTCCTTGGCGGGGGCGGGCCGATGGGGCCCGCAGGTGTCATTCGTTATGCAGCATTCTTGCCATGTTCGTTGAACTGGAACTCTTTGGTCAGCTCGACCTCAGGCAGTTCTGCATCGGGTTCCTGATCCAGGTGGTAAACATGGGCCAGAATGGTCGCCACCGCTGCATAAAGGCCCGGGTGGATCTCACCGCCGATTTTCGAGGTGAAGTAGAGCGCACGGGCCAACGGCGGCACCGGCAGGATGGTGACGTCATGTTCTTTGGCCAGCTCACGGATCTGGAAGGCCATCGCCCCTTCACCCAGCGCCAGCACGGTGGGCGCATCATCTTCACCCGGCACATAGCGCAGCGCGACCGAGAAGTGTTTCGGGTTGGTGATGATCGCGGTGGCATCTTTCACGTCATCCAGTGCCGCACGGCGAGCGGCGCCGTTCTGGGCGGCCTCCATCTGTTTGCGGCGGATTGCACCTTTGACCTCAGGCGAACCCTGGGTCTGTTTGCTTTCCTCTTTGATTTCCTGCTTGGACATCTTCAGCTGCTTGTTCATCGAATAGATCTGCCAGATCAGATCCACCGCACCGATGATGGCCAGTGCCAGAACCAGCGCCATCAGCACCTGATAGGAGACCGAGGACAGCATGGAGAACTGTTCGCCCACCCCCATAAAGGCGGTGGAGGACAGGGTTGGCAGCCACTGCCACAGCACCACACCAGCGGCAACGCTGAGCATGGTGACCTTCATCACAGCCTTCAGCAGCTCAATCGCTGCCTTGGCCGAAACCATGCGTTTGATGCCGGACAGGATGTTCAGCTTGGAAAACTTGGGCTTCATATTGGTGGTGGCAAACAGGATGCCGCCGCCCATCGCGGCCTGCATGGCCACGGTTGCGATCAGCATCGGCACACCCAGCACCATGCCGATCACCAGAACATGATAGAGCGAGTCTTCGAGGCGGGTCAGGATCAGGCTGTCGAAGTTTTCAGCGCCACCAAAGCGGAAAAAGCTGGCGAAATCCCGCGCCAGCGCCTTGCCGGCAAAACTGCCGGCCATCAGGATCACCATCGCACTCAGCATCGAGGCGAAAACGAACATCTCCTTGGAGGTGACAACTTTGCCTTCCTGTCGCGCGTCCTGTTTCTTCTTCGGAGTTGGCTCCTCTGTTTTTTCCTGACTGTCGCCAGCGCCGCCTTCAGCCATTTGCCGCTCCTGTCATCATCAGCGTCAACGCTTGGATTGCAGCGTCGATCAGCTTGTCCATCGCCAGACCCAGCACCGGTGCCCCCAGGTAGAGCAGCACCATGGTGACCGAGAGGGTCAGCGGGAAACCAAAAGAGAAAATATTCAATTGCGGGGCCGAACGGGTCATCACACCGATGCCCATGTTGACCAGCAACAGAACCGAAACCACCGGCATCATCAGACGCGCCGCATGGGCAAACATCTCACCGCCCGCAGCGATGCCCGCCTGGGCAATGCCGGAGAAGTCAAAAACAGTGCCGGGGGGGATGTGGATATAGCTGTCAAAGATCAGCCGCAGCACCGTGAGATGCCCGTCAACTGACAGAAACAGCACCAGAAGCCCAAGCGAGAACAGCTGTGAGATAACCGGCGCCGTCGCGCCCGAGGTGGGATCAACCTGCGCGGCAAAGCCCAGACCGGCCGTGGTGGCGATCCGGTCACCGGCGACAACCGCGGCGGCGAAAAAGATCATCAGGATCAGCCCGGCTGAGGCCCCCAGCGCCAATTCACCGATTACCATGCCGACACCTGCCGGGCTGGTCAGCGCCTCAATCGTGGGCATTTCTGCATAGGCGATCACCGGGATAGTGAGGATCACGGAGGCCACAATACGCACCTGCAGGGGAATGAACCGCGCACCAAAGATGGGCGCTGCCATCAAGAAGGCCCCAACGCGCAGCATTCCAAACAGGAACAGGACGGACAGGTCGATGAGCTTGGCCAGCTCCAGACCCGGCACCCCGGAATCGTATGTGATCAGATCCTCAAGCATCTAGCGCATGCTCGCGACCAGTTCGAAGATGTGGACGAAGTAGTCCGACATCGTGGTCAGCATGAAGCCCGAGGCCAGACCCATCGTCAGCAAAACGATGGCCAGCTTCGGCACGAAGGACAGCGTTGCTTCGTTGATCGATGTGGCGGCCTGAATGATGCCGACGGTCAGACCCACAGCAAGGGCCACGCCCAGTACCGGGCCTGCGGTCATCAGGATCTTCCAATAGGCGATCTGCAACTGTTCGATATTGGCGTCAAAATCCATCTTGTCAGGCTCCTACACCGCTGGAGAAAGAGTTCACGAGAGAGCCCATGGTCAGCGCCCAGCCATCCACCAGCACAAACAGCAACAGTTTGAACGGCAGCGACACCAGCATCGGCGACAGCATCATCATACCCAGCGCCATCAGGATCGAGGCGATCACCATGTCGATTACCAGGAAAGGCAGGAACAGCAGGAAACCGATCTGGAAGGCGGTCTTTAGTTCCGAGGTGATGAAGGCGGGCAGCATAACGGCCAAGGGCACGTCTTCGTTGCTCTCATAAGGGCCGCTGCCGGACAGATCCATGAACATCATCAGATCGTTCTGGCGGGTGTTTTCAATCAAGAAGCCCGAGATCAGAACCCGCGCTTTCTGCATTGCCTCGGGCGCGGCCATATTGCCATCCAGATAGGGGCCGACGGCGGTTTCATAGACCAGCGACAGCATCGGCTGCATGACAAAGAAGCCAAGGAACAGCGCAATCGCGACCAGCACCTGGTTCGGCGGGGTCTGCTGGGTGCCAAGGGCCTGACGCAGGATCGACAGAACAATGATGATCCGGGTGAAGGCGCTCATCCCCAAAACGATGGAGGGCAGCACCGTCAGCGCGGTCATCAGCGCCAGAATTTGCAGCGACAGGGAATACTGCGTCTCATCCCCTCCGGCGGGGCTGGTGATCTGCAGCGCAGGCAGTCCCTGCGCCAAAGCGGGCGAGGCCGCCAAAACCGTGAGACCAATTACGACGGGGAACAGGTGTTTCATGCGGCGATCCGGGCAAGTGTGTTGGCATCAAGGGCTGGGGTGTCTGTGGCGCGTCCGGTTTCTTGACCGGTTTTTGTGCCTGATTTTTGGCTGGCCAGCGGGGTGATCACCGGGGCCTGCCGTTTGGCAGTGACCACCAGGAACTCTTGCTCATCAATGCGCAGAAGCATCGCACGGGCGTCTGGACCCAATGCGGTGACCTCACCGATCGCCATGCGGCGGTCTTGGGTCAGTTTGGTTTTCAGTTTCCCTTTGTTGGTTTTAATAACAAAGAGCGCCACGAACAGGACGGCCAGAAAGCCCCCAACGGTCAGCAGCTGGTCTAGTGCAACAATATCCATAACACGCCTCTCCTAAACGGTTACCTTGACCGTTTAGGGGCATGTTTCGTGCCAAGTCTGGCGCAGATTTTTATGAAATAGCACAAGGCGCGGGGCAGGGCCCCGTTCCTTGGTTTTTCAATGTCTTAGGGCGCAAGCACCCCGGGGTGATCGCGTTAGGTCAGATGTTTACGCGATCTTTGGGATCGACAATATCGCCAAAGCGGATGCCAAACCGTTCACCGACCACCACAACTTCGCCTTTGGCGATGGTTGTGCCGTTGATCTGAATGTCCAGCGGGTCACCGGCCAGACGGTCCAGTTCCACAACCGAACCCTCGTTCAGTTTCAACAGGTTCTGAATGGTGATCTGGGTCCGGCCCACCTCAACGGTCAGGCGGACCTTGACCGTATCCAGCACACCCAAACCGCCCAGCAGCCCCGCATCCGTGGTGTCGGGAACACCAGCGCCCGAAGTGGCAGGCAGACCAGCGGTTTCTTCCATCAGGGTTTCGTCACTCATCATACAGGTTCTTCTTCGCGAGCAGTCTTAAGAGCTGGTTTCCGCCAGACGGCGGGTCAGGTTCAGGGCGGATTTGCCGGAGGCCTCACCGAGGTCGGCATCAAACAGCGGTCGGCCTTCGACCAGGAGTTTCGGGGCAGGGGTCATCGCCACCGGCACCACATCACCGGCCGCCACCTGGCTGACACGGCCCAGGGGCATTTGCGGCTCCGCCAAGACGGCGGTGATGTCCAGCGGCACCTGCAGAACAGCCTGTTCCAGCTTTTCGCGCCAGGTCAGGTCCTCTTCCATCAGGTCAGAATGCATCCGCGAACGCAGCTGCATGGCAATCGGCTTCAATGTCTGAAGCGGGTAAATCACATCAAAGTTCGCCGGATCGGTATCGGGCAGCTGCACCATGAAGGAGCAGTTGATCACCATGTCCTCGGCATCGGCGAATGAGGCAAAGCTCAGGTTTTCTTCGCGGTTCTGTAGTTCGAAATTGATCGGCATCAGATCGCGCCAGGAATGCGCCAGGGCGGTGTTCAACCCGTCTGAGACCAGTTCGATCACGCGCTGTTCGGTGCCGGTGAATTCCGTCCGGGTGATCGGCTGCACCGCGATTTCACCACCGTAGTAGCTGTTGGTCAGCATTGAGATGAAATCGGGCGGGATCACCAGCATCTGGCTACCGCGCAGCGCTTCAATGCGGCTGGTGGTCAATGAGACGAAGTTTTCCACCTCATCGGTGTAATCGGCAAAGGTTTTGATTTCCGGCGGGAAAGAGGAGATCCGCGGCTGCAGACGCAACATCGGCAGAAACACCGAACGTGCCAGACGGCAGAACCGTTCGTTGATCATCCGCAGACCGTAGTAGTCGCCCATAAGCGACAGGTTATTTTCACCAAACTTATACGGTTTGTAACTTATCTCACCGTCTTTCAGCTCGTCGCCATCCCCGGCGTCGAGATCCATCAGGCCGCCGACAAGCTCGGCAAGTTCGTTACTGGATAGTTTGTGTGTACCGGCCATTCGCCTGCCTCACTGCATTACGAAGGTGGGGAAGAAAACGCTCTCGATGCCGCCGAAGCCTTCCAGCTTCTCCAGCCGGCGGTTCACCACTTTCAGCAGTTCATCCGCCAGACGATCGCGCCCCTCGGTGCCCTCAACATCGGTCTCGGTATAGGTGGACAGCACCGCCAGAATGTCCGAGCGTAGCGCCATCTCATGGTTCTGCACGTTGTTCAGCACCGCCTCATCATATTGCGTGGACAGACCAATCCCCAACTGCAGGAACCGGCTGGATCCTTTCAGGTTGGTGGTCAGCGGTTCAGGGAACTCAAAATACTGGGTCACAAAGACCGGCTCATCCGGCATCTCTTTGGACACTTTCATTGGTCCATCTTCGCCCATATCGGCGGTTTGCATGTTAGTTTCTTCAATGAGGCGCAGCACCTCATCGGCGGGGCTCATGCTGGATTCAGCGAAGTACTTGCCGCCAAAGAAACCACCAGCCGCCAGACCAGCGCCTGTGACCAAAAGCAGGACCATTTTAACTGCGCCGCCTTTCTTCTTGGCGGGGGCGTTTGCTGTTGCGTCTGCCATTACCTTTTACCTCAGGCCAAAATATCAATGCCGTCGTCTTCGGCGGCGGGGTTCATTGTGCCAGCATCGCCACCCAGGATCTGGGCGGTGGCCGGTTGGTTCGTGTCAGAGGACTGTCCGTGACCACCGGGATTGCCCCCGGCCTGACCACCCAAGCCCGCCTGTTCGCGGCCCTGCTGTCCGGATGATGCATTGTGCTGGGTCAGATCCAACCCGGCCTGTTTCATCAGATCAGCAAGTCTTGCTTGGTTGTCATTCAACAATCGTGCCGAAGAGTCATTGTCGGTCACAATTGTTACGGCAACGGCGTTATCGCGCATCTCCATCCGGATGGTCATCTTGCCAAGCCGTTCAGGTTGCAGGGCAATTTCGATGTCTCCCTGTGTCAGATCGCGTGCTTCCTTGACCATGGCGGTCAGTTGGGTCGGCCATTCGCGATCCGTCATCATCAGGCTGCGGGTCATCGGTGCGCCTTGGCTGGTGGCGGTCTGCGGCTGCGCGGCCTCAGCCTGTGCGGTGACGTTTGACTGCGCCAGGGCCTGTGTGGCCTGTGTCTGAGCTGAGGCTTCGGCCCCTGCCATCATCGCCTGTTGCGGGGCAACAGCGGCGGATTGCGCGGCGGTCTGTGCCGGGCTCATCTGAGCCACACCCGGTTTCATCTCTGCGGTCAGTTCTGCCTTCAGATCAGGCTGCACCTTGGTGGTGTCATAAGCCATTTTGCTGCCTGCATCAGGCGCGGTGCCTTGCGCTTGAGCGGCGTCATTTGCTGACGCCGTTTGGGGCGTTGCGCCTGGCAACGGGGCAGCCTGCTGTTGGGCCTGTCCCTGTCCCTGACCTTGGGTCTGCCCCTGACCCTGGGCCAGGGTTTGCGGCGCGGGTTGCGTGGAGGCGTCAGCCTGTGCTGGTGCCTGGGCTTGTGCCAGACGTCCACGCAGGCCAAAGGCGTTGGCCTGGGTTGGCAGCTCCGCGACCTTCGTTGTCAATGTGTCCTCTGCCGTGCCCGTCTCCTGAGGTGTCGCGTCGGCTGCTGCGGCTGCACGTGCAATCACCGGCGCGGCCTTTTCAGAAGTCGTCTTGGCATTTTCAAGTGCAGGTGCAGCTACAGATTTGATCGCAGCAGCAGTTGAAGGGTCAATTTGCTTTGCCGCGCCCTTGCCCTGTTCTTGGCTCGTCGACAGGATCTCTGCCTTCAGCTTCGCCTCCATCTCAGCGACGGTGGGGGCTGCCTCGGGCCCATCCTGCGCCTGCGTCTTTGGCGCGTTGATCTGCGTCATCGAGTAGGGGGCCATCTGGGCCAATGTTGGTTTGCTCTCACCCGTTGGTGTGGCCTCTGGAGCTGTGGGCTGCTGCGTCTGAGGCAGCGGGGCAGTGGAGTTCAGCAGCTGCGCTTTCTGTGCCGTCCCGGCGGGGGTAGCGTCACCTGCGGTGTGTTGCTGGACACCCGGGGCGGTTGCCTGTTGTGCAGTCTCCGTTGCCTTGGTGACCTTGTCCGTCGTGGCGGTCACAACCTGCGTTGCATCGGCGTCAGCGGTGGCCTGTTGACCGTCCCCTGTCGTCAGCATCTCAGCATTGCGCATCAGCGTTGCTGCGGCGCCTTCGGTGGAGGTGCCTGCCTCAGCCGGTTTCACAGTGGGCGCGCGCAGCGACTGGCGTTCCTTCATCTGCTGAGCGGTGGCAAGGCTGGCGGCCGGGGTGGTGACCTCCTCGGCCTGAAGCGCTGCCAGCAGATCAGGATCTTCATCCCCTTCGGCAAAGTCAGACAGGGCCACGGGACCAGATTTCGTGGCAATCACGCTTGAGATATTGCCCGCCGCCGCGCCGGTGGTTGCGGCAAGGGCGGCCAGGGCTTCGGGGCTCAGCTCAGCCGCTTCGCCACCTTCGCCGACCAGAGTGTCCGGCGACACAGGCGGCAGGCCCACCGGGGTGGGGCCAGACGCAGCACCGGCTGCGGTGCCTGTTGCAGGCTGGGTTTGCATCAAGGCAGCGAAATCCATGGGCGCCGCAGCGCCAGGCAGGACGGGTTGCGCGATTTGCTGGCCATTCATGGTGCCCGAACCGCTGCCGGGTGCGAGGGTCAAGATGGCAGGCACAACGTTGTTTTGCATGTTTTTTTCCGGTCCTTGGAACTGGTTTTGCCACGATTAATGCAGCATCCGTGCCAAGGTGGGGCGCTCATTCAGAATTTTGTTGAGCGTCCATGACCTTGGCTTTTTCACTCAGCATTTCAAGCTTGTGACCGCTTTGCGCCAGTTCGGTTTGGGCCTTTTTCAAGCGGCGTTCGGATTGCGCTTTCTGGATCGACAGGGTGCTGCGAAACCCCTCCAGCTGCTGGCCCAGACGCAGCGTATTGGCCAGTTGTGCCGAGTTCTGCGCACCTTTCAGCTGGCCGCCATGTTCATGCAGCATCCGCTTGATGGATCCGGCCTGTGCGGTGATGTTGTTCATCTCATCCTGAGCGCGGCGCAGTTTCTTTGCCAGATCGGCCTGTTTGATCGTTTCGGCTTTGGCCATCAGCTTCAGATGGTTTCCGTTCGGCTTATTCATGAGGTCATCCCAATCAGCTCAAGCAGCTGTTTCTGGCTTTCTTCGAAGGTGACCTTTTCGTGTTTCATCTGGCAGATGAAACCTTCGATCTGCGGCCAGTTCTTGATCGCCGCGTCCAGATCCTTGTCCTGACCGGCGCTATAGCCGCCCATCAGCATCAGGTCGCGGTTTTCGTTATAAAGCGAAATCAGACGGCGCAGCCGCTGGCTGGCGGTCACATGTTCGGGCGGCACGATGTCATTCATCACCCGGCTGACCGAGGCGGGCAGATCAATCGCAGGGTAGATGCCGCGCTGCGCCTGGGCGCGGCTGAGCACCATGTGGCCATCAAGGATCGCCCGGGCCGAGTCTACAACCGGGTCATTGGTGGTGTCATCACCATCTGCCAGCACGGTGTAAAGCGCGGTGATCGTCCCCTGACCGGGCAGGCCGGGACCGCAGCGTTCAATCAGCGACGGGATCATTGAGATCACCGAAGGCGTGTAGCCTTTGGCGGTGGGCTGTTCACCAAGCGCCAGCCCGGCCTCACGTTTGGCATGGGCGACACGGGTCAGACTGTCCATGATCAGCAGCACATCCTTGCCCTGATCGCGGAAGTATTCGGCAATGGCGGTGGTGCGGTTGGCCGCGCGCAGGCGCAAGAGCGGTGAACGGTCGGCTGGCACCGCGACAACGCAAACCCTTGCGGCCGCCTCGGGTGTCATCACGCGGCTGACAAAATCACCGACCTCACGGGCACGTTCGCCGATGAGGCCAACGATGATCACATCTGCCGTGGTGTTGTGGGTCATCATTTCGATCAGCACGGATTTTCCGACGCCCGATCCCGCCATGATGCCAACACGCTGACCACGACCAATGGTCATCGAGGAATTGAGGATCCGCACGCCGACGTCCAGCACTTCCTTGACCGGGCCACGGGCCAGCGGGTTCAGCGGTTTGCCCGCCAAGGGCCAGAGGTCAGAGGGTTTCGGGGCAGGGCGGCCATCCAATGGCGCACCGCTGGCATCAATCACACGGCCCAGCAGCTCAGGACCCACCTCGCACATGCGGCCGGCACGGCGCAGGACAACCGGATCGCCCAGCGTGATCTGCGCGCCAGCGGTGTCCAGAAACAACAGGTTCTTGCCGTCGGAAAAGCCCACCACCTCACCCTCAACCGGGGCGGCACCGGGGCCGGCGTGACGCGGGTAAATCAGGCAGAGGTCACCGGGGGAGGCCGGAAAGCCGGAACATTCCACAACCAGCCCGTCATAGCGCACCACCTGGCCGCTGATCTGCGGCGCGGTGCGTTCGGGCAGGGTGGCCAGATCATGTCTCAGCCGCTCAAGGATGGTGGCGCTCATTGGCCGGCATCCGCGATCTGAATTTCGGTGTCATCCCAATCTGCGGGCAGGCCGCCATCGTCAAACTCTGGCAGGGCGCTTTGAACCCGGTTGGGGCCGGAACGGATATCCACTGCGCCGCGCGGCAGCGCCTCATCCTGTTGCAGGACACAGCCATCAATGATGTCAGAGCCGGCAAGCGAAGGTTCAATCACCGCCATATCTTCGGGGTTCAGATGGATCTGGGTGCAATCCACCGTCTTGCCCACCCGTTCCACCAGTTCCTCAACCTTCTGGGCAAAGGCGGCGGGCAGGGCATCAATCTGCTGACCGGCGAGGTCACTGGCAAGCGTCAGCAGCGTCTGTTCCATCGCCTGACGCAGGGCAGTGTGGTGATCGGCAGCGTGATCGGTGAGGGATCGCGCCAGATCGCTGAACAGGCGCGTGGCCTCTTCCAGATGGGCCTGGGCTTCGGGGGCAGGGGCGGGGTCAGGTTCGGGCGCTTCGGCGAGGCCTTTCTGATAGCCTTCGGCGAAACCTTCGGTGTAGCCGGTCTTATGGGCCGCAGCCTGCAGTGCCTCAAGCTCGGCATTGGGCTCGGGCTCTGGCGGGGCAACCTCTTCGGTCTGCACCGGGGTGCCAAGGCCGTTTTCCTCCAGCGCGGCATCGGCGGGCTGATCCTCGGGGATCTGCTCAAAGGCGCGGGGGCGGAAATTGCCGTCACGGTTTTTGCGCAGGATTGAGTTGATGGACTCAATATCAAGCGCCTGAACGGACATGTCTTTGTGGAAGCCCATATCGGATCCTCCTTATAAACCAGAACCTTAAACCATAACCTCGCCGCCACGACCGGCGAGGGTGATGGTGCCCTCGTCAGACAGACGCCGTGCTACAGCAATAACCTCTTTCTGCGCATTTTGCACCTCGGTCAGACGGACGGGGCCAAGGGCCTCCATCTCGTCCGCGATGGCGGCAGCCGCCCGGGTGGACATACAGCCCAGAAGCTTGTCGCGCAGGATTTCGTCGGCGCCACGCAGGGCCAGAATAAGGGTGCGGTTTTCCACTTCGCGCAGCAGGGTCTGAATGGCGCGATCGTCCGACTTGATGAGGTTGTCGAAGACGAACATGTTGTCCTGCAGGGCGGTGACCAGCGTTTTGTCGTGTTTCTGAACATCCTTCAGGATGCGCTGCTCCATATCCTGTTTGGTGAAGTTCATGATGCGGGCCGCGGCCTTCACGCCGCCCATCTGGCTGGCGCGCAGGGTGGTGTTGGCCTGGAACTTCTTCTGGATCACCTGTTCCAGATCCTTCAGCGCTTCGGGCTGAACGTTGGCCAGGTTGGAAATCCGGTGAATGATGTCGGACTGCACCTCTTCGGGCATCAGCTTCAGCACCTCGGCACCCACACCTGGGTCCAATGAGGCGATGACCAGCGCGATGATCTGGGGATGTTCGTCGACAATCAGTTCCGAAACTGCATGGGCGTCCATCCACTCCAGGATCTCAATCGGGCGCTCGGACGAGGTGCGCGGGATCCGGCTGAGGACCGAATGCGCCTTGTCGTTGCCAAGGGCCTTGGTCAGCACGTCTTTGATATAGGTGTTCACGCCGACGCCCAGACCGGTCTGTTCGCGCAGGTCATGCAGGAATTCATTCAGCACCGCATCCACGGTCGAGTGTTCCACATTGCGCACCATATACATCGCGGTGCCCAGCTGCTGCACTTCGGCCGGACTGAGGTAGCCAAGGATATTGGCTGCTGCCTCTTCGCCAAAGAGCATCATCAAAACGGCTGCTTTTTGGGTGCCGCCAAGGTCATCGATGGTCATGGTTCTAGGCATAGTAGATCACTTCAGCTGAGAGTTGTCGTCTTCGATCATCGACTTGAACGCAGTGGCGATACGGTCGCCGTCGCTGTGGGTCAGGTCGCGGATCAGGGCGAGTTTTTCTTCGTAGGACACATGGGACCACGGGTTGCCTGCGGGCTCAAACCCATCCAGGCGGGCGCGGACCTCGGCCAGGGTTTCACCGGGGCCAACTTCGATTGCGTCACCCATCTGGCCCGGTGCGCCGCCAATCGGGGCCCCCATGCCCATCGGGGCGGCGGGCGCTGCGGGCGAGAACAGCAGGCGGTCAACGATTGGCTTCACCAGACCCAGCACCACGATGGCCAAGACGGCGATCTGCGCGGCGTATCGGGCGGTGTTCATCACCCAGCCTTCTTTGTACCAGGGGTTGGCCACTTCGGCGAAAGTGTCAATGAACGGCTGGGCCGACAGGGTCACAGTGTCACCGCGACCGTTCTGAAACCCGATGGCCGAGCGAACCAGCGCTTCGGCGTCGCGCATCACGCTGTCGGGCAGGGCGCCCGGCACCAGGGAGCCATCTTCGGCCATGGTGCCCGCGGGGGTGCGCAGCAACACAGCGGCGTGGATCCGTACGATCTGGGCGCTGGCCGGTTGCGTGGTTTCCACCCGGCGGCTGACCTCATAGTTGCGGGTCGCGTTGGTGGTGGTGTTGTTGTTCACCGCATTGGTGTTGCGCACGGTCACACCGGGGCCTTCTTCGACCAGCTGGGTTTCCTGCGGCGGCGTGTTGGAGACGGCACCGGGGATGCCTTTGGCCTGCTGCTGGCTGTTCTGCTGGATCATTTCCTGTTCCGAGCGGATGACCGAGCCATTGGGCATATATTCTTCGGCGGTGATTTCCGAGCGTGTGAAGTCCATGTCCACCGTCACCTCAGCGGCGACATTGCCGGCGCCGACGATGGGTGACAGAAGCGCCTCAATCCGTTGACGGTAGAGGTTTTCCATCTGTTTGCGGTGGCCCAGCTGTTGGGTCGACAGCTCGCTCATCGGGTCGCCGCCTTCGCGGGACAGCAGGCGGCCGGTTTGATCGACCACCGAAACATTGGCGCGGGTCATGCCCGGCACCGAGGTGGAGACCAGCGAAACGATGGCGCTGACCTGACCTTCATCCAGTGCGCGACCCGGCGCAACCTGGACAAAGACCGAGGCGCGTGGCGGTTTGGTATCGCGGATAAAGGCGGTTTGTTCGGGCAGGGCCAGATGCACCCGCGCCGAGGTCACGTTGGAAAACTCGGTGATCGAACGCGCCAGGTCCAGCTCATTCATGCGGCGCAGACGCGCAGCCTCGACCGAGCGGGAAGCGCCCATTGGCATGTCGCTGAGGGTGCTCATACCGTCCGGGGTGCCGGCCGGCAGGCCTTCGGTTGCCAGAAGCATCCGCGCCTTGTGATAATCGGTTTCGGTGACGCGCAGAGTGCCTGTTCCCTGGTCGATCACCGCATCGATCCCGTTGGAGGTCAGAACCTCCACGGCGCGGGCCTTGTCGGCCTCTGGCAGATCCGAATAAAGGCTGAGACGTTTCGGCTGGGCCAGCATCATATAGACCATCAGACCCATCACCGCGACCACGACCAGAATGATCGCAGGCAGGGCACGTCGCACCGCAGGTTGGCTGATCATCTGTTGCGCTTGCGCCAGATAAGCCTTGCCCTGCTGGGCGGGCGTTGCACCTTCGGTGGGGGCGACTGGGTTGGTCGTGCTGTCCATCGAAACTCTCGTCTAGTTTGCCGTTAGGCGCCGGATCAAACCGGCATGTTCATAATATCGCGGTAGGCGGAAAGAGCCTTGTTGCGCACCTGCATGGTGAACTGGAAGCCCAGCGAAGACACCTGCTGATCCACCATCACCGAAGCCAGATTGTCGGTCGCGCCGGTCTCATAGGCGAAGGCCGATTTATTGGCTGTGGCCTGAGCTTCATTGACCTTGTTCAATGCATCACCGAGACGTTCGGCAAAGTTTGGGGTCTCTGGCTCGGTTGGGTTGGGCAACCCGGCCGGCAGGGCAGTTTGCGTGCTGTTCTGGAGCTGCGACGCGGCGCGGGCGTTCAGGGCCGCTAACGTCGAATTTCCCGAAAGGCTCGAAATAGTCATGGCTTACCTCAAGTTTGCCCTCTTGTTTTATGCGGCTTGTGCCGCGATCGGGGCGTTGATGTTAAAGCCGGGGATCATCGCCGCATTTGCGGTCAGCATGATGTCCGCGGCGCCCACCACGTCACCGGTGCGCAGCACCAGAGCGCGTTGAACCACGTTTTCCAGCTCACGCACGTTGCCCGGCCACTTGTGTTCCATCAGGGTGGCCACAGCCTCATCGCTCAGCAGCGGCAGGGTGGCCCCTTCGGGGGTGTGGCGGCGGATCATCGCAGTTGCGAGGGCGGGAATATCTTCGGGGCGGGCGGCCAGTTCCTGGGTCGCCAGCGGGAATACGTTCAGACGGTAGTAGAGGTCTTCGCGGAAGTGACCGGCTTCAACTTCGGCCAGCATGTCGCGGTTCGAGGTGGCGATGACACGTACGTCAACGGTTTCCTCTTTCTGGCTGCCCAGCGGGGTCACTTTCTTTTCCTGCAGAACCCGCAGCAGCTTGGCCTGCAGACCCAGCGGCATTTCCGAGATTTCGTCCAGCAGCAGGGTGCCACCGTCGGCGGCGCGGAAGATGCCGCGGTTGGCGGTCGATGCACCGGTGAAGGCGCCTTTTTCATGACCGAACAGCATGGCTTCCAGCATGTTTTCCGGGATCGCGGCGCAGTTTACGGCAACAAAAGGCTTGCCAGCGCGGGGCGAACGGTCGTGGATCAGTTGGCTCAGCACCTCTTTGCCGGAACCGGTCGGGCCGTTGATAAAGACGGTGACGTCAGTCTGGGCGACGCGGGCGGCCAGATCCATCAGAGCGCCGGTGTTGTCAGCGGCAGCAACCATGCCACCATGCGGGGTTGCGATGAGGTCAGTCAGGGCCAGCAGCGAAGGCGAGTAGAGCGGCGGAATGGCCGAACCGCGCAGCGGCAGGGTCACGCGCTGCATGCGGCCGCCCAGTTCTGCGGTCACCGCGAAAGCCTCACCCGGGGTGACGATGACCAGCTGGGTGATGCCCAAGGGGCGGGCCGCGGCCACCAGACCGGATTGACCGCCTGCCGCTTTTTCAGCTGCGGCCGAGCAGACCAGAGTGTTGCCTTTGCCGGGATTTGTATCAGGGGTGCCCAATGCGTCGATCAATACCGCGTCGATCCGACGACGTTTCAACAGATCCGCCACTGCGGCTGCGTCGTCAAATTCCTGTCCGATGATAAAGATCTTGGCCATGGTTACCTCCTGCGATTAGCTGACGGTTTCTAAGAAGCAGGGAGCGTACCAACCGGCGCATAAACTTTAGAAAAATTCACTAAGACAATGAAATTAAACGATTTAAAAAACTAAAATAACTAAAGTATATAGATGGTTAAGACCCTAGGTATAGGTCGGGTATACCCGCTTGATGGGTGAAATTGACGGGGTTTTGATAGGTGTCGACAAATTGACGACAGTCGACCATCTCCAAAATCTGATGACCCCATACTTAGGGATGTAGATTTTTCCATATGAGGGGGGTCAACTTTTCCAGAAGCCGGACGTTTCACATTGCAGACGTAAAACAAACTGCAGGCCGTGTTTATGTTGTCAAAAACGTACCATCTAAAATTCCCCAGCCTCGATGCCGCACAAATCGCTGCACCGTTTGTGACTGAGACGCTGGGCAACGCTATCCCTGAGTGCCGCTTGTCGGGGCTTACGGTTCTGATCAGTAAAGAAGGTGACATTTCTGTTAATGTCTTCTTCCCCACCGTGGCTGATCTGAAAAACTTCGAGAAGAAGCATGGTGGCTTTGTCGATATGATGAAGAAGACCTTCCTGTTCAAATCCACCGGGTTTGATGGGGTGTGTATTTTCAGCTTCGACGGAAACGAGAACGCTGCCTAAGGCAGCCTGATCGTATGAAGAGTGACGCCACTTGTGGCGATGTGTTGTGTAAATAAAGGACCAGGGTCGTAATGTCGGCAGAGGTAGATACCGGAACTGACAAACAAGCCGCAGGCGGGGCCTTGCTGCGCGTATCGTCGCAGAAGATCAGCCGCCTGATGGACCTTGTTGGTGAATTGTCTCTGAGTGTGTCAGAGACCGTGAACTCACCTGATCTGTTGGAGGGCAATGGGGATCGTACCGATTTCGAAGCCGCCGCACATCGTCTTTCTATGATTGTCCGTGAAGTACAGGACGCCGCGACCGAGCTGCGTCTGGTGCCCGTGGATGAGGTGTTCAAACGCCTCAAGCGCATGATCCGTGAGCTTGAGCGTCAGACTAAAAAGAAGATCAATCTCAACATCGTAGGGGCTGACACTGCCATTGATAAAATGGTGGCGGACCGTCTGTATGATCCTTTGCTGCACGTTTTGCGCAACTCGGCCGACCACGGCCTTGAAGGCGTTGACGAACGGGTGGCAGCCGGCAAATCCGAAAAGGGCACAATCACGCTCTCGGCGGCGCAGGTCGGCAGTGAGGTTCAGATTGTTGTGGGCGATGATGGCCGTGGCCTTAATCGCAAGAAGATCTTGGAAATCGCGCGCAAGCGGGGTTTCTATGGTCCGGACGAAGAACCTGAAAGCAGCAAGCTGTGGAAGGTGATCTTTGAGCCGGGCTTCTCCACCGCTGAAACAGTCTCAAACCTGTCGGGCCGTGGCGTGGGTATGGATGTATTGAACTCCACCATGCGCGACCTGCGGGGCCGGATTGCCGTGGACAGCTGGGAAGGCAAGGGCACCAATGTGTCGCTGCACATCCCTGTGTCGCTGGCCTTCCTTGATTGTATCCTGCTGCGCCAGGGCACCCATCTGTTTGCGGTTCCGGTGGAGGATATCGCCGAAATCGTCAATCCCGGCATTGAAAACAGCATGACCATTTCGGCGGGTTCGCGCGCTGAAATGCTGCGCCTTCGTGACACCCATGTGCCGGTGTGCCGTCTGGAAACCTATTATGGCAATGCCATGCCGGACCTGAAGCCGCTGACCGACACTGTTGTGATCGTGCTCAACGCAGGCTCCAAGCTGATCGCCGTGCCGGTGGATGAGGTTCTGGACCGCCAGCAGGTGGTGATGAAACCGTTGTCCGGGGTACTGGCCAAGGTCCGTGCCAGCTGGGGCTGCGCCCTGCTGGGCACCGGTGAAGTGGCTTTGGTTCTGGATGCTGATCGTCTTGCCGCAGGAGGAGAGAACTGATGAGTGTCATGGATCATTCCTCCTACGAAGATCACGCCGGCTATGAGCGTATCCGTTCATGGCTGGGCGATCGCTGCGGTATTTCCTATCCTGAACATAAGGCAGACCTGTTGCGTCAGCGTCTGGCCCGGGTCACACGGTCGTTCAAGCTGGAAGATCTGAATGAACTGGCCGGCACCATTTCCAAAGGGGAGCGTCAGGACGTCGAACTGGCCGTGATGCATGCGGCTTCGACCAATCACACGTTTTTCTTCCGTGAGCCTGAGGTCCTGGATGTTTTTGCAACGAACATCCTGCCGAAACTGGCCAACCGTGAACAGATCCGCATCTGGTCGGCCGCCGCGTCTACCGGCGATGAGGCCTACACGATTGCCATGTTGGTGGCCGAACACCTTGGCCCGCACGCGCTGAAAAAACTCGCTATTCTAGGCACCGATATTTCGGCCCCAGTTGTTGAGCGGGCAGAGCTGGGCGTGTTTTCGGGCCGTCAGCTGAGCCAGATGGATCGCACCATCAAGAAACGCTACATGACGCCGACCGGCATCGAACAGTATCGGGTGAACGAAAACCTGCGTGATACCTGTACGTTCCGCCGTCTGAACCTGAAGGCAACGCCATACCCCTTTGCCAAACAGTTCCAGGTCGTGTTCTGCCGCAACATCCTCTACTACTTTGAGCCCGAGGATCAGGCCGCAACCCTGCGCGCGATCTATGACGCGACAGAACCGGGTGGCTTCCTTGTAACCTCGGTCACCGAAGCGGTACGCGATCTTTGCAACGAATGGATTCCGGTCACCACCGGCATCTACCGGAGGGACTAAGATGCCTCTGGGTCGTAAAATCCGCACCCTGATCGTGGATGACAGCGCCATGGTGCGCAAAATCCTGTCGATGGGTCTGTCTCAGGACCCTGAGATCGAGGTTGTGGGCACCGCCGCCGATCCGCGTGTGGCGATGCAATACCTGGTCAAAGACAAGCCCGACGTGATCACGCTGGATCTGGAAATGCCCAATATGGACGGGCTGACCTTCCTGCGTGGGCTGATGTCCAAATCGCCGATCCCCACCGTGGTGATCTCATCGCAGACCCAACGGTCGGCGCAGGCCACCGTGGATGCGCTGGCGGCGGGCGCCGTGGATGTGATTGCCAAACCCAAGATGGAGTTGGGCGGCGGTCTGAATACGATGATGGAGAGCATCGCCCAGCGGGTGAAGGTTGCGGCCCGGGCCCAGGTGGGTCAGGCCCCGGCCAAAGCGCCGTTTGGGCAGGGGGGCATGCCACAGCGTGTTGCGCCTGCTGTGACCCAACGCAGCCTTCCACCTGTTGCAGCCGCCGCAGCGGGTGACATTCCGACCTGGATGATCGCAATTGGCGCCTCCACCGGGGGCGTTCAGGCCCTGACCCATGTGCTGGAAGCCATGCCGGTCAGCACCCCGCCGATTGTGATCGTACAGCACATGCCCGAAGGCTTCACCGCCTCTTTCGCCAACCGTCTGGATCAGACTTGTGCATTGCGTGTGCGCGAAGCCAAGGACGGTGATGTGCTGGAAAACGGTCTGGTGCTGATCGCGCCGGGCGGGCCGCGCCATATGAAGATCCAACCCAAAGGAAACCGCTTTGTGGTGGAACTGGTCGAAGGACCAGAAGTCTGTTTTTCACGTCCCGCTGTGGATGTGTTGTTCAAATCGGTTGCCCAGCACGCCAAGGGGCGTGTGTCATCGGCGATCCTGACCGGCATGGGCCGGGACGGTGCTGAAGGGCAGTTGGCCATCCGCCTGTCGGGTGGCCGAACCGTGGCCCAGGATGAGGCAAGCTGTGTCGTTTTCGGCATGCCCCATGCTGCTGCCGAAGTCGGAGCACCAGAGAAACTGGTCCCGTTGAGTGAAATGCCGTCATGGCTGCTCAATTCCTGCCCTAAGGCTGGAGCGCGCAGCGGGCTGGAAAGTTACAGAGTTTGAAAGGACCAAGAGGATGACTGAGATGACCGCTGAGCAAGCCTCGTCTGCAGATGCCGAAGCGCTGCTGCGCGATGATGACAACATCGAGAACATGTATCTCACCTTTGCCATCGGTACAGAAACCTACGGTGTACCGATCGCGGTTGTGACCGAGATCGTGGGCATGCAGCGCATCATGACGGTGCCGGATGTCCCGCGTTACATCAAAGGTGTGATCAACCTGCGTGGCAAGGTGATCCCGCTGATGGATGTGCGTTTGCGCTTTAACCTGGAAGAGCGCGCCTATGATGACCGCACCGTCATCATCGTGCTGGAACTGGGCACCTCGCCTGTGGGTCTGATCGTGGACCGCGTCAGCGAAGTGCTGGAAATCGCCGATGATCACATCGACAGCGCCAATGGTCTGGGCGGTGGCGACAGCCAGGGTCTGGTTCAGGGCCTGGGTCGCGTTGGCGAAAACGTTGCAATCATTCTGAATTCGGGCCTGTTGGTTTCGGATGCAGAACTGTCGATGCCAGAGGCGGCAACCGCCTAAGAACTTGGGCCGCGCAGGCCCCGAAGGCCAGGCAACTGGTCCGATCCCACCCCGGGGGCTTTATGCGGTCCGGGGGCGGGAGTGGCCTCGCCCTCCGTGGCAGGCTCAACCGTAACAAGTAACTGATTAACATAGGAGAGTTCATCATGAGCGAGCGCGGACCCCAACCGCCCAGACGCCCATATCTGGCGCAAACGCATAGCTCTTCCCAATTGCTGATCGAAATAACCAGTCGACTCTAAAAAACCGCATATCTGGCGACCCAGAGGCTAAAGAAAATCCCCGCCCGGTCGCTAATAAAAGTACAGCCCGCCCCAGAAAGGACACCCCGATGACCAAAGCGAAGACGGATAAGACGCCAGAAGCCAAAGGTGCCGACGCCTTCCAACTGCTGGACATGATTTCCGAGCCGGTTCTGATGACCGACGCGGATCTGGTGATTAACTATGCCAACCCCGCGGCGCAGAAAATGTTTGCCGGTGCCGAAGCCACCTTGCAGGGCATGCTGCCTTCGTTCAGCGCGGACAATCTGATCGGCAGCTGCATCGATGACTTCCACAAGAACCCAAGCCACCAGCGCAGCATGCTGAAGGGCCTGCGTGGTACCTATCAGGCAGCGATCCGTTTGCCGGGCTTTGCATGGGACATCGCGGTGACGGCTGCCGCGGACGGGCAGAGCTTCTTGGCGGAGTTTCAGGATAAATCGGCTGAGGTTCTGCTGGAAACTGAGACCAAGCGCCTGCTGGAGCGGATCACCGAAATGGCCGATGCCCACGGCGCGGGTCACGTAAAAGAATTTATCCAGACCGATGATTTCGAGCTGCCCAACATCGCTGCGGCGGGTGTGCAGGTGAACAAGATGGTCAAAGACCATATTGACGCCATTCTGGAAGGCATCTCGGTCTTTGAAACCTTCTCGGAAGGGGACCTGACGGCCAACATGCCGCAGTTGCCAGGTGACAAGGCTGCGCTGAACTACGCCATCGACCGCACCCGCGACAACTTCATGAACGTGAACGGCGAGATCAAGCGCCTGTCGAACGCCATCATGGAAGGTAAGCTGGACGTGCAGGCCGACACCGGCAAGTTCAAAGGCGCCTTCCGTGAGGTTGTGGAAACCTTCGAATCCGCCTTTGGCAGCCTGAACGGTGCCTTCAATGAGCTGAGCGCACAGGTTGGTCAGGTCACTCAGACCGTTGGCCAGATGAGCTCGGCCAGCCAGGAACTGGCGACCAACTCACAGATTGCATCGTCTTCGGTGGATGAGGTTTCGGCCTCGGCAGAAGAGACTGATGTGCAGGTGAAAGCCAACGCGGATGCGGCGAAAAACGCTGAAATCCTAGTGACCGCCAACGCTGAAGTGGCCGCAGAGGGCAAAGGTAAGATCGACGATATGGTCACCGCGATGGAAGGCATCAACGCCTCGTCGCAGGACATTGCCAAGATCATCAAAGTGATCGACGAAATCGCCTTCCAGACCAACCTTCTGGCGCTGAACGCCGCAGTTGAAGCGGCCCGCGCAGGTCAGCATGGTCGTGGTTTTGCGGTTGTGGCCCAAGAGGTGCGTAACCTTGCCGGTCGCTCGGCCAAAGCGGCCCGCGAAACCTCGGATCTGATTGAGGCCTCGACCAGCCGCGTTGCCGCCGGTGTGCGCCTGGCCACCGAAACCTCGGAAAGCTTTGAGAAGATCGCAACCAACATCGGCGAAGTGCGCGAACTGGTCGAAACCATCAACCGCGCCTCGGAAGAGCAATCGCGCGGCGTGGCCCAGATCAACTCTGCCATTGGCGAAGTTGCCCGCACCGCGCTGGCCACCAGTCAGCAGGCGGACGAACTGGCCGCAACCTCGGCCGAGATGACCGCTGCAACCGAAAGCATGAGCCGCGAAATCTCGCGCTTCCAGCTGCGCCCTGTTTCAACCAGCCCGGCAGATTTTGGCATGGTTGATGGCATGGAAAGCCTGCCGCCGGAAATGCTGGCCAAGCTGAAAGCGATGATGGGGGCCAAGGTTGGTGGTGCTCCGGCCACCCCTGCAGCAAGCCCAAGCGCGGCGCAGGGCGGGGACCACGATGAGCGCGGCTTCCTGAACTTCTAAACTCTTCCCGCCTCCGCGCCTGTCTCCAAGGGCGCGGGGGCTGATCTCAGCCACTAGGAGTGCAAACGAAATGGCTTACAAAGTGATGATCGTGGATGACGCTGCAATGATGCGGCTTTACATCTCGAGCTTCCTGAACTCGCTGCCAGACTTCAAGGTTGCCGCCCAGGCCGCCAATGGTCGCGAAGCGCTGGACAAACTCTCCGAGATCCCCGACCTCGACCTGATCCTGCTGGATATCGAGATGCCGGTGATGGACGGGCTGGAGTTCCTGCGTCACGCCAAGCTGAAGACCCGCGCCAAGATCTGTATGCTGCCCGCGCTGTGAAGTGGTCCCAGAAAACTGGACAGTCAGCTAAGGTGTATCC
>NZ_CYSB01000012.1 GCF_001458255.1 Thalassovita autumnalis
TGCATGAGGGCAAGGACGCACTCTTTACCGACATTGCCTATGAGGCGCCGGTGCGTGATCTCATTGATGCAGGCTATCTTAGCCCACTGGTGTCGAAACAGCCCAATACGCGGCTCGACGTCTCGAAGGTTGGTACACGTGCAGGGGACTTCATTGCACGTGATCTGGCAGCCGCAGTCGATCAGGACGCGACGACGCGTGCGGCCGTTATCGAGATCATCACCCATGGAAAAGACCGCAAATCCTGGCTGGCGTTCTGCTCAGGCGTGGATCACGCACGCCATGTGGCCGAAGAGTTCACGCGTCAAGGTATCACCTGCCGCACGATCTTTGGGGACACTCCAAAGGAGGAGCGCGATGCCATCATCGCGGCCTTCAAGCGTGGTGAAATCCGCGCACTGGCCTCAATGGGGGTGTTGACGACCGGGTTCAACGCGCCGGCCGTCGATCTCATCGCGCTGCTGCGCCCGACCAAATCCGCAGGGCTTTATGTCCAAATGGTCGGTCGCGGCACGCGCTTGGCTCCGGACAAGGAAAACTGCTTGGTGCTCGACTTTGCGGGCAATGTGCGTCGCCATGGACCAATTGATTTGGTCCGCCCCAAACGCCCGGGCGATGGCGGGGGTGGGGAGGCACCCACAAAGGTCTGCCCCGAGTGCGACAGCATCATCGCGCTCTCGGCAACGGAATGCTCGGACTGTGGTTATGTCTTCCCGGCACGCGAGGTGAAAATCGCCCCCACAGCGGCCACGCTTCCGGTTTTGTCGCCGAAGGTTGAGTGGCTGCCGGTCCATGGTGTGTCTTACAGCCGTCATGACAAGCGCGGCGGGCGCCCCTCAATGAAGGTCACCTATAGCTGCGGGCTGAAGTCCTACAACGAATGGGTCTGTGTCGAGCATCAGGGCTATGCGCGCCAGAAGGCGCTCGAGTGGTGGCGCAAGCGCGCGCCGGGCTGCCCGATGCCGCACACTGTCGACGATGCCATTGCGCAGGCGGGGGAACTGACCCGGCCAACCGCGATCTCGGTGCGCCCATCGGGCCGCTTTCTTGAAATCTCCGGCTACAGGTTTGATCCATGCGCCACATCCACTCCGGCCTCTGCGCCGTCTGCCACCGGGAACCTCGTGGGTTTGGTTGGTTCAACCCGACATTCATTGTCTCGGATAAACGGCGGGACCAAAGCCGCAGACACCTCTGTTCTCGCACCTGCCAGGACATCTGTCACAGGAGGACAGGTATGATCGATCCCACCCCGAATGAAATGCAGGCCATGAGTGTTGGTGGCCAATATGGTGGCGAATACCTCGAGAGTATCGGCAAATCCGATCTCGCCACCCTGACTGAGACCGAGTGGGATCGCTTTCTTGATGCGGTCATCACCGGATATTGTGACCAACTGCGCGCGCTGGCGGGGCAAGACCGCACACGGCTCGACGCCATGACCCCGGAGGTGCCGTTCTGATGGCTGAGACATCGTATATGGCGCGGTTTGGCGCACGGCTGGTCACCAATGGCTATGGCATCCTGCCGATTGGTCCGGGCACAAAAAAACCTGGCCAGTTCAAGCGTGGAGCATGGGCAGACTACCCCGAGTGGAACCGGCACACCGAACGCCCGACCACGGAGGTTGAGGTGACGACATGGTCGACTTGGCCAGAGTGTGGCATCGGGCTTGTTGGCGGCACGGTTGCGGCTGTCGATATTGACGTCGTTGAGGATACGGAACTGGCGCTCCAGATCGAGAAACTGGCGCGTGAACGTTTGGGGGATACCCCGGCGCTGCGCATCGGCAAGGCGCCAAAGCGGATGCTGATTTATCGCACACAAACCCCTTTCCGGGGCATCAAACGTCATCCGCTGGAGGTGCTTTGTCTCGGTCAGCAGTTCGTGGCCTATGCCAACCACCCGGACACTGGCGCGCCCTATGCCTGGCCAGAGGAGGGGCTGGCTGATCTCGATATCACGGAGCTGCCTGAGATTACCGCAGAGATGGCGCGCGCCTTTCTTGACGAGGCCTATGCGCTGTTGCCCGAACATCTGCGGCAACGTGGCCTTGCGACAGGATCACCTGCCACGGAGCACCTGCAGGCCCATAGCCAGATGGGGACATCGCCTGCCATTGAGGCCGCGCTGAAATGGCTGCCCAATGCGGAGTTGGATTATGACAGCTGGGTGCGGATTGGTATGGCGCTGAAGGGCGCGCTTGGCGAGGCCGGGGGCGATATCTTTGCCGGCTGGTCAGCGCAGGCGGCAAAGGATGTGCCTGCAGCCACGATCAAAGCCTGGGCCAGCTTCAAACCCGATCGCATTGGCGCCGGCACGATCTACCACCTTGCCATGGAGCGCGGCTGGCAAGCTGATGCATCACTGCGCTTTGATGGATCGACGGCCCGCGATGAACAGCATCCTGCGGCGGATCTCTTGTCGAAGCTGGGAGGGCATTACGAGGGTAATGAGGAACCTTCCGCCACCTCGCCATTCAGACTGGCCATGCCGGATGGATTGGTGGGGGATCTGACCGATTACATGCTGTCGACAGCCCGGCGTCCTCAGCCGTTGTTGTCACTCGGTGCTAGCCTTTGCGCGATTGGTGCGCTCATGGGGCGGCAGTATCGCACCGAGAGTAACCTGCGCTCGAACCTGTATGTCGTGGGCATTGCGGATAGCGGATCAGGCAAGAACCACGCCCGCGAGATCATCAACGAGGTCTTTTTCGAGGCGGGGCTGGCCCATCATCTCGGTGGCAACAAAATCGCCTCCGGCGCGGGGCTTTTGACCGCGCTGCACCGCCAGCCTGCGATCCTCTTCCAGATCGATGAGTTTGGTATGTTCTTGGCAGCGGCGGCCGACCGGCGGCGCAGTCCACGCCATATCACCGAAATCCTCGACAACATGACCGAGCTTTACACGGCCGCGGGCGGGATTTTCCTTGGTGCGGAATATGCCAACCGTGATGGGTCGAATGAGCGGCGGGATATCAATCAACCCTGCCTGAGTGTTTATGGCACGACGACGCCTTTGCACTTTTGGGGGGCGCTCCAAGGCGCAAACGTCGTCGACGGCTCGCTGGCCCGCTTTCTGATTCTGCCGAGTGATGAGGATTATCCAGACGAGAACATCGCCGTGGGCATTCGCCAAGCTGATCCTGCCCTGATCGCCGGGTTGCAAAGCGTGGCCTCCGGTGGCGGGCACCAGAAGGGCAACCTTGCGGGCAAGACAGCCGATCAGAACACGTCTGTGAACCCGACCATGGTTCCGATGACTGAGGAGGCCCGTGCGCGTTTCAAAGCGCTGAGCGCCGAATTGACGGGGGAGTTGCGGGCGGCAGCTGGGACGGCCTTCACGGCGATCCTGGCCCGCATTGGGGAGAACGCATTGAAACTGGCGTTGATCGTCGCGGTCGGGCGCGATCCGACAAACCCTGCGATCGACCTCCCGGCCGCAGATTGGGCCATTGATTTTGTGCGCCATTATGCGCGGCGGACGATTGCGGCGGTGGAGCGGCATGTTGCGGATACCGAAACAGAGGCCCATCTAAAGCGGCTCAAGGAAGTCATCCGTGCAGCTGGATCAAGCGGGATTACCAAATCCGAGGTTACACGGGCGTCGCAGTGGTTGAAATCACGCGACCGAAATGAGATCCTCGAAACGCTGATAGAAAGTGGTGACATCACCACCGGCATGCGCGACACTGGTGGTCGCAGGGCCATGGTCTATCGGATCCTGACGTGAACAATAGACTTCTTTCAAAACGGGATTTTCTTCAATTGAAAGAAGTCGGGATCTAAGTTGCTGTTCAGGAACGGATTTTTCACTTCTTTCACTTCTTTCAATCTTTCAAGGGGACACATGTTTATATGTGTATTCTCGCGCGCGATGAGGTGGAGGGAGAGGTACCTATTGAAATATAAGTAATATTGAAAGAAGGTATATTATACATACAGTTCAACCCCTTACAGGCTAACTTCTTTCAAATTGGCCTGTTGAAGGAATTGAAAGAAGTGCCGGGCGGCTTCGTCGCCCCGCGCCTGACCTGACCAGACCACCCTTCGGGGCCTGGCGAGACCGCAGCCTTCACCGGCCAGCCCTCTCGCCTCGCTCATCAAATCGAAGAGGAGGTCTGCATGACCCAACCTACACAAGCCCCGCGCAGTATCCTTGCGCTTGACCTTGGCACCACCACAGGCTGGGCCCTGCGCGGCTTTGACGGCCTGATCACCAGCGGGACAGCGTCGTTCAAACCCGGTCGCTACGATGGCGGTGGTATGCGCTATCTGCGGTTCACCAACTGGCTCACGGAACTTGATCGGCTGTCTGGACCGATTGCAACGATCTGGTTCGAAGAAGTTCGCCGCCACGCTGGTACTGACGCAGCCCATGTCTATGGCGGCCTCATGGCCTCACTGACCAGTTGGGGCGAGCTAAGGGGCATTCCCTATGAGGGCGTGCCCGTCGGCACCATCAAGCGTCACGCCACCGGCAAGGGCAACGCCAACAAGGTCGCCATGATCGCCGCCGCCCAGGCGCGCGGGTTCAGCCCCACTGATGACAATGAAGCCGATGCCATTGCCATCCTGCACTGGGCCATTGAGACCCGGGGAGGTGTGGCATGAGGTTCACTCCGAAAGGCTATGGCGGACACCGCCGTGATCCCGATCAGGTAAAACGGGACGGTTGGCACGAACAAGGTGTGCTGGCTGTCAGCGTCGACGATCAACGCCTGACCTGGCCGGAACGTGAATTGGTCGAGCAATTGGGTGCAAAACTCTACGGGCCACGCCCCAAAGGGGAGGTGCGCCATGGGTGAGAAAAAGATCTGGACCGCCGACGATGTCGCGGATCATTTCGAAGAAGCGTTCCGTACGCTTCGCAAGCTGCCACCGGTCAAAGCCAAGGGGTACTTCAACGCCTGGCCTGACATCGCGCGGACCAGCCGTGAGATCGCTGCTATGGAACCCCAGCCGATGCGGGTCTGGCCTTCTGCTGCGTCGATAACCCGTCTTGAGCAAACCTTTGATTGGGTGCTTTGGATTGAAGAGGCAGAGCGCAAGCTGATCTGGTCGCGGGCGGCTCGTGTGCCCTGGAAGCAGATTAGCGGTGAACTTGGCATTGATCGCACGACGGCATGGCGCAAGCACAAGCTCGCATTGACCAAGATCGCGTCGCGCCTGAATGTCTGAACGACTCCAATATGTTGCAACACTTTTGTGTTCGACACATGCAACAGTTTCGTGCTATCCGTAGGGCATAATGGGGAGAGTGCGTTGGAAGACGGCTCTCCCCGTTTTCATTTGGAAGGTTGATGGTTTGTTGGTCTGCAAGCGCTTATCAGTTGATCGATAAATACCGTCTCTTTCTAAATCGTTACACCACGTAACCCATTGTAATTAAACGGGTCCTTCCTAGCCGTAGGTGTATGTGGGGGGGCGAGGCGCGAGGCTTTCCCAGTGACACCGGCAAAAACACCCGTTTCGTTTCGTTTTGACGCGAACCCCAATAAACAGTATCCGTCCGGTGTCCCCGCTCTGACGGCGTGATGGAGTGCCTGCTAGATGTCC
>NZ_CYSB01000013.1 GCF_001458255.1 Thalassovita autumnalis
TGCATGAGGGCAAGGACGCACTCTTTACCGACATTGCCTATGAGGCGCCGGTGCGCGAACTCATTGACGCGGGATACCTGAGCCCACTGGTTTCAAAACAACCGGACACACGGTTGGACGTCTCTAAGGTCGGCACCCGTGCCGGGGACTTCATTGCGCGCGATCTGGCAGCCGCAGTCGACCAGGAGGCGACCACGCGGGCGGCAGTCAGCGAGATCATTGCACATGGCCGCGAGCGCAAATCCTGGCTGGCGTTTTGCTCTGGCGTGGATCATGCCCGCCACGTCGCCGAAGAGTTCGGGCGTCAAGGCATCACCTGTGAGACGATTTTTGGGTACACACCCAAGGACGCGCGCGATGCCATTATCGCAGCCTTCAAGCGCGGCGAAATCCGCGCACTGGCCTCGATGGGCGTGCTCACGACCGGGTTCAACGCGCCGGCCGTCGATCTGATCGCGTTGCTGCGTCCTACCAAATCCGCAGGGCTCTATGTGCAGATGGTGGGTCGTGGCACGCGCCTCGCCCCCGGCAAGGAGAACTGCCTGGTTCTCGACTTTGCAGGCAATGTCCGCTGCCACGGACCGATCGATCTGGTCCGCCCGAAACGCCCCGGCGATGGCGGAGGTGGCGAGGCACCCACAAAGGTCTGCCCGGAGTGCGACAGCATCATTGCGCTCTCGGCAACGGAATGCTCGGACTGCGGTTATGTCTTCCCAGCACGTGAGGTGAAGATCACCCCCACAGCGGCCACGCTCCCGGTTTTGTCGGCGAAAGTCCAATGGCTGCAGGTCCATGGTGTGTCTTACAGCCGTCATGATAAGCGCGGCGGGCGTCCCTCACTGAAGGTCACCTATAGCTGCGGGCTCAAGTCCTACAACGAATGGGTCTGTGTCGAGCATCAGGGCTATGCGCGCCAGAAGGCGCTCGAGTGGTGGCGCAAGCGCGCGCCGGGCTGCCCGATGCCGCGCACTGTCGATGATGCTATTGCGCAGGCGGGGCAACTGACCCGGCCAACCGCGATCTCGGTGCGCCCGTCTGGCCGCTTTCTCGAAATCTCCGGCTACAGGTTTGATCCATGCGCCACATCAACTCCGGCCTCTGCGCCGTCTGCCACCGGGAACCTCGCGGGTTTGGTTGGTTCAACCCCGCATTCATTGTCTCAGACCCGCGGCGGGACCAAAGCCGTAAACGCCTCTGTTCTCGCACCTGCCAGGACATCTGTCACAGGAGGACAGGTATGATCGATCCCACCCCAAATGAAATGCAGGCCATGAGTGTTGGCGGCCAATATGGTGGCGAATACCTCGAGAGTATCGGCAAATCGGATCTCGCCACCCTGACTGAGACCGAGTGGGATCGCTTTCTTGATGCGGTCATCACCGGATATTGTGAACAACTGCGCGCGCTTGCGGGTCAAGACCGCACACGGCTCGACGCCATGACCCCGGAGGTGCCGTTCTGATGGCTGAGACATCGTATATGGCGCGGTTTGGCGCACGGCTGGTCACCAATGGCTATGGCATCCTGCCAATCGGCCCGGGTACCAAAAAGCCCGGCCAGTTTAAGCGTGGATCATGGGCGGACTATCCTGAATGGAACCGGCACACCGAGCGCCAAACCACGGAGGTGGAGGTGACGACATGGGCGACCTGGCCCGAGTGTGGCATCGGGCTTGTTGGCGGCGCGGTTGCGGCTGTCGATATTGACGTCGTTGAGGATGCGGAACTTGCGCTCCAGATCGAGAAACTGGCGCGTGAACGGCTGGGGGATACCCCGGCGCTGCGCATTGGCAAGGCGCCAAAGCGGATGCTGATCTATCGCACAGAAACCCCTTTCCGGGGCATCAAACGTCATCCGCTGGAGGTGCTTTGCCTGGGGCAGCAGTTCGTGGCCTACGCAAACCACCCGGACACTGGCGCGCCCTATGCCTGGCCAGAGGAAGGGCTGGCTGATCTCGATATCACGGAGCTGCCTGAAATCACCGCAGAGATGGCGCGCGCCTTTCTTGATGAGGCCTATGCGCTGTTGCCCGAGGACTTGCGCCAACGTGGCCTTGCGACAGGATCACCTGCCACGGAGCACCTTCAGGCCCATAGCCAGATGGGAACATTGCCGGCCATTGAGGCCGCGCTGAAATGGCTGCCCAATGCGGAGTTGGATTATGACAGCTGGGTGCGGATTGGCATGGCGCTGAAGGGAGCGCTTGGCGACGCCGGGGGCGATATCTTTGCTGGCTGGTCAGCGCAGGCCGCAAAGGATGTGCCCGCGGCGACCGCTAAGGCCTGGGCCAGTTTCAAACCCGACCGGATTGGCGCCGGCACGATCTATCATCTCGCGATGGAGCGCGGATGGCAACCTGATGCCTCGCTATGTCTGGACGGTGCTGTGGCCTGTGATGGCGAGCACCCCGCGGCGGGGCTGTTGTCCAAGCTGGGAGAGCGGCCCGAGGTTGATGAGGAACCAACGGTCATCTCGCCATTCACGCTGGTCATGCCGGATGGATTGGTGGGGGATCTGACCGATTACATGTTATCGACAGCCCGGCGTCCGCAGCCACTTTTGTCGCTCGGTGCTAGCCTCTGCGCGATTGGTGCGCTCATGGGGCGGCAGTATCGCACCGAGAGCAACCTGCGCTCGAACCTGTATGTCGTGGGTATTGCGGATAGCGGATCAGGCAAGAACCACGCCCGCGAGATCATCAACGAGGTCTTTTTCGAGGCGGGGCTGGCCCATCATCTGGGCGGCAATAAGATCGCCTCCGGCGCGGGGCTTTTGACCGCGCTGCATCGCCAGCCTGCGATCCTCTTCCAGATCGATGAGTTTGGGATGTTCCTCGCAGCGGCAGCCGACCGGCGGCGCAGTCCACGTCATATCACCGAAATCCTCGACAATATGACCGAGCTTTACACGGCTGCGGGCGGGATTTTCCTCGGTGCGGAATATGCCAACCGTGATGGCTCAAATGAGCGGCGGGATATCAATCAACCCTGCCTGAGTGTCTATGGCACTACGACGCCTTTACACTTCTGGGGCGCATTGCAGGGCGCAAACGTCGTCGACGGCTCGCTGGCCCGCTTTCTGATCTTGCCGAGTGATGAGGATTATCCAGACGAGAACATCGCTGTGGGCATGCGCCAGGCGGATCCCGCGCTGATCGCTGGGTTGCAAAGCGTGGCCTCAGGTGGTGGGCACCAGAAAGGCAATCTTGCGGGCAAGACGGCCGATCAGAACACTGCGGTGAACCCAACTATTGTGCCGATGACTGAGGAGGCCCGGGCCCGGTTTCGACTGCTCAGCGCAGAGCTGACGGGGGAGTTGCGCGCAGCAAGTGGAACTGCCTTCACGGCGATCCTGGCCCGTATTGGGGAGAACGCATTGAAGCTGGCGCTGATTGTGGCGGTAGGGCGCGATCCGACAAACCCTGCGATCGACCTCCCGGCCGCAGATTGGGCCATTGATTTTGTGCGCCATTATGCGCGGCGGACCATGGAGGCTGTTGAACGCCATGTCGCTGACACCGAGACGGAAGCGCATCTCAAGCGGTTGAAGGAGATCATTCGGGCGGCAGGTGCGAAAGGCATCGCCAAATCCGAAATCACGCGCGCCTCACAATGGCTCAAGTCGCGTGACCGTGATGAGATCCTGCTGACCTTGATCGAAAGCGGGGATGTGACCACGGGCATGCGAGGTTCATCGACCAAGCAGGCCATGGTGTACAGGTTAGCCAAGTGGCATGGCCCATGGCGAGATACTTCAGGGCGCAAAATCAGTCAGAAGGAACCTTGATAATGCATAAGGCTTTAGAATTTATGGAAAAAGTGAGATCTCTCACGTTCTTCAATCTTTCAAGAGGATACCTATCCCCCTCGCGTGTACGCGCGCGATATTAAAAGAGAGTGACCTACCTTATGTAATATATAATAATTGAATAATTATATAATACGCATGTTGGTCAACGGGTTAGGTGGAGTGAATCTTCATTTGACCCATTTTGAAACCTAGAACAATCCGCCGGGCGGCCTCGTCGCCCCGCGCCTGACTTGACCAGACCACCCTTCGGGGCCTGGCGAGACCGCAGCCTTCACCGGCCAGCCCTCTCGCCTTGCTCATCAAATCGAAGAGGAGGTCTGCATGACCCAACCCAAACAAACCCCGCGCTGCATATTAGCGCTCGATCTGGGCACGACCACCGGCTGGGCCATCCGTGACTTTGATGGCCTGATCACCAGCGGCACCGCCAGCTTCAAGCCCGGCCGCTACGATGGCGGTGGTATGCGCTATCTGCGGTTCACCAACTGGCTAACGGAATTTGATCGGCTGTCTGGACCGATTGCAACGATCTGGTTCGAAGAAGTTCGCCGCCACGCTGGTACTGACGCAGCCCATGTTTATGGAGGCCTCATGGCCTCACTGACCAGTTGGGGCGAGCTGAGGGGCATTCCCTATGAGGGCGTGCCGGTGGGCACGATCAAGCATCACGCCACCGGCAAGGGCAACGCCAACAAGGACGCCATGATCGCCGCCGCACGGGCGCGTGGGTTCAGCCCCGCTGATGACAATGAGGCAGATGCTATCGCCATCCTGCACTGGGCCATTGAGACCCGGGGAGGTGTGGCATGAGGTTCACTCCGAAAGGCTATGGCGGACACCGCCGTGATCCTGAACAGGTCAAACGGGACGGTTGGCACGAACAGGGTTTGCTGGCTGTCAGCGTCGACGATCAACGCCTGACCTGGCCGGAACGTGAATTGGTCGAGCAATTGGGTGCAAAACTCTACGGGCCACGCCCCAAAGGGGAGGTGCGCCATGGGTGAGAAAAAGATCTGGACCGCCGACGATGTCGCGGATCATTTCGAAGAAGCGTTCCGTACGCTGCGCAAGCTGCCACCGGTCAAGGCAAAGGGGTACTTCAACGCCTGGCCTGACATCGCGCGGACCAGCCGCGAGATCGCTGCTATGGAACCGCAGCCGATGCGGGTCTGGCCGTCGGCGGCGTCGATCACACGGCTTGAGCAGACCTTCGATTGGGTGCTTTGGATTGACGAGGCCGAGCGCAAGCTGATCTGGTCGCGGGCGGCGCGTGTGCCTTGGAAGCAGATCAGCGGTGAACTTGGCGTTGACCGCACGACGGCATGGCGCAAGCACAAGCTCGCATTGACCAAGATCGCGTCGCGCCTGAATGTCTGAACGACTCCAATATGTTGCAACACTTTTGTGTTCGACACATGCAACAGTTTCGTGCTATCCGTAGGGCATAATGGGGAGAGTGCGTTGGAAGACGGCTCTCCCCGTTTTTGTTGGTGGACACTTCGCTGGCTTCTGGTTTCCAGCCAGGGGTCCAGCTGGCATCCAGCGCACTAACCCACTGAATTCGCGGGTCCTTCCTGGCTCCAAACGTATACGGGGGGGCGAGGCGCGAGGCTTTCCCAGTGACACCGGCAAAAACACCCGTTTCGTTTCGTTTTGACGCGAACCCCAATAAACACTGGGCCTGAAGGCTCGTAAAACCCCTTTGAAACGAAACGGGGGTC
>NZ_CYSB01000014.1 GCF_001458255.1 Thalassovita autumnalis
TTCAAAGGTTTGGGATACACCTTAGCTGACTGTCCAGTTTTCTGGGACCACTTCAGCCCATCAATGAAAATTTATGCCGAGGAAAGCTTTGGGCCGGTGACGTCTATCATTCGGGTTGGGAGCGTCGAAGAGGCCGTAAGTGTCGCAAACGAAAGCGAGTTTGGGTTGTCGGCGGCAGTTTTCGGCACCGATCATAATCGGGCAATGCGGGTGGCACGACAGATCGAAAGCGGGCTGTGCCACATCAACGGCCCTACAGTCCATGACGAAGCTCAGGTGCCATTTGGCGGCGTGAAGTCGTCAGGATACGGCCGCTTTGGCAGCTCTGCCGGTATCGACGAATTTACTGAAATCCGTTGGATCACTGTACAAGACGGGCCGATGCACTACCCGATCTGAGAATCCAAAGGGCCGCGCAGCCAGTAGCGTGGCCCTAGTTTCTAGACCCCAGCCCAATACAGGGTGACTAAAATACCAGCCCGCCGATCAACTTGCGTGTGGTGCGCAGAACATCGGCTGAGGTCACATTCCCATTTTCGACCTGACCTTTGACCGAACCCTGGGGGTTTCGTGGCAATGGGGAATCTCTATGCGCTGCGGTGGAGCGAAGTGTTGTTTGGCTGGGTTGCTCCCGGGATCTTCGGCGCCGCCTGCTAAAACCTAGATTGGCTATGCCTTTGCCATCACTTCGTCCTGAGAGGTCGCGCATGTTGATGATCATGTCTTTAGTGGTTGGGACTTTGTGTTTGATACTATCCCGCAGCCTTTTTCATGGGCTGCGACAGAGACGGGTGGAACAGGCGCAGCTTGGAATTGGGCTGACGGGGGGGGCTCTGGTGGGGTTGCCAGTTGTGGTGGTGGCATGATCAGGCGATTGCCAGTGGCTTTCTACCTGCTAGTCGGGGTGAATTGCTGAACTTTGGACTGTTTGCCTTGTTCGTTTCGCAGGCCTGGTTTGTTTTGACCAAATTCGCTGGTCCGCTGAATAGGTTGGAAAGGCTGACAACCAGTTTGGATAGGAGGGGCAAAAAGCGCGAGGAAGAGCTTACAACTCTGCTGGAACAACGGGTCAAAGATTCTGTGGCACGGGCGCTGACAAAGGAGCGGAACAGATTGATGCAGGATATGCCTGACGGCGTAGGGGGCAGATCATTGGTCATCCAAAACAGTGGCAGCGAAGGGGCGCAGCCATTAATTCAGAAGAATATCCAGCGAACTCAATAATTAGTCATGGTAAATGGCGGAGAGACAGTCCGCCGTACTATTATTCCACGTAGGTCCGAATAGATACAATAATGCAGTTAATATTGCGTTTATGTGTAGCATTTCACTCCGTGAGATGCCAAGATGATCCCAGAAAATCCAGTCATTTTGTGGGGGTAAATGTGGGGGTAAGGAATCTAACCGAAAAGTACTGCTCCTCGGTGACTGAAGTGGGAAAGCATCGCGACAATCGGGGGCAGGGGCTCTTCTTGGTGGTGCAAAAGAGCGGTACAAAGAACTGGGGCCAGATCCTGAGGATCAAGGGTACCAATCAAAAACCAGAGCTGGGTCTAGGTGGTTATCCGACGGTGTCGCTCGCAGATGCTCGTGCGCTCGCGGCAGAAAATCATGCGATGGCAAGGCGCGGGATTAACCCCAAGTCCGTCAAGACCGCAGAGGCGTCTTGCCCGCGGTTTAGTGACCTCACCGAAGAACTTTTGCGGATCAGGCGGCCTAGCTGGTCGAACCCGAAAAGCGAGAACCAGTGGCGTGCGTCATTGGTGACCTATGCATACCCGGTCATTGGCGACCTTCAAGTCAAGGACATAAGCAGCAAACACCTGCTGCGGATCTTGGCGCCGATTTGGGATGACAAACACGTGACAGCATCCCGCGTCCGGAGCCGCATTGAGAAGGTTTTACAGCTTGCCATTCAACGCGGTCACATGCGGCCACCGAACCCGGCTGCGTACAAGGGCAACTTAGAGTTCGAGCTGTCGAAGCAAGCTGACAGAGATGAAAGCCACCGCCCCGCCGTAAGCCAGAAGGACGCACAAAGGTGGTGGGCCGCTCTGAAATCGCGTGACGGCATGTCACAGAAAGCGCTGCAGTTGGCCGTCTTAACAGCCTCGAGGGGCGGCGAAGTCAGGAAGATGACATGGGAGCAAATCAAGCTGTTCGACCCAAAAGAGGCCGGCAACAAGGGCTACGCTGGAACTTGGCTGCGGAACAAGATGATGATGAAATCGCGTAGGAACGATGAGGCGCCGATCACCTTCTACATGCTTGAAGTTATGAAGAGTGCCGGCACAACAACTGGCCTTGTCTTTCCGTCACCGCACAGTGGGAAAAAATTGAGCGAAAATGCCCTGAACAAGTTGATGAAAGACATGCACGAAGCTGACCCGAAAGGGGGCTTTTTTGACCGCTGGACAGGCGAGCGTGCTGTGTCACACGGTCTACGCTCGACATTCAGGGATTGGGCGTCAGAGAATGGCGTAAGTAGCGAGATTGGAGAGCGTCAACTCGCGCACAAATACGGCAGCGATCAACAGATGGCCTATGATCGTTCTCAGCTTCTTGATGATAGGGCAAAGGTATCAGACAGTTTTCTTGCCTTCTTGGAGGGCAATGATGCGGAGTGACGAGGAAGCTATCGCGAGGGTGATTGGCGTCCTAGTCAAACACTTTCCGAAGCAGAGAGATGATCAAACTGCGAGGCAGCGAGAAGCACTGCTTCGCCTCGAGGCAACGAGAATTTATTTGCCAATCAGTATAGGCAGCGCGGCTGAATACACTCAGGAGTGGAGGGACTTGATGCTCGGTGAAATGGAGAAAGTCGAGCGCATGGCGGCCAACCTTAGAGAAGTCGAGGCCATCTTTGACCAGATTCGTCCTGATACTGCTAGCCATATTGCTGCAGCACTTGCGACTATAGGCCCCCTACAGCCCGCTCCAAGAAATCGAAAAATCCTTTGCGAGATCTTAAAGAGTGACTTAGCCAAGATCCGCGGTACGATTGAAGCTGCCGCATTGGGGCTCTCGGCGGGCCGCAACATCACCAAAAGGAAGGCCGGCGGCAAGCGAAAGGACATCGCCACGATGGTCGCTTGGAATGCGGGAATCAGTTTCCGAAACCTATCGAGCGAACGCCCCACAGTCAGAACTAAGTGGGACGATTCGTCTGCCTACGGGCCTTTTTTCGCGCTGATCGCAGACATCTTTGAGGCGCTAGAAATCGACGCCAGCGCTGAGGGATGCGCAAGGAAAGCAGTCAAATCCATTAAGGAAGGAATTCACCCTGTTTCGGGGCAATCCCTTCCTTTGGCGTTGTTTCGGTAGACCTGTGACCCTTTGGACATCGAACTTGTCTAACGGAGACACAGATGACCATGAAATTCCTCCGCCTGCCCGAAGTGAAGTCTCGAACTGGCTTCAGCCGCTCGAGCATTTACCTGTTTGTCCAAAACGGAACCTTCCCCCGCCCGGTCCGCATTGGCGGCCGTGCCGTCGCTTGGCTCGAGACCGAGATCGACGCGTGGATTGAAGAGCGCCTTGCAGAACGTGGGGAGTCGTAATCATGGCGAACCTCCCAACCCCCCCCCGTCATTCGCAAACCACGGGGGCGGCCGCAGCAGCTACCCCCTCAGACAGGGAGCGCGACGACAACTATCGCTGGGTGCTCGTTGAATTGCCGCCTCGTCACAGAGTGATCTTGGGTCGTCATGGCAACGAATACATCCTGCAGGAGCGCCGCCTTAACGGTGAGCATGGAGTTTATTGGCGTGGCCTGAGCTACCCTTTGACCTTGGACGCCTTAATCACACTCTGTGTCGACTCTGAGGCGGTCTCCGAGGACGATCCGAAGCTCACCGAGCTGAATGCGCTGCCAATGCGCGCGAGTTTGGATGCGCTTAAGCCGGCCGCCAAAAAATAAACCCGCCAGCCGCGAACGGTCTGACGGGAGTATAGTAGGGGTACATCTCTCTAACATGACCGCGCGCTGGCCTCAAGAAATGGAGGCTGAGCATGCCTAACAACTACGATGCAAGTGCCATCGCGGCAAAACTGATTGATAACGGCTACATGCCCATACCTATCCCGACAGGCCAGAAGAGGCCAAAGATTACAGGGTGGCCTACAAAGACATTCACACCTCGTGACTTTGCTCAAGACAACAATGTCGGCATTCGCACCGGGGACCGTGGAGTCGGGTTTCTTGATATCGATATATACGACCAGGAGGTCGTGGAAGCGGTTATTGCGGAATTCAATCGCCGCTACGAAAACCGAGGTCCCTGGATGCAGAGGACAGGTCAGGCACCAAAAACCGGGTTCCTCTTTAGAACGGAAGCTGGAGCTAAAAAGCGGCAGATCGCACTCTCACCGTCTGGCAAAGCTCCAGAGGGTAAAGATGAAAAAATTGAGGTGCTCCTACAGGGCCAGCAATTTATTGCATTCGGGAAACACCCCGACACGCAAAAAGCATACGCGTGGGGGGACTTGGACCCGTTGGACAGTTTTCTAGGCGATGTAACTATGTTGCCGGAAATAGGCCTCAAAGAGATCGATGAATTTCTCGACTGGGCGGAAGAAACATTTGGTTCGCCAGCCCAGAAAAAGACATCACCTTCGCGTTTTGAGAACAGCTTGCCTCTACCCTCGAGCTCCGATTTTTGGCTCAATGTAAATGATGCCGCGCTCTCAAACCTTGATGCCTGGGTCCCCGAGCTTTTGCCATTAGCCACCAAACACTCTACGGGCGCCTGGCGCGTAACTTCAGCGCAGCTGGGACGTGACCTTGAAGAGGACTTGAGCATCCATCCTGAGGGTATTCAAGATTTTGGCGAAGAGATAACCCTGACGCCGATTGATCTTGTAAAGCAAAAATACGCTTTGTCGCCTAAAGAGGCAGCCTTCTGGCTTTGTGACCGTCTAGGGGTCAGACCCAAAGAGCTTGGCTGGGAAGTGTCTCTGAGCGCCCACATGATCAACTCCATGCAGGTCGCGCGTACCAGTCGCTTTTTTAAAGCGTCTGATCTGTTGGGAGAGAATATCCCAAGGCGTGAGTGGTTGGTTGAGGACTGGATACCGATGAAGACAGTCTCCAGTCTCTATGGCGACGGGGGAACGGGCAAAAGCCTCGTCGCATTGCAGCTCGCTGTTTCAGTTTCTTCGGAGCGCGCATGGCTGGACCAACCCACCCAGCACGGAGCGGTCCTGTTTATCTCGGCTGAAGACGACCGCGAAGAACTGCACCGCCGCACTCACCAAATTGCATTGGCAACAGATCGCAGTCTTGGAGAGATGTCACAGCTCCACTTGCGTAGTCTCGCGGGAGAGGATGCCTTGCTGGCAACGATGCAACGAGACGGCACCTTAAATGCATCCAGCTTGTTCAATGAAATTGAGAAGTACGCGCTGGACGGTATCCGTCCGGTGTCCCCGCTCTGACGGCGTGATGGAGTGCCTGCTAGATGTCC
>NZ_CYSB01000015.1 GCF_001458255.1 Thalassovita autumnalis
ACCCGATACACCTTAGCAAAGCTGCAAAACTGTCCGAAAAGGTGGGACCACTTCATAGTATGTATGAGTAGACGGAAGTCTAGATTGTGAGACTCAATGGTCGGGACTACCAATTTTACTTGTGAAATGAATGATCTATCCCCCAAAAAAATAGGGGAAGCGCATGAATATCCGACTGCGGGATCTGGGGGGGTCTTTTGTGTCAATGCCTTTGTCAGTGCATCTGTCGTGCAATTTATTTTCTTTTTTTGTTGGATTTAGTCGCAAGGTCGGCGATTGATGCGGATAATGCGCGTTAGCTTGGCAATAAGACCAAGGTTGCGCTGGTGGTTTTCACACCAAGAAATAAAAGGGTGATCTGCGCATCTGAGATGCGTAGAACGCCAAGTAAGTGCCAATAGCGGTAGGTCTGAATGTTCGGACAAAGAGATGACGCCACTGAAACGACGCGCCAGAGATTGCTCTGGACGCTTTGGGCTGGGCTGGTCGTGGCCATGGCCGTCTCTCTTGTGTTTTTCTCAAACCTGCTGGGCGCGATCAGCGACACGATGGAAGAACGCAGTGAGCGGCACGTCTATCAGGAATGGCTGTCGCATCAGCTGGATCTGGATTTCCTTGGTTTACAGGACACCCTGCGCCTGGCGCGTGAGGATGGTGTGGGCTGGAATGCCGCCGAAGTTCTGGAGATGGGGCTGGCCGATCTGGCCGAAAAGGCGCTGGCCCTGCAGGACGCTGAGGGCGTTGCGGGCTTTGCCGCGGCCAACCCTGTTGTGGCGCGTCTGATCGAAGTGCAGCGTCGGTTCCTGGACGACAATGCGGCGCTCTTGTCCTCGGGGCAGGCGCTGAGCGTAGATGACATCAACCGTATGGATGTCGATCTGTCTGAGTTGTCAAATCTGCGCCGAATCGTTGTGCAAGACCTGATGCAGAGCGAGTTGGCCATTCGCGAGGCCGGCAACTCAACCCTGCAAACCCGGCTGCGGACCTTCTACACTGGTGGCAGCGCGGTGCTGGTCTTTCTGGCCGGTCTGCTGGTGGTCAATGTGTTCATGCTGACCATGCTGCGGCAGCGGCGGCAGGCGTTGGATCGCGCCATGCATAATATGCGCACCATCGTCGAAGCCCCGCGTGATGCGGTGTTCCTGACACGTGAAGATCTGACCATTTCTGGCATGGGCCGGTCTGGTGAGACGATGTTCGGCCTCAGCGAAGAGGTTGCACAGGGGCGCAAGATCTTTGATTTCTTCGCCAATGATCCCTCTGAATTTGAACTATTCGCCGAAGCATTGCGCGATTCCGTGGCCAACCAGACGGATGAAACCAAACGCAGCTATCGCATTGAATTGAACGGCCGCCGTCAGGACGGAACAACCTTCCCGGCGGATGTCGGGTTTTCTGTTGTTCAGGACCCCGAAAACAACACCGCTTATGTGGTTTCGGTTGCAGATATGTCGGATCAGGCCGAACGTGAGCTGAGCTTGATGCAGGCGCGCAACGAAGCGCTGCAGGCCGAACGCGCCAAGTCCCGTTTCCTGGCCGCGATGAGCCATGAGATGCGCACGCCGCTGAACGGTGTTCTGGCCTCGCTGGACCTGATGCGGGAAACCACCACGCTGGATGAGCGCCAGACCGAGCTGGTCGGCATTATCGAACGCTGCGGTGATGACGCGCTGGAGCAGGTCGAAAACGTGCTGGAACTGACCCGGCTGGACACGCTGGCCAACACGGCGATCAACGTCGCCCCCTTTGCACCCGCGGCGCAGCTGCGTGAAATCGTGGACACCAACCAGCAACGGGCGCGTCAGAACCGCAATACGCTACGCTTTGACAGCACGGTGCCTGACAACCTGCTGGTTACCGGGTCTGCGATCCTGTTCCGCCAGATCATGCACAACTTTGTCTCCAACGCGATCAAGTTCACCTCTGGCGGCGAAATCCACGCCAAGCTGACCGCGGTGGATCTGGGCGAAGAGATTGAGTTTACCGCCACGGTTCAGGACACCGGGATCGGCATTGAGGAGGAGGATCTGGACCGGATCTTCCGCAACTTTGAGACCATCCGCGATTCCTATTCGCATTTCCGCTCGGGGACTGGTCTGGGGCTGTCGATTGCCAAACATTCGGCGGATTTGCTGAACGGTCGCATCGATGTGGACAGTAATCCTGGGCAGGGCAGCAGTTTCACCCTTGTCGTACGCTGGCCCAAAGGTGACAGTAACGCCGCGGGCGAAGACGGTCTTTGGGGTCCGCAGCGATCGGAGGCAAACGACTCGATGGATGTTCTTGTCGTTGAAGACAATGAGATTAACCGCCAGATGCTGGTGGATATGCTGCAGGCCAAGGGCCATCAGGTGACCCAAACTGTGGATGGCCTTGAAGGGGTCTCCGCCGGTCGTGAACGGCAGTTTGACCTGATCCTGATGGATATTTCGATGCCCAAGCTGGATGGCGTCGGTGCCACCCGCATGCTACGCCAGTTCGGCAAAAGTCGGCACAGTCCGATTGTTGCTGTCACGGCGCATTCGCAGCCGGAACACATGCGTGAGTTCCTGGCGGCGGGCATGGACCGCGTGTTGACCAAACCGCTGCGCATGGCCACCCTTGAGCAGCTGTTTGAGGATATGGGCCATGTGGCCAACGCCAACCACTCAGCCGAGGCAGCGCCGGCGGTTGTGCAGGATGAAACAGAACAAGAAGATGATGAAATGGCAGAAGATCTGATTGAGAAAGAGGTGTTCGACGGTCTGATCGATATGCTGGGCGGTGAGTCTGTGGTGGGCTACCTCAGTCAGTTCGAAGACGACGCCAAGGACATGCTGCCGAAATACACCGATGCGATTGACGCCGGTGATTTTGCCACCGCCCGCGCCGAAGCACACCGCTGTGCAGGTGGCGCCGCCGTGATCGGTGCCTGTAAGGTGCATGAAGTGCTTCAATCAATGACCCATGCTGCCGACGACAGCGATTCTGAAAAATGTCTCGCTCTGGCTGCGGGACTGGAGGATCTGACACGTAAAACGATGGATGCCATGCGCGCCACCATCGGGTGACGTAAGGGACCTATGCGAAAGAGTCTGCTGTCCTGTCCTGTCGCATAGTGCGCAAAGGGCTTTGCGCATGATAGACAACGGCCAAGGTGAAAACAGCCGCGCGGCACTGGCAGGATCCGGCAGAGGCGACGGGCCTCTGAAGATGGGGATCTTCCGTTGATCCAGCGTAGGTGCCGCCAGCGACTGTTTTGAAATGTCACCACTCACACGGAACCGGCCGCAGAGGTTGCCGAATTGGCGTATCTCTGCGGCCGTTTCTTTTTCAGCACACCTGTCTTTAGGGCTGGTGTCTGTGCTCAGATGTCTAGGCAGCCTTCACCGCCCGATCACGATATCGGCGCAGAGCCCCCCCATTTTTGCTGACCGCGACAGCCGCAGAACCCCACCATGGGCCCGGGCCGTGTCATTGGCGATCGCCAGGCCCAGACCAACACCGCCGCCCTGATCCTGATTGCGGGCCGCATCCAGCCGGGAAAACGGTTTGACGGCCTCACTGTAGTGATCAGGATCAATACCCGGCCCGTCATCCTCCACCCGGATCCTCAGCATCTTGTCGCTGAGACGCACCGAAACCTCGGCGTTTTCGCCATAGCGGGTGGCATTTTCGATCAGGTTGGTCACCGCACGCCGCACCGCCATGGGCTGCAGCGACACCAGCGTGGCGGCGTCCCCATCAACCTCGCGCAGGTCCACAGCGATATTGGCGCGCTGTGCGTCCTCCACGATCTGTTGCACCATCGGGATGGCCGCAACCTCTTCAAACGGGGCGTCATTGGCGCCCTGGCTGAAGGACAGAAACCCATCCAGCATCTTCTGCATGTCTTCCACATCCCGCTCCAGCGGGGCGCGGTCCTCCTCCTCCAGAAAGGCCAGTCCCAGCTTCAACCGAGTCAGGGGCGTGCGCAGATCATGGCTGACCCCGGACAGCATCATGGTGCGCTGCTGAATATGGCGTTCAATCCGTGCCCGCATATCCAGGAAGGCATGGCCCGCCGCCCGCACCTCTTGTGCGCCAGCAGGGCGATAGGGGATTGACCGTCCGCGCCCAAAGGCATCCGCCGCCTTGGCCAGTCGGGTGATCGGGCGCAGCTGGTTGCGCATGTAGATAAAGGCGATGAGCGTCATCAGCCCGCCAAAGAACAGCATGTTCACAAACAGCTGGTGCGCATTGGTGGCTGAGACCCGGCGCCGGTCAAAGGAGTAGCGCACCGGCCCGTCGGGCCCGTTCAGGATCAGATCAACGTCATCATCATTGGGCAGCAGCAGGGCGCGCACATTGCCCAGCATCTGCTCAAAGTTTGAGGTTACAACGATCCCTGTCAGATCATACCAGCGCCGCTGATGCACCTCAGGTGCCTCCGCCTCGCTCAGCGGGGTGATCGTGATCTCCAGCTGTTCGGCCAGAGTGGGCAGCGCCGCGGCGGGCTGATGCTGCAGCAAGACGATTTCCCGCGCGGTGGTGCGCGTCATCTGCTCCGTCACCCCGGCGAAATGGCGCTGAATAAACACCACCGAGACAACCAGTTGCAGCGTCACCACCGGCAGGATCATAATCAGCGCAGCCCTTGAATAGAGCCCGCGCGGCACATAGCGTTTCATCCAAGTAAACATCATGGGAACACCCTAGCCTTGGGGTCCCCGGGAAGGAAGAGAGATGCAGGCGCCCGACACATTTGACGCCCCGGTGGGGCAGGCGGAATGGATGCAGGAGGGGCTGCGCCGGATCCTCGCGCCCAATCCCTCGCCAATGACCTACCGCGGCACCAACACCTATCTGATCGGCGAACGTGACATCGCCGTTGTTGATCCCGGCCCTGACAGTGCGGCGCATCTGCAGGCCATCCTTAACGCGCTGGAGCCGGGGCAGCGTATTTCCCATATCCTTGTCACCCATGCGCATCTTGACCACTCACCCCTGGCGCGCCGCCTATCCGAGGTCACCGATGCGCCGGTGCTGGCCTATGGCGATCATCTGGCTGGACGCTCCGCAGTGATGACCCAGCTGGCTGCAGACGGCATGGCCGGGGGTGGGGAGGGCGTTGATGCCACCTTCCGCCCGGACCAGACGCTGGCGGATGGCGAGGTTATTACAGGCGATGGCTGGCAGCTCCAGGCGCTCTGGACCCCGGGCCATTTCGGCAATCACCTGAGCTTTGCCTTCGGACAGGCGATTCTGACTGGTGATCTGGTTATGGGCTGGGCCTCGTCGCTGGTGTCGCCGCCCGATGGTGACCTGACGGATTTCATGCGCTCCTGCGAACAACTGCGCCAGCGCCCGGCTGAAGTCTATCATGCCGGCCACGGCGCCCCGATTGAGGCCCCTCATGCCCGGTTGGATTGGCTGCTGTCGCACCGCCGCAGCCGCGAGTCACAGATCCTTGCCGCACTTGACGGGCAGGGTGCAGATGTCAGCAGCCTCACCCGTGAAATCTACACCGATACCCCCGCCGCATTGCTGCCCGCCGCAGAACGAAACGTCTTTGCGCATCTGGTTGATCTCTATGGGAAAAACACGGTTTCTTGTGAGGGCGCGATGTCGTTCAAAGCCCGTTTTTCACTGCGTTAACCAAGGGAAAATCGGGCAGATGATTTTTTTTGAAAAAATCTGACAAAACCCTCTTGCGGCCCGAAATGCCTATAGCTATACACCCCCTCACACGAGATGCTGCACAGCATCGACACAGTGTTCCGGCGTAGCTCAGCGGTAGAGCAGTTGACTGTTAATCAATTGGTCGTAGGTTCGATCCCTACCGCCGGAGCCAATCATCCCTTAAGGGATTGATTTCAAAGAAGAAGCGACCCCTAACAGGGTCGCTTTTCTCGTTTCTGGCACTGCGAATGGCACACCGCGTGGCACATTGTGGCACATGGGAGAGACAGTCATGCCTCGTTCACGCAGAATTCCCCACCTCGAGTATCGCCGCTCCGGATACGTTTGGCGCCGCAGATGGCCCAAGAGTCTGTCCGAGAGATGGTCGGATTCAGAACCCTCTGAATCTGCAATCGAACCGAATCCTCTGGTCTTCAAATCCTCCAGACGAGAATCGGGACCTATAGGGGAAAACCCCTACTCGAAATTGGCGTTTCGAGAGGCAGCGATCGAAAACCCCAGCAAATCCGGGGCAGCATCAAGCCGCTCGAATGGGGGTATTCCCTCTCTTGTCTTCTCATTGAAAACTCATGCATTTTCAGAGGCACAGGAGCTGTCCATTCGACTGACGGCTCTTAGTAATCTGACATTCCATTACATCGCGAGCACCATGACACTGACTCCAGCTGTCGTCACGCACGTCTTGACGACTCTCGTCCGCTTCGAAATCGAAGCGGCTGACCGTATTCGCATCCAGGGTGATCAACGCACACCTGAAGCAGCAGAATTTGCCCTGCGCCGTGAGCGCGCATTGCAAGAAACACTTCGACAAGCACTGCAGCTGCGCAACCACGAGGTTGCCCGGCGGCCCTTGCAAGCCGTCTCTCAACATCTCGGCATCGCCTTGCCGGAAGATGGGGACGACTGGAAGTCGCTGGCCTATGAGGCCACGCGGGTTCTACTGGACGTCAGCGAGGAGCGCGAAAGGCGTGAACGTGGGCTCTTTCACGAGCCGAGCCCGTATTTCAGTCAAGGGATCGGGCAGACGGTCCAGGGGATCGCACCTTCTGCAGCCGTTTCTGTTGGGATTGGGCAACCTGCTCTGGCCATGCAGGTTTTTGCCAATGGTCAAAGCCCTGAGTTTCCCGGAGGAGATCCCGTTTTGCCAATTGCACAAACGGTTTCCGTTTCTCCAAAGAATTTCGTCGTTCCTGAGCAAGTTGGGAGCCCGGCACAGAGTGCGAACTCGGTTATGGATGGTGGCGTCCAAAGCACTTCAAGCGACAATCAGCCCCTTGAGACACATTTCGCGTCTAAGCGGGTTTTGTTGAAAAACTGCTCTGAAAAGACGGTCGCAGCGCTGAACAAGGGGGAAAATATTACGATTGATGAGGCGTTTGATGTCTACATCGAATTGAAACTCCAGGGCTACGGCGAGGAGTGGGACAAGCTTCAGAAACCTGACGAAAAGACAGGGAAGAAGTGGAAGAATTCTACGGAACCAGCGATGCTGGTTGCCAAGAATATCTGGACTGATCTGCTGGAACACTCACCCGTTGGGGCGCTTTCTGAGGAGACAGTTCTCGAACAGATCCCAATCATCCGCGAACTCCCCACACTGCATGGAAAACAGGCCGATCTAACCGCTGATGAGGGCTATCGCGCCCTGGTGAAACACGCAAACACAAAGGAAAGAATTGCCATGGATCGGGTTGAGAGAGATCTGGAGCGCAAAGGGGTCACCGATCCAGTCGAGATCGAAATGGCCAAGCTCAAAGAACTCATCGCGAGGATCAGAGGCCAAACCTTGTTCAAGCACGTGCGTGCAGCCAACCGTATCGGAAAGATGCTTCTTTCGTTTGGTGTGATCTCCAGCAACCCGTTTGTTGGCTGCACGTTCACCAACAAGGAAGAAAAACGCATCTGTGCCACAGAGGAAAAAATCGCCCGCCAACGTTGGGACGATCGGAAGGCGCTGCTTTTTCAGACGCCGGTTTTTCAGGGGCAAACGAGGAACGACGCGGACCCTCTGTTTTGGGTGCCTATCATGGGCTTTTTGCAAGGTGTTCGCAGCGAGGAAGCTTTGCAGCTTGGCCCCAAGGATTTTGGTTCTCAGAATGGCATCAGCTACATGAAAATTCGAAATTCAGAAGGGAACAACGTCAAATCCGAGGCTGGTGAACGCGTATTGCCGATCCACCCGGCATTGATTGAGCTGGGCCTGATGGAACTGGTTGCTCAAAAGGATGGAGAGAAGCGCAAGCGTCTCTTTAGCGGGATCAAACGTGGCCAAACCAAAAACACCTACACAGAGCTGTTTACGAAGGAGTTCACGCGCTACCGTCAGGCGCATGGCGTCTACTGGCACGGCTTGGACCTACACGCCACGCGCACCACGTTTCATCATGATCTGATGGACCTGGCCACACCGGGTTACATCCGACGCGCACTCATGGGGCATGAACCCTTAGATGAGGGTGAGCGTTCATATGCTCAGAATGGGATTTCGCTGAAGACCCTGTGCGACTGCGTTTCTGCGGTTCCGTTTGATCCTTCCCTGATCATCAGTCCTGTGCGCGACAATCCGCAATCCAAGACGCGGATCAAAGCTCAGAAACTTGGCTTGCGGGCCATCTAACCCTGATCAATGCCGTGTCTCTCCTCGTTGAGAAGGCACGGCTTCTTCGAACATCAAATATCAAAGGCTCTGAAATATGGACAAAATGAAGTCGACTGACGTCTCCGCAAAAATCTTCTCCAAGACAGATCGACGTGCGGATGCCGCGTTCGAACTCGGACAGGGAAAACGACTGCAGTTTCACTTTCGATTTAATGGCCAAAGCGCTTGGGCGGACGTCTTCGTTTTTGAAGGAACAGCGATGCGCAAGGGCGTAATATGGCAACTTCCTTTCTCTGAGTCAGCGCAGCCTCTACATGCCCTGGCTCAAGAAATCTGGTATTTGGCAGAGCGAGCCCTCGAAGCGCGGCAGCTCATGAATTTTGTGCGGATTGCCATGTCCAAAACCAGAGTTCCCGCCTTCTTTAGGGGGCAAGTGGAGACAGAGCTGAGGCTGGTGGAAGCCTGTGTGCTCCACTGGTCGGAAGTTGCGGAGCTTCACAAAGCTTTGGAAGACGGCAGGTCATTTGGCCGAACTCTTGAAATGGATGATCTTGCACTTTCGGACGAGTTTGCCAAATCCAAGACTAACTTGAAACTTTGGTCAGAAAGCGTTGATCAGCGTGATGACCGAAACGATGATTTGGCGATTCATGAATTGGAACAGACCGTTACTGCTGCCCGACGCTTGCTGATGTTGGAACGTGAACTGGTAAGGCGCGAAAGCATGTCCGCACACGAAAGGGTGGCCTGCAGGAACGAACGGAAGCAGCTGGCTCAGCCCTGAGTTTGTCCACCGGCTCTCCCCCATGTCAAACCACACGAAGGAGCAACATCTCGTTGCTCCTTTTTCATTTCCAGGATCTGTCTTCCTCCGAAGACAGCGGATGACCTTTCCCGAAAATACGTGCTAACGTGCAACCCAAACGGGAGCAAAAGATTCTCCCTAATAACAAAGACTGTATCCGTCCGGTATCGGGGCGGTTTCAGGCTTTTTCGGGGCGCCAGTTCCATGG
>NZ_CYSB01000016.1 GCF_001458255.1 Thalassovita autumnalis
CATGGAACCGGCGCCCCGAAAAAGCCTGAAACCGCCCCGATACCGGACGGATACGAGGAAACCATGAAAACGCTTATGACAACTTCGATAATTGCTCTGAGTGCTTTGACAGGCGCCGCACATGCGGATGTGAACGCCTGTCTGATCACTAAGACGGATACCAATCCATTCTTCGTGAAGATGAAGGAAGGCGCGACCGCAGCTGCAGAAGCTAACGGCATCAGCTTGTCGACATTTGCAGGCAAAATCGATGGTGACGTTGAAAGCCAGATTGCCGCAGTGGAAACCTGTATCGCTTCTGGCGCCAAGGGTATCCTGATCACCCCCACTGACAGTCGTGCTTTGACGCCAGTGATTACACAGGCCCGCGAAGCTGGCGCCCTGGTAATCGCGTTGGACACGCCGTTTGAACCCGCCAGCGTTGCGGATGCAACCTTTGCCACTGACAACTTTAAGGCCGGTGTTCTGATTGGCGAATGGGCTGCGGCCAAGCTGGGCGAGGACGCAGCAAATGCCAAGATTGCTCTGTTGGACCTGAATCCATCGGAGATCTCGGTCGACTATCTGCGCAACAATGGTTTTCTGCAGGGCTTTGGCATCGACATCAAAGACCCGACCGACATTGGAGACGAAGAAGACCCCCGCATCGTTGGCAATGACGTGACCAACGGCAACGAAGAAGGCGGCCGGACTGCGATGGAAAACCTGATGCAGATCGATCCGGAAATCAACGTAGTCTACACCATCAACGAACCTGCCGCTGCTGGGGCCTATGAAGCGCTGAAATCGGTGGGACGAGAAAATGATGTTCTGATCGTTTCGGTCGACGGCGGCTGTCCTGGGGTCCAGAACATTTCCGAAGGCGTGATCGGAGCGACATCGATGCAGTTCCCGCTGCTTATGGCCTCGCTTGGCATCGATGCGATCAAGTCCTGGGCTGAAACTGGTGCGAAACCGCAGAACACCGAAGGATTGGATTTCTACAACACTGGTGTTGAACTGATCACAGACGAACCCGTGGATGGCATCCCTTCGCTGAGTTCGGCCGAAGGCATGGGCAAGTGTTGGGGCTGATCTCCTGCTGATTCCCTAAGCCGGGGCTGTAGTGGCCCCGGCACTCATTCTCTGCCAACACCTTTGACCATACTCAATATGCCAGCATAGGCTGGCGTTGAGGGAGATCGTCATGACAACCAAAGCCAGCTATGAACAGGTCATCGACCAAGGCGATAAGACTGTCGCTAAGTTCGAAATCCGCCATCAAAGCTTGCTGGACCGTATCCAGCATATACTTCACAACAACCCCACCTTTGTTCCGGTCATCGTTTTGGTGATCAGTCTTTTGGCTTTCTGGATGATTGCGGGCGGGCGTTTCTTTTCGGCCTTCAACCTCAGCCTGATCATGCAGCAGGTGTCGATCATCGGGATACTCGCAGCGGCGCAGTCGCTGATCATCATCACCGCGGGGATCGACCTGTCGGTGGCGGCGATTATGATCCTGATGTCGGTGATCATGGGCAATCTTGCCGTCAATATGGGCGTGCCATCCCCGCTGGCGATTGTCGTGGGGTTTGCGGGCGGCATGGCTGCCGGGGCCATGAACGGGCTGTTGATCACCAAGATCAAGCTGCCCCCTTTCATCACCACGCTGGGCACATGGTCGATCTTCTTCGCCCTGAACCTGTGGCTGTCGGGCGCTCAATCCATCCGCAGCCAGGACATCGATAAAAACGCCGAATTCCTGAAGTTCTTTGGCAACGCTATCAAGATCGGCGGCGCCCGCATCACCTTTGGTGTGATCCTGATGATCGTGATCTTTGTTGTTCTGTGGTATATGCTGAACAAAACCGCATGGGGCCGCCACGTCTATGCTATCGGCGACGATACCGAAGCTGCTGAAATGTCCGGCATACGCACCGAACGCACGCTGGTGTCGGTCTATATGCTGGCCGGACTGGTCTGCGCGATCGCGGGCTGGGCATCAATTGGCCGGGTAGGATCAATTTCGCCGCAGTCGTTCTACGAAGGCAACCTGCAATCCATCACTGCCGTGGTGATCGGGGGCATATCCCTATTCGGGGGACGCGGGTCGATCATGGGAGCGCTGTTTGGCGCGCTGATCGTCGGCGTGTTCCAATCGGGCCTGCGCATGGCGGGCGTTGACGTGCTGTGGCAGGTCTTTGCCATCGGTTGGCTTATCATCATCGCGGTCGCAATCGACCAATGGATCCGGAGGGTTTCAGCATGACACCTGTTGTATCTGCCAAGGGCATTGTCAAACGCTATGGCCATGTCACCGCCATCGACCATTCCGATTTCGAACTGCGCCCCGGTGAAATCCTTGCCGTGATCGGCGATAATGGGGCGGGCAAGTCATCCATCGTAAAAGCGATTTGCGGCGCGACCACCCCGGATGAGGGCGAGATCCTGATCGAAGGCAAACCGGTCAAGTTCTCCTCACCTATTGAGGCCCGCGATATGGGGATCGAGATCGTCTATCAAAACCTCGCCCTGTCGCCCGCCCTGTCCATCGCGGACAACATGTTCACCGGGCGCGAGCTGCGCAAACCGGGGTTTTTGGGCAAGTTTCTGCGGATGCTGGACAAGCCCGCGATGGAGAAATTCGCCCGCGAAAAGCTGACCGAGCTGGGGCTGATGACGGTGCAGTCGATCAAACAGCCGGTCGAAACCCTTTCCGGTGGTCAACGCCAGGGGGTCGCCGTAGCCCGCGCCGCCGCCTTTGCGACCAAGTTCATCATCATGGATGAACCCACGGCGGCGCTCGGGGTCAAAGAAAGTCGCAAGGTGCTGGAGTTGATCAAAGATGTGCGCGCCCGTGGCGTTCCCATCATCCTGATCAGCCACAACATGCCTCATGTCTTCGAGGTTGCTGACCGTATCCACATCCACCGGCTGGGCAAGCGGCTGTGCACCATCGATCCCAAGGATTACACCATGTCCGATGCGGTGGCCTTCATGACCGGGGCCAAGGAACCTCCCGGGCAGGACGCTGCATGAGCACCGTCCTGACAATTCCCGAGGCGCTGCCCGACTTGATATTGGCAGCGCCTTTTTCTAATCGGCGCAAACTCGTCGCGTTGGCTGGTCCACCGGCCTCGGGCAAAACAACGTTGGCGGCAGAGCTGGTGCAAAGCCTCACGGAACGGGGCCACTCGGCAGCGGTTTTGCCGATGGACGGGTTCCACCTCGACAACCGCCTCCTTTCCAAATTGAACCTGCTTCATCGCAAGGGATCTCCTAAAAGCTTTGATGCTTCGGGACTATTGCGCGTGTTGAAGGCGTTGCAGTCAGACGAAGTTGTCTATTTCCCGCTGTTCGACCGAAAACTGGACATTTCGATAGCAGGCGCTGGAAAGGTCTCAGACGATTGTGAAATCGTGATTGTGGAGGGAAACTACCTTCTCTTCGACGCCCCGATCTGGCGTGAGTTGGTAGAGTATTGGGATTACTCAATCTACTTAAACGTTCACTTGGATATCCTCGAAACGCGTCTGCGCAAACGCTGGCAGTTTTACAATGTGCGTGATGACGACGTCGAAAAGAAGATCACTTCCAACGACCTTCCAAATGCACGCCTAATAATCGAAAGTGCGCTGCCCGCAAATGCGGTGCTGACAGCATAGACAACTCTTCTCAACGCTGCGTTCTTTGGCATCTCATGCACATACGTTTGGAAAGTACTCCGCTCTAAGAGACCGCCTGTTAGCCGACGTCGCCGTACATCGCAGCATTAGGAAATTTAGGCTCGATACTGCAGTTCGCTGCAACCGGCTCGAATGGCTTTTGTCAGCCCACATCGGAAGTTGGGTTTCGACACCAAGGGCGGGGAGAAGCCATTCGTTGCGCACGGCACTTATCGCCACTGTGAAGACACCTGCCGCTCGCAGCATTCAAGCGAGTGTTTCCTTTCGGTGTTATCGGGTTGTTTGAAGACAGCCTGCAAGCATCTTATCCTTGCGAAATCTGACGTATTTCGTGAGAGTAATTGCAAGAAATGCAATCAAGCGAAACCAAATGGACGATAAGCTCACCTCGACATTCTTGCGGGTTTGCCAAGACGGTTCGATCCGGGCCGTAGCGGTTTCGCTCCAGCAAGAGCCGTCGACCATCAGTCGCAGGCTGACTGCGCTGGAAACCGAACTTGGTATCCAGCTTCTTGAACGCCGCAAGAAAGGCGTAAAACCAACAGAGGCAGGCGAGTTGCTTTTGCACCATCTGCGAGGTCAGGCAGCAGAATTAGAAGCTCTCACCGCTGAATTTGATGCCTTGCGCGGGATGCGTCGAGGCAGCGTTTCGCTAGCAGTTGGCGAAGGGTTCATAAGCGACCTTATCAAGAACGCTTTGCCGAGCTTTAAGAAAGCCTATCCAGAGATCACCTTCACCATGCGCAGCGGGTCCACCGAAGCCGTTATGCAAGATATCCAGAATGACGTGGCCCATTTGGGTTTTGTTTTCAATGCAACTCCAGATCGTCACTGCAAGGTGCTTGCACATACGGCGCAGCCTTTGCAACTCTTGGCCAAACCTGCGTCGGATTGGGCAAAGACGACTTCACCAGTTTCGATCAGCAGTCTTGCCTTGATGCCCTCGGCCTTATTGTTGCCTGGTTCGGGCATTGGGGCAATGGTAAGCGAGGTCGAGACGATCTACGGCGTCCGGCTACGTCGGGCTGTGGAAGCGAACTCGCTCGCGGCCATTCGGAACTTTGTTCGCGAAGGACTGGGCGTGACCGTCCTGCCGGCCTTTGTTGTCGCCCAAGAGATCGCGGATGGTACCATCATGGCCCTACCTTTGGACGTGCCAGAATTTGCGCGAGGTGAGGTCAGCCTGATCGCTCGGTCTGGTCGACGCTTGCCTGAAGCGGCGATGAAACTTGCCAATCACGCGATGCGGTCGATGCAGGCGTTTCAAGCCTAACCGTACATGTGTTGCGTGTTGCGCAACATTTTTCTCAATGCACCGCAATTCCCGAACATCAGAAACCTAGGCTACCTTGCCGGAAACAGCGGGAGTATCTCATGATCGGATTGGTTGGACTGGGCGCAATGGGGGGCGGCTACCTTTCGCGCTTGATGGAACAGAACTGCGACGTGCTGTGCTATGACGCAATGCCAGAGGCCCGTGCGCGGGCCGAGGCAGCAGGGGCCGAGGTCGCGGCGTCGCTTGCCGATTTCAGCGCCTGCGACACGGTCATCTTGTCCCTGCCCAAGGCCGCAATCGTCGCATCGGTGATGGAAGAGCTTGGCCCGCATTTGCAACAAGGCGCAATTGTTGTGGACACATCGACCTCTGAGCCTGACACGACCAAGCGCCTCGCGACGCAGGCGCAAGACGATGGCTATACCTTCCTCGACGGTCCTGTCAGCGGCGGGCCCTTAGGTGCGCGTTCGGGCACAATGACCATGGTTGTTGGCGGGGACGCGGACGCCTTTGCCAAAGCGCGCCCCTTGCTGGAAAAGATGACAGGTAAACTCGTTCATATCGGCCCGTCTGGCGCGGGTCATACCGTGAAGATCGCCAACAACCTGCTGTGTGCAGCGAACCTCGTGTTGATGAGCGAGATGGCGCAGATGGCCGAACGCGCGGGGATTTCGCTGTCCGAACTTTTGACGGGGATCAACGCAGGGTCCGGTCGGTCAGGCGTGAGCGAGGTGAACTTCCCTAAATGGATCACGAACGAGGCTTACGATTCCGGCTTTACCATGGGGTTGATGCGCAAGGATGTTGGCCTTGCGACCGGGTTGGCAGACCGGTTGGGGATCGGCCTGCCCGCAACCGAGACCATCGCCTCCATCTGGGAAAACAGCCGCGAGATGTTGGATGACAGTGCGGACTTCAACGAAATCTACAAATACCGGAAACGCTCCAATGCTTGATCGTATCTCTCACTACAAGTCGCTCTGCGCGGAGCTTGGCCTATCCGATGTCCCGCAAAGCTATGTAGGCGGTGCATTCGTCACGGGCGATGGTGCGACAATCGCTTTGGAAGACCCGTTTTCACGTAGTGTTTTGGCCGAATATCCCGATTGCGGTGCCGAGGTTGCGAACCGAGCATGTACGGCCTCCGATGCGGCACAAAAGGTCTGGATGCGTGATTTCACCGCCGCTGCTCGTGGGGTCGTCATGCAAAAGATCGCAGCTTTGGTCGATGAGCGCCACGAAACTCTGGCTCAGGTGGAGGCGGTCGTGTCGGGTAAGCCCATCCGCGATTGCAGAGTTGAGGTCGCGAAAGTGTCCGAAATTTTTCGTTATTACGCGGGCTACACGGACAAACTGCACGGCCAGGTGATCCCAGTGCCTTCGGGCCATCTGAACTACACGATCCGCGAGCCGTTGGGCGTGATTTTCCAGATCACACCATGGAACGCGCCGATGTTCACCGCCGGTTGGCAGATTGCGCCGGCGATGGCCTGCGGCAATGGCGTGGTGTTGAAGCCCAGCGAGTTGACGCCTGTGACCTCCATTGCTTTGGCCGCAATCTGTGAAGAAGCGGGCACGCCCAAAGGGCTGATCAACGTGCTAGCGGGGCTTGGCCCCACGGCAGGCGAAGCGTCGATTGCCCATGATGCCACGCGCAAGGTAGTTTTTGTGGGCTCTCCCGCCACAGGGCGCGTCGTTGCGACCTCAGCAGGTAAGGCATTGAAACCTGTCGTGCTGGAATTGGGCGGCAAATCGGCCAACATCGTGTTCGAAGATGCTGATTTGGAGGCAGCGTGCAAAGGCGCACAGGCCGCGATCTTCGCTACCGCAGGGCAAAGCTGTGTGGCCGGATCACGGCTGCTGGTGCAGGCGTCGATCAAGGATCAGTTTATGGACATGGTCGCGGCTGGCATGGGACAGCTGAGGGTCGGCGACCCGCTGGATGACGCGACAGAGATCGGCCCCATCAGCAACCGCCGTCAGTTTGATCATGTGACAGCCATGGTCGATCAGGCGGCCAAGGACGGGGCCAAGGTTCTAACTGGAACCAGCGACGAAACCGATGCGCTCATCGTTCCGCCTACCATCCTTGCGGACTTGCCGCCTGAAGCCGATGCCGCCCAGACCGAGATTTTCGGCCCCGTGGTCACCGCGCTGAGTTTCGAAGACGAGGCCGAAGCCGTCCGCATCGCCAACAGCACCGATTTCGGGCTGGCAGGCGCGGTTTGGACGAACAATGTCAGCCTTGCGCATCGCATGGCCGCGAACGTCCGGGCGGGGACGTTCTGGGTGAACGGCTACAAGGCCATCCACGTGTCCACTCCTTTTGGCGGCTCGCGCTCTTCCGGTTTTGGACGGTCATCTGGTATGGATGTACTAATGGAATACACTGAGCCCAAAAGCGTTTGGGTCGAAACCGCAGAAGTGCCGCGCGTGGCCTTTGGTTATGCGCCAAGCGAATGACATGAGCCTGATTGAAGAAACTGCCCGCCTTTTTGGCGAAGAGTCAGCGCTGGCTACGCTCTATGGATTTGCGCCGGATGAGGTGAAAAACGATGCCGAGCTGCTCGCCGCCGTGCTGGCTGGGTTGGTGCCCGATGCAGAGGCAAGGCGTAGGGTCCGTGATTTGGTCGGTGAGGCCTTTGGTGAGGATGAAAGGGCCATAGCGTTTGCCATGGAAGACCTCGCAGCAACCGCTGAACGCGACCTCAGCACTGACGCCGCACATGTGTTGCTATTCGCCCCCGGCTATCAGGGGCTTTTGTCTTATCGTGCGTCGCGTGCGCTGCTCCTGTCAGGTCGTGAAACGGCAGCCGCAGCGGTCAAAGCTTTGCTTGGGCGACAACTCAGCGTGGACATCGCGCCAGAAGCTCAAATCGGGCGGCGTGTCTGGCTGGACCACGGGCTGGGCGTTGTGATCGGGCGCACAGCGATCATCGAAGATGACGTGAGCATTTGGCACGGGGTCACGCTGGGGTCGAACTTTGTCAGCATGGGGAACCGAAGGCACCCGCTGATTGGCAAGGGCGCTGTGCTTGGTGGTCATTCGATCATCTTGGGCGGCATTGATATCGGTGCAAATGCGGTTGTTGCAGCTGGGGCCATCGTTACCAAATCCGTCCCCGCAGGCAAAACCGTTTACGGACCGAAAGCCACCGTCCGCGACCGTAAGCACGGCAGTTTCAGCGGCTTCTCCTAGGAGGTTTCCATGGCATTTCTCGGCATCGACCACCCTTTGATCGCTGTGCGTGATCTTGATCAAGCGATAGAGACCTATCGCAGCTTGGGTTTCTTCATCGCGCCTCCCGGACAGCACCCATGGGGGACATCCACGGCTCTGGCCCTGTTCCGCCATCAGATACTTGAGATCGTTAGCATCGGCGACGCGTCCTTGCTGGACGGCTATGAAGCAGGCAGCTTTCGCTTTGGACGGCACGTTGAGGGGTTCCTGGAAAAGTCCGAAGGTGTCGCGCTCACCGCGCTTTTTACCGAGGACGCAGGTGAGGCAGAGGCGCAACTGGCTGCGCGTGGTATTCCGTGCACGGGTACGATTAACTTTGGCCGCGACGTGGTCCGCGCCAATGGACAGCCGGATCGGACAAAGACCACGCTCAAGGTGTTCCACAATGATACGATGCCTCGCCTGTCGGTTTTTGCTTGCCAGCAACATCGGCGCGATCTTCTGGAGTTCCCGGACCGGATGACACACCCCAATGGCGCGCATGGTTTTGCAGCCGCGACGATTGTGGCCGAGGACAAAGCGCCTGTTCTAGATTGGTTGACCCGTGTTCACGACGTTTCCGCCACCACGGATGCTGAAGGATTTGACAGTGTTGAGACCACCAATGGTCACTGGCGGATCGTGGACCCAAGCCAATTCCATTCGATCTACGGCGCAGATTTGCCCGATGACTTTCTGGCGGATGGACCGAGAATTGCGGCGTTGGATGTTCGGGTCAGTGACTTCGATGCGGTCAATGGAGTGCCAGTCACGACCGAAATGTCAAAGCTCGGCGGAATTGCGATGCGTTTTGTTGGTTCGAGAAAACATGCTTGATTGCTTAGAAGCCGACATTGGTGCGTCCGCAGCATTTGGTAAAGTGGACTCGTCATTGCCGTTCGCTGCAACCGGCTCGAATGGCTGCTGCCAGTCCAAAGCGGACATGACCAATTTACACTTCGGACGGAGAAAGGACCTTCGCTGCGGTTCGCGCCAAGGCCTGCTATACGGACAAAGCAGTCACCCCTCCAGCATCGATGAACATGCTTTGCTTGGCAAAGTGCAAGCTCCCTATGCTTTCGGGTAGTTCGCCTATCCCGATGCTTGCTTTGCAACCCGCCTCCTTTCTTTCACCTTAGGGTCAGGACCCATTGATTTCCGCGTAGGGGCGTGATTCACAGTTCGAAAAAC
>NZ_CYSB01000017.1 GCF_001458255.1 Thalassovita autumnalis
GGACATCTAGCAGGCACTCCATCACGCCGTCAGAGCGGGGACACCGGACGGATACCAAAGACTAAGGGTAGAAGTCATTTCATGAGCACCGACATAAAATCACTTGGATCCTTCGTCTGGTCCATCGCCGAGCTTCTTCGCGGAGATTTCAAGCAATCCGAATACGGCAAAGTCATCCTACCCTTCATCGTCTTGCGCCGTCTGGACTGCATCCTCGATGAAACCAAATCTGCCGTTCTGGACATGGCTTCCTCGCTGCCCGCCGACATGGACGATGAAGCGCGAGACACGCTTCTTGCCGGCGTGGTTGGCCAAAATATCAGGCTTTACAACCTTTCCCGCTTCACCTTCGCGACCCTCAAAGGTCAGGATGCAAAGGACATCCACAAGAACCTGATCGAATATGTCACCAAGTTCTCACCGAATGTGCGTGATATCTTCCTGGACAAGTTCCTGTTCACCGACCAGCTCAAGCGCCTGAACGATGCTGGGCTGCTCTTCCAGGTCTTCGACCGTTTCACCCAGATCGACCTTCACCTGAACAAGGTGTCCAACATCGAAATGGGCTACCTGTTCGAGGATCTGATCCGCCGCTTTTCGGAGATTTCCAACGAAACCGCCGGGGAACACTACACCCCGCGCGAGGTTATCCGGCTGATCGTGTCCCTTCTCTTGGTCAACGACAAGGAAGCCCTGACCGGTTCAGGCGTCATTCGCCAGATCTATGACCCGGCGGCGGGCACCGGCGGCATGCTCTCCATCGCCGAGATGGAGATGAAGGAGCTGAACGAACGCATTCGCGTGGAGCTCTTCGGGCAGGAACTAAACCCGGAATCCTTCGCGATCTGTAAATCCGACATGCTGGTCACCGGCCACAACCCGGAAAACATCGCCTTCGGCAACACGCTCACCCAGGACGCCCACGCGGGCAAGCGCTTCCACTATATGCTCTCCAACCCGCCCTATGGGGTCGACTGGAAGAAATACGCGGATCCGATCAAAGACGAGGCTGCCGAACTTGGCATGCAGGGCCGCTTTGGCGCCGGTCTGCCACGGATCTCGGACGGGCAGCTTCTGTTCCTGCAACACATGATTTCCAAGATGCGCAACGACGAGCAAGGCACGCGCATCGGCATCGTTATGAACGGCTCGCCCCTTTTCACAGGCGGTGCAGGATCGGGTGAGAGCGAGATCCGCCGTTGGATGCTGGAAAATGACTGGGTCGAGGCGATCATCGCCCTGCCCACCGACCTGTTCTACAACACCGGAATTCAGACCTATGTCTGGCTGCTCACCAACCGTAAGGACCCGGCACGCCGGGGCAAGGTTCAGCTGATCGACGCCAGCGGCGAGCGCTTCTGGAAACCGATGCGCAAATCGCTGGGCTCCAAACGGCGGGAGATCCCGCAGGACGCCACGGACGAAATCGCCCGCATCTACCATGACATGCTGAACGGCAATTCCGACTGGGCCGATGTGTCCAAGATCTTTGACACAACGGATTTCGGCTATCGTGAGATCCGGGTGGAACGCCCGCTGAAACTGCGCGTTGAATGGTCTGAGGGCGGAAAAGAAGCCCTTCTGGAGGCCAAACCGTTCCAGAAACTTGACGAGGGCAGCCAGGCAAAGGCGCTGACCCTGGTGCAATCCCTCCTAAGCGGCGGACACTGGATGAACGCGGACAGTTTCGCCAAAGCCATGGACGATCTGTTCAAGAAATCCGGCCTTAAGTTCGGCGCGCCGGTCAAGAAAGCCATCCTGAACGCTTTTACCGAGCGCGATGAAGAGGCCGAGACCTGCACCGATAAGAAAGGCAACCCGGAAGCGGACACCACCCTGCGCGATCATGAACTGGTGCCACTGGGCGAGGATTGGAAAGATTATGTGGCGCGCGAGGTCACACCCTTTGTGCCCGATGCCTGGGTGGATGAAAGCTACACTGATACACAGGACGGCAAGGTCGGCCGGGTCGGCTATGAGATCAACTTCAACCGCTATTTCTATCAGTATGTCCCGCCTCGTCCCTTGGAAGAGATCGACGCCGAATTGAAGACGCTGGAAGCGGAGATCGCTGGATTGTTGAAGGAGGTGGTGGCGTGACAGCGACCTGGTTTCACTCGCTGCCGAAAGGTTGGGCGTCACGTCGCATTAAGACCATTTCTCCAGTTATGCGTGGTGCAAGTCCTCGACCTATCGACGATCCAGTCTATTTTGACGACGACGGTGAATTCGCTTGGGTTCGCATTAGTGACGTCACGGCATCAACCGGTCTCTTAAAGTCTACAACTCAACGATTGTCTGACTTGGGCGCATCCAAGAGCGTCAAACTTGAGAGTGGCAAATTGTTCCTCTCAATTGCTGGCTCGGTAGGTAAACCCTGCATAACGGGCATGAAAGCATGCATCCACGATGGGTTCGTCTATTTCCCATACCTACCTATCGAGTCCCAAAAATTCCTCTATTGGATTTTTGTTTGTCGTGAGTGTTTTTCCGGATTGGGCAAGCATGGAACACAACTCAATCTAAACACTGAAACGGTTGGGAACATCGCCATTCCTTTCCCAGACCTCGAGACCCAACGGCAGATCGCCGATTTCCTGGACCGCGAGACCGCAAGAATAGACCTGCTGATCGAGAAAAAGCAGCGCTTGGTGGCGTTGCTGGAGGAGCAGCACTCCGTTGAACTGGCGTCTTTGGCACTCGGTCTTGCTCCAAATGAAAAATTCGACAAGGACACTTGGGATCAAAATCTTCCCCCTAACTGGGTAGCGACTTCTCTAAAGAACCTCATCGACCCTAACCGCCAAATAACCTATGGCATCGTTCAACCGGGCGAACGCGACGAAAGCGGCATTCTGATGGTGAGAGGGCAAGACTACTCCAAGGGTTGGGCGGAACCAGACACAGTATTCCGTGTCTCACCTCAAGTCGAACGTCCCTATGCGCGGGCGCGCCTCCGAGCCGGTGATATTGTGATGACCATCGTTGGTGCGGGTGTCGGGAATGTCGCGATTGTGCCTCTCCTCTATGACAAAGCAAATATCACGCAAACCACTGCACGCCTTGCAATAAACCCACGAACTGCAGACGCAGAGTATGTGAAAGGCGTCCTTGAGTCGAAGATTGGCGCTCTGAACGTTGAAAGCTTCAAACGTGGTGCCGCCCAACCAGGTCTAATGTTGAAAGATGTTGCACGCTTCCGCGTCCCTGTTCCGCCAATCCCTGCCCAACAGAGGGTCGCATCGCAGATGCAGGCCAGTGCCAATCGTGTTCTGAAGATACAAACAAAAACAAAGGCCTCCATCGACCGCCTGAAAGAATACCGCTCTGCCCTGATCACCGCCGCAGTCACAGGCCAGATCGACGTAGCAAGCCACAGTAGGTCCGGCTTCACGGAACACAGGCTTGATGCCCTGCAAGAGGAGATGGACGCATGACCCGATCCATCGACGAACTTCGTGGTTTCCTGCGCGGCTACCTCCTCGCGCATCCCTCCATCTCTGAAATTCCCTCCAAGACCGCCTCCTCGGGCAAGGCCCACCTCTCTGCTTTCCGCACCAAGGCCGGTAACCCCATCGGGATCGAGTTCGACAAAGATACCCTGCAGAACATCTGGCTGCGCGCTCAAGACGCCCCAATAGCCCCAGCCAGAACCAAGACTACCGAAAAGCAGTGGACCGGCACAGACTGGAAAGGCTCAGATGGAAAAGGCACAAACAGCAACCTGTCAGCCTATGACGACTTCCATGGTCACGACCTCATCCGCTTTGGCGTGAACTCCCAAGAAGACGCGCTTGCGATCCTTGAGCACGTGCTGCGGTGATCCAGATGAACATCCACAAACATTTTTGACTACCAAGATTTTACCAAAGAGGACTTGATCCTGTGAGAGACGCCCAAAAGCCCAACCAATTTACCCTGAACAACCTTTTGTCGCGGCTCAAAGAAGGCCGCTTTGTTGTTCCTGATTTTCAACGCGAGTTCGAGTGGAAGCCCTGGGACATCAGGGACCTCATGCGATCCATCTTTCTCGACTACTATGTCGGCAGCCTGCTTCTCTGGAAGGGGAAGGATGACAACTTCGATGCCCTTGCATGTGAGCCAATTTATGGGCATCCAGGAGGCGGATCACCGGAACACATTGTCCTGGATGGTCAGCAAAGGTTGACGGCACTGTATTACGCCTGTGTCGCTCCAGAGAAGCCGCTTCCCAACCGCAGCAACCGAGCGATCTATTTCATCAACGTCGATCGTTTCATGCTGGAAGAATACGACGATGCTTTCGGGTATGACTGGAAGTCAAAACGCATCGAAAAACTGACAAAGGATGTCACGCTCCAATACCAAGAGCATATTTTTCCGCTTTCCGTGATCGGTGCTGGTGGATGGGCCATGCCAAACTGGGTGCAGGGATACGAAAAATACTGGCAGGAACAAACTGCAGAAGCTCAGGCGCGCGGAGACCACGAGGATGCAGAGCGGTTCGCAGTGCATGCCGAGAACGCATCCAAGTTCGGACAAGAACTCCAGACCCTGACCGATCAATATCAGGTGTCTTATATTGAACTCGACAAGGATCTGGGGCTCGACAAGATTTGCGACATCTTCACCCAGATCAACAGCAAGGGCGTGCGCTTGGATGTCTTTGACCTGCTGAATGCCCTGCTCAAGCCGCGCGATCTTCAGCTAAAGTTCATGTGGCGCGAGGCGAAAGGCCGGTTGGAGTTTGTCGATAGCCCCAAACTGAATGTTTATATCCTTCAAGTTATGTCGATCTTGAAGCAGGCCTATTGCTCGCCGAAATACCTTTACTACCTGATGCCCGGTCACCAAAAAACGATACGGACCGCCGAAGGGCGCACAGAAAAAGAAGTTTTGGTCCCAACTACCGAAGACTTCATTGCTTTGTGGAACACATCAGTTTCCGCAATGGAACGAACGATCGGGATGCTCCGTCACCCTCAAGAATTTGGCGTCACTTCCTCCAAGTATCTTCCGTATGTATCCATTCTACCTGCTTTTTCAGCCCTTCAAGAGCATGTCAGAAGCCTTCCAGCAGAAGTTCGACTGGATGCTCAACGCAAAGTCCGGTTCTGGTATTGGGCCGCCATTTTCACCAATCGTTATTCGGGTTCGGTTGAGTCAACGGCGGCGCGCGATTTCCAGACCATGAAAGCTTGGATCGAGGATGACGCCAACGAACCACCTCTTATTCAGGAGTTCAAAACGCGCTTCAAATCCTTGGAATTGCGCCGGGAAACCAAATACGGTTCGTCGATCTACAACGGCATTTTCAATCTTCTGGTTTTGAATGGAGCTCGAGATTGGGTGAGCGGAAACATTCCCGAAAACCAGCTTTTGGATGACCACCACATTGTTCCTGCCTCATGGGGTGAAGCACACCTGACAGACCGTTCCATTCACTCCATCCTGAACAGAACACCGCTCCTTGACGAAACAAACAGGCATATCATCCGTGATAAACTGCCAAATCAGTATCTTCCCGAGCTCATCGAGAAGAATGGAGAAAATCGAGTGCGAGCCATATTGGAGAGCCACCTGATTTCTCCAGCAGCATTTGAAATTCTGCTGAGGTCAAACTTCTCGGACGCGGATTTTGAAGAATTCATTACCGAAAGGCAGAGAACTTTCATTGAAGCAATGGAAACTTTGCTCATCAAAGAGCGCTTGGATCTGGCTCCTGACCTAAGGGAGCTGGACTCAAGGGTGGAAGGCGTCGAGCTCTCCATTCGTTCGAAGATTGAGTTCGCTTTGGATACACATGAAGGCATCTTCCCGCCGCATGTTTCAGAAAAACTCCAACAGCGTTTGAAAAGATCTCAAAGGAAGAACCCCGGGTTTGACTTCGAATACTATTCCGGAACACGAGGGAAGTTAGAGTTTTGCGACCTTCAGGAATTGAAAGATATCATCCTTGCTAAATCCAACTGGCCTCAATTTGCGGATAAGTTTGTCTCCAAGGAGGATTGTTCGAAACGATTTGACCAACTCGCCGAACTGAGAAACGGAATTCGGCACAGCAGAACAGTTGATGAGATCTCAAAGAAGGATGGTGAAGCTGCTCTCCTTTGGTTTGAGACAGTTACCTCCGCGAGCGCAGATACTTCCACATCAATGAGCAAAACGCAGGGAGCGGGCGCGAATATCTAACGTGTTTTTTCAGCTGAGATGCAGAAAGGTATTTCTTTGCTGGCAAGCAATAGTTGAGCTGGCACCACTGAACGCTGACGCGATACATCGCAAGAGAAGTTAGATGCATGAACAAGTTTCGAGAGCGAGATTAAGATGGGTGAAATAAGGGAACAAGATTTCGAGTGGGCTGCGATTGACAGAATGGGAAAAATGCTACGAACCCCTCATCCCAACTTTCAAACGACCCACACCTATTCGAGTTTTGCATCTATTCTTTGTTGGACCGTTCAGAGAATTCGCACTTCTCCAATCCGCCCTGACAGGGACGTAAATGCTCGACAAATACCAGAGAATGATCCAAATTTTGCTATCTTCGACGCCATCCAGATCGAACTCAACGACACGTCTATAGAAGGCTTTTTTGGAGCCTTGCCCAACGCTTCTGATCACCTTAATTCTTTGCGTCAGAAAGACGAGAATGGGCAAAACATCTCTGCTCTGTCATTCATTGTAGCATTGAGAAACTCTGTTGCTCACGGTGATGGGCGAAGCGTGAAACCCGTAAATAGGCCGAAGCAACTGGTAGGGTTCGAATTCGACCTGAGAAGCCCGCGCTATTTCCCAAGTTGGTCGCGCAATACACAACTGAATCGCAGCGCAATGGCGCAAATCGCCGGCAAAATGGTTGATACCTTCTGCGAACGGTTTCGCCACTCAAGCACCACAATAACCGGAGAGCTTGAACAAATATTGGAAGTTCAGTGAGACCATCATGACAACCCATTCCACCGCAGACATTCATCAAGAAAAAGTCTTTGAAGAACATATTGTTGCCAGCCTGACTTCAGGCCTCGGTTACGTCGAGCGCGATTGTCCCAGCCATTACGATGTCGGGCTGGCACTGGACACTGAGTTGTTGTTTCAGTTCCTACGAGAAACCCAAACGGATGCTTGGAAGGTTCTGGAAGATCACTACAGTGCGCAGGCTGAAAGCGAAGTGCTCAAACGGCTTGAGAAGGCCCTGAAGGATAACCCGACACATGTTGTTCTTCGCAATGGTATCAAGCTGGTGCCAAACATCCAGTTTTCGCTCTGCTATTTCAAACCGGCCTCCAACCTGAACCCGGACCTCACCCGGCTTTACGAGGCCAACATCCTGTCGGTGATGCGGCAGGTGACCTATTCTGCGAAGAACAAGAACGCGATTGATTTGGTGATCTTCGTCAACGGCATTCCCGTGACGACATGGGAGATCAAGAACCTGCTCACCGGGCAGAACGTCAAGCACGCCGAGAAACAGTATCGCAAGGACCGCTCTCCTGCTGGTGAGCCGTTGCTGACGTTCAAGCGAGGGGCCATCGTGCATTTTGCGGTGGACCAAGACAACGTGTTCATGACAACCCGCCTTCTGAACGGCAAGACACGTTTTCTGCCCTTCAACCGCGGCCGTGACGGCGGTGCAGGCAATCCGGACGTCCCCGGCGAGAACCGCGTCGCCTATCTGTATAAGGACCTTCCTGACTGTCAGGCCGTGTTCTCGCGCGAGGTGCTGTTGGACTTGATCGGACGGTTCATCCACCTTGAACGCGATGGTGGGAAGGAAGTGCTGATCTATCCCCGTTTTCAGCAGTTCGATGCGGTGCGTAAGTCTCTTGCCGATTCAAAGGCGCATGGTGCCGGTCAGAACTATCTGATCCAACACAGCGCGGGTTCGGGCAAATCAAACACCATCGCCTGGACTGCGCATCAGATAATCAACCTGCATGACGATGGCGACCAGCCATTGTTTGACACGGCCATTATCGTGACGGACCGCCTGGTCCTTGATCGGCAGCTGCAGAATACCATTGGTGGGTTTGCCCAGACAGATGGCGTTGTGAAGAAGATCGAAGGCACATCACGCGACCTGAAAGACGCCATCCTGAAGGGCGCACGGATTATTATTACAACGATCCAAAAGTTCGGCACCGAGCATCTGGCAACTATTTCCGGGCAATCGGGCAAGAACTTCGCCGTGATCATCGACGAAGCCCACTCATCGCAGTCTGGCAAGGCGGCTCAGGCGATGACAGACGCCCTGACACGCAGCGCAACCAGTTCTGACGACATCGAGGACATGGTCCTCGCCTTCCAGAAGGCGCGCGGCCCGCAAAAGAACATTTCATTCTTCGCCTTCACCGCGACCCCTCGGAACGTCACGCTGGAACGGTTTGGCAGAACTGGGACCGATGGAAACCCGAACCCCTTCCACCTTTATTCAATGCGGCAAGCTATCGAGGAGGGTTTCATCCTCGACGTGTTGCAAAACTACATGACCTATCAAGCCTACTACCAGCTTGAGAAGGCCATCGAAGACGACCCAGATTTCAAGGGGCGCAAAGCCCAGGCCCGGGTGGCGCGCTATGCATCTCTGCATCCGACGGCAATTGACCAGAAAGTTGAAGTGATCGTGGAGCACTTCCGTCGGCATGTTTCCAGCGAACTTGATGGGCAGGCAAAGGCCATGATTGTCACCCAGAGTCGTGAACATGCTCTGCGCTATTGGCAACGCCTGAATGATTACATTGCAGCCAAGGGGTATGCTGACCTGAAAGCTCTTGTGGCGTTTTCTGGTGACCTGGAACTGGATGACCAAACCTGGACGGAAGAGCTGGCTAACGGGTTTGCAGAGACCGAGCTTCCCAAGCGATTTGACACAGATGAATATCAGATCCTTGTCGTTGCTGAGAAATATCAGACCGGCTTCGATCAACCCAAGCTCGTGGCCATGTATGCCGACAAGAAGCTGGCCGGTTTGCAGGCGGTGCAAACTCTTGCAAGATTGAACAGAACTCGCGCCGGCAAGGATCGCACCTTCGTGCTCGACTTCCAGAACACAATGGAAGAGATTAAGGAGGCATTCTCTCCCTTCTTCGAGGCAACCGCGCTTGAAGAGAGGACCGATCTCAATCAGATCTACGATCTGGAGCAAAGAATATCGTCCTCCACTTACGTGAATAAGGACGAGGTAGAACGGTTTGCAGACCGCTTTTTCCAGGGGGATCTTTCCACCCAGGACCGCCTTGCCCTTGAAGGGACGGTCCGCCTCGCTGTTGAACGCTTCAATCTGGATGAAGACGACGCTCAAAAGGAGGAATTCCGCCAACTCCTGCGCAGTTTTCTGCGCTTCTATTCCTTTGTGGCACAGGTTGTTTCGCTGAATGATGCCTGGCTTGAGAAGCTCTACGCATATGCCTCGTGGCTTTCTCGTCTATTACCTTCGCGTGAAGTTCCTGCCGACATCATGATCACAGATGACATGTTGTCACTTTCGGCATTCAAACTGAAAAAGAGCGAGGAAGGCAGCGCTTCTTTGGTGGCTGGTGAAACCACAACGCTGGCCCCAATCACCGAGTTCGGGGCAAACGCTTACACCGAGGAAGAAGAACGCTCGCTTTCCGAAATCATCGACTCGTTCAACGATCGCCACGGGACCAGCTTTTCGCGCGAGGATTTCCTCAGGTTTGAGCGGGTCACACGCGACATCATGAATGATGAAATGACGGAGATGGTGCGTAACAACCCAGCTGATGTTGTCTACAACGCATTCTCTCAGGCCTTCTTCCAAGGCATGGTCAAGATGTTCCAGCAAGACAACGAGATGCGAAACATTGTGATGACAGACAAAGATGCCCGCGAGCAAGCCACACGGCATTTCTTCAAAAGAGCGCAACGGCAAGCCAAGGAAGCTTGAAAACCAATCAAAACGCGACAGGATGTTAGTCATGGCAAGGAGTTGAATAATGGTTCATCCAAAACACCCTGAGCAAAGTCTGGTTTCCTTTCTGCAGGCCCGAGCGCGCGATAGTGGCGCGACCTTCATTGAATATGTTCAGCAATTGGGGCGCGACGAGAAAGTAGCTTTGAGGTCTAATGATTTTAACGCCCAAAACGTAATTTCGGCTCTAGGCTCAGGACTCATAGCCAGTAAATAACGAGTGCGGCGAGAGCGATGGCTGAC
>NZ_CYSB01000018.1 GCF_001458255.1 Thalassovita autumnalis
CCATGGAACTGGCGCCCCGAAAAAGCCTGAAACCGCCCCGATACCGGACGGATACTAAGGAACATCCATGATTGCATGTTGATCATCGCCATCATGCCTCGTCTGTTCAATAGGCTGACCGCGCGCTCCATGAACATGGCAAAAAGATCGACTTTACTGTCCGGATAGTGGTCCTTGGCGAAAACTCCCAGTTTCGGATTCATCCCTTTCCCGCCCATATACGGCGGGTTGGCCACCACCACATGATACTTCGGCGACAGCGCCTCGGCCATGCGCAGCACGGCGATGACGCGTTCCTGCACGGACCGGAGCAGCAGGTCACCGCCAAAATCCCGCGCCTCGACCACCCGCAGCGTCTCTGCCGGGTCGCGCAGTTTCGGCACGATCAGCGAGCCGAAGTTCTTGGCTTGCTCGAACTGCCCCAGCGTCTCGCGCAGCTCATCGGTGAACAGATCCTTGCCCACCACGGCGGCCACGTCCTGCATCTCGGCATCGGTAAAGGCCACGTTCTGCAACACACAGATGTCGGGCTTCGCCTCCATCCGCAGGAATCGCCGCCGCCCCAGCCGTGCCGCCGCCTTCATCGCCAGCGCAAAGGCAGCCAGCGCGCCCGCGCGGTCATCAATCTCCACCCCGGTCAGGTTGTGCGTCAGGATCAGCGCGGGGATTTCTGTCGGGTCATAACCCTCTTCCTCGTAGATGGCGTAGAGCAGGTCAAAGGCATAGGTCAGCATGTGCCCCGAGCCCGCCGCCGGATCGCAGATGCGGATATCTTCGGGGCGGGTGATCTTCAGGAAGTCCGTCTCGGGCTCTTCGGGGGCGATGTAATAGTCCATCCGTTCGGCCAGACGGCTGCCCGGTCGGTTCAGCAACCAGAGCCGCCCCAGCGAGTTCTCGACCAGGTAGCGCACGATCCAGTGCGGGGTGAAGAGCTGGGTGGCGGCCGGGATGTTCTCGGCCGTGATCTTCTGGTTCTTCTTCAGCCCCGCGAAGACCTGATCCTTCTTCTCGGAGATGTAGAACTGGTAGAGCCAACCAATGATCTCGACATCCTGACAGGCGTCCTCGGTCATAACCTTGCGCAGCTCGGCAAGTATCGAAGATTGCGACAGCAGATCCTCAGGCATCAGGAGTTCGGTGTAATCGTCAAGCTCTTCGAACAGGAACGGCATCGGCCCGTGCCACTGGTTGCAGGCATGCACCAGAAGCTGTCGATAAGCTTCGCCCTGCGGATCAGAAGACGGCGTGCGACCATCAAGCAGCGCCGCGATGCTGCCCGGCGCGCCCTCAGGCAAGTTCCCCGCCATCGCCTCGGCAAGGATCTCGGGGCGTGTCTGCCCCTCAGCCGGCGAAACAACCCCGACCGTCGTGTAGCCATTCGCATCCATGAAGCGCAGCGCTGTGAAGCGGTTGAACCATGTGTAGGCCACCTGCTCAATCACCTGTGCCTTGCCATCCCGCGCGATCGCAGCGTCGAGCTCTTTCATTGCCTGCGGATGTTCCCGCCGCGCGGGCGAGGCCGGATCAAGCACAAGATCAAGCTTGGAGCGAACCTGTTCGATCAACAGATTACGGGCGGATTGGGCAAACTTCTTCAGCGCGTTCGTGTCCATCAGACAATCACCTTCTTGCCCGCGCGGATCTGCTCCAGCAGGGTCTTTTTCATTTCTTGGACGTATTGTTCGACGTCAGCCTCTTCAGTCAGGTAGGGCTTGGCGAAGCCCACCTTGATTTCGGAAGCGTTGACATAGGTCGGCTGCGGAGCGGGCGCCGGGGTCTCGCCCATTCCTGGGTTCGGTTGCGCCGGCGCTGCAGGTCGGCTGAGCCGCTCAACCTCTGCCAAAATGCGTGGCAACAGATCGAGCTTCGCCCCATTCGCCCGATCGCGCAGGATCGGGATCATCTTGACGCTGTCGAGCCCGGATTTGTGACTATCGATGTTGCGCTTGATGTGGGCTTGGTCATCTGCTGAGAGTGCCTGGAACTCTGGCGTCTGCGTGACCTTCGCCGCGCAGTCCTCGACCGCTGCGATGACGGCTTTGCGCTCCTCAAGCACGGTCAACTCCACTCGATCTTTCAACCCATAGAGATCGGATTTCAGGGCCTGAATGGCCGTGCCCTTGTAGCAAGCAGGATCGGCTAAGGCGCGGGCCAGTGCTTCGCCGGCGGCCGCATCAACATAGGAAATATTGGCTTCCTGATCGCGCAGGAAATCGCGGGCATCGTCATAGATTTCGCGCTGGGCACCACCCATGAAGCTGCGGATTTTGTCGAGGACTTCTTCCTTGGCGTCGAGCAGGTCATCTTCCTGTGCCGCGGGCTCGGTGATGTACCAAGTGGCTGGCTTGCCCACCATCGCGGCAATCTTTGTCGCCAATGGCTCGAGCGCCACAACAAATGGGTACTGCGCTTTCTGGGCCAGCATCTTGCCCAAGTCTTCAGACAGGGTGCGCGTGCTCTCCAGCCATTCCGCGCCGATCGTCCGCGCGTCAGTCCCATCCGATGGCAAATCAAACAGCTCCTTGTAGAGCTCTTTTGCCTTCCGGATCTGGGCGGAGGTAAACTCAGTCTGCGGGGTAAGCAGGATATTGGCCAGGGCATGGCTATTGTTCAGCGCCTTGGCGAGTTCTGCGCGCTCGAGCACGGTGCCGTCGGATCGGGCTTCAAGCTTGCCCTTGCCTGACAGGCTGGCAGCCAAGCAGAGAATTGCAGTCGTCGGCCAGCCATAGGGTTTGCCGCCAAAGCGTTCGGTGAGGTATTTGACTGAGACCTTCACGCCATTGCGAGCCTGCGACTGCACGTAGTTCAGGACATCCTGTTCGGCCTCGGTCAGCCCTTCGCCGTTATTACCAAAGAGCCCGCTTTCTGGCGTTGCCGCCTTCAGGATGTCGGCCTCAGCATAGGTCACGCCCCGCAGCATTGGCAGGTTAACATAGACCTTGTCGACAAGGCCCTGGAAGCCCTTCACGATCCGGTCCTGGGGCTCCTCGCCCCCGATGTCGAGCTCATCACCCCGCACAAACATCCGCGCCTCTGCCATGAGCTTGCGCAGGCGCAGTTCGAGGTCCTTATAGCGACGGCTGTTCTGATCCCCCTTCTCGGCAACGATGCGATCACGGCCTGGCTGCTGGGAACCTGCACGGGCCTGGCGGATGAACTTGTCCGTCTGCTTGAAGAGCGTCAGATCGCGGATGAACCGCACATCGGGCTGCAGCACCACCGCCAGCTCTTCTCGGCTCATGTTCCGCATGCGCACGGCTTCAGGTGATGCCACATCATCGTTGAACGGGCTGATCACGTTGATGGAAAGCTCGTATTCCCGCCCCAAGAGGTGGTCATCGAGCTTCCGGCTGAAGCTGTATTCGTTGCCCGTGGTCAGATGTTTGATCTTGCGGTGACGCAGGATCGTGTCGAACGCCAGCGTCTCCATTTCCTTGGAAAGCTCTGAGGGGTCGACATCAAGCGCCTTGATCTCCGCCTCGACGTCCTTTTCCTCGTTGGTCAGGAACTCATAGACCTCGCCATTGCGCTGAATAAGCGTGTTGCGCTCGAGGAATGACAGGGCTTCCTCGATCTTGCGTCGCTGCTTGACTTGGTCGGTGTCGAACTCGGAGAGCAGCAGCACACTGATGTTGCGCACCGTCGGCTTGAACTCCTTGACGTATTTCACCAGGAAGAGCGCTTTCAGGACGCGAACCGCGAAGGGGTCGATGTCCTGAATTTCCTTCTCTGCAATCTGGATCGATTGCTGAACGGCGGATTTGAGGGCAGTGCGGATACCCTCGAACATGAGGTCAAAGGTGGCAAGACCGCCCACGGGTTGGTCTGCCATCTTCTTGGCGACCTCTTGGAAGACGCCCAGCATCGAGCGCTCACCAACCGAGCTGTGCTTTCCCTCAAAGGCGTTGTGCTGGGAAAGCGAAGTGATCGCCATCTGGAACAGCATGTATTGGTAGGGCGGGAATGGGTAGCTTGAGACGAAGTGAGCGCGCCCATCGAAGTTCTTCAGCTTGATCGACCCGTCCGTGAAATCAAACAGGGTCTTAAGATTGTTCTCTTCACGATCGTGCAGGTTGCCTAGCCGTACCTGGCCCTCGTCGGTCTTGGACAGAAGGCGGCGCTGGATGACTTCCGCCACGTCGGCCGAGTTCAGCGGCATCTTCACACCGAAGCGCGCCATGATCTTCGAGAAGTCCTGCGACTGAAACGCCTTCCCGTCGCCGATGATGGCTTCCATGTCCTGCTGTGAGGTCACGATGACCCAGGCCTGGCCTTTGCATTTTGTGTTCAGGCTTTCGGCGATGGTCTGCAGGTTCGTCATCAGCTTGACGTTCTCGGCGATGTACTGGCCCACCTCGTCCACGAAGAAGTTCAGCCGGAACTTCGGCGCCTGCTTGTCGATCCAAGCCTTCACCTTGTTGGCAAAGTCCTCGATCGAAACACGTGTGTCAGCGCGATACTGGCCCAGAATGTCAGCGGCATCCGCGGGATCGCCACCGGTGACGGAGGCGAAAGCTGTCGCGATGTTTTTACGCTCAAGGGCCGCCTGTTCACGGCCGCGCTCCCACGGCTTACCTGCGGCAGCAGCATAAGCATCCTTGAATGCTGCCAGCTGGCCGCGGTCATCAAGGTCGCGCTCAAATTGAGCGATATGGGGCAGCTTGCCGTAGTAGCCGCAGGCCTCGTCAAATACCTTCTGGAACACCGAGAGCAGCGCATCCACATCGGTCTTGGAGATAACATCCGCCTTCTGGTCGATGTTGAAGAGGATCGACTTTGACGGCACGGAGACTGCCTTGCGCAACGCGCCCAAAAGCATGGGCTGATCGGTCAGCTTCTCCTCGAAAATATCAAAGGCCCGCGTGCCATCAACTTCTCGGTTTTCCATGAGAAGGGCCAGCATCTTCAGCAGGTGCGACTTACCCGAGCCAAAGAAGCCAGAAATCCAGACCCCATTGGCGGTGTCATAGTTGTTGTAGGCATCGAGGAAGGTCTCGAGGCGTTTGCCGATTTCATCGGTGATGACGTACTCGTCGAGCTCGATGCGCAGGCTCGCTTCATCGTCAGCCTTGATCACGCCATCAATCGGGCGGTCGACGGGCTTGGCGAAAATGTTTCTCAGAGCAGTGGTCATCGGGTCAGACCTCGTAGTTCAGAATGTTAAAAGCACGGTAATATTTGTCGTCATGCAGCAGCCCAAAGAGATCGAGGGATCCCCCCGTCGCTGTGGAGTGGGTGTAGCTGCCGGGAAAGAACAGGACCGTTGGTTTGTCCTTGGCGGTGCTCTGCAGGTTGTTGAGCACATTGTGTGAGCGGATGTACGGGTAGACCTCGCCTACGCCCGACAGGAAAATCACGTCATGCGGCTGGGCGGCGATGGCCTCCGCGATTTTCGGGATCAGGTGCTCATGGACATCGAGGACACCTTGCAACAGCTCGCGCAGCTCCGACTTTTCCATGTCAGGCTCTGCAGCCAGGACGTCTTCAAGGATGCCCCGTTCTTCCAAAAGCCCGAGCGAAATCTCGTACAAGCTGAGGTCAAGCGCCGTCACGCCCGCATGCCCAATGCGTTCAATCAGGTCGAGCCGGTCCTCGATCATTGTGAGGCCTTCCTCTGCCGGGAACGGACAGATGAAAAACGGCACTTCATTGCCCAAGCCCTGCTTGGTCAAAAAGCGCTCGCTGGTTATGACCCGATAAAGGTGCTCAGCGCGTTCTTTGCGCGTCAATTGCAGGCTCAAGACAGGCCTCCCTCAATAACAACACCCGGGAACACGGCCAGATCAGCTGGGTTGGTCGCTTCAATCAGCCCGCGCAGCTGAGGCGAGAGGTAACTCGACTGAATCCGGTTTTCTTCCGAGATAATCCCAACCTCTCGCATGGTCTTGAACACGACTTGCCGGAGGCGAACGCGTGTGGAGGCAGAGGTTGAGGCCAAAGTGTCATCCCACTCGGCTTTATGCTCGAAGAACAAATCGAAGCTATCGGTCGACAAATCCAGTTGATAGGCGAGATACCGGTCCTGCACGATTTCGAGTGTGAACTCGCGTACCAGCCGGTAGGCACGGCAAAAGGAAAGCCAAATGAGCAGCGCTTGATCTTGTCGGTCGGCACGCTCAACCAGAAAACGCAGCTCGTCCTCGGTCAGCGTTTCAAGGCGATTGACCAGCTCCCGGAGTATCCGACGCTTTGACTTTTGTTTTGGCGAAGATGTCAGACCATCGGCCTGCAACTGGGAGATCGTTACATCCCAGTCTCGTGTTTCCAGATAGCTGGCCGCAAGATCGATGCATTCATTCAAGAAAAGCCCCCCAGAGGTGAAGGACATCTTGTAGGGCTGCTTCGCCCCGAACTCTGCTTTCCGTGCCGCCATGGTCATCCAATGACCTCATCACGGTTAAGCAAAACAATCTGTTGGTCTTGAGGACGGCGCGCCGCCGGGTCGGTGTCCAGGCCGAGACGTTTCAGCGCATAGAACAGCAGCGCGCGGCGGACAGCGATCTGGGCCCTGCCCTCTTCCATGCCGTAGTCCATCTCGATGGCACGGCGCTGGTTATCAGACAGGTCCGGATGCGGGCCGATCTCAAGCACGACCTCTGTGTGCCACGCCTCATCAGCGCTGGGCTCAGCGGTCACGGGCCCCTGATCACCGACCTCGACGATCCTGGACAACAGGAAGTCCTTGAACACTTGGTCGTTCTGACAGAACGCACGTGCATGCCAGCGGAACCCATCGAATGCCAGGGCGTGCGGCTCAATCCAGCGCGCGCTGGGCTCCGGCCGCGACATAGACTGATAGGTCACCTGCAAGGCTGCTGGCTCGCGGATCGCTGCCAGTACGTCACGCAGGGTTTCGGGGGACACACCTCGCGCGGGCGTCGGCGTTGCGCCAAAGCTCGGGAAAAAGCTGATCCAGCTTTGCTCAGAACTCACCAGCCCCTGATCCACCGCGCGCAGCTGGGCAAAATACTCCTCAGCGTCCGGCTTGAGATATTTGGGCTTGAAGTGCTTACCGCGCAGATACGTGCGCAGGCTCTTGTCATAAACAAGGTTGCGCTTGGCCTGCTCAATGTAGGCGTTCAGGTCCAGCGATGCCTGCTGTGTCGAAACCCCAAACGCGTCCATCAAGTCCCCTCGGTTTATCCGCCCCTGCCAAAACAGGCGAAACTCGATGAACTCATATCGACGTTCGACACCCCAGTTCAGCTGTTTGCCCTTCTTGCGAGTCACCCTGCGCCCTCACTTATATGTCGCACGAATACATGCGTCTAGTTTTTTGATTGACTCACCAACCGGACCGACAGACCCTTAGCAGGCCAGAATTCCGATTCGTGACAAGCCCGTCACGTTATTAGACGTATCACAAACCTGGGGGCTCACCCCAGCATAACCCTCCCGTTCTGCTCTCGGGAAGGGAAAAGGAGCTGCTGCATGAATTTTATTACGAAAACCCAGGCTTTTGGCTTGGTCGCAGTCTTGACCGTGGCCGGTTGCGCAGAGCTCGAGCCCTTGACTGAGTATCGTCCCGTTGTGGATCCAGAGCGTACAAACATGCCGCGATTTGAACGCGACCTTGAGGCTTGCCGCGCAGTCGCGGTCCAGGTCGAGGCCGACTATCGCCAGCGTCAGCAGGAACAGATGGGCGCAAACATCATGGCCGGGCTTCTGGTCGGCGCCATCACCGGAGCCGTTGTAGGCAGCGGCTCTGATTATCAGGGCGAACTCGCCGCCTACGGCGCAGCTTCCGGCATGGCGGCCGGGGCAGCGGCGAATGACTATTCCTATGATCTTGTGACCTATGGCCCCCGCCGGGTCGTGGATCGCTGCATGGCTGAACGCGGCCACACGATCTTAAACGACATTGGCCGCGGCTAAGGCGCTTTGCTGAAAGGACCTTCGACATGATGAAACTGCGCACGCTCACCGCTTCGCTGCTGATCAGTACCTGCCTTGCTGGGCATACAATGGCCCAGGAAAGCTCCGCGCTCGATACAGAGATCGCCGCCATCGACAGCCAGATCACCGAAGTGGATGCCACAATCGCCCGCTACGATGGTGGGCTGATCCGCATGCTCGCCGAAAGCCGGAGAGAAGCATTGCTGCTACTGCGTACGATCGTTGAGGCCCGGCAAGCGGCTGAGGCCGCAGGCGCGAGCATCGAAGTCACCGTGCCAGCCGTAGAACCTAATCCCGAACGTGCAGAGCAGCTTCTTGGCGAAATGGCCGCGCAACAACAGCGTGTCGAGGCGGCCGAACAAGAGGCAGCATCCGCCGGCGGTCTGATACAAGCGGTGGCGCTAAGCCGCGTCGAAACGGAGAAGCTCACCCTCGCCCAGTTGCAGATGGCCTATTTGCAGGCGCGCTACGGCATTGCGTTTCCGGTAACGCCCCAGGTGGCAGCTCCGACGACGCCAAGCCAGGGCGCATCATCGCCCGCAGCCACCGCAGATGGTGATGAAGTGACCGCTGCCCTGCCCTGGGCTGATCCTGATTACCCGAACATCGATTACAGCCTCGCGCCCTTTGAGCAGGCGCACAACGAGGGTGATCGGATTTCTGGCTGGTGGGTCATCGACGAGGAGCGCGCTGCGATCGATGACAGTCCGTCGGTCGTTGCCATCAACTATTCGGCTTATGATGCGCGCAGCTTCAGCGGTATCACCGCGCTTCTCGCGCAGTGTCGGGAAGGCGAGACATCCATCGTCTTTGTCCAAGATGATTTTTTGATGAGCGCCATTCGGCGGAACTCGTTCGATATCAACTACCGTATCGACGATGCACCTGCGCAGTCGACCCGCTGGAACGAACTGACCAATAACAAAGGCGCTGGGCTTTTTGGATCTTCGTCCGAAGGCTTCTTGCGCAACCTCTACGATGCCGAAGCGTTTTTCATCCGGCTGACCGATGGCAATGGCCGACGCTATGACGCGGAGTTTGACCTTGCCGGCATTCAGGAGGCGATCGAGGCTGTGGCTGGCGCATGTGGATGGTCCACGCTTGATCTCTCCCGCGACGACTACCGTGCTATCCAGACCATGCTGAACGCCGGTGGTTTTGATGCCGGCACACCGGACGGCGTTTGGGGGAACGGATCGCGCAATGCGATGCGCGCCTTCCAAGAACAGAACGGCTTAGCACCCACTGGAGCACCCGACCGGGCGACCCTTGAGGCGTTGGGCATTCAGGCCAGCGACTAGAACCTCACATCAGCATGGCCCACATGATGGGACGGTGTCGTGAGCGCGCGGCCGCAATAAAAAAGGAAGCAAAATAATGGAATTCATCATCGCAGGCGCCATCGTCTTCGGCATCATCGGCTTCTTCGTCGATGGTGGCAAAGGCGCGCTCTGGGGGGCTATTCTCGGTCCCTTTGGTCTGATCATTGCTGCCATTTTGAAGGGTAAGTGAGCGGTGGTCGTGTGCTTCTCAAACGACCTGCCCGGTCGCTCCAGAGGGCTCAGGCGAAGGTTCGCTTGTTGATCTTACGAAGGCAGCTAACATTGCCCTTGTAAGCGTGATGGGCCCATACCAGCCAGTTAACAACCGACGGCCATGTTGCGGAGCAGTCCGTTATGCCAGACATTCGCTGCAGGAGCCAAATTGATCAGCGCCTACAGGTCAAGAGCGCGGGACAAACCCGGCTCGGTCCCGTCACACCGCTGTGCCCCTGCGAGTGCCATCGACAGCATCCACTTTAACCCGCATTTCCCAAGTAACTTGACGTTTTCGCGCCTCCAACGGCCACTAATGTGTTATATTTCAGTATGTTAATTTGGCTGAAGGTGGTGGATTATGGATCACCCAGAGGGTGCACGCGAAACGGGTGATGGGCGGCTCAGTTTTGACCGCCGGGTCCGGCTGGAGTTTCATGGTTCCAAGATCAGCTCGGACGGTGGATTACTGTTGTTCAGGGAATTGGATGAAGTGCTCGGCCTGCACGACATTGCGGGCGGATTTCTGAGAGACACGCGAACTGGCCACAATCGCCTGCACTCACTGGTCGGCTTGTTGCGCCAGTCGGTCTTTGGGCGGCTGGCCGGATATGATGATGTTAATGACGCGGACCGTTTATCGCTTGATCCGGTGATGCGGCAGGTCGTTGGAGGGCGTGCCGTTGAGGCCAAGGCCGCGTCTGCGAGCCAGATGGGACGGTTCGAGACCGAGGTGTTGGCGGCAACCGACAATCGCACTGTGCTGGCGGATTTATCAGGACACTGGATCGACCGGGTTCACAATCGCAAACCGCCCAAGTGGATCACGCTCGACATGGACAGTTCAGTCAGTCCCACCCACGGCGCGCAAGAAGGCACCGCTTGGAACGGGCATTTCGGCTGCATGTGCTATCACCCGCTGTTCGTCTTCAACCAGTTTGGCCATTTGGAACGCTGCGCCCTGCGCCCCGGCAATGTTCACAGCGCAGATGGATGGGAAGAGGTTCTGAAGCCCGTCATCGCGCGATATGCGGATCGTCACCTGATGCGGTTCTTCCGGGGGGATGCTGCGTTCGCCATCCCGGAGCTATACAAAACTCTGGAACTGGAAAACTATTTCTACGCCATCCGCCTTCGGGCCAATCGCGTTCTTCAGGGCAAGATTGCGCATCTGCTCAAGCGCCCTGTGGGTCGTCCGCCAAAAGGCGTGAAGCGCATCTACGGCGACTTCCAATATCAGGCGGCATCTTGGGACAAACCTCGTCGTGTCATCGCCAAGGTGGAATGGCATCCCAGCGAGTTGTTCCCGCGCGTGGGCTTCGTGGTCACCAACATGCCGATGGAACCCGACTGGATCATCCGCTTCTACAACCAACGCGGCACCGCCGAGCAATACATCAAGGAAGGCAAGCAGGCGATCAACTGGACCCGTTTGTCCTGCAAAGGCATGGCGCAGAACGAGGTGCGGCTGCAACTCCATGCACTGGCTTACAATATCGGTGCCTTCCTACAGGGCACTGATCTACCTGATGAGATAGCCGACTGGTCACTGACAAGCCTGCAGACGCGATTGATCAAGATTGGTGCGAGGGTTGTGCGTCACGCCCGTGCAATCACCTTCCAACTGGCCGAGGTGGCTGTCAGCGGCGATCTGTTCAACCGCATCCTTGCGGCCATACATCGGCTGCGCGCACCGCCGGTTCCCTAATGACAACATCGTTAATCATAAAACCTGAACAAAAGCGGCTCAACCGGTCTATCCATACGGGGGTCGGTCAGACCAATATCCGGATCAACCTCGCCCCCGAGACCGGAAATCGTGCTCAGTTCGCGCGTCAGATGCCCGAACAACGGCACCATGGGTGCAAGAGGCTTGATAGGAGCGCAGAACAGCGGCAAGGTGGGCGGGAGGACGTTCTACTTGGGGAATGTCAGTTTAAGGGGATGAGGGACGCTGTCCCTCAAACTCCCTGGGATATTTATGAGCCAGAGAAGATGGGATGTAGTATGCGTATTGATGCGGACAGGTTTCTAGGGGATTTGCATAGCTTGCGGGGCTTCGGCGCTGCGGGCGTCGGAAAGGGCGTTGTGCGCCCGGCCTATTCTGACGCTGATCTTGCGGCGCGCCGTTGGCTTGCGGAGCAGATGCAAGACGCGGGTTTGCGCGTTGAAGTGGATGCGATGGGCAACCTGTTCGGCTTGGCCGACGGGCCGTCATTGCTGTTGGGGTCGCATTCGGACAGCCAGCCCGAGGGCGGTTGGCTGGATGGCGCTTTGGGGGTCATTGCAGCACTTGAGGTTGCGCGGGCAGCGCAAGAGGCGGGCGGGCCTGCGGTGTCGGTCGTGTCTTTTCAAGACGAAGAGGGGCGGTTTGGCGTGACAACGGGCAGTGCCGTTTGGTCCGGGCAATTGTCGCAAGCGGATGCTGATCTGTTGGTGGACCACGCAGGCGTCAGTTTGGGCGACGCCCGGCATGCGGTTGCGGAAATGGTGACGGGTCCGGTGTCGCCAAGCCAGTTTACTGGCTTTGTCGAGCTGCACATCGAGCAAGGCCCTACGTTGGACAGCAGTGGCGAAAAAATTGGCGTTGTCACTGATATCGTTGGCATTCGCGATATGAAAGTCACCTTTGAGGGTCAGCAAAACCACGCAGGCACAACGCCGATGCATCTGCGACGCGACGCGTTTCAGGCGGTGTCGGCTTTTAATGCGCTGCTGAATGACCGGCTGCGCAATGTGGTGACGCCGCAGACGGTCTGGACCATCGGGCATCTGTCGCTGCATCCGAATGCGTCTTCGATTGTACCCGGGCGGGCGGTGTTTTCAATGCAGTGGCGCGATGCGGACGCGGATCGGTTGGCTCGAATGGAGGAGATCATTCGCACCTCAGCCTCGGAGATTGCACAGGCGCAGGGGGTGGCCCTGAGCTATGGGCCTTTGCTGGGGCTTGAGCCGGTTTCGATGGATCAGCGGTTGCGTGCTGCCCTTGAGGCGGGGGCCGAAACCGTGGCACTAGGCAAGTGGCGCAAAATGCCGTCGGGCGCGCTGCATGATGCGACAAACGTGTCCCGGCTGATGCCTGTGGCGATGTTGTTCGTGCCGTCGATTGGCGGGCTAAGCCACACCTTCGAGGAAGACACGGACGAAGATGATCTGGTCGCGGGCGTGCAGGTGCTGGCGCAGGCGGTCGCACAGTTGGGATCAAAAACGTAGATACCCGCGCCGTTCAGCCCGGTTGCGGTGCCTGTCCGCGACACGCGATGCATCGCGCAGGTTGGCAAAGCTTTGCACGACGGCCTTGGGGCGGCCACCAGCGACGCCCCACTCGCGCAGCACGGATACTTCGCTGAACAGGTTCATCGCGATTTCGACGCGGTAAAACAACCGCCCTTGCGCGCGTCCCGTACGGTAGAGGAGGCATTCAATCATGCGATGAATCTAGCTTTAAACATTCCTGTTTTAGCCGATGATTCTGGCCCAGAAGCTGCGCTTAGGTGTTTCGACTGTTTTCTTGCGTTGGTCGGTTAACACAGCCAAAGCCTGCCTATGATCCGCGCTCTGACGCTCAGCCTGCTCCCTCAATGCCTCAATTTGATCGTTGAGCTGGGAACGTTCGCGTTCGCGCTCCACGTCCATCCGCTCAATCTGCTCACGAAGCATCTTAACTTCGACCTCCAAGCCGCTATTTTCAGTGGTTTTTTGGTGGTTTTCAAAGGGGGTATGTACCTTTAAAGTGCATATTTGGCCTGACATCGGTTTCGACTTGAAATTAGATCTACGAGCAAGCTTGTAACGCAGCCTTACCTGCCCACACGAGCTTTTTTGGAACTTGCAAACGAGTTAGAAATGCAAAGAGATGCACCAGGATCCTGCGAAGCGGAAGCACATGCCCTACTCGCATTGGCAAGCCTGAAAGGTGTCGGATACTGGACCCTGTTTAAGCTAAAGCGTGACGGTATCTCCGCCCGAAGCATTCTTGAAAGGAGCGATGGTGCGGAAGTTGCGAGAACACTAATGCAGCACGGTGCAAAGATCGGAGCTTCAGGGACTGACTGGGCTGGCGCATCGAAAAGAGCAGTTGAACGGGCAAATCGACTAATCGACGAAACTGAAAAAAAGGGGATCCGGATTATTTTTCCAGACTCTCCAACTTATCCAAAGTCGCTCTTAACTCTCGACGACCCTCCTGCCTGGCTGTTTGTTCGAGGAGAGGCGTCAGTTCTAAGCGCTCCTTCCCTAACAGCAGTCGGGACACGTAAGCCATCTTCGGACGGAGAATGGTTAAGCAGGTTTGTTGGGATGAATCTTGCCGATTGGAAAGTGCCCACCGTTAGTGGACTGGCAAACGGGATGGACCAAGATGTTCATGATTTTTCGATCAGGATGGGAGTTCCGACAATCGCAGTCCTTGGGACCGGCATACAAACGGAATATCCAAAGGGCTCAGATCGACTCGCTGATATGATCGTGAGGGAGGGAGGAGCGATAGTTACCGAATATCTTCCCAACGACAGTTACAGCGGAGAAAACTTCGTTCGAAGGAACAGGTTGCAAGCGGCCCTGGGCAGAGTCCTGATCCCCATTGAATGGTCACCCAAAAGCGGCACAGCGCACACCATCAACTACGCAGCCGCGCTCGGTCGGCCAATTGCTGGCTTAAGGGTCACTGACTGGCCTGACGATCGTGTCATGTTGCCGCAAAAATCACATTCAAACTCGCGAGTATTCACAATTCCCCGCGAACAAAGTCGTTTCTTTGAATTTGTTCAAAAAGCCCTGGCTGAACCTCTGCGCACTCGCGAGATTCAACCCGACCTCATTTAGGATTTCCAAATGCCTAAATTAAAAGGTGTGATCTTTTCACTCCGAGACGTGGTTGTGAGAAGCGGCAAAATGGACGCCGCAATCTTCGAAGAGTTTAAGAGGCTCGTGTTGTGGCTGGTAGCCAACGACTTGCAACCTGTTTTTGTTGGAAACAATAGCTGGACTATCACATCAGCCGATGGAACCAAAACACCATTTCAAGAGTTTGTCACCGCCAATATTGGCGAGTTCGACTGGTTTATGGCTGATTCTTGCCCTATGCCATATAAGCCCCAAAAAGCTTCAACGGAGTATGTGCTTAACGAACTCGGATGGGAAAAGCACGAAGCGGTATATGTCGGCAACACCGAAACGGACATGAGAACAGCCCGCAATGGCGGCTTGCTATTCTTGAATGCCCTTTGGCACGGCGAAGCGAATGACTACGGTTTCAAGTTCGATAGCCCGAAGGATATTGCAAGGTTCATCGACTGTTTTTACATCGGGATCCATAGCTGGTTTTGGGCTCTCGAGGACGAGGATCTACAGGTCTATTCGTTGGCTCCGTTTTCAACTATGTCTGCACGCTACCAAGACGCTCATGGCTTTTCGCACCACGCTCGAAACACTGCGAAATCCGGTGGTGGAGATCCAGTTTTCTGGGGAAGACTCCTTGCCTCCAGCGTTTACTCTTCCGGGCTCGCTGAGGACATTTCTTTTGTAACCTCATACCCCGGCCATTCAACAACTTCCGCGGAACCAAGCGTGAATACGGCTCTAACCATCTTTGCTGACTGTATGCAGGCAAAATTCATCCCCGATCTACTGGTTAGGCACACGACCGCTCAAAAATCACAAAATGCTCGGATCGCAGGCAAAGCGGTGGGCGTTAAGAACCAAATCGACACCATTCATCTAAACCCTGCACCACTGAAAACCAAAAAAGGTGATCGCTACAAGTCGCCGCCTCTGAAGAAGGGGAAAACCGTTCTGATTGTCGACGATTTTTGCACACAGGGGAATTCCTTCGAGGCAGCGAGAGCTTACATTGCCGCCACAGGTGCGAAAGTTCTTTGTTTGTCCTGGCTGAAGACGATCAACACCGACTACAACGAACTGAAGCCCATGGTGACAGTGAAAAATCCATATGGGCCGAACACAGTCGCGGATGAACCAACCAAGGTGACACACTGGTTCTCAAGTCACGTTGTCAATCCGGCCGCGACGTCAGATCTGAGCGCAGTGTTTGAAAAATATTACCACTGGGATTGGCCATAATTTCGCGTAACTTTGAGAGAGCGAAGATTCCATTTGATCGGGTCTCAAATGTCAGTTTTTTGTTTACTTGTGGGGTGGCTCGCCTTTGTGGCGCATGGCCGCGCTCCGCCCAACCTACCGGATGCTGCCAATGCAAATCCACCGTAATCCATTCAAATTGGCCCCCCCCTTCACCCCCAAAGTTGCGGCATTCGTACGGTAGAGTTTTCTTTTTCTGCCGGCCACCCGAGGCGAGATATCGCGCTCTGAATACTGTAAGTGTTGGGTTATCTACGCAGCACCTGCGCACCGCGCACACAGAAATGACGCAATCGCGTCAAGCTCGCGGGGGTCTGCAGCGACGGCAGTACGCAAATCGCCTAGTGCGGCCTCCGCTTTTTCGAAGGTCATCCATTCGGTTTCAGGGGCGTCAGGCGCCGACCACTTATCACGCAGATAGGCTTTGAAGAGCGCCATCTCGTCTGCTGTCAGCAGTTCAGGGCTGTAAAACGCCACCAAACGCCGACCGAGCTGACGAAGCCGAGCGTCTGAAAGGTTCGCGACTATTTCTTGGCGCCGCGGCCACGTCGCAAGTTGAAAATCTTGTAAAAGCTGCTTGTCGGCGTTGGAGTAGAATTCCCCATAGATTTGCCGTTCAACCGGCTTGGGCGGAGCGTCGGGACCTTCGGCGAAGCGATCGGCCATTGCCGCGCCCACACGCTGGCGAAACTCAGGGGCGTTGGCGATGACCGCTGCTCGGCGCAGATGCTCTGCACTGGGCGCTGTGTGTTCGAGGAGAGCGGGTGCTTTGTTCGTGGACACGCCTCTGATGATTTTCGGCGTGGCATCAACTGCGGCGAAGATCGCCTCATCCGATGCCTCGAGGAACTCGGCTGGGTCCGCGGCATCCAGATCGAAAAACGCCGCCTGCGCGCTGTTGCCGTGGGAGTAACCGCAGAAACAGCCCACGTAGGATCGCGGCTCACCGCCGCCAAAGCGCGTGACCAACTCGTAGGGCCGAAAGCTTTCAAGCTTTGCCTGCACACGCGCCTTATGGGCGTTGTCGATCAATTCATACCAAAGCGCTGGGCTACGCGTTGCGATCAGACGTGCGATGTGGATGGTCGCCTCAACGTCCCCCAGGGCATCATGTGCGTTGTGGGCATTGAAGCCATTTGCAGGCGCCAGCCGATCAAGCTTAAAGCTCCGCCGGCCTGTATCGTCGCTAGGCCAGATCAACAGATCAGGCTGTCGGGCATAAGCGGCATAGACTGCAGGCAGGATGTCTAAGCGCGTGTTTCCGTTGAACTGCGTGGCGTAAATGTTCGGCGACAGGTTCTGGTAGAAGGTCTGCCGCAGCACCTCCTCGTCAAACTTCATCGTGTTGTAGCCCACCCAGATCGCCGGCGCCCATCGCCCGGTGAGCTCGGCCACCTGCTGCGAAAACTCAAACAGCGACGGCAGGCTTGGGTCTATCAATTGATCAGGGGTGACCCGGGTCACAACCAACGCTTGCGGTGAAGGCAAAATATGGGGCGCCAACCGGCAGCGGATGTTGACCCGATCCTTTTCCACGAAATTCTCATCCGTCCAGATCGCGGCGAACTGCAGCGGCTGGTCGAACTCGGGCGAGATCCCCGTGGTTTCAAGATCGTAGAAGACAAAATCCATGATGGGTTTCTACACCCTATCATGAGGCAAATCCATCTTCAGGCACCGCTGATCCAATACACCCATTTCCTTCCCAACGCTCAGTAGCGTCCACGTTGATAGGGAAACTGGTTGGCAACAACGGCCTGTGCCTTGTCGCCAAGACGCTGCGCTGGCAGCTAAAGAAGGTGAAAGTCTTTGACGGCAACATTAAGGGATATTCCGTTGGCAACGGAGTTTGATGGTAATGAACCACCATCAAATTTCAGGGACCACAACTTAGGTCAGAAATGATCAGCGAAATCCACTGCCGCTGATCACTGAACGTTTACGGGTTGCAGCATCTTATCCGTATCGAGCTTGAGCGCGCTGCGCCAAAGCTGGGTCTTGAAGACGTGACAAGCGTGCTTGCCCGGGCTGTTGTCACGGGTCTCCATCAACAGTCCCGCCCACTCAAGCGGCCGCAAGACACATGATGAGAATGCGCCCATGGCACGCCAACCGGCGGTGTGCCAATCCTCTGGCTCGCCATAGAAGGCCTTGTACAATGCCGCCTCAGTTGTGCCTTGGTCCGCCTCGACGTTGATGACATTCATCCAGACGTCCCATTTACCAAACGGCCGATCGTCAAAGCGCGCATAGGACGCGTGATCGATGCGGAGCACGAAGTATGGGATCAACTCGGCAAACAAGCGCCCTGGCGATCGTGCCAGCTCTGCACCTTTTTTCGTTAACCGAAACGCCCCCTTGTAGTGCCGGCCGAGGCGCAATGAGATCAGCAGGAAGTGCAGAACCTCAAGAGGCGGAAATTCATACTCGTTGATGACCTTGTTGTAGCGGAACATTTCTTCGGCGCTTTTCCCCGGCCAATCGAAGTGCTCCACGGCCCAGTGGACGAAAACACGCTTAAACGCCTTGGTTTGGGTGAGGCCGATCGATCCGTGCTCCTGGACATATTGCAGCGTCAACAGGGCACCGCGCAGCAGCGGCGAGCGCATTAAGTCTGGGTGATCATCAGGAAGCGTGCGGAATTCAATCATGCGCAAGTGATGCCACGAGCACAACGGCGATGCCAAGAGGCCCGTATATGCAGGCCCAGACGAGATCGCTGAGCATCCGTGCTAGGCGCCGAATAGAAAAGTGGGACCTAGCCGACGCTCCTGGATAGGTTAAGCATGCTGTGCGGAGATTGCCGGCTTTATTCTCCGCAAATCATGCGGCTTTTGTTCTTGCCAGTGCGGAGAAAAAGTTGGATTATCCCCGCACATTTTGCGGAGTATGTGATGCAAATCTGGGAACGAGACACCTGGCCCAACCTTACTTGGCAAGACACGCGCGTTGCCGCGTGCCTAGCTGAGGTGCGCCATACCCAGGGCAGACTGATCGGTAGAATGGAAGCACTAGGCTTCAAGCTACGCGAGGAAGCGGTGCTACAGACGCTGACGCAGGACGTCGTCAAGACAAGCGAAATCGAAGGCGAACAGCTCGACGTCACTCAGGTGCGGTCATCGCTGGCACGTCGCCTTGGCATCGACATTGGCGCCCTGCCCCCGACAGATCGCAATGTCGAAGGCATCGTCGAGGTCATGCTTGATGCGACGCGCAACTATGATGCGCCACTGACAGCGGAACGCCTATTTGGCTGGCATGCCGCACTTTTTCCAACCGGACGCAGCGGCATGACGCGCATCCGCGTCGGGGATTGGCGCGATGACAGTACCGGCCCGATGCAGGTGGTGTCAGGGCCCTACGGCCGGGAGCGCGTGCATTACACAGCGCCACCTGCCTCTAGGGTCGCGGCAGAGATGGAAGCATTTTTCGCCTGGTTCAACGCGCCGATTTCATCCGATCCGGTAATCAAGGCGGCCCTGGCACATCTGTGGTTTGTCACGATCCACCCCTTCGAGGATGGCAACGGGCGGATTGCTCGTGCCATCGCTGATCTTGCGCTGGCGCGGTCAGAGGGGAGCACACAGAGGTTCTACAGCATGTCGGCGCAGATCCGGACAGAACGGAGCGCATACTACGATCGACTGGAGCAAACGCAGAAGGGCGAAACGGACGTAACAGAATGGGTGTTGTGGTTCCTCGCGTGCCTAGATCGCGCCATCCGTGGAGCGGATAGTGTACTGGCTGCAGTTGTCGCCAAGGGTCAATTCTGGGAGCGCGCGGCGCCGATGTCGCTGAACGAACGCCAGATCAAGGTTCTGAATCGCTTACTCGACGGCTTTGAAGGAAAGATGACCACCTCGAAATGGGCGACGATTGCCAAGTGTTCTCAGGATAGCGCAAGTCGCGACATAGCAACCTTGATTGAACTGGGGCTGATGCGGAAGGGCGAAGCCGGCGGTCGCAGCACGAACTACGAGCTGGTTCTGTAACGCGAGCAGATCGAATTGTCAGGCATCACCCTGCGATGCCAATCCGCGTCGATATGCACGAACGTCATCGACAATCACTGGTTTCGGCTGATTACCAACGATTACGGCTTTTCTGGGGGTGCGACTCGCCAAACGTTGACATGGCGTTGACATGGAATGAACGCATAAAGCCCGACTGATTAAGTCGGGCTCTAAGCATTTGATTTGGCGTATTAATTTGGTTGCGGGAGTAGGATTTGAACCTACGACCTTCAGGTTATGAGCCTGACGAGCTACCGGGCTGCTCCACCCCGCGACAGTGCCTCAATGAGGCGAATTTTTTCATCGTTTTGAGAGGAATTGGTATTTATTAGGTTTGGCGGTGACCTACTCTCCCAC
>NZ_CYSB01000019.1 GCF_001458255.1 Thalassovita autumnalis
ACCCGATACACCTTAGCAAAGCTGCAAAACTGTCCGAAAAGGTGGGACCACTTCAGGCCAACCCGGTCCAATGCAACGGCATTCAGCAACGTCCCGGACCCGCCACCGCCGGCGACGACCTCCGCCCCCTTCATGACCGCATCCTCAATTAAGCTGATCACACGTTCAGCGGCGCCCTCGTTGATCAATGATCCAAGGGGATGCGCGGCCATTCGCGGATCGCCGGCTGTCAAAGTCGCTACTTTCGCAGCGAATTTTTCGACAAAGGCATCAGCAATCCCTTCCATCACGATAATACGTTCTGTCGACATGCAGATCTGGCCTTGGTTCATGTAGCCGCCAAAGGCCGCGGCAGCGACTGCCGCATCCAGATCAGCGTCATCCAGCACGATAAACGGCGCCTTGCCCCCCAGTTCCAACAGGGCTCGTTTCAGATGACGGCCACAGGTTTCAGCGATCACACGCCCCACACGGGTCGAACCGGTGAAATTGACCCGCCGCACGGCAGGCTGCGCAATCAGGGTTTCCACGATTTCGGGTGCTTCATCCGGTTGATTGGAGATCGCATTGACTACTCCCGAAGGGAAACCCGCATCAATCAAGGCCTCAACAATCAGCCCGTGGGTCTGCGGACAAAGCTCAGACGTTTTAAGAACCACGGTATTGCCACAGGCCAATGGCAATGCGATGGCGCGCACAGCAAGGATGATCGGTGCGTTCCAAGGTGCGATAGCCAGAACAACGCCCGCGGCCTGACACACCGCCATAGACATGGATCCCGGACGATTGGTGGGCAGAATTTCCCCTTTGATCTGTGTGGTTAAAGAGGCCGCTTCAGTGAACATTTCAGTGGCCAGCGTGACGTTAAAATTCGCCCAGGCTTCGGTCGCACCAATCTCGGCCTTCATGGCGTCAACCAAGTCCTGTCTGCGACTGTCCAAGGCGGCTGCCGCCGCCAGCAGGTAATTGCGCCGTTCCCGCGGGGTGGTCGCAGACCATTGCGGAAAGGCCTGCCCCGCAGCCTCTACAGCGCGGATAGCATCCTCCTTGGTACAGGCAGGCGCGCGTGTGGCCACTTCGCCTGTCACAGGGTTCAAGCAATCAAAAGTCGCTTCAGTGCTAGCCCCGGATTTTGCGCCGTTAATCAACAGATGTGTTTCGTTCATTTTCATTCGTCCATGTTCAAGAGGCGCCCTGGGCGGATGCACCGCCCAAGAATGCATGTTGGACAGCATCGTCCGATTTAAGGTCTTCAGCGGTGCCGGATCCGGTGATCCGACCAGCTTCGATCAGGTAACCACGATCCGCCAGTTGCAGGCTGGCGCGTACGTTTTGTTCAACGATTAGGATGGTCAGACCTTGTGATTTGATCTGAGCCAAAGCGTCAAACAACTGCCCAATCACGATCGGAGCCAGCCCAAGACTGGGCTCATCCAGCAACAAGAGGTCTGGCCGCGACATCAGCGCACGGCCAATCGCAACCATTTGCTGTTCACCGCCTGACATTGTGCGAACAAGTTGGCTTTTTCGCTCTGCCAGGCGCGGGAAGAGGTCGAAAACCTCATCCCTGCGGGCCTGCTCACCTTTGCGGGCGCGCAGGGGGTTGGCCCCCAAAAGCAGGTTTTCTTCGACGCTCATTTCGCCAAAGACTCCCCGCCCTTCAGGCACTGCGATGACACCGCGCTCAACAATCTCATGGGCCGGGCGCCCCACCAGTTCTTCACCGAACAGTTTGGCCGAGCTTCCCTCCTGTGGAGCAACCATCCCGGTCAGAGATTTCAGAAGCGACGATTTGCCAGCACCATTGGCGCCCAGAATGGCCACCGTCTCGCCCTGTGCAGCAAACAAAGCAGCCCCATCCAGCGCCAGATGTGCCCCATAAGAAATGCTCAGATTATTGATCTCAAGCATGGCTGTCTCCCAGATAGGCGGCAATGACATTTGGATCCGCCAAAACCTCTTCGGTTGTGCCATCCGCAATCAGGGCGCCTGCATTCATAACCACGCAGCGTGGGCACAATGCTCGCACTGCTTCCATGATGTGCTCGACCAGCAAGATGGTAATGCCGGTGGATTGTAATTTGCGGATAAGGGCGATGCCGTCCTGCAACTCGGTTGGGTTCAATCCTGCCAGCCATTCGTCCAGCAACAAAACCTTGGGCTCAGCAGCCAAGGCGCGTGCCAACTCCAGACGTTTCTGATCAATGTAGGTCAGATCTCCTGGCATGGCTCGTGCCAGATGCGCGATCCCAACCTGCTCCAGACAGGTCCGTGCAATCCGATCAATTTCGCCCCCCCAATGTGATTTCGCCCCAAAGGCGGCTGGCACCTGCACGTTCTCCAGCACCGTCATGCTGGGCAGGATCCGCACCAGTTGAAAGGTGCGCGCGATACCGGAGCGGGCGATCTGATCCGCCCGCAATCCGGCAATCTCTTTTCCCGCGACATGCACCGATCCCGCCGTTGGAGGCAAAGCCCCTGAAATCAGGTTGATCAGCGTTGTTTTACCTGATCCGTTTGGCCCCAGTAGCCCGACAACCTCACCTTCCTGTAGATCGAAGGTCATCGAGTTCACCGCCAACAAGCCACCAAATCGTTTTGTCACATTGCTAAGGGAAAGAAGTGCACTCATGTCTGTGCTTCCTCGATAGTCTTACCGTTGCTCTGCCCTTTTGCGGATTTCATCCACCCCTCAAGCGCGCTCAGCACTCCATTGGGCAGCAGGAATACGATCAGGATGAACAAAGCGCCGAGCAGAATTGAGAAATGATCGGGGAAATTGGCCGAAAGCCACTCAAACAAGACCATCAGCGGGATCACTCCCAGTGTTGGGCCCCATAGGCGCCCTGCCCCGCCCAACAGCGCCATGATGACCGTCAGGAAAGATACAGTGGGATTAAACACGATCCCCGGTTCAATATAGACCCAGCGTGGCGACTGGATCGCCCCGGCCAGCGTCATGAGCGCAGCACTGACAACAAACAGCATCACTTTGGTGCGCGCCAGAGCAATCCCGCTGTGCGCAGCAACCACCTCGTCGTCACCGATCACCTTAGGGGCCAGTCCCAATCGCGTTCGGCGGATCCAGGCCCCGAGTCCGATGGTGAACCCTGCCAATGCAAGCAGTTGCCAGTAGATATGTTGGGTCTCAAAGGGCAAAAAGATGTAGCGCCCCAACGTGCCGGTCACATTGACCTCAAACCAAGTGATCAACTGGCGCACCAGCTCAGCCAGCCCGAATGAGAAGACCACAAAGTAGATGCCTGCCAAACGCAGCGTCGCCATGCCCACAAAGGCCGCCAACACTACCCCGATCGCCAAGGCTGTCAGCAACACCAGCGGATAAGGCAACGTTTCGCTTAGCACCGCCACGGTGTAGGCACCGGTCCCATAGAAGGCGACTGTGGCCAATGAGATATAGCGAGTAGGGCCGGAAAACATCGCCCAGGCTGTTGCCAGCGTGACATAGCTCATCACGCTGACCATGAAGCCCAAGGCATATTCGCTCAAAACGACAGGTGCTGCAGCCAGTCCCGCGCCCCCACCCATGATAAGAAGCGGTTTCAGTAGTTTTTGTACCATGTGTCAGCTCCGCGCCGTGCCAAACAGCCCTTGCGGGCGCCAGAGCAGCACAATGATGAAGAGAATATACACCGAAGCGAGCGAAAGGCCGGGATCGATGTAGGACGTGACAAAGGTCTCGATGATCCCCAGTGCGAGGCCCGCGATGATCGCGCCCATCAAGTTGCCAGTACCGCCCATGATCACAACGATCAGCGCCTTCATGGTAAAGACAACGCCACCGGCTGCTGAGAAGGTCACAAACATTGACACTAACACCCCGCCGCCGGCCGCCAAACTGCCGCCGATGGCAAAGGCCTGGCGCGCAACCTTATCCACCTGGATCCCGACCAGAGGGGCCGATGCAGGTGACAGGGCCACAGCCCGCAGGGTAGCCCCCCACCGCGTGCGCGTGATCAAAACGTATAGCCCCAGCCCAAGCGTCAAAGACACTATGAAGGCAACAAGCCTATTGGCGGCAATATTGGTCCCCCAAAGATTGATAGGGTGGTTCAGGTAGGAATAGCTGGTGAAGTCGCTGCCAAAAACCAGCAGCATGATACCTTGCAGGATGAACAACAGGCCAAAGGTTGCCAGAATGCTGTCGGCTTCCAGCTGGCCCCGATTGGGCGCGCGTTTCACCAGAGGGTGCATCATCACGCTATAGACCAGCCAAGACAGGCCATAGCCCAGTGGCAGAGCGATTAACAGCGTAACAAGCGGTGGCAGGCCAGCGCCGTTGAACAGGACATAGGCACAAAAGGCGGCTGCGATCATAAACTCACCATGGGCGAGGTTCATGATCCGGGCGATGCCATACTGCATCGAAAGCCCAAGCGCGACCAAAGCATATGTCCCCCCAAGCACAAGGCCGATCATTAGGGTTGTGAGGAGCATTGTTTCTCTACTTTGTTTTGCTGATGCCCGCACCAGACAAACCGATGACAGCAACAGCGGCGTGTCAGGCCCATTGATGGGCCATGACACATTGATTGCGGATAGGTTATTGCCAGTCGGGCTTGGGGATTACGGGCAGGACCGCCCCAGTATCGTCTGCAGGTGCAATTGCGGCAAAGGTATCTCCCTGCCACTGCCCCGCCCACCAGAGGGTCCGCAGTTGGTTATTTTCTAGTTCGACCGTGCCCATGATCGTCTCAAACGAGCCAGTTGCAAGTTCGGCAGCCACGGCTTCGCGGTCCAGACCGACCCGTTTAATCGCTTCTTGCAACATTTGCAGGCTGGTGTAGGTAACTGCGCTGGCCCAGCTGTCCGGCGGGTTGCCAACCACTTCCGTATGTCGATCAAAATAGGCCTGGATGGCAGCACTGTCAGATTGTACACCGCCGATCCCCATAACACCTTCCTGCTGGCCACCAGAAATTTTCTTGTACACAGGGAAGGCACCGCCGACGCCCGTGTAGAACACTTTGGGGTTAAAGCCAGCAACCTGTGCCTGTTTGGTCACCCCAAAGGTGCCGGGCGGGTACGAAAACGCAACGAAACTATCAGCTCCGCTATTTTTGGCATCGTTCACGATTGCAGCAAAGTCCGAGGTCCCGAGTGGATAGGTCGCATCATATGCCAGCTCAAAACCCTGTGCCTTCAGCGCCGGGCGGGCTGCCTTCACCAGATCAATGCCAAATCCGTCTGCCACCGAAATCATCGCAACTTTGTTGTTGATAGAGCCCGCCTTATTTGCAGCCGCCAGCACATCCGCCAAAGCCGTGGCATAGTCTAATCCACCCCCCAGGAACCAGAAGCTCTTGTTCCAGCGATCGGCAAACTCGGGCGCATGATCCGTGACCGCAGTGACAGCAAGATGAGGATAATCGAACTTATCCATCAAGGGCGCGATTGCCAGGTTGAAGCCTGTGCCCCAGGGCGGCAGGATAAAATCAACTTTGTCTTTCGTCGCCAGGCGCTGAATGGCGCGCACGGCCTCTTCGGTTTGACTGCGGTCGTCATACTCGACCACCTCAATCAGTTTTCGGCTCCCGTCAGGCAGTTCAAGGCCGCCCGCCGCGTTCACATCCTCAACCCATAGGATATAGTTCGGGATCGTCGTGATCCCTGCCCCAGTGGCATTGCCTCCCGACTTTGAAACGGCATAACCGATTTTAACCGTCTCTCCATCCTGCGCGTTTGCAGGGGCCGTCGCCAGCGCGATCGCTAGCGCAAGGGCGCTCAGACCGCCGACTGCAGCCCGACGAGTAAGTTTCAACATGTTATCTCCTCCCAAGATTTATCAATTCCGCTGCCAACCTTCTTTTGGCGCCGGATCGAAATCGTCTGGATATCTTGATAGAGGTTGGAACTGTTAAAAATGCACCTGTGTGACCTTAAATTGTACTTGTAAGAGTATTTTGAGGAAGGTACCGCGATGCGCACAATTTCAAACTCTTCGTCCCCCCTGTTAAAAATTCAGATCCACGACATTGAAAGTCGGCTCACCCAAGGGGTGATGAGCCAGCGGCCAGGCAGCTGTTCTCTGGTCCTGATGGAACGGGGCAGCGGCGAGATCTGCAGCGCAAAAGATCCGTTGAAATTAGCCGCCAACCAGCTGGTTTGGCTGCCTCATGGCGAAACGGCGCAAGTGCGCACAGCGCCAGCCTCGCGCGCAATCATTGCGGTGTTACCGAAAGAAGTGATCTCTCGCTCTCTCCCCGAAGGGGCACCGGGGGATGACTTACAGCACTACCTTAAACAAAGATTGACCCAGCAAGGTTCTGAGGCTGCCGCACTCGACTTTGTAAAAAGCAACCTCATGCGTATGCGGCAGGAAATTTATAGCCCTCAGCCTGGCACTGAACAGATACTGACGCATCTTTGTTCTCTGGTGTTTCTGCAGATCTGGCGAAATCTCTATAAAGCCAAAGATGTACGCCCTGTACCAAAATCGGTTGTGGACCGTTTCTTTGCCATGGAGCGCCGCCATCGAGCAGAGCATTTAAGCGTGGGTGACTACGCGGATCGGATCGGCGTCAGCCGCGACCGCTTGGGTGCAGAGGTGCGACGCGCCACCAACCTTTCACCACGCGCCTACCTGCATCAAGAGTTGATCCGAGAAGCCTCGGAGCTCTTGGAGATTTCCAGCCTACAGGTTGCTCAAATTGCTTATCGGCTTGGATTTTCGGAACCCGGTTATTTTAACCGTTTTTTTCAACGGCACACAGGGCAGCCCCCTGGCCGCTATCGCAAACACTTTCGCCGAACACGTGAGGAGGCTTCGGATTCCTTCGCCGCTTGGCCCTAAGGTCCCAGCGCTACGAATAGGCTATCATCTCAGCACATTCGCCCAACACTGAGCAGATGATCCAGGCGTTTGGAATTCCATGGAAAATCAGATTTTGTTCATCCGTTGTAGAAAGCTTTCAGCAGTTTCGAGGTGTTTTTCTCTGACATCCGTCGGCATGCGCTGTGCGGTGCGGCACATCATGGCCCAGCGAGGGTTCCGCACAAGCCTGTCCGCATGTTTCAAAATAAAACGCCAGTAGAGGCCATCCCAAACATCGGCCCAAGGGCCTTTGCCCCAATGGCTCATCTTACGAATATAATTTGAGCCTGAGAAATAGGGTTTGGTGGTGATCAGCCCACCGTCAGCATGCTGGCTCATGGCGTAAACATTTGGGACCATCACCCAGTCATAGCTGTCGACAAACATCTCCATGAACCAGCGATAGACATCATCCGGATTGATTTCACATAGGAACATGAATCCCCCCAACACCATGAGACGTTCGATGTGGTGGCAGTACCCCGTATCGAGCACCCTGCGGATGGTGTCATCAAGTGGCTCAATCCCTGTAGTGCCATCATAGAATGCAGCGGGCATCGGCCTCTGATGGTTCCAATGGTTGGTGGTCCGCATCTGGACACCAAGGTCATCATAGGTCGCCCTCATAAACTCACGCCAGCCAATGACTTGGCGGATGAAACCTTCTACCGAATTCAGCGGAATATTTCGACGCTCTGCATGCTCCAGGGCCGCGTCCACCACCTGTTTTGGCGTCAACAGGCCGATGTTTAACGCAGGTGTCAAAACAGCGTGCCAAAGCCAGTTTTCCCCTTCAACAATCGCGTCTTCATAGTCGCCAAACCGGTCAAATCGCCGCTCCAAAAACTGGGTCAGCCAATCGGCAGCGTCTTTGTGAGATGTGGGGTAATACAGGCGATCCAGTTGACCTATAGCGCCCGGAAAATCAGCCAGGACACTGTCTTTTGCCGATTGATCTATCTCGTTATGGGTGGGCCAATCCATCCAAGGCAGACTGTTCAGCAATGCCTTCGGGACTTTTTTCCGATTGTCCTCGTCAAAACTCCATTGCCCCCCAACCGGTTGGTCATCTTCCATCAGTACGTTCAAACGGCGACGTTGGCCTTTGTAAAACTCGGCCATGAACCAGCGTTTTCGTCCAGTTGCCCATGCTTTGTTCACCTCCTGCGAATTCAAAAATCCGGGAGACGGATGAACATTAAGGGCAATCTGAGTTTCTTTGGCAGCGGCCCGCAAGCGTTTTTCCGAAATGAAATCGGCAGGATCCACGATCGCCACTTGCTCTATTCCGCTGCTGCGGAACCGTTCAAACAGGCGCAAACAGGCACCTTTCTCGTGCTCATATGGGTAAATGCTTGCATCAAACCCTTGAGCAATCAGCACCTCCCGAAACCGAGCCATAGAAGCGCGATGCAACCAGAGTTTTTGCCGATGCATCGTTGCTGGGTAGATCGCATCACCGAAAAACAGCGGATCTTCAAATAGCACAACTTTGTCAGGTCGCTGTGCCAGGCACGGGTGATGCGCATACAATTGGTTGGGGAGCAGCAAAGCGGCGGTGGTCAAGGTCAGATCTCATTTGGTTTCAGCGGTCAAAGCCAACTGGTTGATTAGTTGGGGTATCTTCTTTCTGAGGCCAAAAAATCCAGCCTTTGCGTGAGGCCACGAAACCCGGTCATAAGGTCGAACAACCCGAACCAGCGTAATTCCTGCGTCTCGCAATAAGGGCTCTGCAAGGTCTAAACGGGATCGCACTGGGCCGATTGGGGTATAGGCCGTCGCTATGGTTTTCACGCCCGCTGATTGCGCGGCACTTATCAACGGCACACTCCAATCATCGACAGTTCGGCTGCTTCGCTCATAGCTTTGCAAAACGCCATTCATAGCGTTGTTTGAAAAATCCCTCACTACAGCCCCGACAGGATTAGGGGAGCGGTCTTGGCAGGCTGTGAGCCCCAAAACCGCAACCGGCTGGCAAGGTAGGATAGATGCGCCAGACAAATCATCCTCAGTCAGGAGCAAAACAAAGGGGTCTTCAGGCCTTACTTGGGGCAAATGAAGCGGTACGCGCGCATGTTCCATCGGCTCGACCAATGGTCGGGCGCATTTGGCAAGCCCTGTCGGATTGAAACGGCCCATGGTGAATTTTGCGATATTTTCAGGGCGGGCGAGGTATGTTTTGCCTTTTGTATGCAAGCCCGCGACCCACCGCCAACTCAAAGTATTTGAAGCCGGATCGCCATCTAACAGATGTCGCAGAAAGAAATCTGCGCCCAACTGCCAAGGCAAACGTAAAGTGAATATCCAGATTGAGGCGAACCACATCCGCGCATGATTGTGCAGATAGCCGGTCGCAGCGAGTTCGTTTGCCCAGTGATCAAAACAGTCGATGCCCGTGTTGCCTGCAACAGCGTCCGCGACGTTACGTGCCAACCCGATGTCGCTCTCAACGGTTGCCAGCGCGTCGCGCAGATCACGTTGATACTGCACCCAGACGCTTGGCCGCTGTTCAAGCCAACCTTTGAAGTAGGTGCGCCAAAACACCTCTTGTACAAACATCTCAGCCCCGCGAGGGCCGTGCTGTGCCAAGACTTGCAACAGCACCTCTTCTTCCGTCACCAGCCGATGGCGCAGCCACGGGGACAAGGCAGAAACATTACTGCGACGCGCAACTCCCCAATCGTAGTTGCGTGCACGGGCATAATGATTTCCGGCCCGCGGAAGGAACTGCCGTAGCCTGCGTAGGCCAGCGGCGCGGGTCGGAACATACGTCTCCACCTCAGTGTCAGGCGGCGGCTCAGGAAACACATCAGTCATGCGGCTCCTCTACATTTTCTGGAGCAGTATTTGACCTCATCCCACACCTTTTCCCATTTCTTGCGCCAGGAAAATGGTCGTTGACACACTGGGCAAACCTTCTGAGGGAGATCCGCTTTTTTACGCATCTTCATTCTGTGTTTCCAAAAGGTAAACTCAGTTGCAGTTGCTCTTTAGGGGCCGACCTCCGTCCGGTTTTCTCGACTTTTCGACTGGCATGTTTGGCCACGATTTTCTGCGCCTCGTTGCGAAAACTATCCCCGCGACGGACGGCCCAAACCTTCTCACGCGCAGCCTTCGCAGTGGCAACGTGGTCAAAAACGCGCTCTGGGTAAATGACGCCGATCACCTGCCCCGCATTGGGTGCCGTCCAGGGTTCATGAATGTAGAGGTCATGAATATGGGCAAGCTCAGGCAGCCACTTGCGAATGAACCGCCCCTGTGGGTCCTGATCGTAACCTTGTTTGACAGGATTATAGATGCGCACGGTATTGATACCGGTGGTGCCTGATTGCATTTGCACTTGGCTCCAGTGAATGCCCGGTTCGTAATCCGTAAACATCCGCGCCAGATGAAGACCCGGAGCACGCCAGTCGAGCCAGAGATGATAACTGGCCGTAGCCATCACCATCGCCCGCATCCGAAAATTCAGCCAACCAGTTGCCTTCAATGACCGCATGCAGGCATCTAGAAACGGGTATCCTGTTTCTCCATTTGACCAGGCTTCCAGCAGTCCCCCCGTTGGGGTCTGAGAGCGGAGCCCATCATAGAGCCGATGCAGGTTTTCAAACTCGATCCGCGGCTCGTCCTCAAGTTTTTGAACAAAATGGCAGTGCCAATGCAGACGACTGGAATACGATCTCAGGGATTTGCGCCACCGCCCAGCATGTGAGGGCAAATCGCGGTTGCGTTGGTCAGTTGCTTGTTTCACTTCGCGCACCGAAAGTGCACCCCACGCGAGATAGGGAGATAGACGCGAACAGGCGCGCGCGCCTTCGACCGGGCTGGACATTGCGCGCTGATAATTTTCGCCCCTTTTGGTTAGAAAACTGTTCATCGCCGAAAGCCCTGCCCGCCTGCCCCCGCTCTGTCGGCCGGGACAAGGATCAGCCCGCAAGTTAAGGGAGCGGCCGTCTGGAATCGCGCCCACCTCTAAGGAAAGAGGCTGTAAATGGGGCGGATTTGAAACGGGGCGGCTCATCAGTTGTTCCCAGCGTTGCGCCCAGCCATTGCGGGATTTTTGTCTGCGGAACACGCCGTGGTTCTGAACCTCATTCCAGACCACGTCGTTGTCCCTACACCATGCGGCGACCTTCAAATCGCGTTGATAGGTCCAGTTATTTCCGGTTTCCTGATGTGACCACAGCACATCGACTTGGAATTGATCCTGAAAATCTGACAACACATCGGTCATCTGCCCCCGGCGCAGCACAAGCGGCTGGCCCAAATTTGCTAGATCCTGACGCAAGCTTGCGAGCGTTTCGGAAACAAAGTTCCATTGGCGCGCTGACGCATCGGGCTGGTGCCACAGTTCCGGTTCCACCACATAAAGCGGCAAGACCGGCCCTCTGCACGCCGCTTGCGCCAATGCTGCGTGATCCTGCACCCGCAAATCGCGTTTGAACCAGACAACCTGCACGCTCTGTCCTTCCTATAAGTAGCTTGTTGTCTAACTACGTCTGGCGGACTTGGTTGGATCGTTCTTATGGTTTGGATTAAATGTTGAAGTGGTCCCACCTTTTCGGACAGTTTTGCAGCTTTGCTAAGGTGTATCGGGT
>NZ_CYSB01000020.1 GCF_001458255.1 Thalassovita autumnalis
GGACATCTAGCAGGCACTCCATCACGCCGTCAGAGCGGGGACACCGGACGGATACTACTGTTAGATGATATGCTGATTATTATCTAAGATAATCCACTCCAAGTAATTATAATTTAACCATAATATATATCAGTGGCTTATAAAGTCTTGTGAGGTTGGTAGAGTTCAATAGCCCTGCTGAGTTGGCTAACCGAGTAACCTTCCCGCAAATATACAGATTGGGTTACGCCACTGCGTTCATGTCCTACAATGCACTGGATTATTGGATCGGAAACATCAGACCTAGCAAGCTCGGTGACTAAGCTATGCCTTAGACTGTGGAACACTCGGGTTTTGTCTTTGATTTCAAGGCGCACGAGAAAGGTCTCGTTGAACCAGCGGCCCAAAGCTCGGCCATACCCTCCCTTTTTGTTTAGGTTGAAATCAGGCAGCAGCCTTTGTCTGTCAGTTTGAGTGCCGACATAGTCGAGAAATCCAAGTTCGATCAGGTGGGAGTGGACCGGAACTTTACGACGCCCTGCAGCTGTTTTGATGCTTTTGGTGTCGTCGCCTTCGTCAGTAATATGAATGTACCACGAACCATCTTTCGCCTGTTGAATGTCACTGGTCTGAAGCTGGCAAACTTCGTTTAGCCGTGCGCCAGTAAAGAGGCCAAGTAAGGCACCCCATCTGTGGCTTTCAGTTGGGCATTGCTTGGTCGTTGTATCGGTCAGGGCGCAATAGATTGTTCGTAGTCGCTCTTGGGAGAAGGGTTTGCGGTATTGTTGCTTGGATTTCTTTTTGGAGACACTCATGCCTTCAAATAGCACCTCCGATGCATAACCGTGTGCAACCGACCATTTTGAGAAGTTGTGGAAGCAGGACAGGTAACTGTTCACGGTGCGAGCGGATAGCTTTTCCAATCCTTGCACTTTAATTGCATCATGCAGAGACAGGCCCTGCAGTTCTTTCTTTTTGTTCCGGTTTCTCGGGATTGCCATGACAACCTCCTTGAACTCGGCTGCATCCCGCTTGCTGATCCCACCTAGCTTCATTTCAGCTCCAAAGTGCTCAACAAGGACATTTAGGTAGGCACGGTACTGCTCTGTAGTTCCTTGCTTTGTCTCTCGGGCGCTATTGTCCAGATAAGCGGCGACGGCGTCACCAAGAGGGGCTCCGAGCTCCTCAGGGGCGTGTTGCGGGGCTTCACGGGGGAGAGCGGTAGGGTTGGTGCCAAAAGAATAGTGCTCGGCGCTCTGGGCGGCTTGCAAGACCTGCGCGAGCATATCTCTGCGACCCTTTCTGAGCTCGATTTGCGCATTGGGTAGGCTGTCAAACCAATCTGCATCGCTTACACGCATTTTGCGTTTGAAGCGTTCGATCGGTAGATACAACTCACTGGGTAGATCCATATCGAGGTAGCTCTGGTGATCAAGCATTTCACTTTCCGCTTCAGCGAGTGCCTTGCGAGATAGTCCGCGTTTGTCCATCCATGAGAGGTACTGAGCCAGCTGGCTCTTAAAATACTCCCTAACCAACTCTCTGATCTTGTCTTGTCGAAGTCTTGCCAATGCTTCGTTGTCCTTGGTGCTTTGCCCGCAAGATGCGAGATAGCGTGACAGAATGCCAGCCCGTTCGGGGCAGCGAGTACGAAGCGAAATCTTGATGGTTGGTCGCTTGCCTACTTCGGTGCAAGGGAGCGGCCATCGGAAGTAAAAAACTCCGTGGCGTGAGAGGCTTAGATAGGTCGACAGTTTCAAGGCGGTGTGTTCCACTTTGTGTCACACTTGCCGTCTTCTGGTGCTAACTCTTTGAGATCAAAGGAAGTGGAGGCGAGTACCGGAATCGAACCGGTGTACACGGATTTGCAATCCGGAAAATTTCGTTGATTTCAAAGGGAAAAATTGTAAACGGACTTGTTTCGTTCAGGGTCACTTTTCAATAGGTTACGAGGCCCAGGTAAACGGTTTTTCACAGGCTCTTGCTCTGGCGAAAGGGCAAAGAAAAACCGCTGAGGGGGCGGCCACCCACCTCAACGGCATAGAAGAATATTTCCGTCCCAACGCTTACGGCATTTCCGGTCTAACCTCAACCCAATTGGCGGTGAGACCATGAGCTGGCGCATCGCAAATGAATGCGCCGAGCGCCGCTTTGGCAGCGCCGCGCGCAAGCAGATCATCATGTTCCTAGCCGACAAAGCGAGCGACGATGGCTCTGGTATCTGGTGTTCGAAGGGGACCATCCAGCGCCACACAGAGCTCAGCGAGAGCACGGTCAAGCGCACCATCATCGACTTCCTGCGCGAAGGCATTCTGATTGAGACGGGGCGGCGGCACTGCAAGAATGGCTACACCGTCATTTACCGCATCGTTCTGGAGCGCGTGGCCGCGCTCGAAACCACGGCCGAGCCCGACATTGAGACGGGGGTCACTGTGAACCCCGTCCAGCCTGAACCCGGTACGGGGTCCACGGTGAACGGGGTAGGGGGTTCACGGTGGACCCCAAACCATCCTAAAACCATCCATAAACCACCTACGCGCAGGCGCGAGGCGGCGGAGGAGGTTGAAGATCTTGAAGCGGAGAAGATCTTGGCGGCCTATCCTGAAGACAGGATCCGAGACCGGCGGACCAGTCTGCGCCTGATCGCTGCGGCCTTGAAGGTGGGAGTAGAGCCCGATGACCTGCTGCTGGCGGTCAAAGCCTATGCCAAGGAAAGCGAGGGCTACACGCGCAGCAAGGTCTGCTTCTCAGACAACTGGTTCAAGATGCGACGTTGGGAGAAGGGGCTTGCCCAGGTGCAGGCGGACCGAGAGAAAGCGCGAGAGGCCGAAGCCAAGGGGCGTGCTAGCCTCGCCGAGTGGATCCATGAGCGCCATCCCTTGTGCCGCCACATCACCAACCGGCAGATCGAGGACTTGATCGCGTCAAAGCTGGTGACGCCTGAGCAGGTGCGCGCGGCAGGTCTGCAGGCGTGATCTTACGACCAATTCTCGCTGCCCATAAAATCAGTTTTGCGACTGTATCCCCGATTTCCTCACGTATGGGGGCGGCTGCAATTATCTCTTTCATATGCCTGGCGACATTCAGTTGCGAGGTGGAAAATCGAACACCGAAGAGGAGACGATATGTCAAACCCACGCCCCACGAACGGCCCGTCCACCACCGGAAATAAATCTGGTTCTGGTCGCGGAAACAATCCGCCCAAGGGAAAATAAGGAGCCTGCGGCCCGCCGTGTGCAGGATGCACAAAAGCTGCTGCAAAAGGCACCGCCACGAAAGCTACTGAAAAACTGATTGGGATGGTGGTTGTACCGCCATCCCGTTATCGAGGTGCAAAGTGTATTATTCCAAAGACAAAGAGTTGAACAAAGTGATTGCAGAGGAAGTGAAGTCCGGGGCGCGGTATGTCTCCGGAAAGAAGCATGCCAAGCTTTTCTTGGCAGGTGGTGGATTGCTGGTATTCTCCCGAACGCCGAGTGATCGACGGGCGTTCCGGAACGTGAAGGCAGAACTGTCCAGGTTGCATCGACAACAGGCCGAGGTGTAACCGTGTCCGACGCTATGCCTAATACCCAACTTCCCACTTCAACCTCCGCACTCCTATACTTTGTGTCATTGTTTTCCCCTCCGGAATGGCAGCACTCAGAACGCCGCCGCTATACAAGCTCGGAGATGCGGTTGGAAAAAGGGGCTGACTGGAGCGTCGAGTTGCTTGATCTGCTTTGCCGATCATTTGGGCAAGAGAACGCTCAATCTCCAACACTTTGGCTGGACTTTCTGAAACCTGTTTCTGAAGGTTTAGGTATTCTGGATGCGCTGGAACTTCACACACGGACATATTCGGCAACTCCGCAGCAAGCGCTTTGGGTGCTTCTTGCGTTCGACATTGCGCCTGCGCTTGGCAGAACGTGGGGTTTTTGGTGCCAGGATGAGCCGCTCTTGCCTCTGATGCCCGAAGACGACCTGTGGTTTTTGCCTCATCAAGACCCTACAAACCCCAATCGTTTGATCTTGCCAGTCGAGGCAATACTGACTTGGTGGCTTGAACGGGTTGAAGGCCCTCAAAATCGACTTTGGGGGGAGTACGATGACGAAAGACGACGTACCCTCGACAACTGGAAGTCAGGCCGAAGAACGCCAGCGATCTCCCGGATCATGGAGTGGTTCAGTGACGATTATCAATTTTCATACAAGAGTTCAGATGAAGCTCATCTGTCCACGGCGCAGCTTCGCTCATTATTGCTTTGGGCGCGCGCGATTGAGCAAGCTTACAAGGATCTCGTTGGCTACTTGACGCCGGGTGTTGCGCCGAACGATGCGGAGCCTATACGAAACAAAGCGTTGCAATTGATCGAGCTCTTTAGGTGGAGCCACGAGGCCACAGTCGTGACAGACCCTACCAACCCAGCTTTGGCCGATCAGGCGTTCGTTGAGGCGTTACCATCGTGGATAAAGGAAGGCGCGTTTCGTGCGATTACTCCAGATCGATCTGGCAGGCTTCTGGCAGCTGAGCAGGTGGCCGATTTCCTGAGCGAAATTTTCAAGGCGATGCCACATGACGATGCTTTGCCCGTTATGTTCAAGGAAGTGACCTTGAGAGCGCCTGCGCCGCCTGTGCAGGATCTTGACCTATTGGAACAGCGCCGTACAGTTTTGGGGGCTATCGAGAATATCTTGCTAGCTTGGAGTGGCGGCAATTCTGGTCGTCAGCACCGTGTCGCCGCAGGTTTGGCAAAGCTCCAACACTTGCCCAGAACCGCTGAGTTTGAACCAGATATTGCTTATCTAAGCGCCCTCAACGCACTGTCATCGGGTGATTTTAATGAAGCGCGTCAATATGCCGAAAATGCTCTCGAGCTCTGTTTGACGCGATCCGTCGGTCCACTGAAACTGGATATCGCACGGCTCAACTTCTCACTGGCTGTTGCTCAGGATGCGTTCAACCGTGCCAGTGCAGAACGAAGTTTTCGAATTCTTTGCAAATCAGTCCAGCCTCGAGATGCAGCTCGCTGGAAACTCGGCGAAGGCCCGATCGATTATTCAATGCGGTTGGCTGCCGCCGATCACGCGGCTTGGTTCTGGGGCAACATTGTTCGCCCGTATGAAGGGGTGGAAATCGAGGCACCGCTTCAAGAAAATTCCGAGATCATTCGTGCATACGCAGATTTGCTTTTCTCCGGCGCTTCAGAGGTGGAGGTGCGTGCCTTCAAAAAGAAGTTTGGCGGCCAGTTGAAGCGCAAGTTGCGAGATGTGCGCGGCGACACGTTCTTCACTGTGACATCAAAGATGGTGCCGGATCTTGTGCGTGTGATGCGGCAAATGCCAACCTATTCCGGGATCCCCAAAGAACCCTCTGAATTGGCCAACTCGATGGCCGCAACGCATTTGAAGCTGGTCAGATTGCTACCCACAGACGTTTTGGATGCGCGAGACTATTTGAAACAGACTGCGCTGATGCTAGCGGCCGAGCGAAAAGATGTGGACATGATCAAAGCACTTGTCGACCGTCATGTGGATATCGATGCGCAAGATGTGCTTGGTCGGACGGCATTGCATTCAGCAGCCAAAGTCGGAGCTGATCGATGTTTTGAAATTCTTCTTGCTGTGGGCGCGAACCCGACGCTTCAAACATACACAGGAAAGACACCTGCCATTTTTGCCGCAGAATTTGGTCGTGCAACGATCTTCGAGATGAGGTTTGCATGCTCGACGTATCAAATGGGCAGAAGCGAGCTTGAGGAAGCGCACAAACTGTCGCAGGAAGCTGCCAAGAACTTCAAGGCAAAGCGCAAGGCATATGCCGCTCAGGGATACGAAGTCGCTGGACGGAAGGGCTTCCAGAGGATTGCTGCTTTGGCATTGGAGATGCTGGATGAGTGAGCTCCGCCTGTGTCTTTTTGGGATATGGGGATCTTTCACCAAGTCATCCAATGGCAGATTTAGGGTTTGGTCACATCAAAGCTGGTAACGCCCGAACAGGTTCGCGCGGCAGGTCTGCAGGCATGACTTTCGAAGGAGGCGACGCAATCGCTTCGTTCGAGCAGACGCGTTGAATGAGTGTGGTAAGGTGACCGGGTTGTGTTTCGTAATGGTAACCTTAATGCGCCCAATGTTATACTGAGTTAACATAAGTTGTGACTGGTGTGACCGCGTTGGGGTATGGAGCTAAATGGTGGAAATTGACATTAATGTTTTCTCAGCTTAACATAGGGTTGCTTAGTGTCGCTTGGAGATATCATTATGGCTGTTCCGATCAAAATGCCCAGGGCGGCGCGTAAGGAGCTCGTGGCACTTGGGGAAAACATTCGTGTTGCGCGACTGCGCCGCAAGTTGACCGCCGAGATTGTTGCGCAGCGCGCTGGCACAACGCGGCAGACCATTGCCAAGATCGAAAGCGGGAACCCTGCAGTCAAGATCGGCACTTACGTGGCAGTGCTGCAGGCGCTCGGCCTCTTGAAAGGTTGGGGGGATATCGATGATCCGGTCGGTGAGCAGATGGCTCTGGATGACCTCCCGCAGCGTGCGAGACTGAAAAATGGTTGAGGTCTGGATCGACTGGAAGGGGTTGAAACGGGTTGGCACGCTCCACCGCATAGCGGGGCGCGGCCGAGAGCGGGTATCCTTTACCTATCATGACGACTGGCTTGCCGACGAAAATGCCTTCGGGCTTTCGCCGGACATGCCTCTCGTCAAAGGGCAATTCGTGCCTGAAGCAGGGCAGGACATGCTTGCACCACTTGGGGATTCTGCCCCTGACACTTGGGGCAGAACGGTGATGCGGCGTTTTGAGGGGCGCATGGCAGAGGCCGAGGGGCGACGTCCGAGGACACTGCAAGAAACCGACTACCTGCTTGGCGTAAATGACGAGACCCGTTTGGGTGCGCTGCGCTTTAGGGTTGATGGCGAGTTTCAAGCACCCGAGGGCATCGGCGTGCCTGCGCTCGTGAGCCTCGGAGATTTGCTTCATGCGTCTCAGCGCGTTCTGCGCGGGGAGGAGACTGCTGAGGACCTCAAAATGCTGTTTGCGCCGGGAAGCTCCCTAGGCGGTGCTCGGCCGAAGGCCAGCATTCTTGACCAGCACGGCCGTCTTTCTGTCGCCAAGTTCCCGAAAGAGACGGACACCTATTGCGTGGAACGCTGGGAAGCTATTGCACTGGAGCTCGCAAGGCGTGCTGGAATTACGGTTTCAGACCACACGCTTGAGATGGCTGGCGACAAGCCGGTTTTCTTGTCCCATCGGTTTGACCGGAACGCCGATGGCAGGATCCCGTTCATCTCAGCGATGGCAATGCTGGGTGGCAAAGACGGCGAAAGCTACAGCTATTTGGACCTGGCAGACATTATCACCTCGGAAAGCGTCACACCCGATCAAGACCGCGAGGAGCTCTACCGGCGGGTCGCTTTTTCCATTCTCGTGACGAACCTCGATGACCATATGCGCAATCATGGATTTCTGCGTGGGCGTGGCGGCTGGCACCTTTCACCGGCCTACGACATCAACCCTGTGCCGAACCAACCGCGCGTGCTCAAAAGCTACGTTGATGACGATAATCCGGATGCCAGTATCGCCCTGCACCGTGCGCAACATGAATCCTATCTTCTCGAACGCGGCGAGGCAGACCGCATCATTGCAGAGGTAGCCGAAGCAACTATGGCTTGGCGTGACGTTGCTCGGGCTTTGGGGGCTCCTGAGAGGGAAATCAAGGAGATGGCGACAGCCTTCGAGCACGAGGAAGCGGATTTGGCGCGAGCGTGAATTATGGTGATCGGCCAGCCTGGGGTTCTTGAGATGAGGACGCAAATCCATTGGCCTCGAATTAAAATACTTTGAAAGCGGATGCTAATGAGCAGATCCAAATTTGAACTTAATCTCGATACTGTTCGAAAATTGGCGCTTTTTGTTTTGAACAGCTTGGCGGATCAGCCAAAAGAGTGGGTTGCTGTCGGTAAGGCTTATCAGGAACTGCACGGCTTTGGCGACGATCCGATCTTCAACCAGGTTTTCGTGCGCCTCTTCACTGTGATGAGAGACGAAATGTGGGTCGGGTCTCCGCAAGAAGGACCGAAATTCACGGTCGGCCTGACCTTCAAAGGGCAAACCGTCATCCGCCACGAGGCGGAAATAGACTTGATCTACGAGCGACACTTTCATTCATGGGCAAAGACTATCGAAACTGCTGCTAGAAAGCAGCGGCATCTCGATCAACAACGGGCAGCCAAAGAGCAAGAAGTCCAAAAGAGGTTGGAAAAGGGGAAATCAAAAGAAGCTCGCAGAAAAGAAGAGGTGAAGCGGCAAGTAAAAGCTCGTCAGAAGCGAGAGATTTCATCACTCGTCGAAAGCGGAAAAAGAATTCGCTCTTCCCTGTCCAAGTCAAACAATGAGCAACTCTTAAACCTGTGGAAGGCAAACACATCACGTGCAGCCAATTCGACAGGCCAAAAGAAAAACGAACACCTTTTGATTGTTTCCGCTGTCGAAAAGGAGTGGAGGCGAAGGGTCCGAGATTTGCCCGAGGCGGAAGCCTTCAAATGGCCAACCACAGATGTTGGAAGTGGACATGGTGGTGGTGATTTTGAGAGGGCTGAGGAAAGCTTTCTGAAAGTGCTCGGATATACGGTCGGGAAAACAAATGGCTTGCCAGCATCAACCCGGCAGTTAATCCTGGACCGCTGCTTCTCAGGGCATCTTCCACCAGTCGAAGGGATTTCTGCGCTTCGAATGTGGGGCGAACCAAAGTCTGCCTTAAGGCTTAGAAAAATCGCTTATCACATTGCCGGTCTAGCGAAAAACTTCAAAAAAATGCAGTCACGCGGCTACGAGGATGCGATTTCGGATTGGGAAGACGATCTGAAGTACATGCATGACAAATACTACGTCCGTCATTTTGGCTTCAGTTGGCCAGGCCGTGGTCTCTAGTTCTGGTTCTTTTGAGGCTTGTGTAAGTTACGCAGCAGTATTTTGGGTTTGCCAGTTTTTCGTTCTCACTGCCGTGCTTCCGATTGCTGAACATAAGCGGGCAGCCGTAGCAGACGCGGGGCAAGCCCCGCTTCAACAAGAAAATTCCCCTGCGCCAGCGCATTCCTCGCGAGGCAAGTTTCTCGCTGACAGCCCCTTGGTGCCAGCTTTGGTCATGTTCATCGAAACACTCAAAGTGAGGATCAAAAAATGGCCACTCAAACTCTGAAACTGAACGTCAAATCCGGCGAAAAAGACGGCAAGAACTTCTGGGACCGCTGCGGCGTCCTCTTCGTGAACACCGACGACAGCGGCAACATCACGTCGATCAATGTCAAACACAGCATGTTCCCCGATGTCGAAATGGTCGCCTTCCCGCGCCGCGATGAAGATCCGGTCACCGAGTGACCTCAGCGCCAGGGCGGGTTCACCGCCCTGGCCAACATCTCTGGAAACTTAACCCTCAGCTAGGTCGCTTCATCTTGAGACCGAACCTGAGGGTTCAGGCGCGAAAGGGGGGCACTGAAGGCCGCTTCCAGTTTTTGGATATGAGCGGCAAGCCAACCAATCATCTCGGGCCATGCTTCCCGATTGAAGCCGTCAAAGGGTTGAGCGTAGACGATGCGGCTTGCCTTTTTGTCGTCCATGCGTCGCCAATCAAGCTCAGCACCGAACGCCGCCTCGATCGCATCTTTCTGTCCAAATAATTGATCGAACAGCCACTTGTTCTCTGCGGTTTCTGACCGCTGCAAGCTTATCTCGACCCGCGCTTCATCTCTCGAGAAGATCATCTGATAGGGGCAAGACCGGGTCCCAGATCCTGCGCTGAGCCAATGATCCTTGGTCGGGCTTATATTCTGGTAAAGTGTAACGCCGTCGACACGCAGCTGTTCAAGGGCCGCTTCCCAGAAGTCCAAGCGCAGCTTGTGCCGCTTCTTCTGTGTGTCCTGGATGGCTTTCTCTTCGTTTTCTTTGCTCGACATCCCGATCATGAAGTCAGCCGCTTCCGGCGTCGGTATAATCTGCTGAATATCGACCATCAGCTCATCGCCAAACGAGTACGGGGTCACTTTGAAGCATTGTGCACGAATTCCGCGGCTGAGGAGCCACAGGACCGTTGCCGTGACCTCACGCCGAAAATTGGCTGCGATAAAAATCATCCGCTGGTCATTTCCGGGGTTCAGGACGGTCTCTTCTAACTCCTCGACTTCCATGAACTCGCAGATCCGCACGGCCGCATTGCCGCCGCCCGCATAGCGGTCGAGGTATTGTTGGTAGATATCGACGATCTGCGTCTTGGTCAGGCCCGAGACGTAGGCGGTGTACTTCAGCGCCTGCCACGTCACATCTCTCCCGCTGTCATCAAGCTTGTTCTCGATCACAACGAGGTTGCCGTCCTTGTCGAGCGCCAAGAGATCCAGGCGTTCACGGGTTTCATCAAACCCGTCGAACTCCTTCTGAATGATCAGCAATTCCTCCCCTAGGGCGTCAGGTTGATTGGCCAGCCACTCTTGCAAATGGTCGCGCTCCCGTAGGTTCAACTCAGAAAAGCGTTTCTGGGACAGGCGGGACAAACGGTTTTGGTTCAGATCAACACGGAACATGGGCTATCTCCAAAGCATCGCTAAGTGCCCCGAACTGCAGACATGAGCTCAGAAAAGTCTGACACAACATCATACTTCACCCGGTCATTCGGGACGCTGTTCGCAATCTCCTCGAAGAACTTTCTGGCGCACTTGATTTTCTCGCGTTCCAACTCGCGGAACTTGAGGGATGGCTGAGAGCCCTTTGTTTCCGCAACAAAATAGATGTGCTGGACTGATTGCTCTTTGAAAGCTATCGCCCAGTCGGGATTGTAGTCCCCGACAGGCGTGGGGATGAGAAACCCCTGCGGTAGCTTCGAATAGACGACGATTTCATCGCTTGTATCCAGGTCTTCGACAAACTTTCGTTCGACCCCGGAGTCGACCACAGCATAGTCGTAAATGTGGTTTCGCAACTTCCCGACAGCCTGCGTCAGGTCAGTGCCACTCTGGGTCGCGGGGAAAATATCGGTGTCGTATCTGTCGGTAGTTGCATCATAGGTCAGATGCTCGATGACAGTCGTGGCCTTTTGCTCTTTGATTATGCGTGAGGCCTCAGAGATGAACTGTTCAGGGTTGGCCTGGAACGTCGAGAACTTCGCAGCGCTCATTCCGGTCAGAATTTTCCCGATCGTCCCACGCGTCAAGTCTGCTCCTTCGGCAAGTTTGCCGATGACATCATATGAAACCAGCGAGTGGGCAGAGCTGCTTTCCTCACTGCGTATACCCGATTGCTTGAACGCAGCTCCGGTTCGAAGCTGAGCCTCAGTCAGCTCATCCGAAAGTTTGCCTTCGGTGACGACGTATTGCAGTGGCGAGACAACGAGATCCCGGTCCAAAGCATCGATGCAGCGTCTGACCAGGTCATTGGAGTCAAATTCGACCTGATAAACAGCCTTGCGGTTGATGCGCTGCCAAAGTTCCTGAAACTCCTTCTTTTCGAAGTTCTTGTTTCGCGGGATTGCTTTGGGCTTGCGGCCATCGCCCATCATGTTCTCGAGCTGGCTTCCGTTGAACACGGTGTCGACCAGTTGCAGGATCTGTTCCTGTTGGTCCAGCAGTTCTTCGGGCAACGCAGCCAGCGTGCCCGCCTCACGCGCGTCATGATACGCTTGAGTGATGCCATCATTATCATCGATGTAGTCGTTCTTGACGAGATACCGCTCGATGCGTTTGGCCATGTCCTTGGTTACAGTGGTTTCACTGCCGTTGACCGTGATCGACTTGCCTTCGAAGTACTCGGCGTTCGCTTGGCGCGGGCGCTCCGACAGGTTTTCAGCGATTTCCTTCTGAAGCCCGCCGACAAAGTCTTTATAGCTTTCGCTGGCCACCACGGTCAGGACGTTGATGTCATGCACGGTTGCCGCGTGATCCATACGATCGCCGTTTTTGTTGACCGAAATGCGGAGGCCCCGGCCAACCTCCTGGCGACGCGATATGGTGTTGTCGCTGTGCTTGAGCATGCACATCACAAAGACGTTCGGGTTGTCCCAGCCCTCGCGCAACGCGGAGTGGGAGAAGATGAACCGCGTCGGCTCTTCGAAGGAAAGCAGCCGCTCCTTGTCCTTCAGGATCAGATCGTAGGCTGAAACGTCATCCGTCAAACCGGCGAACTCACCACGCGCTTTGACCTTTGGATCAACGAGCTTGCCCTTCTTGTCGATCGAGAAATAGCCGTTGTGGGTCGCTCCGACGTCGATGCCCTCCAGATGCTTCCGGTAAGCCTCATCCTCCAAGGGCAACTCGCCAAGATACTCGGCCTTCAGTGCTTCGTATTCCTCTTCGAAAACACGGGCATATTCGCCTTTTTCGTCCTCAGCATCGTAGTCCCGGTACTTGGCGACCTCGTCGATAAAGAAAAGCGACAGCACCTTGATGCCCTTGGCGAACAGCTGCTTTTCACGCTCCAGATGGGCCGCGATGGTCTCGCGGATCTGAATGCGGCGGATGTCACGTTCAGTGATGTCGCCACTGGCTTCACCGGCCTTCAGAACCGCTCCGTTTGTGAAATGCACCTCGTCCACGCGCGCGTCGATGTCAGAGACGACGAAGTCTCGATACTGATCGAGCCCCTTGGACAGATCAAACAGGTTGCGGCCCTTCTCAACCTTCCGCAGCACCCGCTTGATGCCCGAGCCGGTCTTCACCTCCATCTCAACCCGCGCCACAGGGTCGCTTTTGGAAATCTGGATGCCTTCCAGATAGAGATACGCGTTCGTGCCCGTCAGACCCTTGGCCTGAATGCCGCGCACTTCGATCTTCTTGACCAGCTTCTGGCTGAATGCGTCGACCGCATCCAGACGATGCACCTTGTTATGGATCGTCTTGTGGGTCGCGGAATAGCGCAGGATGAACAGCGGGTTGAACTTGGGCAGGGCGTTCTGCGTTGCCGTGCCTTCCATCTTCTGCGGCTCGTCCAGGATCAGGATCGGGCGGTTCTTGGCAATCACGTCGATGGGGCGGCGGGACTGGAAGTCATCCAGCTCTTCGTAAATCCGCCGGTTGTCAGCACCGCTCGCATTGAACGCCTGCACGTTGATCACCATCACGTTGATACCGGCGTCCGAGGAAAAGCTCTCCAACTCATGCAGCCGCTTGGAGTTGTAGATGAAGAACCGCGCCTTCTTGCCGTAACTTTCGACGAAATGCTCTGCCGTCATCTCCAGCGACTTGGCCACACCTTCGCGGATCGCGATTGACGGAACCATGATGATGAACTTGGACCAGCCATAGCGTTTGTTCATCTCGAAGATGGACTTGATATAGCAATAGGTCTTGCCGGTGCCGGTCTCCATCTCGATGTCGAGGTTGATGGCCGCGCCCGCCTTATAGCTCGCCTTCTTGGGCTTGCCCTTGTCATCGACAAAGGTGCTTAGGCTTTCGGACAGGGGCAGGTTCTGGCGCTGTTGTACCTTGCGGATGTTGTCCAGAACTTGGCTCGCAGGCATGGCAATATCGGCGTTGCGAAAACCATCTTCGTCGGAGCGCATCTGCGCCCGGACACCGGGATCAATCCGATAGACTTGGGCCGCCGTGTTGGGCTGGCCTTCGAAGCAATCGACCACGGCCTCGACCGCCGCTGTCTGATAGGGTTGCGACTTGAACTTGATCTTCATGGGGTCAAATCGCCTTTACTTCGGTCTCGGGCGACATGGCTTTGAAGATCTGGCGCACGTTGATCTTGGTCTGATCATTGGCAAAGCCTGTGTCCTTGAACACGATCCGCATGGGGGCGTGGCCTGCCAGCTCTTTGACCAGATCTTCGGAAATGCCATCGTCGAAACAGGCCATCAGGGCGGTGTCGGCGACGAAGAAGACGGTTTTGCCTTGGACGGTCTCGCGGCGGATGGGCAGGGTCAGGTCAACGCCCCAATCGAGCAGGACCTGGAACAGCAGATCCTCGGCCGTGCGGTCGGGTTTGACGTTGTCCACCCGGGACAGCAGGTCCGCCTGAGAGGTCTGATCCGGCGTGTAGAACACATCGGCCATGTTGGAGCTGTCGATCTTGAGTACGCGGAAACCGACATCCTTGTTCCAATCGGGGTGACACTCCCCTTCGAGGATTTTCTGACCCGCGCGGCGGATGCGTTCTTTGGAGATTTCGGCGATATTGAGTGGAACATTTAGGCCTTCGCAAAATTTTGCTGCGACCTTTTGCGTTCTACTTTCAGTATCCAACTCTTCAGGAAGTTGGACCATTACAAACCGCCGTGCTCCTGCATCAAGGGCATTCTGAAGTAGGCTTGCATGTGCGGTGGCGGACGATCCTGCAAAGAAGTCCAGAATTATAGCCTCTTTGTCATCCCCAGTTATGAGTTCAATGAGCCTTCGAACAAATTCAGTCGGCTTAGGAAAGGAAAACACTTGGGCGTCGCCGAAGATGTCTACCATTTCGTTTGTGCCGTGCTGGGTATAGACACCATCGACGATAGAGAAAAACTTAGACGCCCGTGTTTCCCCGGTTTCGTCCCTCAGGTATTGCTTCGAAGATAAGGTCCAACCTCCGTCTTTTGCCTTCTGAAAATGAACCTCCCCTCCTGCGAGGGCTTGCTCCATTCTATCTTTGCTCCAACGCCATTGGCGTTTCGGCCATACTTCAGTGCCATCCGGGGCTTTGACGCCAAAGTTTAGATTTGGGCGGTCTTCAAAGCTTTTCATGGCCTCAAGTGGATGAGTCCTATAAGGCCCTTTTTTCTCGAAGTGTTCGTCCTGATTTTTGTAGTAACGCTGGATGGAATCTTCGCCCAAAGGCACATAGAGATTTGGCACGCTATTGATATCGCGGGCGTACATCAGCGCATACTCATGGATGGAAACTAGGTGTCTTTCCTTCGCACCCCCACCATATCGCTTTTTCCAGATCACGTTGTCGATGAAGTTTTCGGGTCCGAATATTTCATCACAGACCTTCCGAAGGTTATGCACTTCGCTGTCATCAATGCTGACAAAGGCCACGCCGTCTTCAGTCAACAAGTTCCGGGCCAACCTCAGCCGCGGGTAGATCATGTCGAGCCAGTTAGAGTGAAAGCGGCCAGATCCTTCTGGGTTTGCTACAAGCTTGTTTTTGTTTTCATCAGTTTGCTGTGAGAGATCTAAAAAACTCTCAGAGCTTTCCGCAAAATCATCATCATAAACAAAGTCATTCCCCGTGTTATACGGCGGGTCGATGTAGATCATCTTGACCTTGCCCAGATAGGTCTCTTGCAGCAGCTTCAGGGCCTCAAGGTTGTCGCCTTCGATAAACAGGTTCTGGGTGGTGTCGAAATCCACGCTTTCATCCCGCGCGGGGCGCAGGGTTTTGGCGATAGGGGCGTTGGCGGTGATCAGCGCCTCGCGCTTGCCCGGCCAGTTCAGGTGATAACGTTCCTGTGGGCCCTCGACGATGCTGTCCGTCAGTTCCTGACGTAGTTGGTCGAAATCCACCGCCAGACGCAGTTTGCCGTTTTCATCCGCCGCCTCTGTCACGCAGCCGGGGAAGAGCGCACGGATCTTGGCGATGTTGTCCTGCGTCAGGTCAGGGCTGTGCATTTTCAGCTTTTCGATCTCGTCACTCATAATCGTCCCCACGTTCTTTTCTTGGGCCTATTCCGGCTTTTTCAGATGCTCGAAGTCCGCCTGCGCCTCACGCAGCTGGCCGTGCAGTGTCATTTTAATGTTGAATTGCGTCTCGCGATTCAACTTTGATTTTAGCTGGCTGATCTCACGCTCTTTGGTCTTGAGGGCGTGCGTCCGGTCCATCCGCGCGCTCAAGGATTCCGCCGTCTGCGGCACAATCGGCATGAGCGCCGTCAAGATCTGTTCATAAAGCACGCCAAGGTTCAGCGCCACAGGCAATGGGCTGCGGGGCGTGTCGGCAGGCAGCCAGTCCGAGCGCAGATAGTCCGAGAGCACCCATTTGGCCGCGTCCGCCTCTGACGGGCGTTTGTGGGCGGCGGCGATCTGGATCTGGCCGTCTTGTTCCAGTTCGAACAGGATCGGAAAGGGGATGGCGCGGTCGATGGCCTTGAGCACATCGTCATGCACCGCGTCGGTTTTTAACGTGACGCGGAACACCTGTATTTCCGGCACGGACTTGGTGGCAGGCAGGTTGATCGTTTCAGGGGCCAGCTTGGCGCGCCATGTGATCTGATCGACCTGCGCGACGAATTTGTCCTTGAGCGCGGTGCTGGCCTGAACCCGGTCATAGATCCGCGTTTTGGGCACGACACGTTTCAGGAGCGCGGTTTTGGGGTAGTTGTAGAGCGCCGTCATGCCGGGTCTCTCACGACAATGAAGGCGAGCAGTTCAAAGTCATCGAGCCCCGCGATGGTGTGGGTCAGCGCCGTCGTGTGCCCGCCGGAGAAGAGGCTATCGAGGTCGCGCTCTTCCTTCACCTCGATCATGGATTTGATCGCGTCGCTGAGCAATTCGGAATACTTGCCCATCTCGCGCCCGTCCTTGGTTTCCGCGTTGAAGGCGTCGCAGAGCGCCTTGATTGGCTTGTCGAGCCCCTTGCAGCTGGCGCGGATCAGGTCGAGCAGGCGCTTCACCTCGGTGTGGTCGGCGATGACGTTCGCGTCATTGTCGAGGTAGATCAGGTAGTAGGGGTGCAGCCGGTTCTGCTGGTTGACGTTCACGTCCGGGTGGATGTTGCGCAGGGCAAAGATCACTCCGGGCTGCAGGCCTTTGGCGGGATTGGACGGGACGATGGCGTGAAGGCCCTTGGGTTGGCCCGCCAGATCGCCATGTTCCTTGGTGTAGTTCAGCAGGTCCATGCGGAAGTCGTTCAGGCCCAGGTCTGTGATCGAAACGCCGGTCTTGACATCCTCCAGCTCGATCACCTCTTCCTGCAAGCGCTGCAACTGGTCCTTGCGGTAGGCAACATCGCTGCTTTTCGCCGTCAGCACGTTGTCTTCGCCGGTACCAGTCAGATCGACAATATGCATCCGGTTTTCGACGCGTTCTTTGAGGTTGATGTACTCGTCGAGCGAGATGTCGGGCCAGTAGTTCACCAACTGGATGGCGGTGTTTGGTGAGCCGATCCGATCAACCCGGCCAAAGCGCTGCACGATGCGAACCGGGTTCCAGTGGATGTCGTAGTTGATCAGATAGTCGCAGTCCTGAAGGTTTTGCCCTTCGGAAATGCAGTCGGTGCCTATCAAGATGTCCAGCTCTTCTGGCACCTCCGGCATGATCAGGGCCTTTTCTTTCGCCTTGGGGGCAAAGAGGGTCAGAACCGACTGGAAATCGTAGTGAGGCTTCAAGGTCGTCTTGGGGTTCCCTGAGCCCGTGACGATGCCCGTCTCGGACCCCATCGCGCCCTTCATCGCAGGTGCGACGTGCCGATAGAGATATTCGGCGGTATCTGCGTAAGCGGTGAAGATGAGAACCTTGCGATTGCCGGGGTTCAAGGGAGTAGCCATCTTCTGCTTGATTACGTCAATCAGGTGCTGCAGCTTTGCGTCTTCTTCGACGCCAACTCTTTCCATCTCGGTCAATAGACCTTGTATGATTTCGCGGTCGCCCCCCAAATCAGCCTTCCACGTTGGGATATCCATATCAGCGAGGTCGATCTGGATCTTCTTGCCAATGGTGAACTCGCCAAGTCCCGAAAGGTCATCATCGTCGGTGTCCAAGTTGTCAACGTCATTGAAAACGTCTTCGATTCTGCCGTTGCCGCCACTGGTTTCGAAGCGATCGATGGCATCCTGCATCGCACCGATGTTTCGGTCGAGCGCGCCCAGTGTGAGGCGGAAAGCTTCTACTGAGCTTTCAAGGCGCTTCAGAAGGTTCGTCGTCATCAGCGCTTGCAGGCTTCGCTCTCGATCGGCCTGGCGCAACGTACCTTTGGAGCCCTCTGTCTTGGTGTCGTAGAGCTCCTCATATTTCCTAAGGCGGCTCGGTTGGATGTAGTTCACCGGCGCGTAGACAGCCATTTTGAGAAGGGATAAGCCGCCATAAATCTCGTCAAACCCCACGACATCCTCGCGGAACGTGATCGGCAGGTGATGGGAGATTGGCTTTTTTCGTTCGGGGAATTGCCCTATGTCGGCCGTATCGTAGAATTGCTCGATATGCTTGCGAGAACGTGCGATCGTCACCGAGTCCAAGAGCTCAAAGAAATCAAGATCCAGCGCTCTGAGAATGGATTGTGCCGTGCGTTCCGCTGGAGGGAGCTCTGACCAAGTATTGAAGGCGGTTTGAGCCTTCCGGAAAATCTCTTCAACACTGGATTTGGTCTTCAGGTTTCGGCTCAACGTGTCCGAATGCCCCTCGTATGCCAATGCGAGCTGGTTGCGTAGGTCGGTGAACCTGTTGTTCACGGGGGTCGCGGAAAGCATCAGAACTTTTGTCTTCACGCCGGATCTGATGACCTTGTTCATCAGCTTCTGGTACCGAGTTTCCCGATCCTTGTAGACGTCGTTGTTTCGGAAGTTGTGAGACTCATCGATGACGACCAGATCATAATTGCCCCAATTGACCCGATCGAGGGGGATGCCCAGAGACTCGCCCGATGTTCTGGAGAGGTCGGTGTGGCAGAGGACATCATAGTTGAAGCGGTCGGCTGCAAAGAGGTTTGTTTTGAGGTTCGTGTTGTAGTTGCGCCAATTGTCAGCAAGCTTTTTGGGGCAGAGAACCAGGACAGATTTGTTCCGTAGTTCATAGTATTTAACGACAGCAAGCGCGGTGAACGTTTTTCCCAAGCCGACGCTGTCCGCAAGGATGCAGCCGTTATAGGTTTCCAGCTTGTTAATTACCCCAGTGGCTGCGTCTCGTTGATAGTTGAACAGCTTGTTCCAGACGAGGCTATCCAAGTATCCCGTTTGGTCATTGGGCAGCACATCCTCGTCGACCTCCTCAAGGAATTCCCTGAAGATGTTGTACAGGATCAGGAAGTAAATCCTTTGCGGCGAATTCTCTTGGTAGACGGCCTCAATGTGCTGAAGGACTTGATCCGTCACATCTTGAACATTTGCGGGGTTGGCCCAGACCTGATCAAACAACGAAAGATACGTTTTTGCAGACAGATCATCTTCGAAAGCATGCGTAAAATTCGAAACAGCGTTGCCAGGCTGGTAGCCCAAATCGACGGCAGAAAACCCACTGATAGGCGAGAAAACCTTGTTTCCTCTGCGCGCTTCGATGGTCGCGAATTGCTGCATCGGGGCGTCAGTAGCGTTGGATTTAAAGGTGGCTTTCCTCCGGATCCAGTCCGCGCACTGTTTTGCGATGGCCTTTTGGGTCAATTTGTTCCGAAGATGAATTTCAAATTCTGTGCCGTACAGCGCGGTTTCCCTGAGCTGTTTCGGGATAAAGAACTCTCGTTTCTCTTTCCTCGAACGCCCGAGAGCTTCGTTCGGAATGAACGTCGGATCTGTCAGGATGAACTCGAGTTCTTCGACACTTTCCAATTCATCCCGCAGCGCTTCGTATGCAAATATTGAGAAGCAACTGGCCGCCACCCGTATTTTCGCACCGGCTTCGGACCCTGCTTTCAGTTCATCTCCCAAGAGGACAGAAATGTTGTCGATGATTTTCAAAAGATTGCCCTGAATTCGAACGGTTTTTTGTAAACGTATCGCGTAACGGCCTGTGTTCACAGCCCAAATTCAACCTATGTACACGGATTATCTTTCGGATCATCGCCAAGGCTGTTTGACGATCAGAAGTGCCGCAACAGGTCGTTGCGACACGCCAAGCTGATGTTCGTCTTGTTTCGAGCCCACGCCTAATCGCGCGGGCAACATCTCCCAGTAGACTGCACCGAGGCTCAACGGGCCGTTGGCCCGCTCACCCCGGTTCAGGCATCATTCCTTTTGTTTGGTCCGCCCAACATCCCTGACCGTGGCGGTCAACCATAGTCCATCCCCAAAATCAGCCACCAATTTCCCCTGTCTCGCGGGCGAGTCATTCCTCGCGGGGCAAACTGGCGTCTGATTTTGGCGCAGACATTTTCTTCGCAAATGTGGCCGATTGACAGCCCCGTTCAGGGCCGTGGGTCGGGCTTTGCCCTCTCCCACTCTGTTCCGCCGAATACATGCGTATTCGGTCAGACCAGGTGGCCGAGGCGCAGCCCATCGGCGGAAGGGGGCAGGAAGCCTCACCCGCGTCACTTTGATCGAGGAGGCCACAAATGGCACCGAAGTTTGATGTTTATGCCCATGTCACCGACACCATTATTGCAGAAATCGAGGCGGGCACGCCGCCTTGGCGTAAGCCGTGGACCGGAAGCGCGTCCGGCGTTGCCTTGCCGACCCGACACAACGGCGATGAGTATCGCGGGATTAATGTCCTGATGCTCTGGGTCATGGCGGCCAAGCATGGCTATGTGTCCAGTCGCTGGATGACCTACAAACAGGCGCAGGAGCTGGGCGGACAAGTCCGCAAAGGTGAAACGTCGTCGACCGTGGTCAAATACGGGACGTTCACCAGAGAGAACGAATTGGGCATCGAGGAAGAGCTTCCCTATGCGCGCGCCTATCGTGTGTTCAATGCGGATCAGATCGAAGGTTTGCCGGAGGATTACTACATCCGGCCCGAGGCCCCGCGCGACCTTGGGACGGCGGAAGATCCAGAGCTTGAGGCGTTTTTCAGCCGAACGGGAGCGGAGATCCTCACCAGCGATGACCCGCGCGCCTATTACAGCCCCGCCAAAGATCACATCCACATGCCGCCGATTGCCACCTTTCACGATGCGGCAGGCTATTATGGGACGTTGGCCCATGAGGTGATCCATAATGCCGAGGTTCGGATTATGCCGCGCCGTTCCTCATAACCTGTTGTTCAG
>NZ_CYSB01000021.1 GCF_001458255.1 Thalassovita autumnalis
GTCAGCCATCGCTCTCGCCGCACTCGTTATTTACTGGCTATGAGTCCTGAGCCTAGTCTCCCCAAGCAGCGTTCGCTATCTTTTGCTCGATTCCCGGACCTATTTTCTACGAGGCCCCATTATCGGATGCTCAATCGACGTGGCAGTAGCTACCCCTACGAAATCTCACGCACCCCATCGCGAATTGTAATCACGATTTTTGTTATTTCCGTAGATCTCAAGATATTGAAACTCGGAAATGTGCCGGTCGAGCTTAATGGCGAAATTTAAAAAGTGCAACAAAATCGTTTTAATTGAGAGAGTAATGACTTTTTGCAACCCTAGACTACCGAACGAAAAAATCAAAAATCAGCCACAGCACAACCAAAGTGTATCGGCCCCTTTCGCGTAATACGCGAGATTTCAACCAAATAGAGAAGATTAAGAAATGGCACCTCCCGGAAAGAAACTCCAAAAAAAATCAAAGAAGGGTTGATGAGGTAAAGGAGAACCGACGTGCCTAAATTCCTCTATAAAATGGGTACACCAATCATGTTTTAGAAAGAGCCAAAGAAGCAATTGCCATTGGCCGTCTCCTAACTGGCAATCAGTTAAATACTCTTCCCCTGTCCCCATGCTTTGACTGATCTTCGATAGATGGCTGTTAAACTTATCGCCATACCTCAAACAGCCCCCTTTCAAGGGCCGACGAAGTACATTGAAATCAGCAGTTGATCGCAAGGTCACCCTGGTGGCTTTCCCCGGGCATCCTTCACTGGCGCGGTGAGAACTCTGACAGACAAGACGATGATTCTTCATTTCACCCTGCAAAAGGCCTTGAGACAACTAGACCGAGAGGGTAACGCGATCGAACGTCAGGTCAAATTTCAGAAAATTTGTTCAAAATTAAATAATAACAGAAAATTAGAAACCTCACAGCACTCCATTCCCAGGCCGCTATTTACTCAGAAGTTGAATTTCACCATTTCTTCAGCCGCCCATACTGATTGCAACGGCGACACCCTTGCACGGGATTTTTCACAAAAACGCACCATTCCCCTTGGCGCGCCAATCGCGCAAAGCGTCCTCCAAACGGTCCCGGGTCATCAGACCGGCCGCCTCTGCCCAGGTCGGCAGGATGTTGGTGGAGGTCATCAGCTTTTCGACCCGGTCTGGGTGGATGCCCAACCCCGCTATTGAGATCGGTCGCAGACACTGCGCCGCAGCGCGCAACACCGGTGCTGGCATAGAAAACGTGCGCACGTTTGGAAAAGCGACGCGCCGAAAAACCGTGACGATATCTTCAATTGTATAGCGGTTCGTGTAGGCAGCGTTAAACAGTATCCTTCGCTCTGCTATGGCTTCAGCTTTCAGGATCCAGTCAATCAAATCCTCGACATAGATGCAGGATTTGATTGTATCTCGTCGACCGGGAAACACGAATATTCCCCGCTCCAACAGCTTGGAAAGCCGGGTGAAGTTGCCGCCCTCACCAAGGCCAAACACAACGGCGGGTCGTACAATTACCAAACGGTTGACGGTGTTTTCAACCAACCAGCTGTCGTGGATCTGCTCCGCCATCAGTTTGGATTTTCCGTAATCGGAAGGCGGGCTTGGCTGAGTCCTCTCAGACTTTGGCCGTTCATCCGGCCCGTAGACAGAGATTGAGCTGGTAAACAGGATCTGCGGCACAGAATGGCGGCGGGCAAACCGGGTCACCTCCAGCGCGCCGCGTACATTGGTGTCATAATACTCCCACGGATCATGCCCCGGTGTTGTGTGCACCGCTGCGAAATTGGCAATCCGCGCGATCGCTCCATCATAGTGCAGCTGGGTGAGGTCCCGGACATCCCCCGCCAGGTAACGCACCCCGGCCACAGGGTACCGCGGCGCGCGGGTATCCACACTGACCAAGGGCCCGTCCCCGCGGCAGGCAAGCCGCTGTAGAAAATGGCTACCGATGAAGCCGGCACCGCCAAAAACAACTGTAGCACCGGGGCGCGGCGGCGGATCTGACAAGACTGGTTTCATCACGCTTTTTCCACTATTGTTTGTAAATTGATACTTAAATTCAGCCCAAAACTGCCGCTCGTTACCATTTGCCGAGCCCGATGGGCGAGAAGACCCAAACACCTGTTACCAAATCACTTTTCTCACCCAAGGTGGCAGGAAACATCAGCTTCAGACGACGCGCTTCTTTTGTTTACCGGTTAAGATAAATTCTAAATGTTAAGAAAGCTTTTACTTGCTGCCGCCTCCAAAGGGGCCGGATCCGCGATTTCGGTGGTGTTCACCGTTTTGGTCGCCCGCATCCTGGGGGCGGAGGGCGCTGGGCCCGTACTGTTTGGCTTGACCGTGCTGACAGTGGGCGCTGCCGCTTTGCGTTTGGGCTTTGACTCCCTGCTGGTGAAACAGGTGGGCGCCGCGGGGATCGGAGCGATGGCAAACACCTGGGTGTCGCGGGCGATCCTCTTGAGCCTTTTGGCCGCTGTGGCCCCCGCCCTGATCGGATTTTTCTGGGCCGAAAAGATCGCCACCACGCTGTTCAACGCGCCGGACTTTGCCCCGGTGCTGCGCTGGATCGCGCTGAGCCTGCCGCTGCTGGCCATCGCCAACCTAATAGGATTTGCCTTTCAGGGCCTGCGCAAGCCGGGGCTTTCGGTTGTTGGGCAAAACCTCGGCTACCTGTCGCTGGCGCTTCTGGTGGTCAGCCTGCGTCACCTTTGGCTGGACCAGCCTTTGGCGGCTGAGGACATCGCCCAAACCCTGTTTCTGGCCACGGTGCTGACTGCGCTGGGCCTAGGTGCTTTGTGGCTGCGCCAGCCGGACGCGCGGTTCATCTGGCAACTGCGGATGCAGGCGGCTGAAGTGCGCGCGGCGGCAAACCTATGGCTGGCGATGCTGATGACGCTGACGGTTACCTGGTCGGGCATCCTGCTGGGTGGACGGTTTGTGACCAGTCAAGAGATTGCCTTCACCGCAGCGGCGCAGCGCATTGCGGTTCTGGTGGTGTTCATCCTGCTGGTAACGGATCTGCTGGTGGCGCCGGTTTACGCCCGCAGCTTTGCGCGCAGGGATCTGGAACATCTGCGCCAGATCGCCAGACGCTCCACCCGTGCAATGGTGCTGATTGGGGTGCCCGTGGTGGCGGGTCTGATCCTTTACGCCGAACAGATTATGGGGCTGCATGGCGCGGAATTTGCCCAGGCCGGTCCGGTTCTGGTGATCTATGTGCTGGGGCAGTTGGTCAATGTCTGCACCGGATCTGTTGGGCAATTGCTGATGATGTGTGACGGTGAAGGCGACTATCGCCTGGGGGAAACGGTGGCGGCGGGGCTGACGGTCACGGCGACGCTGCTGCTGGCGCCGCATTACGGCGCCTTAGGGGTCGCCATTGCCTCGGCCTTGGGGATCGCGACGCAGAATATCGTCAGCTATGTGATGGTCCGCCGCCGTTTGGGGTTTTATCCAGGATTCTAAGGCCCTCATGACCGCAACCTATTGAAAGGTGACGAATTATGGCGTCGCTACATAGGTCCCCATCACCCCACCGATCACGGCCTGCGCGCCGAAAATATCAACCTCAATACTGGGGTTGCCGACGATGTCTTCGAAGAACTGGAACAGACGATTATCGACCCCACCCAATCCGGTTGAGGTGCGGTACGTGCCGGTATGGCTGAAACGCGTCCAGGTGGGCGTCAGATCGATCAAAGACAGGCTTTGATCGCTAAGCCCCAGATGCGCGGAACACCCCACTGACGCCCGCGCCCAGATGGACACGGTGACCTGATCGAAATCCGCCAGCGGCGGAGCGCCAAAGGCGATAATGCCGCCACTGACCCCATTGGGCGAGGCCGTGGTGCTGGAAGTGTTGAACCGCATCGCTGCGGTTCCGCCAAGCGGATCCGCGATACCGGTGGTGAAGGCGGGCTTGGCCCAATAATCACTCCACCAGCCGGCTTGAAAATCCTCGGAGTAGGCAATGTGGTTTACCAACACCTGCCCCCCCGGTCGGCGATGTGCGGCCAGATCCCCCAGTGCAAACCCAAACCCCATCATGTGCCAATTCCAAAGGCGATGATGCCGCTGGCCGTGGTATCCGTGGCCCGCACCCGCGTCACGGCAACCGGCAGCAACATCTGGTCCGGCACCGTAATTGTCCGGGTGGTGCCAAGCGCTGTCACGATCGACAGATCGCCGCCGGTGGTCACAAACAGCGCGATGGCGGGAAACTCCAGATCGGTGCCGTCAGAGGGCACCACGGTGCTGACGTCAAAGGCGGGACCGTTGAGGCTGGGAACCCGATCAGAAAAGGCGTGCGGCATGTCATTTCCTTACATTGGCAAATCGGAGGCAAGTCAGATGAGGCCCTGTTTTACCGAAGAGAGGTTGAGGAAGCCTTGCCGCTGCATCCGTAGCCTTAACCTGGTGTTAACCCTTTTCAGGGGCGTCCGGATCATAGCCCAGCCGGTCAAAATCCTCGTGGTAGAAAGCCCGCACAAACGCCGCGCCCTTGGCGCGCTGGGCGGCATTGGGCCTGCGCCTACGATCGCCGCTCTGATTGGATCTGGGCAGCGCCAGATCCGGCAGGTCCCAGTCCTGTTTCAGCAGGGCAAACTCCTGCGCTAGGGTTTCAAACCGCAAGATCCGCAGCCGGTGCTGCGCCCTGCCCTGCAGATAGGTCCATTGCGGCCGCATGTGACAATTCAGATCCTTCAGCCGCGCCAGCGGTTTACGCGTCAGGCGGATCAGCAGGCCCAGCGGCAAGGTCGAGGAGAACGGGTAGCGATCCGGGGGCGGCAGGCGGCGGTAGGAATATTCACTCCAAAACCGCGAATAGGGATTGCGCACGATGGTGAAGATCCGAAAATCTGCGGGGATGTCACCGCCGAACCAATGCTGTTCGATCATCGACAGGCTGCAATGCTGATTGCCCCGTTCCAGATCCGATGATTTGTTGTTCTTGAAGATCCCCAAGGCCGCCCGGTTGCGCGGGTCCAGACCGCGGAGCTGCATGAAGTATTCCTCCACCGAGGTGCCGGCGCATTTCGGGATGTGCACGAAGATGACCTTGTTTTTCAGATCAATCATCTGGCGCGCCCTTTGTTGACGGGCCGTAAAACCGCCCCTCAGCCACCAGACGATCGGCCACAAACGCCGCCACGCAGAGGAACAGGTAATGACGCCAGTGGTGCGAATAGATGAACATCGATGCCAAGAGATGCACCGCAAGGGTGATATAGAGCGCACCGATCAACGGCGCGACGCTGCGGTGGTAGGCGTGCCGGGCGGAAAACGTGCTGCCAACAGTCAGAACCACAAAGACCAGCGCCGGGCCAAACCCGGCCTCCGTCCATTTGGCAATGAACAGGTTGTGCACGTTGTTTGTTGCAAAATAGGTTTCGAAATTGCCCGGTCCGATGCCAAAGGGATGCTGCAGCGCCACCTGAAGGCCCAGCCAAATGTCGGCGAAACGTTCATTGTCATAGGCCTGCAGCCGCAGCCGCCCGGCAAATAGATCCTGCGCGCCAAAGCCCGAATGTGATGTGCCCCAAAGGATCATCAACCCGCCAAGCGCTGCGGAGATCACCACCCATGGTCTGATGCCGGGATGGCGCAGCGCCAGATACCCCATGAGGCCCAATGTGAAAACCCCCGCCGCCGCGCGGGAATAGGTCAGGTAGATCATCAAGCCAATCAGCCCCCCCGCCACCAACCCCGCCCATCGTGGCAGCCCAACCTCACGCGGGGTGACGATCAGGACGATACCGGGAAAGATCAGGAAGGTGCCCAGCACATTGGGATCTTTGAAGAAGCCCCTGATCCGCAAGCGAAATTCATCGCGGTAGATCAGATCCATCTCGGGCGCCGCGAGGAGGATCAGCGCCAGCGCCACACAGGACAGGACCGCGCCATAAACATAGGCCCTGAGCCAGATCTGCAGCAGCCGGGGCTGCGCATAAAACAGTGCAAACAGCCCCATCATCGCCAGCGCCAGATAGAGCTCAATCGCCAGATAGCGCAGCGGCAGGCCCTGCGGCGCGGTTGCGGGCTGTCCCGTGACCCAGAGCAGCGCAAATTGCGACAGGCCAAAGTAGGTCACAAAGATCAGCCAAACGCCAAGAGGCAGGGCGAAAGTCAGCAATACGGCCCCCGCCAACAGGATCAGCAGCGCATCAACCGGTGCGGGCTCCATCATGACATAGGGCATCAACAGCCCAACAAGCCCCACCATAAAACCCGCGCGTGATCCATGCCGGGCCTCTGGCAGCGATGGGTCAACCGCCACACTCATCTGCCCGCCCCGGCAGACCCACCCTGCCCGTCCAGCGCGGCCTGATAGACGGCAAGGGTTTGGTCCACCATCCTGTCCAGCGAATAGCGCCCCCGCAGCCGGGCGGCCTGGGCGGTCATCGCGCTGCGTTGGTCTGGTTGGATCAGGGCCTCCATCGCCTCAGGCAGGGCTGTCGCCAGATCCGCCCGTGGCACGACCAGGCCGTTCTGCCCGTCCAAAATGATACTGTCTGCCGTGCTGACATCGGTTGCGATCATCGGCAGCCCGGCTTCAGCCGCTTCGATCAGCACATAGGGCATGGATTCATACCGGCTGGTTAGCACGAAGATGTCAAACAGCGGGTAATACCGCGCCGCATCGTCCTGACCAACGCAGCGTATGACCTCCCCCAGACCTTTGGCGTCGATCTGCTGCTGCAGCTGCGCCTCCAACTCGCCCACCCCGACAATAATGACGCGGACATGGGTCAGATCCCTGATCCTCGCGATGGCCTCCACAAAGGCCAGCGGATCCTTCTGTGCGCTCAACCGCCCGACAAAGCCAAAGACGATGTCAGTTGGGCTGAGGTTCAGGTCCGCGCGCGTTAACGGGACGGAGGGCGTAGCGCGCGGTACACCGTTTGGCACCAGATGGGTCCTGTCCAATGGCGCGCGCAGGCGCTGGGCCTCCGCTCTTTCATCAGGGGACACGCAGATCAGCGCATCTGTCGCCCAGCGGGCCAGAGCGCCCTCAACCCCACCAAACACGGCCCGTGCTATCCCGCGGCAGGCGGGATCCATGGTGCGAAAGGCATGAGGGGTATAAATTCTGGCGCCATATCTGCGTGGCAACAGCCGGGTCAGGGCACCGGCCTTGCTGGAATGGGCGTGAATAACGTCAAATGGTCCAAGCCGCCGAAGGAGCTGCCGCAAGCCGCGCAAAGCGAACAGATCACGCGGCCCCGGCGCGCGATCCATATCGACCCGGTGCCTGCGGCTTGGGCAAATCGCACTCAGCCGCCGGGCAAACAGCGGATCCATCCGGGTGGCCGAGTAGACAAGATGGGTGTCATGGCCGCGGTCCAGCGTGGCCGCCACCAGATCCAGCGCGTTGCGGCCGCTGCCACCACCTGAGGGTTCGAGTACTATCAAGATCCGCATCTTCCCCCTTTGCCCCATAGATCGCCTCACCACCCTCAGATCACGGTCCAAACCCTGACGCAGGGCGCTGCGCGAATCTGCCCGGACTGAGACCCGAACCGATCACCACCAGCCCCTAAGTGCAGTGCTGATGGGATGGTGCTAGGGATTGGTTAACGAATTCTAAATCCCGACAAGGATTTACCGTGCAAAGCTGCCAGAAATGGCCCTGTTGAGGGCTGTTTCGGACGGCACCTTTATCGGTTTTGGAATGTGTGGCTTCTGCGCACCTACAGACAGAATTTTTACCAAAAATCGGGGCGTGCTATCACCTGCGACGATGATCCAGCGGTTGCACCTGAGGCGCAAAGTATCTTGTTCTTAAGACTTAACGGGCGACGGTTAATACAGATCCACGCGTCAATAGCGGATTTCAGTGAGCCACGTCACCTGACACGATATGTTGACACTCTCCCCCGACCAGCCCCAATATAGTGATGCTTCGGTTCCTTCGATTCCGGTCGGAGGCTAAGAGGGAAGTTGGTGGAATTCCAGCACTGCCCCCGCAACTGTAAGTGGATCGCACCGCTGAAGACCCACTGAGGGAACGCCTTCGGGAAGGACAGCCTAGCCATGATCCACATAGTCAGGAGACCTGCCGCAAGCGACCGAAAAATGACCACGAACGGAGGGTTCGGGGGCGTATCAAAGGCGGCTCACACGTCTTGGCGTCCTCGGCAAAAAATTTAGGGGACTGCGACCAGATGAGCGTCATCGTTTATTCGAAACCGGCTTGCGTGCAATGCACCGCCACCACCCGTGCTTTGGATGCCAAAGGCATCAGCTATGATGTGGTCGATCTGACCCAGGATGACAGCGCCATGAGCCGCGTCACCGAATGGGGCTATCGTCAGGCACCGGTTGTCGAAGCCAATGGCAACCACTGGTCTGGTTTCCGCCCGGACATGATCGCACAACTGGCCTGAGGAGATGAGCCGCCAACTGCCGGCGCTTGTCTACTACTCGTCTAAATCGGGAAACACTCATCGCTTTGTCACACGGCTGGGGCTGCCTGCCGTGCGGATTGCTGAGTGCCTCGATGCGCCTTTGCCCGATCACAGCCAGCTGACCGATGCCTTTGTTCTGATCTGCCCCACCTACGCCGATGGCCAGGGACGTGGGGCGGTTCCAAAACAGGTGATCCGGTTTCTAAACGACGCCAGCCGCCGCGAACGTCTGGTTGGGGTGATCGGTGCAGGCAATCGCAACTTTGGTGCGACCTACGCTTTGTCGGGTCGCATCATCTCTGAAAAATGCAACGTTCCGCTGCTCTATTCCTTTGAGCTGGCGGGCACCGAGACAGATATCGCCCGCACCCGTGCCGGGCTTGAAAAACTGGGGGACCACCTATGCTCGACAGCGATCTGAGCACTTTGGACTATCACGCCTTGAACGCGATGCTGAACCTCTATGATGGGGACGGCAATATTCGCTTTGAGGCGGACCGGATGGCGGCGCGGCAGTATTTCCTGCAGCACGTCAACCAAAACACCGTGTTCTTCCATTCGCTGGATGAGAAACTGGGTTATCTGGTCAAGGAGGGCTACTATGAAGAGGCCGTTCTGGATCAGTATTCCAAGAACTTCATGCGCCAGATCTGGGATGAGGCCTATGCGCTGAAATTCCGCTTTCCCACCTTCCTGGGCGCGTTCAAATATTACACCTCCTACACGCTGAAGACCCGTGATGGCCAGCGCTACCTTGAGCGTTATGAGGACCGTGTGGTGATGACCGCGCTGTGCCTTGCGCGTGGCGATGAGGCGCTGGCGATGTCCTTCATGAAGGAAATCATGGGCGGCCGGTTCCAGCCTGCGACACCAACCTTCCTGAACGCCGGCAAAGCGTCGCGGGGTGAGCTGATCTCCTGCTTCCTGCTGCGTCTGGAAGACAACATGGAAAGCATCGGCCGCGGCATCAACTCGGCGCTGCAGCTCAGCAAACGCGGTGGTGGGGTTGCGCTGCTGCTGACCAACATCCGTGAACATGGCGCGCCGATCAAAGGGATTGAAAACCAGTCCTCGGGCGTGATCCCGGTGATGAAGTTGCTGGAAGACAGTTTTTCTTACGCCAACCAGCTGGGGGCCCGTCAGGGCGCAGGCGCGGTTTACCTGAACGCGCACCATCCTGACATCATGCGCTTCCTCGACACCAAGCGGGAAAACGCGGATGAAAAGATCCGCATCAAAACCCTATCACTGGGTGTGGTGATCCCCGATATCACCTTTGAACTGGCCAAGAAAAACGCCGATATGTACCTCTTCTCGCCCCATGACGTGGAGCGGGTCTATGGCGTGCCCTTCTCGGAAATCTCGGTCACCGAGAAATATGATGAGATGGTTGAGGACAAGCGCATCCGCAAGTCCAAGGTCAACGCGCGTGAGTTTTTCCAGACCATCGCTGAGATCCAGTTTGAATCCGGCTACCCCTACGTGATGTTTGAGGACACCGTGAACCGGATGAACCCCATCGCGGGCCGGATCAACATGTCGAACCTGTGCTCGGAAATCCTGCAGGTGAACACCGCTTCCAGTTTCAATGACGACCTGAGCTACAGTGAGATGGGCACGGATATTTCCTGCAACCTCGGCTCCCTGAACATCGCGAAAACGATGGACGGCAAGGATCTGGGCCAGACCGTGGGCACCTCCATCCGTGCGCTGACCGCAGTGGCAGAAATGTCGGCCATCGACTCGGTCCCATCGGTGCGCAAGGGCAATGACGAAAGCCGCGCGATTGGTCTGGGTCAGATGAACCTGCACGGCTATCTGGCGCGGGAACGTGTGCACTACGGCAGCCCGGAAGGCATTGAATTCACGTCCGTTTACTTCGCCGCTGTGGCCTACCACGCGATCCGCACCTCCTGCGATCTGGCACAGGAACGAGGCGAAAGTTTCAAAGGCTTTGCCGAGTCCGAATATGCCTCGGGCAGCTTCTTTGACAAATACACCGACCGGGACTGGCTGCCCGAAAGCGATAAGGTGACGGCGCTGTTTGACGGTGTCGATCTGCCAAGCCGCGATGACTGGGCCGCGCTAAAGGCGGATGTCATGAAACACGGGCTCTATAACCGCAACCTGCAGGCGGTGCCGCCCACCGGATCGATCAGCTATATCAACAACTCGACCTCGTCGATCCACCCAATCGTGTCCAAGATTGAAATCCGCAAAGAGGGCAAGATCGGCCGCGTCTACTACCCCGCTGCCTATATGAGCAATGACAATCTGGACTATTACCGCGACGCCTATGAAATCGGCCCGGAAGCGCTGATCGATACCTATGCGGCGGCCACGGAACATGTGGACCAGGGCCTGTCCCTGACCCTGTTCTTCCCGGCTGAGGCCACCACGCGGGACATCAACAAAGCCCAGATCTACGCCTGGAAAAAAGGCATCAAAACCATCTACTACGTGCGTCTGCGCCAGGAGGCCCTTGAGGGCACCGAGGTTCAGGGCTGCGTGTCCTGCACCCTGTAATCGCGACTGAGATCGGAGAGAGACAATGAAAGACATCGCCCCCACCCGCATCCCGCGCGCGATCAACTGGAACCGCCTGGAAGACGAAAAAGACCTGGAGGTCTGGAACCGTCTGACAGTGAACTTCTGGCTGCCGGAAAAGGTGCCGCTCAGCAACGATATTCCCAGCTGGGCCACCCTGACCGATCACGAAAAACAGCTGACCATCCGCGTTTTCACCGGCCTGACCCTGCTGGACACCATCCAGAACTCGGTTGGTGCGCCGGCGCTGATGCCCGATGCAATCACGCCCCATGAAGAGGCCGTGCTGACCAACATCGCCTTTATGGAGGCAGTGCATGCACGCAGCTATTCCTCAATCTTCTCAACACTTTGCTCGACCAAAGAAATTGATGAGGCGTTCCGCTGGTCGGATGAAAACCCACATCTGCAGGCCAAGGCCAAGGCGATCCTCGACACTTACGCGCCGGGCAATGACCCGCTGAAGCGCAAGATCGCATCGGTGTTTTTGGAAAGCTTCCTGTTCTATTCCGGCTTCTATCTGCCGATGTACTGGTCCAGCCGCGCCAAGCTGACCAACACCGCTGACCTGATCCGTCTGATCATCCGCGATGAGGCGGTGCATGGCTATTACATCGGCTACAAATTCCAGCGCGGCTATGAGCAGCTGGACGAAGCCGCCCAGCAGGAGCTGAAGGACTACGCCTTTGGTCTGATGTTTGAGCTTTACGGGATTGAGAACCAATATACCGAAGAGCTGTATGATGAGATTGGCCTGACCGAGGACGTAAAAGTCTTCCTGCATTACAACGCCAACAAGGCGCTGCAGAACCTTGGCTTTGAAGCGCTGTTCCCGCCGGAAGTGTCCGAGGTGAACCCGGCCATCCTCGCTGCGCTCAGCCCCGACAGCGAAAACCACGACTTCTTCTCGGGCTCCGGGTCGTCCTATGTGATCGGCAAGGCCGTCGCGACCGAGGACGAAGACTGGGACTTCTGATCCCGTAATCGCTGAAAATCACAAAGGGGGGGCGCCAAACGCCTCCCTTTTTTATTGTCAGAACAGCGGCTTGCAGAAATAACAGTCCCAACGGGGCCTGGTTGCGGGCCCCTGCGCTCTGGAGAAGATCATGCCCGATATTGTCATCCTGAACGGCCGCGTCATTACCTTTGACGGGCCGGACGCCGAAGCCCTTGCCATCACCGGCGGCACCATCACCGCGGTCGGCAGCACCGCCGAAATCCGCGAACTGGCAGATGGGGCGCGGGTGATCGATGCCCAGGGCGGCACCGTTCTACCCGGGTTTATCGACAGCCATGTGCATTTGTTCGCGGGATCAGCTGAGTTGGATTTCCTGAACCTCACCGGCGTTTACGGGGCCGAGGCCCTGGCCGCTGCTGTGCGCCCCTACGCGGCATCCCGGCCTGACGATGCGCTGCTCTTTGCCTGTTCGATTGACTACGGTCTGATGGGCGATCGAGGCATCACCCGCCACGATCTGGATGCTGCGATGCCGGATCGCCCCTTTGCCGCCTGTACCGCCGATCACCACACCATCTATGCCAATACCAAAGCGCTGGAGGCGGCGGGGCTGCTGCACGGCAAGGAGGTTGCGGAAGGATCTGAGGTGGTGATGGGGCCGGATGGTCTGGCAACCGGGGAATTGCTGGAAGCGGATGCGTTTGGCCCGATCATGGCGATGACACCCTATGGGGGGCGCGAACTGCTGGGCATGGTCACCGGCGCCGATCCGGTGCCTGCCCCGGATGCTGCCACCCGCGCCATTGATAAGGCGGTTCTGGCCAAGGGGCTGCAGCACTGTGCCTCCAAGGGGATCACTGGGCTGCACAATATGGATGGCAACTTCTATCAGCTGGGCCTGCTGTCTGAGATGGAGGCGGAGGGCACCCTCTTGTGCAGGACCGAGATCCCGATGCACCTCAAACACACCGATCCTGTGGAACGCGTGCGCGAAGCGGCTGAGATGAATGCGCAATATAGCAGTGACATGCTGTGGTCGCGCCGGGTCAAGATGTTCATGGATGGTGTTTTGGACAGTCGCACTGCCTTCATGCTGGAACCCTACCCCGGCACCGACATCTGCGGGGAGCCGCTGTTTTCGGACGAACAGTTCAAAGAGGTCTGTGTGCTGGCTGATCGGATGGGTATGCAGATCGCGGTGCATGCCATTGGCGATGCCGCGGTGCGCCAGACGCTGGATGGCTATGAATCCGCCCGCATGACCAATGGGGTCCGCGACAGCCGCCACCGGATCGAACATATTGAGACTATCCATCCCGATGACATTCCCCGGCTGAAACAGCTGGGTGTTGTTGCCTCCATGCAGCCCTTGCATTCGCCGCGCGGCGGCTTCTTCCTGCCGCCCTATGCGCCGGGTGAGATCCTGTATGCGCATCAGTTGCAGACCGCCTTCCCCTGGCGGGCGGTGCAGGACAGCGGCGCGGCGCTGATCTTCTCCACCGATTGGCCGGTGGTGCCGGTGGATGTGATGCCCACGATCCAAGGCGCAGTTGCCGGGGTTGATCTGCCCAATGACTGGCCCGATCAACGCATTGGTCTGCGTGACGCCCTGGCGGCCTACACGCGCGACAATGCCTGGGTAGAGTTTAATGAGACCCGCAAAGGGCGCTTGCGGGTTGGGATGATGGCCGATGTGGTGGTTCTGGACGCGGATGTGGAGGCCGTTGCCCCCGATCAGATCGGCGCGATCAATGCGGCCGTGACCATCTGCGGCGGGCGCGTCACCTATCAGGCCTGAGGCACGGCGCAATCTGTCATGGTTTTGCCGTCAAATCGGATTACCTTAGGGCCATTGATCTATTCATTTTGACCCAAGGAGATTTGTCATGGCAGGGCTCAAAATTGCGACCTGGAACCTCTATCAATTCGCGGCCCCCGGCACCTATTGGTACGAACGTGATGAGCGCAATGATTATGAACCCGATCAATGGGCCCGCAAACAGGCCTGGATTAGCGATCTGATCGGGCAGCTTGATGCTGATGTGATCGGCTTTCAGGAGGTGTTCAGCGTTGCCGAGTTTAAGACCTTTCTCAACGGGTTGGGCTATCCGCATGTGGCGGTTGTGGATGATCCGGCGGTTGATCCTGAGGACGCGGATGTCTTTGTCGGGCCGGTGACCGCCATTGCCTCCCGCCATCCCTTTGTCAGCCCGCCTACGGCGCTGGCCTATCCGGGGGAATTTGTCGACGATGCTGAGGTAGCGGCAGATTTCACCTTCCGGCGGGCGGTCACGCGGGCCGAGGTGGATACGCCGCAGCTGGGGCCAGTGGTGTTTTACGTCTGCCATCTGAAATCTCAGGGCGCCTTTGTCGACAGTGATGCTGTCGCCGCCCTGCCCGATTGGAAGGCGCGGTTTCGTGAACATCTGCGCCAGCGCGCCACCAAAGACGCCGATCAGCTGATCCGGCGCAATGGTGAGGCGGCAGGCCTCTATCTGGCGGCAATGTCGGAACTGGATGACCGCGAAGATGCGCCGATTGTGGTGATGGGGGATATGAACGCGGGCCCAACCTCCAGCGCGCTCAGGGTACTGACGCAACAGGATTGGATCGACAATATCGCCAATATGCGCCGTAGCAGCATTGAGGACGCTGCGGATCGGGCGTGGAACTTCACCTGGCAGCTCTATGATGCCTATGGGCTGCTGCCGTCGCAGAATGTGGCGGACCGGCCGGTGACCCATGCGGCTGGCTGGCGCTACCCGGCGCAAACGCTGGATTACGTGCTGGTCACCAATGCGCTCAACCCCAAGAACCCAAATCGGATGGCGGCGGTCAGCGACCTTAAGGTGTTCAATGCGCATTTTCAGGAGGAAAATAAGCTGGAAACCACCGACCATGCGCCGGTTCTGGTGACAATCACCCCTGTGGCTTAGGCTCAGGTTTTGGGGCGGTTATGCCCCAAACGCCCCCCCGTCAGACGTAGCGCGGGGGGTGATCCGCGCGGCCAGGACGCACGGGGCGTACCGCGTCATCAAAGGGCACATGGCGGCGGCGGAACGCTGGGCCGTCTAAGAGTTCAGGGGCGCTGATCCGGTCCATTCTGAAATGACGAAACGCCCCCCGCGCGGGATCCCAGGCCACCAGATACCACAGCGGCGGCAGGATCAGCATCGCCTGAGGCTCCACAGCGCGCTTGGTTTCCGCGCCCTTGGCATCGCGGTAGCGGAACTGCAGCAACTGACGCTGCAGAAAGGCTGCTTCAAAGGCCGGCAGTAAATCCGCATCGATCCCGCCAAGGTTTGACGTATCAACCTGCGGGGCCAAGGGGCCGATGTAGAGACAGGCCAGAAACCGGCGCAGATCCTGCACCTTATCACGTGGCAGGGCGCGTTCGATTTTTGCCAGCCCCGCATCCGCCAAACCTGCGAACGGCAAAGCCCCCGCCGCCCGCATGCTGGCCACACTGATCACCAGCGCAAAAACCTCAGCCACAGACAGACGGGCCGTCGCCTGGACGGAGCTTGCATCAAGCGACACGCCCCCGCCGCGCCCCGGTTCGGTGTGGATCACAAAGCCCTCATCGCGCAGCGCCGCGATGTCGCGCAAAACGGTGCGCCGCGACGCGCCAACATCCTGCGCCAGCCCGGCAACGGTGGCCGTGCCGCTGCGGCGCAGGTGGCGGACGATGGCATCTTGTCTCTCACGGGTTTTCATAAAGTCATCACAGCACAGATAGGTGACATATTTTGGCACCATTTCCTTTTAGCGGATGCAGCACATCGAAACCACAGCGATGAAACCATTACCCTAAGGAGATGTACCTTGTTGCAATCCACCCCAACCACCCACTTTCCCAACCCCTTCCCTGCGCCCGAACAAATCGCGGTCAACGGCGTCACGCTTGAGGTGTTTCAAACACCCCAAAGCGGCACACATACCCCGATCGTGCTGTGCCACGGCTGGCCGGAACATGCCTATGCCTGGCGTCACCAGATCCCGGCGCTTGCGGCCGCGGGCTATCATGTGATCGTCCCGAACCAACGCGGCTATGGCAATTCCGACTGCCCAAAGGACGTCACCGCCTATGACATTGCCGTCCTGACCGGGGATCTGGCCGCGCTGCTGGATCATTTTGGCTATGCGGATGCGGTGTTTGTCGGCCATGACTGGGGTGCGAATGTCGTTTGGAGCATGGCGCAGCTGCATCCCCAGCGGGTGCGCAAGCTGATCGCCCTGGCGCTGCCCTATCAGCCGCGCACCCCGATGCCCTGGATTGAGTTCATGGAGCAGATCTTTGGCCCGGAAAATTACTTCGTGCATTTCAATCGCCAGCCGGGTGTGGCCGATACGGTGCTGGACGAAAACACCGAGGCGTTTCTGCGCAATCTGTTTCGCAAGGATCTGCCCGCCACCCCACCGGCGCCGGGCATGATGATGATGAACCTTGCCACCGCCCCTGCCCCCTTGGGCCAGCCGGTGATGTCCGAGGCAGATCTGGCGGTGCTGGCCAACGCTTTCCGTCAGACAGGGTTCACCAGTTCGATCAACTGGTATCGCAATCTGGATCGCAACTGGCACCTCTTGGCCGATGTCGACCCGGTGATCCACCAACCCGCCCTGATGATCTACGGCGCGCAGGACATGATCCCGCCCGCCGAAAACCTGCAGGAGCTGGTGCCAAATGTCACCGAGGTCAGCCTGAACTGCGGCCATTGGATCCAGCAGGAACTGCCGGCTGAAACCACCAAGGCCATCTTGGATTGGCTGGGCGAATAGCTGCGATCCATCTGAGTTTCGAACCCGCCTTAGGTGGAAATGGGGCGCTGCCCGCGCGGCGCCCCAGACGTTACGGTCTTTCTATCAAAATGACGACCTTCACAAACGCTCAGCGCGTGCTCAGCGCAAGAATCCTTGCACCTATGACCGCAGATACGTTGCGCCCTAAAATTTGATCAAATACATTTTTGATCAAATTCAGGAGGATTCGATGCACGCCCCCAGCTATTATGCCGCCACCGCCCGGGACGCCGCAGGTTTTGAGCACCTCAATGGTGAGGTTGATGTCGACATCGCCGTCATCGGCGGTGGTTTCAGCGGCGTGAACACGGCGCTGGAACTGGCTGAGCGTGGTCATAAAGTCGCCCTGCTGGAGGCCAAACGCATCGGTTGGGGCGCAACCGGGCGCAACGGCGGGCAGATCACCGGCTCCCTCTCAGGCGATCAGGCGATGCTGCGGGAGTTTGCCAAAACCAATGGGAACGAGGCGCGCGATATCGTCTGGAACACACGCTGGCGCGGCCATGACATCATCAAATCCCGGGTTGAAAAATACGCCATTGCCTGTGATCTCAGCCATGGCCACCTGCAAACCGCCATGAAACCCGCCCATATGGAGGAGCTCACCGCCCTCTATGAAGAGGCCGACATGCGCGGCATGGGCGATGCGCTGACCCTGGTGCAAGGCGCTGATATCCCTAACTATCTGGAAACGGACATCTACTGTGGCGGTCTGTTGAACCGGCACAACATGCATGTCCATTCGCTGGACCTCTGTGTGGGTGAAGCACGTGCAGCGCAAAGCCTTGGTGCGCGGATCTTCGAAGGGGCTGAGGTGCTGCGCATCGATCACGGCGCGCGTCCCCGTGTGGTCACCGCAACGGGTGGCGTCACAGCCTCCAAGGTGGTGATCGCAGGCAACGCCTATCACCTGCTGGAACAGCCAAAGCTTTCCGGCAAAATGTTCCCGGCCTCGCTGGCCAATATGGCCACCGCACAGCTGGGGGCCGAGGTCGCGCAGAAGATCAACCCGGAAAACTTGGCCGTTTACGACAGCCGCTTTGTGCTGGATTACTATCGCAACACTGCCGATCACCGGCTGATGTTCGGCGGCGGCACCAATTATTCCGGTCGCGACAGCAAAGACATCGCCACGGAATTGCGCCCGGCGCTGGAACGCACTTTCCCCCGCCTCAAAGGGGTTGAGGTGGAGTTTCAATGGACGGGCATCGACGGTATCGTGCTGAACCGCATCCCACAGGTGGGCCGTTTGCGCGATAACGTCTTCTACGTGCAGGGCTATTCCGGCCACGGCATCGCGCTGAGCCACATCATGGCTGAGGTTCTGGCCGAAGCGGTTGTGGGGGAGCTGGAGGACTTCCGCGTCTGGGAAAGCGTGCGCCACTGGCGCCTGCCCTTCACCCGTCAACTGGGCAGTCAGGCCATCGCTGTTGGCATGGCCTGGTACCGGCTGAAAGAAGCGCTGCGTTAATCTTTATGAAGGAATGTTCATGACCACCATCGCCATCACAAACCAGAGTGCCCCTGAGGCAGATACCATCGCAGCGGACAAGCTGATCGCCGGCAACGCGGCCACAAAACTCTGGCATCAGTTCACCGACACCACTGGCCAGTTTCACGTCGGCCAATGGGCCAGCGAGGCCTGCAAACTGTCGGTCAGCTATGACGAGAATGAGCTTTGCGTGATTGTTGAGGTTGAGGTGGAATTGACCGACGCACACGGCACCACCACCCGCTACAAAGCCCCTGATGCCTTTGTGATCCCCGCCGGGTTCAAAGGCACATGGGAGTCGCTGACACCGGTGCGCAAAATCTACGCGGCATTTGAAGAAAACTAACCGCAACAGCAAAAGGGCGATCCAACCGGACCGCCCTTTTTCATTAATTCAACATCTTAGATGCCGGACTTGATCTTCGTCCACATGCGCGTCACCACACGCTGCACCTTGGGCGGGAACGGCCGGGTGGTGTAGAGGTTCTGCATTGTTGCCGCATCCGGATAGATCGCCGTATCGCCGCGCACATCCTCCAGCAGGAACTCTTGCGAGGCCTTGTTGCCGTTGGCGTAATAGACGTAGTTCGACGCCGCAGCGATGTTTTCCGGATCCATCATGAAGTTCAGGAAGGCATGCGCCCCTTTCGGGTTCGGTGCGTCGGCTGGAATGGCCATCTGATCAAACCACATGACCGCCCCTTCAACAGGTGCGTGGTATTCCAGCTCCACCCCATTGCCGGCCTCATCTGCACGGTCGCGGGCCTGCAGCACATCGCCTGACCAGCCAAAAGCAACACAGATATCCCCATTGGCCAGTGCCGAGATATATTCGGAATTGTGGTACTTGCGCACATAGGGGCGCACAGCGCTCAGCACAGGTTCGGCCTTTTGCAGCACCTTGGTGTCCTGGCTATCAGGATCTTCGCCCAGATAACTCAGCGCGGCCGGGATCATCTCAGCCGGGGCATCCAGCAGATAAACCCCACAGGCCTGCAGCTTTTCCATATTGGCGGGATCAAAGATCAGCGCGAGCGAATTCAGCGGCGCCTCTTCCCCCAGAACCTCACGCACTTTGGAAGCGTTCACGCCAATCCCCGTTGTGCCCCACAAGTAATTGATCGAATAGGCGTTATCAGGGTCATAGGTGATGGTGCGGCTTTCAATCTCCTCCCACAGATACTGCGCGTTGGGCAGCTGCTGGTGATCCAGCGGCTGGAACACACCCGCGGTGATCTGGCGCTGCAGGAAGTTGGCAGAGGGCACCACGACGTCATAGCCGGACCCGCCCGCCAGCAGCTTGGTTTCCAACAGTTCATTGCTGTCAAACACATCATAGATCAGCTTATAGCCGGTCTCGGCCTCAAATTTGTCCAGCAGTTCTTCGGCGATGTAATCGGACCAGTTGAACACGCGGACCTCTTCGGCCTGTGCCCCGCCCGCCATCAAAGCCAAAGCAGCCGAGGTCAGGGCCAGGGTGTGCAGTGCAGGTCGGTGAGTGTTTGTTGTTTTCATTGCGCCCTCCGGTGATCATGGGATCACGTTGCTTGGTTTTGATCAAAAACATGGACTCGCAGCGAACCGGCCAGTAGCCTTGGACACAAATCCACCGGTCAAATCGGCCAGCCGCAGGATCCAGAAAGGCGCTCGTAGTTCACATGCCCCGCAAGTTCCAGAGCCAAACGAAGAAGCAGCCTGAACATGATGTGATCTATCAGGCACTGAAGGATATGATCCTGTTTGGCGACTTTATTCCGGGCCAGCCGTTAACCATTATGAACCTCGCGGAAACCCTTGGTGCCAGCGCCACGCCGATCCGCGAAGCGATCCGTCGCCTGACCGCGGAGCGGGCGCTGGAAACGCAGGAAAACAGGCGCGTGGCTGTGCCCCACATGACACCCGCCCTGCTGGAGGAGCTGGATTTCCTGCGCCTTACCATTGAGCCCGAACTGGCCCGCCGCGCCGCACCGCATGTGACGCCGGATGAGATTGACGCCCTGGAACGTCATGATGATGAGCTGGAACATGCGATCAACATCGGCGACGTGAAACTCTACATGAAGGCGAACTACGCCTTCCACTTCACGCTTTATCAGCGTGCCGAGGCCCCCACCCTGCTAAAAGTCGCCGAATCGATTTGGCTGCAAATCGGGCCCGCATTGCGGGTGGGCTGTGGGCGTTTTGGCACGGCGAAACTGACGGATCAGCATGTTGAAACCACCAAGGCGCTGCGAAATGGTGATTTTGATAGAGTTTCAACCAGCATTCGCGAAGACATTATTCAAGGCATGGATTTTGTGCGACACTCATTAAAATAGGCCCTTGTGCACGGGTTTTTCATGCCTTCAGATTGACAGACGGGAACTTTTGATCAAAAGTTTCCACAAAGCTCACAGACGCCGATGTGGCGCGAAGGAGGACCGGTGCAAACCCCAAAGCCCAAAACCAACTGGCAGGCCAACCTGCCTGAGGAATTCATCGCCCATGCCAACGGGCGCCGTGTGGATGAGGTGGAATGTATCATCCCGGACCTTGCCGGCACCGCCCGTGGCAAGGCCATGCCCGCCTATAAGTTTGACCCCGACAGTGAGTTGGCGCTGCCGATCTCGCTGTTTTATCAGACGATCTCAGGCGAATACGTCGACATGGAGATCGAAAACCAATGGATGGAGCGGGACGTCATTCTGCGCCCGGATATGGGCACGGTTTGTGCGGTGCCCTGGTCGGATGATCTGACGGCGCAGGCGATCTGCGATATGTTCACCCGCGAAGGCGAGCCGCTGCCAATTGCGCCCCGTAATGTGCTGCGCCGGGTGATTAACCTTTATGAACAAAAGGGCTGGCGCGCTGTGGTCGCGCCCGAGCTGGAGTTCTACCTGACCAAGCCCAACCGAGACCCCAATGAGCCGATTGAACCGCCGCTGGGCCGGACCGGTCGCAAGGGGGCCAGCCGTCAGGTTTACTCCATGACGGCGGTGGATGAATACGGGCCGGTGATCGATACGATCTACGACTTTGCCGAGGCGCAGGGGCTACGAATTGACACCGTGATCCAGGAAGGCGGCGCCGGTCAGATTGAGATCAACCTAATGCATGGTGACCCGCTGAATCTGGCCGATCAGGTGTTCTATTTCAAACGCACCATCCGCGAAGCAGCACTGAAAAACGGCGTCTTCGCGACCTTCATGGCCAAGCCGATCCGGGATGAGCCGGGCAGTGCGATGCATGTGCACCAGTCGATCGTCGATATCGAAACGGGGCAAAATATCTTCTCCGACGAAGATGGCTCAGCCTCGGATCTGTTCCGCCATTTCATCGGCGGTTCGCAACGCTACATTCAGGATGTGGTGCCGCTGCTTGCGCCCTATGTGAACTCCTACCGTCGGATCACGGTGGACGGGCAAAGCGCACCGGCAAACCTGGAATGGGCGCAGGACAACCGCACCACAGGTCTGCGCGTGCCGCACTCTGGCCCCGCTGCGCGGCGGTTGGAAAACCGGGTCATCGGGATGGACTGCAACCCCTACATTGCCATCGCGGCCTCACTGGCCTGTGGCTACTTGGGCATGATCAACAAGGTTGAGCCGCGCCCTGAAGCCACTACCGAGGTTTGGGAAGCAGATGAGCCCCTGCCCCACAGCCTGGCGGTTGCTTTGCAAAACTTTGAAACAGCTGAGGAAATTCGCGGTGTCCTGGGCGAGGAGTTTTGCCGCCTCTACCATGACATCAAACGGGCCGAGTATGAGGAATATCATCGCGAAATCTCCCCCTGGGAGCGTCAGCATCTGCTGCTGAACGCCTAATCCCTGCGCCGCCCCCTCAGCCAAAACCGCCCCTTTAAGACCAAGGAAGACCTGCCGTGGACCTGCTGACCGTAAACGACACACCGGGCCAATACCCCACCTCTTACTACGCGGCGATGGCCACACCTTTGCCGCCGTTTTCGCCGCCACAGGGGCAGATCGATTGTGATGTCTGCGTTATCGGCGGCGGCTTCATGGGGCTCAGCACGGCGCTAAATCTGGCCGAACGCGGCTATGATGTTGTGCTGCTGGAGGCGCAGCGCGTCGGCTTTGGCGCATCGGGGCGCAATGGCGGACAGGTGGGCCAGGGTCAGCGGCTGGATCAGGACGAGTTGGAGGATCTGGTGGGCAAGGATCATGCCCGCGAACTCTGGACCATTGCCAATCAGTCGGTTGATCTGGTGCGCAAGCGCGCGGCCTCACCCCTGGTGGAGGCTGAGTTTGCCGATGGCATCATCCACGCCGATCACCGCAAACGCTTTGTGCCCCACAGCAAGGCCTATGCCGAGCGGCTGAACAGCGACTATGGCTATGACAAAATCCGCTTCATTGACCGGGAAGAATGTCGCCATCTGGTGAACTCGCCCGAATACCACGGCGGCACGCTGGATATGGGCGCGGGCCACATTGACCCGTTGCAATATGCGCTGGGTCTGGCGCGGATGGCGCAGGCGGCTGGCGTGCGGATCTTTGAACAGGCCCGCGTCACTGCCGTTAACGAAGGTGAACCGGCCACCGTGGACCTCGCCGGGGCGCAGGTGCGGGCTCGCCATGTTGTGATGGGGATGAACGGCTATCTGGGCAAGCTGAACCGCCGCGTTGCCGGACGGGTCATGCCGATCAACAACTATGTTGTGGCCACCGCCCCGATGAGCGCCGAACAGCAGGAAGACATCCTGCGCAACAACCATGCGGTGGCCGACAGCAAGTTTGTGGTGAACTACTTCCGTTTCTCACCGGATCACCGGCTGCTGTTTGGCGGCACCGAGAGCTATCGCTACAAATTCCCAAGCGACATCGCCGGCAAGGTGCGCAAACCGTTGGAGGAGATCTTCCCCCAGCTGAAGGGCATAGAGATCGATTATGCCTGGGGCGGCACCCTGGGGATCACCATGAACCGCATGCCGCATTTTGAGCGGCTCTCGGGCAATATCCTATCGCTTTCAGGCTTTTCCGGTCACGGGGTAGCGATGGCCAGCCTCGCCGGTGAAATCGCAGCCGAGACAATCGCCGGACAAGCCGAACGCTTTGATATCATGGCCAAGGTGCCCGGCATGCCCTTCCCCGGTGGCCCGGCACTGCGCAGCCCGCTGTTGATGGCGGCCATGCTGTGGTATTCGCTGCGCGACAAGCTGTGAGGCATCGATGAGCCGCATCTATGAACCGCTGGCCTATGGCAACCGCCCGATCCGGGACCGCTATTGGGACAGCACCCTAACATCGCCCCTGCCCGTCTACCCGCCGCTGCGCGGTCACATCACCTGTGACTTTGCCATTATCGGTGGTGGCTACACTGGTCTGTCCGCCGCACTGACCCTGGCGGAGGCGGGCGCGGATGTGGTGATCGTGGATGCAAAATCGCCCGGTTGGGGGGCCTCGGGGCGCAATGGCGGCTTGGTCTCCACCGGGATGACCAAACAGTCCGACGATGCGATTGAACGCCGGTACGGCGCGGGTGAGGCGCGGCTGCTTTATGATGCGGAACGCAGCGCGATTGATCTGGTGGAACAGTATATTGACCGGTTCGATTTGGATGTGGAGCGCCATTCGCATGGCTACAGCTGCGTGGCCCACCGCCCCAGCGCCATTGCCGAGCTGAAGGACTATGGCGCGGACTACCAGCGCCGCTATGGGCTGCCCTACCGCTTTGTTCCCAAGGAGGAAATGGCAGCGCATGGCATGAACTCGCCAGACTTCCACGCCGCTGTCGATCTGCCTTTGGGGTTTGCGCTGAACCCGATCAAGTTTCTGGCCGGCCTGACCAAAGCGGCCGAGGCGGCAGGCGTGCGGATCTTTTCCCACACCACGGTGGAGGATGTGACGCCAGAAAATGGCTTCCAGCTGAAAACGCCGGAGGGGCGGATCAGTGCAACGAAGCTGCTGTTTGCCACCAATGGCTATGGCAGCGATCACCTGCCGCGCCGGTTTGCCGCGCGCTATCTGCCGGTGCAGTCAAACATCCTGGTGTCCCGCCCGCTGAGCGAAGCTGAGCTGGCGCAACAGGGCTGGACCAGCCGCCAGATGGTCTGTGACTCGCGCACGTTACTGCATTATTTCCGCCTGCTGCCGGACAATCGGATGTTGCTGGGCTTGCGTGGATCGGTCCGTGTGAGTGAGGCCAATATTGAACGCACGCGCGCCAAAGCGCGTGCCGATTTCGACCGGATGTTCCCGGCCTGGCAACATGTGGAAACGCCCTACTTCTGGTCCGGCCTGATCTGTATGACCCGCGCGCTGGTGCCCTTTGCCGGGGCGGTGCCTGGGATGGACGGCGCCTATGCCGCCTTTGGCTACCACGGTGGCGGCGTGGCTGGGGCGCCTTACAGTGGCGCGCTGATCGCGGATCTGGCACTGGGGCAAAACCGCCGGCCACATCCGCTGTTCATGCAGCAACTGCCACACCGGTTTGAGCTGGGCCGGTTCCGCCGCGCCAGCCTGCCGCCGGCCTTTGCCTGGTATAATCTGAAGGATCGCCTTTAGGCTTAGGCCCCGGACCCATAAATCAGTAACGGGTGGTCATCCGGTAACCGCGCTGAAACTTCAGCCGCACATAGGTGATCGCCTGGTCTTCCCACCAGGTGGACCGTTCCGCCATAAACAGGGCATCACCTGCGGTGCAGCTGAGGTAACGGGCGGTTTCCGGATCAGCGGCAAGCGCGGAGAAGCTGATCTCCGCATCGGAAAACGGTACCGCCTCAACCAGCCATTCATTTGGCCCTGTGGCGGCGAAATCCGCGCCAGCCGCATCTGGCAGGGCCTCCAGATTGATCCAGCGATCTTCCAGCTGATAGGGGTTTCCGTCGGCGTAATGCATGCAGATCAGATGCAACACCCGCGCGCCCAACCCCAGACCCAGACGCGCCCGCAGCCAATCCGGGGCATCCTGTTCCTCGCGCCGCACCAGCGCGTAGCGATAGGCCGCGCCCTGCGCTTCAATCTCCTGTCGAACCAAGGGAATAGAGAAACGCGCCTGCCGCAACGGGGCCTGCCGCACCCGGGTGCCAGCCTTGCGTTTCCGCTCAACCAGTCCCTCCTCGGCCAGTTCGCGCATGGCACGGTTGACGGTTGCCCGGGCGCAGGAAAACTCCGCCGCCAGATCCACCTCATTGGGCAGCAAGGTGCCTGGCGGCCAGATGCCCTGCACGATCCGCTGTCGCAGTTCCTGTTTCAACGCGCGAAAGTCGGCTTTCATCTGGGCACCTCTGGTCTGACCGATCCCTTTTACGCCAGACATAAAGCGATAAAAACCATTTTATTGATTGGGACCTCGTCGCGCCCTTAATACACCCGAGCTTCTAGTGCGTTCAGCGCCTGCCGGGTCTCCTGCCAGATCGGGATCAGATGATCGTGCCAGCGATTGAGGTCAACCTCCCCGCCGCGCTCCAATTCCCCTTCAAGATCATTCAATGAACCGAGCAGCTTGCGTGCGCCGACCATCGCCGCGGAGCCGGCCATGGAATGCACCTCAGCCATCAGTGAGGCTGCGCAGGGGGAAGACATATCGACCTCTTTCAGGCGGATCATCAGCGCGTCAATCTCCTGCCCGAGGCCTTGCATCAGATCATGGGACCGATCTTGCCCAAGAGAGGACATCACCTGCCCCAGATGGCCCTCATCCAGAACCTCATGCCCGTGTTGCTGACGTGTTTGAATTTGCCGTTCGCCGCGCAGCACCCGCAACAGATCCTGACGATCCAGCGGTTTGGACAGGACACCGTCCATTCCGGCCTCAGCATAAATGCGATCATCGCGTTCCAGCACATGGGCCGTCAGCGCCACAATCCGCGCGTTCTGTGAGGCGCCGGCTTGCCGGATCCGCTTGCAGGACTCCAAGCCGCCCATCACCGGCATATTGAGGTCCATCAGGATCACATCAAACTCTTCGGCGGCAGCGCGTTCGGCGCCCAGTTTGCCGTTGACCTCTTCACTTACGGAGTGCCCATAACGTTCCAGCAGTGAAGTGGTCCCAGAAAACTGGACAGTCAGCTAAGGTGTATCCCAAACCTTTGA
>NZ_CYSB01000022.1 GCF_001458255.1 Thalassovita autumnalis
CCATGGAACTGGCGCCCCGAAAAAGCCTGAAACCGCCCCGATACCGGACGGATACATCTCTTCGAATGGTTTGTGATCTCTTTCGACAAGAACGCCACAACAAACACAACGAACAGTCGAATTGAAGCATATGAAGAAAAATTCGCTGCCTTCAAAGAGCAGGCTGCCCTCAGCTCACCAGAGATGCCAAATGATCAAGAGCTTCTGAGTCTTTTTTGCGCGCAGCAAATGCGCGTGGCCACTCGTGAAGATCCCCGAGGCAATCCACTTCCCTTCCAAAACCTAAATTTCCTCTCGTCGCAGTTTCCTCAGGTCTGGGTAAGGTCTCCGGCCCAGATTCAGGGCGAGACGGAAAAGGTCGTTGGTTTTCCGGTCTTGCGCAGCAAATATCGACAGCCGTTGAAGCGCCTGGCTTTCAATCAAGCGCCGAGCGATCAACAGCTACGTGAAGCATTGGGGCGTAGGATCCCGCGAGCGACGATCCAACCGGTTTCCGCATTCATGAATGCTCTGCGGTTCCGATTGAGCCCCACTGAGCGCGCGGGTGGCCGGTCCGCAAGATCTGGCGCGAAATACATCAATGGCGCCTCATACAATCCTGCTGTGCTGGCCGCACTGATGAACATTTTTCGAATTCATTACAACTGGTTCGAGACCAGACAATATACTGGCAACACGGCAACCAAGTCCGACACGATGTCAGTAAAGGCAGGTATGACCTCAATTCGTGTTCCAGGAACGAATGAAACGATCCTGCGCCCGAAGATCAGAGAGACTGCACCAGTTCAACGGACCCCAGCGCAGAGACTGGGCGTCGATCCTGTTCGGGACCCGAACAAAACGCAGGCAGCACCTGATCCCAGAAGGATTCTATATCGCCCCTGGCTGTTCCACGGCACTCCGCTTTGGAAGAAGTTCGAAACGAGGTAGCTCTGAGCGGAAGGGGATGGATTTCACTTACTTCCCCTTCACCTTTCGTTTCCTACCCAGCAGCCTTGAGGGCTTTCTCGCGCTCTTCGACGACACCTCGAACGTCTTTCAGGGTCATGAACATGCGACACTTCTGGCTGGGCATAGTCTGGAAGCCAAACTCTTCATACCAACTTAGCCGTTTCTTGAAGGCCTCATCTCCGTCATCGTCTACCGCATCGAGTATGATTGCCCAACACCCTGCCTCGTCAGCCACTTTAACAGCCTTTTCGAATACATGATGCATAAGGATACCACCGATGCCTACACCTGCAGCCCCCTTGGTCACGGCAATCTGGCCTAAAAACAGGACTGGAAGCTGCTTGTGGGAAGGTGCCCCACGTGGCACCTTATCGAGTGCAGACGCGTCAATTTCACCAAAGTTGATAGCATGATACCCCAATACAATTGGCGAACCAGGCTCTAAGGCGACATATATACGCGTGAAATCTCCCTTCTGGAGCTTTGTTGCGCTGGTCTTGAGGTAGTTATTGAGACGAGCATGACCGCAATCGAAATTACTGCGGTCATGTGTCTTGCTGTCGAACTGTCGGATCTCGATCGAGCTATCTTCAGTCAGCATGAACCACGCGCACCGCAAAGGATCTTGCAGACTTAGCTGCACGCTCAGAGACGACAATAGGAGCATCCAGCGCAGCAGAGAAAGCAGCAGCGTCTTCCGCCGTAAGCTTATGGCTTTGCTGCTCTTTTATGATTTGGGCGCACTGACGATTGACAGCCCAACGCAGAAAGACAGACTTATTGACACCGAGGACAGCGGCAGCTGTTTCAATTTTGTCTTTCATTGTGCTTCCATGACGAATCTGTGTCGTCAGATCGTTGGCTTCATCAATCTGGGGGTCTACCATTGAGAGCATATCGAATCTCCTTGTTGATCCAGATGTAGTGCAGCTTGCACCACATTGCAAGGTTTAACCAGTAGCAGCCTCCTCGCATTTCTCCAAGAATTCTTCAAAATGATTGTAATAAGTTGAACCGGCAGGGCGCAACGTATCAAATTAGGGCAAAAACAAAACATCCCGCAAAAACCGTTGCGCAGCATCTTGTATTGTTCTTACTCTGTTCCCACATGATGCGGTATATGAAAGCAAATCTTAGGGACAGCTAAATGAACGCGCCTGCAGGCAAAAAAATCACGACGAAAGAAGAAGCTTTGCGAGCTCTGGTCGACGAAATCTCGATTCCTCTGAGCTATGATGAAAAGGCCAGGACCCGCTACAGGTCAATTGGCGAATGGCTTGATCGGCCCGCTTCAACCATCCATGGACTTGGACCGGTGATTTCCTCTCAGGGTTCGTTTGCGCTCGGCACCGTCATTCGCCCTGTGGGGGATGGAGATGCCTATGATGTAGATGTCGTCTGCTCACTCAAGCATGGTTCCAAAAGCAAAATGTCCCAAGAGGAGCTCAAGCAAGCGGTAGGCGTCGAAATTCATGCGTATGCGAAAGCTCAAAACATGAGCAACGAACCCGATGATGCTCGCCGGTGCTGGACGCTCGAATATCAGGATTCTGCGAATTTCCACATGGATATCCTGCCCGGAATTCCCGCGCGAGACGATTTCACGACGCAGATGAGGGGCTACAGCCCTGATGTCGGGCTTGTTCAGCGCCTCTCTGAAACGGCTATTGGTATCACCGACAAAAAGCATCCTGGATATCATTTCCGCGGTGCAGAATGGCTGATCAGCAACCCAAAAGGCTATGCGGGATGGTTCCGTCTTCGCCAGGAAACAGTCCTGGAGGAAGCCAGGTTGCGGATGAACGCCAAAGGGCGCGCCTATGCCAGTGTCGAAGATATACCCAGCTATGAAGTGCGGACTCCCCTGCAAGACGCCATCAAGCTTTTGAAAAGGCACCGAGACGTGATGTTCGATGGGGACAAACACAAGCCGATCTCGATCATCATCACGACGATCGCGGCCGAGGCATATCAAGGTGAACGCACAATTTCGGATACTCTGAAGAACATCCTTCCGAAGATGGAGAGGCGGATTGCAGCACTGGGGGATCCAGCTGTCATTTCCAACCCATCATATCCCCGCGAGAATTTCGCCGACAAGTGGGGTGAAGTCTCTGAAAAACGGCGAAACTTTGAGAAATGGGTCAGCAGGGCGCGCCAGGATTTCCTGTCATATCTCACCGTCAGCCGTTTCAACGAATTCCCAGAGCCCTTCAAAGCGGCTATGACTGAGGCGACCATTCGTAAAGTGTCTCCGAAACTTGGCCTTGCTGCAGCCATGATCGCTGCTGGCACAACGGCAGCTGTGGCTGAAGCTCAGAAAGTTGAGGCCGAAGGTAATGCCACAAAGCCTTGGCTCGACATTGAGTGACGAGGTCTGGCACCTCGTCCGCGAGATCAAGGACGCACTCTACGTCGATCAGCCCTACCTGGGGGTCTCAGAACAAGGTGGGGCTGTTGTCGTAGAAGGAACCTATGCTTTGTTGCCACATTTGCTCGAGCACAGAGATATGGGGGCCTTTGCACAGCACAAAGTGCGGGTGACCGTAGAGGCAGACTACCCGAAAACAGAACCTGTTGTAGTAGTTCTGGATCGGTCTATTCCCAGAAAAGACGACTACCATTGCAGCGCCAACGGAGAGTGCTGCATTACCGTCTTCGAAACATGGAAAGCCTCTGCGAAGGACATTTCTATCGCCGGCTATTTCAATGGCCCATTCCGGAATTTCTTTCTCAGCCAGCTGCTAAAACGCCGCAAGGGGCACTGGCCATTTGATGATTGGGCTCATGGAGAAGAGGGGTTCGCTCAGGCCGTCGCCGAGTTTATCGGCTGCCGGTCAGACGTAGTCACGGTGAAGAACATATTATCGTGGCGGATCAACAATGAGGGCCTTCCTGCATCTGAAGATGCGCACTGTCCCTGTGGAAGCGGCGAAGTGACTTCAGGGTGTTGCGCTGCTCTGCTTTCTGGTTTGGTTCATCGCTTGCCTCAAGACGATGCGCAGCGGTGGCTGGAGCGCCTTACCAAGAAGCGTAGACAGATGACACCAAATGAAATTCAACGACGTATTCACGAAAACCGGCCCTTCCGCCGGGTTCAATAAAAGAGCGAGCAAGAATGAAATGAGCAATCGAGGACAGCCCCTGCGAGAAGTGACCAAGCTGTTGGTTTGGGGACGCGCCGCCGGAAGGTGCCAGTTCAGGAACTGTCGCAAGCCACTCGACCATGACCTTCTTTCCGGGGAGCATGATTTCAACAAGGCCTATCTCGCCCATATTGTCGCATCTTCGCCTGGAGGGAAGAGAGGAGATCCGGAGAGGTCACATCTACTTTCAGACCGTGCCGACAATATCATGTTGATGTGCGATGAGCATCACCGCGTGATCGACGGAGAAAAGACCGGGCACCACTACCCTGAAGAGCTGCTCCTGGAAATGAAGCGTGAGCACGAGGAATGGGTTGATACTGTGCTCTCCTCCGGGCCTGACAGTCGTTCCCACATCTTGCAATTCTCGGCGCCGATTGGTCCAAACGAGACAGCTGTGCCTTTCGAGGATTGCGTGGACGCCATTATGCCCGATAGGACGCCCGCCGAGCGCCGGCCTGCCGAAATCAAGATTAGAGGCATGCACTTCAAGGACAGTGACCCAACTTATTGGTCCGTTCAGCCTGTCGTCCTACGCGACGACTTTGCAAAAAAGATACGAGGGCGGTTCGAAAGCGGTGATATTCGTCATCTGTCAGTATTTGGCCTTGCTCCTATCCCTCTCCTGATGGAGTTGGGGCGCCTCATTTCTGATATTTCAGAGGCTGATATTTATGAACGGCACCGTGAACCTGCCCAGTGGGGTTGGCCTGAAGACGGGCAGGAGGTTGAGTTTTCTTCCTCGAAAGGCATCCAGGGGCCCAAGCGGGTCGCCTTGAAGCTGTCAATCACTTCACACATTGCAGATGATCGGATCACTGCTGCAGTTGGTGACGACGTCTCCATCTGGGAGATACGGAGCAATCCGCAACGGCACGGAGTTATTCGGCACAAAGACGACTTGAGCCGTTTCAGGACGATCGTTCGCTCAACCCTTGACGAAATCAAGAATGAGCACGGCATGGATGTCGAGGTAATGGTCTTTCCGGCGGTTCCTGTTTCCTGTGCGGTTGAATTTGGCCGGGTTTGGCAGCCCAAAGCCCACCTCGACATGGAGATCTACGATCAAACCAAGGAGGATGGGTTCGTTCACAGGCTACGGCTGACAGACGCTTGAACGACATAGTCCCAAATTGAAAGCGCTTCTCAATGAATGATTTCAATGGAATGTTAGTGGCCCATTGAAGACACCTTGATGAATAGAGATGACTGCCATTTTCATGGCAGTCATTAGCTGCTTCGACTGATAATTTGTCTACAATGCCGCCCTGCATAATGCGGACGAGACTATCTTTCAGCGTTGCAACTCGGACAATGTTTCACAGAAATCCAATAGGCAGTTCCACAAGACATGCACGGTTCCATAAAGGTTTTATCCTCCAAAAATGCACAACGTTTGCACAGTGTCTTGGTGTATTTTAGTGAAAGATATACACGGAGGTCTTGCAGCCAAAGAAGGATACCTTCACGGAGCCAATCATCTTTGTATTTTTCTCTCAACTCTTGATACACGGCGAATTTTTGATCTGAAATATCACGTTTTTGCTGTGGCGTCAGAGCCAGCTTTTGGGACGGTTCTTCGAAAACGTGACCACACGATCGCTTATTTGTTTTCCCATTGCATACCCAGTTAGAAACGCGTTTTCGAAAAACAATTGCCGTGCTTTCGCATTTTGGGCAGCACGCCCGAGGTTGCGGCAATACCGCCTCTTCGACTTCCTGTTTTTTGACCCGCATCGTGTCGTAATAATCTGAAGCGCACTTCACCTGTTCAACCCGATCACGCAACTTCGGGAGTTTGGAGGTGTGCTGTAGGGTCAGGATTTTGTCTTTTCCGGCTCCGCATTTTGAACAGCAAGAGCCTATGATTTGGCTTCTTGCTTCCTTCCATGACCTCCACTGTCAAGGAGGTCCAAGTTTGCCTCTTGCTTTGTGCACAGCATCGGATGCCTGTTGTCCTGAAATTTTTCTTTTTTTCAGACGTTCTTCGATTGAGCGATATGCTTCAGGAAGTTCAATCATTTCATTTCCCATGTAGGTATCTGCGATCACGCGCAATTGCGGATACATTCTGGGAATGTGGTGTTGTTCGATTGAAGCGAAAATTCGCATCAGATCAATTATTGTAGAATACTAAACTTCAAGGACATGGACGGCCATCCGAGATTTTTTCTCTCGGATGGCTGCGTGTCCCAAAATCCGGAATGCTTCAGCATCACGCGCCGGGGTCTGTTTTTGCCGTTAGGCGCTCAATTCATCGAAACATTCCAAGGCTTTGCTGGCATACATCACCGACGGGCCACCGCCCATCTGAATGGCCATGCCCAGGGCTTCGCCGACCTCATCGCGGGTGGCGCCAGCGCGGATCAGCGCGTCAACATGGAACATGATGCAAGGCTCGCAGCGGCTGGCCACGGCAATGCCAAGGGCCACAAACTCCTTGGTTTTGTGATCCAGTGCCCCGTCACCCTTTACCGTAGCGCCCAGTGCGCTGAAGGCTTTGGTGGTGTCAGGGATCGCGCCGTTCAGGTTGCGCACCTGGCCTTTAACGTCGGCGAATTTTTCTTTCCACGCCATTGGTCTTCCTACTCGCATTATCAGAATTGAATGTGTGCGGCAGTAAGACCACATTTCACCGGTGGTCAACCTTGATCTGTGTCAGCTTGCGGCTTAGCCGGGCCGCCGGGCGATGAACGACAGGTTGTTGGCGGGCATCTCCACAACTTGCACCATCTCCAGCCAATTGGTCTGCAGCCAGTCGATCACGTCCCAGTCATCCTTGTAGCCAATGGCCGCGTCCTGGGCCTGCAGGCTGGCGTGAAACCGGGCGTCGCCCTCAGATGTGGTTTCGCCGTCCCGCAGGAAGGGGCCGTAGACGATAAAGACACCGCCGGGGGCCAGGGCCTGTGCGGCCTCGGCGATCAGGCGTTTGGCCTCATCGGTAGAAATCAGGTGCAACAGGTTCACCAGCAGGATCAGGTTCTGGCCGCCATGATCCGCGGACCATCCTGCTGCGGTGGCATTGAGCGCGATGGCATCGGCCAGATTGTCCTGCCCGGCCCCATGTGCGTTGATCGAGCGGCGCCGATCTGCATCGGGATCGCTGGGCTGCCATTGCAGCTGGGGCAGGGCGCGGGCCAGGGCCGCTGCGTGTTCGCCGGTCCCCGACGCAATTTCCAGCGCCTTGCCAGTTGCGGGTGCATGGGCGCGGACCAGATCGATGATGTAATTCATATTGCGCTGCGCCGAGGGCGCAAAAAGGCGGCCGTCGCCATCTGCGGCGTCCATGTTCGGGCTGTCAGGCAGGGTCAGTTTGCGGCTCATCGGGCTCTCCTCCATCTTGTGGCGAGCCTAGGGGCAAAGCGTGCCCTTGCCCAGAGCTGGCAGATCACGAGGTGGTAAAATGATCGATGCCGGCACAGCCCCCCTAGGCTGTACCGGCACCGACGCCTCAGGCAACACCGCACCCGCAGGTGTGGTGATGTCCCCCCCGAGAATACCTGGGCTTACCCTTTGTTTTTGCCGCGCTTGAAGAACCGCATGCCGACAGCACTGTCGCTGGGATTGGACAGACCGCTAAGGGCGGTGGCCAGCTTGCCAAAGGCCTGACGCTGGCTGCGGTTTTGTTTGTGCTGCACCACCAATGTGCCGTTGTTGTCGGCGCTGCCGTATTTGGCGGCGTCAAACATCAGCTCGACCGGTTCATTGACCCCCAGCGCTTTGACAAAGTCTGCGGGTTTGATTTCAGGCCGTTTGGGCTGCTTGATCTGGTTCAGCACCAGATGCGGTTTCTTTTCGCCAATGCGGATTGAGGCCAGCATTTCAATCAGCGACCGCGTGTTGCGCAGACTGGCAAGATCCGGCGTTGCCACCAGCACCACCTCGTCCGCCAGATAGAGCGCTTTACGCGTCAGCGGCGTCAGGGTCGAGGGCAGATCCAGCACCACATGCGGGGCCAGAACACGGATCAGGTCCATCGAATAGGCCAGGGCCTCTGGATCCAACTCGCGGTCCTGTTGATGGTTCTGCGGTCCGGCCAGCAGACGCAGCTGGTCGTCATAGTTGATCAGCAGACGCTCCAGTTTCTGGTCGTCCAACTTTTCGGAATTGGCAATCGCGCCGATCAGATCCTGTTCAGGATTGCGGTTCAGGCACAGACCGGCGGTGCCAAACTCAAAATCCAGATCCACCAGGATCGACTGGGCCCGGGCCTGTTCACCCAGAATCCATGCCGCGTTATGGGCAATGGTCGAAGAACCTGCGCCACCACGGGCGCCGATCACCGCGTGAATGCGGCCAAGATGTACCTTGTCTGGGTCACGGAACAATTCAAACAGCGCGGTGACCAGCAGCGGGGCTGTGACCGGTGTCTGCAGATAGTCCGCAACACCCTGACGGGTCAGCGCCCGGTAAAGCGCGATGTCATTGGACGGGCCGATCAGCACCAGTTCGGTGTCTACACGGCAGAGCTGGGCCAGGCTGTCCAGCTGGTTGAACAGTTTGGTGGGGTCGTCATCGACCTCAATCACCAGAAGGTCCGGGCTGTCGGCATCCTGATAGGCGGCAATCGCCTGCTCCATACCGCCGCTCATCAGCTGGCAGCGCACGCGGCTCAGGTGACGGCTGGCCTGCATCTGTTGCAGCGCATTGCGGGTTTGCGGTGTTGCTGCGAAGGCATCGCAGGTCATTGCGGGCAATCGACCAATGGCCGGGCGCATACCGCCGATATTGTCGGGATCGGATGGATCCGCTGTGAATTTGGTGAAGATCTTCATACCGTTTACCTCAGGGGGGAAGGCGCTTAGTTCAGCACAACGATTTCAGAAACGCCGCCTCGGGTGACCTTGACCGTGCGCGGGGGCTGCTCAACGATCTGCGGTTCAGGGATCAAGGTGGCAACTTCTTCCTTCGGTTCAACAACTTCGTTGTCGTCAAAGGAGCGAAGCAGGAGAGAGAGGCCGCCGCTGGCCTCCGCCGCGATGACCTGCTCGGCATCATCGGGCGAAAGCTCTAGCGTGGCGGTTTTGCCAACCAGCACAGCGCTGTCAGCGTTCGATGCCGTCCCCGATTGGTCAATCGCCAGAACGCGGACGTTCTGCAGGATTGTCTCGGTTTTCATTCTTGTACGGCAGCGAATTTCGTCTTCACAACGTGAGGTCAACAGAATGTCGACCCGGTTGTTGGGCAGGATGAACCCACCGGCGGTCTTGGCCGCGCTGACCTCAATCGCAACGGCACGCATACCGGGCGAGAGCAGCGAGGACAGATAGCCCTGGCGGGTGTCTGCGAAACTTTCAGGCAGGACGGGTTGTCCGGCAAACATGGTAATGCGGGCGATGGAGCCAACCGTGGTTTCCAAAGCATCCGGCACATCGTTGGAGGAAACCATGCTGGGATGCAGCGCATTGCGCGGCCATTCGATCCAGCCGATATCTTCCATCACCAGCTCAGCACCCTGTTCGATAGAGCGCACAGCGGCAAGAACCTGCAAAGTGGGGGCTTCCTGTACGACCTCTGGGGCGGCGGCGGTTTCGGTTTCATCCGGCACCGACATATTCACCAGCATGGTGGCTGAGCCACCACAGACAAGCGCTGTCACAATGATTAACGATCTGAACATGGTTACGCCCTCGGATTGGAGGTGGAGACAGGTTGCACAGGGCGGGTTACGTCGCCGACGTCACCCAAGGAGAAAACGGAAGAAGGGCAAGGGCAGCGGCGGCGAGGGCAAATCCAACTGGGGCTCTGGCCCGAGGGGTTTGCGATTGAGGCAGCTGGCACGAGGCCTGTTCCGGGGGGGAGTGAGCGGCGGGCACGTGGCAAGCCAGTCAACAGGAGGGCACAAAGGCCCCCGATCAGTGCGCTCAACCCCAGGAAACTGAGGATCTGAGACGCGCCAAGCCAGAGGCTGCAAACGGCGGCAAATTTACTAATGCTGCTGCCCGCAGGCTCAGGCAGCCATCCCATGGCAGAAAGCAGCAGCCCGACGAACAACACCATAGCGGCAGCGATCAGGCTAGCTGCGATCTCGTCCCGGCTCCAACCTGACGCTGCAGCGACTAGCAGATAGCCACATAGCAGGGTGAGGGTGAGGCCATTTGGGATGACCATCGTTCTGATGTCCCGGACCGCCACGATGAGGGCGATGATGGCAAATCCGGTCAGGGAAAGAAGGGATAGACCTGTGATATACATGTCCGCCTCCTTACTGGGGTGGGGGTGACCGAACCGCCCCGGGGCATCAGATCAGGTAAGACGAAGCTTAGGCAGCTTCCTCAACCGACAGGGTGTCGGAAATGGTGGTGAAGGTGCTGTCCAGGTTGCCGCCCAGAGTGGTCAGCGCGGTGATGGCAACAACGGAAATCAGGCCAGCAATCAGAGCGTACTCAATTGCGGTGGCGCCGGATTCACCTTTGGCGAATTTGGTCAGGAACTTTTTCATGGGACTTTCCTTTCAAGGTTTCCGGTACTCGTAACCGGGGGGACAAAATTTCGGTGTCGCTCTTTGGCGTACGTTTGTTACGGACGGTCCTCAGACTGGGTAGGTCCGAGACTGCTCGGGTGACCGTCCGTTGAGGATGAGAATGCGGTAAAAAACAGCGCTGCGAAATTCGGCCGGATACCCTAGGACAAAAGAGCAAAATGGCGGGGTGGATGAGATGCCAAAGGTGCTATGACCCTATACTTTGGGTGGGTTGCACCCTGAAAACGTCTAGTTAAGATCCTGTTTTCATGAGGGAAATTGATATGGATCAAATGCTCCTGACAGTCAAACGGCCGATTTCACAAAACTGTTAGACCAGCGCCGAGTCGCCGAAATGGGGCAGGGAATCACCTGGCCAGCGGTGTGGGAATCAGTCGAGGGGCACGCCGTTATCGGCGGGGCGATCCGGCCCTTGAGGGTATCCTGATCAGGCCGCTTTCTGAGCCGCCGTGAGGGCTTGGAGGATCCAACGTCCACCGCAGGCCTTCAGAGCGACCGTATAGCGGCTTGGGCAGCAAGCAGCTGGCAAGACAAAAGGCGCAGAGGGGATCCTCTACGCCTTTTTACTGCTCGGCTTTTCGCCTGTTTATGAGGTGCCCGTGAGCTGTCGGCGGGTTGTCTGAGCCTTAGCCCTGGATGATCTGGATGATCGCCGGGGCGATGATGATGACAAAGAGGATCGGCAGGAAGAAGACGATCATCGGCACCGTCAGCTTCGGCGGAAGGGCGGCGGCCTTTTCTTTGGCGCGTTCCAGACGCAGATCGCGGCTTTCCTGGGCGTGTACCCGCAGGGCGCGGCCCAGATCGGTGCCGTATTTCTCGGTCTGTTTGAGCGACCCAACCACCTGACGCACCGGATCCATACCTGTGCGTTGTACAAGGTTATCAAGCGCTTGCGAGCGATCCTGCAAGTAGGACAGTTCCAATGCGGTGAGCGAGATTTCCTCGGCCAGTTCTTTCGACTGCATGCCAATCTCTTCGCTCAACCGGATCAGCGCGGCATCGATACCATAGCCTGATTCCACACAGATCAGCAGCAGGTCCAGCGCATCCGGCCAGGCCCGCTGGATCGAGGCCTGCCGTTTGGTGATCCGGTTGGAGACGTACATCCGAGGCAGCATGAAACCCAGAACAGCGCCACCGCCGCCCAGCATGGCGAGGTTCTGCAGCGTTGGTTCCTTTTCAAAAATGGTAATGCCGTAAAACAAAACCACTGCTGCCATCAGCACAGGCATCAGGATCGATACCATCACATAGATGCCCAAAGCGTTGGAACTGCGCAGGCCCGCCATCCGTAGCTTCTTCAGGATCGCGGTGGACTGGGTGCCGGCAAGCTTGGCAAAGACGTTGGCCTGTTGCGTGGCCCGCTTGCTGCCCACCAGCCCCATGGAGGCCATCAGCGACTTTTTTTGCTGCATGGTCTGGGTGCCACCATGTTCAATGGCCACCTTGGCCAGACGGCGCTGCAGGTTTTCCTTTTTCAACATGGGCATGGCCAGCCCCAGCACCACAAGGAAACCCGCAACAGACACCAAAAGGATCGCCATGGTCTGCGGGTTGAGGAAGTCTAAAGAAAGCATTTGATCCTCCTCACACGTCGAAGTTGATCATTTTTTTCATCACCATGATGCCAGTGAACATCCACAATGCGCAGCCGCCCAGGATCAGTTGGCCAATGCTTGTTCCGGTCAAAACGGTGATATATTCTGGGCTTAGATAGAAGAGCGCACCTGCCACAAGCATCGGCATTGCACCAATCATGCGGCCCGACATCTTCGCCTCGGACGACATGGTCTTGATCTGCGCATCCAGCATCTTGCGGCCCCGCACAACCAAGGAGAGGTTGTTCAGGATCTCACTCAACGATCCGCCGGAACGGCTCTGAACCGCCAGCACAATCGCAAAGAAGGAGGTTTCGGCCAAGGGCACGCGCACCGCCAGACGATGGGCGGCCTTTTCCAAAGGCATGCCAACCGATTGGTCGTTCAGCAGCATCTGAAACTCGGATCGCACGGGTTCCTTGGTTTCATTCGCAATGGTCTTTAGGCATTCGCTCAGCGGCAGACCGGCGCTGACACCGCGCACGATGATGTCCAGAGCGGCTGGAAACTCGTTAGAGAATTTCTTCAGCCGTACCTTGGTGGCGCGGACCACAAAGAAATAGGGCAGTGCAAGACCCAAGAAAGCAGCACCGGGGGCGGCCATCATCGGGTTCAGTTGCAGACCCACGGACAGACCGCCAAAGGCGGCCAGCGCCGTGCCCAGGCAGACCAGCACAAACTTCTTTTTGGACCAGTCCAGCCCGGCCTGTTTAAGCTGGGTCTGGAAGGTGGTGCCTTTGCCGCCTTTGCTGTCTTTCATTGCCGACCGGATTTGTCGGCGGCGCAACTCGGCGTCAATCGCATCGCTGCCCGGGGCAGGGCGGCCAGAACGGCCCCCGGCCACCCGGTTCATGCGCTTTTTCAGACGCGAGTCGCTGGCCTTTTCGCTGGACCCTAGCATCAGGGCGACCACGAGCACAAAGACTGACAGGAAGACCGCCGCCTCAAGCAGCGCGGCCTGGTTTTCTTGAATGAACTCAAGCATGGTGCATCCCTTCGTCGTTGGCCTCCGCAGCGCGCAGCGCGTTGGTCAGGTCATCGGCACAGCCGAAGTAGCGCGCGCGCTCCCAGCATTTGGGACGGCTGATGCCGCAGCTTTCGTGGCGGCCGATGATCTTGCCGTTTTCGTCTTCGCCAAGGATCTTGTAGAGGAACAGATCCTGTGTGGTCAGAACATCACCTTCCATGCCCAGCACTTCGGTGATGTGGGTGATCCGGCGGGAGCCATCGCGCAGGCGCTGCGCCTGCACGATGACATCGACCGAGGAAGCAATGATTTCACGCAGGGTACGGACAGGCAGTCGGGATCCCCCCATTGTAATCATTGCTTCCATACGGGACATGGCGTCCCGTGGGGTGTTCGCGTGTACGGTGCCCATGGAACCGTCGTGACCGGTGTTCATCGCCTGCAAGAGGTCAAAGGCCTCAGGGCCACGCACCTCGCCCACGATGATCCGTTCCGGACGCATCCGCAGACAGTTTTTCACCAGATCGCGCATGGTGACCTCACCGGTGCCTTCCAGGGACGGCGGGCGGGTTTCCAGACGCACTACATGCGGCTGTTGCAGCTGCAGTTCGGCGGCGTCTTCGCAGGTCACGATCCGTTCTGTTGTCTCAATAAACCCGGCCAGACAGTTCAGCAGGGTTGTCTTGCCCGAGCCGGTACCGCCCGAAACCAGAATGTTACACCGCACCCGGCCAATGATCTTCAGGATCTCTGCCCCTTCCGGTGTGATCGAGCCGAAGTTGACCAGATCCTCTAGCGTCAGAGAATCCTTGCGGAACTTACGAATGGTCAGGGCGGTGCCATCCACCGCCAGCGGGCCGGCGATCACGTTGACGCGGCTGCCGTCGGGCAGGCGGGCGTCACAGATCGGGCTGGATTCATCCACGCGACGGCCCACCTGGGACACGATGCGCTGACAGACGTTCAACAACTGACGATTGTCTTGGAACCGGATCGGGGTGCGTTCCATTTTGCCCCCCACCTCGATGAAGATCGGGTCGGTGCCATTGACCATGATATCGGCGATATCATCACGCGCCAGCAGCGGTTCCAGCGGGCCGTAGCCCAGAATGTCATTGGTGATATCGGCGATCAGATTCTTCTGTTCCGATTCCGAGATAACCTCTTTCTTCACCGCCAGAATATCGGTGACGTAATTGGCAATCTCGCGGCGTTCCTCATCTTCACCCATCTGCGCCAGCTGGTTGATATCCAGCATCGAGATCAGGGTTTCCATGATCTCACTTTTCAGCTTGTAACGGGCGCTGTCGGCCTCGGTCGGAACCGGCGATCGTTCGGCCTTGGCTTTGGGAATAACCTTGGTGTCAGGCTTTTTCGCAACCGGCTCAGGGGCGGCAGCTGCGGGTTCCGGGGCTGGGGTGGCGGCGCGAGTCGGTTCAGGTGCCGGGGCAGGACGACTGGCTTTCTTGGCGATTGGACCGGTTCTTTTGCCGAACATGGGTAACCTCAGAACTTACGTGACAACAAGCAATGGAACACAGCGCATAACAGGCGCGTCCTTCATTCTGCGCTTGTCATCACGGTTCCAGCAACTCATCCGGGTGGCCTAAGAAAATGCGGGAACTTCGGAGGGGCAGGCCTCAAAAAGTATGTAGGCATCTGACGAATGGACCCGGCCGTTAACCCTATGCGCGACCCACTAGGACCATCCGGCAGGTTACAGTGTGGGTGCAGAATCAATTGCGCCCCTGAACGGCCCTTGAGGTCGCCCATAAGTGGCACGCCCTAGGTCAGATGGCCCCAACCGGCCGCGGGACGGAGATGCGCAAAGAAACCAGAGCTGAACGGACAAATCGATGAGCGAAACACCTTGTGGTCCTGATATGTCAGAGGACAACTGGATGTCTCCAACCCCTGCAGCGGAGCGTGCGGGCCTGCGTGTCTTGGTCCTGAGTGATCAGGCGGACGCACGGTTGGCGGTCTCAGCCGAGGGGCCTATTTCGCTGCGATTGGTACACAGCTGGGTGGATGTGACTGCGGCACTGGCGGCGGAACATGTGGATGTTCTGGCCCTGGAAAGTTTCAACGAAGCGATGATCGAAGGTGGCCAGCTGGGTGAGGCCCTGCGCCAGTCCGCCGATCTGCACATCGCTTTGGTCGCCCCGGAAATCGACATGAACCTGGCCCGTCTGGCCCTGCGCAAAGGGGTGAACGGCATCATCCTGAACGCCGCCGAAGACGAGGTGCTGGATACCCCGCTGCGTATGGTGGCCGAGGGTAAAGTTTACATCGACAGTTCCATGGCCGGGCAGCTTTTGGGGCAAGCCGGTCCTGCCGGCAGCGCTGATCAACCGTTGATTTCGCTGACGGATACCGTGGCGCTGGTTGCTGATGATGATGAATATTTCCGCATGGCGCTGACCACGATCCTGCTGGATAAATTTGGCTTCACCGAGGTTTATGAGGCCAGCAATCTGGAGCAGGCCGAACAGATCTTGGGCGGTTGCGACCGTGTAGATCTGGCCCTGTTTGATCTACGCATGCCGGGCATGACTGGCGCGTCTTCTCTGGGACGCATCCGCCAGACGCACCCCGAAATTCGCAAAATGGCTGTGGTGTCGGCCAGTCAGGACCGCAACGATGTGCTGCAGTCCCTGGCGGCGGGCACCTATGGCTATGTCTCGAAGGCCGAAGGCATTTCTGAGCTGAAGCTGGCGCTGTCCCAGATTCTGAAGGGCCGCATTTATGCCCCTGCGCTGCTGCATGAGCCGCCAGAACTGGATCCGCATCTGGAACAGGAAAACCCCGCTGTTGTGCTGAGCTTTGAGAACGGTGAACAGGTGCATTACGGCGCTGATGTCGAAGATCTGGCTGAGGCCGCGCGCTACGTGCCGCAGGGCCGTGAGGCGCAGGCCCCCTGTGCCGTTTCCCCCGAAACCGTGATCGCCAAAGAGCCGGAAGACCGCCCTGAGCTGTCGCCGCGTCAGCGCATGGTGTTGGAATTACTGGTGCAGGGCATGTCCAACAAGGAAATTGCCCGCGAAATGAATTTGGGTATCGGCACCGTCAAAGTACATATGACGGCGCTCTTTACCAAACTTAACGTCTCCAACCGGACCTCTGCGGTCGCTGTCGGGGCCCCGCTGTTACAAGAGTAGTGAGTTTTATGCCGTTCTTTTCCTCAGAGCAGAAAAAGACAGAAGAGGGAGATGCCGCCGAGGCATCCATCGCAGGTGCCTTAAACGGCAAGCTGCGCAGCTCGATGATCAAGCTCTGCTTTGCGGGGCTTCTGGCTGCGGCGTCGGTGTTTCAGATCCTGTCACTGGTGCAGGCCGTGGCCGATGGCACCCAGCGGGTGGCCAAAATCTCGCAAGGTTTGGATGTGCTGAGCGATGTCGAAGCGCAAAGCGACGGGCTGGAGGCATTGATCCTGAACGCCGCCCCCCGACATGCGCTGGCCGATTTGGCGGAACGTGAAGATGCCATTGCAAACCACCTGCGTCTGTTTCAGCGCAGCGGCGCCGCCGATCTGGCGCCAGAGCATTACACCGCGCTGCGCGCGCAATCCGAGGTGCTGATTGATCTGGCCCGCACGGCTGTCTTTAGCGCCGCGGCCCCTGAAGATCTGGAGGCCCTGCGCGAGGGCACGGTGCAATTCCGCCAGCAGGTCCATCTGCTGCAGGACAGCCAATCGGCGCTGACTCAGGCCGGTTTTGGTGGTCTGGCGGCGGAAACCCGCAGCAAGGTGTTTCTGTTGATCCTGTTTCTGGCCGGCACGCTGTTTTTGCTGTCGACTGTGCTGATCACGGGTTTCCGGGAAATGGCGCGCCGCCATGAGATTGAGCGTGAATTGATGCAGGCGATGGCCGAGGTCGATGAAGCCAGCAAAGCCAAAAGCCGCTTTCTGTCGACCATCACCCATGAAATCCGCACGCCGCTGAATGCGATCCTGGGGTTCTCCGAATTGCTGGGCCGTGAACCGCTCAGCCCGGATCAGAAACAACAGGTTTCCCGCCTCAACAGCGCCGGGCGCACGCTCAGCCGGATTGTGGATGACGTGCTGGACCTCAGCCGTATCGAAGAGGGCGGGCTGGAACTGCGGGATGAGGATTTCTCCCCCAATGAGCTGTTCCGTGAAGCGATCGATCTGGTGTCGGTGCATTCACAGACCAAGGGCCTGATCCTGTCGTCGGAAATTTCGGCCAATATGCCACGTTTGCTGCGCGGTGATCCGCTGCGGCTCAGCCAGGTTCTGCTGAACCTGTTGAACAACGCGATCAAGTTTACCGAAGAGGGCAGCGTCACCCTGCGGGTCAGCAGCCGGATCGAGGACGACACGCAGGAAGCCAAACTGCGCATCGAAGTGCAGGACAGCGGTATCGGCATCGCCCCCGAAGATCAGGAACGTCTGTTTGACCGTTTCGCCCAGATCGAAGAGGGCATGGCGCTGCAAAACAACGGCGGCTCAGGTCTGGGTCTGGCGATCTCACAAGGGTTGGTGCGCAGCATGGGCGGTGATCTGCAGGTCCACAGCACCCCGGAGGAGGGCGCGACCTTCTGGTTCTACCTGACCCTGCCGATCGTTGATGGCCGCAGTGAGCTGCCTGTTGAGGTGCCGGAACTGTCGGTGCTGAACGCCGCTGCTGAACGGGTGATGCTGGTAGACGATAGTGCCGACACCGGCGATCTGATCCGCCGGATCATGAAACGCGAAGGCATCCATGTGGAGGTGGTGACCAACCCGCTGGATGCGCTGAACCAGGTGACGGATTATGATCCCGATGTGATCCTCTGCGACATGCAGATGCCTGAATTGAGCGGCGTTGAACTGACCCGCCGCATCCGCGCCCTGCCAGCCCCCTATTGTGACGTGCCGGTCATCGCCTTCTCGGCCACCAGTTTTTCGGATGAGATTGAGCAGATGATGCTGGCCGGGGCCAATGCGTTTTTGGCAAAACCCTTTCAGATCAACGATCTGGTGGCGGCGATCAGCGGGGTTCTGGCCGATGCCGGGGAACGCTATAGCGCCCGTGTGGCTGAAAAACGTGACGGCCACAGCTTCCATGAACTGGAAGAGATGGTGCAGCTGATGGGCAAGTCTTGGGTGCTGAAATTCATCACCCGCCTCAGCGACCGGTTGGAAGCCAGCTTCAAGGGCAGCCAGTCCCGCAGCGAACGTATGGCCATGGCCCACCGTGTGGTGGCTGAGGCCGGTCAGATCGGTGAAAAGGATCTGGCGCTGGCGGCAACATCGCTGGAACAAGCCCTGCGCGAGGGGGGCGATACCTCCAAGCAGGAGGCCCGGTTCCGCAATGAGGCGCGCGCCTTCCTGTCACGCCTGCCGCTGTTCACCCTGCGGATCGGCTGATCCTTTTTCCTCCAGTTCCGACAGGGGCGCGCCGTGGCGCAGCTTCAACTCATGCAACAGGCGGCGCATCGACAGGGGTTTGGTCAAAATCCCATCGGCGCCGGCATCGCGCAGCTCTTCCTCGCCGGTAGCACCGGCGCTGAGGCCAAAGATCGCGCCATCATATCCGTCCGCCCGCAACAGGCTGCAAAGCTTAATGCCATCCATGCTGGGCAGTTCAATGTCGGTTAGGACCAGATCGGGTTCCAAACTGTCGATCGCCTCCAGCGCCTGTTCGGCGGTGGTCAGGTGATAGACATTGCGGAACCGGCGTTTCAGCTGTGACTGAGTGATTTCAGCCACCAGCGCATTGTCCTCAATCAATAGAACACTGAGATCCAGCTTGCCGGGCTCAGCCTCGACAACCTGCGTGGCGGGTGCCCCGGCCACCGCGCGCAAGGGGACGGAGACCTGGAACCGCGCACCGCCGCGGGCACTGGGCATATAGCTGACCTGTCCCTGCAGGTTTTCTGCAAAGAGTTTGACGATATACATCCCCAACCCGGTGCCTTCGGCTTTGGAGAACACTCCACGCGTTTGCCGGTTGAACGGGTCAAACAGCCCGGGCAGCAGGGCGTCGGGAATGCCTTTGCCGTTGTCTTCGATCGTCCAGACGCCTTGCAGCCGGCCGTCTGGGTATTCCTCGCGGTAGCTGATGACCAGATGGTCGCCACCGGAATGCAGTACGGCGTTGCGGATCAGGTTGCCCAGGATCTGCTGCACCCGTCCCACATCGGTGATCCGTTCCGCATCATATTTCTGGGCGGTGCGCAGATCGATGGCGATACCGGCTTGCTCTGCCACCACGCGGTAGACATTGGCCAGGTGATTGACCAGATCATTGGGGCGGAAGCTACTTTCGCTGGCGGGCAGCAGATCCTCATCCCGCACCACGCTGCCCATGTCATCCATCAGTGTTAGGAACTGCTGCAGCACATTATCAAATCGCGGGCCCAGCTTGTCCCAGTCCTGCGTGTCATTCATCTGTTCGGCCAGCATCTTCAACAGCGCGGCAGGGGTGCGCAATTCATGGCTGATCAGAGCAAACAGGCGGTGCTGACGTTCTTTGCTGACCTCCAGTTGGCGCAGCGTTTCCTTCAGTGCGACCGAGGCTTCGTGGATTTCGGTGATGTCCGTCAAGGTGCCGATGGTCACTAGACCATATTGCCACGACATTTCTGAAACGCTGTGTAGGCGGTAGACCCGGTAGGGTGCACCGTCTTCCCAGCTGTTGCCATTTGCCACCTGCACGATGGCGGCCTGAGGCTCTGGCGCGTGGCTGGACAGAATGCGCGACAGTTTGCTGGCATCTTTTGGTGGCATCCGGCGCAAAGTGTCCGGCAGCGTGTCACTGAACGTGCGCTGCGGCGCCAGGCGGATCATATTGTCCATCCAGAACCGCTGCAGTTTGGCGTTGTAAAGGAAATAGCCGTATTTGGAAAACTCGTATGAATTCCATAGCTTCTGGCGCAAAGTGCGGTTGCGATAGCTCTGTGCCCGCTGGTTCAGAAGCGCCAGATCAAACAGCGTCATCATGGCAAACAGCGTTGCAAAGATCAGGTAGTCCTGCGGCCAGTTCATGGTTTCATCCGGGATCAGCACACGCTGCAGGACAATGCCAAGCAAGGTGATCGGCAGGGCGGTGGTGACCGGCATGATGTAGCGCAATGAGATCGCAAACATCACGGTAAACACCCGCTCGGTCTGCCAGCCAAGAGACTTGTCCAGCAGCCCGATGAGCAGGAACAGGATCAGCAGCGGCGTGGCGCGCAGGATGGTGCCAAGGGTTGGCGGATAAAGCGCAAAGATCAGGCAGAAGGTGACATAGACCCCGGTGCGGATCGCCTGACTGGCAGACATCGTCGCCATTTCATCCAACCGGCCCAGCCCCAGATAGGTGGTGCCCACCCAGGAGGCGGCCAAAACCAAGGGCGTGCCAAGCCCCAGGATGATGGCAAATGTTGTGGCTGAGAGGGAAACGTCCAATGACGGTTTATAGGGGCCGCGTGCCAGTATCGGCTCAACCACGCGGGTCAGGTAGGCCAAGCCAAAGCCGAAGGCCGCATTGAACAGCAGGCTGGCCCCCAAAAAGGCCGCAAAGCCCATGTTACGGGGCAGTTCATAACTACCGGTGTGAATGGTCCACAGCGTTGACAGGACATGCAGCAGCAAAAACGACACAGCAAACACCGGGCGGCGGTTCACAGGAAACAGGGTGAAGCCAACCAGCAGCAGGATGGTGGCCGGATGGGGCAGGTGGCTTGAGAACGTGTATTCCGCCAGCTCCAGCAGGCTGCGCCGGTCGCCGCTGATATAGGCCAGCGCGGTGACAAACAGCAAAAGCACCGGGAAGACGATTTCGAATTTGCGGTCCAGCAGATCCCGCGCCGCATTGGTACGCGGTTGTTGCAACATAGCGCGGATCAAAACGCGGTCTTGATCGGATCCAACGTTCGGAAATACTTCGGTACTATTGGTGTTGCCGCGCAATCGAATTCCCCAAAAGCCACATTCAATGTCTCATTGGCCAGCAGGGGGCGCCAGGGCCACCGGGTTTCGGCCTTGGCGTTTAGTTTTACGGTTTGGCCGCGTGCTGTCTAGAAAAACCACACGTTTTGAGCGGCATCAGTCGCTAAGTCGATCCCAACTCACAGCATTTGCCGCTGTTGGCGGGCATCTGTCAGGCGGCGTGCAACCAGCGCGATGATGAACACGGCGGTGAGGATCAGAATGATCGTCGGTGCCGGGGCGCTGTCGATGAAGAAGCTGAGGTAGGTTCCCGCCAGCATCGAAATCACATTCACCACCACCGCGACGACCAGCATGACGCCAAACCGTTTGGTGATCAGGAAGGCGATGGCCCCGGGCGCAATCAGCAGGCCAATCGCCAGGATCAGGCCGGTGGCCGACAGTGTGGCGACGATCACCAGGCTGAGGATCGTCAGCAACCCGTAGTGCAGCAGTGTGACGTTCAGCCCGGCCGCGCGGGCCTGTGCAGGGTCAAAGGCATGCAGCATCAGGTCTTTCCATTTCACCGCCATGGCGAGCGTGGTCAGCGCGGCGATGAGGCCTGCGGTCCACAGATCCTCGGCATGGACGCCCAGGATATTGCCGAAAAGGATGTGATCCAGATGCGCGTTTGTCTCAACCGAGGTGTAGAGCAAAAGGCCCACCCCAAACATGCCTGAGAAGACAACCCCCATCAACGTGTCCTGTTTCACCCGGCTGTTTTCAGCCAGATAGCCGGTGGCCACCGCGCAGCCCATCCCGGCCAGAAAGGCCCCGATGATCAATGGGATACCGGCGATATAGGCCAGCACAATGCCGGGCAGCACGGCGTGGCTGATCGCATCGCCCATCAGTGCCCAGCCTTTCAACACCAGAAAACAGCTGAGCAGGGCCGTGGGCACCGCAACGATGGCGCAGATCCAGAATGCGTTCTGCATGAAGGGGAACATGAAAGGGAACAGAAGCTGATCCATTATGTCGCCTCCTCAGACACTGGGGCCGTCAAGGCTGCGCGGGCTTTGGCGCGGGCGGCCAGCAGGCCGTGTTTCGGCGCGAAGATGAAAGCGGTCAGGAACACAAGGGTTTGCAGGGTGACAATCACGCCACCCGTGGCCCCGTCCAGAAAATAGCTCAGATAGGCGCCGATGAAGCTCGACAGCATGCCGATCACAACGGAGGTCACAATCAGCCGCGGGAAGCGGTCACACAGCAGATAGGCCGTCGCCCCCGGGGTCACCACCATGGCAATCACCAGAAAGGCCCCCACGGTCTGCATCGCCGCCACAACCGAGGCCGACAGCAGCATGAAGAACACCAGTTTCAGCGCGCCAGGGTTCAACCCGATGGAGCGCGCATGGCTTTCGTCAAAGAAAGTGACCATCAGGTCCTTCCATTTCACCAGCAGCACAGCCAGTGACACAAACCCGATGATCGCCAGTTGCAGCGTGTCTTCGGGGGTGATCGCCAGAATGTTTCCCATGGTGATGGTCTGCACATTGATGGAGGCAGGGTTCAATGACACCAGAAACAGACCCAGCCCAAAGAAACTGGTGAAGATCAGCCCGATGATCACATCGATCTTCAGACCTGATCGGTCCGACAGGAACAGCATCGCCCCTGCCGCCAATCCGCCGGAAATAAAGGCCCCTAGCGCAAAGGGCAGCCCTAGCGCATAGGCACCCACAACACCCGGCACCACCGAATGGGACAGCGCATCGCCGATCAGCGACCAGCCTTTCAGCATCAGGTAGGCCGACAGGAAGGCACAGACGCCCCCCACAAGGGCCGACACCCACATGGCGTTCAGCATGTAGTTGTAGGTAAACGGTTCCAGTAGGGTGATCATGCCTTCGGCTCCGCCTCACCTTCGGTTTTGCGGGTCTCATCACCATATTGCACGAAGGGCCGTTCATCATCCGTCAGGATCGAGATCTGGCGCGGATCGTCGTCATCGTGCAGCTCTTGGCCGCCAAGGGTGAATTGGCGCAGCACACCACCAAAAGCGCGTTTCAGGTTGTCGCGGGTAAAGGTGGTTTCGGTCGGGCCGTAATCCAGCACGGTGCCTTTGACCAGCACGGTGCGATCACAGAATTCAGGGACCGAGCCCAGGTTATGGGTCGAGACCAGCATCACCCGGCCTTCGTCGCGCAGCTCACGCAGCAGTGCGATGATCTGATCTTCGGTTTTAACGTCCACCCCGGTAAAGGGTTCATCCAGCAGGATCACCTTGCCATCTTGCGCCAAAGCGCGGGCCAGAAAGACCCGTTTGCGCTGGCCCCCGGAGAGTTCGCCAATCTGGCGTTTGCGGAAATCCTGCATGTTGACGCGGTTCAGCGCCTGATCCACCGCTTCGTGGTCGGCCTTACGGGGCCGTCGCAGCAGCCCCATATGTCCGTAACGCCCCATCATGACCACATCTTCCACCAGCACCGGGAAGGCCCAGTCCACTTCTTCGGATTGCGGCACATAGGCGACGAGGTTTTCCTTCAACGCCTGTTTCACCGTTCGGCCTAACAGGTGGATGCTGCCCTGCGCAGCGGGCACAAAGCCCATGATCGCCTTAAACAGCGTTGACTTGCCGGCACCGTTGACCCCCACAAGCGCGGTCACCGTGCCACGCGGAATGGCAAAGCTGGCCTCACGCAGGGCGGTGTGGCCGTTACGATAGGTAACTGTGACGTCGCGGGCTAGGATGCCACCGCCGGGGCCGTCCTCGGCAGTGAACTCCTTTAGCGTGGCTGCATCGGGCAGGGTCATGTGATCTTTCATGGGTGGGCTGTCCCGCGTTTAGTTTAAGGTTGCGGTCAAACCGGTTGCGATGGTTTCCGAGGTGACGCGCAAGAGGTCCAGATAGGTCGGCACCGGCCCGTTCGCCTCACTCAGGCTATCTACATAGAGCATTCCACCATAAGAGGCACCGGTTTCACGCGCCACCTGTTTGGCGGGGTCGTTGTTGACGGTGCTTTCACAGAAAACAGCGGTGATATTGTTGGCGCGGACACCATCGATGACCTTGCGCACCTGTTGCGGCGTGCCAGTCTGATCGGCATTCATCGGCCAGAGGTACAGTTCCTGCAGGCCCAGATCCTTGGCCAGATAGCTGAAGGCGCCCTCACAGGACACCAGCCAGCGTTTGTCAGCAGGCACCTCGGCGATCTGCGCTTTCAGCGGCTCAATGGTGGCGCGCAGCTGGTCCTTATACGCCTCGGCATTGGCTTTGTAGACTGCTGCATTCGCTGGGTCCTGATCAGCAAAGGCGGTGGCGATGTTGTCGATATAGACAATGGCGTTGTCCAGACCCATCCAGGCATGCGGGTTGGCTTTGCCTTCGTAGGACCCTTCGACGATCGAAATCGGCTCAATCCCATCGGTGAGGGTGACCGAGGGCACATCGCCCAGGTTTGCGATGAACTGTTCGAACCACAGTTCCAGGTTCAGCCCGTTCCACAGCACCAGATCAGCGTCATAGGCGCGCACAATGTCACGTGGTGTCGGCTGGTAGCCGTGGATTTCCGCACCGGGCTTAGTTACAGAGACAACATCGGCTGCATCCCCCGCCACGTTCTGCGCCATGTCAGACAAAACCGTAAAGGTGGTAACGACCTTCATTTTTTCCGCCATCGCAGGTGAGGCGAGAACAGCAGTGATCAATGCGCCGGTCAAAAGGGATTTGGCCATCATGGGCTCCGGTCCTGTTGGGTTTCCTGTCGTGTTGACCTGTTGATAATGAAATTGAGAACCATTCGCAATAGTGTTGAGAATAAAAATGAGAATTATTCGCAACAAGGGGCCGTGATGACCGGTTTGGGGCTGGTTTCTAGGATTTCGCGCTGGATTGCAGGGTTTGTAGGGCGGTCAGCGCGCGGTCTTTGGCATCCCAGGGGACAAAGACATGGTCATGATGGTAGGCGGCGACAATGTTACACGGAATGTCACTTGCCCCCAATGCGCCAGACACCGCGGCGGTCAGCCCGACGCCTGATAGGGCGGAGTAGACGTTGAGGGTGATACAGGCCATCGGCTGGGTGGTGTCAAACCCTGCGTCTGCCGCGACATCAAAGGGCAGGATCAGCGAAAGCCCTTCCTCCTCCCGGAAGGTGGCAATGGCCGCATGTTGCAGGTCACTGGCGTCCTGTTCGCCATTGACTGACACAAAAACAAAGCGCCCCGCGCGCAGGTGGGGTTCCATGCCGGAAATCATGGCGGCGGCGGAATGGGTGATCTCTGGCATCTTGGGCTCCTGTTCAGTCGTTTCTAGCCTGCGGCAGGGACAGGCGTGGGGCAAGTCTCAAGCCATACGGGCGTGCCGCAAGGGATGGCGTCAGTCGTAGGTGCTCAGGTCTTCGGGGTTGTGCAGCAATGTGCCGTCGTATTTCACCAGATCGTCGTTCATCTGCAGCCAGGGCAGCTTGGCCTGATAGTTGACATGAAAGGTCGGGGCAAAGGTTTCAGGGTGCTCCAATGATCCCGCATAAAGATGCATGCCGCCAGCATAGTGGTCTGCCTCAAAGCCCATGGGGGAGCCACAGTCAGCGCAGAAGTGGCGAAAAACCCCGGGGGAGCTTTCGCGCGTTTTGGGCGCGGCACCTGTCCAGCGAAACTGGCGCAATGGCACACCCAGCCAGGCCACCACCGGCGCGGCGCAGTTGCGGCGGCAGTCATCACAGTGACAGTAGCATTGCCAGGTTGCTGCGCCGGTGAATTCCCAGGCTGTCGCTTGGCACTGGCAATAGCCGCGGGTGATCGGTTCGGCCATGGCGCATCCTCTTGGTTTTCCCCTCTCAGCATTTCTGAGCGGTGGGTGGGGAACTGTTTCAATTCAGACCTTTGGTGGCCGAAGACCGACATTTTGCAGCCCTGAACTTGAGGGCTCCTCATATAAATCATGATTATTATGAATTGGGCTTATGAAAGGGCAGGCGATACATAGGCGCAACCTCATAAGAACCACATGGTGCCCGTATGTCTGTTGCCTCCCTCCCGCTTTCCCCTGTTTTTGCCGAACTTGAAGCTGCCGCCAAAGAGCGGATCCTTGTGTTGGACGGTGCGATGGGCACCCAGATCCAGAAGCTTGGACTGGTCGAAGATGACTTTAACGGGGATCATTCCGGTCACGGGCCGGGCTGTACCTGCCACGCCCACATCCACAGTGACAAACCGCTGAAGGGCAACAACGACCTGTTGAACCTGACCCGCCCCGATCTGGTGGAAGAGATCCACTATAACTACGCCATGGTCGGTGCGGATATTGTGGAGACCAACACGTTTTCCGGCACCACCATTGCGCAGGCGGATTATGATCAGCAGGGGCTGGTGGATGCGATCAACATCGAAGGCGCGCGTCTGGCCCGGATCGCCATGGACCGCGCTGAGAAAGAGGATGGCCGCAAACGCTATGTTGCAGGCGCCCTTGGGCCGACCAACCGCACCGCCTCGATCAGCCCGGACGTGAACAACCCGGGCTACCGCGCCGTGACCTTTGATGAGTTGCGTGAGGCCTATGCACAGCAGGCCCGTGGTCTGTTGGAAGGCGGCGCTGATATCCTGTTGATTGAGACGATCTTTGACACGCTGAATGCCAAGGCGGCGATCTTTGCCTGTGAGCAAGTGTTTGAAGAGCGCGGTATGCGGTATCCGGTGATGATCTCTGGCACGATTACCGATCTGTCGGGGCGCACCCTGTCGGGGCAGACACCTACCGCTTTCTGGCATTCGGTCCGTCACGCGCAGCCGCTGACCATTGGTCTGAACTGTGCGCTGGGTGCCAATGCGATGCGCGCCCATATTGCCGAGATCTCCAATGTGGCTGACACCCTGACCTGTGCCTATCCGAACGCGGGCCTGCCCAATGAGATGGGTGAATATGACGAAACGCCCGAAGAGATGGCCGAGCAGGTGGCAGGTTTCGCCCGTGAGGGGCTGGTCAATGTAGTAGGGGGCTGCTGTGGCTCCACCTATGACCACATCCGCGCCATTGCGCAGGCGGTGGCAGACATTACCCCACGCACCATTCCGACAGTCGCGCCGCAAATGCGCCTGTCTGGCTTGGAACCCTTTACCCTGACCAAGGACATTCCGTTTGTGAATGTGGGCGAGCGGACCAACGTCACCGGCTCTGCCAAATTCCGCAAGCTGATCACCAATGGTGATTACGCCACCGCATTGGATGTGGCCCGCCAACAGGTGGAAAACGGCGCGCAGATCATTGACGTGAACATGGATGAGGGTCTGATCGACTCCAAAGCCGCAATGGTGGAGTTCCTGAACCTCATCGCCTCCGAGCCGGATATCGCCCGTGTGCCGATCATGATCGACAGCTCCAAGTGGGAGGTGATTGAGGCCGGTCTGCAATGTGTGCAGGGCAAGGCCATAGTAAACTCGATCTCGATGAAGGAAGGCGAGGCACAGTTTATCGAACAGGCCCGCCTGTGCCGGGCCTATGGCGCCGCTGTGGTGGTCATGGCCTTTGATGAGGTTGGACAGGCCGATACCGAGGACCGCAAGGTCGAAATCTGTACCCGCGCCTATGAAATCCTGACCCAGCAGGTGGGCTTTGCGCCCGAAGACATCATCTTTGACCCCAACGTCTTTGCTGTGGCGACGGGTATTGAGGAACACGACAACTACGGTGTCGACTTCATTGAGGCCGCCCGCCGCATCACCACCGACCTGCCGCATGTGCATGTCTCAGGAGGGGTGTCGAACCTGTCGTTCAGTTTCCGGGGCAATGAGTTGGTGCGCGAAGCGATGCACTCGGTCTTCCTTTACCACGGTATTCAGGCCGGGGTGGATATGGGGATCGTCAATGCCGGTCAGTTGGCCGTCTATGACCAGATCGACCCGGATCTGCGCGACGCCTGCGAAGACGTGGTGATGAACCGCCGTCCTGATGCCACCGAGCGGATGCTGGAGATTGCCGAACGTTTCCGCGGGCAGGGGGGCAGCAAAGGCAAAGAGAAAGACCTGACCTGGCGCGAATGGAGCGTTGAGAAACGTCTGGAACATGCGCTGGTGAATGGGATCACCGAATATATCGACGAAGACACCGAAGAGGCGCGTCAAAACGCCGAACGCCCGCTGCATGTGATTGAGGGTCCGCTGATGGCGGGGATGAACGTGGTCGGCGATCTCTTCGGCTCCGGCAAGATGTTCCTGCCCCAGGTGGTGAAATCCGCCCGTGTGATGAAACAGGCCGTTGCCGTGCTGCTGCCCTATATGGACGCCGAAAAAGACGGTGCGGCCGAAAGTGCCGGTAAGGTGCTGATGGCCACCGTGAAGGGGGACGTGCACGATATCGGCAAGAACATCGTCGGTGTGGTGCTGGCCTGTAACAACTATGAAATCATCGACCTCGGCGTCATGGTGCCTGCTGAAAAGATCCTGCAGGTCGCACGGGAGGAAAACGTTGATATCATCGGCCTGTCGGGTCTGATCACCCCGTCGCTTGATGAGATGGTGCATGTCGCCGCGGAAATGCAGCGTGAAGGGATGGAGCAGCCCCTGTTGATCGGGGGGGCCACCACTTCCAAGGTGCATACAGCGGTGAAGATCCACCCGAACCTTGATACGGCGCAGGCGGTCTATGTGACAGATGCCTCGCGCGCGGTGGGGGTTGTGTCGTCTCTGCTGAGTGATGAGCAGAAGGTCACCTATATCGACGACATCCGGGCTGAATATGCCAGTGTCGCCGAAAAGCACGCCCGCGCCGAACTGGCGAAGAAACGCATCAGCGTCGAGACCGCACGTGAAAATGCCTATCAGGCCGATTGGGCCAGCTATCAGGCCACCACGCCCAGTTTCCTAGGAACCCAGACCTTTGATGGTTGGGATCTGGCAGAGCTGGCCGAATACATCGACTGGACGCCCTTCTTCCAGACCTGGGAAATGCGCGGCGTTCACCCGCGTATTCTGGAGGATGAAAAACAGGGCGAGGCCGCACGTCAGCTCTTTGCCGATGCGCAGGACATGCTGAAACGCATCATTGATGAGAAATGGTTCCACCCGCGTGCCGTCGTCGGTTTCTGGCCCGCCAATGCGCTGGGCGATGACATTCAGCTGTGGCAGGACGATAGCCGCAGCGCAGAACTGGCCAAATTCCACACCCTGCGCCAGCAAAGCGCCAAACGCGCTGGGCGTCCCAATGTGGCCCTTTCCGATTTCGTTGCGCCTGAAGGCACAGCTGACTATCTGGGCGGCTTTGTCGTCACTGCGGGTGCTGAAGAAGAGAAAATCGCCGAGGCGTTTGCCGGTAAGAACGATGATTATTCCTCAATCATGGTCAAAGCCCTGGCCGACCGTTTCGCCGAAGCCTTCGCTGAGCGGATGCATGAAAAGGTTCGCAAGGAGCTTTGGGGCTATGCCGCGGCCGAGGATTTCGCCAACCACGAGCTGATCAAAGAAGCCTATGACGGCATCCGTCCCGCCCCCGGCTACCCGGCGCAGCCCGATCACACCGAAAAGGCGACACTGTTTGAGCTCCTCGATGCCACCAAAGCCACCGGGGTGGAGCTGACCGACAGCTACGCCATGTGGCCCGGCGCCTCGGTCTCTGGCCTCTATATCGCCTCGCCCGAAAGCTACTATTTCGGTGTCGCCAAGGTAGAACGTGATCAGGTCGAAGACTACGCAAACCGCAAAGGCATGGCGCTGGAAGAGGTTGAACGCTGGCTGTCCCCGGTGCTGAACTACCAGCCCACCGATTTCAAAAAAGCGGCGGCGGAGTAACGGGGGGCTGAACCTCTAGAGGCCTAATTTGAATACCGCAGATCTGAAGCCGGGTCTGCGGCATTATTTCTGTTTTGAAGGTTCGCTCTGAGCTTACTTTGACCAATGCTGCCCCTTGTCCGAATGCCAGCTTCCCAGCGAAGGTCTCGATTGTTGTAACTGTGCCTCTGATGTGTTCCAAGAAATAACGCAATTAGGATCAGAGTTTTATGTCTCGAGACCATATCCCAGCCGCACTCCAACGCGATCTGATGATCGAAGCGGGCTATCGTTGCGCCGTCTGCCGCACACCGGACCCGTTAGAATTCGAACACATTGAAGATTATGCAAAAGTCCAAAAGCACGAGTTTTCCAATATGATTGTTTTGTGCTCAAACTGTCACGCTCGCAAGTCAGACAAGGCCAACCCTAGAAGGTTGGACAGAAAAGCCCTCAAACAAATCAAAATGGACCTTGCTGTTTTGAATGGGCGATACTCGGACTTGGAGCGACGTATCATTCAAGAATTTGCAAAGGCTTTCGAGAAATTGAGAGCGGGTCAAGTCCCCGCCGTTCTAGGGTCAGGACCCATTGATTTCCGCGTAGGGGCGTGATTCACAGTTCGAAAAAC